>JAHDWA010000017.1 GCA_023382535.1 Anaerolineae bacterium | reverse complement strand
CGTTCCTTGCTGTCACCCTGGGACGTTGTCATTATTTTGGGCAAAACTTAGGTAAGTAGGACAAGTCCTACGAAGTATCTGTAACGGAGCGAACCTGAAATGGATGCAGAACCCAAAATTCTGGTGGTAGACGACGAAGAGAATTTACTGCGCAGCGTGGAAAAAACGCTCTTTCGAGCAGGGTTTGAGGTGGAAACGGCCGAGGGTAACGTGGCTGCTTATACATTGGTTCAGGAGGCAGTGGTTGAGGGCCATCCTTTTGATCTGGTAATTCTAGATTTGAACATGCCTAATTTTGAAGGTAAAGAATCCAAGTATGCCGGCCTGGAACTGCTGGAACGGCTGAAAATTTTTAGCCCCAAAACGCCAGTCATCGTTAACTCGGCCTGGGATGAGGTGGAGACAGCCAAAGCCTGCCTTAACAAAGGCGCTGCCGATTATTTTGTCAAAGGCCGCACCGAGGAGATGCTGCAAAAAATCCGGGCGGTTTTGGGGCTGTCAGCCTGAACAGAGTGGATGGGTAAATGCGATGGGGGACTGGAGCGAGTCCCCTTTTTTATGGCTGGTTTTATCTTTGACAGACCACGATTTTTGTGTTAAGCTCAACCGCAATCGTTTACGTAAGCGGTTACATAAAGTTTATCTTTGCTTCCCCTTTTTCTGCCCGCTCTGCCGATACCTCTTAAACCACAAGGCAACGGAGTGCCGGGCTGGCGAGTGTAAAAATAAAGATGTGGCGGCGACTCAGCCACTGCGTTGTTAATCTTTATTCCACAAAGGAGGTGGTATTCGATGAAGAAGATTATTAACCAACCCGCAGATTTTGTCCCCGAAATGCTGGATGGCCTGGTTAAGGCCCACCCCACCCAACTGGCTTATACGGAAGATGTCCATTGTATTGTCCGCGCCGACGCCCCGGTGCAGGGCAAAGTAGCCCTGGCGACAGGGGGCGGCTCCGGCCACCTGCCGGTGTTCCTGGGCTATGTTGGCCAGGGTATGCTTGACGGTTGTGCTGTCGGCGACGTGTTTGCCTCTCCCAGTTCCGACCAGATGCTGGCTGTAACGCAGCGGATTCACGGCGGCAAAGGGGTGGTCTATATCTATGGCAACTACGGTGGCGATATCATGAACTTTGATATGGCGGCCGAAATGGCCGATATGGAAGGCATCGCCGTCAAGACCGTTTTGGTCAAGGATGACGTGGCCTCCGCCCCACCCGCCGAGGCGGACCGCCGCCGGGGCGTGGCCGGCATGGTTTTTGCCTTCAAAGTGGCCGGGGCCAAAGCCGACAAAGGCGGCTCAGTGGACGAAGTGGCGGCCATTGCCGAAAAGGCCCTGGCCAATATCCGCACCATGGGCGTGGCCCTGTCGCCCTGTACCGTGCCGCTGGCCGGTAAGCCGACCTTCACCATTGGCGAAGATGAGATGGAAATTGGCATGGGCATTCACGGCGAGCCGGGGATGAAACGAGAAAAACTTCAGCCCGCCGACCAGATTGCGGAACGGATGACCCATGCTATTTTAGACGACTTGCAGCCCCAAACCGGCGACCGGCTGGCCGTGATGGTCAACGGCCTGGGGGCAACCCCCCCCGAAGAGCTTTATGTGATTTACCGCAAAGTGTATGACATCCTCACCGGCAAAGGCTTGCAGATCCACCGGGCTTATGTCGGCGAATTTGCGACCTCGATGGAAATGGCCGGGGCTTCATTGACCTTCTTCCGCCTGGACGACGAACTAACCGAACTGCTGGACCATCCGGCCAATACGCCCTTTTTCAAGCAAGTTTAGTTACGAGGTTTCAATCAATGGCAGATGAACCGATCAAAGGTGAGGTGATTGTCACAACTTTAGAGCAGGCTTGCCAGGCGCTCAAAGCGCAGAGTGACTATTTAACGTCGCTCGACCAGGCGATGGGCGATGGTGATACCGGCATTACCCTGACCAAAGTGGCGGACGGCGTGCTGGCTTATCTCCAGGCTAACCCCGTTTCCGACATTGGCAAGTTCCTGGGGGCAGCCGGCATGGCCGCCAACAAGGCGGCGCCTTCGACGATGGGGACGCTGCTGGCCACCGCGCTGATGCGCGCGGGTAAGGAAGTGATGGGCAAAACCGAAATCTCCAGCCAGGATTTGGTCGCCATGTTTAAAGCGGCTGACCTGGGTATGCAGGAGCGCGGCAAAGCCAAGCCTGGCGATAAAACCATCATTGATGCGCTCCACCCGGCCTACGAAGCCTTTGCCGCTGCCGTAGAGGGGGGCGCTTCCCTGAGCGGAGCCGGGGCCAAAGCTCTGGTCGCCGCCGAAGCGGGCCGGGACAGCGTGACCCCCTTGCGCAGCAAAGTTGGCCGGGCCAGTTGGGTCGGCGAGCGCACCGAGGGGCAGGTTGACCCCGGCTGCGAAGCGCTGGTCGTCATGCTGAAGGCGGTGGTTTCTTAAAAATTTCCCAGCCTTTAATGACGAAAGGAGGTGAACTGCTGCCGTCAATTTTATTACTGACTCTCTTCAGAGTCACTTTTTCAACGTTCGGTGATCGAAATATTTCAGAGTAGTAGAAGAGGAGAAAACAAATGAAAAAGTGTTTGTATCTTTTGCTTGTAGTCCTACTGGTGGCTGTCGTGGCTGGCTGCGGCGCTCAACCAGCCGCCACCGAAGCCCCAGCCGCCGAAGCGCCCGCTGCTACTGAAGCACCAGCAGTGGAAGCCCCCGCCGCTACCGAAGAACCGGCTGCCGAAGCGCCTGCTGCCACCGAAGAGCCAGCGGCCGAGGCTCCTGCCGCCACTGAAGAAGCGGCTGCCGCAGAACCCGCTGCCGAAGGGGACCTCAACTTTGTGACCGTTGTTAAAATTGCCGGGATCAACTGGTTTAACCGCATGGAAGAAGGCGTGGTTGACTGGGGCAAAGAGAATGGCGTCAATGCCACCCTGGTCGGGCCGGCCGAAGCCGATGCTGCCCAGCAGATTCCGATCATTGAGGATCTGATTGCGCAAGGGGTGGATGCCCTGTGCATCGTTCCGATGGATCCGACCCAACTCGACCCTGTGCTGAAAAAGGCCATGGATGCCGGTATTGTTGTCGTGACCCACGAGGCTTCGAACCAGGAAAGTATGGATTACGATATCGAGGCTTTCGATAACAAAGCTTTTGGGGCCGGTCTGATGGATCGTCTGGCTGCTGAGATGGGCGAAGAGGGCGAGTATGCCGTGTTTGTGGGCAGCCTTGGCTCCAAAACCCACAACGAATGGGTAGATGGGGGTATTGAGCGCCAAAAAGAGGCTTACCCCAACATGACAATGGTCGGCGATAAGAACGAAAGCTTCGACGACTCCGAAGTTGCCTACCAGAAAGCCAAGGAAATCCTGGCTGCCTATCCGAACATCAAGGGATTCCAGGGGAGCGCCTCCACCGACGTGGCCGGAATTGGCCGTGCCGTTGAGGAAGCCGGTCTGCAGGATGAGGTAGCGGTAGTGGGCACCAGCCTGCCTTCGATTGCCGGGGATTTGCTCTTTAGCGGCGCGATTGATGCCATTGGTTTCTGGGATCCGGCGGTGGCCGGCGCTGCTTGCAACCAGATGGCCCTGATGAAGATTCGGGGTGAAGAAGTTGGCGTAGGCGCAGACCTGGGTATTGACGGCTATAAAAAGCTGATCGGGGAGGGCAACGTCCTCTACGGCGATGCCGCCGTTTATGTTGATGAGACCAACGCCAAGGATTATCCGTTCTAACCACACCCCCCTTCTCCAGCATTGCATGTTGCGTGTTGCGTGTTCCGTTTAGGGACTTACGCAACACGCAACACATGTCTTAAAGCCATGCCGGGTTAATTATACATAATCAGAAAAGTATTATCTCTATGGCGAACGAATTCTTACGTCTTACGGGAATTTCTAAATCTTTTGCCGGTGTCCATGCCCTGCGGAATGTTGACCTGACCATCGAACAGGGCCGGATTCATTGCCTGGTTGGCGAAAATGGGAGTGGTAAATCAACCCTGATCAAAATTATTGCCGGGGTGTATGAACGGGATAGCGGCTCCGTTGTGATCAATGGGAAGGAGTTTGAGCATCTTCACCCCATTGACGTCATTCGTGAGGGCATCCAGGTTATTTATCAGGATTTTTCTCTGTTTCCTAATCTCACCGTGGCGGAGAACATTGCTCTGAATAGAGAACTGGCCGACGGACGCCGTCTGGTGAACTGGCGGCATGTCCACGACATTGCGGCGAATGCTCTGGCCCAAATCGAGGTGAATGTCCCCCTGGGGGTGACGGTTGGCGAGGTATCGGTTGCTAATAAGCAGCTCATCGCTATTGCTAAAGCCTTACGCCAGAGAGCACGGCTCATTATTATGGATGAGCCGACCAGCGCGCTGACCGAACGGGAAATCCGGGTGCTGTTTTCGGTGATCCGGAAGCTGCAGGAGCGGCAAGATATTGCCTTTCTCTTCGTGAGTCACAAACTGAACGAGGTTTTGGAGATTTCCGAGAGCATTATCGTCATCCGCAACGGCCAAATCGTCAGTGTCGGGGAGCGCAGTGAATATGACAGCGCCCGGCTGATTTATGAAATGACCGGGCATACCATCACCGAAAAAGTCTATGATTTTGAACCTGACTTGAGCCAGCCGGCCTTGTTCAAGGTCGAAAATTTAAACGCTGGCAGGGCGCTGAAGGAGATTAATTTGGAATTACGAGCCGGGGAGATTGTCGGGGTAACGGGTCTCCTGGGTTCTGGACGCACGGAACTGGCGCTGGCGCTTTACGGGATGCTGCCGATTGAGTCCGGTCGTATCTATATAGATCAAAAGCCTGTCACCATTCGCTCCAATCGAGATGCAGTTGCGCATGGAATTGGCTATTTACCCGAAGATCGGCTGACCGAAGGCTTGTTTTTGGAACAATCGGTGGCGCGGAATGTGGTGGTGCGCACCATCGGCAATCTACGAGGCGCCCTGGGGCTGACCGATCCCGGCAAAATTAATGGTCAGGTAAACCAGTGGGTTGAGGGTCTGCGGATTAAGACCTCGGACCCAGCCTTGCCTGTCAAAACGTTATCCGGCGGCAACCAGCAACGGGTAGTCCTGGCCAAGTGGCTGGCCAGTAAGCCAAAGGTCATGATTTTAAATGGTCCTACGGTCGGCGTGGATGTAGGCTCCAAAGGTGAACTCCACAGCTTAATGAAGGATTTAGCGGGCGAAGGTATGGGTTTGTTGGTTATCTCTGATGACATCCCCGAGCTACTGCAAACGTGCAATCGAATTTTGCTCATGCGCCATGGACGCATCGTCGAGGAAATTAGATCAAAAGATACCAATGCGAATGAACTCTCTGCCAAACTCATCGAGGACTAACAAGGTGAAACGTCTTCTGCGTCGTAATGAAACTTTGGTGGCTGTGACATTGGTGGTTCTTTGTCTGGTCATCGGTTTGAATAACCCAACCTTTTTTACCGTTGGTAATGTCTTTACCCTGCTGCGCAGCAGCATTGTCACCGGTATCTTTGCCATGGGCGTGCTGATCGTCATCATTTCCGGCGGGATTGATGTTTCCTTTACCGCCATTGGCGTTTTTGCCCTCTATTCCACCGTCAAGCTGATGCTCAGTTTTGCCCCGGATGCCTCAATTTGGGTGGCCTTTATCATTGCGGCGATCATTGGGCTTGGACTGGGGTTGATTAACGCCTTTTTCATCGCCCAGTTCAAGCTGCCGACACTCATCGTCACCCTGGGAACGTTAAGCATGTTCCACGGTTTTTTGCTTTTTGCCATTGGCAACCAGATTATCCGTGACGTTCCCCCGGCTTTGACCGAGTTCGCCCGTGCGGCAGTGGTCCAGCTTCCTCAAGAACGAGGGACCGCTAACCTGCACCCGGCTGTATTTCTCCTGATAGCTATGGTGGTTATCGTGTGGTTGTTGCTCAGATATACCATGCTGGGGCGGGGTATCTATGCTTTGGGGGGTGCGCCCGAAGCCGCCGAACGTGCCGGCTTCAACGTGACCCGCATTCAATATTTTATCTACAGCTTTGTCGGCCTGGTATCCGGCATCGCCGGGATGACGTTCGGCGCGCTGGCGCGTCAGGCCAATCCGCAGGATATTGTCGGGATGGAACTGAACGTTATCGCCGCGGTGGTTCTGGGCGGCGCCTATTTGACCGGCGGCCGGGGTACGGTCATTGGGACGCTCTTGGGAGTCATCCTGGTCGTGATTGCCAACAACAGTTTGATTCTCATCGGGGTGCCTACAGTCTGGCAGCGGGTGGTCATCGGTATCATCATCCTGATTGGGACCGGTGTGCCTGCGATCCAGGAACGTCGGGCTGGAAAGACCATGGCTGGTTTGGTTGAGACGTAGTAGGGGCGAGCCTGCCCCCTCCCAGATCCAAAATATTTTTCCGGAAAACTATAGTTGCGCTGGTATCAAGCCCACTAACCTATTTAGAATGTGATGCAATCAGGATAAACCGTTCAATATGGACCAAACAGTTTCACGCAAACCAACCTCCCTAAGCCTGCCTTTTGATTTTTACACGCTCCGATTGTTTGTCATCGCCCTGGTTATCTTCGTCGCCTTTAGTTTGCTGCTGCCGGGCAAATTCTTCACGGTGCGCAATATGCAGTCAATGGCAGTGCAGTTGCCAGAGTTTGGCATCCTGGCGTTTGCTATTTTGATCACCATGTTGACGGGAGGCATTGATCTTTCCATTGTGGGGACGGCCAATCTCTCGGCGATCGTAGCCGCGATGATTCTAACTGGGCTGACCGGCAATGAAGGCGCTGCGCCCGGCGTGCCGCTCGTGGTCGCTATCCTCGTATCAATGCTAGGAGCGCTGCTGGTCGGATCAATCTGCGGTTTAATTAATGGATTTCTGGTGTCGCGCATCGGTATCACCCCGATTTTGGCCACCCTGGGTACAGGTGCTATTTACACCGGGCTTTCTTTTGTCATCACGGGAGGCCCGGCCATCACCACCACTCAGTTGGCGTTCATCGGCAATGACTCGATCCTGGGGCTGCCGATTCCCATCATCGTGTTTATTTTCGTCGTCATTGCTTTTGCCATCCTGCTGAATCGAACTGTCTTTGGTTTCAATGTCTTTATGTTGGGGACAAATCCTACGGCGGCGCTTTTTTCCGGCATCAACAGCAACAGCGTCCTGCTGCGGACCTATTGGCTGGCCGGTTTGATTGCCGGCATGGCCGGTATTATCTTTCTGGCCCGCACCAATTCAGCCAAACCGGACTTTGGGGCATCCTTCATTTTGCTAACGGTTCTGATTGCCATCCTGGGAGGCGTGAGGTATACCGGCGGTTTTGGCACGGTTTCGGGACTGGTACTGGCTGTGCTCAGTATTCAGATTCTTTCCACCGGCTTGAACATGTTGATGCTGGAATGGTTCCCTTCCAGCGCTGCTATTTTCTTCCGCCAGTTTGCCTGGGGTGGATTGCTTTTGGTAGCAATGGTCCTCAATTACTACTCGGAAAAACGGCGGAGCCGACAACCAAGTTCAAAGCAGTCGAACGAGTTATCCTCATAAAAATTTATTCTACTCAAGAAGGTGTCCACTGATGAAAAAAATCGCATATCTTGGTTTAGGGATTATGGGCCGGGGCATGGCTGGCAACCTGCTCAAGGCCGGCTACGAGGTGACGGTCTGGAACCGGACGCCAGAACGCTGCGCACCGCTGGTGGCGCAGGGCGCCAAACAGGCCGATTCACCCGCTCAAGCCGCCGCCGGAGCCGAGGTCATTATGTACTGCCTCAGCGACGATAAGTCTGTGGAGGACCTGGTCTTTGGCAGCGGCAATTTGCTTGCGAACGTGCGCCAGGGCCAGATTGTGGTGGATATGACCACCTGTCACCCCGACACCACCCGTAAAGAGGCCGCCGCCTACGCGGAAAAAGGCGTGGATTTTCTCGATGCGCCGGTGTTTGGCAGCAAGAACGAGGCGACCAACGGCGGCCTGTGGATTGTCGTCGGCGGAAAGAAAGAGCTGTTTGAGCAGCTCAAACCGATCCTGGAAGTGCTGAGCGAAACGACCCATTACATGGGCGGCACGGCCATGGGCACTTCGATGAAACTGGTCGGCAACCTGGTGGTTGCTGCCCAGTTGGAGGCGCTGGGCGAGGCTATGATCCTGGCGACCAAAGCCGGCCTCAACCCGGAGGATGTGCTGGGCGTGCTGCATGTGACCGATTTCAAATCGCCCATCTTCGACGGCGTGGGCCAGGCTCTGATCAACCGCGACTTTAGCACCCACTTCGCCCTGGAATTGATGCTCAAAGACGCCCACCTGATTTCCCGCTTCGCCCAGGATTTGAACGTGCCGATCCCGGCCTCAGCCGCTACCCGCGAGGTCATCAAAGCGGCGGTCAACAAGGGCTGGGGCGAGTTGAACGCTTCGGCTTTTATTCAGCAATTGGAAGATTTGGCCGGAGTGCAGGTGAAGAAACAGTAGTGGTTAGACCTGACAGGTTTTGGAAAACCTGTCAGGTCTTGATTATTGAGGGGGCTGATGAATATCAAAGAGCTTCTGCAACTTCGTGGCCTTGATACAAAAGCTAAAATCAAATTGGTTCGCCATCAAGACAATAAGTATAATGTACATAAACTGTATAAAGATGGGTATTTTGATGTCTACCAAAGTTTTCAGTGGAATCCAATTTTTGAATGTGAGTATATTGTTTCCTTTCTAGGGCTTGAAAGAAGTAAAGCAAAGTTTGTTGGTGTTTATAAAGTAGTAGAACGAAAAGCATCAGCCGTGGTAGGAATGGCAAAGGATTTTCCTTATCCCGGATTTGCTGCTAACAACTATTACTATGAGTTAGAGAAATGTCCAGGATTTGATGATCTGATAGATAGAGTGATCATTGATTGGGGTGGTTCTACCAGGTCTTGGCATCAATGGTTAAGCGAAAAGGAAGTTGTAGAAATTCTTCCCCAAGGTTACGTCAAAGAATTTCCAGGCTTTTTGAATTTTGTGCTTGAGTTTGATGAGTTACAGGCCATCATAAATGCTCCTTCTGGTAATAGAGAATGGTTTCATAGTTTGTCTTCAGTTGCTGGTATTTATCTGATTGTAGTGGATGGTCAGAAGGAGTGGGAGATTGATGGACGGCAGTATGTCGGCTCGGCTTATGGTCATCAAGGAATTTGGGGTCGCTGGGCGGAGTATGCAAAGACTGGGCACGGTGGAAACCAAAAACTACGACAATTACTGGAAACTTATCCCGGTTATGAGCGTAATTTTCGTTTTTCTATTTTGCAGATATTAGACAGAGGATTAACTGACAAGGAAGTCATACAATATGAACAGTTCTTTAAGTTCAAATTGGGTAGTAGAGCATTTGGATTAAATTCAAATTGACTTCAGTCGTTCATTCTGCAAAAATGATAAGGAAACTGGTATGGGTGGACCTTACGTAATCGGTATTGACTTTGGCACCGAAAGCGTGCGCGTCGGCATCTTCGACAAGGCCGGACAGCCGGTCGCCTTTGCCTCGCAGGAGTACCCGCTCTACCATCCCCACCCCGGCTGGGCCGAGCAGAAACCGGACGAGTGGTGGGCGGCGCTGGTCCGGGCAACGCGGGCGGTGCTGGAAAAAAGCGGTGTGGCCAAAGAAGAAATCATCGGTCTGGGGGCCGACTGCACCAGTTGCACCGTTGTGCCGATGGACCAAAATTTTCAGCCGCTGCGCCCGGCCATCATCTGGATGGACGTCCGCGCCGCCGACCAGGCCCGCCGCATCGCCGCCAGCGGCCACCCGGCCCTCAAATACAACGGCTTCGGAAACGTTTCCGCCGAGTGGCTGCCCTGCAAAACCCTCTGGTTCAAGGAAAATGAGCCGGAGCTGTACCGCCAGACGGCTCACGTGGGCGAGTTTACTGACTGGCTGACCTATCGGCTGACCGGCGAATGGGTGGCCAGTATCAACAACACCAGCATCCGCTGGTACTACGACCGGGCCGAGGACGGCTGGCCGGAGAGCTTTTACGAGCAAATCGGCCTGGGCGATTTGATCCCAAAATTCCCACCCAGCGTGCTGGACATGGGGGTTGTCGCCGGGAGACTGCGGCCGGACGTGGCCGCCGAACTCGGCCTGCCGGCGGGCATCCCGGTGGCCGAAGGCGGAGCGGACGCTTTTGTGGCCATGGTCGGCCTGAATGTGCTCAGGCCCGGCCAGATGGCCTTCATCACCGGCTCGTCCCACTTGACCCTGGGCCAGAGTGCCCAGCCTTTGCACGCGCGGGGCATCTTCGGCGCGTACACCGACGCCGTGCTGCCCGGCCAGTATACGGTTGAAGGCGGCCAGGTCTCGACCGGCTCGGTGGTCAAGTGGTTCAAAGAAAACTTCTGTGGCAGGGAAACGGCTCAGGCGGCAGCGCGGGAGGTGGACGTGTACGCCGTCCTCAACGAGCTAGCCGCGCCGATACCGCCCGGCTCAGAGGGGCTGGTCGTGCTGGATTACTGGCAGGGAAATCGCACCCCCTATGTTGATCCCGAAGCGCGGGGGATCATGCGCGGGCTGTCGCTCAAGCACACTACGGGTCACATATTCCGGGCCATCATCGAAGGCATTGCCTACGGCACAGAGCATATTTTACGGACCTTCCGCCAGAATGGCTATGTCGTGGAGGAGATGGTCGCTGCCGGCGGGCCAACCAAAAGCCCGCTGTGGATGCAAATTCATGCCGACGTCAGCAATGTACCGATCACCCTCACCCGTGTGCCCGATGGCCCGGCCCTGGGTTCGGCTATTTTAGGCGCGGTGGCTGCCGGTCTCTACCCTGACGTGCAAACTGCTGCCGACAAAATGGTTCAGGTGCTCAGCCGGATTGAGCCAAATCCCGAAGTACACCAGGCGTATCAATTCTACGTAGAGCAGTACATCAACACCTACCCACCGTTACAGGAACTCACTCACGCTCTAACCCGCCACGTCGAGGCGCAGAAGAAGTAACTTTCAACCTTTTTTCATAAATTGACGTACCAAAAGAGCTACGCGCTGTAGCTCTTTTTTATTTCCAGAAATCATCCGGGTGGGTATAGCCGATCAGGCGTTAGCAGTGTTAAGCTTGAAAGGCGTTGAACAATCAAGCGAAGGAGCCTTACTATGACCGAGAAAGAACTCTACCAAGCCAACGTCGAAGCACAACTAAGAGATTGGCTCGCCGAAATCGGGAAATTAAAAGATAAAATTAGCCAGGCTGGAGTTAAAGGACGCTCTGATGATCGGCAGCTCCAGGCGCTGTCGCGGAACCTGGAAGAGATCGAGAGAAAGTTGGCCCAAGTAGTTCAGGCGGATGAAAAACGATGGGAGGCGCTTAAGGCTGAGTTAGATGAGGCGCTTGTCTCGTGGCGGCACAATTATGAACAGGCCCAGGTGCAGATGCTAGAAACAGACGAGTAAAGCCGGCACATGCGTTATTCCAACTGTACCAACAACTCCGCTACAAGCGCCGCCCGCAGCGGTAAAGCATCCAAAACAACATGCTCAGACAGGGCATGAGCGCCGTAGCCTAACGCACCCAACCCATCAAGGGTTGGCACGCCCAGGGCAGAAGTGAAGTTGCCATCGCTGCCGCCGCCTGAGCCAATTTTGTCCACCTCAAAGCCCAAGTCTTGAGCAACAGTGTGCGCCTTTTCGAAGAGATCCAGACCGGCCGGCGTCTCCTCAAACGGCCAGCGATTGATTCCCCCGGCTATTCGCACCTGGCAGCCGGGTAGCTGCGGCGATAAATTCAGAATCCTTTGGGTCAGCACTTCGCCGTCAGCCCGAGTCATCACCCGTAAATCAATTTCGGCGCGGGTATGGGGGGCGATAACGTTAGACCGTTCGCCGCCGGAAATCACCCCGACATTAACGGTGATGCCGCGTGTCAAGTCAGTCAGCGCGTGCAAGAGTTGAATCTGGCGCGCCAACTCCTCAATGGCGCTGGCGCCCTTTTCCGGATCAACGCCGGCATGCGCTGCCACTCCGGTAATTTCCAGCTCAAAACGGCCCACCCCTTTACGCCAGGTGGTCAGCGGCCCGTTGCGGGAGCCTTCCAGGACCAGGCAGTAACTGCTGCGGCGAGCCTCTGCCTCGATCAGTTCGCGTGAGGTCGGGCTGCCAATCTCTTCGTCGCTGGTGAGCAGATAGACCAGTTTATGCTGCGGCGGCAAGCCCAGCTTGTGAATGGCCTGTAAGGCAAAAAGACCATTCACCGTACCACCTTTCATATCGTAGACACCCGGGCCTTTGCCATCTCCATTTTCAATGGAGAAGGGGCGCTTTTTGGCCTCACCCAGGGGCCAGACGGTATCGAAGTGGCAGAGGACCAGAATTTGCCGCTCGCCTGCACCGTACGTGATGGTGTAATGGTCCCCCATTTCAGGCTGCCGGTGAATTGCCGCCAATGTTCCACCCGCTTCCACAAAAGCCTGGGCAATCATTTGTCCCATAATATCTACGGCGACTTTGTCATAAGTCGGCGAGTCCTGGTTGACCCACTGGGCTAACCGCTCCACCATGGCCGCCTGTTGCTTGGAGAGATAATCCAAAATTTTACTCATGCTTCAACGTCTTTAGCCGAAATAGGCCGGGTATACTCAGCCATGATAACAATTTGCGTACCCAAAAACTGGCCGTGACTCTGGTGAAAAACAAATCCATGCCCTTCATAAAATTTGCGGGCCGGGGTATTGCTGGCCTGGACGGAAACAAAACACTGCTGCATGTGGGCTTGAGCCAGCGCCGCGAAGCCAGTTTTGAGAATAGCCGTACCAATCCCCTCGTGCTGGTACTCTGGCAGCACATAAAGCCGGACTAATTCGGCCCGGCGCTGCGTGGGATGATAGCGCTGCAAAAAATGGCCAAAGCCAACCACTTCCTGGTTCAGCTCTGCCACGTAAAACCAATGGCCTGGCGCATCTACGGCGTCGGCCAGATTTTCGGGGCGGTAGGATCGCTCCAAAAATTCGCGGCGGTTTTCGGGGGCAATGGTTTGATTGTAGGTGGCATCCCAGGTGATTCGGGCGACGTGCGCCACGTGGGGCAGGTCAGCGTGGGTTACAAGCCTGATGGTTAAGCCCTCTGGCGGGCTTAACAAAAACAGGGCGTTTAAATTGTCTTCCATTGTGAAAAGTCCTTCGGCTAAACTCTAATAATAACACACCTTGGGCTATTAGAGAATTTCTGAAGGAATTTCTAGTGGAAAGATGGGACAGAGGAAACGCTGAGTCGACTCACTACCTCGTTCCCACGCAAAGCGTGACGCGAAGCGTGGGAACGAGGTTAAGGGCGAGGTTTAGGTCGACTCCTCGACCGGGTAAATTATTCGTCGCGTACGCCGGTTTCCCACGAAGAAAAATCGGAGGTGGTGGGTAAGGTAACACGCTCCAGCTTGTAAAGATTGGGCATTTGCGGTTCGGAACTGCGGGCAAAACCGGTCACAACAAAGCCATTTTTGAAGTAGGTTTCAAAAATATCGCGGGTTGACTCGCGCCAGCCGCGGGCAATACCCAAGTCCACCTTTTTAATAGAGTTCAAATCAGGTGGAATTTGGACCAGCAGTACATCGTCATCCATTTCTAAATCTTGAGCCATAGGCCGGGGCAAATTACCTTCCCAGGAGGCAAAGTTGACAAAGCGGTACTTCTCTTCTTTGAGCCAATCTTCAGCCCGCGGGCGCGGCTTGGTGCTGCGAATGCGCTCACGCACCCGGTCACTCATTAATTCCCATTCCAGCAAAAAGCGATCGGTTGAGAGACCTACTTGCAGGGGATTGTTCACCGCCCCGTAGATGTCGCGGGCATAATGGCGGACAATTCCGCCCAGTTTTTCAATATTGAGGGTAGCATTCTTGCCCAGCAGTGGATCGTACGTCCAGACGATTAAGTCAATTCCCTGGCGGAGCATCTGGTCGCGCTGAGCCAACTTAAGCTTCATGCCAATGCCCATGCCCTGGTACTGGGGCAAAACACCCATTCGCTGGGAAAAATGGTACAGCTTGGAGCCTGACATCCCCAGGTACCCGTACACAAAGCCGACCAATTCCCCGCCAACATAAGCACCTAGCAGCACCCCACCATTATGGGCTACGGAGATAAGCTGGGTGTAGGGGAAAACCATCAAATCCGTAAAGCCCCAAGTGGCCCGTTGAATTTCATGGCATTTGCGCAAATCGGTTAACGTATTGATGGAGCGGATTTTTACGTCCATCCCAATCCTGACTGATTACAATAAACTCGAATTATTGGGGTAAATTTAACAGTAGTATATCATTCTTAAATGGAGGCTGCAAGACTAAAAATGAGTAATTAGGCCCAGTCGCATGATGGGTGGAAACGGAAGCATTTTATTGGCATTGATAATTGGATTGGAGCCGAATTTCGTAGTAAAATAGACCGGCAGATAGGAAAATAGGAGCAGGACTTATTGCATATTGAATTACTCGGTTGAGTGGGGGTAAAATTCGAAGGAAATTCACTCCTTTTCCAGTGTCGTAAATTTTTTCGTCGCGAGAAAATTCAATGTTAGGAAAAACGCTTCGTCTTTTTATTAAAGCCCTCATTATTGGGGTGTTAGTCAATTTGGGTTTGCAGTATGTTTCAGCCACTCCCTTGCCCTATTCTGAAAATACTGCGTTGCACCGACAGGCGCCTGAACAAGTTCCCCTCGACGCTAAATTTCAGACTGCTAACCAAGCCGAGGAATAAAAAAGGGACGCGCTTCCACCAACAGCTACTGGAAGAGTCGCAGGATGGGGAGCGCGTCACCTCTGGATTAAACCCAACCCCGGAGTTTGGCTGCTTCGGCAACTCGTTCCACTGCAACCAAATAAGCCGCTAAGCGATTGTGCACTTTTTTGGCCTGGGCCATGTCGTGGACGGCATGGAAGGCAGCCGTCATTTTGTTGTCCAGCCGCTCATGGACGGTTGCCAGGGGCCAGTAATAATCGTAAGCATTTTGGACCAGCTCAAAGTAACTGACCGTTACCCCGCCAGCATTGCATAAAAAGTCAGGAATCACGTACACGCCACGCTCGTGCAAAATCTTATCAGCTTCAGGCGTGGTAGGACCATTAGCTAATTCAGCCACAATTTTAGCCCTGATCTGCCCGGCGTTTTCTGCGGTAATAACATTTTCCAGTGCTGCAGGAAAGAGCACGGCTACATCCATCTCCATTAACTCTCGGTTGCTGAACGAGGTGGTATTGGACATGCCCACCACTGAACCGGTTCCCTTTTTATGGCGCATCGTGGCTTGAAATCCCAGGCCATCTTCCTGAAAAACGCCGCCTTTTGAGTCAGACACGGCGACCACCTGCATGCCCAAGATTTCCTCGGCTAATTGATGGGCAAATTGACCGGCGTTGCCGTAGCCCTGAATCGCCGCCGTTTTTCCCCGCAGCTCGATATTCAGCACTTTGGCCGCTTCCCGAACCGTGTAGATACCGCCGCGAGCCGTGGCATCCTCGCGCCCGGCCGAGCCGCCTAAGGCCAGGGGTTTGCCGGTAATCACCCCCGGCGCCGAATAGCCCCGAATGATGCTGTACTCGTCCATCATCCAGGCCATAATTTGTGGATTAGTATAAACATCGGGCGCGGGAATATCGGTATCTTCACCTATAATTTTCCACACAGCCCGGATATAGCCCCGGGCCAGCCGCTCTTGTTCTGTCGGCGAAAGCTCCTTGGGGTTGCAGACCACGCCGCCTTTACCGCCTCCCAGAGGAATGTCCACCACGGCCGTTTTCCAGGTCATCCAGGCAGCCAAAGCGCGCACCGTATCCAGGGTTTCGTCGGGGTGCCAGCGTAGCCCGCCTTTGCAGGCGCCACGGGCATCATTGTACTGCACCCGATAGCCTTTGAATACGCGAACACTGCCATCGTCCATACGCACCGGGATGCTTACCGTCAGCTCTCGCAGGGGTTCGCGTAATAGAGCGTGAGTGGCCGGGTCCAAGCCTAAAATGGCAGCCGCTTCGTCAAGTTGACGTTGGGCGATTTCAAATGGATTGTTTTCAGACATAGTGCAAACCTCTCATTGCAAACATTGGAATTGGGAACACAAAAAAAGCGAACTCACCGGGGTGTGGTTCGCTTCTGCTTAACGATGGGAATGATATTGTTTCTACCTCTGCTTGAAACACGCCGCGTCGCGCGTCCAAAAAGTATTCGATTACCTTGATATTATTATAATCGGATTGCGGCTACCTGGGTAGTGACAAAAGTCATTTTACCCGGGTACGCCTGTCATTTTGGCAGTGTTGTAACTACAGCCAGAGAGGGCTGGCACTCCGTAAGCCAGTCACCTGATTAGCTGCTCGCGCAGAACCTGTTCAGCCAGTTGTGGATTAGCTTTACCCCGGGTAACTTTCATTACCTGGCCGACCAGAAATTTGAGCGTCGCCTCTTTGCCGGCCTTGAACTGAGCGGCCGGTTCGGGATTATCAGCGATAACCTGCTGGACGACGGCGACCAATTGACCGGCATCGCTGATCTGCCGCAGCCCCAACTCCTCTACAATTTCGAGCGGCGGGCGGCCCGTGTCGAACATCACTCCTAAGGTTTGCTTGGCCGCCGGTTGGTTAATCGTATTGCTGTTGACCAGTTCAATCAGCGCCACCAGGTGTTCGGGCTTGACCTTGACCTGGCTCAGCTCGACGCCGCGCTCGCCCAGCAGCCGGAAGAGTTCGCCCGATACCCAATTGCTGATCAGCTTGGGCGTGACATCTGGCCTGTCGCCGGCTGCGGCGACTATGCTTTCGTAATATTCGGCTGTCGCCCGGTCTTCGCTCAAGATAGCCGCCTCTTTTTTGCTCAAGCCGTAATCGGCCAGGTAGCGAGCCAGCTTGGCAGCGGGTAATTCAGGCAGATTCGTTTTAATCTGCTCAATCCAGGCCGGGTCTAAATCGAGCGGCGGCAAATCCGGCTCCGGGAAGTAACGATAGCCGGTATCGCCTTCTTTAGTGCGCTGCAAGACGGTAATGCCGCGATTTTCATCCCAACCCATCGTCACCTGCTCGATGACGCCGCCGGAAGCAAGAACCTTTTTTTGCCGCTCGATTTCGTAGGCAATCGAGTTGCGCACCGAGCGGAAAGAATTAAGGTTCTTTATCTCAACCTTGGTGCCCCATTTCTCACTGCCTGCCTCTTTCAACGAGAGGTTGACCTCGCAGCGCATGGCCCCCTTTTCCATAGCGCCGCTGCTCACGCCGAGGTAACGGACCAACTGGCGCAGCTTGGTTACGTAAGCATACGCCTCCTCCGCCGAGTGGATGTCCGCTTCGGTCACAATCTCGACCAGCGGCACCCCGGCCCGGTTCAAATCCACCAGGCTGGCCCCATTGACGTGGACCAGCTTGCCGGTATCCTCTTCCAGGTGAACCCGCCGGATACGGATGCGTTTGGTCTGGCCATCATCCGTGTCAATATCCACATAGCCGCCCAGGCAGAGAGGCAGCTCATATTGCGAAATCTGGTAGCCCTTGGGCAGGTCGGGATAGAAATAGTTTTTGCGGGCAAAGACATTGTGCGGCTGGATCTCGCAGTTCAGGGCCAGACCCATCATGATTGTGTACTCAATGGCCCGTTGGTTAATGACCGGCAGCGCGCCGGGCATGCCCAAACAAACCGGGCAGACATGAGTGTTGGGCGGCACGCCAAAAAAGTCGGCGTTGCAGGCGCAAAACATTTTACTCTTGGTATTCAGTTCGACATGGACTTCCATACCGATGATGGGTTGGTAGATCATCAACTGGCCTCTATATCCCAAATCAGATTTGGGATATTTTGGATTATGTTGGGTAATAAATTGGGTTATTCCTGCTACGAATTGTCACAAAGTTCTTTTTTTCGAGCTCTTTCGTGTTGCCTTGTGTGCTTTCGTGGTTAACTACCCTCATCCCCCAGCAGCCCCAACTGCGAATGGTCGCCCAGGGTAAATTTGTAGGCGCGCGGGCGGATCGGCGAGCGGTGGACGACGACATGCCGGCCAATCAGGCTGTCTTCGATGCGGCGGTTGATGTTGCGAATCTGGCTATGTTCCAACACAATCGAACGGGAGATTTCGGCGTTTTCGACCAGGCAGTGGTGGTAAATGCTGGTGAAGGGACCCACATAGGCATTGACAACACGGGTCTCCTTGCCGATGATGGCCGGGCCGCGGACCACGCTGTTGATAATTTCCGCACCCTGCTCCACCGTCACCCGGCTGTCCACTTCACTGTCGCGGTCAACGTAGCCCTCGATAGTCGGGGTCAGTTCTTCCAGCACCAGGCTGTTTGCCTCCAGCATGTCGGTCGGCTTGCCGGTATCAATCCACCAGCCCCGGTGAACATAGGCGTGAACATTATAGCTGCGGTCTACCAGCCATTGAATGGCATCGGTGATCTCCAATTCGCCGCGCCAGCTTGGCTTGATGGCATTGACCGCCTCAAAGATATGAGGGTCAAACATATATATGCCGACCAGGGCCAGGTTGCTGGGCGGCTCTTTGGGTTTTTCGACCAGCTTGATAATCTGCCCGCTCTCGTCCAGTTGGGCCACGCCATACTGCTGCGGGTGGTCTACCTGGGTCAAGACAATCTGCGAGTTATAGCTGCTGCTGGCAAATTGGGCAATCAGCGGGCTGATGCCCCCCTGAATGACGTTATCACCCAGAAACATCACAAAGTGGTCGTCACCCAGGAATTCTTGCGAAATTTTGACCGCATGTGCCAGACCCAGCGGGGCTGCCTGGGGAATGTAGGTGATATTGACGTTCCACTGTTTACCCGGCCCTACGGCCCGCTTGATTTCTTCAGCCGTATCGCCAACGACAATGCCAATATCGCTGATCCCGGCATCGCGGATAGCCTCGATAACCCGAAACAGGACCGGCTTGTTGGCGACCGGGATAAGCTGCTTGGCGCTGGTGTAAGTAAGAGGGTAAAGGCGTGTCCCTTTGCCGCCGCTCAGGATAAGTCCCTTCATTGTGAACATTCCTCCTTATCAAGTAGCAGGTAGCAGGGTAGCAAGGTAACAAAAAAGGGTTGTGTCACTCTGCTACTTTGCTACCTTGTCAAATAAATACAGGCGCAACTTCCACCGCTTCATTTTTGACAATCGCCAGAGGCCGGGCGCCGACCATAGCCTCAGCCTGCTCCTGGCCAACAATAACCGCAGCAGCGTCACGGGCGGCGGCTAAAGTGGGGGTGCGGTGATAGGTATGGTGAGCATCTGAAGCAATGATGTGGACCATTCCATTTCGCAGCATGGTTTCAGCCGTTTGCTTGCCCCGCCAGTCGCCGTTGCCGGTCAGGCTGGTTGCGGTGATTTGAGTGAGACCGCCACGAGCTAAGAATGACTCGATGAGGGCCAGGTTGTCTTGAATGGGCCGGATGCGCTCCGGGTGGGCCATAATCGGCAGGTAGCCGCGATCAAACAGCTCAAAAAGCATGGCATCGGTCTGTTTATCGTAGTGATGAAAAAGCGGCTCGGCTAAAACATACCGGCTGTTTCCCAGCGGACCGGCTAATTTGTTAGCCCAATCGTCAAACATATCGTCGTACAGGCGGACTTCATGGCCGGGAAGGAGGGTCAGGGGAATGCCGGCTTTATCCAGTTCGACCTGCAATTGGGCGACTCGTCGGGTAACATCCAAACGAGAAAGAGGCGTATAATCGCGATGGTGGGGTGTAGCGAAGAGATGGGTCAGACCATCGGCCACAGCCTGGCGAGCCATAGCCAGGCTTTCGGCCAAATCGCGCGCTCCATCGTCCACGCCAGGCAGAATGTGGGTGTGAATATCAATCATGAGACTGTAGGTTCCTTACATAAAATTGGGGGACGATGGGCGTCCCCCCGGATGGTATTTAAGCAGAATTAAAATTTACGGCTCAATTTTCAGGCATATTGGAGTGTAGCATCAACTTGCGCATGGGTCAACACGGCGCCAACCAGGCGGGCATTGACTTTTTCCAGGCGGTCTTTGGCCGCTTTGATGTGATCCCGTTTGGTGCCCCCCGCTTTGACCACCAGCAGCACCCCATCCACTTTTGCCGCCAGCAGCGAGGCGTCGTTGACGGTCACAATGGGCGGCGCGTCGAAGATGACGATCTCCGCCATAGCGGCAAGATGAGCCATGATTTCGGCCACTTTGTTCGAGGCCAGCAGTTGACCGGGAATCGGGGGCAAGGGACCGCTGGTGAGCACCTGCAGGCTGGTGTTGGGGACCACCTGAAGCGGCGGTTGTTTGAGGGCGTCGTCATCCCGAAAGAGATTAGTGAAACCCTTGTCGTTAGACAGGCTAAACAGGGTATGCTGCGCCGGTTTACGTAGGTCAGCATCAACCAGGATCACACGCCGGTCGCCGTCGGCCATGGCCACGGCCAGGTTAGCGACAGCGGCGCTTTTGCCGTCGGTGGGGGCGGCGGAAGTGACCAGGAGCGTCCGCAGAGGGTGATCTACACTGGCAAATTCCAAATTGGTGCGCAGCGTGCGGTAGGCTTCGGCGGCGGCGGAACGAGGATCAGTTAAGGTAATAATCGCGTCGGTTGGCATAGTTTGACTCAAATGACTTAATTCGACCCGCGCAGTCCGGGGACAAGCTGGCGGCGTTTTTCTCCGGCAGGATGGGGGGAGTCGCCGGAAATTGGGGGGATAGCGCCCAGAACAGCCACGCCAATGGCCCGTTCAACATCGGCAGCGACACGGATGGTGTCCATTTCCAGCCACTCTAAAAAGAAAATGACGATGGCCCCAACTAACAGCCCAAACAGGCCACCGGCCAGGGTGTTGATTCTAGTTTGGGGCGAATACTGCTCGTAGCCGAGGTTGTAAACACTATCCAGCATCCTCACTTCGATCCGATCGCGTTTGTCTTGCTGCTGATTCCAGCGGTCGCGATCTTCGATGAAGACCTTAGCCATTGTATCCACCATGTCCATGGCAACTTTGGGGTCGCGGTCGCGGGCTTCGATTTCCAGGGTAAAGGTGGAACTGTCGGGATTGACAAAGAGTTTACTAAGGAGCGTCGGGGTCTGCATATCAAGCTGGGCGCGGTTGATCACCTCTTGAGCCATGGTATGGGTGCGGATATTCTCGGCATAGTTGCGCAGCAGGTCTTTCAAGCTGTTGCTGGAACCCCAATCTGTGGCGCGGGCGGGGACAACGCTCAATTTGACGCTGGCGCTGTAAATGGGCGTCTGCATTTTGCTAACCGCAAAAGCGCTGGCAGCGGCAATAACTGCGACGACGAGCAAAATCCAGCCCCGTTTGCGCAAGATTCTCAGATAATCATTGATTTCCATAAGAACTGCCTTTCTACATCTACGAGGCTATTGTACCATACAAGAAGCGAAGAGGCGAGGAGGAAATCAAAGATAGTAGATAGAAAATAGCGGCCT
Organism: Anaerolineae bacterium; assembly: GCA_023382535.1. The sequence goes on along the minus strand of JAHDWA010000017.1, from coordinate 165,284 downwards.
AGAAATTTTTGTTCGACTATCCACCATCCACCATCCTGATGCTCTATCTCCCCTTCCTCGGTACTTCGGCCAGCACGGGAATGCCCAGCGCTTCCAATTCCGACCGGCCCCGGACACTGTCATCCAGGTAATCCAGCAAAAAGGTCAAGGCCAGTCCGGCGGCAAGTGCAAGCAGCAGGCGCACCGGCAGATTAAGGCGCTGGGTCAGCGAGGCCGGATTAACGGCTGGCGGGGCCGGTTCATCAATGACATTGATGAGTGCGCCGGCTGTACCCAACTGGGTCAGGTATTTGGGGCTGTCTTCCTCCATGACCCTGACGATGGCCTGAGCGATGTCGGCCAGTTCGGCGGCGCTGCCCCAGCTCATGTTCAGCCGCAGAATTCGATGCTGCTTTTCGGCAATGGTGACCCCGCTAATGCTGCCCGGCGGAATCTGGACCGGGCTGCCCATCTCGGCCAGACGCCGGTTGACATCCGCCGCAAAAGCCTGGCTGCTAACAATCGCCGTCATATCATCGGCCAGGTACTCGGAAGAAAGCCAGGCGTAATAACTATCATAAGTAAACTGATCCGGCAGCTCTTGCGGCTTGACCCCCACGCTGAAACGCATGGTGGTGCTGTAGGTGGGCGGCGGCATCTGGCCCGTCAGCAGACTTGCAATGGCGACAACCACCAGCAACAGGGCCGGTATCCAGGCTCGCTTCCAGATAATCTGCCAGTACTGTTTGAGTTCCATGGTCGGGCAGCCTTTTCAGTCTAGCATACCGCTGCGCCGTTGTCATCGGGCGACTCGCGGAAATGGAGCTTCAAAGTATAGGCCAAATGCCAGCATCTTCAAAATACAGCGCCGGGATTAGGGGATTTGGGGATGAAAGGAAAAAATAAAAATCTCCTAATCTCCTAATCCCGGCCATTAAATTCACGCCATTTTTGCTGCACAAAATCCCCCAACTCCTGCTTGAATCGCTCAACACTGAAGCGTTCGGCGTTGACTCGGGCAGCGGCGGGGTCAAAGGACAGGCGCTCAAACTGCTCGATAGTATCCATCAGGGCCTCAACCGACTGCTCCCGGAAGAAGAGGCCGGTTTGTCCCTCGATGATCGTATCCAGCGCCCCGCCCCGGCCAAAGGCAATGACCGGCCGGCCCGCCGCCTGAGCCTCGACCGGGGCAATGCCAAAATCCTCAAAGCCGGGGAACAAAAAGGCCCGGCAGTTGGCCATCAGGTCAGCCACGACCTCTCCCGGCAGCCGCCCTTTGAATTCTACCGTTGGCCCGGCCAGCGCCTCCAGCCTGGCCATGTCGCGCCCATCGCCGACAATAATCAGCCGCATGCCTAGACGCGTTAGAGCCTGCACGGCCAGGTCAATGCGTTTGTACGGAATCAAACGTGAGACGACGAGGTAAAAATCGCCGGGGGACTGGCTCGCTGGCAGCGGTCGAAATTGAGTCGTATCCACCGGCGGATAAATAATGACCGAGTCACGCCCGTAGTATTTTTTGATGCGGGCTTGAATATCAGTAGAAATAGCAATGAAGTAATCAACTCCCGCTCTTTTGGTCGCATTCTTTAAAATAGCCTTACTATTCCAGTCTTCCAGTCCTCCAGCCTTCCCACCCTGCGGTCGCTGCGCTGCCTCATAATCCCACCGTCGCAAGCGCCGGATCACCAGTCCAATCGTCCAGCCCACCCAATGACCAAATCCCTCGCGGGCCGCATAGTTTCCGTAATCCCACACGTAGCGGGTTGGGGCCAGGCAGTAACAGATGTGCAGTTGGTGGGGAGTGTGGCGCAACCCGTGAATAAAGCCGCTTTTATTGGATAAAATGAGATCATAGCCGCCGAAGTCCATGCTTTCCACGGCGGCCGGGTAGAGCGGCAGGTAGGGCTGGTGGTGGCGGTGGATGGCCGGCGCACGGTTCAGCCAGGTTGGGCGAATGTCCCAGCCGCGGTAGGCCTCCGGCATCAGCTCCGGCCCATAAATGGTGGTAAAAACCGGTGCACCGGGATACAGTTCGACCAGCCGCTCCAGCACATTCTCCGCGCCGCCCATCTGGTTGAGCCAGTCGTGGGCCAGGGCGATTTTCATCGGTCTCAAATCATAAACCGCAGCCGGGCCATAAAATCACCCACCTCTTTGAGTTTGCGGGCGCTGGCTTCATCATTTCTGGCCCGAAACTGCTCGACCACCGCTTCCAACTCGGCAAAAAAGACGCCATCGCAGGCGCTGACATTATCGCTGATGAGTTTCTGCAACTCGTCTCGATCCCTGGCCCGGATGATTTTTTTGACCAGTTCCTGGGCTTGCTGGTGAGTCATGGCAGTAATCAGTAATCAGAGGTCAGTAGTCAAAGGTGGTTATCACCACTGATTACTGACGACTGGCTACTGTCTTGCTCCTTTCAAGAATTATTAGCCAAATATAACACGATAATTAACAATTATCAATTGATAATTGACAATTAACTAATGACCATTAATAATTTGAACTATGATTGAAAATTTGTTAAAGCGCGGCCCCGGTCAAACGGTAGCTTTTGTGCCTCATCCCGACGCCAACTCGCTGGCCGAAACAATGATCGCTTTTGCCAATGCCGATGGCGGTACGATTTTAATCGGCTTGAATGAGCAAGGGCAAGTGGTTGACTACCTGATGGATGAGGCAGTCCAGGGCCACCTGGTGCGGGCGCTGCTCATGTGCCGCCCGCCGGTCGTAACCGATTGGGAACAGTATGAATTGCCGGGCGGCATCGTCGTTGCCCTCAAAATTGCCCGCAGCCCGGAACTGCATGCCCTGGCCGACGGCCGGGTGTTGATTCGGGCGGGGGTGGAAAACCGGCCCATGGGCGGCGAGGCGATTCGCCACCTGGCCGCGACCAAATCCAGCGGTGATTTCGAGAGCGAGCCGGTCAGTGGGGCGACCCTGGTTGACCTGGACAAAACCCTTTTGGATGAGTACACGCGCCACCGGGCTGAGCGCGGCTACCGGCCCGCAGCCGGGGGGCTACAGGACCACCTGGTTGATATGGGGGCGATGATCGAGGACGGTACGCCCACAGTCGCCGGGATGCTGCTCTTTGGCAAGCACCCGCAGACGTTTTTGCCCCAAAGCGGGCTTATTTTTGTGAAATTTCTGGGCAAAGAGGCGCGGGGGCGCGACGGGCTGGCGGGCTATGGCCGGCGGGTCGAAATTGAAGGGCCGGCTGCCCGGATTATCGAGCGAGCCTGGCAGGTGGTCAACGAAGAGATGCGGGTCGAAGCGGTTGTCAACGGGCTAAAGCGGGAAGAAATGCCGGAGTACCCCCGCTTTGCCGTGCGCGAAGCCCTGGTTAATGCCATCTGCCACCGTGATTACCGCCTGAGCGGGCGGCGCGTTGAAATCCGCATGTACGAAGACCGGCTGGAGGTTATCAGCCCCGGCGGCCTGCCCGGCTATATCACCCTTGATAACATTGTCGAGGAGCATTTCTCGCGCAATCCCAGGCTGGTCGCCGGGCTGTTCCAGTGGGGCTACATCGAAGAATTGGGGCTGGGGATTGACCGGATGATTGAGGAGATGCTGCAGCACGGTCACGCCGCTCCCAATTTTGAGGCCAAGCCTTACTCGTTTACGGTGCGGCTGCACAACACTTTGGAGCGCAGCCCGATTAAGAATTGGCCGAGCAATATGAATGAGCGCCAGCTACGAGCGATGAATTTGATCGAAGAAATCGGGCGCATCACCAACCGCGATTACCGCCAGCTCTGCCCGGAGGTCAACTCGGAAACGCTCCGGCTGGATTTGGTAGATTTGGTAGATAAGGGCTTGTTGTTGAAGATCGGCGATAAAAAAGGGACGTACTACATTTTGAAGTGATCTCGCTTTTCCCATAGGTCAGAACAGGTTTTTAACCTGTTCTGCTTTTCTTTAAGATTTTGTGAAGGATTTATAACGTACCCAGGTAAAAAAAGGAAACCTTTAACGTAAGCACAGGCAAAAAATAGAATAGAAACGAGCTGGAGGAACGCATGGAACGGTTTCGGCTGCGGGTGTGGGCTAGAGTTTTGTTAGGCGTATTACTGGGATTGATTTTGGCGCTGAGTTGGGTCGGTGGGGTTGGTCTGGCTGAATCGCCGGATCAATCGGCGCTGCTGTCTGCTCCCTCCAGTTCAAACACCAACGACCCGCCGGTTCTGCCGTACGCTTACGCCCGTGTTGTCACCCACAATGTACAGGTCTACGAAACAACCGGCATTACCCCGGTGCGCTCGTTAGGGGCCGGCTATGTTTGGGTCAGCCTGGCCAATTCCCAGCCCATTACTCTCAATGAGCAGGCCTGGTACGTCATCAACGAGAATGAGTACGTGCAGGCCGACCAACTCTCTCCCTTTACTCCCTCCACCTTTCAAGGCATCACTTTGACCGGCACGCCCGGACAACCGTTTGCCTGGCTGGTTTTTGATATGTGGGCTTCGACTGCGCCCGGCGTACCTGCCGGCAGCGGCGCTCCCCTGTTCAAGCGGTACACCCGGGTGACAATTTTTGAAGAGCAGCTTGTCGGCGACCGGTATTGGTACCGGATTGGGCCGGACCAGTGGCTGGAACAGGGGAACCTGGGGATAGTCTTTCCGATAGCCCGACCGCAGGAGATTGGCCCTACCGACCAGTGGATCGAGATTAATCTGTACGAGCAAACGCTGGCCGCTTACGAGGGCGACCGGATGGTCTATGCCACGCTGGTTTCGTCGGGCTTGCCTTATTGGCAAACGCCACCAGGGCTTTTCCGGGTCTGGGTCAAGGTGCAGGAGGGCAAAATGAGCGGGCGAGAGGGCTACCCCGATTACTACTACCTGGAAGATGTCCCCTGGACCATGTATTTCAACGGCCCGGTTGCTCTGCACGGGGCTTACTGGCACGACAAATTTGGCCAGCGTCACTCGCACGGCTGCGTGAACTTAACTCCCAAGGATGCCCTCTGGTTATATAATTGGGCTACACCCGTAACCAGCCGCTACAATTATACCCTGGCCACAGAAGAAAATCAGGGGACTTGGGTTTGGGTGCATGAGTAAATAGGTTGCAACCTGCTACCTGTTATTCTTTACTTCCTCCCTGTGAATCACCCCATCCAGCATCGTAATCACCCGATCCGCGAACTCGGCCATGCGCGGGTCGTGAGTGACGTAAATGACCGTTTTCCTCTGTTCCTGATTGAGCTGGCGGATCAGGCGCATGACCTCAAAACCGGTTTCGGAGTCCAGGTCGCCGGTCATCTCGTCGCCAATGATAATTGGCGGATCATTGGCCAGGGCGCGGGCAATGGCCACCCGCTGCTGCTGCCCGCCCGATAGTTCACTGGGGTAGTGGTCCATGCGGTCGGCCAGTCCGACCTGCTCCAGCAGCATGGCCGCCCGGGTTTTGCGCTCTTTGCGCCTGAGCTGCCTGGCCAGCACCATGGGCGCTTCGACATTTTCAAAAGCGGTAAAGTTATTAAGCAGGTTGAAAGTTTGAAAGATAAAGCCCAGCTTCTGCAGGCGCAGGCGGGCCACCTGCTCTTCTTTCATCGCTACCAGATTCTCCCCGTCAATCACAATATGGCCCCGGCCCGGCTCATCCAGGCCGCCCAATAGATTGAGCAGAGTAGTTTTGCCGGAGCCGCTCGGCCCCATCAGGCACAACATTTCACCCCGGGGCACGTCAATGGTCACACCGCGCAGGGCGGGTACGGCCTCTTTGCCCATCAGATAACTTTTATGGATGTTGTCCACGCGGATGATTGGATCACTCATATTTTGGATTTACGATTTTGGGTTTGCGATTTATACCGCAAGGGTATCCTTTAGGACGGTTTTCGCACTACGCTTTACCCTTTAGTTCGCAGCTTCCCCTTGGGACGCCTCGCGCTGCAACGGGTACTTTCGTTCATTCTTGGCTAATTTATCAATGACTATCTCGGCTACATCCACCTCCATTATATCGGCCAGGCTGAAGCAGTAGATGAATATATCGGCCAATTCCTCGGCGATGGCCTGCCGGGCGGCCGGGTCGGCCTGGGGGAGAGCGGCGGCTTCGGCGGTGGTCAGCCACTGGAAATGCTCCATCAATTCCGCCGCCTCAATGGCAATGGACATGCTCAAATTTTTGGGCGAGTGAAACTGCCGCCACTCTCGTGCATCTCTAAACTCACGCACGGCCTGCTGAATAATGGCGAGAGAAGGGATATTTTTTGGAGCCATATTCTCCTCACATCCTGACCGCCGACCACACCCCCTCCCTAGCCCTCCCCCTCAGAGGGGGAGGGTTGGGGTGGGGGTACGGCGATCGACGGCCAGCCGTCGGCGGTCTACTTTTCCTTTATCTTCAACACCGCCACGCTGCTGCCCACAAAAAAGAGCACGGCCAGGCCAAAGACAACCATGTAGCCCGCGGTGGTTGTGCCGGTCAGCCCATTCAAGCCATCAATCACGGGGCCGCCCAGCCGCCCGTGGATACTGCCCAGCACCGTCGCCACGTTAGCCAGGCCCAGGTAGAGTGCTCCCTCTTCCTTGGGCACAATGTCGGTGGCCAAGGCCCAACTGGCGCTGGTAAAAATCCCGGCGCCAACGGCCAGGAGTCCTCCCGCCAGGAAGAGCAGGTTGACATCGCGCAGGAAGATAAAAAGCACCGCTCCGGCGGCGGCCAGCAGTCCGGCGGCGACCAGCAGCGGCCGGCGGCCAATCCGGTCGGCCAAGGCCCCGGCGGGCAAAACCAGGAGGAAAACGCCCGCGCCGAGCAGTAAAATAATCCGGCTGCTCAAGGCCTGGGTTTCGGCGGGCGACAGGTTGAGCACGTCTTGCATGTAGTTCAAGAGAAAGGTTCGCATGGAAATTGCCGCCGCCCAAAAAAGAAAGCGGTTGGCCATCCACCAGGGCAAGGCCGGGGGTAAATGGCTGAGATTCAGCCTGAACAGGGCGAACGGATTTTCGAAGGTGGGTGAAGGCGGCGCGACGCTCGCAGCCGGACCCTGGCGGAGGGTCTGCAGAGTCAGCCAGAGGATAAGCCAGAGCAGGCCGACTACCGCCAGCGGCGCGGCCCACAAATTACCTTGCGCCAGGGTTACTCCGGCCAGCCCGACTCCAATGACTGCACCGGTCGCCTCCAGCACTGTTTTAAGGCCGGCCATCGTGCCATGCTGCGAGACCGGCACCCGGTCGGGCACCAGGGCCTGCCAGGGACCCTGAACCGTGTTGGAGCTTAGTGAAACCAGGATAACGGCCAGGAGCAGCAGCCACAGGTTATGCGCGCCAACGACCAGGGTCAGGGCCAGGGTGAGGCCGATCACCCCGGCCAGCAGAAAGGGGACGCGCCGACCCCAGCGAGTCTGGCTGCGGTCGCTCCACTGGCCGATGAGCGGCTGGGCAAAAAGGGCCACAACCAGGCTGGTGATGGTGATCAAACTAAGCGTAGAATTTTTGAGGGCCGGCGGAGCCAACAGCCGGACTTTTTCGGTGTAAATGAAGGGGTCCAGAATGTTGAGCGCTGCCGTCAGCCCCAACCCAAACAGGCCCAGTCCGACCAGGAAGGGCAGGCTGCGGGTTTCTAGGCTGGGGGCTGAGACAACGTCTACTTGAATTTCTGACTTCGGGTGGGTGATTTCCATAACAAACGGGGGGATTGTAGCACAAAAGGGATAGAACAAAAACTATTGCTTGCTTTTGTTCTAATGGCCTAATTCGTAAGTCATTGATAGAGCAAACAATAGGACGTAAGGTTAGCCTACCAGCCAACACTTTTTGATTTGGGATTGTCAGGTAAGCCAAACGCATGATACAATAGGGAGAAATGAAGAAAGTTGCCGCAACACGACTTGCCCGGATCAGGTGAACGACCACCCAACCCAATTATGGTTACTTAGAGAAGTATATCCGCGCCGCCTGGTCAAAGGCGGCGCTTTTGTTTTGGAAGGGCGGGGGAAGCTGATATCAAAAGGCAAAGGAGATTTATCAGATGACTGACACTTGGCTAGACGAACTTTATCAGATGCACAACGAGGATAAGGCCAAACAGCAATCTTTACAAAAGAATGATCCCCTTGATTTGAGCATTCTGTCTAAAAATCGGGTTGAATTAGCCGCAGCCGTAATGCGGAGTGTCAATGCTCACAACCTGATGCGTCGCTTGCAAAGCGCCTTGTTGGGAGGTAAGGGAATTATTGACGTATTTGATAGCAAAGATGACTATGATCGAGTAATCACTTTAGTTTGGCAAGGCCCTATTTCGAACGCTCGCAAACCTGACCCGGAAGACCCAACCGAATATCAGTACATTTCAGTTAGCGCACGAGGCAAAAAGCTTTATGTGAATGACCAAGAAGTTACATCTCTTACCCCTGAGGCTTTAAAGAAAGCACTCGTTGAAGCGGCCAAAAAGCCGGGCAAAATCAAGCGCAGCAACAAGACCAAAAAGTAACTCCTAATTTTGTTGTGGGAGTCGTTTATCGCAATGCTAGCTAAGAACATTTTATAGACCTCTTGATGATACCTCTCACAGAGGGTATAATACCCTTGAAAGAGGATACAATGATGTCACTCAAGCGGTTAGTTACCCTGGTTTATTTCATCTTAGTCGTCGCGCACCTGGCTGCGCCGCTGGTCTTGGCCCAGGAGGCGGACAAAGAGGTATTGGTGGTGGATCTCACCGGCCCGGTCACGCCGATTATGCTCGGCCTGATCGAGCGCTCCATCGTCGAGGCCGATACGCGCAATGCGGAGGCGCTCGTGCTCCGGCTGGACACGCCCGGCGGCAGCGTTGACCTGACCAAGAGCATTATTCAGGCGATGATCGCGTCGGACGTGCCGATTGTGGTCTATGTCTGGCCGCCGGGAGGACATGCAGCGTCGGCAGGTACGTTCATTACCCTGGCCGGCCATGTCGCGGCGATGGCCCCCCGGACCAGCATCGGCGCGGCCAGCCCGATTGAAGGCGGCGGCGCTGACATTGACGAGACGCTGCGCGCTAAAATTCAGAATATTCTGGTGGCCGACATCAAGGGTCTGGCCGACCGGCGGGGCGAAAAGGCGTTGGAATGGGCCGAGCAAGCCATTACCGAGGCCAAGGCCGCCAGCGCCGATGAGGCCCTCGACCTGGGAGTGATTGATTTTGTGGCCAGAGACCTTGACGATTTGCTCGAACAAATGGATGGGTTCAAGGTGGAGGTGGCCGGTGAAGAAGTGGCCCTGGCTACTGCCGATGCTGAATTGAACTTTTTGGAAATAACGGCAGTCGAAGAGCTTTTGAGTATTCTGACCAACCCGACCATTGCCCTGTTTCTTATCTCCATCGGCGGGCTGGCCATTGTTTATGAAATCGCCAACCCCGGCGGTTACATGAGCGGTATAGTCGGCGTCATCTGCCTCATGATCGGCCTCTATGCTCTGGGGCAGTTGCCGGTCAACTACGCCGGCCTGGGTTTAATTCTGCTGGCCCTGGCCTTGTTTGGAGCGGAGTTTTTTGTCCACAGCCACGGGGCGCTTACAACCGGCGGGGTGGTCGCCTTCATTGTCGGGGCGCTCATCCTCTTTAACACCGACGAATTTACCTACCAACTGCCCTGGCCTTCAATCGTCGGTATTCCGGCGGCCATAGCGGTGATCCTGGCCTTTGCCGTACGGAAAGCCTGGCAGGCTCGCCAGGCCAAGCCGGTCACGGGACAGGAAGGCCTGCTGGGATCTATTGGAACGGTCAAAGTGGCTTTGGAGCCTGAAGGCAGTGTCTTTATCTGGGGCGAGCGCTGGCAGGCGACCAGCGCCAACGGCCAGCCGATCCCGGCGGGAGAGCGGATCAAGGTGACGGCAATTGATGGCCTACACTTGAAAGTGGAAAAAGTAGCCTGAGGGTTAAGCTACTGCGGCCCTTCCTCTAGATCCAAAATGGAGGGGCGGCGCTCCCGGCTGCAATTAGGGCAGCCGAGCAACGGGTTGGGCACTTCGCTGAAACATTCGCTGCACCAGCCGGTCACTTCGACCTGCTGTTTGAAGCCAAAAAACTTCTTGACGACCACACCATCCAACTTGAGGGCCGAAGAGCCGTTGGCCCGCAGAATATCGGGCACGGGACAGCTCTGGCACAGGCTGGGCTGCCACGGCGGCGACTCGGGATTCTGCTCAATCAGGCGGCAGGCCTGGACGCTGCGACCCCGGTGAAAGTCGCCAAAATAATATTTACATTCTTTACCGGCAGGCGTTTTCATAATAAAGTAGTATAGCAGGCTTATGTTAGAAACGCATTAGAGGAGATGGGGCGAGGGGAAGTGAGGTGAAGATAGAAGATAGAGGATAGTAGATCGAAGAAATCCTCACTACCCACCATCTTCTATTCTCTATCTTCTTTCCCCCTCTACACGCGGGTGAGATACTGCCCGGTACGGGTGTCAATGCGAATGACATCACCGACGTTGACAAACAAAGGCGTATTCACCACCAGGCCGGTGGAAACGGTGACTGGCTTGGTCGCGCCCTGGGCGGTGTCGCCGGCAAAGCCCGGTTCGGCTTCGACCACCTCCAGTTCGACGGTGGTGGGAATTTCGATATCCAGCGCCTCGCCGTTGTAGCTGGAAATTTTTACCTTCATCCCCTCGGTCAAATAAGGCACAATGTCGCCCAGAACATCGGCGCTGAAGGCCGGCTGCTCGTAAGTTTCGGTATCCATAAAGTAATACAGCTCGCCGTCGTTGTAAAGATATTGGGCCTCGGTGTGATCCAGGCTGATATCCGCCACCCGCTCGCCGCCGCTAAAGGTTTTCTCGTAAATGGAGCCGGTGCGCAGATTGACTACTTTGGTCCGAATGGTGGCCCCGCCGCGTCCCGTTTTGTTATGGGTAAATTCCAAGACTTTGTAAAGCTCGCCTTCGTGGGTAAAGGTGGTCCCTTTGCGCAGGGCATTGACTTCAATCATAATTCTTTCCTCCAAGCTGTGATAGGTAAATCTGATGCGTGATACGTGAGGCGTGATGCATAAGCTAGAATTTGTGACTTTACGCATTACGCATCACGCATTACCGCTAAAATTCGACGGTCAAGGTAAAGGTTCCCGAATAACAAAATCTGAAATCCAAAATCGAAAATCTAAAATTCCTAAATCCCTCCGTAATCAATCCAATCCTCGGCCATTTTGGGCAGGTTAGCCAGCAGGCCGCGCTGCTCGGTGACGCTGGGCAGCGATTCAAGAAAGGCCTGGCCGTAACTTTTGCTCATGACCCGGCGGTCGAAAATAGCCACGACTCCTCGATCCTGGTGGGAACGGATGAGCCGCCCAAAGCCCTGGCGAAACATCAAAATGGCTTGCGGAATAGAGTATTGGCTAAAAGCGTCGTCAAAGGTTTCGGCGCGGGCAGCCACAATCGGATCGCTGGGCACGGCAAACGGAATGCGGGTGATGACTACACAGCTCAAGGCCGAGCCGGGAATATCCACCCCCTCCCAGAAGGAACGCGTGCCCAGCAAAACCGCCTGCTCCGCATTCTTGAAATTTTCCAGCATCTGGCGGCGATTGGTACCGTCGCCCTGCTCATAGACGATAATCCCGGCCTCGGCCAGGGCACCTTTAATGTTGTTGGCGGTGTTGCGCAGTTGGGTGTAGGCGGTAAAAAGCACCAGGGTCCGGCCCCGAATTTGTTTGACCAGGTCAACCAGGGCCGCTTCCACGGCTTTCTGGTGGCCCGGTGAATCCGGTTCAGGAATATCGGTAGGTAGATAGAGCAGAGTGTTGTTTTCATAATCAAAGGGCGAGCCAACCGCCGCTTCCTCGGCGTCCCACAGATGCAGCCGCTCCTGGAGATACTCAAAGGAGTTGTGGGTGCGCAGCGTGGCCGAGGTCAGCACCACCGACTCCTTTGGTTTCAGCAGATGCTCGTGTACCAGGCTGCCCACATGCAGCGGGGCATTGTGCAGCGACAAGGCCCTGGTTTGCATATTCTGCTCAACCCACAAAATTCGCTCCCGGCTGGGTTGGGCCAGAATGATATGCAAATTGCTGCGCACCTCGTCCAATTGGCTGCGATAAAAGGCCAGCGTGGACAGCAGTTCCTCCCAGTTCGGCACATCGTAGCTTTCCAACTCGGTCAGCATGGTATAGAGGATACCCAAAGCCCTGGAAACATCGTCCAGGCTGGCCCCGGTGTGATCCCAGGTCAGTTCCACGTTTGACCAGGCGGATTGGGCGCGGGTGTCGTCGGTGAGGCGGATCTTTTGATTGTAGCGGCTGCCGCCGGGAAATTCGTTCACAAAGGTGCTCAGCGCCGTGAAAAGCTGGCGCACCCCTTTGGCCGCCTTGTCCACCGCCTCGTGGCTCTTGTAGACGATGTCGTTGATGTCGCCCCGAACGTGGTGAGGCACGGCGCTCAGGCAGCGGCGGCCGGTCTCATGGATAAAGCCGGCCCGCTGGCCACTGTTACGTAAGGGCTGGCTCAACTCGCTCAGCAGTTGCCCCAGCGACTTTTGGTCCACCTGGAAACTCAACTGGTTGGTCACATTGTCTTCCAGGTGGTGAGCTTCATCAATAATCAGGTATTTATATTCAGGAATAACCCGGCTGTCTACGGCAATATCGGCCAGCAGCAGGGCGTGGTTGACCACAATCACATGGGCCGATTCGGCAGCGCGGCGGGCGCGGGCGTAAAAACAGGTTTCGGCAGTACAGGTGCGAGCGGTGCAGGTCGTGCTGTCGGAAGCGATCTGGTTCCACAAAGCCTGCTCGGCATAATCGGGCATAAACAGCTCTTCCCGATCGCCGGTGGTGGTGCTGGGCAGCCAGACTAACAGCTTGGCCAGCAGTCGCAGCTCTTTAGGGTTGAGATTTTCCTTCTCTCGAAACATCTGCACCCGGTGCGGGCAAACATAATTGCTGCGTCCCTTAAGCGCCACCGCTTTAAATTCAACCGGTAAAATTTTTTGCAGCGCCGGAATATCCTTGTTGATGAGTTGGTCCTGCAAATTGATCGTATTGGTCGAGATAACCACTCGCTGCCCGTTCTGCACCGCCCAGTATATCGCCGGGATCAGGTAAGCCATAGATTTGCCGGTGCCGGTGCCGGCCTCGACCATCAGGTGATGCGACTCGTTAAACGCGCCGGCCACGCTGGCCAGCATGTCAACCTGCTGCGGGCGGTACTCAAAACCGGTAAAGCTGCGCTCAAACAGGCCATCTTTTTCCAGCAGGCCGGAGAGCGTTTTGATGTCCAACGGCGTCGGGTTGGGCGCGGGCTTCAACGGCGGGTCAAAAGCCCGGCTGTCCGGGTCGGCGTGCATCAGGGCAAAGCCGCCATCCACCGAAAAGTCATCCATCAGCCCCTTGGCGGCCAGGTGCTGGCCCAGCGTGCCGACGGGGGCGCTGTAGCGGCGCTCCCGGCCCAGGTCGCGGAAAATGAGGGCCAGCGGCCAATCGGTCCGGCTGGCGATGTGGGCCACCTCTTCGATGATTCGGCCATCCAGGCGGCGGGCCTGGTCGAGCAGGGCTTCAAAGAGCCGCCGGGCTGCTTCGGCATCGTCGAGCGCCCGGTGAGCCTGCCCATCGGGCGGCAGAGTGACCGCCAGGTAGTTCAGCAAAGCAGCCAGCCCGTAACGACCGGCATGGGGCAGCAGGATACTGGCCAGTTCAAAGGTGTCAATTCCGACATTCTGCTCAAACAAGCCTTGCCGGTATAAAAAACTCAAATCAAAACTGATATTGTGACCGATGATTGGGTTGTCCCCCACAAAACGGCGCAGGTCCGACAATACTGTCCCGATTTTGGGCGCGCCTTCAAGATCGGCCGGGGTAATACCGGTCAGTTGTTGGATCTTATAGGGGATAGGCCGGCCCGGGTCAAGCATGGTGTGGAAGGTATCGTAAACCTGGCTGCCTTTGAAGCGGATCGCGCCGATTTCCAGAATCGCATCCTGCTCCGGGTCGAGGCCCGTTGTTTCAATGTCAAGGGAAACATATACTCTGGCCAAAAGATGTCTGCTTTCTAGGTTTCCAAGGGAGCAGGTAGCAACAAAGCAAAACTGCAACCTGTTACCCTGCTACCTGTTACTTTATCACTTGGCTACTTATTACTTCCACATATTATACAGGGAATCAGATGATTGAGCGAAATCTGATAGATTTGTCTCGTTGGTACAAAGCTAAAAACCATGCTAGAATATTAAAAGTTAGAATTGAAGGCCTTAAAGGGTCTTTGAAACCTTTAGGGTCTGGGCCAAGAGGAAAAAATCCGAGGGTTATTTGACGTGAATTTATGGAATCGGTTTATGGCCTGGCTGACGGATGCTGATCCCAAAGCTGCGGCCGGCACAATAGTCCAGCCCACTGCCCCATCTGATTCTGGTCAAGATATCGAAGCTCAACTGCAAGCCCTGGAAAACAAGCTGGATCAAACCGTTCAGGACCTGGCCGATGGCTTGATTAATCGCGCCCAATTTGAAAACCTGTACCGTCATTACCAGAATCAACGGCGCATCATGCGCGGCTTTATGCAACAGGCCAGCGACCCGGCCATGCTCAAGGTTGGTACCGGCGAGAGCATGGTCATTCGCCAGCGCTTTGCGGCCAAGGTACTGGCGTATGCCGTTTATGATAACCTCACCAGCCTGCCGCTGCACACGGTCGGCCAGTTTCCGCTGGAAAGCGAACTGGTAGTTGGCTTTTTCTCCGGCTTCCGCTCGGCCATCGCCGAAATTATGGGTACGGGCGCCCGTAAAGCGGTTACCGATGATGGCAAGGTGCTGATTTATGTCCCCGGCCAGAAAACCACCCTGATTGTGCTCTATTCGACCGATCCGGCGGATATCGAAAGCCTCAGCCTGCGCCAGGCGCATGAGCATTTTGAAAAGATCAATGCTGCTGCTCTGGCCAACTCGCCCATTCCCGAAAACCAACTCCTATTCAATTATGATATGTTTCTCAAAGTGAGCCAGTCCCCTGGGGAAAAGTAAAGGTGACTGCTCAGGTGACTGGCACTTTCGCTTCAATAAAATATGTACTGAAGCAAAATCAAGCCTCATTTATCCGATTGAAGTGCCAGTCACCTGGTAGGCTGAGTAGTTACGATTGTTGAGATAATTGCCAGAGGCGTCCAGAGAGAGTTATGACCGAGGTAACTTCGGAGCAAATCCTGCGATACAAAGTCGTCATCATCGGCGATGGCAGCGTTGGCAAGACAACCCTGCTGCGGCGCTTCGCTACGGGCATGTTCCAAGAGTCGCGGATTATGACCATTGGGGTTGACTTCCAGACGGTGAATGTTAAAAGCGGCGACTTATCGTTTAAGCTGACTGTTTGGGATCTGGCCGGACAGGAGCGTTTTGCCTCCTTCCGGGAGAACTTCTACCGGGGGGCGCGCGCGGTGGCCATGGTCTTTGATGTGACCGACCGGCAGTCGTTTGAGGACCTGCCCCGCTGGCTGCAAGAGGCAAAAACAGCAGTGGACCATAACCGCTTCCTGGTGATCGGCAATAAAATTGACATGCCTAACCGGGTGGTTGAGGCCGGTGCGGGTAAACAATATGCCGCCTCGATCAGCGCCGCTTACCTGGAAACCAGCGCCAAAACCGGCGACGGCGTGGCCCGCCTGTTTGAATTATTAGCCAGGGCAGCGCACACCCAACGCTGAAATAAATACAGCAGGTTGCAACTCCCCTTGTATCAGGTACGGCCCGTGGGACAAGTTGGCAATTTGTCCCACAAAGTTCACTCCCCCGGCAATTAAAGCCAAAGTCCCATTGACGTTTTTTGGGGGCCATGTTAAGATGAAAGAACAATCAGGGGTTCATTTATCGCGCCCCCGGACTCGTTTTAAGGAGAAGCCGCGCATGTCGAAAAAATATATTTTGGAGCAGGTTGATATCTTTCAAGATCTCGACTCCGGTCAACTGGCTGCAATTGAGGCAGTTTGCCACGAAAAAAGCTATAGTCAGGGTGAAGTTATCTTTAAAGAAAACCTGGCCAGCAATGAGTTTTACATTATTGCCGAGGGAGAAGTGGAAATTCAGGTAGACCCGGACACCATTGGCGATGGTTCTAACACTCATGAGCCGACGACCATTGCCGTGCTGCGCCGGGGACAGTCTTTTGGCGAAGTCGCATTGGTTGATCCGGGGGTTCGCTCGGCTTCGGCCCGCTGCCGCTCCGAAACAAGCAAGCTACTGGTCATCGAGCGTAAAGATTTTATGAAGCTGCTCGAAAGCAATTATGAAATGGGATACGTGATCATGCGCAACCTGGCCGCCGACCTGGCCCTTAAAATCCGGCAGACCAACTTGATGGTGCGCGAGTCATTGATGTACGCCAAGAAATAGAAATGACCTTCTCAAAAAATAAGCCCCCGTGAAGAGCGGGGGCTTTTTGTTGCGTTAGTCTAACCACCAGGCTGAAATATACTGAATCAAACCCCCTAGAAACAGGATGATGCCCAGGAACATAGCCCCCCCTGTTATGAATAAGGTAGTCCTTACTACAACCATGTTGCCGGTCAGGGCATAAAAGAAAAGAAATAAAACCACCGTGACGACCAGCGCTCCCAGACAGCCGGTGCCGCCCTGAAACATTTTCCTCAGGCCCCCTTTTTTGCGCTGCTCAATAAATCTTTTGAGCACAATCGTGATATACTCTTGATGAACCCCTCTCATTTTCAAGCTGGCTGCTATCTGTGGGCGGGTTTGGCCTTGTTGATATAGATGCTCGGCATATTCAAGCCAGGCAGCTATTTCTTCCTGTCTCCGGCGCGTCGAAAAGCTGTATTCTGTGATTTGTTCTTCGAGTCTTTCCTGTTGTGCCGCTTTGGGTCGAGGTTCAACCTTTTTAGGGGTGATCGAAATGTCTTCCCCTGATTCCAGCCTGGCCAGGGTTGTTTGGGCCTTTTGATTCGCGGGGTTTAGCTTCAAAACATTTTTCAGGCAGATAATTGCGTCTTCTTTATCCAGTACGGACGCCAGCCACCACCAGGCCGTTTCATTTTTCGGATCCTGTCTGAGAACATCTTGCAGAATTTCACGGGCGTGGTCTTTATCGCCTGCTTTAGCCGCAGCAATGCCTTGTTGGATCATGCGTGTTTTTCCTCTTACTATGCCTTACCCAGTGGATCGTCATTGAGCCATACATGGAACCATGCCGTAAGAGATTACTGGCCAGTTTGATTAACCGGCAGGGCGCGGATTTCATATCCGGGCTGGAGGTAGGGGTGCTCCTCATAAAACAACCGCGCCGGGCGCGGCAGGTGTTTGGTTTCGATATCTCGCTTCAGGAGCGGAACCAGCGTTTGGAAGTTGATCCAGGCCCGGATGCGAATGCCCAACTCGGTGTTATGGATCGCATCGTCGTACAGATCGGGGTGTTTGGGCATCTGCCCGGCCACGTCAATCAGGCTGACTCGGTTTTCGGCAGCCCACAGCCGGAAAACCCGGTTCTGCAAATCGGCCATGCGCCGCATGTTGGCGTAGCTGATCGGCCAGTAAATCCGGTTAAGATAACCGTAAAGCACCCGATGTCGGGCCGGATCGAGCACAAGGCCGTCGTACACGAACCAGTCAAAGGTGGCCAGCACAAATTTAACATTCTGGACTTCCAGGTCGTGTTTAATTTTATTCAAATCGGCCAGGATGGCTTTAAGGGCCAGTGCTCTGCCCAGGTGCGCCCGGTCCGGTTTAAACTCATTCAGGCCATCGGGTAGAAAAAAGGTCTGCTCCGGCTTGGCCGGTTCTGAGCCGGTGATAGAAAACTGCTCGAACAGGGAACGAGCGCGCGCGGCCAGGGCGGAATATTCGCTCAACTGGTCCAGCCAGGTTTTATCATTCGAGTCCACATTGGCAAAGTTGGGAGCCACGCCGGCGGGCGGCTGGCCAAAGGTAACGTCGGCAGGGTAGCTGACCATGCTGCGCGGGTCAAACTGGTTGGAGCCTTCATAATATACCACATAGTCAACATCCAGCGGCAGCACTTCGTAGCGGACCACAGCGGCAATATCGCGCGAGCCAATACCCTCCCGCCCGGCATTAATCACCTCGAAGCGCACGTTGTAGCCTGACTCCTGCGCCCACAGGTTGAGCCAATGCTGCAGCAGTTCGGGGTAAGAAAAGGGCAGCGAATGGCCGTCCACTGTTGTCGAAGCGCCGACACAGGCAATGCGAATAGTCCACGCCGGTTTTTTAAGGCTAAGCGCGGGGCCGCGCCAGCCGAACAGGTTGGTAGTCAGGCCGGTGGGCAAGGTGACATTGGACGGGTAGCGATAACGCGGATAGGCAGTTCGCCAGGACGGGTCGTAGCTGTAGACCTCCGGCGGGGCAGCCCGGAAAATACCCGAGTTGAGGAAATAACCATCCGATAAGTACTCGTTCCACAGGTAGTTAGCGCGATAGCCGTACTGCTCCGCCCTAGCCACATGTTCCGGTCGAACAGCAAAGGGGGTCAGCCGTTCCGGCGAGGTGTAAATCCACTCCGGCTTGACGTAAGGTGTAAACTTGAAATCGTTGACAAAATCGTCCAGGGAGTAGACAGCCAGGGTGTCGAGGGCAGGCGGGGCTGGAGCCGGCTGGGTCGCCTCGGTCAGCAGTTCTTCGGCTTGAGTACCGACAGGAATGCACAGCTTCCAGCCGACTTCAATCAGGTCGGGGTTGGTAACTTCGGCAAAGCTGGCATCGGCGGCATGCTGCTGGTTGGTGGCGCTGACAATGGCCGGATAGGCCAGCAGGTCGCCCAGCAGCTTATCGGCAATTTTGCTCAACCAGTCATCGGCTTGAACGGTGTAGATTTCGGCGCAGGCGGAGGCTCGTGCCGGAGGAACAGCGGCAGTTGCAGGGGTTTGGAAGATTGAGGCGGCCAGCAGCGCCGCCAGGAGGATTAAGCAGGAGGTGAATTGTCGAATTTTTAGGCTCATTGGTTCGGGTCTGGAGTGGAAATTGTGGTGTTATCTTGGTTCAATTTTAGGGTTGACAAGCGGTAGCCGTCGAACCAGCGCAGCAAGCCCTCACTTAAGACCAGCATGAGAGCAGTAGCCAGAATCAGGAGAATGAGGTTAACCAGCCAATTTCTTAATTTCGAGTTCGCTTGCTTCCAGGGCCAAATCCGCACGTCCACCTCGCTTTAGAGCACAAAAGTACCTCGTCGCTGGTCATTTTAGCACATCGTCTTGCTGCTGACAATAGGCTAATTCGTTTGTGTAAACGGCCTGACTGTGCTTAAATGGAGCCTGCTGCTGTAAGAAGGCGCTGAGGTTATTGGCAAATGCGTGCTCTGGCCGATTTGGTTCGTCTGATTCTACTGCTGTTGCTGCTGCCGATGATCCTGATTATCATCGGGCCGCTGCTGATTCTGGCGGCGCTGCGGGGCCGCCAGCAGATTGGACCCATTATCCTGAACCCTTCCCGCAGTTCGGCCCGGCGGGCCGGAGCTGGGATCGTCGGGCTGCTCCTCTTGATTTTGGTTTGGGGTGGCCTGGCCTGGCTGATCACCGCCGCTTTTACGCCACTGCCAGACGTCGCCCAACAGCCTGTCAGTGTCACGGCGACCCCCATAGCACAGTTCCAGAATTCGCCAACCCCTCTTCCACCCTCACCGCCTGCCGAGAGTCCGCAGCCAAGCGAGACGCCAACGACCCGCGCGGCCTCCCCAACTCCAGCCCCTTCAAACTCGCCCACTCAAACCGTCACGGTTACTCCTACCAGAGTAACGGTGACGGCAACATTAATTGCGGCCGTTCTCACCACCTCAACCGCGACGGTCCCGGTCCCCACGCCGGCCCCTACTCAGGAGCCGACGGCTACTGTAACCCTGCCACCCCCGCCGACCAACACCGCAACTGCCACCTCCACCTCGACCCCGCTGCCGCCGACTCCAACTCCAGTCCCACCGACGGCCACACCGACTGATACACCGACCGCTACGGCCACCTTTACCCCGACACCCTCCGCAACGCCCACCGCTACGGCCACCTTTACCCCGACGCCGGTCCCACCAACGGCCACTCCGACCTACACCCTCACCCCTACCCCAACCGCCACCCCAACGGCTACCGCCACTCCCAGGCCAACCGCTACCCCAACGCCAACAAATACGCCCACGCCAACCGTCACCCCGACCCCGACCCTGCCCGCAACGGTGCGTCAGGCCGCTATCGCCGCGGTGGAGGCTGGCAATGATTTGTTGCACGATGCGATTGTCGAGGCGACCGAGGATAATCTGCAAAAAATGGAAACGGTCTGGCAGGGCAGAGCACTGGCTACTGCCCGTGCCTTTGCCACCGATATTTACGACCGGTATGCCAAACCGTTAAACGTGAAGTTTGAGTATCTTAACCGCCCGGCGATTGAGAGCCAGCTTCCGGGCAACCGCCTGGTGGTGACGAGTTCGGAACGCTGGACTTACGGCGGTCCGACCAAAACCGATTATCAAGAAGCCTTTAGATTCGTCTACACTATCACCCGGCGCAACGGCCAGTGGGTTATCACCGAATACAATTTTCTCAACTTGCCCGGGTCAACTCCCTCGCCGACCCGGACGCCTACCCGAACTGTGACCAGCGGTGGTTAACCAACAACAAGCCATCGGGATCACTCCTCGCCGCGTCGGGCGATGATGACCGCCTCGTGCAGGGTAAAATACATCGTCTCATCGGCCCAGCGCGGGGCTAAAAAGGGTTGGAGCAGTTCCGGTAGATGGCGCATCATCTCCAGCAGCTTCTCCTTGGTGGCGGCGGAGACGTGCTGCCGGTCGGCCCACTCGTGGAACTCGAACTCCTTGCTCAACTCGCGGCTGGCTTCGACCTTCAGGCCGGCGTCCTCGATCATCGCCTGCAAACGCACCAGCGGATAGACCCAGTTGTGCGACGGGTCGCGCAGCTTTTCATAGGCATTGTAGTAACCGGCGGCCTGCCGGTCGGGCACAGTGATATTGTCGGTGAAACCGAGCAGGCCGCCCGGTTTGAGTACACGGGCAAACTCCGTCAGAGCCTGGCGGGGATTAGGAAAGTGGTGAAAGGCGATGCGGCAGGTGACCAGGTCAAACGAGGCGTCGTCAAAGGGCAGGTTCTCCGCATCGGCGGGTTGGGTTTCGACGTTGGTCAGGCCGCGTTTGGTTGCCAGCTCGGCAGTTTTAGCCAGCATCTCCGCCGTCACATCAGTAGCGACGACGCGGGCCACATGCGGGGCAAAAGCCAGAGCGGTATGGCCCGCGCCCGTGGCGACATCCAGCACCTGCCAGTCAGGCTGCGGCCGGACCAGCTCGACTAACAGCGCCAGGCTTTCCCCCTTGGCATGAACGTCGCTTGTCGCGTAAGCGTCGCTCGACGGGCCGAACTGGGCCTGGACTTTGGCTTTTTGTTCATCGGACATTAGTTAGTCTCTCCCAAAAATAATAGACGGCACCCCTTCGGGTGCGCCGAAGGGCGTAGACAGGGTAACAGGTCGCAGAGTTGTAGAAAATTGCTACCTTGCGACCCTGCTACCTTTAGATAGTGTAACATTGTACCTCACCTTAAGATTGGTGCAACTGTCCAGCCACTTAGCAAAGCAACCTTCGCCTTCCAGACAAGTTCTGCCTTCCGGCCTATTCCTGCTTTACTTTCCATTTTCTATCCTCTATCCTCCATCTTCTATCCTCTATCTCCCATCCCCTATCTTCCAAATCTCCTCCCTTCGTGGTACAATGCCAGCCCGGAAACGCAAGATTGGAGTAAACCTTGATGGACCTTTTAGCCGAACTCAACCCTGCCCAGCAGGAAGCCGTGACCACGATCAGCGGGCCGGTGCTGGCCTTGGCCGGGCCGGGGTCGGGCAAAACACGCGCACTGACCCATCGCATTGCCTACCTCATCAAAGCCTGCGGCGTGGCTCCCTGGCACATTGTGGCGGTCACTTTTACCAACAAGGCTGCCCGCGAGATGAAAAGCCGCCTGGAAGAGATGCTGACCCCTCATCAGGTGGCCAGCCTGAGCGTCGGTACCTTCCATGCCCTGTGCGCCCGCTGGCTGCGGCAGGATATTCAGGCGCTGGGCCATTACACCCGCAGTTTTAATATTTACGATACGGACGACCAGCAGGCCGTTGTCAAGCGAGCCGTCCGCGACCTGGACCTGGATGAAAAAGCCTGGAAACCGGCCTCGATCCATCACGCCATTTCCAAAGCCAAAAATGAGATGATCCTGCCCGACAAGTTCCCCCGCCGGACCTGGCAGGAGGAGATTGTTGCCCGCGTTTACGAGCGTTACCAAAAGGTGCTGGTCGAAAACAACGCCCTGGATTTTGACGACCTGCTGCTGATCACCTTGCAGCTTTTCCGCGACAACAGGGACGTGCGGGAAAAGTACCAGCAGCAGTACCAGCACGTCATGGTGGACGAGTTCCAGGACACCAACATGGTCCAGTATGAGCTGACCAAAATGGTGGCCGCCGGCCATCGCAACCTGTTTGTGGTCGGCGACCTGGACCAGGGCGTTTACTCCTGGCGCGGGGCCGACTATCGCAACGTACTGCGCTTCCGCGAGGACTATCCCGACCATAAGCTGATTCGCCTCTCTCAAAATTACCGCTCCACCGATACCATTTTGACCGCGGCCAAGCATGTCATCCGCAAAAATAAAAACCGGATTGACAATGAGCTGTTCACCGAGCGCGGCCAGGGGGCCAAAATCCGGGTGATTGAAGCCTACAACGAACGCGAGGAAGCCAGTTTTGTGGCCGAGGAGATTCGCCGGCTCCGGCAGGATGGGTACGCCTTGGGCGACATAGCGGTGATGTACCGGACCAACGCCCAAAGCCGCCTGCCCGAAGAAATTTTTATCACGCACAACATCCCCTATCGCCTGCTGCGCGGCACCAGCTTTTACCAGCGTAAGGAAATCAAAGACGCCCTGGCTTACCTCCGCCTGATCCACAACCCGGAGGACAGCGTCAGCCTGGAACGCATCATCAACGTGCCGCCGCGGGCCATTGGCGCTAAAACGGTGGCTGACCTGTACGGCTGGGCCTATGAGTTGGGGATCACACCCTGGCAAGCCTTGCAGCAACTGGTCGCCGATGAAGAAGTGAGCCAGCCTGAGTCTGACCATCAGAGCCTGCCGGTGACTCGCTTCTCGCCTCCCCGCCTCCCCGCTCCCTTTAGAGGCAAAGCCCGCCGAGCACTGGTCGAGTTTGGGCAGGTGCTGGCCATGCTCGTCAGCGCCAAGAAAAAACTGACCCTGCCCGAACTGTACGAGCTGACCCTGGCCCGTACCGGCTACAAAACCTTTATCAAAGACAATACCCCCGAAGGCGATGATCGCTGGGAAAACCTGGAGGAGTTGGGCCGCAAGGCCGCGGAATTCGGCGGGCTGGAAGGCGACGAAGCCTTGAGTCTGTTTTTGGAAGGCGTGGCTCTGGTTTCCGATGTGGATGCCCTGGGCGATGAAGGCGACCGCGTTCCCCTGCTGACCCTGCACACCGCCAAAGGGTTGGAATTTCCGGTTGTATTTATGATTGGCATGGAAGAAGGCATCTTTCCCCACAGCCGCAGCCTGGCTGACCCCGAACAGATGGAAGAGGAGCGCCGCCTGGCTTACGTCGGCCTGACCCGGGCCAAAGACCGGCTCTACCTTGTTCGCGCCTTCCGCCGCTCCAGCTATGGTTTTGACGAACTCACCGCCCCTTCCCGCTTCCTGGCCGACATCCCGCCGGACCTACTGGAAGATAACAGCCAGCGCAAACGCACCGGCTCCCCCTTCACCACGCGCCAGGAGGCCCGCCAGCTTAGCAGCCGCTGGGACCAACCGGCCAGAGTGAGCGCGCCGCCCAAAACAAGTGGCTTCAAAACCGGCGACCGGGTGCATCACAGCAAATTTGGTGATGGCACCGTTATCAAGGTGGAGCAAGAGGGCGACGAGGAATTTGTGCAGGTCGCCTTTCCCAGCCAGGGCATCAAAAAGCTGTCCACCAGCTTCGCCCCGTTGGAGAAGCGGTAAATTTAAAGACCTTTGAGGTCTGTTTAGAACTTTTGCCCCTTGCCCTTCCCCGTGCTATAATTTTTTGTCGTTGCCGTAAGAATTTGCCTTACGGCGCATCACTTAATAAGTGATAATTCATTATTGACCCGGGGAGGTGCCAGAGTGGTCGAATGGGGCGGTCTCGAAAACCGCTGTAGGCTCCGGTCTACCGTGGGTTCGAATCCCACCCTCCCCGCCTTCTGAATTAACAATTGGCCATTAACCATTGACAATTATCAATCGTCAACAATCAATGGTCAATAGTCAATTTGATAATGGAGAGGTCGCATAGCTGGTCTAGTGCGCGCGATTGGAAATCGCGTAGGTGTAACAGCCTCGAGGGTTCGAATCCCTCCCTCTCCGCCTTTATCAGTATACGAGTAATCAGTAGCCAGTAGTTAGATAGTAATAATTTTTTCTGACTACTGGCTACTGACATCTGTTCAGAGCGAGGGCAACCGGGTAGTGTTGAGGGTTGGGTCCTGCGCGGCAGGAGCCTGCGAACCAGGTCAGGTCCGGAAGGAAGCAGCCTTAAGTGGTCCCTCCTGGGCGCCGTAGGGCAGCCTGGCCGGAGCTACTCGGTTGCCGTCGCCCTGAGCAAACCCCAAATTCCCTCCCCTCTCAGGGGAGGGTTAGGGAGGGGGTCAATGGGCGGATCAGTTTGATCCGCTTTTTTCTTATGAACGCCGAACAAATCCTTGCCCTGTTTGACCAGGAACAACGGCGCGATGTCGAATTTTCCGATGTCCGCCGCGAGGTGACGCCCACCGTGGTCCGGCAAGTGGGTCTCTACCACCCGGAGAGCGCCATTATTTACTCCTGGCTCACCTCCGATAATGTAGAGGCCGCTATCCGCGCCGAATTTGCTTACTTTGACCACCTGGGTCACGAGCTTGAGTGGAAAGTTTACGCCCACGACACGCCTTCGGATTTGAAAGACCGGCTTTTGGCCCACGGCTTTGAGGCCGAAGAACCTGAAGCGCTGGTTGTTCTTGACCACGAGCGCAGCCCCGCTGCCTTATTGCAGCCTGTAAGCCACGACGTGCGGCGCATTACCAACCCCGATAAGCTGCATGACCTGGCAATTGTGCATGAAGGCGTGTGGCAAGAGGACTTCAGTATCCTCCAGGAGCGTTTAGCTCATGATTTGCAGCAGAACCCCGATCACATCGGCGTCTACGCCGCCTATGTTGACGGGCGTCCGGCCAGTTCGGCCTGGATCTATTTTCATGAGGGCAGCCAGTTTGCCAGCCTGTGGGGCGGGTCAACCCTGCCGGCCTACCGCAAGCGCGGCCTTTACAGCGCCCTGCTGGCCGTCCGCGCCCAGGAGGCACACCACCGGGGTGTCCGCTTCCTGACCGTAGATGCCAGCCCCATGAGCCGGCCCATCTTGCAATCCTTCGGCTTCCAGTGGCTGACGACTATCTACCCTTGTAAATGGCAGGGCAAGCAGAGATAGCTTAACGATGCTGAGTCATCCGACAGCCCAACAGATAAGCCAGCGGCCTCAGCAGAGGCGTTTCAACCTTACTTGGTGGCGCGGCTTAGGAGCCATTAGCCTGCTCCTGGCGCTGGGGGCCGGCTATCAGCTCACCGGCCAGCCGGTTACCCTGGTGATCAACGGCCAGCCTTACCCTATACGCACTCACCGCCTAGAAGTGGCGGCGATCATTCAAGCGACCGGATTGACTCTGCAGCCCGAAGACCGGGTCCAACCCTTGCTCGACAACCAACTCGCGCCGGGCGAGACCCTGACCATCCAACTGGCCCGGCCGGTTTCGATTGAAGCGGATGGCCGGATATGGCGCCTGCTGACCCATCAGCCCACCGTCGGCGAGGCCCTGGCCGAGGCCGGCCTGATAACCAATCCTCGGGACAAGATTTTGGTTGAGGGACAAGTTGTCCCGCCCCAGTCGCCTTTACCGGCAGGCCAAAGTGCGCCCGCTTTAGCTAAAGGTGTCACCCATCTCCTGGCCGCCGCCCAAACACCGCAAGGGGCCGTTGCCTCGGCCCGCCCTGCGCCGGTCCAACTGATTATCCGGCGGGCTGTCCCAATTACCCTGCACGATGGCGAGGTCAGCAGCACTTTTTACACAACCCAGCTCAACATCGGTGAGGCCCTGCTGGAACAGGGCTTGACTCTCTACCTGGGCGATAAGGTCACTCCCGGTCTGAGCACACGCCTGTCGCCGGGGATGCGAATTTACGTGCAGCGCTCGCTGCCAATCGCCCTTACCGTGGATGGCCGGCTCATCAAAACACGCACCCGCGGCACAACTATCGGCGAAGTGTTAGCCCAGGAAGGTGTGGCGCTAATGGGCGAGGATTACAGCCGGCCACCGGCCAAACAGCCGATTACCGCCGAGACCATGATTGAAGTGGTTCGGGTGCGTGAAGCCGTTGAAATCGAGGAGGAATTTATTCCCTTTGAAAGCGAGTGGATTGCCGACTCCGAGATGGAGATTGACCAGCAGGAAAAACGACAGGTGGGCGTGACCGGAGTCATCAAGAGCCGCACCCGGATTCGGTATGAAAACGGCCAGGAGGTATGGCGGAGACTGGAAGATGAGTGGTTGGACCAGGAACCAAGCACCCAGATCATTGCCTATGGTACCAGTGTTGTCGTGCGCACCCTGGACACGCCGGCCGGTGCGATTGAATACTGGCGCAAAATCCCGATGCTGGTCACTCCCTATAATGCCGCTACCTCCGGCAAATCCGCCGACCATCCCCAGTATGGCATAACCCGCACAGGTCTGCGAGTAGGTTTTGGGATGGCGGCGGTTGATCCCAAGGTAATTCCCCTGATGACCAAGATTTACGTTCCCGATTACGGCATCGCCCTGGCGGCCGATACCGGGGGCTTGATTGTGGGCAAACACATTGACCTGGCCTTTGACGACCACCAGTCGCTGCCCGATCTCTACGGCTGGCGCGATGTCTATATGCTCACCCCTGTCCCGCCCGCCGATAAAATTCGCTATGTTTTGCCACAATGGCCACCGCAGTAAAGTAACAGGGTAGCAGTTAGCAGGGTAGCAAGTATCTGCTGCTTTGTTACCCTGCTACTTGTTTAGAGGACATGCTGTGAACTCTCTCTCCACCCTTCTCAAAAAATACGATCTCCGTCCCCGTAAAGAACTGGGGCAAAATTTTTTAGCCGATCCGGTTCACCTGGCTAAAATTGTTGATGCTGCCGGGCTGACTCCTGCGGACACCGTTTTAGAGATCGGCCCCGGCCCCGGCACACTGACGCACCTGCTGGCGGAGCAAGCCGGACGGGTGATTGCCGTCGAACTCGACCCACACATGGTCAATCTGCTCAAAAATGAGTATGGCTACCTCACAAATTTAACGGTGGTTGAAGCCGACATTTTGCAGACCGATTTGAGCAGTTTAATCCGCTCAACGGAGGGCGCCGAAGAACGGTCAACAGTTAATAGCCAACAGTCAATAGTCAATGATCAAGAGCCAATTTCCGGCTCCCGGCCCCCATCCCCCGCCTACAAAGTTGTCGCCAATCTGCCCTACTACATCACCTCGGCCGTGATCCGTGACCTGTTAGAGGCGACTCCCCAACCGGAGCGGGTCGTGGTCACCGTCCAGAAGGAGGTGGCGCAGCGGATGGTGGCCAAGCCGGGGCAAATGAGCTTGCTGGCCGTCAGTGTGCAATTTTACGGACAGCCTACGCTGGTCCATCACATCCCGGCGGGCGCGTTTTATCCCGCCCCCAAAGTAGACTCCGCCGTAGTGCGCATTGACACTTTTGCTCAGCCAGCCATTGCTGTGGCTGATACTGATCATTTTTTCCGGGTAGTCAAAGCCGGTTTTGGACAAAAACGGAAACAGTTAAAAAACTCACTGGCGGCGGGCCTGGCCAAACCTATGCCTCAAGTTGTCGAGGCCTTGAACAGGGCTAATGTTGACCCGACCCGGCGGGCCGAAACCTTGAGTTTAGAGGAGTGGGGCCGCTTGGCCGAAGTTTTGAGAAGCCCGTCTTTTCCCGACGAGCCAAATCAGAGAATTTTGCATTCCACTTGACAAAAACAAGAAATGATTGTATATTATTTCACAAGGCATTTCTCTCCTTTCTTGTTGTTTGCCTCCCTCCTTAATAGGATGACCCCGGCGCTGCCCCCGCCCGGGGTCATCTGTTTTTAAGACCAACCTGCTTGACAAAGAGAGTAGCGCCGGGTATAACTTTTCCACAACAGGCGGCAATGGTCCTCTTGTTGTTTTCCTCCCCTCCTCAAGTCGGTTGCCCCGGGTACCCTCCGGGGCAACCACTTTTTTTAATGACCGCGGACTGCCGACCGTCGAAGACCGTCTGTTAACCTTAATCAGAATATGGTGGTCAGGACTTAGGCAAACTATGTCATTTTGAGCGACGAAGGAGCGAAAAATCCGTACAACCTACGCTTGCAAGCAGATTTTTGAGGGATTCTTCACTCCGCGGCGCTCCGTTCAGAATGACATGCGTAAGTCCTGGTGGTGATATTTATTCCCCTTCAATAATTAGCCGGTGATACTTTTTCTTGCCAGCTCGAAGTAAAATACCCTGTGGCGTTAGATGGGCTGGAGTCAAGACAGCTTCAACTTCATCAATCCTTTGATCGTTCACATAGATTCCACCTTGCTGCACCATACGCCTGGCTTCACTACGAGATTGTGTCAGGCCAGTCTCAGCAAAAATTTCCAAAACACCTAGTCCTTGTTCTAGACGGGCGCGAGACAAATTAGTAGTAGGTATAGCACGGACCACTTCCGCTTCAATTTGCAGAGAGAGTGCACTATCAAGCTTTACTTGTCCAAAGACGGCCCGTGCCGACTCCTCAGCAGCGCGCGCTGCTTCTTCACCGTGGGTAATTTTGGTTGCTTCAAAAGCCAAAACCCGCTTGGCTTCGCGCAGTTCGGCCCCTTCGAGGGCAGCCAGCCGGTTGATCTCCGCGACCGGCAAAAAGGTGAAGATTTTCAGCAGTTTCCCAACATCGCGGTCATCGCAGTTGATCCAGTACTGGTAATAATCGTAGGGGCTGAGTCTCTCAGGGTCCAGCCAGACCGCCCCGGCGGCGGTTTTGCCCATCTTGGCCCCGTCGGCCGTCGTCAACAAGTGGTAGGTCATGGCCTGGGCCGTCGCCCCCTCAACCCGGCGGATTAAATCTACGCCGGCCAGCAGGTTGCTCCACTGGTCGTCGCCGCCCATCTGCATCGTGCAGCCGTAACGGCGATAGAGTTCCAGGAAATCGTAGGCTTGCAGCAGTTGGTAGTTAAACTCGATGAAACTCAAGCCCCGCTCCAGGCGCAGTTTGTAGGCTTCGGCGGCCAGCATGCGATTGACACTAAAATGGCGGCCAATCTCGCGCAGAAAGGGAATATATTTGAGGTCCAGCAGCCACCTGGCGTTATTTTCAGGAATAGCCCTGCCCTCGTCAAAGTGCAGATAATGGTTGAGCTGGGCGTGGAGTTTGCGGGCATTAGCCTCGATGTTCTCTGCGGAAAGCATCTGGCGCATCTCGGTTTTGCCGCTGGGATCGCCGACCATGGTCGTGCCGCCGCCGACCAGGCCAATCGGCCGGTGGCCCGCTCGCTGCAAGTGCATCATGGCCATCACAGGGACCAGGTGGCCGGCGTGCATGCTGTCGGCCGTGCCGTCGAAACCGACATAAAAGGTGATTTGTTCCTCACCTAACATCTTGCGAACAGCATCCTCATCCGTCACCTGGGCGATAAAGCCGCGCTCCTGGAGAATATCAAAAGCGTTGTCGCTCATAATCGTTACCAGACAATTCCTTCACTTTTGTTTAAGTTGGGGCATTATAACCTGTTACGGTCTAATCCCAAAGTAGGAGTAAGCGGCAGCGACGGCAATGCCCAGCCAGGTGGTCCCGGCATCGGTTAACGTGGTGACGGCATCAGGGTATAACATCGAGCCGGTAATCAAGGCTGCCAGTCCCGAAATGATCCAGACCAAAACGTATCCCCCGGCAATGTAAGCGGTAATCCGTTTAGAGCTTTCGCTCAAGTCGGAAGTTAATGTTTTAGCCCCTGGAGCCTCCCCCGGTTTGGTCGTGGCAAGTTCGGCCACAACCAGGGCCGAGACCAACCCGGCTACGGTCGTATGCACAAAAATGACCCCGGACGGAATATCCCCCGCCTGGCAGGTCCCGCCAGAGACGCAACGGGCCACGTTGATCATATAAATCATAGTAAAGGTGTACAAGCCTAACAGGATAACGGCAATGACTCCGCCGAAAAGCAGCGCAAAGGGTTTCGACATCTTGTGATCTCCTTGAAAGTAGTAGACAGTAGCCAGTAGTCAGATATTTTCATTGTAACTGTTCAGGCTAAAGGTGACTGGCACTTGGTTAGCTCCAGGAGAAAAGTGCCAGTCACCTGAGTAGTACCTTTTCATTTATACTCGTTCTGGAATGCGCAATTCCATCCCTACCCGGATTAGACTGGGATTGGCCAGCTTGTCGCGGTTGGCCTCGAAAATAAGTGTCCACAAAGCGGCCTGGCCATAGAGCTTCAAGGCGATTTTGCTGAGCGTATCACCGGACTGGACAACGTAGCTGTCCTGGACGCCGTCGTCAGGGGGCGGCTCCGGGGAATCGGTGGGAGGTTCTTCCTGGGGAGGAGTGGGCGGCAAGCCCGTCAAAAAGCGCTGGCTGCGCTGAGCCATTCCGTCCAGAATGGTTTGGGTGGCTTGGGGGGTCGCACCGATCACCCGCTCGACCAGCAGCGCGCCCGCGCCGCGCATCGCGTCCAGCCGGGCCTCAGAAATCTGCTCCGAGGGGGCGATGACGGTGATGTAGGCCCAGCGCTCGCCGGCCTCCTCGGCGGCAAAGGTCAAATCAGGGGCAAAACGGCGGATGTATTTGAGCACTGCCGGGGCATAGGCTTCAAAATCGGCCAGCAGCAGGACATGCTCGCCTGGTTTGGGGGTGGGGCCGTCGGTGGGGGGCGGGACTACGATCTCTTTGCCCATCGCTACCAAATATTGCGTGCCGGCCCGAACATCTAACTCGACGCTCTGGCCGGGGGCAAAGGTCTGCTGTTTGGTGCGCTGGCGGTCAGGATAGAGCCGGTAGACATCGGTCTCACGGGCGCGGTTCCAGGTGGGGATAAGGTCCCAGGGGTCAACGGACAAGCGGCCGGCGCCCTGTGCGTCAATGAGCAGGCCCTGCGCGTCTTGCCTGATAAAGCAGTGGGCCAGCCCGCTGTCGGCCTGCCAGCGGACGGCTTCATCCTGGTAAATATAACCGCCTATGCTTGTCTGCTGGGGCACGTCGAAACGGTAGGAAAAACTGCTCTCCAGGTCGCGCTTGACGGTGAGGGTAGTGGGCTGCTCGACCGGCGGCCAATCCTGGCTGAAGCGCAGCACCAGATCACGGATAGGTTTGGGCTGGTCGCCCGCGCTGAAAACCCCAAAACTGGCCTGGTAGGGGTTTTCAGGAGCCTGGACATTATTCAGCATCCACTTGAACCCGCCGGCAAAAGCATTGGCTCGCAGGTGGGCATAAGTTGCGGCTTCGTAGAGGGCGGTCAGGCTGGGGTGAACCGGCTGGCTCTGGCGCGGGTCGGCGCTGGATTGGTTGCTCCAGCCAAACTCGCCGAAGATGATGGGATGCTTGGGAAAAGCCCGGCGCAGCCCGTTCAGGTGAGCCACATTGGTGTTAAAGCCGCTCAAGGTGATCGCGTCGTAGTGATGGTACTCCTGGAAATCCAGCAGGCGGTTGGCCGGCAGAGAAGCGAATTGCAGCCAGTTCCAACCGACCGTGAGCAAATGGGTGCTGCCGGCGGCGCGGATCGGGTCAATCCGGGCGCGCAGCCAGGCTTCGACCGTTTTGTCCAGGACTTCAATAAAGTTGTACCAGGGGGCCGCTTCGCCGGAAAGCATAAAATCCACAATGGTGCCCTTGCCCCGGCGAACAAAGGCATTGGCGGCGGTGTCGTATTCCAGGAAAATGCGGAGCGCGTTGATATAGTAAAAAGCGGTATCGGCGTCGAGATGGGCCGGGATCTGGCGGCGGCGCTGCAGATCGGCAGCTTCGGCCCGGCTGACCCGCACACCGTATTGGTCAACCAGTTGGCTGGTGTGAATGGGCGGGCGCAAATTTTTGGGATAAATGGCCCCGACCAGATTATAAAAAACCGGCTCGTTTTCCAGGTCATAGGCCATGACTGTCGGCACATCTTTATAGCGAGCCGCAATTTTAGCATCCAGTTGGCCGACCCGCCCCAAATCCAGCCAGTGGGCGTCGTTTAGGGTTAGCAGCACCAGCAGTTGGTGATCCTGGGCCAGCGACAAGACCTGATCGAGCTTGGCAAAGTTTTCTTTACGAATGTCCTCGGCCAGAGCGGCATGCACAAACAGGCGAATGGTGTTGAAGCCGCTGTCCTGGGCCTTGCGAAAATCGCGGGCAATAAGAGCCGGGTCAAACAGGGCGGATTCCCACATCTTCCAGGCCCGGTCAAAATAACCGGCATAATTAACCCCTAGCGCAAAAAAAGACTGGCCTTTGGGATTGACCAGGTAACGTTTATCGGCTGAAATCTTGACCAGGGCCATCGAGACGCCTCCATCTATAATTTTAGATTTGCTGCCACGTCTGAATGATGAGGTGAACCATAAAACGTGATGCGTGATGCGTAAAATTATTTATTATGGCCTCACGTTTTACGCATTACGCTTTAAAATGCTGTGCACGGCTGAAACCAGTATACCATAACTAAGCAGATTTGTGGAACATAATATCAGGGTTTGGCGAATTTGGCCCAATCATTCCAGGGATGTTAAAAATTTTTTACTTGCAAAGTGCCCTCATCTCAGGTACAATTATAAAGCAATCGGCGATGATCCTTAAGCAGATTAGCCAGGGATTATCACGATAGCAAACTGCTAATTGCTAATTGAGAATTAAGCGTTGATAAAAGCCTTTCATTTGCGCGACTCACATCTCGTGGCGCGCCTTCAGCGGGTGGGGACGCCTCTGGACATTGAAGAGCAGTTGACGCATCCCCGCTCCCCCTTGCGCTCGGTGCTGCTGGATACTATTCTAGCGCCACACGCAGGTCCCTCAACCTTCATCCTTGACCAACAAGATGAACATGGAAAGAGTTTGGGCTTGGCTCAAGTGCGGTCGCGGCCAGGACGGCCGGAGCGGGATGTCGTTTTCATGTCCCCGGCGCTGACCAACGGCAACGGCAGCCACGCGATTTGGCAGCGGCTGTTAGCCCACGTCTGCGTCAAAACGGCGGAGCAGGGCAGCTTGCGAGTTTATGCTCGTTTACCGGTAAAGAGTGAAGAGCTGCAATTATTTAAAAACGTTGGCTTTCTTGAATACGGCCAGGAGGATATTTATCAACTGGACCCGGCGATTAATCGCACCACTGTTCGAGCCGGCTTACCCCTGCGGCTGCAGCGGCCCAGCGATGGCTGGGGGTTACAAAAATTGTACACTACCCTGGCCCCGCGGGCAGTGCAAAATGCGGAAGGCCTGGCCCAGGGGCAGTGGGCTTTGGCCCAACGGCGCTGGGGCGAACAGGGCCGACGTGAAGGCTATGTTTGGGAGGTGGACGGCGAAATTCTGGGCGCGCTGCATATTCGTTCCGGCAAGCGCGGCTACTGGATGCGCACCTTGCTTCACCCTGACGCGCTTGAGCATGCGGAAGCCCTGGGTGAGGCTGCTTTGAGCTTAACCGCTGCTCAACCCCAACTGCCCGTTTATTTTGCCTTGAGAGAATTTGAAGCTGGCTGGCGAAACGTTTTACCGGAGCTGGGTTTCAAAGCTCTAACCAGCCAGACCCTGGTGGTCAAACATATGGCCGTGCGAGTGCGTAAACTCACTCCGGCTCTCATTCCGGCCCTGGAGCAAACACCGACGGAAGGCGCGGCTACTACCGTTATGTCGCCTATCGAACTGGCTCAATCAACAGCCGCGCCCAAAAAACGGTCGGCTCGACGGGCTAACCATCAGATTTTTACGTCAATTTTTTGAGGTGAAGACGGCGTCAGGTGGTACCTTACCTGGCGCAACTTTTATAAGTGCGGAGGCATCAACATCGAAACCGTGAGCGATTTATCTGAACAAATAAAAATAACCGATGATCTTGAAGCTTTATTAAGCGTTTTACCGCCCTATATCAAAGAGGCGCTGGAGGCCGCCAACGACGGCGAGAAACTCATCGAAATTGTGATGGATTTGGGGCGCCAGCCAGAGGCCCGCTACACCGACCGCGAAGTTATTTTGAGCGAACGCGAAATTACCCAGGACGATATTGACTATGTTACCGAACGCATCGGCAAATTTATGGGTGATAACCGGGCCGGCATCGAGCGCACCCTGCACCGCATTTCGGCAATTCTCAACCGGCAGGGTAAGGTGATCGGCTTAACCTGCCGGGTAGGTCGGGCGGTGTTCGGCACAGTAGATGTTGTCCAGGATATTCTGGAGTCTGGGCAGAGCCTGCTGCTGCTGGGCCGGCCTGGCGTGGGCAAAACGACCCTGCTGCGCGAGGCGGCCCGCGTGCTGGCCGAAACCAAGCGCGTCATTATTGTAGACACGTCGAACGAAATTGCCGGGGACGGCGATATTCCCCATCCGGCCATTGGCCGCGCCCGGCGCATGCAGGTAGCCCGGCCCAGTTTGCAGCACGAGGTCATGATCGAGGCCGTGGAAAACCACATGCCCGAAGTAATTATCATTGACGAAATTGGGCGTCAACTGGAAGCCGAAGCCGCCCGGACTATTGCCGAGCGAGGCGTGCAACTGGTCGGTACTGCCCACGGTCAAACGCTGGAAAATTTGCTGTTGAACCCCACCCTGTCGGACCTGGTCGGCGGCATTGACAGCGTGACCCTCTCCGACGAGGAGGCCCGGCGGCGCGGCACCCAAAAAACGGTGCTGGAACGCCGCGCTCCGCCGACCTTTGATGTGCTGGTCGAAATTCAGGACCGGCAGACCTTTGCCGTACACCACGATGTGGCCCGCGCGGTTGACTCTCTGCTGCGTCAAAAACCGCTCCTGCCTGAAATTCGCTACCGTGACGAAGCCGGCGATGTTAAGATTGAGACCCCCGCCCAACCAGCGTTAGCACCCGGTAGGGATAGGGACAGGGATACCAGAGAAGTAATGCCGGCGACCAAAGGCAAAAATGGCGACTACGGCGACTTTCGCGGCAAAATGGCGGCCAGTGGGATGCTTGATTTTGAAAGCACCAAATCCATGCAGCCTATCAAAATCTTCCCCTACGGCATCGGCCAGAACCGGCTGCGCCAGGCAGCCAGAACGCTGCGAGTGCCGGTCACGCTGGTAGACGACCTGGAAGACGCCGACATTCTGATGACGCTCAAGAGCTATTACCGCAAGCATCCGCAGCCCATTACTGAAGCGGAGCGTCTAGGCAAGCCGGTTTATGTCCTGCGCTCCAATACCGTCATTCAGATGGAATCTTGCCTGGCCGATATTTTTTCTTTAAGCGAGCGGGAGAGTGACCCGGCCTCGATAGCGATGCGCGAAACCCAGGAAGCGATCCGCAAAATCCTATCCGGCACGCGCAGCGTGGAGTTGTCGCCGCAGAGCGCCCATATCCGCCGCGAGCAGCACGAGCTGGCCCGGCAGGCCAAGCTGGTCTCGCATAGTCTAGGCCGCGAACCTTACCGCCGCGTCCGCATCTACCGTGATGCGCCAACCGGAAGTAAATAACCTGGAAGGTTGGAAGGT
This sequence comes from Anaerolineae bacterium, assembly GCA_023382535.1. The sequence goes on along the minus strand of JAHDWA010000017.1, from coordinate 129,617 downwards.
TGGAATTTTACTTACCTGTAGAGCGATCAAGCAGGTCTCCAACCTTCCAGTTTTCCATTCCTCCACCTGACCTTCTTCATCAAATTTGTACAGGTAAGTTATGAGTCTCTTCATCACCTTCGAGGGCCCCGACGGTTCCGGCAAAAGCACCCAAATCAATCTGGTTGTTGAACATCTCTCCCGCCGGGGGTATCGGGTTCTTTGCACCCGTGAGCCGGGCGGGACCGCCATCGGCAACCAGATTCGACAGGTGCTGCACGATGTCAACAACACGGAGATGTCGGCCAGGGCCGAGATTTTGCTCTACTCGGCCAGTCGCGCCCAATTGGTGGAACAAGTTATTTTGCCGCATCTGGCCCAGGGCGGGATCGTTTTGTGCGACCGCTACGCCGACAGCACCTATGCCTATCAAGGTTACGGCCGCCAGTTGGATTTTGAGACGCTCCGCATGATTACCCATTTTGCTACGCAAGGTCTGACGCCCGATTTAACCATCTATCTGGATCTGCCGGTGGAAGAAGGCTTGCGCCGCAAATCGGCGGCGAATGTGACCGGCGAGGGCGAGTGGAATCGCATGGACCAGCTTGAGCTGGCCTTTCATCAGCGTGTTCGGGCCGGTTACCTGGAAATGGCCCAAAAAGAACCGGAGCGCTGGCTCATCGTCAATGCCAGCGCCCCGGTAGATCAAATCAATCAGATTATTTGTCGGCGGTTAGAGCAGGTGTTAGCAGTAACCAGTCGTCGGTAGCCAGTACAAAGATACTCTAATACTTGTGAAAAGGTTTTTCACGGATCGGGCATTACGCTTCACTCATACCAATCGTCGTCTGCGCCGCCACCACCCCCAGCGCCGGCTAAATCCGGCATAGATTGCTCGATGCTTTCGGGGTCTTCTCCCGCTTCCAATCGGTCCACCACCTCGTTGAACTCCGGCCCTAAATCCTCGCCCATCTCGCCGCTCATCTTGCGCATCCAGCGGGCCATAGATTTGGGATCATTCTCGTCCAGTCCGGCCAAACTACTTGGGTCGGCCAGGCTCTCGATGCGACTCTCCTCGGAACGGAGGACGGCTACTTTGGAAACCAGCCGTTTCAAATTTGCCCCGCCGCAGCGCGGGCAAGCCGCTTGCTTTGTCGCTGCCTCGGCAAAGCTGCGAAAAAAAATATTGACCCGTTTGTGGCAGTCATAACACCCATACTCGTAAATCGGCATCGCTGCGCTCCCTCAACATTTCAAGATAAGTTGGAATGTAACTGTTCAGGTGACTGGCACTTTCTTCCTCTAAGTAAGGGCCAGTCACCTCTAGCCTGAGTTACGTTGGGATAATTATACTACCGTCCTTCTGCCAAATCAAGCAGTTTTGAAACAGTGATTTTCCGAGTAGAAAATTGCTTCCCAGAAGGTTTGGCGGCATGATAATTAGCAGTCAGCATTTTAAGTTAAGAGGAGATACTGTTGTCTCGGCGCATTGAACCTTACAATCACCAAGAAAAACCCATCCTGGTGGTCATTTCAGGGCCGTCAGGAGTAGGCAAAGACATGACAATTGCCCGCCTCAAAGAGATGGGCTATCCTTTTCATTTCGTTGTCACGGCGACAACCCGGCCCCAGCGGCCCACCGAGATCAATGGGGTGGATTACATTTTTGTCTCGACGGGCGAGTTTGCCGAGATGATCGAGCAGGGCGAGCTACTGGAATATGCCGTCGTTTACGGCGATTACAAAGGCATCCCCAAAGCGCAAGTCCGAGAGGCGCTGACCAGTGGTAAAGATGTGATTATGCGAATTGACGTGCAGGGTGCAGCCACTATTCGCCGCCTGGTGCCGGAGGCCGTCTTGATTTACATTTCGGCTGAGTCGGAAGAAGCCCTGGTGAACCGGCTGCGCCAGCGCAAAACCGAGCCGGAGGACCAACTTAAAATGCGGATTGCCACCGCCCGGCAGGAGTTAAAACGGCTGGATCTGTTTGATTACGTCGTGATCAATGCCGACGACAAGCTCGACGAAACGTGCCGCAAAATTGCTGCCATCATTACTGCCGAAAAGTGTCGCGTGGAACAACGCGAAATCAATCTATAGGAAAGCCTTATGACTCAACCTTATTCAGATTTTGACTCACCCTCGCCAACACCTCCTTCCCACCCTTACTTGCCCTTGCCACTCAATAAACCTTTTTTTACCTATATTTTGCTGGCCGCGATTGTCCTCATCTGGCTCGCCATGAGCGCAATGGGCGGCTCAACCAATGCCAGGGTGCTGGTCCGCTTTGGGGCTAATTACGGCCCGCTTATTTTGGAGGGCGAAATCTGGCGGCTGTTCACCTCGATGTTTTTACACATCGGTTTGATGCACCTGGCCTTTAATGCTTATGCCCTTTTCATCTTTGGCCTGGAGATGGAACGCCTCTACGGGCCAGACCGTTTTATTGTCATCTATATTCTATCCGGCCTGTTTGGCAACCTGGCCAGCTTTGCCAGTCGTGGCCCGGACCTGTTTTCTGCCGGGGCCTCCGGCGCAATTTTTGGCATTATCGGCATGAATCTGGCTTTCTTTTTACTTCACCGGGAAGCCTTTGGGCAGTTTGGCCGGCAGCGGGTCATGAATACCCTGGTTGTGATCGGCATTAATCTTTTCTTTGGTTTTACCGTGCCCGGTATTGACAACCTCGCTCACCTGGGCGGGCTGGTGGCCGGGTTTGCCCTGGGCTACGGTCTGGCACCCCGTTATAAAGTTGTTGACGAGTACACAACGACTCCACGAGTGGTAGATACCGTTTCTTTGTTGAGCCGGTGGTGGGCGCCAACCCTGGGAGCTCTCCTTTTAGCGAGCGGCGTACCGCTGGTGGTCTCTTTTTGGTCGGGTTGAGCAAACAGAAATACTTTTTTGGAGATAAGCTATGTCCAGTAGCGCCTTGAAAATACGCCAGCCCCATTTTGCCGACGACATGTGGTACAGCTCCGACAGCGCCCAACTGCAACTGGACCTGCAAAATTATTTTGCCGGCACTCCCTCCCATCCGGCCGGGCTGCTTGGCCTGGTCGCGCCACATGCCGGCTACTTTTTTAGTGGGCACGTGGCCGGAGCGGCCTTCGCCGGGTTGACTCCCGGCGCTTGTGACACCGTCGTCCTTATCGGCCCCGACCACCGCGGCGCGGCTCCCGGCGCAATTTCAACCTTACGTGTGGCGGCCTGGCGCACCCCGCTCGGCGATATTCCGGTCAATTGGGATTTATTGCAGGCAATTCAAGATGAGATGAACCTGGAACTGCTCTCCACCGACGAGGAACATTCCCTGGAAGTTGAACTTCCTTTCCTGCAGATGGCCCTGCGGCAGTTCAAACTGGTCCCTTTGCTGATGGGTATCCAGTCCCCCGAAATCTGCCGCCGTTTGGGTGCGGCCCTAGTCAACGCTATTCGGCGAGCGTCTTCCCCACAATCAGAGGAGATTGAGGGAGATGGAAATGTTCTCCTGGTGGCCAGCAGCGACTTGAGTCACTACTTTGACGACGATACTGCCCGGCGGTTGGATCAGACCACACTCCAATTTATCCTTAAGTTGGATGCCGACGGCCTGGTCCGGCACGTCGAAGCGGGCCGCCACCAGGGCCAGCCTTTTGCCTGCGGCGCCGGCCCCATTGCCGTGATCATCCACACCGCCGCCGCTCTGGGCGCAACCCAGGCCACTCTCCTCAAATACGCCACCAGCGCCGACGCCCACCCACGCAAGGATCGGGTGGTGGGATATGCCGCCGTAGCGATTAGTAAATAAGATGTTTGCTGAAGTTGTTGTAGATCGCCCCCTTATTAAACGTGACCGGCGTAGTTTTATAGATTTGCCCGAAGACGCCGACCTGTCCTACCCGGAAGCGGCTGATTTAGGCGAGGATGAGTCCTTCTCAGCCAACAATCCGCTGGCGCTGACCTTCCACTATACAGTTCCGGCGCACCTGGCCGGCCAAATCCAGCCCGGCCAGTGGGTGGCAGTGCCTTTTCGCAGCGAACAACTCCCGGCCATCGTGGTCGGCCTCAGCGAAACCTCGCCGGTGGACGAGACCAAACCCATCGCAGACATCCTCGACCCGCTGCCCGTCCTGAACCCGGCCCAAATCGGTCTGGCCCGCTGGCTCTCGCAGGAAACCCTGGCCCCCCTGGCGATTTGCGTGCGCCACTTTTTGCCGCCCGGCTCCAGCCGCAAATCAGAGTTTGTCCTGAAACCTGCTTCTACAGCCACCAATCCGCCGCCTGCTCTCAATGCGCCGGAACAGATTTTGCTCAATTACCTGCGCCAGCATGGCAGCGTGCCGCTGACCGAGGTCGAACCCGGCGTGGCCGAGTCCCTGCTGGCAAAAGGTCTGGCTCGCAAAGAGTCCACCCTGACCAAGCCCCGTGTCGGCCCTAAAGTGGACCGCACCATAGAATTACTGATCGCTCCCGACGAGGTGGAGGCTGCCCTGCCCACCCTGGGACGGCCCTCCAAACAGGCGGAACTTCTGCTCCACCTGGCCGACCTGGACGATCCCCTGCCGCCGCTGGCCGATGTACTGGCTCACGTGGACTGCTCCCGCGAACAGGTTAAATCGCTGGCAGAGAAAGGCTGGCTGGAGATAATTCCCAAGCAAACCCGGCTGGCCGTCCCGCCCAGGGCTGCGGACTCAACCCCGCCCGCCAGCGAGACTACCTCCGAAGCAGAGTCAACTTTGCTCAATTACTTGCTGGCGCAGAAGCAGCCTGTCCCGCTGGACGAGGTAATGACTGCTACCGGCGTCAACCGGAACGCCCTCACTAGACTCGTCAAAAAAGGATGGGTCGTCCGTTTTGACGAGCCGGAACGGGTCACTTTGACCCTGCCGGCGGCCCATCTCAGCGAAGCGGTGATCGAGCTGCGCGGGGCGCAAAAACAGGCCGAAGTTCTCCGGCTGCTGGCCGCCGAGGATGGGCCGGTTTGGGTGGGCTGGGTCTATGCTCAAACCAACGCTAACCTGCAAACCCTCAAAGAGCTGGCCGGGGCCGGCCTGGTCAGCATGGACGACGCCCGCCGCTGGCGCGACCCGCTGGCCGGGCGCAGTTTTACCCTCGACACGCCGCCCACCCTCAGCGAAGAGCAGCAGGCCGTCTGGGAGGCCGTCGCCGCCGCCTGGAAGTCGCGCCGGAACGGGACCAAGCCGATCCTCATCCACGGCGTGACCGGCTCCGGCAAGACTGAAATTTATCTACGGGCCATTGCCACGGCGCTGCGGGCCGGGCAAGGGGCGATTATGCTGGTTCCCGAAATTACCCTGGCAGTCCAGAGCGTCGAGCGGGTGGCCGCCCGTTTTCCGGGCCAGGTGGCCGTCTGGCATTCGGCCCTGTCGCCGGGAGAGCGGTACGATACCTGGGAGCGAGTCCGTCATGGCGACCTGCCGATTGTGGTCGGGCCGCGTTCAGCCCTGTTTGCCCCGGTCAAAAATCTGGGGGTCATCGTCGTAGATGAAGAGCATGAACCGGCCTACAAGCAGCGTGACCGCCTGCCCATCTTTCACGCCCGTGATGCCGCCCTGGAGTTGAGCCGCCTCAGCCAGGCGCTGGCGATCATGGGCAGCGCCACCCCCGATGTCGTCACCTACCGCCAGGCCGAGCGCGGCGAGTACCAACTGCTGACCCTGCCCAATCGCATCCTCGCTCACACCCAGCATGTCGCGGTCCAGCAAGCAATGGTGAAAAGGATGAAGGATGAAGGCGGAAGGATGAAACAGACCAAGCTTCCAGATTCATCCCTCATCCCTCAGCCTTCATCCTTCGTTACGTTGCCGTTACCTCACGTCGAAATTGTTGACCTGCGGGAGGAGTTGAAGGCGGGCAACCGCACCATTTTCAGTCGGGCCTTGCAAGACGCGATGCGTGAGACGCTGCGACGGGAGGAGCAAATCATCCTGTTCCTTAACCGGCGAGGTGCAGCCAGTTTTGTGATCTGTCGGGATTGCGGCTTCGTGCTGCGCTGCCCACGCTGCGATACCACCCTGACCTATCACACCAGCGGCGAATTGATCATGTGCCATTACTGCGGCTATCGCGACCGGACGCCGGGGCAATGCCCGCAGTGCGGCAGCGAGCGGATTCGCTACTTTGGGCTGGGCACGCAGCGGGTCGAAGAGGCGGTTAAGGCCAAGTTTCCCCAGGCCCAAACCATTCGCTGGGATTGGGACACAACCCGGCGGCAGGGCAGCCACGATGTGTTTTTACAGCATTTTATGACCGGGCGGGCCAATGTTATGGTCGGCACGCAGATGGTGGCCAAGGGCCTGGATTTGCCCCTGGTCACGCTGGTGGGCGTCATCTCCGCCGATACTGCCCTTTACCTGCCCGATTTCCGCGCCGCCGAGCGCACCTTTCAACTGCTCATGCAGGTAGCGGGCCGGGCCGGGCGCAGTCCCCTGGGTGGGCGCGTCATCATCCAGACGTACAACCCGGACCAGGTGGCTCTGCAAGCAGCCAGCCAGCATGATTATCTCGGCTTTTATCAAACCGAGCTGGCTTTCCGCCAGGAGCAGCGCTATCCCCCTTTCAAACGGCTGGCTTTGCTGATGTACAGCGGCTCCGGCCCCGATCGCAGCGCCGCCGAGGCTCACCAATTGGCCGAGCGGCTGCGCCTGCACGTAGATCGCCGGGGACTGCCGGCGGTGGAGATTATCGGCCCCACGCCGAGCTACGTGCCCCGCGTCCGCTCGCAGTTCCGCTGGCACATTCTCCTGCGCGCCCCTGACCCGGCGGCGGTGCTGCGTCCATTACTCCCCTTGCCGCAGGGGTGGAAAGTGGATATTGACCCGGTGACACTGTTGTAACGCCCCTCTGGCAAATGTATCTGTTTTTATACCTCTTTCTAAGCTCCGATATATAGGCACTCCGTTCATTTTATGCTAGGTTTTCTAGACCAGATTTAATTTTAATCTCAGTTCAGAGGACGCCGTTGGTCACAAGAATCTACCCTCTAACTTTAGGGGTCTCCGCTGCCGTTCTGGCAACGCTGCTGGCGCTGCTGTCTGGCTGTAATCCGATCCCGCAGCCGCAGGTAAATGAGGCCGCCCCGCCCCCTTCGCCGCAGCCGGCCGTGACTGTGGTGGTCACGCCAGAAGTTTTAGACAACGGTTGGTACCGGTACACCGACCCGGAGCTGGGCTACTCCTTCAGCTATCCGGCAGAAACGCGCCTCAAAATAGGCAAGAGCCGCTTTGGCAACCACAGCGCCCAGCTCCAGTTCAAGCTGCCGGGAGTGGTTGGCTACCAGGGCATGGTCATTCGGGTGGAGGGAAACCCCAATGACCTGCCCATCGAACAAATGCTGGCCCAGCTCTATCAGCGCAGCGCCCAGGAGATCGCCCCGGAGGATTTGCTGTCTCAGGTGGAGGTCATTACGGTCGCCCGGCTGCCGGGTATAAAGACCAGTATTCTGCCGACGAACACCGAATTCTCGATCCTGTTTCTCTATAACCAGCGCGTTTATACCCTGGCCCCCGTTCACGGTTCCACCGCCAATGCCGTAGACCCCCGGGCCTTGAAGTTGTTTTACCAGATTGTTGAGAGTTTTAAGGTCAATTAAAGAGGCACTATGCGCCAAAGAAAATTTACGCGGGAAGTAATTCTAATTTTCATCGGCCTCAGCACGATTTTGGGATCGAGCCTGTTACTTTTACCCTTCTCAGCGGTGGTTCAGGCTCAAACAGTGCCTGCAGCCGACGAGTTTAGCCCGCCCCTGGGTTTTGGAGACGGCTTAAGCTATGCGCCCAGAATAACGCACAACAACGAGGGCCAGCTCATCGAGGATACCAGTTACGGCGTCAAAAACCCGGATTTGCAGGGCGACACCTGCTTTGGCGTCAACTTTGATCAGATTTATCACGCGGGGGAAGATTGGTATCGCGCCGACGGCAGCAGCACAGCCGGGGCCGAAGTTACGGCGGTGGCCGACGGCCAGGTGGCCTTCGCCGACCCGACCATGAATTATCCCGGCCTCGTGGTCATCATCGAGCATACCCTGACTTCAGGCCAAAAAGTTTACTCGGTCTACGCTCACCTTGACGACAGCTCACTGGAGGTTGAGGCCGGGCAAATTGTCTCGCGGGGGCAGCGCCTGGGCGAGGTGATGTACCAGGATTATACCGGCCGTTACCCGGAGTACCACCCTTCCGGCGATGACTCGCACCTGCACTATGAACTGCGCGATTTCTACAACGGCCGTGATATCTACCCTGCTTCTCCCCACTGTAGCGGCCTTATTCCAGGGCGCGGCTATACCTATCCCGAAACCCCGGATGATTTCCCTACGCCTGAAGCCAGTTATACCGACCCGGACTCTTTTATCCAGGAAAGGTTGGCCCCCTAACTCTTCTCCACCCCGATCTTCTTGAATAATTTCTGCTTAATCTGGGCGTCATAGACCTGCCATTTGAGGTCGCGGAACTCTTCGCCCGCTTCTCCCGATAGAAAACCGATGGGAATCTCAAAACCGCCGGCCAGCATCTTACCCCCGCCAAAGTAATGGCCGGCCTCATTTTTGCCAAAGACATCCTTGATAAACTGGTCAGGGTCCAGGGTAATCTTGAGGGTGCGCATCGAACCAATGACCTTCTCCTGCTGGTCAATGCCGGTGACAATGCCATAGACAATCGCCGTGTGGACATTCTCCTCACTGAGCAGGAAATCGGCGGCCTGAGGAATGGCGTCTCGATCTTCGGCGCGAACATAGCCAATGCCGGCAATCGAAAAGTTTTCGACCAGCAACCGATCGCCCAGCGCCCGGCGAATCAGCTCCATCACCTGTTTGGAGCGCGACTGCCGCATGATCTGGCTCAACAACTCCGCGTCGGTGAACCAGCTTAAAAAGCCTGCAGCCTGGAAATCTTCGCTGTTGGCCTGAACAAAGCTGTTGGTATCGCTGATCAGGCCATGCATTAAAGCAGTGGCGGCAATAATATGCGTCTTGTTTGACTTCTCCAACACCACCAAACCCTGCTCCAGGTACTTGGCGTAAATCGTCGCCACTGCGCCGGTGCGGCGAATATCGCTGAACTGGGGCTTGAGGCGTTCCTGCAGTTCGTGATGATCTACCGCAATCAAGGCCGGTACGCCGGCGGCTTCTAGAGCCTGGAAAATCTCTTCCGCGGTTGTGCCCTGGTTGTCCACAAAGACCGCTCCCTGGTACTGGCCCAGGTCCATGGCCGGATCATAATGCAGCAAATTGAGGCCAAGCAACCGGACCAAGGCGATATTTTGCTGGTGGCTAATTTTGCCGCTATAGACAATATCCGTCTCAATATCAAACTGCGCACTGATGAGGCGATGGGCGTAAGCAGCGGAAATAGCATCGGGGTCAGGATAATCGTGGAGGACGACGATATGGCGCTCACCTCGATGCGCCTCCAATAGCTCAGCCAGTTTTTGGGCCTTTGATTTGGCGACCGCTACCTCCCGAGTTTCCAACGAAGCTGCATTGCCGTTACTATCTGCGATCTCGTTCTGCACGTCATCCAAATTTCCCTTGGTCGCCATAAGCCTCCTTAAATAATCGTAATTTTTTGCTAATCACCCAAGTTCGACATTTTGGCGAAAATCATCCTTCGATACAGTCTTCGGCCTACTCAGGATGATTTTCGACCCAAAGATTGCACCCTGAGCAGCATTGAGCGAAGCGAAAGGTGTATCGAAGGGTGCAATTAAGAAAACTCCAAACTCAAGTTAATTGTTATTATAGCCGCGTTAACGGGTTTGACGACATGCTGCCGATGATCGTGGGTCCAAAGGGGGGTTGAAAAATTCCTCTTGTTATGCTAAGATAAGGGTAATTAAGAGTCTACTATAAATTTTGCCCTTTAACAATTAAACCGCAGCAGGTGAAGGGTCGTGACTACCCAATTTTGTATGATTGCGTCCGATTCTCGGTGGGGAGGAAACAATTCTGGGTTTCTTGCCGGTTTATTCGTGCCTGCGGTGAATTCTGTAAACAATTTTGGCCTATAGCCAGCTCATTTGATGGGGCTGGCTTTTTTTATTGTCAGTCAAAGCTGCACTTTGACTTTAATACACCGTTCGATGAGGGGGGAGAAAGAAGCAGCATTATGCAAACTCCAAGCTTTTGGAAAATCGGTCAAACCCTCCTTTTTGTCACCCTGGCCTTTGTTTTGGCCGGATGGCTCGGCTCGACTCCGCCAGCAGCGCTGGCCCAGCAAGGCCAGAGCCTCATGTTCGTCGAGAATGTGGGCCAACTTCCCACCTCGCCCGATGGTGAGGTTCGCTTCCAGGCATTGGCCGGCGAAACGACCCTCTCGCTGCTGGACAACGCCCTCTGGCTGACCGCCCTGGCTCAACCCGAATCGGCCCGAGATCAGCAATCCCTCTCCTCCGCCGCCGCATCCCTGACCCCCGACCCCCGCCAGGGCGTCAATCTCAAGCTGAATTTTCTCGACGCCAATCCCCGGCCTCATCTGGAACCGTTCGACCGGCTGGACACCCACATCTCCTTTTTTGTGGGCAACGATCCAGCCCGCTGGCGCAGCGACGTGCCTGCCTGGGGCGGGGTGCGCTACATTGACCTTTACCCCGGCCTTGACCTGGAAATAACCGGCGAAAACGGGCGGTTGGTGCAGCGGTTAGTGGTGCGTGAAGATGTTGCCGCCCAGGACACGGCTGGCGTCCCGCCCCTGGCCAATGTCCGCTGGCAGGTTGAAGGAGCCGACGCTCTCAGCCTGGACGAGGCCGGTCAACTGCGCCTGGCAACCGCCATCGGCGACTTGACCCTGCCCCTCTTGCAAGCCGTTGACAGCAGTGGCGCTCCCCTGGATTTACCGACTCCTGAAGTCAACGGCCTCGAAATCATCTCTCCTTTCTCCTCTGCCCCTCCGCTCCCCGGCTCCCCTGCTCACGCTTCCGCCGCTGCCGACCTGCTTTACGGAACCTACCTGGGCGGCCCCGGCTATCTGGACAGCAGCCGCGATGTTGCCGCCGATGGGGCTGGACATGCCTATGCAGTCGGGTTGGCTTACCCCGGCTTCCCCTCCACGCCCGGCGTTTTCGATCCGGCGATTGACGGCGTCTACACCGATGCTTACATCGCCAAACTAAAACCGGATGGCACGGGGCTGGTTTACGCTACCTTTTTGGGTGGCAGCGATTTTGAAGGAATTCATTCGATTACGTTGGATGATGGGGGCAATGCTTTTGTGGTTGGTACGACCTCCTCGCTCGACTTCCCTACCAGCCCCGGCGCATTTGACTCGACCTTGACCGATGAAGCCGATGCTTTTGTCGCCAAAATCAATGCCGATGGCACGAGCCTGCTCTACGCCACGCTGCTGGGCGGCAGCACCAACATTGACTTTGGCCTCTCCATCGCCGCCGATGCCGCTGGCTATGCTTACGTCGCCGGCTTTACCCAAGCCACCGATTTCCCCACTACCGGAGTAGCCACGGCCGCATATTACGGCGGCTGGACCGACGCCTTTGCCGCCAAAATTACCCCTGATGGCAGTGCTCTGGCCTATTCCCTGCTGCTGGGCGGCTCTGAAAGTGACTCCAGCTATGCCATCGCCGTGGACGAAGCGAGCAATGCCTATGTGCTCGGTTACACCGGTTCCACTGACTTTCCGACGACCCCCGGCGCCTGGGATCGCATCTTGAACAGCGTCGAGGCGTTCGTGGTCAAGCTGGACTCCGCCGGCGAGTTGAGCTATTCAACGTTTGTCGGCGGCAGCGGCGAAGATAATGGCTATGCCCTGGCGGTGGACACCAGCGGCGCTGCCTATCTCTCCGGCGCTACCAATTCGAGCGATTTCCCGGTTACCCCCGGCGCGTTTGATCCCAGCTTCAACGCCGGTTACAACGGCGATGCGTTTATGGCCAAGCTTTCCCCTGGGGGCAACAGCCTGGTTTATGCAACTTACCTCGGTGGAAATAATCACGAGAACGGGGAGGACATCGCCGTAGATAGTGCGGGTAATGCCTACCTGATTGGCCAGACGAGTTCCGCAGATTTTCCGACGACCCCCGGCGCCTTTGATCGGGACTGTGTGGGCTGCAATCAAACCTATCCTTACTCGGATGCTTTTGTCGCCAAATTCCATCCCGACGGTAAGCTGGCCTACAGCACCTTCTTTGGCGGCGACAACAACTACGAGCAGGGTTACGGCCTGGCCCTGGCCGGCCCGGACCAGGTTATCCTCAGCGGCGATACCCACGCCACCGACTTTCCCCTCACCCCCGGCGCGTTTGACACGACCCTGGACGGCCTTGGCGATGCTTACGTCGCCAAATTACAACTGCGCCCTGAGACTGAGCCAACCGTCCCTGCCGTACCGGCCCATACCTGCGCCCCGACCTTCTTGGGCACGGTGACGGTGGGCCAGGAACCGCGCGGCCTGGCCGTTGACTCCGCCCGCCAGCGCGTCTACGTGGCTAACTACGGCAGCGATAACGTCTCGGTGATTGACAGTAACACCAACACCGTCCTTCAGACCATCGGCGGCATTACCGCCGCCAACGGCATCGCCCACGACCCGCAGCACAACGTCCTCTGGGTCACTAACCACAGCACCGATCAGGTCACGCCAATCCAGGTCAATGCCGATGCCACCGCTTTTAGCACCCTGCCCCCTATCACCGTCGGCGATATGCCCTGGGGCGTGACCTATGACCCGGTTCATAACTACGTTTATGTCGCCAACAGCCTGTCCGACTCAATTACCGTAATCAATGCCGAAACGCGAGCCATTGTCACGACCATCACCGGCAGTTTTCTCCGGCCCTTCCACCTGGCCGCCAATCCGGTCACGGGTAAAGTTTATGTCGTTAACTTCGGAGGCCCCAATCAAAATGTCGCTGTTTTGAATGGGACAGCGGTGAGCAAGGTCGTCTCCCTCTACGACAGCAAGGAGCCGTATGGCCTGGCTATTGACGAGACGCGCAACCTGGTCTATGTGGCGACGGTGGAACCGCACCGGATCGTTGTCATCGGCCCACGCCAGGGCGTGCCGGATCAGTTTCTAGGGTGGGCAGCTTTTCATCGTGGCTTCGGCAACCCGCGCCGGCCTGTACCCATGCGCGTTATTGCCGTCAATCCTACACTTGGTCCGGCCGGGGATGGCGGCCACCTCTGGGCGACCACGACCCTGGCCGATGGCAGCGAGGCCAACCAGGCGTTATTCATCCCCAAGGGCTGGGGCGGTTATTTCCACTTCCCATTCGCCCAAAACGTTGATTACTATCCGGCCGATGGGATCGCCATTGATCGGGCCACCAACCGTGTCTACATTGCCAGTGGTTTCGTGCCCGGCATCGTTACTGTCGTGGGCGATCATGCCACCCTTTGCGCCGATGCCTTTACTAAAATTGCTTCGCTCGAAGAGAGAGCTGATCCCTCGGATCTAGCGGAAGATAGGGATCAAATTGGCGTGGAAATTGGGGAAAACCAGGAGGATGGCAGCCAGCCCAACGGTGATGTCAATGGCGATAATGTGGTTGACATCTTTGATCTGACCCTGGTCGCCGCACGTTTTGGGAGCAGTGATCCAACTGCCGACCTCAACGCCGACGGCCAGGTGAATATCCTTGACCTGGTGCTGGTAGCCAGCAGTTATGGTGGATCAGTGCCAGCAGATTAACGCCCGGTTCAGTTACAAAAAATGCTTTAAACTACGAGCGCGGCAGTGCTGCCGCGCTCATTATTATCAGCTTGATTAACGACCTGCCGGCATGGGTCGAGTAATACGGGAGTGATGCATCCGTCCCTGGAGCGCCGGCACCGGCTGAGTAGCTCGCGAGTGAAAGCCGGAGCGAGTCTGTTGAGAGATGACGGAGGGATGCGGGTTTCGACCAAAGGGATTAATGATGGGGACCGAAGGCCGGGTAGGTTCGTGAGTTTTGGCGGCAGGCTCAACCGTCCCGGCTGTATCATTGCCGGTGAACTGCCGCCCCAGCAGATAAGCCGCTGTCGCCACGACCAGACCGACAATGACTGCATCGGCCGCCTCAGGAGCGAGCACAGTATTGACATAGGGCCAAACCAGGCTCAAGCCCCAGATTGCCAGTCCGCCGGCAATGATAAGCAAGAACCGTTTCATCAATTTACCCCCATTTCTTTTGACTGATCAGGGCCAGCCCGCCTAAACCCGTCGTCAGGGCTAACATAAACAACTGCAAGCCGCTCAGTTGGATCAGCGAGTCCAGGCCAAAAGGAAGCCCTGGCTCGGTTGTGTCCGGCGTGCCATAGCGGATCAAGCCCTTGGCCGTCACCGCGTGAATGGCGCCATCGCTGAAGATTAGCTCGTTGACCAGCTCCTCGGTCTCGCCCAGTTGGGTCCAACTGTCGCCGCCGTCCCTGCTCTCGTAGATGCTGCCGCCAGCGATTTGCTTGCCAATCCCGTAGGCTGTCGCCGCCGCCACATGCTGCGCGTCCGACTCATCTACTGTCAGGGCCGTGACCCTCAGGGCCGCGCCCGGAATCAAGCCCAATCCCTCGGCAATGTTGGTCCAGGTGCGCCCCCCATCCGTCGAGCGATAAGCGCCGCTGGAGGCTGACCCGGCATAGATGAGCTGCGGATCAGTTGGGGCAACGGCTACACTCACCGGGTAATCCGGCAATGTGTCCAATTTTTCCCAGGACTCATTATCCCGATTAATAAAGATGCCTGCAGGGGTCAGAGCATAGATGCGGCTATCAGGCCCAATCGCCAGGTTAGTCACATGCGCATCAACCATGGAGACGCCGCCGACCAACTCGTAGCCATAGCCATCGCGGCCCACGTTAAACTGGTACACACCCTGCCCATCGGTCCCGACATAGAGCGATTCGGGCTGGCTGCGATCTACCGCCAGGGCCGTTACCGCCGGGATCAGGCCATCCACGTTGCCCGGCAGACTCAAAAAGAACTTGTGCCAGGTTTGGCCGCCATCATTGCTGCGCCACAGGTTGTTGCTGGTTGCTACCGGTCCCCCCGGCGCGCCGGCATAGAGGACCGCTTTGTTGCCAGGATGAACGGCCAGGGCATTGAGGCTCACTCCGGGGCCTGAACTGGCCAACTGCCAGGTCCGGCCGTTGTCCTCGCTGCGATAGATACCGGGCCGGGTCTCATCGGCCAGGGTGGCGTACAAGACTCCCCGCTCCTGCCCGGGTGTAACAGCTCGCACCGGCACACTGCTTAAGTCAGCCCGGGCCAAGCTTTCTACCTCGCCAACAACCAGGGTCGCCACGACGCCCAGGCCAAGGATGAGGATGAACAGCCCAACTCGGATGATAGAACTCCAAAGCGGCATTCCAGGTCTTTGTCGAAGTCTCATTTTAGTTTTCTCCTTACCCACATTCTAAATCTCGCCCACAGACTTTGATTTCTTACGCTATTTTGGCGTTTAGCCTGCCTTTGCCCGTAAGAAGAAACAACCAGGGATGTGTGTTGAAACTGGACATTGAACATATCGGGGACTCTTTGAAAAATCCAGGCAATTTTTTCCAGACTCCGCTTATCCCCCACAATTCGGATCACATCTTGCCGGCCGTGACATATCTCCCGGCCTACATTTTGGGCAACGATGGCCGGAAAATTCTTATCAGCCATCACGACCATTTCCCGGTCTTTTTTCCCTTGAGCAGCGAGTGGCAAAACGCCTGGATGAGCAGCAACAGACATTTTTGTGTCCTCCTCGCTAAAGTATGGGGGCGCCAGCCCACCCCCATCTACACATCTCCTCCAGAGATATTATTCAACTTGGTGGCTGGCCCAAGCAATCTATTTATTCATTATCGTTATCGTTGTCGTTGTCATTATCGTTGTCGTTGCTGTTGTTGTTGCTGTTGTTGTTGTCGTTATCATTATCATCAGTTGTTAAAAATTCGTGCCTAAACTGCGGATCACAGGCTGCAATATGTCCGGCCAGGCCATGCCCATTGCCGAAGGGGCCTTGATTCCCGGCCGTCCAAATGAGCTTTCCGGCAGCAGCCAGTTGCTCGGCTTCGGCCAGAGTTAAGCTTAACACTTCTTGACCGGTCACTTTATCCCCTAGATCCATCGGCACACGGATTAGCTGGCCTTGCGTTCGCGGAATGAGGTTAATCATGCCGTCAGGGTTTAATTTGAGGGCTACATTTGAGCCATCTACTGCCAAATCCCCCGCGTTGGGGATTAATACCATTGGCCCATCGGGCAGAGGCTTAATGTTATTCAAACCGCTGCCGGCACAGGCGGCGGTAATATAGGCGTAATCTTCATCCTGAAGCCAGACGAGCGTCATTTCCTCCCGCAGCACGCGCATTAACTCGGAGCTGGCCATCCCTGTGTCTGCTTCGTTGACTTCCCCCTGGGCAAAAACAGTTCCTGCGGCGGGCAGCATCGCCAGTATGGTTACGCCCAATAACAGAGTCAAAGCGGCTAACCCAATCTTTAATTTTGTAAACATCCGACTATCCTCCTGTGTCTACCGTTAAACTTCGCATTTCGGCTCTTACCATACGCCACGAGCATTAACGGTTCCACTGCTTGGGCAACCTGAAACAGATTGCCCTTAACCTAACTTCATCATGGTTAACGATAAAAGGGGTAAATGTGTTACGCGAGAATGAAAAAACCGCAGAGATTTCGAGATCTCTGCGGTCTGTTTCACAGAGCAGGTCACATCTTTGTGCCTACCCCGCCAGGACTGTCTAAATTTGGGCCAGCCCTCAATACACTGCTGGACGGGCCAGCCCCCAATCATCGCTGGGGCCAACGCCCTCCTGGATTTTGCGCTCGTCGCTGCCGTCCAGCTTCATTACCGTCACCCACCAACTGCCGTAAACGTCCGTCCGCAGGTACAGGTCCTGCCCGCAGGGGCCAAACACAGGGGTTGTATCCGTGCCGCTCCGCCAGGTCAGGCGCTGTACTTGGCCGTCGGTCACATGCAGCAGGTAGATTTCCCAATCGCCGTCCCGGCGAGAGGAAAAGGCCAAATATTCCCCCGTGGGCGACCAGGCCGGGAAGCTGTCTGAGCCTTCAAAGGTCAAACGCTGTCCCGCGCTGCCGTCAAGATTGACCAGCCAGAGGCCGCACTGAGGCGCACAGTTTTTGATGACCAGTTGCCGGCTGTCGGGAGTCCAGGCCGGTTGTTCGCCGGCAAAGCGGCTGATTTCCTGAGCGTCGCTTAGCCTAATGACACTGATTTCGTGGGATACGCCCGGCGGCCCGACTTCAAAAGCTAATTTTGTACCATCGGGCGACCAGGCAATGTTTTTGACATGATCCAAAGCAACCAGTTGCCGGGGATTTCTCGCTTGAACGCCGCTCAGGTCTACTACCCAGACACCACTGCCCCGGCTGTAAGCGCCGCCCAGTTCACTGATCCCGCCCTCGCCAAAAAAGGCCAGCTTTTGCCCATCCGGCGACCAGGCCGGTGCGGCCGCCCAGGTATGGAAGTCGAGATTGAGAACTTGATTATCCGAACTCTCCAGACTCAAATCGTGGGTCTGGCCGCTGCTTTGCACGTAAGCCACCTGAGCCGGGCGCGGAAATGGAGCCGTAATAGTCGCCACCGCCACCGCCTCATTATTGGCCCCGATATTGACCAGCGGGCCCGTTCCGGTTACTGTCGTCGTTTGGGTTATGACGCCGGCATAACAGGGGTCAATGGCCGTTGTCAAATTTAGACTGCGGGGAGCTTCAGCAGCCAGACTGTCAACCGTACACGTGACCGTCCCGTAAGGAGACGAGGTACAGACGGCGTTGCTGGCCGAAACCAGCTTTTCTCCCGGCGAAAGCTGGCTGCGCAGTGTCGCTGTAACCAGACGGGCCGGGCCGGTGTTGGTGACGGTCAGCATGTAGGTGATCAGACCGTTGTCTACCACTGTCACCTGGTTATCCAGCAACAAATTCGCCTCGCGGGAACTCAGGCTGAGCAATAAACGATCCAATTCCGGCACACTCAACCCAGCCTGGGCCAAATCATTCTTCTGCTCGCTGAGCGCGTTGGAAATTACTTCCTGGGAATCAGGCGAGGGGTACTCGGCCATTAGAGTGTCCAGAGATTGCCGGTACTCCTGGCGGGCAACCTCTTCAGCCTGGACATCCCCGACCACCTGGCTTAACTCAGCGGCCCGCCGGGCCGCCAGCAAGAGGTCAGTGTTGAGGGGATCACGATGCACGGCCCGCCAGGCCCGCTCGCTGGCCACTTTCCAGCGATAGAGGGCATCACCCGGCAGGGCCATCTGAGCCAACACTGTGACCGTTCCCAGGACAAGCAGCAGCGTCGCTGCCGCCCCGAAAGCGAAATTAAAGGCCCGGCCAAAAGCCGAGCCAAAGTCGCTCGGCCACAGTCTGGCCGGCTTCTGGCGCGGATGGCTGTGCATATAGGCAGCCAACTGAGCACGGGTTCGTCTTTTGAAGACGGGCGAAGGTTGGACCAGGCGCCCTTGTTCCAGTCTGCTGGTCAGGGCCAGTAAGGGACGCAACTCGGCGGCATACTCCGGGTAACGAGCCAGGCACTCTTCCGGCGTGGCCTCGCCGCTCGCCAGTTGAGCTAGACAATCATCTAAAATTTGTTCTAACTTACTCATCGTCGGTACTTCCAAAAATCTCCGTCAGAGCCTGCAAACCGCGCATTTGCAGTGCCCGGATCGCCCCCGCCCGTTTGCCCAGCACCTGGGCCACTTCTTCGGTGCTAAACCCTTCAATGAAACGCAACGTCAACACTTGCCGCTGGTCTTCGGTCAGCTTCTGCAGAGCCAGGCGAACTTCCTCCGCCTGGAGCTGCCGCTCAATCCGCTCATCCACATCCCCCATCGGGTCGGGTTTGGCAACTGCCTCAAACTCCAGGGATGTCGTTTCTTTGAAGGTCCGGTAATAATCAATGACGCTATTACGAGCAATCCGAAACAGCCAGGCGCTGAACGGCAAGCCGCGCATCTGGTAGCTGCTCAAATTATCCCAGGCCTTGATAAACACCTGCGAGGTCAAATCTTCAGCCGTTGGCTCATCGCTCACTCGAAAAAAGATAAAACGATAAATTTGCTCAATATAAGTATCGTACAAAGTGGCAAAGGCGTCAGGGTCGCCGGAAACCGCTCTTTGGATCAATTCAGATTCGGGCGGCTGGTTAGAAGTCAGCGCGGCGCCGGCGTCTTTCAAGGCTATCACCTATCTAAACGAATCAACCGGCCAAAGTGTTACGCAGAAGGCAGAGAGAAGAGGTACAGCCGGTGCAAGAGGCTTAAGGTTTGTAAAAATAGAGTGCACTCCAGCGGGGTCGTGCATCTCCCCGCAGTCCAGAGTTTAGCAGGATTTGAGAACAGCGGAGGAAATTGTAGTCTACAATTGTTATTTGACAATCAGCGCGCCGTAAGCCGGGTCCATACGAACGGTAAAGTGGCGCAGTACCGGCGGCGCTTCGACCATGTGTACCCCCCGGATGCGCTCTCGCAGCCCGTTAACGTGAATCAGCACCTCGGCCAGGTAATCCACGTGGCTCTGGGTGTAAACCCGGCGGGGAAAGGCCAGCCGGACCAGTTCCATCGCCGCCGCTTTTTCGCTGCCGTCGGGCTGGCGGCCGAACATGACCGAACCAATCTCAACCGAGCGGATGCCGCCTTCCAGGTACAGCACCAGGCCCAAGGCCCAGGCCGGGTACTCGCTCTGCGGGATGTGGGGCAGCATCGCTTGTGCGTCGAGGTAGATGGCGTGGCCGCCGGGCGGCCGGACAATCGGGATGCCCTCGCGGGTCAGGATGTCGCCCAGGTACTCCACCGAGCGGATGCGGTAGCGCAGGTAATCCTCGTCCAGCACCTCGTGCAGGCCAACGGCGATGGCTTCCAAATCGTAGCCGGCCAAGCCGCCGTAGGTCGGGAAGCCCTCGGTCAAAATCAGCATGTTTTTGCAGCGCTGGGCCAGGTCGTCGTCGTTGAGGGCCAGGAAACCGCCAATGTTGGCCAGGCCGTCCTTTTTGGCGCTCATGGTGCAGCCGTCCACGTAGCTGAACATCTCCTGGGCAATCGCCAGCGGCGTCTTGTCGGCGTAACCCGGCTCGCGCAGCTTGATAAACCAGGCGTTTTCGGCAAAGCGGCAGGCATCAAGAAACAGGGGGACGCCGTGACGGCGGCACAGCTCGCTGGTGGCGCGGATGTTGGCCATGCTGACCGGCTGCCCCCCGCCCGAATTGTTGGTCACGGTAATCATGGCCAGCGGCGCCCGGCCCGGATTTTCGGCCAGAACTCGCTCCAGCGCCACTAAATCAATGTTACCCTTGAAAGGGTGAAGCTGTTCCGGGTGAGTCCCTTCGGAGATGGGCAAATCCAGGGCTGTGGCTTTACGGTACTCGGTGTTGGCCCGGGTGGTGTCGAAGTGGGTGTTGTTGGGCACGATGTCGCCGGGCTTGAGGGTCGAGCCAAACAGGATGCGCTCGGCGGCGCGGCCCTGGTGGGTGGGGATGACGTGCTTGAGGCCGGTGATCTCGCGCACCGCCGCCTCGAAGCGGTAGAACGACCTGGCCCCGGCGTAGGACTCGTCGCCCTGCATCATCCCGGCCCACTGCGCCGAGGACATCGCCCCCGTGCCGGAGTCGGTCAGCAGGTCAATCAGCACATCTTCGGCTTTGAGCAGGAAGAGGTTGTAGCCCGCCTCCGTCAACGCCGCTGCCCGCTCCTCGCGGGTGGTGTGGCGGATCGGTTCGACGGTTTTGATGCGAAAAGGTTCGATGATGGTTTTGAAGTGCATGAGTGGCTCCTTTGACTTTATAGTTGGCCGGTAAAATGATATAATCTTAGCAGGAGCTAAAAGATGGTCGAAATTGTGATGCAAGTTCCCGATAACCTGGCGCGACGGCTGCAACCGCTGTTCCATTGGCTGCCGACCGTTCTGGAGCTAAGTCTGGTCAGCTTTAAGACTCCGGCGGTGCAGACTGCCTCGGAAATCATTGATTTCCTGGCGACCGGCCCAGCACCGGCTGAGGTGTTGGCGTATCACGTCTCTGACAAAGCTCAGGAACGCTTACGCCGCTTGTTGGCCATTAACTCGGCCGGATTAACCACGGCTGAAGAGCAGGCCGAACTGGATGAACTTCAACAGATCGAACACATCATCATTTTGCTAAAGGCTCAGGCTCAGGAACAACTACTCCAAAATAACTGATGGCCGAAACTATTTCACCTGCCCTGCGCCAGTTGGTTTTTGAGCGGGCCGAGGCTCGCTGCGAATACTGTTTATTACCCCAGAGCATTGCGGCTCACAAACACGAGCCGGATCACATTATCCCCAAGCAGCACGATGGCGAAACCCACGCCGATAATCTGGCCTTAGCCTGTGTTCGTTGTAATCGTTACAAGGGTTACAACGTCGGTTCGTTTGACCCGGAAACAGGCCAGCTTGTGCCATTCTACAATCCTCGGACCCAGATTTGGTCACAGCATTTTCAACTTGAAGGAGCTGTTATTCGCCCTTTGACTCCACAAGGCCGCGTCACTGCCAAGATGCTGCACTTCAATGATGCCGATCGGGTTGAGGAACGAGAACGACTCATTGCGGTTAAGCTGTACCCTTAAACACACCTAAGCGGAAAGAAGTTGCAACCTATCGTCATCACTACTTCGCGCTCAGCACGAGGGGTGTGGCGGATCGGTTCGATGATGGTGCGGAAGGGCATAAGAGTCTCCTCTTTGGAAAAAACGAGGTAAACAGAGTATCAACCAGGAGGCAAAATAGGTGTTATGATCAGTTCTCCACAAGTTGGGCAAGTCGCATCCTCTTGGTATCTATTTTCGGCAAAGAAATCTTGCAACGGGATTCGACAAGTAAAACATAAAAACTCATTACTCTGAATGCGTTCCTTTTTTGGAGTGTAAAGAACACCCTGTCTATCTAACTCTGCCATCCACGAATTTGATAATTGATCCCAGTAAACCAATACGTAACCCTCTAGATCTTCTTCATCATCACTATAATCATAAATTATCATCGCTAGGTTATCATGAAGCCGAATACCTGCATTAGCTAATTCTCGAAGTGTTCCATAAGTATCTAATGGAACCGCAAGACGTGACAAATTTCGTGGTGATCTTTGTAGCCCATTGAAATCTGCATAAATACGAGGCCTGCTTAACTTGTTAAGGCTATCCATTTGGTCCATCTTAATAGATCACCACTATTTCGAGGCATACTTTCAAGCTTTTTGGTTGGCCCGGCGTGCTAACAGGCGGTCACGAATTCCTTCGGGGTCAAACCAGGCTTCGTTGCGCTGGCGGACTTCAGCCGCCATTTGCTGGCGTTGGTTCAGATAAGCGTCAACTTCCGTTCGCTGCTGCAGATAGTAGCTAATCACCGCATAAACATCGGCTAAAGACAACGTGGGATACTGAGCTACAATCTCCTCAGCCGTAGCCCCCTCGGTAAAAGCAGCAATCACTGTATCCAGGGTAACGCGGCTATCATCAACTCGAACCACGCCATCAGCATTAGTTTTTAGAGGAATTGGGGTTTGGACAATAATTAAACTCATAGACTCACCTCACTGTATAATCCTATACATCATAGCGCAAAAGACTACTTGAGGCAATGAGCAGAGGTTCCCCAGATAGCTACAACTACTTCACCAATAATCAGATAAAGATTGAATGATAAGGGTAAAGGCTGCGGTCTACGGTCTGCCGTCTGCGGTCGCTAGCGCGAACACAATCTTGCAATCAACGTATCCAGCGCCAACAGGCTGTCCATGCGGCCCGTCTTGATCGCCACATCCATTTCCAGCAGCATCTCCAGGGTTTGTTCCAGGCGGGCCATCGAGAAATTGGCAGCTTCTTTTAATCGAGCAGTGGCGGCGTAGTCGCTTTTCCAGCCTTTGGCCTGGGCAATTTCGGCGGGAGACATGCCCCGCTCGGCCATGTCTTTGACCTCGATCAGGGCGCGGATCTGGGCGGCGATGCTGCCGAGGATGGCCATAGGGTTGCTGCCTTCGTCCAGCTCTTTGTGCATCTGGTCGTAGGCCCGGCGGGCGTTGCGCTGGCCGATGGCGTTGGACAGGCCGAACTGGTCGGCTTCTTCGGTGTAGGGAACAAGCAGGTCAATATCAGCTTTGTTGATGGGGCGCTGGCCGGCCACGTACAGGGCCAGCTTTTCCAGCTCATTGTTGAGGGTGCGCAAATCCGGGCCGACCAGCCGGGCCAGCAGGTCAGCCGCGCCCGGTTCGATAACCGCACCGTGTTCGGTGGCCCGACGGATAATCCAGCCCGGCAAATTCTCGGAGACGGCGAACAGGACCACTTCGCCGCCCAGTTCTTTGGCTGCCTTGAGAACGGCGTGCGACCGGTCCAGCACTTTTGTCTCGACCAAAACGAGGTCGGTGGTCGGCGGCATCCGGCCCAGGTAGTCAAGCAGGGCTTGCAGTTGCTCGGTTTTATCGGGGCTGCTGGGGTTGAAAATGACTCTGGCAGGGTCGCCGTCCGCGCCTTCGGTTCTCCCGCCCAAAAAGGCCAGGTAGCCGGTGATGATGACCAGCCGCCTGGCCGCCAGAAAAGGCATGGCGTCAGTATGCTGGCGCAGGTCGCTCAGGCGCAGGGTGCGGCCATCCAGCAAGGCCATATTCATTTCCGCCGTCGCCGGGTCGCCCAGGGCGGCGCGCAGAGCGGCGATCTTTTCCGTCCGTGAGAAATCGTCGGGGCCGTGAAAGAGGTAGAGCATGGCGAATGGCTGATAGCACTTGGCAGATGGCCGATGGCGATTAGCGATCTATTTTGCTATCTGCTACCTGCCATCTGCCACTGGCTATTGGACTGTTTCCACCCGGTGGGTAATCAAATTGCCGGCGGGGTTAACACTGACGTTCTTGATTTCCAGGTTGCCGGGCTGACCGGTGGTGGTGAACCGTTCTTGCAGCAGCAAGCCCAGCGGCTGGGCGATCACCGCGGCCAGAGTGGCGGCCAGTACAGCCCCCGGAATGCTGCTCCAGCGGAAACGGCCGCTCGAAGTTCGATCCAGGCTGAGGGCAACAAACGCGGCCAGGCCGGTCAGGAGGCCGGTGGTCGCCACGACTGTGCCGCAGCGGGGGTGGACGGCCAGCTCAGCTTCGCCCTGGCGCAAGCGGCGCAGGGCTTCCTGGGCGGCATGTTTTACTTCGGAGGTGTCAACCGGGCCGTAGAGGGTAAAACCGTTCCAATCGCTGCGGCCCACCAGGGAGAGGTTGCCGTTGCGCCGGCTCAGAATGTGGATCGTCGCGTGTTCCAAGCCGTGGTTGCGCTGGATACGGGTAATGAGAGACGAGTTAGGTAAACTCATGCTAGAAAGCTCCTTAAAATTATTTTTGATTTACGACTTGCGATTTACGATTGATTACTGCTCCAAATCGTAAATCAAAAATCTAAAATCGTAAATCTCAGAGGGGTTTGGCGACAACAATGACGCGATGGGTATTATTGGTGTAGGGCCAGCAGGTCACCAGGGTCAGCCGTTCATCCGTCGTCGAGGCAATCCATTGGGCGTTGCGCTGGCGGACCTCAATCGGCTCGCCTTTTTCTTTGACAATTGTTTTCAAATCAACCACATAGTCAAACTTTTGATCGCCGGCATAAACGGTGACTCTATCACCCACCTCGACGTTGACCAGATCGCGAAAAACTTCGCCGTTGACATTGTGGTGGCCGGCCATGACCGTATTACCCGGCTGGCCCAGGTGAGCGGTCGTCTCGTGCCAGCCTGCGGCATAATCGGCCACCTGCCAGATGCTGTACTGGTGGCCGCTCTGTTCAACCACCTGCCAGCCGACCGGGATGACCTTGGTATCAATGCCGACCGACTCGACGACCAGCCGGGTCGGGATACCATCGCCGCTGGCCGGGACCGGGTTAGGGGCGGGAGCGGGGGGCGGGGGGGCGGGTTCGGGGGTGGGGGTGGCCGTTGGCGTTGGCAGCGGATATTGATCGGGGGGCTGCGCTTCGGGAGTAGCGGTCGGCGGTGCAGGCTCAGGTGGCGGAGGGGCGGGCGGCGGCTCAGGCGGCGGGACTTGATCGCCGGGTTGGACTGTTACCGGAACGGGTGTGGGTTCATCCGGGTTGAGCGTTTCGGGCAAAAAGTTAGGCGGCGGCACCACCCAGGTGGCGGTGGGCGTGGGCGGCTTGGTCGGTGAGGGGGTCAGCGTGGGTGGGGGACTCCAGACGGTCGGGGTGGGCGATGGCGTTGCAGTTGGCGGCGGACCGGCTTGAGCCAGAGCGCCTGGCGGCGCATTCAAAACAAAATCCCAGCGGTCCTGCACATCCTGGTAGGCCCAAAAGAGGGCAATGCCGGTCAAAATGACCATGGTCCAGACAAAACTGGCAAACAGCAAGGCCACTTGCTCGATCAGGATCTCTTTATTGGATAGCTTCATAGGCTCTGTTCCTGGTAAAATTATAAGCCATAACGCTCAGGGTGACAACTAAAACGGTTAAAGCCGCAACTTGTACTGTCAGAATTCCAGCGTCGATGAGAGCAGGCTGCGCCCGGAAGATTTCCAGCAGCAGGCGCCCCAGACTATAGAGAGCTACCACCAGCCAAAAGTAAAATCCGGCCCAGGGCCGCCAGCCCCGGCCGGCATACAAAATCATGCCAATGACCAGACCGAGAGCGGCTTCATACAGTTGGATGGGATGGCGGAGCGTGCCCGCCACCTCTACGGCCCAAGGGATGGCTGCAGGCACGCCCAAGGCCTCGCCGCCTAAAAATGCGCCGATATGGGCAATCACCAGGGCTGCGACCAGTCCCGGCGCTAACGCGTCAAGAAAGACGGCCAGGGGTACGTTTTGGCGCTGGACATAAATCAGAACAACCAGGCCGGCAATGATCGCCCCCTCCAGCGGCGAGAGCGCGTTGCGGGATAAGGAGAGGGCCTGGGTCAGATCAGCGGCGTAATTATTCCAATGGCTCAGCACAAACCAGAGACGCGCCCCGATCACCCCGGCCAGCAGGCCATATAACCCGGCGTTATAAACGTGATCGCCGTCAAGACCCAAGCGCCTGGCCTGAAGCGCAGCCAGCCACATCCCGGCCCACAGGGCGAGCAAAAGGAAGAACGGATACGTCGGGATAGCAACGGAACCGAGCAAGAGGGTGGGCAGCATGATAAGTCAGCGAAGTGCCGCGAAGCGTAGCGAATGGTGAATATCAATTCGCTGCTTCGCTCATTTGTCTACATTTCTGATAATTTGGCCTCAATATAGGCTTTATTGACCGGGCCGGTAAAGATTTCGTTGACGTTGCCGTTGCGATCAATGAAGATGGAAGTCGGCAGGCCCAGGATGTTGTAAGCTTTGGCGGTTTCGCCGGTTTCATCCAGCACAATGGGAAAAGTCACCCCAAACTCTTCCAGAAAGCCCGGCACCAGCTCTTTTTGATCGGTCGTAGTGTTGTTGATGCCGATAATTACCAACTCGTCGGCGTTGTCAACCGCGGCCTTTTGAAAATCAGGGAACTCCGAGCGGCAGGGACCGCACCAGGTGGCCCAAAAGTTGACCAGCACCGGCTTACCTTTGAAGTCGCTCAGGCGCACCGTCTCACCATCGAGCGTCGGCAGGGCAAAATCCGGGGCAGGGTGGCCCACCACCGGGGCCGGTTCCAGGGTCACATTTTCACCCTGGGAAGCTAAATTATTTAACAGGCTGCTCGAATAAGCAATCCAGAGACCGCCAAAAACAATTACCAGGCCAATCAAGGCCAACCAAAACCAGCGTGCCTTCAAAAGCGGCGGAATGGACTGAGGTTCTTTGACAGAGGTATCCACATTCATCGTTTCGTTCTCACTTTCCAGAGCTATAGGGCTATTTTATGCTCATATTCTTAAGTGGATATTAACCTCAGTCGCCAATATGGACCGCAAATCACTGTTAACGGTTTTAATCATTATCACTATGTCAAGTTATTTTGTCAAACAGACGGGCGAATAAGGAGTATTGTTGAATTAATTGCCGAATACCGTATAATAAGGCCCTCAATTTCTTGCTTGCCGCTGGAATAAGTGAATGCCCGCCAGGGTTTTCCATGGATTTTATTGAAATTACCTTAACCGACCTCAACGGCGAAGCCGCCGAAACCGTTGGCGAACTATTTAACCGCTATGGCTACGGCGGCGCGGTGATGGAGAGCTTTCCGCCTGATTTTGATAAAGTCACCGTGCGTACCGTTATCCCCAGTGAAGACGATCACCGCCTGCGCGAAATCGAGCTGATGCTGGCCCTGATTGGCCAGGCGCTGCCCGGCGGCCTGCCGGCCCCCCGGCTGCAATTCGTGGGTAAAAGCGATTGGGCCGAATCCTGGAAAGCCCATTTTCATCCGGTGCGGGTGGGGCGCAGCTTTGTGATCAAACCGAGCTGGCGCGATTACACCCCTGCTGCCGGCGACCTGATTATCGAGATGGATCCCGGCCTGGCCTTTGGCAGCGGCCTGCACCCAACCACCCAGTTGTGTCTCAAAATCCTGGAAGATATGCCTTTGGATGGAAAAACTCTGTTTGACGTGGGGACAGGTTCCGGCATCCTGGCTCTGGCTGCCCTCAAGCTCGGTATGGCCAGGGTACGGGCCGTGGATATAGACGATATTGCTGTACGAGTAACCCAGGAGAATTTTGAGCGGAACGGCTACCCCCGGAGTGCGGAGGCGGAGGTTGCCGTTGGTTCGGCGGGGGATGCCGGCGGCCGGCGGTGGGACATCGTCGTCGCCAATATCCTGGCCAACACCATCATCGAACTGCTGCCCGACTTGACAGCGGCCCTGGCTCCGGGCGGCAGCCTGATCCTCTCCGGCATTATCGCCGAGCAGGAAGCGAGCGTAACCGAAGCCGCCATAACTCACAACCTGCGCTTCAACGAGCGTCGGATTGAGGAAGACTGGGTTGCCTTAGTTTTCCAACGCCAAGTATGACCAACCAAAAAGGGTCCACAGATAGACACAGATGAACCCAGATAAACATTAACAAATTATCTGTGCGAATCTGTGTTCATCTGTGGTTAAATATTTAGCGTGGCGCCATCCGAATTGCCCCATCCAGCCGGATAACCTCGCCGTTGAGCATTTCGTTCTCGATGATGTGCTTGACCAGCGCCGCGTATTCGGCGGGGCGGCCCAGGCGGGGCGGGAAGGGTACCTGCTGGGCCAGCGACTGCTGGGCCGCTTCCGGCAGTCCGGCCATCATCGGGGTGCTGAATATGCCTGGAGCAATGGCCATTACCCGGATGCCGTAACGGGCCAATTCCCGCGCCAGCGGCAGGGTCATAGCGACCACTCCCCCTTTTGAAGCGGCATAGGCTGCCTGCCCAATTTGCCCGTCAAAAGCAGCGACCGAGGCCGTGTTGACGATAACGCCCCGCTCGCCGCCCTCGGTTGGCTCATTTTGGCTCATCGCCGCCGCCGCCAAACGAATCACGTTGAAAGTGCCGATCAAATTGACCTGGATGACCTGCGCAAATTTAGCCAGATCATGCGGACCATTTTTGCCCAGCACCTTCTCGGCAAGGACAATGCCCGCGCAGTTAATGGCCCCATGCAGGCCGCCAACTGTCTTCACTGCCGTGGAAACGGCATTCTGGACGCTCTCCGCCGAGGTTACATCGGTTTTGACAAAGTGAGCGGGCGCTCCCAGCTCAGCCGCAACACTTTCGCCCATCTCTGCCTTCACCTCGGCAATCACCACCCTGGCCCCTGCTTCGGCCAGCAGCCGGGCGGTTGCCGCGCCCAGGCCGGAGCCGCCGCCGGTAATCAAAAAGGTTTTGTTTTGAATGTCCATTGCTGAATTTCCTCCAAAGATATAGGTGTCATTATAAAGAGAAAGAAGCTCGCCGCCAACCCTTCTCCTCGGCTAAGAAGTATGATATAATAGATAACACCAGACTTTATTCAGTACTGAACCTTGACCCATCGTTTCTTTATCCCTTCACATTGGCTGACCCCCCCCACCGTCACCCTCTCCGGGGAGACGGCCCGCCAGATTCAAACCGTGCTGCGGCTCCGTCCCGGCGATGAAATTACCGTGCTGGACAATTCCGGCCTGGAGTGGCAGGTGCGGCTGACCGGGCTGCGCAAAAACGAAGTCCAGGGGCAGATCATCAGCCGCCAGCAGGCCCAGGGCGAACCCCGGCTGCAATTAACGCTCTACCAGGGTATGCTCAAAGCCCAGAAATTCGAGTGGGTGCTGCAAAAAGGCACGGAGTTGGGGATCAGCCGTTTTGTGCCGACCCTGTGCCAGCGCTCGGTCATCGGCAAAGCGGACGATGTGGCCGGCAAGCAGGCGCGCTGGGAGCGTATCATCCAGGAAGCCGCCGAGCAAAGCGGGCGAGGCCAGCTTCCCCGGCTCGAACCAGCGCTCTCGCTGGCTGCGGCCATCAAGGCAGCCAGCCAACCCACCGGGCCGGCCCCCTTACTGATCATGCCCTGGGAGGAAGCGTCCGACTTGACCTTAAAAAATGTATTGGCCGAGGCCAAGCCAGCAGCAGCAGGGGTTTTCATCGGGCCGGAGGGGGGCTTTACGGCCACAGAAGCGGATCTGGCGCTTGAGGCCGGCGTCCGGCTGGTGACCCTGGGACCGCGCATTTTGCGGGCCGAAACCGCCGCGCTGGCTGTCTGCGCCGCGATTTTATATGAAATGGGTGAGTGGGCGCGTTGACATTCCTCGCCTCCCCCGTTAAAATAGAGGGGTAAATAATCGTTAGCTCTGGACAACCCATTTAAGCGGAGATGAGCCAAGAACCGTTCATCCTTTATATTGACGACGAACGCCCCACCCTCGACCTGGTGGCTCAGGCGCTCAAATTTGCCGGCTACCCCATCACCGGGGTGGTTTCCGGGGAGCAGGGTCTGGCCCTGATGCGCGAACGCAAGCCGGACCTGCTGCTGCTGGATTTGATGATGCCTCAAGTCAGTGGCTGGGATGTTTACCGGGAGATGAAAAGTGAGGCGGCCCTGGCCGATATCCCGGTAATTATCATTACGGCCAGGGTTCTCTCTCAGGATCGTGTCCTCATCGAAGGGCTGCCGCCGGTAGACGATTACATAACCAAACCCTTCGACGTAAAACGCCTGATTCGGGCCATCCAGCGGATTGTGCCTCCGACTGTATAAAGAGTGTTAAAAGCTTTTGACATCCCTCTCTCCTCACGTTAAAATAAAGGTATCCAGCCTTTGTAGTTGCATCCCTAAATTAGCCAGGAGTTGGTATGGCGCAAGGATCACACATTCTTTACCTTGAAGATGAACGGTCTACCTATGATTTGGTTAGCCATGCCCTCAAGCCGTTGGGGTATCGGGTTGTGCGAGCAACTTCCGGCCGGCAGGGCTTAAACATGATGAAAAAAGAAAAGCCGGATTTGCTCTTGTTGGACTTAATGATGCCCGACCTCAACGGCTGGGATGTCTACCGGGCGGTGAAGACGGATGAGAATCTGGCCGATATGCCCGTGATTGTAATCAGTGCTCGGAAAGGTGAGCAGGAGCGAATGGTCATCGCCAACCTGCCCCCAGCCGATGAATATATCCTCAAACCTTTTGATGTGGAACAGGTCATTCGCGCTGTACAGAAATTTGTGTAAACGGATTTACGGCTTTAGCGGCCGTTCGGCCTGATTTTCTCCGCTGGAAATATCTCCCGCTTTTTGTTAAGTCACCCCCCGTAGAAATAGAACGGCGTTAATTTGGTAACGCTTTTGGTAACGATCAGGAGATGATTGTCAGTTAAACTGGTGATAATGGCTCCTGAGAACGGCCGTAGTAAAAAGGAGAAGGACCTTCACCCTGGGGGGATGTTACCAGTTATAAACGTAAGGCGAGAAAGCGGGATACGACGATCCAAAAAATCGCCTTGCCATCGTTAGTGTATCTTTATTTTCTTGGGAGCCATGTTCAAAAAATACAACTTTTGGGGGTTAATTGCCTTGCTGGTGGGCCTGAGCTGGCTCAACGCCGGCTGCCTGGGCGCGCCCTCATACGAGTACAAAGGGACAGTATTTGAGCCGCCGGCTTCAGTGCCCGATTTTGAGCTGACCGATACCAGCGGCAAAAGTTTTCATCTCTATGAAACAAAAGGCGATATTGCCCTGGTTTACTTTGGCTACACTTACTGTCCAGATGTGTGTCCCTTGACCTTACATGATGTCAAGGAAGCACTGACCGGATTGAAGACAGGCCGGGAGCGGGTCCAACTCATCTTTATCTCGGTTGACCCGGAACGAGATACGCCGGAAGTTTTAAAACGCTACCTCGCCGCTTTTGATCCTTCATTTGTCGGCTTAAGGGGCGATTTCGAGAAGATCAAAGAAATCATGAAACCTTACGGTGCTTTTGCAGAAAAGGAAAGCACGACTGATTCCGCCGCCGGCTATTTGGTCAGTCACAGCGCCCGCCTGTTCCTGGTTGACTCTCACAGCCAATTGCTGCTAACGTATGCTTATGGCTTTGAGGCAGACGATTTGCGCAGCGACCTGGAGTACCTGCTGCAAAAGAAATCGTAGTTGACGAGGCAGCCAAAAATTAACTGGAAACAATCAGGGGGATTGCCATGTTAAAAAACAACCAAGAAATAATTCGTTCTATTTGCGTTATCACCATCGCTTTGGCGGGCCTGGTCCATTTGCTCATCGCTCCGGCCCACTACGCCCACGCTCCGGCGCATGGCTTATTCTTTGCCGTAGCGGGTATCGTGCAGTGCGCCTGGGCGGTAACTTTTTGGCGGCGGCCTTCGCTGGCTCTTTACCGGGTCGGCCTGGCGATTTCCGGGGGACTCGTTGTCCTGTGGCTCTTGACCCTGGCATTGCCGGCGCCTTTTGGCGGTCACGACGCCGGCACCATTGATGCCAGCGCCGTAGTTTGTAAAGCCAGTGAATTGATCGGTTTGATCGCGCTGGTGGCGTTAGTGCTGCAAGGGGGGAAGCTGGCCATGGGCGGCAGTTTATCAGCGCCCCGGCTGATGGGCGAAGCGCTGCTTGTCTCTTTAATTGTCGGGGCTGTTTTCTTTGGCGCCGGCAAAGCCGTGGAACCTATGTTCCCCCAGTGGCAGCACCCCCATCTAGAGTCTGAACACAGCGCCGCTCCCGCCGAACAAGAGCATGATATGGAACACGGGGAACACGACCATTAAGGGGGGAAGCTATAATCCCTGGAGTGATTTCCACGGAGCAATTCGTCAAACTGCGTGTTGCACACCGCGCCAGGTAAACGGAATACGCAACACGCAAGACGTACTACTGCCGGAGTAACCGTGCTCAAAGCCGGGCAAAATCTGCTGTTGAACAAGCGGCTGTGGCATCTGCGCCAGGTGCAGCCGGTCAAAGGACGTCATTGGGACCTTGAGGCGGTGGGGGTATCGGAGGCAGCCCTGGGCCTGACCCGGCGCCTGAGCGCTATCCAATATGGCGACGAGGTATTCATCCAACAGCGTCAGCGGGACTATTGGCGCGGCCACGTGGGGCAGGATTGGCTGGAAACTGAGCGCGGTCCAGCCCTTACCTGTCGGCCGGCCACCTGGCTTGACCTGTTGGCCGCCCACACCCGCCACCCGGCCCACACCGACATCAAAAACGAGTTTAGCTGGTCCTACTCGCGGGCGGCAAAATACCGGCAGTGTCCCCGCGCCTACTATTATCACTATTACGCTGCCTGGGAAGGCTGGCAGAATGACGCGCCCGCGCCGGTGCAGCGGGCCTACCTGCTCAAAAACCTCACCGATCTGCCTCTGTGGACCGGAACACTGGTTCACGATTCAATCAAATTTGTCCTGGCTCGGCTCAAAGCGGGCCACTCGATAGCTGAAGCCGACCTGTTCAAACGGATGCAGGCCCGCGCCCAGGCCGATTTTGAGGACTCGCGCAGCGGGCGCTATCAGCAAAAACCCAATCAACTAACCGGCTTTCAGGAGCATTACTATCAAACAGGGCTGGCCGCCGCAGAATGGCTGGCCGCCCAGGCTCAGGCTGAGCGCTACTTACGCACTTTTCTCAACTCGGCCCTTTACGCCGATTTGCAGCAGCAACCTCCTTCGGCTTATTTGACGGTAGAGGAGTTACAATCGTTCTCCCTGGCCGGAATTAAAATCTGGGTTCAAATGGACCTGGCCCGGCAGGCAGGGGACACGATTTATGTGTACGATTGGAAAACCGGGCCGGTCAAAGAGGCTGAACTGCGGCAGCAGTTGGGCATCTATGGCCTGTATTTGCGCCAGACCCGGCCGCAGTTGGGTTCAGCCCTCCAGGCGGTGGTTTATCTGCTGGGGGAAGATAGACTGCTTACATTTGATTTGGATGAGCCGCTGCTGCAAGAAACGCAAGCCCACATTGAAGCCAACATCGCTCACCTGCGCGGCCTGCTGCTCGACCCTCAGGCCAACCTGGCCGACTTGCGGCGTTTCCCGATGATTGATGATTTAACCACCTGCCGCCGCTGCCAATTTAGAGAACTATGCGGGCGGAACAAGGAACAGGGTAGCCGGTAGCAGGTTGCAGCTAACACCCTCTACGCTTCACGCCTCACGCTCCCCGCTCCCCGCTCTTCTTCCTGCCGCTTTTCTTTGGCGACCACGGCCGCCACCAGCCGATTGGCGACCACGGCAATCACTGAAAAAGCACCGAGGAAAAAAATCAGCGGAAAAATGAAGGCGATGGCTAAAATCACCCCAACGATGATGACCAGGGCAAAAGCAGCCAGCGGATACCGGCCGATGGTGACGGCGGCATTGCGCAGGGCTAACTTCAGGCCGGGCCGCTCCAGCCGGGGGTAAAAGGGTAGGGCAATTAATTGTAAAATCAGCCAGAACAACATCAGGGCCAGGACCAGCATTTGAGCCAGTCCGGCCCACTCTGCCCCTGCCTGAGCGTAAAAATTCAAGTTGATCCAGGCAAGAACAACTATCGCCAGGTTAATTCCTCCCCATAAATAAGCCTGCCGCCACATCCGGCGGGCGTGCTGCCAAAACGTGCCAAAGCCGATACCCTTGGCTTCACCCACGTCGTAAATGGTAAAAAAGAGACCAAACGTAGCCAGCGGCCAGGGAACGACCAACAGCAGGCTGATAAACCAGATGATGTTAAAAATCATCAGGTACAGCATTTCATCCCAAATATCAGCCGCAGAATTTTTGATAATTGCCCAGATCATGCACCACGCTCTCCCGCCGAATTGTAACACGGGATCGCCGCTAACCCAAATAAAAATGGGCGACCGCGCCGCGAGTCACCCATTTTCAATCCAACTTACGAGTTTAACGGCTACTTGTTGAACAGCCGCGGGAAGTAAGAGGTGTGGACTTGAGGCACGTAAAGCAATTTAACCTGAGTACTGGTTGGGCCAAAGGTACTCCCCGAAGCCGTGCTACCTGTCAGCACAAGAGTGGCCGTATAAAGACCGTAATTCCCTGGCGATGGATTGGTAGCCTGGATCTGGACAAACTGGCTTGAAGAAGTGGCCGAGACTGTACCGGCAGCCGGCGGGCTTAAAGTAAGCCAGGGTACCGTGGGGGAGATAGCTGCGCTCCAACTGATTGTTTCTGGATTGGCGGTGACCACCTGCACATTGCTCACGACCAGGGGTGTATTATTACCCATTATTAAAAATGGTTGGCTGGGAACAATTTGCAGCGCAATCTGTTCGAGGGCACGCCGGGCATTGATCCGGCCAAAACCAAAGCAGGGATCCCAGCCGCTCTTGCCAATATAACTGGGGTTATTCAGAGCACACGCATCCGGGCTTGCGGGAATAAGGTCATCAGTGCTCTTCTCAATGATGGTCCGCACCTGGCTGTTGGGCAGAGCAGGAGCGTATGACCATAACAGCGCGGCCAGGCCGGCTACGTGCGGTGTGGCCATCGAAGTGCCGCTCATAGTGGTGTAACCGCCGCCCCGATAAGTGCTGTAAACAGCATCGCCGGGGGCGGCAACATCCAGGGCAGCCCCATAAGTGGAAAAGGCAGCCCGCCGGTCATCCCCATCGGTTGCCCCGACCGCGATGACCCCACTGATCGCCGCCGGGCATAATACCGGGGTTGAATAATTGTTGCCGGAAGCGGCGACCAGCACAGCTCCTTTGCTCAGGGCGTAATTAACTGCTGTTTCGACATTTGGCCACCCTGAACCACAACTCCCCCCCAAGCTCATGTTGATGACTTTCGCTCCGTTGTCAGCCGCATCCTCAATCGCCTCGGCCAAATCAAAGGTGCTGCCATTACCGGAGGCATTAAGCACCTTGAGCGGCATGATCCTGGCCCCCCAGCTCACCCCGGCTATGCCAGTGCCGTTGTTGGTGCTGGCCGCAGCAATCCCGGCAACGTGAGTCCCGTGGCCGTAATCGTCGTCGGCGCTGCTATCGTCATTAACATAATCATAGCCGCCGACAATTTTCGCTTGCAGATCGGGATGATCCAGATCAACGCCAGAGTCAATCACGGCAATCGTAATGCTGCTTCCACCCGTATGCAGGTCCCAGGCCTCCGGGGCGTCAATATCATGATCAAAAAACTGCTTCAGCGACCACTGGTTGCTGTAGAGGGGGTCGTTAGGGTCGCCCAACGCCGTGATCTCGTAGTTGTAGGTCGCATAAGCCACGTCGCCGCGGGCCATTAACTCGGCAATGGTTTGCGCCTCCTGGCCCGGCTGGACCTGCACCCGGACTGTCCCGGTATCCGGCGAAACCTCCAGCGGCTGCAAGCCCTCGGCCCGGAGCGAGTTCTGCGCACCCAGCCGGCCGACATTTGGTTGAAATTTAACCAAAACCTCGCCGGGAATAATCTTTGGCTGGGTGGCTGGCGAGGGTGGCGGCGAAGGCGGGCTTTGGGCCAAGCCAGGGGTGATGGCCAGGGCAGCTATCAACAACCCCAGGCCAATTATGAGTAAAGCTTTATAAGACGAAAATTTAGTACACATAGACTTACTCGATCTGAATTGTTCCATCCTAACCCGGACCTACCGGGGCGAACCAGCTTCAAAATTGTTGGGATTCAAAACGGTGGGCCGAGGAGCTTTGATGATTGGAGCCGAACTGACTCCATAACTTTGGTTACCATTACCATCCTGAACCACCACACAGACATAATAAACTTTACCGGTCGCGTAAGCGCTCGAGGCTAAATTCCAGACAAGAGATTGGTTGAACGGGCCGCCAGCACCCGAACCAAACCGGCTGTTAGGGTTGCTTTTCCCGATCAAGGGTAAATATATTTTATTTTGAGAGGGCATGCCACCCACACTGGTGCTGGTGCTGCCAATCAAGGTCCATTGGGTGGCCAGATTGGCGGCATTACATGCCGGCGACTCCGCTGGCGTCAAAATCTCGTCTCGCCGCTGATAATACAGATTTGAGGTTAGCTGGCCGCCGTCGGGATCACTCACATTCCATCTGATCTCGTAATTGAATTCAGGAAATTTGGCGACAATATCGCCGGCCAAGTAAACATAGTCCAGGTAGAAATAATTAGGCGAGTCGCCCGAAGGAGCACAGGTACTGTCGCACCAGTTTTCGTGCGGCCAAAAGCCAAATGCTTCTACCCTGGCTCCTGGTTGTCCCCAATCCCAGGGGTTAGGCGAGCCAGGCCCGTTGACGGTGGGTTGAGCCAGGTCAATAAAAAACGTACACCACCCGCCGTAAGCCGTGCCAAACGGGGGGCATTCCAATCGCTGCGGCCGTGAATAGCGGCGAAAAGGGAATGCCTGGGTTTGCCAAT
Source organism: Anaerolineae bacterium (assembly GCA_023382535.1). The sequence goes on along the minus strand of JAHDWA010000017.1, from coordinate 92,990 downwards.
TAGAACCCCACTGTGAAGTATAAAGCAGGCGAGCATTGGTCAATTGAATCCCGGCCTCGTCGGGTTGATGGGGCGCCAGATAGAGGCGGTAGATAAGATAACGGTAAATGTGGCTGGGAATGCTAACCTGCGAATTAGTGTAGAAAGCGGAAGCCAGATCGCTGCCTTTGGGGGTAACACCGCGTAACACGAAACCGGACCCTCCGGGGGGAACACCCGGAGCTGTCGCCGGCCAGAGCGTATATTGCACCCTGCGATTTTTAGCATCGGGCTGGGTCCAGGCGACATCATTCAGACTGTTCATATCCCACACATTGCCCAGGGCAGCGCCGGCATCCCCAAACTCGTTGGAGGGCGCGACCACATTCACTGCTGGATCAGCCGCCAGGGCCACCGTCCCGGCACACCAATCCAAACTGATGATGGCCAAAGCCAAGGCGTGGAATAACTTAAATAAACTTGCTTGAAAAAAAGTCCGGTTCACTCTCAACTAACCTCTCGTTTTTCACTTTGAGACGCGGGATACTCATTTAGCTAACTACTACTATAACTGATTTTAGCACAACTGCTTGATCCAAAGCAACGGGACAAAGAGGCCAACCCAATTGAACCTGACCTCAAATTACGCCACGTTAAATTATACCACCAGCTCTATTATGAGAGTCTTTTAGAGGGGAAAAAAGTTGCGAAGTTATCTTAAAAATCACATTTTTTAAGGTGGCTCAGTCTTTACGGCTTTTCCGGCAAGTGGTAGACTGCCGGTTTCAACCTGGAAGCTGGCAGGGGCTCACCGGCCAACAGCGCGCGATAGACCAGCTCGATCTGCTCTCCGGCTCGGCGCCAGGAAAAGTGGCGTATGACCCGTTGCCGCAAGTAATTACCGAGGTGGGCGTGCTCGGCAGCAGATAAGTTAAGCGCCCGGTTGAGCGCCGCTGCCAGGGCCTCGCTGCTGGTGTCGGCGGCATAGATGCCCCCATCACCCAGAAATTCCCGGCTAACCGGCAGATTAAAGGTGACAGTCGGCAAGGCCATCGCCATATAGTTAAGAATTTTGCCGCTGCCTTCTGTAGCCGAAATTTTAGGGGCGGTGGCAATATCGCCCAAAGCCAGGTAACGGGGCGCTTCATTGTACATAATTTTGTTGGTAAAGGTCACCTGCCCGGCCAGTCCCAAATCGTGAGCTTTGGCCCGGTAGTGCTCTACCCCCGGATACCCCATCAACAGCAGATGAAAGTCGTCACGAATCTCTTGGAGCTGCGCCAGGGCCTCCAGCAGTTTATCCGTGCCCTGGTAAGGCGCCAGAACACCCAGGTAGACGATTATTTTTTTGCCAGGAGGCAGGCCAAGTTGCTCTTTTAACTGCTGCTTCTCGGCGGTAGAAAAGCGATCGGAGCAAAACGTATCGGCATTGACACAATCAGGGGTAGGGTTAATTTTAGCCAGCGGCACCCCAAATTCCGCCGCCAGCAGATTGGCGGCATGGGTCGAGCTGGTCAGGATTACGTCGGCGGCGGCATCAATGCGGCGCTCCAGCCAGGATAAAAATTTATAAAAGGGGCTGTTGGCTCTCAGAAAATTATGGTCAAGCATCTCGGCGGTCAAACTACCCTGAAAGTCGAACACCAGCGGCGCGCCGGTCAATTTGCTCAATACCCAGCCAATCAAGCCCCCTTCGTGCAGGTGGGCGTGGATAATATCCGGCTTGCGCTGGATGACATATTTCAGCGACATGGCCGCCAGCAGTACATCCAGGTAAATTTTGTGACGGGAGGAGCCAACGATGACCCGATAATTAAAGGGGACGCCCCAGCAGCGATGCACCCGGACATCGGGCATGTCCCGGCCATTGGGATACGCCAAAATAGTGACCCGATGCCCCAGGGCTTGCAGCGTCACCGTTTCTTCCAGAATCCGCACGTGCGCCCCGTAGTCGGCAAAGAACATGGTGGGGGAGAGCATAAGAATATCGAGACTTTCAGGCGTGGGATTTGCTTCGTGCAAAGTATCACTTGCCTCTTCTGGTCCCGATTTTACTCCAGGCCGGAAGGAATGGCAAGAAGTGGGAAGGTGAGGCGAGGAGCGTGAAGCGTACTACCCGCTACCTGCCATCTGCTATCCGCTATCTGCTATCTGCCCCTCTTTAATCAGCTTCAGCTTGTCTGCCCGCGGCATGCGCTTGATTTGCAGTTCGCGTTTCAAGGCGGTCCGGCGGTCCGGCAGTTCTTCCAGATAAACCAGGCGCACCGGCCCGCGCTGTTGGGTGTACCTGGCCCCCCGCCCGGTGTTGTGCGCCTTGAGCCGCCGCGTTATATCAGTCGTCCAGCCGGTGTAGAGGGTCTGGTCGGCGCACTCCACCATATACACATAGACCGCCGACGGCCGACGGCTGACCGCTGACTGTTTATCATTGACCATTGGCTATTGACAATTATTTCCTTTTGCTCTCCTGCTTTCTTCTCCCCCCGCCAAAACCGATCAACTGCCTCATCAAGTTGGGCCGTTCAATGGGGGTGGAAGCCAATTCGGGATCATCAAAGTCACCCCGCCGGTAATCAGCAAACCAGTTATGCCGCTCGACGATGGCCTGATCCAGTTTCTGGGCCAGGGCCTCAGCCGAAGTTTCGCCTTCGGCCAGCAGCGCCCGGAGTTGCTGCAACTGGGCCTGGTAGTTATCGAGCCAGTGGAGCAGCGTTTCGCGCTGTCCCAGCAGGCTGTCTTTCAACGAGTCCGGGTCGCCGCTGGCCCCGGCCGAGGTCTGCTCAAACAGGCTGCCGGCCAGCTTGCGCATCTCGCGCCAGGAAGGCTGGCTCGCTACCGTCTGCAACAGGGCCACGCTGAGGACGCTCGGCAGGGTATCTACCGCCGCAGCCAGACCGTCGTGTTCCGGCGCATCCAAAAAGAATGGCTTGGCTCCCAGGATGCTGACAACACTCACCATAAGCTGCACCGCCGTTTCATCCGCCGCCGAGGCCGGGGTCAGGCAGTAAAGCCGGTTGTGGAACAGGCTAGCAGAAGCATGCCCCTGGCCAGACCCCGCCGCATGAACCAACGGGTCGCCGCCAATGAAGTGGACATGCGCCGGCAGCAGTTCCGTGGCCCAGGCCAGCACCGGACTTTTGCTGCGGGCGGTATCGCTGATCACGGCCCCGGCTTTGAGATAAGGAGCGATGGCCTGCAGTGTGGGCCGGATGCCGCTCAAAGGGATAGCCAGCACAATCAAATCGGCCGGCTCGCAGGCATTGATCAAATTCCACTCGGCTTTATCAAACGCGCCCAATTTGACCGCCGCTTTGGCCTGTTCGTTTTCTTTATCGTGGACCAGCAGGCGGGGGGCATCTTTGGCCTGCTTTAAAGCCAGTCCCATGGAGGTGCCAATCACCCCCGCCCCAACAATCGTTATCGTGAAGTCGCTCATATAAACCTCGTAGCAGGGAGTAAAAAGTAAGGAGTAGGGAGTAGGGAAGCTAACCCCTACTCCCTACTACCTACTCCTTATTCCCTCAATTCAAATCATCGGCCCCTTGCAGAGCAGCCAGTAATTTTTCTTCTTCGCCGGCCGGCTGCCCGCTGAGCGTCTCTTGATGCCGGGCAATCAGCCGGACGGCCAGCGGGTCACAGCCAGCTTCCTCGGCCCAGGCAGCCCCGATAGCCGGATGATGGGCATGGATGACAAACGGCCTGCGCCAGTGAGGAATAGGTGAATAGGAGAATGAGCGAATGGAAGAATCCTCGATCCTGGCTCGCCGTTCGCCACTCGCTGTTCGCCATTCGCCCATTCGCTCCAACGCCGCCGGCCAGAACGCCTTGAGCAGCACAATCGCCACGCGATGGATAATCGGTTGACCCAAACTCTTGGCCACATCGTGCAGCAGCGCCGCTTGCAGCAGCCCTGGCTGCTCATAACCGGCCCGCTGCAAGGTGCGCACCACCGCCAGGGCGTGGCGCCGGTCGTTGGGTGACATCCGGGCGAAAAGGTGCTGCTGGGCCGGAGTTGTCAGGATAGAAGTTACTAACCCCTCGTCCGCCTGGGTTAGACCACCCGGCAGCAGCACGGCTTTAACGGCTGCAAAAAATTGACTGGCGCGGTAAAGGGCCGGACGAGTTATTTTGGGAGAAGCTGACATGGTGATTGGCTAAACCCTTAGCCCTGAACTTTAGTTCGGGGCGAACTAAAACAAAACACTCATCACCGCCCGCGTCGGCCCACCGATTAACCAGCCGAAAATGGGGATAGGCAGGATGAAAAGAAGGAGAAAGATGATAAAACTGAACCGTTGAATCCGTTCCAGTTGGTAGGCCAATGGATACGGCAAGAGGCCGCGCAGCACCATAAACCCATCCAGCGGGGCCAGGGGAATCAAATTAAAAAAGAACAGGGCTATATTAATCTGGACAAAGATAAAAAACAGATTGATAAAACTATTGGTTTGAATCCCCAGTGGAAGGATGGGTTCAACCGCGCGCCACAGCAGGGCCAGGATAATCGCCAGGGCCAGATTCGAGAGTGGGCCGGCGGCGGCCACGATCATCGCCCCGGTGCGCGGGTCGGTGCGTAAGCTGCCAGGATTAAACCGAACCGGCTTGGCCCAGCCCAGGCCGACGATCATCAACAACAGCGAGCCAAAAAAGTCGAGATGAGCCAGGGGATTAAGGGTCAGTCGGCCGTCGTACTTGGGGGTCGGGTCGCCCAGGCGGTAGGCCGTTATAGCGTGGGCCAGCTCGTGAATAGGAAAGGCAATAAGCAAAATCAAGATGCGCGCCCCGTATTGGGGCAAAGCAAAAATCATGTAGATGGCCAGGGCAACGGCCAGGGCTATTAATAAATAGCTCCAGGGCGGCTCTTTTAAGCGGCGGGTCCAGTCGGAACGGGGTGGGTCATAATAATATTGCGGTCGCATGAGTCTCGATTCTTTCAAAAAGGGTGCGGTGATTATAACACGCGCCAGGCCGATTGCGAAATCAGTCAAGACCGCCAACCGGCGACAATTCCCTGGCAGCCGTTCTAAGCGATAATTTGCACGCCGGCCTGCTCCAGAGCACCGGTTACGGCCGTCATGAGTTGCGGCCGGAGCTGCGCCCCCCGGCTGTAGGCTGCCTTGGCTACCAGGGTTAATTCGACATGGTTAGAGATAGCTCCTTCGATGCTTAACACTTCGGGCGGTTCCACCAACTCTGGAAATCGCGCTTGAGCGGCATCAGCCACACCTTCCAGAACTTCCAATGCCCTGGCCAGATCTGCCGTAACCACTGTTACTTTAATACTGGCGACCGAAAACGATCCACGGGAGAGGTTGCGGACGACCCGCACTTCGCCGTTAGGGACAATGAACAATTCACCCGACATAGCCCGCAGGCGGGTGGTCCGCAGTTCAACCGCTTCGACCGTGCCAATGACTTCCAGCACTTCTACCTTCTCCCCCACCGAAAACTGATCCTCAAAGATAAAGACCATCCCGGCCAGGTAATCGTTGATGAGAGGCCGGGCGCCCAGACCAAAGCCGGCAGAAAACAAACCCAGGGCAGTCAAAATGGCTCCCGCCGGAATACCGAGGGCAAAGAGAACCACCACGACCCCGATAATCCAAACCATAACTCTGACCGCACTCCCCACCAATGACTGCAAGGTCAGCAAGCGCCGCTCTTCGATCTGCCGCCAGCGCAAGGCCCGTCCCCTGAGTATCCTGACAGCCAGCCAGCTTCCCGCCTCCGCTACCAGCCAGGTCAAAAATAGAATGAGCACTAACCTGCCCAGGTTGGCGGCAAAGGTATCGCCGGTGATGAAGTTCCTGAATTGGTTGAACATGGAAATTGAACCCTCCTCATTTTGGATTTTGCAGACCAGGGGCCTTATCCTACCACAAATCGCCCAGGCAGCGAAGCGTTTGGGGTAAAGTTAGGGCAATCGCATACTCGATTTGCAGCCAAGTCGCTTGGGGTTGAAACCCCAAGCTGATGAGGGCAAAGGACGCTCAAGCGCCCTAAAATTGAGCATCCTTCAGGATGCTTTGCCTTTTCAGCCTGATGGCTTCAGCCTCAGGCTCATAGACAAGGTTAGTATGCCCTTGCCCTAGCGGCGAGTTATGGGTGCTTGCTAAATTCTAACTTTGTGTTATAATCCCCCGCATTGGCTGTGACGGAGAAAAGTAAGCCAATCCCTGGGCTACGCAGAGACGCGCCGGTTGGTGCAAGGCGCGCGAAGGGACGGCTGAATTCCACTCCTGAGCCGGCGGCGACGAGCCGCTCCGGGTGCGCCCGTTATCGCGCCGATGAGATTGCCGGAGCTTAGCCCGGCGAAAAAAGGTGGCACCGCGAGAGACGACCCTCGCCCTTTTATGGGCGGGGGTTTTTGTTTCAAGGTAGCAGGGCAGCACTTTTCTGCTACTTGCTACCCTGCTACTTTGCAATATTTTAATTGACTGAAGGAGGAACCTATGCTCGATCTAAATTTCATCCGGGAGAACCCGGAGCAGGTCAAAGCGGCGCTGCGTGATCTCAACACCGACGCGCCGGTTGACGAGATTTTGGAACTCGACCGGCAGCGGCGCGACTTGCTGAAGGAGGTCGAAACCCTGCGCCAGGAGCGCAATGCCGGCAGCAAGGCCATTGGCCAGTTGATGGGCCAGGGGAAGAAGGCTGAGGCTGAGGCTAAGAAAGAGGAAATGAGCCGCATCGGCGACAGAATTAGCGAACTGGATGAAACTCTGCGCCAGGTTGAGGCCGATTTGCTGGATAAACAGTTATATGTCCCCAATATGCCCGGCCCCGGCGTGCCGGTCGGCCCGGACGAGCATCACAACGTGGAGGTCCGCCGCTGGGGCAAGCCGCCGCAGTTTGATTTTACCCCCAGGCCGCACTGGGAGCTGGGCGAGGCGCTGGGCATCATTGATTTTGAGCGCGGGGTCAAAATCAGCGGCACCCGTTTTTACCTCTTCAAAGGGGCCGGCGCGGCGCTGCATCGCGCCCTGACCAACTTTTTTATTGACGTCGGCGTGCGCGAGCACGGCTATACCGAAATCTACCCGCCTTTTATGGTCCGCGAGCAGGCCATGATCGGCGCGGCCCATCTGCCCAAGTTCCGCGAGAATATGTACCACGACGCCGAGGAGGATTACTGGTTTATCGGCACAGCGGAAGTCCCGCTGACCAACATCTTCAGCGACGAGATTTTGGAGGCCGACCAACTGCCCATTCGCTACCTCAGCCACACCCCCTGCTTCCGCCGGGAGAAGATGAGCGCCGGGCGCGACGTGCGCGGCATCAAGCGGGTCCACCAATTTGAAAAGGTCGAGATGTACCACTACACCCTGCCGGAGAACAGCTACGAACACCTGGAGGAGATCGTCGGCAACGCCGAGGATTTGGTCCAGCGGCTGAAACTGCCCTACCGGGTGGTGCAGATGTGCACCGGCGACCTCGGCTTTGCCGCCGCCAAGAAGTACGATGTTGAAGCCTGGGTTCCCGGCGAGCACGGCCAGGGCGAGTGGATGGAGATCAGCAGTTGCAGCAACGTGACCGACTTCCAGGCCCGCCGGGCCAACCTGCGCTTCCGCCGCGAGCGCGGAGCCAGGCCGGAATTTCTGCACACGTTGAACGGCAGCGGCCTGCCGCCGGGGCGCTTGATGATCGCCGTGATGGAGAATTACCAGCAGGCCGATGGCAGCATCGTCGTGCCGGAGGTGCTAAGGCCGTATATGGGTGGACTGGAAGTGATCCGGTAGCGTCGAAATTATTCAACTGGCCTGATACGTGATGCGTGATACGTAAGGATTTTTTCACGCATTACGTATCACATTTTGGAACAGCCCAACACGGCAGAAAGAGTATCTCCATGACCTACCAAGCTGTCCTTTTCGACCTTGACGGCACCCTTCTCGATACGCTGGCCGACCTGGGCAACGCCGTGAACCGGGTGCTGGCGGCGCGGGGTTTGCCCACCCATCCCCTGGATGCCTACCGTTATTTTGTCGGCGAGGGGGCGCGCCTGCTGGTGACGCGCGCTTTGCCGGAAAACCGGCGGGATGCGGCGACCATTGCCGCCTGCCTGGCCGGATTCCAGGCCGACTACGACCAGAACTGGCAGGTTGAAACCAAACCCTATCCGGGTGTAGCCGACATGCTGGACGCCCTGTCGGCCCGCGGCCTGAAGCTGGCCGTTCTCTCCAACAAGCCGCACGACTTCACCGTGCGCTGTGTCCGCGAACTGCTGCCCCGCTGGACCTTCGACCCGGTCTTCGGCCTGCGCGAGGCCGTCCCGCGCAAGCCCGACCCGGCCGGAGCCATCGAAATCGCCGCCTGCTTGAACATCCCCCCCGCCAACTTCCTCTACCTGGGCGATACCGCCACCGATATGCAGACCGCCCGCGCCGCCGGCATGTTTCCGGTCGGGGCGTTGTGGGGGTTTCGCTCCGCGGAAGAGTTGGTGGAAAGCGGTGCGCAGGTGTTGGTCGAGGAGCCGGGGGAGTTGCTGGGGCTGGTTTGAGGATTGCTGTGAGGAGAGTTACTGGGAGCATAGTCGTGTCGTAGGTACTTAGGTTCTACAATTAATGGAATGCTTGGAGGTGATTCGGGTTAGGTAAAACTAGGACTTTTTGCTCAATTGAAATTGCCTTAAAATCAGTTAATACTTCAGATAGTTAATTTTTGAGGCGTGACTACAAAATGGTGTAAGTCACGCCTCATTTTTTACTAGCCACATCTAACAGTTTTAACGTAAGGTAACAAACATTGGGAAAGAAAGACCGTCCAAATTGTTTATAGGAGGGTTTACATCACTTGATATTTTGAATGACTAGAAATTTGTTCTAAAATGATTTGACCAGAACATTTGTTTTGAGTACAATTATAAAATTTTTAAAATTTAAGAGGTGGCACAATGATCACACAACCTGGAAATAATGGAAAACAAAGAGGAAATAAAGACCAAGAGTTAATGACCTTGCTAATGCTGACCGTGACATTAACTTTGCTCGTCCTGATTTTTACGAGCACTGGTCAGACGTGGTTAGTCGTTCTGGCAGTTACCATTATTCTCACTGTTCTGATCTTGTCTGTAACTGGAAACCCGGAGTTATTACCCGATACGTTAAAGGCTATTCTCTGTGAAATACGTCGGATTTTGCGTCCTTGACAAAGGAGAGAGTGATATTCTTGGCTAATCAACTTGTATCTCTCGTTGTTTAGGCTTTACCTCAATTTTTGTGCCTCGTGGGGGATAGAAAATTTCCGGTGAATATGGTATTATTGATTTAAAGAGTGATAGTTCTTTAACAAATAGACTTGACAAAAGAACGTTTGTTCTGTTAAAATATTGATTGTGAGGACAAATCTGTCTAATGGATAAGTTCAGCGCCCCAGTTGGCATGATACTCTATGATGAATTGCTTAATATGTTATTGGCTATCTGGAAAGCCCAACAGGGCCTAGTTAGTAAAAATGAATCAAATGAGTTTTCTCAAGGATACCAGATTGGTTTTGAGGAAGGGTTGGATACAATTGCTCAAGTTGCTGGCTTAAACGAAATTTTTGAGGTAGGTAAAGCTGCTCACCGAGCCAAAATTAGAGCACGCCTAAATGCTAAAGTAGAGATAATTGATAGTGAGCCGATTTACCTAGATCGGTCCTAAATTGATAGGTTCTAGATTACCTCATCCCATTAGGCGAATTGTTGCTCTCTCAAGTCTGGTTTGTGATTCCCGTTTGGTTTAGGGGCCGGATTTATTGTCTGCTCGCTACGAATATAATGGAGTGTGGCATTTGAAGCAACGATATGTTGCAATATAGTTTTGATTGTCTCCTCCGATTGATTTTGTTGTCTTAAAACCTGAATAATTTGCTTAAACTGCTCTGCTCTGCTCTGAGCTTGAATTTTTGCAGCCTCAGCCCGAATTTTTGCAGCCTCCAACTCCCCTCTTGCTTCGGTAACCCTTGCTACTCGCCTAGTATTAACCTTTTGAAGCATAATTTTATTCTCAACTATTGCAGTTTTTTGCTTAGTATCGGCTTCAGTATTTTTTATTCTGGCTTCAGCTAGAGCAGTAACTTCAGCCTTTATCCTCTCTTCAATCTCTTCAGGGAAACGAATTTGAGTAATATCTACAACCCGTAGTACAATCCCATCATTAATTTGTGATTGTTTGGCCTTATCAAACACTACCTTTTCGATTTCCGAGATTTTGCGTTGGTCTATTCTTTCGGCTAAATCTTTGTTACTCTGGTCAATATTAAACAGGCTTTCAAAGTCCTCAGACATTATTGCATCTCTTAAGTTACGTTCAACCGGACTTTTTAATGATTCCCATACATCAGGAGACTTGATAGCTACCAACTCCGCAATACTTTCATAGCACTGATTATAACTGTCACCGATAAGATTATCGTTTTTACTGTCTTTAATATTCCTCAGCCGATTTTCTGCTTCTTTCAACTGCCTCCTAGCATCTTCGACTTTGTCCTCAGTGCTTTTACCATACTTAGTTGCGTCTCGTAATTGCTTTCTAGCCTCATCAACAGCTTGTAGAAGGTCTCTCCGTATTTGGGCCGTTACAGTCCTTAGATCACTTAAATTACGTTCGACCTCTTCCAGGCGTTTTTGAGTATTTTCAATGGCAGGAGTAGACTGACCAAGTGTATGTTGTGCAGCTTGTAACCATATTCTAATTTTGCTTACCAGTTGTTGTAAACGATTTTTTGTCCCTGCCACTGTTTTCATTGTTACGTTAAGGCGTTTTTCCGCTGCTTTTAAGTGCTTTTGAGCATCTTTAATGCCATTTCTCGCATACTCGTTATCTCGTAATGCCTCCTCCAACTGTTTTTTAGCTCTGTCTACATCTTGTTGAAGAGATGTTCTTATATTCGCAACCGCTTCTGGCAGGTTAGAAAATCCTTCCTCTGTTTGTTTCAGCCGTTTTTCCTCATCTTTTATTTTTTGGGGTAAAGATTCCTGAACACTTTTTAAGTCATCCAACTGCTTTTTCGCATCATTAATAGCTTGTTGCTGGAATTTTCTTTTCTCAACATCTGTTTCTAATGTGCTGGACAAATCTTTTTCAGCCTTCTCCAAACGTTTTTCTGCATCTTCTATTTTCTCAGGCAAGGATTTTCCAATAACCTTCAGCTCTTCTAACTGATTTTTAGTCTGGTCTATAACCTGTTCTAATCGCGCTTTGGTTTCACCTGCTGGGTCTACCTGAACTGCGTGCAATACTGTTATCGTCAAAGGGATTCTATCTCGTGTTAGTACATTTTTGATCTCGCTAATCCCTCCTTTAGGTCTTATTGGCAAGACAGCTTTAACCTGCTCTGCGTGTTTTAACATTGTCGAGCCTAAACCAACTGCACGAGTAATTTTTCCCCATTTATGTAAGACTACAACATGCCCTGGATAAACAGTAATCCAGCCTGGCCCTCCGTAATTGTCCAAGCGCTCCTTATCCTTTTGGCTGCCTTTGATCTCAAAATCATCAACAACGACCCAAAAGTGAAACATACCCAAAAGTGTGCTAAGCAAATGCCAATACATTCCTCCAAAAGTAATTTCACGGTCTGTTTTGTGCCATCGCAAGATACCTATACTGGCCATAGCAACGAGTAAAAGGAAAAGAACAATCGTATCTATAGCGGCTAGTATACCAATTAAAATGGATGTGAAAACTATTGCAAGACTATTACTAAAAAAGATGTTAGCAAGAGCACTACTTTGAGCTAACTGAGGAATTCTTTGATCGTTGGATAGAAAAAGTAGTACTAGACTACCGACCAGAGCGGCAATAAATAGGTTTAAAACCAATAGTAAGCATAAACCTCGCCCTTGATATTCCTCTAAGCCAAATCGAACCAAAATCAACAGGCTAACAAAGAAAAAGATGACTGCCACCCAGTAATTGAAGGCTAAAAGCACTCCTGTCACTATAAAAATGCCGAACAAGGCAATACTCCACCAGAGGATGCGCTTGCTAATAGATGTTTCTGACGGCAAAGTTCCGGCTGTAGTTGCCATTTTATACCTCCTTACATTCCACAAGACCCCTATAAACAACAACGCGCCGGGTCCATGCGACCCCGCGCGCTGTTATCACTTGTTAAAGGCTACATTGCAATGATTTTAAATTATGTTGACATAATAACACATTTCGAGTCGCAACTCAAGAGCTTCTTGCCCCCGTTATATTGCAATTTTTATTCGAAATATTCGATTTGACATAATTTAGCTGGGACTAAAATGAGGGGAGCAGCATAAACCTGGAGTTTATCACTCGTTAACCAACAGGTAGCAGAGTAGCAAAGTCGCAGACCCTATCATCTCCCTGTCTACCGTCCACACTTTCTGTGGGTTCACTCAACCGACAACCACCCCACCGCAAAGCCCAGCCCAATCAGCGCCGCCCAAACCGAATAGGCCAGCCCAAAGGTGGCCCAGAGTGACCAGCCGGCCCGAAAAGTCAGAAAGGCGGTCACGACCCAGAGCACCACCGGGATCAGCCCCACCAGCAGGACGCGGGAAAAATCGGCCAGGCTGGCCGGGTCGTCGCCGCTGGCCCCGGAGACAATCCACAGGGCCAGAGTAATATTGATCGGGGTCACGGCAACGATGGCCGCGAAGGTGCGTGATTTATCGCGCAAAAAGGTGATAACCAGGATCAGGGCGATCGAGGTGAGGGTTGGGGCCAGGCGCTGCCAGTTCATACACCCTTAACTCACATGTCCCACGACACATCGCCGTGCAAATCGGCCGGGTGGGAGCGCTGGAGGAAGGCTTCAAAGACAGGGCGCTCGTCGCCGATGCGGAAAGAGGGGCCGTGGCCGGGGAAGCAAATGGTATCGTCGGGCCATTTGAAGACGATGTTGCGCAGCGTGGCCATGGTCAGAGCAAAGTAGTAGGGCGCCCAGGTTTTCCCCGGCCCGCCCTTAAAAATCGTATCGCCGACAATGACCCGCTGGTCCGGCAGCATCAGGCTGACCATCCCGGGCGTGTGGCCGGGCGTATGGATAACCCGAAGGGTGTGCTGCCCGACCGTGATGGTATCCCCATCGCTCAGCCAGACATCGGCGCTGAGGTTCATCGGCGAGTCGCCGGGATGCATATAGACCGGCACGTTGAGCCTGGCCTTCATCTCGTCCAAAGCCTCCACGTGGTCGTGGTGGCCGTGCGTCACCACAATGCCCACCGGCGTTGAGCCGGCCAGCAGCCCCAGCAGCGTCTCCGGCTCCGCGCCGGGATCTACCAGCAGGCTTTGCTTCGTTTCCGGGCAGATAACCGCGTAAGCATTCATCGCATACGGTCCAACAGCGGCAGAATTCAGAATGAGCGGCAGGGTCATCGGCTTACTCCTTACATCGTGTTGCGTGTTTCGTCTTCCGTTATCCGGTGATACGCAACACGCAAGACGCAACAGGTAACGTAGCTCACGCACGTCACCTAATAAAATGACCGCCTCCGTAAGGAAGACGGTCAGTGTGGCGGGGAGGGTGGGATTCGAACCCACGGTCGAGTTTTACCCCGACAACCACTTAGCAGGCGGCCCCATTCGTCCACTCTGGCACCTCCCCATAAATTAATCGTTGACAATTAACAATTGACGGTTGGCTATTGACCAATGAGACATTGCCAATAATTAATGGTCAATGATCAATTGTTAATGCCTAGAGCGGAGGGAGAGGGATTCGAACCCCCGGAGACCTTGCAGCCTCAATGGTTTTCAAGACCACCGCAATCGACCGCTCTGCCATCCCTCCCAACTTCGTTACAGGCACTATTTTAGCAGAGGAATACCCGAAAGTCAATTGAGAAATGAGCCTGCCTATGGTAGAATGATAGTACACTATCTACCCTGGAGGAATTGATGACCGACGCCGCCCCCACCCGGCCCCATGCCCTGGCCTTACAAAAACAAACCAGCGGCCCCTCCCGCCAGCCGCTGGAAGTGTACCACCTTTCTCACGACCTCCGTGGTCCCCTGAATTCAATTTTGGGCTTTGCCGAACTGCTGCTCGAAGAGATCGAAGGACCGCTCAACGAAACCCAGCAGGCCGATATCAGCGCCATTTACCAGAGCGCCCAAAACCTGCTGCACCTGATCAACACCGTGGTTGACCTGAGCAAATTGGAAGCCGGCCGCTTGACCTTTGACCCCAAAAAGATTGATTTGAACGGCGTGGTTGAAGCCGCTCTGCCCGCCTTTATTACCGCCGAGCCGGGACAGCCTGAGCTGATCAACCAAATCAGCCCGCCCCTACCCGCCGTCTGGGCCGACCGGGACCGGGTAGCCCAGATGCTTAAGAGTCTGTTCAAATTCGCCTATAAGGCGACCAAAAAAGGATCCATCACCCTGGCTGCCTGGAACGAGACCACAGATGTCATCCTCCGCCTGGAAATTGCCCAGGTCAGTTCGCCCCAGGCCGAAGAGACGGACCTGTTTGATTTGACGGTCAATGTTGACTCGACCGGGCGCACCTCTTTGGGTCGGGGCGGATTAGAATTACCCCTCGTCCGCGCCCTGGCCGAGAAACAGGGAGGCCGGGTCTGGGCCGAGAGTCACGGCGATGTTTTAACCATTTATACCAGCCTGCCGGCCCATGAGCCAACAACAGAACTCTAACCCAACGGGCCAGGATATGGTTTCTATTTTTATGTGAAGTGTAGTACAATTATTGTAAAGCGTGACCAAACTGAATGTCGCCACAAAGCAAGTACTATCCCTTATTTGAATATCTGCAACAGCAGCCGGATACGGTGCCGCTGGAATTGAGCTTTGCCGAGGTAGAAGCAAAATTGGGCCGGCCTTTGCCGCCAACCGCGCTGAGCACGCGGGCCTGGTGGGCCAACAGCCGTTCGGCCCAGGCCCGTTCCTGGCAAGAGGCCGGCTGGCTGGTGGACGACGTGGATTTTGAGCAGAAAATTGTCGTCTTTCGCCCCGCCCGCATCAGCTACCGCGTCACCCCGATCCGCAAATTCAAGGGCTGGACCGGCCAGCAGATCAAAACCCTGCGTGAATATGCCGGCTGGTCGCAGCAGGAGCTGGCCGACCGGCTGGCCGTGCGCCAGCAGACCATCAGCGATTGGGAAGTGGGCAACCACATCGCCCGCCGCTCCATGAGCAAACTCCTCCAAATGATCGCCGAAGAAATCGGCTTCCCCTATCAAACCGACTCCCCTGACCCTGATTGATACTTGACAGTTACACGGAGTAGTGTTATAATCTTTTGAAATAGAGCGAGGATTTAACTCGCTTCTATTTTATCATATTATACACGTATCCGTGTTAATCCACCAAAAAGGAGAGTCCCCATGAAGCGATATGAGTTGGCTGAGTTAATCAAACGCTGGGAGCGCGGCGACATCACCCCGGAGCAGGCCATCGGTCAGGCTTTGTTATGGCTGGCCGCCCTGGCCGAGCGGGTCACCCGGCTGGAGGCCGGCCAGCGGAAAGACCGGCCCAAACCCAATTAGCAGCCAACAGCCGCCAGGGCTTGTTTGCATCTTTTTTGCTTTACGAGTACATTTGCCTCTAATAATGACTTGTGGTGAGTCCATAAGGAGTCCGAAGTCTCCTGACTTCGGGCAAACAAGGAGGCAAAGTCTCTCTACTTCAAGCAAAATCAGGAGATTTTGCCCTCCATTCGGCTTATTTGGAAGGGTATTGAAACCAGGAGTCCAAAGTAAACTATGGACTCCTGGGACGAGTTTACTTTTAGGAGGGACATCTTTGCCCCAACCTACCCATAATTCCTTTGTAGAAAAACTGACCGGCGCGATCGGCCGCAACAACTCCTTGTTGTGCCTCGGCCTCGACCCCGATCCCCGTCAGTTCCCTCGTTTCTTCCCTCAAACCGTTGACGCCGGGGCGCTGCTTGCCTGGGGCCGGGCCTTGATCGAGCAAACCGCCGATCTGGTCTGCTGCTACAAGCCCAACTTTGCCTTTTACGAGCAGTACGGCCCGGCCGGCCTGGAGGCGCTGCGCCAAACGATCGCAGCCGTGCCCGCCGGCATCCCCGTCTTGCTCGACGCCAAGCGGGGCGACATTGACAGCACTGCCGCGGCTTACGCCCGGGCCGCCTTTGAAGTTTGGGGCGCTGATGCGATGACCCTGAGTCCCTACCTCGGACGGGACAGCGTTACCCCTTTTCTGGCTTACCCCGGCAAGATGGTTTTTGTGTTGGGCTATACCTCCAATCTCTCCGCCAGCGTCGTTCAAGAATTTGGCGATGGAAACCGGTACCTGTTTGAACATATCGCCCGGCAGGGGCAGAGCTGGGGCAATGCCGCGCAGGTGGGCTTTGTGGTTGGGGCGACCCAGCCGGAGGCGCTGGCCCGTTTTCGCGCCCTGGCCCCGGAGCGCTGGCTGTTGGCCCCCGGCATCGGCGCGCAGGGGGGCGATTTAACTGCGGCGCTGCGAGCCGGTCTGGACCGCCAGGGCAGCGGCTTGATTGTGCCCGTTTCGCGGGGCGTCATTTATACCACTAACCCGCGTGAGGCCACCCAGTCCCTGCGGGAGGAAATCAACCAGGCCCGCAGTACCCGACCAGCTCCGGGACAAAACGGATTGCCGCAGCCCTTGCACGACCTGATTCTGCAACTGTATGATGTTGGCTGCGTCCAATTCGGCCACTTTACCCTCGCTTCGGGGGTGCAGTCGCCCCTTTACATTGACCTGCGCCGCCTCACCGCCAGTCCCTCTCTCCTGCGGCTCGCGGCGCGGGCTTACGCCGACCTGCTGCAGCCGCTCACCTACGACCGCCTGGCCGCCGTCCCTTACGCTGCGCTGACCATCGGCACGGCCGCCGCCCTGGCCGCGAACTGTTCCCTGATTTACCCGCGCAAAGAAGCCAAGGCGCACGGCACCGGACAAATGATCGAGGGTGTCTATCGGGCGGGCGAAAAGGTGGCTGTGATTGAGGATTTGATCACCAGCGGGGGCAGCATCCTCAAAGCGATTGAGACCCTGGAAAGCGCCGGACTGAGTGTGGACGATGTACTGGTGCTGATTGACCGGGAGCAGTCCGGGGCCAAAAACTTGGCCGAGGCCGGCTACCGCCTGCATGCGGTCCTGCGCCTGTCCGACATTCTAGGCGTGCTGCACAGCGCCGGCCGGATCTCAGGCGAACAGGCCGCCCTGGTGGAAAGGTATCTCGATGAGCAGCGCCAGCCCCGATCCTAAACTGGCCTGTGATTTTTTGGGCTTTCGCTTACGGACTCCGCTGGTTTTGGCGTCCGGCATCATCGGCACCAGCGCAACCCTGATGGTGCGGGCCGCCCATAACGGGGCGGGAATGGTCACTGCGAAAAGCTGCGGCCCAACACCGCGCCAGGGCCACCCCAACCCGGTCGCCCTGGATTTTGGCGGCGGCCTGATTAACGCCATCGGCCTGACCAACCCCGGCGCAGCCGCCGAAGCGGAGCTTCTGGCCGAAACGCGGGCGTACTTGCAGCCGCTGGGCGTGCCCCTGATTGCCAGCATCTTTGCCGGGACCGTCGCCGAGTTTGGCCAGGTGGCCGAGATCGTAGCCGCCGGCAAGCCGGATATGATTGAGGTGAATATTTCCTGCCCCAATGTGGGTGACGAGTTTGGCACACCCTTTGCCGGAACCTGCCAGAGCGCGGCTGCCGTCACCGAGGCGGTCAAGCAGGCGGTGGCCTGCCCGGTGGCGGTCAAACTGGCCCCCAATGTGCCCGATATTGCCCGCATTGCCGCCGCCGTCGTCGAGGCCGGCGCCGACGCCATTACGGCGATCAATACCATGCCGGGGATGGTCATTGACACCGTTTCCGGCCGGCCTATCCTGGCCAATCGCGTCGGCGGTATCTCCGGCCCGGCGCTGAAACCGATTGCCCTGCGCTGCGTCTACGAGATTGCCCAGGCCGTCTCCGTGCCGATCATCGGCACCGGCGGCGTCTCGACCGGCCGCGATGCTGCCGAAATGCTCATGGCCGGGGCCAGTGTGGTCGGGGTTGGCTCGGCCATCTACCTGCGCGGGGTGTCGGCCCTGCGGGAGATTGGGCAGGAGTTGGCCGAGTTTATGACTCAGTATGATTTTTTAACCATCGAGTCGCTGCGCGGTCGAAGCCAGTGATGAGCAAACTAAGTGCCAGCCACCTCTAGCTTGAGTAACAATGAGCGTAAAATTGACCCAGCCGATGAATCTTCCCCAAGCCTTGAAAATCAGCCGGATTCAAGTAGAAAACGGCTATACCAAAACCTTCGTGTTGGATGGGGCAGTGCAGGCTGTCCCCGGCCAGTTTATGATGGCCTGGCTGCCCGGTCTGGAGGATAAACCTTTCAGCCTGGCCGGGGCTGACCCAATCACCCTGACCGTCGCCGCGGTCGGGCCGTTCAGCCGGGCGCTGCATCAATTAAAGGTGGGGGATTGGCTGTGGGTGCGGGGACCGCTGGGCCAGGGCTATGAGCTGCCCCCGGCGACTTCTAACAAGCCGCTTTTGCTCATCGGCGGGGGCTATGGGGTGGCGCCGCTGCTCTTTTTGGCTCGACACGCCCTGGCCGGGAGCTACCGCATTCTGGCGATTATCGGCGCGCGCAGCAGGTCTGATTTGATCTTGACCAAAGAGTTTGAAGCGCTGGGCGTCTCCCTTTGGCTGACAACGGAGGATGGCTCGCTGGGCCAAAAAGGCCGGGTGACAGATGCCGTTTCGCTGGCCCTGGCCGCAACCCCGACCCAACCTGAGACCATCTGCGCCTGCGGCCCGACGGGCATGCTGCTGGCAGTGGCCGCCCGCTGCGCCGCCGAAAATATTCCGGTGCAGCTCGGCTGGGAGGCCCCCATGCGCTGCGGCATCGGTTTGTGCGGCAGTTGCGAAGTCGGCGCCGGCTGGCTGACCTGCCTCGACGGGCCGGTGTTTCCTTTCAACCCGCTCAAAATCTCGCCTAATGAGTTTCAGTAGATCAAAAATTTGCTCCAAGGGGATTGCCAAATCCCCGTGCGGGCCAGGATTTGGCAATCCTGGCCGAGCAAAATGGGTACCTATCTGAAAGAGTTGGAAGGCTGGAAAATTGGCTTGAGCAAAATTCCTCCATCCTTCCAGTCTTCCAACCTCACTTCCTCGCGAAGGCCCGCGCCAAAATCGCCTGGCGCAGTTGCTCCGCCCGGACCAGGATGGCTTGAATGACCGCTTCGAGCCGTGCGGCAGCAGCAAAGCGGCCGTCCACCTCGGCGACGATGCGGGCTTGTTCAGCCAGTGGGGGGACGGGAAGAATCCCCTGTATGAGCGCTGCGATACGGACGTTGCCCTGGCCGACATTGCCGGTTTCATATTGAAAGAAGCGGTTTTGGAAATGGTCGTCTTGCAGCGCAAGCAAAAAAAAGCGGGGATGGAGCGGCGGCTGAAAGCGCAGCCGGGCCACTCGCTGGTTTAAGAGCAGTCCGGCCTCATCTTCCACCATTGCCACAAAGCCATAATCCCGTTTGCGGCGGCTGCCGGTCAAAGTGATGAGAATATCACCAGGCTTCAGCAGGTACTTCTCCTTTATTTTATTCTCAATTTCAGCGACAAAGGTTGGCTTCTCAGACAAATTCAATCTGCCCCGCTCCACATTCCCGATTCTGACAATCTGAAAACCGGCGGTGCTGTAAGCCACGCTTTTAAAAGCATAACCGGCCAGAACGTCGGCGATAGTGGATAGGCTGGCCCAACACCATCCTTCCGGCAAGGGGGGTAAATCAGGGTGAGATTCAGGCGGAGCAGCCTGGTTTGGTCCGGGCTTACCGTGGAGGCGCTGCAGCAGGTCAGCCGCCGGTTCATCGGCCGGGTTTTGCGGAACAAGGCGGCCGTTGACGGCCTCTTGAAGGACCGCGGCCTTGTAATGGGATAGTTTGGCTTGGATTCCCCGCAAAGCTGCGGTTCCGGCGTCGAGTTGAGCGAAATGGCGCTCTATAGCGGCGACGATGCGCTGTTGTTCGGGCAGGGGTGGAACGGGAATGGGCAACTGCTCCAGATCGGTATAACGCAGGTTGTTGATATTGATCCCAGATGATTTGGCTCGAATAAGCTGGCGGTAGCGATTGGACCGGAAAAAGCAGCCCACGAATTTTGGTTCAACCCCCGGCTTACAGCGGGCCACCGCGCAAAAAGCGCCGCAAGCCCCCGGCCAGGGGAGGGTCAGTTGCGCGGCTTTGCCGACCAACTCCTTGCTGCCGCTGGACATGCCAATAATTATATCCCCAGGCTGCAAGCGTTGCTCCGCTTTGACATATTTTTGCGGAACATAGACTAAATCATTCTCCAGAACCAGCCCTTCGTCCCGGATGTTGGTTGCCCGCAGAATCGGCAGGTAACCGGCCCTGGGCGTCGAACTCGCCTCAATTTTGGAGTAAGACACACCCCGGATCAGTTGAGCCAGCTCTCCCAGGGGTAATTCGAGCCATCCAGTCATTTTGAGTTCCTACGAATTCCATAAAAAGGCCCCAGGAGCAGTGATATAGGAACTCATAGGAACTTCATGGAACTTATTGTTGGACAATTCCTTAATTACCAGATTAATGCTAGATTAATGTGGAACTTTTATAGTGAGGCCACTTAGTACCAAAGTCCAATTAAAGTCGGCTTGTAGCAGAAATGGAGGTTTTAAATGCCAAAAAAGCTCATCCTGATTCCTTTAATTGCCTCGGCCGCCCTGGTGGCCCTGGTAGCCGTTTCGTTAGCTGTTTTTGCTTTCGCAGTTGACCCGGCAACGGCTCAAAGTGAGGAGGCCGTGACCGTTGAGGCGGCGCCGGTTCACGTCCAGCCGGCGGTGATGGAGTCGCAGGTAAGGTACGAAGGCTATTCGGGCGGCTGCAATCACTCAACCAAGATGATGATGACCAATAAGAGCGACGAAAAGACTATTGAAACCCCCAGTGACCAACTGCTGACCCAGGCCTTACGCTAAGTTGGGCCTTTAAGTTTGTTGTTAAAACCCCGTTCAGACTCGAACGGGGTTTTTTTGTTTTTCTTTGAACCTTTCCTGAAGTTAAGCTTCAGGGAAGATTACTCACCTGCGACTCTGCAACTTGCGACCTTGTCTACCCTCACGGGGTATCTTTGCGGCGTCAGCAGCCCGGCTCGCCGTGGTTGCCACAGCAGGTTGAACCGGTGCGAAGTTTACGCCAGTTGTTGCGCACAAAAAGATAAAGTTTTCGGCCCAGGGGCATCGGCTGGAGCAAATTTTCCAGGGTTTCGCTGGGCGTGCCATGACGATGTTCAGCGCACATGTGACTCCTCTTACGATGTTAGGTTTTAGATTTCGGATTTTGTGGTCTCACCCCCACAAAATCCAGCTAAATGAGTAGTTTACCTTCCGTTCCGGGCGGGATTTCCAGAAATTGCAGGGCCTGTTGGCGCAGATGGAGGACCAACTCCTCCGGATCCTGGCCGGTAAGGGGAATGTAACCGCCGGCCATATTGGTATGTCCCCCGGCCGAACCTTTACTCCCGACAATTTCCCGCACCAGTTGGCCGGCGCCGCGCTGTTTGCGCGTGCGAACCGCCAAAATCAGGTTGCCTTTGTGGACCCCCAGACAAACCACCCAGCGCGCCCCTTTCAGACGCAATAACAGGTCGGCCAGTTCAGCCGCCAGGTCTGGATAGGCCATCGGCCCCACGTACGAGATAACGACGCCGTCATAAACTCGGGCGGCCCGCAGAGCGGCATCAAAGCTTTTGAAATACTCGGCCGGGAGCTGCGCCCGTTCAATTTGTACCAGCGCCTCGACGTCAATACGAGTTTGCAGGTAGAAGTAGGCCGACACATCCAGCGGGCTGATCCCTCGACCCAGACCCATCGTATCGGTTTTGATGCCGTAAAACAGGGCCGTGGCCAGGGCTGGGGCTGGCTCGATCCCGGCAGTTTGCAGGTATTCGGTCAGCATGCTCGAAGTAGAACCCACCTCAGAACGAACATCCACAAAAGTGGCGGCAAAAGCTCCTTCTCGCCGGGGGTGGTGGTCAATGACGACGGCGGCCGTTGCAGCGGCGGGTAGGGCATTGTTGCCGGTGCCGGGTTGGGTGTCTACCAAAGCGACCGGCATAGACGGACTCAAATCCAGGTCGGTCAGCGGGCGCAAGGGGTTACTCAGATAGCGGACCAGGGCCTTGTTTTCGGCCCGGCCGATGATGCCCTTGTAAGCAATCCGGCTTTCTACTTTTAGACATTCGGCCAGCAGATATTGCAGAGCTGCGGCGCTGGCAATAGCGTCTGGGTCAGGATCGTTGTGGGGTAGAATCAAGAGTGTACGAGTCTGCCTGACCCCATTGAGCAGCCCTTCGAGACGTTCTGAGGGAGTTGAAATACGCTTCCGGCTGGCCAACGTATCACCTCAATAAGATCGAGACATTACCATCCCTGCGTACCAGGCTCACCCTTAAATGGCCCCACAATATCGCTGGTGATCCACCCCCCGTAGAAGCCCCCGGCTTGCGGCCGGACTCGCTCCCCATCCACAAAACAGGCATCCATCAGGTGCGGATAGAAGGCCACATAGCCGCGGATCGACTCAAAGCCGGGCGTCGGCTGCGGGTAGAACCAGGCCGCTTGGGCCGCTTGCTTGTCCCCGACGGCAATAGTGTAGTAACCCGCCTGACCCTTCCACTCGCACCAGGAAGAACGCGAGGTTGGCAGGAGGTACTCCATCTTTATGTCTTCAGGGGGGATATAATAAACCGGCGGATGGCTTGTCTCCAGAACCCGCCTGGCCCGGCGTGTCTCGGCAATGGTGACGCCGTTGAAAACTACTTGAATGTGCTTGGCCGTCTCTTCCAGGCGTGGAGGGCGGGGATAATCCCAGACCGACTCCTGTCCAGGACCGGGGGTAATACGATGCTGCATGGATCTAACCTCCTTGTGCCAGCCTGAATGGCCAAAATTTACTCTTGTCAGGACTTTTGTATTGTGCGATACTTGAATAGGAGCCAGTTACGGCTCACTCTTTTGCCGATAACCTTACACATTTCCACAAGAATGTCAAAATGCCTGGTAAGGAGGTTTTAGTTTGGCCTAGTACTCTTTTCTACCCCTGGTTAGAAAATTTGCAAGTTTTTTGCAACAGCTATGCGCTATAATGATGACAGAAATTTGGAACTGGTCAAGGACTACCGCTTAGTTTATCTTCATATCGGAGTTAAGCCATGTACGTGAAATTTTGGGGTACCCGCGGTTCAATCACCACCTCACTTCCCGCCGAAGCGATTAAACAAAAAATTTTTCAGGCGCTTGAAGGCGCAGCCGGTTTAAATCTGGCAGATGAGGCCGTCCTGAAGCGTTATATGGAACGACTGCCTTTTACTATTTGGGGCACCGCCGGCGGCAATACGCCCTGCCTGGAAATTCGCTCAGGCAACCAGCTCCTGATCCTTGATGCCGGTTCCGGCTTGAGGCTACTGGGCTTAGAGTTGATGCAAAATGGCTTTGCCGAAGGCAATCAGCGCACCGATATCTTGATTACCCATACCCACTGGGATCATATTAACGGCTTTCCCTTCTTTCGGCCGGCTTTCATTCCCCACAATCATTTCACCTTTCACAGCCCTTTTCCCGACCTGGCCGAGCGGCTGGCCCAGCAGCAGCAGCCTAATTTCTTCCCGGTACCGCTCAGCTATATGAGCGCCACACTCCAGTTCAACACCCTGGCTGAAAACCAGTGGTATCAGTTGGGCAACTTCAAAATCTACCCCATGCGCTTGGTCCATCCCGGCGAAACCTACGGCTACCGCATTGAAACCGCTGGCTCCAGCCTGGTCTGGGCAACCGACTCAGAGTACAAGCAGGTGGACCGGGCCAGCACCGAAAATTACCTCAATTTTTTCCAAAATGCCGACCTGCTGGTCTTTGATGCTCAATACAGCCTGAGTGAAGTTTTGGATAAACCGGACTGGGGGCACAGCAGCGCCATCATGGGTGCCGAATTTGCCTCTCGCGCCGGAGTAAAAAAATTGGCCCTGGCTCATCACGATCCGACCAGTTCCGACGAAAAAATCTGGTCCGACCGGGAACAGGCCGAAGCCTACCTGCAGCGCCGCCAGAAGAACCAGCCTGCTTGTGAAGTGCTGGTAGCTTATGACGGCCTGGCTTTGGAGCTATAAATAATTTTATGATGAAACCTGAAACGCTTACCCCCCCTAAACAGAATATGACCCTGGAACGCCTGAAAAGTTTGTATGAACTCATCGGGCGCATGAACTCCGTTTACGACTTAACCGAACTGCTCGAATTTGTGGTCGAGCGGGCGCTGAGTTTGACCGGCGGCCGGCGCGGATTGCTGCTGTTGAGCGACGACTACGAGCGCAAACTGCAAGAGATTGCCGTAGCCAAAGGTGAGGAACTGGGCAAACAGGACCTGGAACAGGCGCTCACTTTTGTCAGCACGACCGTGATCAAAGACGTGCTGGATTGGGGCGAACCCCGGCTGATTGCCGATTTGCAGACCGATCAGCGCTATGAAGGAGCAGCCAGCGAAGCAACGCTTACCTTTAAAAAAGTGCGCTCGGTCCTGGCCGTGCCGCTCAAGGTTGAAGCGCAACTGGTCGGGTTGATCTACATTGACCACTTCCGGCAGGGTATTTTTGGACAGGGGGATCTGGAGTTTTTGAGCGCCTTTGCCAGCCAGGCGGCCCTGGCGATCCACCGGGCGCAGCAGCACCAGCGCCAGGTGAATGAGCTAACCCTGCTGAACGAGTTGAGCCGGAGTGTGGTTCAGGTGCTTGATCTGGAAGAGGTGCTGACCCGGATCGTCAACGAGGCAATTCGCATGTTGAATGTTGAAACCGGCTCAGTGCTGCTGCTGGACGAAGCCACTTCAGAATTGTTTTTTGCCACTTCTGTTTCTGCCGGGCGGCGGCTGGAGATTTCCACCCGGCTGCGGCGAGACCAGGGCATCGCCGGCTGGGTAGTTACCCATCAAGAACCGGCCTGCATCGGCGAGGTGACGCAAGACCCGCGCTGGTTCGGCGAAGTGGAAACGAGTTTTGCCACGCGCTCCCTGTTATGTGTGCCCTTGCAGATAGATGGGCGGGTGTTGGGGGTTTTGCAGGCGCTCAACAAAAAAAGCCCCGATGGTTTTGACCGGGGCGATATTGCCCGCCTGTCGGCTTTTGCCGCCTCGGCCACCATTGCTATCGAAAACGCGCGCCTCTTTCAAGAGGTCCGCCAGGCGCGCCACTTGCGCGCTTTAAATGAGCTGGCCCTATCGTTGAGCAGCACCCTGGATTTGGACACGATCCTGAACCTCGGCCTGGAAAAATCGTTGCTGATGCTGGGGGCCGAAGCGGGGATGATTAGTCTGCGCCTGGAGCAGCAGGCAAATGCCAGCTTTATCCATGTCAGCCAAGGTTTGTCCGAGCAGCCGGCCCTGCCCCAATTGGAGCAGCAGATATTAGACAAACTTTCGGCTCTGATTCTGCAAGGGGGAATGGATAAAGTGCTGCTGCTCGACAAGAGCCATCCGCAAAACTTTGCCGGCGACGTTGATCTGGCGGCGGCCAGCATTAAGGCTCTGGCCTTTGCGCCCATCACTATCGGCCACAAAGTAAACGGCGCTTTAACCATAATGAGAACCACTTCAGCCTTGTTTAATGAGGAAGAGGTAAATTTACTGGTCAGTATTACCCACATCATAGGTCTGGCAAGTCAAAATGCCATCCACTATAACCAGGTGGGCACCCAGGCCATGCATCTGACCTATCTCAATGAGGTGGGCAGCGCTTTGACCCGCAGCCTCGACCTGGCCCATGTGCTCGAGGTGATCATTGCCGGGGTCAATACGCTGCTGAAAACCGAACGTACCTCGGTTTTCCTGATAGATACCGAAACCAACGAATTAGTGCTGCGTTACAGCACCGACGGCGAGGCCAACATTCGCCTGCCCGCCCCCTGGCAGGGGATTGCCGGCTGGGTCGCTACCCATGACCAGCCGGCGCTGGTCAACGATACCATGACCGACCCGCGCCATCTGCGCCAGCTAGCTGTCGAAATCGGCTACGAAGCCCACTCCATTCTGTGCGTTCCCCTTAAAGTCGAAGGCCAGGTCATCGGCGTGCTCGAGGTTCTGAACAAAACCGGGGGGCAGCAATTCAATTATTACCACCAGGTACTGCTGACCGAACTGACCAAGTGGGCCGCTATTGCCCTGCACAACGCCCGCCTCTTTGACGAGCGCGGGCAAGCCTACCAGCGCCTGGCGGCTGAGCAGCAGCGCCGGGTAACTGCCGAAACCCGCGGGGCCATGGCCGCGATCATTCTGGATATGGCCCACACCATGAACAATGTCATCGGGGCTATCCGGGTCTGGGCGACCCGCCTGGAGAAGGCAGCGCAAACAAATCCCCAGGTTACCCTGGCTAAGTTTAATAACGAACTCCGCCGGATGCGGGAAAATACCGAGGAGGCGATCAGGCTGATCAGCACCATGACCGACCCCCTGGAGGAAGCTGTTCTGGCCCCGACCGATGTGCATGACTGCCTGGCCAGAGCCATTCAAAGCTGCTGGTGGCCGGAGAATGTCTACCTTGAGCGAGACTATGGGCGTGACGTGCCCACGGTGCGGGCCAACGCCAAACGCCTGGAAGCCGTCTTTCACAACTTGCTGTCCAACGCCATCCAGATCTTAAGCCGGCGCGGCGGCACGATTCGCTTGACGACTCGCCGGGCCAGTTCCGGCCAGGTAGAAATCGTCGTCGCCGACAACGGCCCCGGCATCCCACCCGAATTGCAGGATCGGGTTTTCAATCCGGGGGTTTCAGGCAAAGAAGGCGGGTTGGGCCTGGGGCTGTGGCTCGTCGAGACCTTTGTTCATCAATTTGATGGGCAGATTGACTTTACGACGTCGCCGGAAAAAGGAACAGCTTTTACCATTACTTTACAGTCAACAGATGTTGAACGTTCAAACATTTAACCTTCAAACGTTCAACCTAGCGGGAGAAACAACTATGCCTCAACCAGCCAACATTCTTGTCGTCGAAGATCGCGCCGATTGGCAGGATATTATCTGCCAGGCGATTGCGGAAAAAGGTCACATCACCTATTCGGCCACTTCTTACCAGGAAGCTGTAGCGCTGCTGGCCGCTCACCCATTTGACATGGCCGTGGTTGACCCGGTGCTGGATGCCAGTAACCGCTTTAATCGGGATGGCTTGAGTGTTATCCAAAAGATTGGCGAGCTGCAGCCTGACCTGCCGATCATGGTCATTACCGGTTCACTGACGCACGATTTAAAAGCCAGTTTGCAGCATCTCTATCCCGGCGCGCCGGTTCTATTTAAGGAACGTTGGGATGCCGCCGAATTCAGCGATCTGGTTGACCAGTTGATGGGCATGAGCGCGAGTCCTGAAGTGGCTAACGGGACCGCTCTGGCTAACTCTGTGACCGATGCGGTCCCGGCTCAGGCCCCCCCACCCAGCCAGTTACTGGGCCACACCCGCGTTTTGTTGGTCGAAAACCGGGAAGATTGGCAGCAAATTGTGACGGCTGTTTTGGAAGAGGCCGGCTGCTTCTGGCGGGTGGCCGGCACGGCCCAGGAAGCGCTGCGTGAGATGGAGCAGGAAAGTTTTCACCTGATCATCCTGGATCTGAAGCTGCAACAACCCACGCTGCCGCTGCGCTCCACCGAAGGCTGGCTGCTGCTTGATCACCTCGTCGAAACGCAGCCCGCCACAAAAATTGTCGTCTTGAGCGGCAAAGCCGGCCCCGGCGACGTAGCCGATCTACTGACCCATTATCCGATTATCACCTTTATCGAAAAACAGAGTTTTACCCCCCAGGCGCTGCTGGAGGCGCTGGCCCAGGCAGTCCAAACGCCGGAATTACGCATTCAAACCTTTGGCCAGTTTCGCTTGTGGTGCGATGGCCGGGCCATCGAAGTGTGGGAGCGGCCCCAGGCCGAAACGGTGCTGAAACTGCTGCTGGTTCGCCGGGCGCGGGGCGGGCGGGCAGTCGCCGCCGACGAGTTGATCACCCGTCTCTGGCCCGACGCTGATGAGGAGGGCGGGCGCAAGAAGCTGCTGCCGCTCATCAGCAATGCCCGCCACACCCTGGAGCCTGACATCGAACCGCGCGACTCGCACTTCATTTTGCGCAGTTCCAACGGCTACTTTTTCGATCTGGGCGAGAGCGTTACCTGGGATTTGCTGAGTTTCCGCGAGCACCTGCGCCAGGGCCGCTGGCTGGCCCGCGAAGAGCGCTGGGCCGAAGCCGCCGCAGAATTGGGAAAGGGCCGCGCCCTCTATCGGGGCGATTTTTTGGCCGAGGATCGCTACACCGATTGGGTCATCGAGATGCGCCGCGAAATTGCCGCCGATTACTGTGATTTGCTGACCCTGCTGGCCGATGTTTATGCGCTGCTGGGCCAATATCCCCAAGCAATTGACGCCGGCGAAGCGGCGCTGCGCAAGGACCCGCTGCTGGAAGGCGTCTATCGCCGCCTGATGCGCTTTCATTACTGTCAGGGGGAAAAAGGCCAGGCCCTGCGCGTCTTCCGTGACTGCCTTAAGCTGTTTGAGGAGCTTTTTGGCGAGAGTCCCACCCTGGCTACCCGCGAGCTGTACCAGGCCATCGCCACTGATGAGCCGGTGGAATGCCTGCCAAAGGAGTAAGTTAGACTACTTCGTAAACACTGTCCTGTTCAAACCTGAACGTTATTCGCCAGTTACCGGAAACTTTAATGGCCCACCTATTATCTTTTTTGGATTTTAACATATCCCATTGACAGAGCAAGGATTTGGGTATATGGTGTGATTAGATTCAAACGGAGCAGCCTTCCGAGCAACGCAAAAGGAGTTTTTATGAAAGTAGGTATTTTATCCGATATTCACGATAATGTCTGGAAGCTGGCCGGGGCGCTGGCCGGCCTGCAGGAGGCCGAGGTTTTGATCTGCTGCGGCGATCTGTGCTCGCCGTTCATCGTCGGCCTGCTGGCCGAAGGCTTCCGCGACCGGCCTATTCACATCGTTTTTGGCAACAATGACGCCGACCTGTTTCGTATTACCAACAACGCCAAAAAGTATGCCCACGTTCACCTGCACGGCGAATTTTTCCAGGCGGAACTGGGCGGAAAACGCTTTGCTGTCAATCACTTCGATTACCTGGCCCAGCCCATCGCCGCCTCCGGCCAGTACGACGTGGTCTGCTACGGCCACAACCATATCTACAAGATCGAGCCGGTGGGCCGCACCCTGACCATTAATCCGGGGGCAATCATGGGCTACGATCCCGCCGGCAAAAAGGACATCCCTTCGACGTTTGTGCTGTATGAGACCCAGACCGGCAGTGCCATCGGCTATGAAGTTCGGGGAGATCAGGTTATTCTCTACACCCACTAGGATTATATTGAATAGCTCTTCTGGTATCTCCTAGACCACTCCAACGGGTGTTACTGGCCCGGAGAAAAAGGAGTATAAATTCAGATAGGGCTTTTTATTTTTACAAATTATTGTGAAAAAGTTCACCTTAAAGGAGAAAAAAGATGGCAACCAAAACCAAAACACAGGAAAATTCGCGCCCGGCAGTACGGATGATCAAGACCAGCCACGATCTTCCTAAAGAAACTCGTGAGGAAATGGTACAGCTCTTGAATCAACAGTTGGCCGACACGTTTGATCTTTTCAGCCAGACCAAGCAAGCCCACTGGAATGTAAAAGGGCCAGAGTTTTACCAGCTTCACGAGCTGTACGATGAGCTGGCCGGGGAGTTGCTGGGCTACGTGGATATGATTGCCGAACGCGCGACAGCTCTCGGCGGGGCAGCGACGGGCACGGTTCGCATGGCCGCTCAGGCTTCGCGCCTGCCTGAGTTTAAGGACAGCCCGGTCGGTAGTCGGGAGAGCGTGCAACTGTTGGTTGAGCGCTATGCGGGGCTGGCCCAATCCACCCGCCAGGGAATTGACACCGCCGACGAGGCGGGAGACGCGGATACAGCCGACCTGCTGACGGAAGTCTCTCGCGGCCTGGACAAGTCTTTGTGGTTCCTGGAGGCCCACATCCAGCAAGGGGAGTAGCTCATTCCGGGCTGTATACTTTACCCACTTGAGCGAGAAAACGTTAAGAAAATAACCCATGAGAGCTATCTCAAAGATAGCTCTTTTTTCTTGTCAAAAATCACCCAGGTGAGGTATAGGCAATAGAAAGGGAAGTGGTACGATTCAAAAGACCCTATGCGGCAAAATAGGCAAGCTTTGAAAGTTTGGGGTGCGGCTGTGTAACCTGCTCCTTTCGTCCAAAAGCTAAATGATAAAAAACACGCCCCCACCTTAATTGTTAATCATCACCTATCTGGCAGGTAGCTTTTAGGTATTCTATAACGACCGGCAAACAGTGACCTTTGCCCTTTTATGATACTAGAACACCTGCCACTTTTTCCCATTGAAAATCTAAAGTATTCAAGTTTATAATTAGTGCCCCACCGTAGTTGTAGTTGAGGAAGCCTGATGAAGAAAAACAATCAAGCCACTGCGACGATGCCAGCCGGTACCCTGACCCTGGACCCAACTCCCGATCTCCGGGTACTGCTTTACGGCCTTCAGGCCATGCGCGATGGAGATTTTTCAGTGCGGCTGCCGGGCGATTGGACGGGCCTGGAAGGAAAGATTGCCGACACGTTCAATGAAATTGTCACGGCCAACCAGAAAATGGCTCAGGAATTACGGCGCGTGGGCCAGGTGGTGGGTAAGGAGGGAAAAACGCGGGAACGGACCCGCTTTGATTTATCCAAGGGCGCCTGGGGCGAGATGGAAGTTTCGGTCAACACGCTCATTGACGACCTGCTGAGGCCGACCACGGAAGTGACGCGGGCCATCGCCGCCGTTGCCCAGGGGAATCTGACCCAAACCGTCAGGCTGGATGTGGATGGGCGGCCGCTGGAAGGAGAGTTTCTGCGCTCGGCCACGATTGTTAATACCATGATCCAGCAGCTCGGCGTCTTCACCTCAGAAGTCACCCGCGTGGCCCGCGAGGTGGGCAGCGAGGGCAAGCTCGGCGGGCAGGCCCAGGTGCCGGAGGTCAGCGGCGTGTGGAAGGACCTGACCGAAAGCGTCAACTCCATGGCCAGCAACCTGACTGCCCAGGTCCGCAATATCTCTGAGGTCACGATCGCCGTGGCCAACGGCGACCTCTCGCGCAAGATCACTGTGGATGTGCGCGGCGAAATCTTGCAGCTTAAGGAAGCCATCAATACGATGGTAGACCAGTTGCGCTCCTTTGCCTCGGAAGTGACCCGCGTGGCCCGCGAGGTCGGCACCGAAGGCAAGCTCGGCGGCCAGGCAGTCGTGCCGGGCGTGGCCGGAACCTGGAAGGACCTGACCGACAGCGTCAACGCCATGGCTGGCAACCTGACCGCCCAGGTCCGCAACATTGCCGAAGTCACTACCGCCGTCGCCCGCGGCGACCTCTCGCGCAAGATCACGGTGGATGTCAGCGGCGAAATCCTCGAACTGAAGAACACGATCAACACAATGGTGGACCAGCTCAACGCCTTCGCCGGGGAAGTCACCCGCGTGGCTCGCGAGGTCGGCACCGAAGGCAAGCTCGGCGGCCAGGCCCAGGTGCCGGGGGTGGCCGGGACGTGGAAAGATTTGACCGACAGCGTTAACTCGATGGCCAGCAACCTGACCGCCCAGGTCCGCAACATCGCCGAAGTGGCCACGGCCATTGCCAGCGGCGACCTGTCCAAGAAAATCACCGTCAATGTGAGCGGTGAAATCCTCCAGTTGAAGGAAACGCTGAACACGATGGTGGACCAGCTCAACGCCTTCGCCGGGGAAGTGACCCGCGTGGCCCGCGAGGTCGGCACCGAAGGCCGGCTGGGCGGCCAGGCAGTTGTGCCGGGCGTGGCCGGCACCTGGAAAGACCTAACCGATAACGTCAACTCGATGGCCAATAACCTGACCGCCCAGGTCCGCAACATCGCCGAAGTCTCCACGGCCATCGCCAACGGCGACCTGTCGAAGAAGATCACCGTGGATGTGAGCGGTGAAATCTTGCAGCTTAAGGAAACCATCAACACAATGGTGGACCAGCTCAACGCCTTCGCCGGGGAAGTCACCCGCGTGGCTCGCGAGGTCGGCACCGAAGGCAAGCTCGGCGGCCAGGCCCAGGTGCCCGGTGTGGCCGGAACCTGGAAGGACCTGACCGACAGCGTTAACTCGATGGCCAGTAACCTGACCGCCCAGGTCCGCAACATCGCCGAAGTGGCCACGGCTGTCGCCAGCGGTGATTTATCGAGCAAGATCACGGTGGACGTGAAGGGTGAGATTCTTGAACTGAAGAACACCCTTAACACGATGGTGGACCAGCTCAACGCCTTCGCCGGGGAAGTGACCCGCGTCGCCCGCGAGGTCGGCACTGAAGGCAAGCTTGGCGGGCAGGCCCAGGTGCCGGGCGTCGGCGGGACCTGGAAGGACCTGACCGACAGCGTCAACTTTATGGCCAGCAACCTGACCGCCCAGGTCCGCAACATCGCCGAAGTGGCCACGGCCATTGCCAGCGGCGACCTGTCCAAGAAAATCACCGTCAATGTGAGCGGTGAAATCCTCCAGTTGAAGGAAACGCTGAACACGATGGTGGACCAGCTCAACGCCTTCGCCGGGGAAGTGACCCGCGTGGCCCGCGAGGTCGGCACCGAAGGCAAGCTCGGCGGCCAGGCCAGGGTGCCCGGCGTCGGCGGGACCTGGAAGGACCTGACCGACAGCGTTAACTCGATGGCCAGCAACCTGACGGCCCAGGTCCGCAACATCGCCGAAGTGACCACCGCTGTCGCTCGCGGCGACCTCTCGCGCAAGATTACGGTCAATGTCAGCGGCGAGATCCTCGAACTGAAGAACACGATCAACACGATGGTGGACCAGCTCAACGCCTTCGCCGGGGAAGTCACCCGCGTCGCCCGCGAGGTCGGCA
The DNA here is from genome assembly GCA_023382535.1 of Anaerolineae bacterium. The sequence goes on along the minus strand of JAHDWA010000017.1, from coordinate 60,130 downwards.
CCGAAGGCAAGCTCGGCGGGCAGGCCCAGGTGCCGGGGGTGGCCGGGACCTGGAAGGACCTGACCGACAATGTGAATTTCATGGCCAGCAACCTGACCGCCCAGGTCCGCAACATCGCCGAAGTGGCCACGGCCATTGCCAGCGGCGACCTGTCCAAGAAGATCACGGTGGATGTGCGCGGCGAGATTTTGCTGCTTAAGGAAACCCTGAATACCATGGTCGAGCAGCTTCGCTCCTTCGCCGCCGAAGTGACCCGCGTGGCCCGCGAGGTCGGTACCGATGGCCGGCTGGGGGGACAGGCGGTTGTGCCGGGGGTAGGCGGGACGTGGAAGGACCTGACCGACAACGTCAACCTGCTGGCCGCCAACCTGACCACCCAGGTCCGCAATATTGCCGAAGTGACTACCGCCGTTGCCCGCGGCGACTTATCCCGTAAGATCACAGTAGATGTGAAGGGCGAGATTCTCGAATTAAAGATCACCATCAACACGATGGTAGACCAGCTCAACGCCTTCGCCGCCGAAGTGACCCGCGTCGCCCGCGAGGTCGGCACCGAGGGCAAGCTCGGCGGGCAGGCCAGGGTTCCCGGTGTGGCCGGCACGTGGAAGGACCTGACCGACAACGTCAACGTTATGGCTGCTAACCTGACCGAACAGGTGCGCGGCATCGTCAAGGTTGTTACGGCGGTGGCCGACGGCGACCTCAAACAGAAATTGACGGTTAACGCCAAAGGCGAGGTGGCGGCCCTGGCCGAAACAATTAACAATATGACCAATACCCTGGCCACCTTCGCCGACCAGGTAACGACCGTGGCCCGTGAGGTGGGCGTGGAAGGCCGCCTGGGCGGTCAGGCCAACGTCCCCGGCGCGGCCGGGACCTGGAAGGACCTGACCGGCAACGTGAACCTGCTGGCCGCTAACCTGACTACCCAGGTGCGGGCCATCGCCGAGGTGGCCACGGCCGTGACCAAGGGCGACCTGACCCGCTCCATCCAGGTTGAAGCCCGCGGCGAGGTGGCCGAGCTGAAAGATAACATCAATACGATGATTGATAACCTGCGGCTCACCACCGAACGCAACACCGAGCAGGACTGGCTCAAAACGAACCTGGCCCGCTTTACCGGCATGTTGCAGGGCCAGCGCGATCTCGTCACCGTCGGCAAGATGCTGCTCTCGGAATTGGTGCCGCTGGTCAATGCCCACCAGGGCATCATCTACCAGATGGATACGGAAGGCACCCCGGACTTGATGATGCTGGCCAGTTATGCCAACACCTCGGAAAATGGCTATCCCACCCGGATCTCGCTGGGCGACGGCTTCATTGGACAGTGCGCGGTGGAGAAACGGCGCATCCTGGTTTCCAATGTGCCGGCCAGCGTCGTCCCCATTGACTCCGTCCTTTTCCACGCCATGCCGCGCAGCATCGTGGTCTTCCCGGTAGTCTTTGAGGGCCAGATCAAGGCGGTGCTGGGCCTGGCTTCGCTGAACGATTTTGCGCCGGCTCACCTGGCCTTCCTGGAACAATTGACGGCCAGCATTGGCATTGTGCTCAACAGCATCGAGGCCACCATGCAGACCGAGGGGCTGCTCAAGCAGTCGCAGCAACTGGCCGCCGAGCTGCAAACGCAGCAGAGAGAGCTTCAGCAGACCAATGAGCAGCTCGCCCAGAAGGCCCAGCAGCTCGCCGAGCAGAACGTCGAGGTGGAACGCAAGAACCAGGAAATCGAACAGGCCCGGCGGGCGCTGGAAGAGAAAGCCGCCGAACTGGCGTTAACCTCCAAGTACAAGTCTGAGTTCCTGGCCAACATGTCGCACGAGCTGCGCACGCCATTGAACAGCATCCTGATTCTGGGCCAGCAGCTCAGCGATAACCCGGAGGGCAACTTATTACCCAAGCAGGTCGAATTTGCCCGGACCATTCACGGCGCGGGCACCGACCTGTTGAACCTGATCAGCGATATCCTCGACCTGTCGAAGATCGAGTCGGGCACGGTCACGGTGGAAGCGGAGGAGGTCTACTTTGCCGATATGCTCGATATGGTTGGCCGGACCTTCCGGCACGAAGCGGAGAGCCGGAAACTCTCCTTTGACATGCAGGTAGACGACAATCTCAGCCCCAGTCTCGTCACCGACTCGAAGCGGCTGCAGCAGGTCCTCAAGAATCTGCTCTCCAACGCCTTCAAATTTACCGAGCGAGGGGGCGTGCAGCTAAAAGTCTCGACGGCGACGCACGGCTGGAGTTCCGACCACCCCGTTCTCAAAGGGGCAGCGACGGTGGTCGCCTTTGAGGTCTCTGATACGGGCATCGGCATTGCCCCCGAAAAGCAGAAGATCATCTTCGAGGCCTTCCAGCAGGCCGACGCCGGGACCAGCCGCAAATTCGGCGGGACCGGCCTGGGGTTGGCTATCAGCCGTGAGTTGGCCAATCTCTTGGGTGGAGAAATTCAGTTGCGCAGCACGCCCGGCGTGGGCAGCACCTTTACCCTCTACCTGCCGCAGACCTACGTCGGCCCGTCCCTATCCAGTGGGGTGATGATGGACGGCGGCGCGGCGCCAGCCCCGCAGCCCGCCCGGTTTCCCAAGGTTCGGCTGCCGGAACTGCCCATCGAGCCGGTTCCGGACGACCGCGAGAACTTGCAGCCGGAAGATCCGGTCCTGCTGGTTGTCGAGGATGATCCCCACTATGGCCGCATCCTGGTAGACCTGGCCCACGACCAGGGGTTCAAGGTCGTTGCGGCCACGCGGGGCGCGGAGGCCCTGATCCTGGCCCGGCAGTTCCAGCCAACGGCCGTGTCCCTGGATGTATTCCTGCCAGACATGTTGGGCTGGACCGTTCTCAGCCATCTGAAGCAGGACTTAAACACGCGGCATATTCCGGTGCAGATGGTGACCCTGGACGAAGACCGGCAGCACGGTCTGGCCCGCGGCGCTTTCAACTTCTTGACCAAGCCCACCACCACCGAGGACTTGGGGGGCGCCCTCTCGCGGATTAAGAATTACGCGACGCCGCGCCGGAAGCGGCTGCTGGTGGTAGAAGACAACGCGGTCGAGCAGATGAGTATTAGCGAGCTGCTGGGGCATGACGATATTGATATCGTCACCGTAGGCACGGGGAACGAGGCGCTCGACGCCCTGCGCAGGCAGCCGTTCGATTGTGCGGTGCTGGATTTGCGGCTGCCGGATATGTCCGGCTTTGAGGTGCTGGAATGTATCCGCGACGAAAAAGCCCTCTCTGATTTGCCGGTCGTGGTCTTTACCGGCAAAGAACTATCGCCGGAGGAAGATGCCCGGCTGCGTATGCTGGCCCGCAGCGTGGTCGTCAAAGGGGTTGAGTCACCCGAACGGCTGCTGGATGAGACGGCGCTGTTCCTGCACCGGGTTGTATCCAACCTGCCGCCGGAAAAACAGCAGATGCTCGACCGGCTGCACCAATCTGACGATGATCTGGTAGGAAAGAAAGTGCTGGTGGTGGACGATGATATACGGAATATCTTCGCCTTGAGCAGCGTCTTGGAACGTCGCGGCATGACCGTGCTGACCGCCGGCACGGGCCGCGAGGCGATCACAACCCTCGAAGCCACACCCGACCTGGCTATCGTGCTGATGGATATTATGATGCCGGAGATGGACGGCTACCAGACGATGCAGGTGATCCGGCAGAATCCGGCCCTTCGGCGATTGCCGATTATCGCCCTGACGGCCAAGGCTATGAAGGGCGACCGGGAGAAATGCCTGGAAGCCGGCGCCTCCGATTACCTGGCTAAACCGGTCAACACCGAACAACTCTTGTCGGCGCTGCGGATGTGGCTCCATCGCTAAGACTGAGGCTAAGGCCAAGGCTGAGGCTGAGGGAACGATGAAATACTTAGTCTCAGCCTTAGCCTTCTTGGAGAGAGATTATGAGCACAAAAGAAAAGGTTAATATCCTCCTGGTTGATGATCAGCCGGCCAAGCTGCTCAGCTATGAAGTTATCCTGAGCGACCTGGGCGAGAATCTGATCAAGGCTCGCTCCGGGAAGGAAGCCCTGGAATACCTGCTGAAGACTGACGTTGCCGTGGTATTGATGGATGTAAGTATGCCGGAGCTGGATGGATTTGAGCTGGCCGAGCTTATCCGCCAGCACCCCCGCTACCAGAAAACGGCGATCATCTTTGTCTCTGCCGTACACCTGACGGATATTGACCGGCTCAGGGGCTACCAGCATGGAGCGGTAGATTACGTTTCGGTCCCGGTCGTTCCGGAAATTTTGCGAGCCAAAGTGGGTGTATTTGTTGACTTGTACCGCAAGACCCAGCAGTTGGAACGGCTCAATCGTGAACTAGAGCAGCGCGTGGCGGAACGAACCGCGGCCCTGGATCGAGAACGGGAACTCCTACAGAAAATCTTTGATAAAATCCCGGTGATGATTGCCCTGTACCGGCCCGATACACGTATCTTGCAGCTCAATCAGGAGTTTGAGCGAGTCACCGGCTGGTCTGCTGAAGAGGCCCGCCAAATTGACCTGATGGTCCAGTGTTACCCTGATCCCGCTTATCGAGAAGAAGTGCAAGCCTTTATGGAGTCAGCCCAGGAGGGGTGGAAAGATGTTGTGATGACAACCAAGGAGGGGCAGACCATTCAAACCATGTGGTCGAACCTCCGCCTTTCCGACGACACTCAGGTTGGTATTGGCGTTGACATCACCGAACGCAAGCGGGCTGAAGAAAGCCAAAAGCTGCTGACCGAAGTGAGAGAACGTAACCGTCTGGCCCATGAACTCCACGATAATGTGGCCCAGGCTCTGGGTTATTTAAACTTAAAGACAACCCTGACCCTGGATTTACTGGCCACGAACCGGCTCGACGAGGTTGAAGCTAACCTGCGCGAGTTGAAGCAAATTGCCCTTGAAACTTACGCCGATATCCGCAGCGAAATTTTCAACCTCCGCGCCTCCCCAAAAACTACGGTAGACTTTTTGGAGACGCTGCGCCAGTATGTGGAAAAGTATAAAAGATTCTATCACTTAGATATTCAACTCGTTTTTGAAGCAGACGAAGGATGCTTCAGTTTCCCCAGTGAGGTCAGTATCCCCCTCATCCGAACTATTCAAGAGGCTTTAATGAATGTGCGCAAACATGCCCAGGTGGATCAGGCTCATATTCGCCTGGGGCAAACGGTGAATGACTGGCGCATCAGCATAGAGGATGATGGGCGGGGCTTCGATCTGAGCCGGGTAACGGCAGCGCGGACAGCCAGCTACGGCGTAAAAATCATGCACGAGCGAGTTGAGGGGGTAGGCGGTCATCTCGAAATCGAGAGCACCCCTGGCCGAGGTACTCAAGTTATTCTACTCTACCCCAAGGGATAGCTACTGGAAGGCTGAACCGACGTTTTGCAGGGCAATTTCATGGTGAAAGTCGCCGCCGCTCAGAAAGACGTAATGATCCCCCACCCGTTCGATCACTTTCAGGCTGAAGAAGTGGGTGTAAAAATTCACGGCTCGCTCCAAATCACGCACCTTCAGATGGGCGTGTCCGATTTTGGTTTGGTACATCGTTCCTCCTTGGTTAAACCTCGTAGGACAAGCTGTTAGCTTGCCCCCCTTTGGACAAATTAACGATTTATCCTAAAACATACCTGCCTCTTCAAGTTTGCGCAAAATCAAAGCATAGAGCATCATGTTTGATACTCAGAACAAATGTGTCATTAGAAGGACCGTAGATGGGGCAATCTATTAATTTACTGCACCTGGCCGATATCCACATCGGCATGGAAAATTACGGCCGGCTCGATCCGAAATCGGGCTTAAATAGCCGGGTAGTTGATTTCTTGCGCCGCTTGAGCCAGGTGATTGACATGGCCCTGGAGCGAGAGGTGGATGTCTGCATCTTTGCCGGCGATGCCTACAAAAACCAGCGGCCCAATCCTACCTTCCAGCGGGAGTTTGCCCGGCGCATCAAGCGCCTGGCCGGGGAAGGCGTCCCGGTCATCCTGCTGGTCGGCAACCACGATATGGCTACGGCTGACCGGGCGGCCAGCAGCCTGGAGATTTTTGGGGTGCTGGACGTGCCGGGGGTCATTGTGGCCGACCGGGAGCAGGTCCACCAAGTTACCTGCCGGCGGGGCCAGCCGCTGCAAGTGGCGACCGTACCTTATCCCCAGCGCAGCCGGCTGCTGGCGCGGGAGCAGTATCAAAACCTGACCCTGGAGGACCTGGATATGGAACTGGGCCGGATTCTGGGTGAAAACCTGGCCGACCTGGCCGCCGAGGTCCAGGAACAGCCGGACATCCCCGCCGTATTGACGGCCCATCTGTCGGTGAGCGGGGCCAAGCATGGCAGCGAGCAGAGCGTGATGATTGGCCGGGATGTGGTGGTCATGAAAAGCCTGCTGGCCGACCCGGCCTGGGATTACGTGGCCCTGGGTCACATCCACAAGCATCAGGAGCTAAACAACGGCCAGCACCCGCCGATTGTCTATCCCGGCAGCCTGGAACGGATTGATTTTGGCGAAGAAGGGGAGCGCAAAGGCTTTGTGATGGTCGAGCTGGAGCGAGGCCGCGCCGAGTGGGAGTTTGTGCCGGTGGAGGCCCGCCGCTTTGTGACCATTCGCATGGACGTGCGGCAGCAGGCGGAACCGATGACCGCCATTTTGGACGAGCTGGAGCAGCATCCCGTGGAGGGAGCCATCGTGCGGGTCATCGTCAAGGCCACCGAGGCCGAGGAAATTCTGCTCGACGAGAAGCCGATGCGCCAGGCGCTGCGTGGAGCCAGCTATGTCGCCAGCATTGTGCGTGATATTGACCGGCCCCAGCGCCATCGGCTGGGCGGCATTTCCGCCGAGGAGCTGACCCCCCAGGAGGCGCTGGAACGTTACCTGGACTCCAAAGGAGTGCCGGAGGAACGGAAAGCGCAGTTGTTACGGTATGCGGAAGCTATTTTCAGGGAAGAGTGAAGCGGACCGCCGGACCCCCACCCTAACCCTCCCCCTGAGAGGGGGAGGGGTCTGGTCCTGGTTTTTTTAACCCACCTTGGGCAGCGTAATGCCCACCTGTTTCTGGTACTTGCCCTTCTTGTCGGCGTAGGAGGTGCGGCAGGGTTCGTCGGCCTGGAAGAAGATGACCTGGGCAATGCCCTCGTTGGCGTAGATGCGGGCCGGCAGGGGGGTGGTGTTGGAAATTTCCAGAGTGACAAAGCCTTCCCATTCCGGCTCAAAAGGGGTGACGTTGACGATGATGCCGCAGCGGGCGTAGGTTGACTTGCCCACGCACAGGGTCAGCACGTCGCGGGGAATGCGAAAGTACTCGACCGTCTGGGCCAGGGCAAAGGAGTTGGGTGGAATGGTGCAAATATCGCCTTTAAACTCGACAAAAGAGCGGTTGTCAAACCGCTTGGGATCTACGACGGTGGTATTGACATTGGTAAAAATCTTGAACTCGTCGGCCACCCGGATATCGTAGCCGTAGGAAGAGACGCCGAAGGAAATAACCCCCTCCCTGACCTGGCTCGACTCAAACGGCTCGATCATGCCATACTCCCGCGCCATCTTTTCAATCCAATGATCGGGTTTGATACTCATAAAAAATCTCCTACTTTTTATCCCAGTTGATTTCGTAGATCTGGATGCCATCATCACAGTCGTCACTGACGGTCCAGTTAGGGCTATCTTCTGATTCTACCCCGGCGCCCACCACCTTGGCTTCAAATTCAACTCCATCTACATCGTCCTCTAAACCGCCAATAAAGATGCCGTACTTGCCCTCCTGGTCGGTTCTGCCAATGTAAGGGCCTTTGTACTTATCGTCGTCGCCTCTCACCTCAATCGTGACATACTGGACCGGATTATCGGTATCCTTTTCTCTGACCTGGCCTCTCACGCCAACATTGGCACAATCAGTGTCTTCATCCGTGTTTGCAACTTCGTACCGGCCGGGGGGCGTACCCGGTTCAGGGGTGTTAACAGGTGTGGCTACCGGCGAAGTATTGGCTGGAGCCGGGGCGGGGGCAGGCGCGGGGACAGGCGTATCGGTCGGCGGGGGCGGTGGCGGCTGGGTCGGTGGGGGCGGGGGCGGTTGAGTCGGCAGCGGGGTGTCGGTAGGAACGGGGGTAGCCGTTGGGGGCAGTGGGGTGTCGGTGGGGATGGGCGTATCGGTTGGAATAGGCGTATCGGTGCTGGTCGGCACGGGCGTAGCCGTGGGCGGGATAGGCGTTATCGTAAAGGTCGGTAAAGGCGTGCGCGTCGGGCGGGGGGTGGAACGTTGGGCTACCGGCGTATTGGTCACGCAGGCCAGGGTAGCAGCCACCAACAAACAGGGCACGACCAGCCGTTGTACCTTTCGATGAAGATCAATTCCAGAACCAATTCTAAGCAGTTGTTTTAGAAACATGGGAGTTTTATATAGCGGTGTTGCGTTGATAATGACTCAGTAGCATGCCAACACCCCGTAAAAACTTTCTTGAGAACCTATATCCGCATCCCCCGGATATACTTTTCCCGATAAAGGGCGATGGAGCGGTTAATCTCGGTTTTGGCCACCAGGGCCGGTTCCCAGCCCACAGGTTTGGCCCGCTTACCTTCCAGGTCTTTGTAGACCTCAAAAAAGTGGGCGACTTCCTTGAGAAAGTGTTGCGGAATATCTTTAATATCCTGGTAATCGTCAAAAATAGGATCACGAGCCGGTACGGCCAGAACTTTGTCATCGGGAACGCCTTGATCCAGCATTTTGAATAAACCAATCGGCCGGGCTTCGATAATGCAGCCGGGAAAGGTCGGCTCATTGACCATGACCAGCACATCCAACGGGTCGCCGTCGTCATACATGGTCCGGGGGATAAAGCCGTAATCGCCGGGATAGTGCAGAGATGAAAAGAGGACACGGTCTAACTTGATGACCCCAATCTCTTTGCCGTATTCGTATTTATTGCGTGAACCTTTGGGAATTTCGACAATCACGTAAATCACATCCGGACTATTGGGGCCAGACTCCAACTCGCGCCACAGATTTATCATGAGGATAACTTTCTCTTGAAAAAGAACTCAATAAGTTTTGATACCAAAATTTAGCATGGAAAGCTTAGACCGTCAATCCTGTCGAACGGCGTTGCAAATCGTCTCGCTTAATGTTATTATAATGACCCAAAACAGGTGAAAGAAGTTGTATGACAATTAAGATTGAGGGGCATCGCCCGCAAAAGCGAACAAAAATTGTGGCCACCCTGGGACCGGCCAGCACTGGTGAGGAAACTCTGCGCCAGATGATTCTGGCCGGGTTGGATGTGGTACGCCTCAACTTCTCGCACGGCCGGCCGGAGACGTTGGCTCCCGTAATTGAGCGGGTCCGCCGCTTAAGCGACGAGATGAACGTACCGCTGGCCATTTTAGGTGATTTACGCGGCCCCCGGATTCGGGTGGGGGAAATGGAAAACGGCTCGATTGAATTGACGACAGGCCAGAAGGTGATGCTGACACCCCAGCCGGTCATCGGAACGCCGACCCGGATTTCAGTCAGCTTTTCTCAACTGGCCGGCGACGTCCGGGCCGGCAGCCTGCTTCTGCTTGATGACGGCAACCTGGAATTAAAAGTCGAAAGAGTAAAAGACAGCGGCGATGTGGTCTGCCGGGTGGTGCAAGGGGGAACCCTCTCCAGCCACCGCGGCATCAACCTGCCGGGGCTGCGGGTCAGCCTGCCTTCAATTACCAAAAAAGATTACGCCGATATTGATTTTGCGATTGCCCAGCAGTTGGATTTCCTGGCCCTTTCTTTTGTCCAGTCCGCCAGTGATGTGCGCCAGCTCAATGCCTATTTGGCCGGTGAAGGGGCCAAAATCCCGGTTATTGCCAAGATCGAGAAAAAAGGCGCTCTGAACGACATCGAGGCGATTGTCGCCGAAGCCTATGGGGTTATGGTCGCTCGGGGCGACCTGGCCCTGGAGATGAGCATCCAGGACGTGCCTATTGCCCAAAAGCGGATCATCGCGGCCTGCCGCAATGCGGCCACTCCGGTAATTACGGCCACCCAAATGCTGGAATCAATGATCGAGCGGCACAAGCCGACGCGCGCCGAAGCGACCGATGTGGCTAACGCCATTCTGGATGGCACCGATGCCCTGATGCTTTCCGGCGAAACGGCCATTGGCAAATACCCCGCCGAAACGGTGGCCACCATGGCCACCATTGCCGTCCGCACCGAACGAGCCTGCCTGAGCGGCGAATTGCCCGGCTGGCCGGGCGTGGATTCACCCCGGGGTATTGACGCGAATGTGGCTTATGCCAGCCAGGTGGTGGCCGAATCTATTGCCGCCAAAGCTATCGTGATCCATACCACCACCGGCGCCACGGCCCGCCGGGTCACCTGTCACCGGCCGGAAATTCCGGTGCTGGCCCTAACATCTCACCCTGCCACCCGGTGCCGGCTGGCTCTGACCTGGGGAGTCGAGAGTGATCTGGTGGAGGATATTCAAAATACCAATCACATGGTTAAATTGGCCTTTGAGCAGGTCCTCAAGCGAGGCGTTGCTGCGCTCGGCGAGACCATTGTGATTACAGCCGGCACGCCTTATGGCACAGCCGGGCGAACCAATATGCTTAAAGTTGAGCAAATCAGTAACGAAATTACGGGCGACGAGGCGGTTGATGCTTAAAGCCGGACTGATTGGGGCCGTCATTGGGTTTATTTATATAACCAGCATTACCCTTATCTCGCCTTTTTGTACCCTGTGCTTTACCCCGCTCTTGGGTATTGGCATCGGCTATCTGGCCAATCGTTTTGATACACCGCCTAATGTAGAAGCCAGCCTGGGGCGAGGGGCTATTGCGGGCGCCATGACCGGTTTTGCGGCCCTGTTAGGCCAAATGTTGGCGACAGTGGTTAACGCTGTCCTGGTCACAAATTGGACAGATTTGCCCACGGTTTTTAAAGAGTGGGGCTTTGCCCAGGTTCCCGATACCAGCGAGTATTGGCAAACCACCCTCACCGCTAACTCTTTTTGCAGCCTCCTGAACCTGGCCCTTATTGCCGGGTTAGGAGCAGTGGGAGGCTTGATCTGGTTTCAGCGGCAGCATAAGAAAGCGCATATCACATTATCTATCTAAGAAAGATTTCACGATGGAAAGAATAGAAGCGGCCCGCCGGGGCAAAGGATTGATTATCTTGGAGGGCGACTCAGCCGAGCAAGTTAAACAGGCCATTCAAAAAGTTAGCACGATTAACGCCGTTGAAGGCGATCAAATCAGCTTTGCAGGGCAGCGGATCGTCGAAGGGCACGGATTTGGCCGGGACGTTAACTGCTACGATATTTATGAGTGCCCTGATGGTTATTTGCTGCACACTTATATGAACAATGGACCGAATTGGGCGGCAGCGGGCAAAACCTTACAGACTATGCTTGATGCAGCCCCTGATCTGACTGTGGCCAAGCGTGCTCACGGGGAGTTGGTCAAGAAGAATCTTGTTTCGATGAAGCATTGAGAGAGGCAGGCGAAGCGCAGGGCAAGTTTTCAACTTGCCCTGCGCTTCGCCACCTCGTAAGGTTTTGACATAAAAGCCCGGTATAGTATAATAAAAGCCAGTAACAATTTGCCTCCGTAGCTCAATTGGATAGAGCATCAGTCTTCGGAACTGAGGGTTGGGGGTTCAAATCCCTCCGGAGGTATAATTTAAAGGGTTTCAACCCCGACTCGCCACGGTATCATAATGATCCAGAAGTCCAGCCTCAATAAGCTGGATTTTTTTTTAGTGTTGACGCCAACCATATTGAATCTCGTGCCCAAACAGTACTATCATCTTGTTCCCAAACTAAGTTTGGGAACAAGATGACGCGGGAGTATTTATGGTTTTCGAAACGCTCCACAGGAGACCGAATCATGACCACACCTCCGCCCCTCTCTTCTCGTGTTGATAAGGTGGGGCAACCTACAATTGCCGTTCTGGACGACGATGCAACCATCCGCGAGCTGCTGCAAATCCGTCTGGAAGGGGCTGGTTACAAGGTTTTGCTAACCTACAGCTACGAAGATTTTATCACCCACATGACCGAATGTGATGCCGTTCTGTGCGACATCATTCTGGCGGCTGGAAGCGGCCTGCACGCCCTGAAGTGGATGCGCCAGCATTACCCCAATACGCCGGTCATCATCATGACCGGCGCTCCCAGTTATGAAACGGCCGCCGAAGCCATTCGTCTGGGCGCGTATGATTATTTGGCTAAACCCGTTCATAAAGATGAACTGTTGGCAACCCTGGCTCGCGCGGTAGAACATCGGCGGCTGGCCCTTGAAAAAGAGCGCCTGGAAAAAGAAAATGAAGCCTACCGGCGGGAGCTGGAACAGCGGGTGGCCGAGCGGACTCAATCGCTGCGTGACTCCCAGGAATTCTTAACTAATCTGACCAACACCATGGCCGATGCCGTTTTTAGCATCAAATTGCCCGAGTATCGGATTGAGTACGTTAATCAAGCCGTCTGCCAGATTTTTGGTTATCAGCCAGAAGAACTGTTAGGCCAGACACTGCCGATTTTGTACCTCGAAGAAGCTGGTTTCAATGCCTTTGTCCAGAGACAAGCCGCCGCACTCCAGGCAGGTCAGAACGAGATGCGTTTGGAGCAGTTGCTGCGCCACAAATCAGGGAAAGGCGTTTGGACGGAGATTGCCGCCGTTTTTCTGCAAATAGACAGCCAACCGGTCCAAATAATTAGTGTGATTCGCGATATCAGCCAGCGCAGCCTCTTGCTGGGGGTGGTGGCGCACGAACTGCGCAGCCCCCTGGCCTTATTGAAGGGATTTTCAGAAGTATTGCTGGATGATGTAACCACGATTGATCCTGAAAGTTTAAGCAAATATTTAACCAGCATTAATTCAACGGTAGTACGCATGTTTACCTTGCTTAACAACCTGCTGGACATCACCTCCATTGAATTGGGCCAGATTTCTTTGGTGATAGAACCGGTCAATCTGAACCAGCTTCTACGGACGCACGTGGGTGATTACACCTATATTGCTAACAAAAAGGCAATTACTCTGAGCGAGCGATTAGCCCCGGACGAGCTGACCTGCTCCTGCGACCCGGCGAAAATCGGCCAGGTTGTTTCTAATTTTATTGATAATGCCATTAAATACTCTGAACCGGGCACAAAGATCGAGGTTAGCGTCGAGCAGCGCGGTGCACAGATTTGGGTGGGAGTAAAAGATCAGGGGCCGGGGATCAAGCCGGATGAGATGCAGTACCTTTTTAAGAACTTTGGAAAAACCAGCTCCAGACCAACCGGCGGTGAAAGATCAACGGGGCTGGGCCTGGCTATCTGTAAAAAAATTATCGAAGCGCACCAGGGCGAAATTGGCGTCGAGTCCACCCCCGGCCAAGGCTCGACGTTTTGGTTCAGCCTGCCAATTTCAGCCTCCGCTCCGCTGCCGGCGTAAGACAACCACCGACCTGGCCCTGACCAGGTAGTCGAGTCTGTCGAGCCGCGTTTCCTGCCCCGGCTCGGCAATGTCTTCCGGGCTGGGCAGGCTGGTGTCTACCACCCGCAGCCATTCCTCGGGGCGGCCTTCCTGAACGGTGAAGCGTAAATCTCCCCAATAAGCATTAATCATAACATACAAATCGTCGTCTCGCTGCGATGCCCCACTTAGAAAGTAAGCCAGGGTGTGCGAATGGTAATTGAGGTCAGGCGGGCCGCCGGGGCCGTACCAGCGGACATCCTCGCGCCAGAAGCGGCTGCGCCCAATCGAGGGGTGAGCTTTGCGCAAGGCGATCATCGTTTTGAAGAAGCGGAAAATTTCCCTGTTTTTCTCGTGCAGCTCCCAATCCAGCCAGGTGATCTCGTTGTCCTGATTATAGGGATTGTTGTTGCCCCGCTGCGTGTTCATGAACTCATCCCCGGCGACGATCATCGGCATGCCGTTAGCCAGCAGCAGCAGGGCGCAGAAATTCTTCACCTGGCGGCGGCGCAGCGCCAGCACCTCTGCCGGCGCGCCTTCGTCGCCCTCCCAGCCGCAGTTCCAACTCCGGTTGTCGTCCGTACCGTCGGTGTTGTTGTGGCCGTTGACCTCGTTGTGTTTGGTATTGTAGGCCACTAAGTCGTAGAGACAGAAACCATCATGGGCGGTCAGAAAATTGACGCTCTGATAGGGCCGGTAGGCGTCGAAGAGGTCGTCAGGGAAGAGGTCATCGCTGCCGTAGAGCCGGCTCATCAACGCGCCGACATAGCCCGGATCACCTTTGACAAAAGCGCGGACATCGTCGCGGAACTTACCGTTCCATTGCAGCCAGTTGACGCCGGGAAAGCCGCGCCCAAGCTGGTAACTGCCAATATCCCAGGCTTCGGCCACCAGGCGTACGTCCACTTCATTGGCCAGAAAACTGATTTCGGCGATCAGGGGCGGGTCCACGTAATTTACCGAGCCGTCATTGTTGCGGGAGAAAATCGAGGCCAGATCAAAACGAAAACCATCCACATGCATCTGCTCTGCCCAAAAGGTCAGGCTGCGCATGATGAGACCGCGCACGGCCAGATGGGGACAGCGCAGAGTGTTGCCGCAGCCGGTATCGTTGAGGTAAGTGCCCAGGTAGGGGTCGAGCAGGTAGTAGCTGTGGTTGTCCAGGCCCCGATAGCAGTAGGTCGGCCCGGCTTCGTTGCCTTCGCTAGTGTGGTTATAGACGACATCAAGCCAGACCTCTATCCCAGCCCGATGAAAAGCGTTGACCATCGTGCGGAACTCCTCCTGCGCCTCGCCGTGGACGTATTCGTGATGAGGGGCAAAGAAGTTGAGGGTCATATAGCCCCAGTAATTGCCCTCCTGGGGGTCAAACTGGTGAACAGGCAGCAACTCGACCACCGTGACTCCCAGCTCCTGCAAGTAAGGAATTTTTTCGACCAGCCCGGCGAAAGTCCCCCGCTTTTCCGGGCTGACCCCCGAGTTGGCCCGCGCCGTAAAGCCTTTGACGTGCAGTTCGTAAATAATAGTATCGTAGGTGTGGCGGGGAGCAGGATTTTTATCCCAATCGAAGGAAGTCTGCTGCCCGGGGAGAACGCCCAGCGGCGCCTGGCCGTCGGTAGGACCGGGGTGGGTGCAGGCAGCGCGGCTGTAATTGGGCGGAAAAAAGACCGCCGAGGCGTAGGGATCAAGCAAAATTTTCTGCGGGTCAAAGCGGTGGCCCAGGGCCGGGTCGTTTGGCCCCTCCACCCGGTAGGCGTACAGGGTCGCGCCGTTCAGCGCGGCCGCCGGCAGCCAGCAGTGCCAGACCGGACCGGTTTTGTTGGCGAGGTGGTTAAGCCGGTATTGATAAACCGGCGTTACCGGGTTCTGTTCGGTGTAGAACAGCAGCGTTACCCCGGTGGCATAGCGCGAGTAGAGGGCAAAATTGTAAGCCCGGTGCTCTTCCAGCCAGGTTACCCCCAGGGGCGCTGAAACCCCTTCGGTCATCTCCCAGGGTTCGACAGTTCTAAGTCTTTCTGTCCAGTCAAACATGGGCGCTGCTCCTTTTATAGCCAGGGTAAATCATTCCAGCCGGGTACAATTCTAATATCCGTACTTCAATTCAGCAATTCCAACTTGGAAAGAGCGCATAGGATTTCGCGAAGCGTACCTCTGCGGTCTACCTAAAATTGGAACAGATTCTCTCGCCGGTTTGATATTGACACCGTTCCAAATCCATGTTATTCTACCTGAAACGTTACACTAAAACGTTTCAGAAAAAGACCAGGGTGACAATGGGGTCCCTAACTCGGCAAAGATTAGCCAAACGAGTCACGATCAAAGATGTGGCTGAAGCGGCAGGCGTCTCGGTGACGACGGTCTCAAATGTCCTCAATCAGCGCACCGAAGCTATGGCCGAAACAACGCTCTTACGTATTCAAGAAGCGATAAGCTCGCTCAACTACCGTCCTAGCCGGGTGGCGCGCAGCCTGGTGACCCGCCAAACGGCAACCATCGGCCTGATCATCGCCGAGATCGAAACCCCTCTCTTTCTGCAGGCGCTTAATTTTATTGAACCCATTGCCCGTAGCGCGGGCCACAACGTCCTCCTGTGCAGCGCCCAAAACCTGGCCGACGAACAACAAGCAGTCAACCTCCTGTTAGAAAAACAAGTTGACGGCATCATCTTTCTCTCCACCTCGATCTACATTGACGATGAGTACCTGACCCGCCTCCCACCCTCAGCGCCGCCGATTGTTATCATTAATCGCACCCTGACCCATCAACTTGGCTTTGACCAGATTCAATGGGATAACCAGGGCGGGGTTATGGCTGTGGTCAGCTACCTCTTCCAGCACGGGCATCGCCGCATCGCCCTGCTGCGCGGCCCCGCCACCCGGCGCAGCTCAACCGAGCGGCTGGAAGGGTACCGCCGGGCGCTCCAGCAGCATTCCCTGGAATACTGTGAGGATTACGTTCGTCTGGCCGATTTCGAAGCGCCCCAGGAGACATGGGCGCAAGCTGCGGCAGGATTACTGGCGGTCTCGCCCCGGCCCAGCGCCATTCTGGCTTCCAATGACATCGTCGCCGCCGTAGTGCTGCGGACTGTTCAACGAGCCGGGCTGCGTGTCCCCCAGGATATAGCCGTCATTGGCTACGACAACCAGCCTTTTTGTACTTTCTTAAATCCAGCTTTAACCACCATCGGCGTGCCTATTGTCGAGGCGGGCCGGCTGGCCACCGAGATGCTCCTGGCCCGCCTGGCCGAGCCGTACCGGCCCCTGGAACGGGTGGTTTTGCCCTGTTCCCTGATCGTCCGCGAGTCGAGTGAGGCGATTTCAGGAACACAGAGTTACGCAGAGGATTCGCAGAGGTACACCGAGAACTCATAAATTTTTCTCTGTGGACCTCTGTGCCTTCTCCGTGTGTCTCTGTGTAATATTTTATCAAGGTGAATTAACGTGAACTCAATCCAACCGCTCAAAACAACCCAATATGACCAGCTCCCCGTTGCCGTTTATGCCAGCAACCAGGATATGGGCCGCGCGGCGGCGCTGGACGCCCGCGACATCATCAGCCGGGCCATTGCCGAGAAAGGCGAAGCCAGCATCATCCTGGCGACCGGCAACTCGCAGCTAACCTTTTTGGACGCCCTGCGTGACCTGCCGGGCATTGACTGGTCCAGAGTCAGTGTCTTTCACATGGACGAGTACCTGGGCCTCGACCCCAGCCACCCGGCCAGCTTCCCCCTGTTTTTGCGCCGCCATATCCTCGACGCCGTCAAGCCTAAAGCCTTTTATCCGGTTCCCGGCCGGCCGGAAAATGTCGAGGCGACCTGCCGCGAGTACGAAAGCTTGCTGCGCGCCCACCCCGCCGACATGGTCGCCCTGGGCTGGGGCGAGAACGGCCACATCGCCTTCAACGACCCACCCTACGCCCTGTTTAACGACCCGGTCTGGGTCAAGGTCATCGAGCTGGCCGAAGCCAGCCGCCGCCAGCAGGTCGGCGAGGGCCATTTTGGCTCCCTGGCCGAAGTGCCGACCCACGCCATCACCCTGACCATCCCGGCCCTGCTGGCCCCGCAACAAATTTTGTGCATCGTCCCGGAGGCCCGCAAAGCCGACGCCGTCCGCGCCTGCCTGACCGAGCCGGTCAGCGAAGACCGCCCCGGTTCGATTCTCCGCCAGGTGGGGCATGCGCGGGTGTATTTGGATATGGAGTCGGCGGGGAAGTTGTAATTAATACCGCAACAAAGCAATGTAGAAATCAAAGATGCAGCAAGATAGCTTTCTTCAAACTCTGCCCAAAGCCGAATTACATCTGCATATTGAGGGCGCAGTGCCGTGGGAGATGGTTCAAAGCGTGGTGAAATCATTGCCGAGTCCTGCACTCTGGTGGGCCAAAGATTATCGCTTTGAGACCTTTGGTTATTTCGCCGCGATCATTCGCCAATGTTACGAAAGTACACTGACCAGCATCGAAAATTATCACCTGGCCGCTCAAGGTATATTTAAAAATCTGGTAGCTCAAAATGTGCACTATGTTGAACTGTCTTTCAGTCTCGGGCACGCTCTGTTTACGAAGTTACCCTTAAATGAGATTATTGGGACAATCAAGCAGGCGGCCCCCGCTAATTTGGTGGTGCGTGTCTTCTGTGGTATTTCGCGCAGCCGGCCCGAACTACTGCAAAGTAATTTGATCGAAAGTTTGCTCGACCTGTCTGAGTTAGATGGCCTGGATTTGCACGGAGATGAAAGAGCACAAGGACCTGCTCCCTTTGCTCAACTTTTTGCCCAGGCCAGGCAGCGTGGACTGGCGCTCAAAGCCCACGGCGGTGAGCTGGCAGGACCACAATCCATGCAAGCCATCATAGATGCCCTTCAATTAACCCGAATCGAGCACGGCGTCACCGCGATAGAGGATGAAAAGTTGATGTCAAGGTTGATAGCCGAAAACATTACCCTGGATATGTGTCCCACCTCGAATATAAAGCTGCGGGTGATAGAAGATATGGCTGCTTACCCTATCAAACAGTTCCTTCAGCGTGGCATTCGAGTTACGGTCAGTACCGATAACCCAACCATTCTGGGATGCAGTCTGACTGATGAACTTCAATTGTTGGTTGACCATTTTAGCTTTTCTTATCACGACCTCACTCAGTTACAAGTTAACGCTTTTCAAGCCGCATTGATACCCGCAGCCAGGCGAGCCGAGATTTTGATTGAGCTTGACAATCTTTTGGCGCGTAGCGTGTTGGTTAATGAGACCATCTAAGAGGTCGTTAAGTTACCTGATTAGGCAAAGAAGGGAGGAATAGTATCAAAAACAGAATTGCCTGACTCACTTATGTACTCATAGGTCAATGCCTGACCTGTCACCATCATTCAACGAAGAAACCAAAGGAGAAAGGGTACCCCCATGAAAAAACTGTCTTATCTAATCTGCTTGCTCCTGCTGCTGGCCCTGCTGGTACCGGCGACCGTGGCCGCCGCCCCGCCGCAGCAAACGGGGCGAAACTATACCGTCCAGGCCGACGATACGCTCGGCAAAATCGCCGAGAAGCAGTACGGCGACCCGCTGGCCTATACCGCCATTGTTTATTACAACAACCTTAAGGCGGCTGAAGACAGCAGCCTGACCCTGATCGAAGACCCCAACGTGGTCGAGCCTGGCTCAACTATCTACCTGCCAACCCCCGAAGAGGCCAACGCCTTCTTGATCGGCAACCTGCCGGAAGGTTTGTACAGCGAAGCGCCCATGCTGGCCGCCATGGTCGAGGCGGGCGAGCTGCCGCCGGTCCAGGAACGCCTGCCCCAGGAACCGCTCATCATCCCGGTGGTCGAGGAGATTGGGCAGTATGGCGGCACCCTGCGCCGCGCCTTCCTGGGGCCATCCGACGCCAATAACTACGTCCGGGTGGTCTACGATGCGCTGGTGCGCAACTCGCCCGACGGCGGCCAGGTCATTCCCCATATCGCCGCCGGTTGGGAGTCCAACCCCGAGTTCACCAGTTGGACGATTCGCCTCCGCCGGGGGGCCAAGTGGTCTGACGGCCAGCCCTTCACCGCCGACGACGTCATGTTCTGGTACAACGACATCCTGCTCAATACCGACCTGACCCCCAAGGTATCTGGCTGGATGCTGAACAAGGACGGCACGACCGCCCTGGTCGAAAAGGTGAGCGACACCGCCGTGCGCTGGACCTACAAGCAGCCCAACACCACCCTCTTGTTAGAATTGGCTAACAAAGACGGGGCCGATGGCGCGCTCAACAACTTATCCTTTGTCCCGGCGCACTATATGCAGCAGTTCCACCCCAACTACGTCTCCGAGGCGGAGTTGCAGCAAAAAGTGACCGAGGCCGGCTTTAACACCTGGGTTGAACTGTTTTCCAATAGAGTTTTCGCCACCCTCAACCCCGAACGCCCGACCATGGCCGCCTGGGTGCCGGATAATTCCAGCGTGTCCGACCCGGTCTTTACCATCAAACGTAATCCCTATTACATTGGCGTTGACCCGGCCGGCAACCAACTGCCCTACCTGGACGAAGTCCGCTTCACCTTCTTTGCCGACGCCCAGGCCCTCAATCTGGCCGCTATCGCCGGCGAGTTCGACATGCAGGCCCGCCATATCAATATGTTAAACTATCCGGTCCTGGTCGAGAACGAAGCCACCAGCAACTATCGGATCATCACCTGGTCCACCTTTGGCGGCTCGGATGCGGCCATCACCTTTAGCCAGACCTACCAGGCTAACCCGGCCATCGCCGAGTTGCTGCGCAACAAAAATTTCCGCATCGCTCTCTCCCACGCGCTCAACCGCGAAGAGATCAAGGAATTGGCCTTCCTGGGTCTGGGCGAAGCCCGCCAGACCGTGCCCGCGCCCAACCATCCCTACTATCCGGGCGACGAGTATGCCTTCAAATACACCGAACATAACCCCGACCTGGCTAACCAACTGCTCGACGAGATTGGCCTGACCGGGCGCGACGACGAAGGCTTCCGCACCCTGCCCAACGGCGAGCGGCTGGACCTGGAACTTTCGATTGTTCCCGCCTTTGGACCCTGGCCGGATGTGGGCCAGTTGGCCGTGCAGCAGTGGGGGCAGGTGGGAGTTCGCGCCCACGTGGAAATCCGCGAGCGCGCCCTGCACTTCCAACTGCGCGACTCCAACGACCTGATGATGGAAATCTGGAACGAAGATACGACCGGCTTCCCCTTCACCGGCCAGCCCAAGATGGATCCGCGCAGCAGTCCGACCATCGCCTTTGCTCAACTGCATGGGCAGTGGTACCGCACCAATGGCGCCGAAGGGCTGGAACCACCGCCTGACATCGCCCGCATCGTCGAGATCATTGACGAGGCCAAGACCGTCAGCCGGGCTAGGCAAATTGAGTTGGCCCAAGAACTGTTCCAAACCTGGGCCGACAACGTTTGGGAAATGGGGACAGTCGGCTTGACGCCGATGGTGCAAGGCGTGGTCGTCGTCAACGACAACCTGCGCAATGTGCCCAGCAGCGCCGGCAACGACTGGCCGCTGCGCACCCCTGGCAACACCCGCCCGGAACAGTACTTCTTTGCGCAGTAATAGATCATGATTAAGGTAGGGGCAGGGCTTGTTCCTGCCCCTACTCAGGGGTTGGTTATATGCTCCAATATATCATCAAGCGGCTTCTCCTGCTACCCTTCCTGGTCTTTATTTTTTCGGTCATGTCCTTTGCCCTGATCCAGGCCCCGCCCGGCGACTTTCTGACCAGCTACCTGGCCGACCTGGCCGCGTCCGGTTCCTCTATGGACCAGACCCAAATTGACGCGCTGCGCCAGCAGTACGGCCTGGATCAACCCATGCACGTTCAATACTTCCGCTGGGTCGGCAATATTCTGCAGGGCAACCTGGGGGTATCGCTCGACTGGAAGCGGCCCAATGCCGAACTGATTGGGGAACGGCTGCTGCTGACGGTGCTTCTGGGCCTGTTCACCTTTCTGTTTACCTGGGCTGTTGCCATTCCTATCGGCATTTTCTCAGCGACCCACAAATATTCCTTTTTTGATTATTTCTTTACGATCTTTAATTACATCGGCGTCGCTACGCCCAGCTTTATGACCGCCCTGGTGCTGATGTGGCTGGCCTTTTCGTACTTTGGCATCAGCGTCACCGGGCTGTTTTCGTCGCAGTATGTGGATGCGCCCTGGAGTTGGGGCCGGGTCGGAGACCTGCTGGCGCACATCTGGCTGCCGATGGTCATTTTGGGTATGGACGGCACCGCCCGGCTGGCCCGGATTGTCCGGGCCAATCTGCTGGACGAACTCAAAAAGCCCTACATGGAAATGGCCCGGGCCAAAGGGCTGCCGGAGTGGAAGCTGGTCCTCAAGTACCCGGTCCGGCTGGCGATCAACCCCCTGATCAGCACCATCGGCTGGTATTTGCCCTACATCTTTTCCGGCAGCGTTGTCGTGGCGACGGTCATGAACCTGCCCACGATTGGACCGCTGCTGCTGCGGGCATTGATTGGCCAGGATATGTACCTGGCCGGCATTATCATCCTGATTTTCTGCTGCCTGGCGATTATCGGCACGCTGCTGTCCGATATTTTGCTGGCCTGGCTCGACCCGCGCATTCGGATGGAGGAGGCCTAAGCTATGTCCTCTTTGACCGACCCCCAAGTTGTCCCTCCCCCTGCTCCGGCTGAGACACCTGCTCCTGTCGCCGGAACGGGGGCTATCGTCGTCTCGCCCGATAAGGCCGAAGCGATTTACATTGCCCCCAACTGGAAGCTGGTCTGGTGGCGTTTCAAAAAGCATCGCCTGGCCGTCTTTTGCGCCGGTATTGTCAGCATCATTGTTATTGTCGGCCTGTTCCCCGATTTTTTCAGCCTGCAAGATCCCCAACTGACCAGCGCCACCCAATCCTTTATCCCGGTGCAGCGGCTGCGCTTTTTCAGCGAGGATGGTTTTAGCCCGTTTGTGTACGGCATTGAAGGAGCGCGCAATGCCAAAACGCTGCGTATGGAGTGGCAGATTGACGAATCGAAAAGGCTGCCGGTGCGCTTTTTTGCCCACGGTTATCCTTATAAGCTTCTTGGCCTGATCCCGACCGATATTCACCTGCTGGGGGCAGACGGCCCTGCTGCCGCCGGCAACATCCACCTGCTCGGCACCGACCGGCTGGGCCGTGATCAATGGTCGCGCCTGATGCACGGCACGCGCGTCTCCTTGTCTATTGGGCTGGTGGCGGTGGTCATGAGCATTTTTCTGGGCGTCCTTCTGGGCGGGATTTCCGGCTACTTTGGCGGTATCGTTGATTTGATCATCCAGCGGCTGATTGAGCTGCTCCAATCGCTGCCGCCTATTCCCATCTGGATGGCCCTGACCGCCTCGCTGCCCAAGGAATGGACCGTGCAGCAGGTCTACTTTGCCATTACCATCATTCTCTCGCTCATCGGCTGGACCACCCTGGGCCGCGAAGTGCGCGGCCGCTTCCTGGCTCTGCGCGAAGAGGATTTTGTGATCGCCGCCCAGTTGGCCGGGTGCAGCCAATTGCGCATCATCTTCCGGCACATGGTTCCGACCATGACCAGCCATATCATCGCCGTCAGCACCCTGGCCATCCCGGCCATGATCATCAACGAGACTTTCTTGAGCTTCCTGGGGCTGGGGCTGCGGCCGCCGGCTATCAGTTGGGGCGTGCTGCTGCAAGAGGCCCAGAATTTACAATCTATCGCCCTGGCCCCCTGGCTGCTCTTACCCGGCCTGGCCGTGATTATCACCGTGCTGTCGCTCAACATCCTGGGCGACGGCCTGCGCGATGCGGCTGATCCTTATAGTTAGCCGCCTTGAACTGAAGTTCAGGCTGATAAGAAAAGTCCGTTAAAACGGACTGGCTAAACTGCGAATTGTTTGATCTTATGAGTCGGTTTCCAACCGACTTCCCATACCAGCCCGGAATTTCAATTCTGGGCGATGCCGAGCATAACGGAAAAACCTATGGAGAGTCAACAACCTTACCTATCCGTCCGCAATCTGCAAACCCACTTCATTCTCGATGAAGGCGTCGTCAAAGCGGTGGCCGGGATCAGCTTTGATGTTTACCCCGGCCAGGTGGTCGGCATTGTCGGCGAGAGCGGCTGCGGCAAGAGCGTGGCCATCAAGTCGGTGCTGGGCATTATCGAAAAACCGGGCCGGATTGTCGGCGGCGAGATTTTACTGCGCCGCCAGGCCGGCGGCAACGGCCATGGCGGCAGTGAGGTTATTGATCTGGCTAAGCTGGACGCCCACGGCCAGGAGATGCGCTCGATCCGTGGGGCCGAAATTGCCCTCATTCCGCAAGAACCGATGGCCTCGTTTAGCCCGGTCCACACCATCGGCAACCAGATCGTCGAGACGATCCTGCTGCACCAGCCGGTCGGCAAACAGGAGGCCGAGCGCATCGCCGTCGAGCGGCTGCGGGAAGTCGGCGTGCCCAGCCCGGAGCAGCGGCTCAATGCCTACTCCTGGGAGCTCAGCGGCGGGCTGCGCCAGCGAGCGATGATCGCCATGGCCCTCTCCTGCAATCCCCGGCTGCTCATTGCCGACGAGCCGACCACGGCGATTGACGTGACCACCCAGGCCCAGGTACTCAACTTGTTACGCTCCTTGCAGCAGCAGCACAACATGTCCATTATTTTTATCACCCACGATTTGGGGGTTATCGCCCAGATTGCCGATTACGTAGTAGTGATGTATCTGGGCCGGGTGATGGAAACCGGGCCGATAGACGACATCTTTCACGCGCCCAAACATCCGTATACCCGGGCGCTGCTCAAGTCAATTCCCAGCATCCAGGCCAAATCGCGCACGCCGCTGCCAACCATCGAGGGATCCATCCCGCACCCGTTCAATCGTCCGCAGGGGTGTCCCTTTTACCCGCGCTGCCCGGACTTTATGCCCGGCACGTGCGACCAGCGCACCCCCAGCTTACAGCCGGTCAATGAGCGGCAATCAGCCAGTTGCTTTTTATATCACACGGTGGCTGACAAAACCTAAATGATTTCGCCGGGATTGGGGGATTAGGAGATTTTTCTTTAATTTTTTATCCCCAAATCCCCTAATCCCGGCCCAATCAGCCCAGAACCGAGGTAATCGTGCTGAATACAACCTCAAACGGCCAGAAACTCCTGGAAGTTAATAACCTGAAAAAATACTTTCCCATCAAAAAGGGATTTCTTAGAAAAGTTATCGGCCACGTGCGCGCCGTGGATGATGTCAGCTTCTATGTCAACGAGGGCGAAACGTTGGGCCTGGTGGGCGAGAGCGGCTGCGGCAAAACGACGACCGCTCGCTGCATTCTGCGAGCGCTTAACCCAACCGGCGGCGAAATCCGTTTCCACACTCAGGACAACCGCCTGGTTGACATCGCCGCCCTGCCCAGGGCCGAAATCCGGCCCCTCCGCCGCGAGATGCAGATGATCTTTCAAGACCCTTTTGCCTCGCTCAACCCGCGCATGAACCTGCTCGACATCGTCGGCGAGCCGCTGCTGGTTAACGGCGTCACCAATCGCCGCGAGCGTACCGAGCGGGTGGCCGAAATGCTGCGCCTGGTGGGGCTGCGGCCGGAATACATGCGCCGCTATCCCCACGCTTTTAGCGGCGGACAGCGCCAGCGTATCGTTATTGCCCGCGCGCTGGCCTTGCATCCACGCCTGGTGGTCGCCGATGAGCCGGTGTCAGCCCTGGACGTGTCGGTGCAGGCGCAGGTGCTGAACCTGCTGCTGGAGCTGCAGCAGCGGCTTCACTTAACCTACCTCTTTGTGGCCCACGATTTAAGCGTGGTCAAGCACATCAGCGACCGAGTGGCCGTGATGTACGTCGGCAAAATCGTCGAGATGGCCCCGACCGAAGAAATCTTTAATGCGCCCCGGCATCCCTACACCTCGGCTCTGTTGTCAGCCGTGCCGGTGGCCGACCCGCGCATCCGCTCCCAGATGACGCCGCTCAAAGGGGAAGTTCCCAGCCCGGCCAATCCGCCGTCCGGCTGCTATTTCCATCCCCGCTGCCCTTACGTGGTTGATATCTGTCGCACCCAAACGCCGCCTTTAGAGGAAATCTCAGCGCAGCATTACGTCAGTTGCCACCGCGCTCGCGAGTTAAAATTGGCCGGCCTTGGCCAGAGCACGAGTAGTTCTGCAGAGTCATAGACCTTTGGAAATGTTTTCGCCGAGATTAGGGGATTTGGGGATAAAAATAAGGAGAAAATCTCCTAATCCCCAAATCCCGGCCCAAAATGGCTGGAAAGAGCTTTTCTGGGTAGTTATACCTTAAACAAGACAAGGGGGAATGAATGTTATGACCACACCCTGGCAGCGCTTTAAACAAGCGGCCCGCCTGGAAGAGCCGGAGCAGGTTCCGGTAGCTTTTATTGTTGACAGCCCCTGGCTGCCCGGCTATGCCGGCATCCATACTCTGGATTTCTTCTTGCTGCCGGATAAGTGGCTGGAAATCCACAAGGATTTGCTGGACCGCTTTCCTGACGCCGTTTGGATACCGGGTTTTTGGGTCGAGTATGGCATGGCCGCCGAACCGTCCGCCTTTGGGGCGCGGGTTCATTTTCACGAGGATAGACCTCCTTCCATCGAGCCGGTTACCACCGACATATCCCTTTGGGCCGATGTGCCTGCCGCCGATCCTTATGAAGATGGCTATATGCCACTAGCCCTGCGCTTGTACAAACATGCCGAAGAACGGCTGCAAGCGGAAGGGTTGGGAATCAACATGGTCGCCGCCCGCGGTCCCATGGTCACTGCCGGCTGGATCATGGGCATCACCGACCTGATGACCGGGCTGATTACCCATCCCAAAGAAATTAGCCGCTTTTTAGACACGCTGACCACGACGATCATTCGCTGGCTGCACGCCCAACTGGAGCAAATCCGCCAGCCGGAAGGCATCATGCTGCTGGACGACATTGTTGGCATGATTTCCGTAAATCACTACAATGAGTTTGTCGCGCCGCTGCTTCGCCGCATTTTTGATGAATTTGAGGGGCTGATCCGTATTTATCACAACGACACGCCCTGCGCCCACCTTTATCCGGCCCTGGCCGAGGCCAATTTTGATGTTTTCAATTTTACCCACAAGGCAGATATTGCGACCGTCAAAGCTCAAATGGGACACCGCGTGGCTATGATGGGGAATGTCCCGCCCCTTGAAATAGCCGTGCGCGAAACACCCCAGGTGGTGGCAGAATGGGCCAAGTCCTGCCTGGATAAGGCTGCCCCTGGCGGCGGCATGATCCTGTCGGTGGGCGGCGGCGTTTCGCCGGGAACACCGGCGGCTAGTCTGGACGCCATGCTCGCCGCCGCTCGAACCTGGACAGCGCCAACGCTGGCGCCGGATCGTTGACTATTTTCGAGAGGTTTTATGTCTGATTTTAATCCCGAACCTTATTTAGAAAAACTGGAAGCGCTGGTTGACATATCCCACGTGCAAAAGGCCGAAGCCCGCCAGAGCGCGGCCTGGCGCTTCGAGCCGGTGGACCGCCGGCCAACCATCGTCAGCGTGCGCGATGACTGGGGCCACCACCAGCACGACTTCCCGCCGGGCTGGCTGCGCATCCCCTATAGCGAAACCTATCGCGACCCGGCCAAGATGCTGGTCTCGGAGCTGACGCGCGCCTACGAAGGCGCTTTGCTCAAAGACGACCGCGCCTACACCATCCGGGCCAACTACGGCCTGGTGCTGCTGGCAAGCATGGTTGGCTGCCCGCACTGGCAGGATCAGGATAACATGCCCTGGGCCGAGGCAGCCCAGACCGTCGAAGAGATTGAAACCATCCTGGAGCGGGGCCTGCCCGCTATGGACACCGGCGTCGCGGCGCAGGTCTGGGAAACCGAGGCGTACTTCCGCGAGATGCTGGCCCCTTACCCCAAGCTCAGCCAGACCATCCGCATCGGCTGCCCCGACGCCCAGGGGCCGTTCAACACGGCGGTCAACATTGCCGGGGGCAATGTCTACTATCTGGTCAACGATCAACCTGACCTGGTGCATCGGCTAATGCGCTTCTCGACCGACCTGTACCTGGCCGTTATCCGCCACCATAAGCAGTTACTGAACGAGCCACTGGATGTCGGCTATTCCTTTTCTTACAAGATTAGTGGGGGCGGCCGCATGTCGGACGACTCGGCGGTGATGATGTCGGGCAAGATGTATGAGGAGTTTGTCAAGCCCTACAATGCCGAAGCCTTCCAGACGACTCAAGGCGGGCTGCTCCACTTCTGCGGCCGGGGCAACCAGTTTTACGAGCATATGACCGACACGGCCGGCGTCACGGCCATTCAATTTGGTAACCCCGAAATGCAGGACTTCATGGCTCGCTACGAGATTGCCGAGCAAAAGAAAGTTTGCCTGCTGTGGGACGGTCATCTACCCGAGTCGCTGGATCACATCAAGACCGGCGTCATCCACAAGAAGATTTGTAAAACCTGGGCCGAAGCTGAGGCAGAGGCGGCCAGGTTACAAGGATAGACCATGCAAATCACTCCCCGCTTTGTTGACCTGCTGGCCATCTACCGGGCCGAGCTGCTGGAACGAGTGGTACCCTTCTGGCTCACCCACGCTATTGACCGCCGGAATGGCGGCCTCCTGACCTGCATCTCTGATGAAGGACAAGTCCTCAGTACCGACAAGTACATGTGGTCCCAACTGCGGGCCATTTGGACCTTTTCTGCCTTGTACAATAAAATCGAGCCGAGGCCGGAATGGCTTGACGCCGCCCGGCACATCTTCGACTTTGTCAAACGGGTCGGCCGGGATGAACAGGGCCGGTGGGTCTTCTGCGTCAGCCAGAATGGTGACGTTCTGCAAGGAGCGACCAGCATCTACGCCGACGGCTTTGCCATCTACGGCTTGACCGAGTTCGCCCGCGCCAGCGGCGACCCGGAAGCGATTGACCTGGCCCTGGCAACTTATGAAAACGTGCAGCGCCGTCTGACCCGGCCCGGCTCTTACAAGACTGAGCCTTACCCATTGCCTGAAGGAGTCAAAGCTCACGGTATTTCGATGATCTTCTCGCTGGTGTTTCACGAGTTGGGCCATTTCCTGAACCGGCCCGATATCGTCGAGGCCGGTCTTTATCACGCCCGTGAAATCATGGATGTTTACCGGCGGCCCGAACAGAAATTGCTGTACGAGTTCACTTCCCTGGATGGCTCATTGATCGCCTCGCCTCAGGGTCGGGCTATTGTGCCGGGCCACGCCATCGAGTCCATGTGGTTTATGATTCACATCTTCCGGTCCTTAGGGGATAAGGAGCGCATCCAACAGGCTGTCGAGACGATCAAATGGCATGCCGAACTCGCCTGGGATGACGAGTACGGCGGCCTGCTGCTGGCTCGTGATGCTGCCGGTGGCACACCCTGGTGGAAATTTGCCGATTCAAAAATCTGGTGGCCGCATACCGAAGCGCTCTATGCCCTGCTGCTGGCTTATGAGATTTCAAAAGAACAGTGGTGCCTGGACTGGTTTGGAAAAGTTCACAACTACGCCTTCAGCCACTACCCGGTAACGTCCTACGGCGAATGGACTCAAAAGCTGGACCGCCAGGGGCGTAAATTCACCGAAACCGTGGCCCTGCCGGTCAAAGACCCGTTTCACCTGCCGCGGGCGCTGATCTACTGCATTCAGGTCTTGCAGCGGCTGGCCGATAAGTCACCCGGGGTCATCGCCACCGTATGACCTCTCAACCGAGCCTGCCCCTGCGGCGGATTGTCCGAACCTGGTGGCCGCTGGCCGCCAGTTGGCTCTTGATGACCAGCGAACTGCCCCTGATCAGCGCGGTCATTGCCCGCCTGGAGCAGCAGGAGGTCAACCTGGCCGCCTGGGGCATCGTCTTTTCGATCTCCACCTTGATCCAGGCGCCCAGCACCATGCTCCTGGCCGCTTCCACGGCCCTCAGCAAGGATTGGGACTCTTACCGGCAGGTGCGCCGCTTTATGCTGGCCGTCGTGGCCCTGCTGACCGCGCTCCACGCCCTGATTGCCTTCACCCCTCTCTACTACTTGGTCGTCCGCGACCTGCTGGGAGCGCCGGCTGAAATCATCGAACCGGCCCGGTTGGGACTGATGATCATGACGCCCTGGTCCGCCGGCACAGCCTATCGCCGCTTTCAGCAGGGTGTGCTGATCCGTTTCGACCAGGCCCAGGCGGTCATTTGGGGATCGCTGCTCCGGCTCAGCGGTGACAGCCTGACCCTGGCAGTGGGTTATCTGTGGGGCCGTATGCCCGGGACAGTGGTTGCCGCAAGTGCCATTATCATTGGTGTGGTCAGCGAGGCGCTTTATACGGGCTGGCGGACTCGTCCTGTCCAACGCTACCAGCTCAAGCGGGCCGCGCCGGTGACACCCCGCTTAACGTTGGAGGCCTTTTTGCGTTTTTATATCCCCCTGGCCGTAACCGTCCTGCTGACCATGCTGGTCCAGCCCCTGGTCAGCGCGGCGCTGAGCCGGATGCCCCAGCCGTTGGAGTCGCTGGCGGTGTGGCCGGTGGTGTGGGGGCTGCTGATTATGTGGCAAAGTCCCGGGATTGCTTACCATGAGGCGGTGATTGCCCTGCTGGATGAGACTCACGCGGTCCAGGGGCTGCGCCGGTTCACAGCTCTACTGGTTACTGCCATGACCCTGCTCTTATTCCTGGTGATTGCCACACCCGTGGCGGCGCTCTGGTTGGGACAGGTAGCGGCGCTGACCCCCTCACTGGCGGCCCTGGCCCAGCAGGGGCTGTGGCTGGGTCTCCTGCTGCCCGGTTTGCGCGTCCTGCAAAGCTGGTACCAGGGCGCCATCACCTACAGCCGCCACACCCGGGGCGTGACCGAATCGGTGGTTGCATTTCTGTTGGCTTGTGGCGGCATCCTGGGGGCCGGAATTGTCTGGGGCCAGGTCTCCGGCCTGTATGTCGGCTTGACTGCGGTGACCGCCGGTATGTCGCTGCAATCCTTATGGTTGTGGCGGCGCAGCCGGCAGGTGATGCAGGCCGTGCAGATCCGTGATGCCAGCCGCAGCCCGCTGCAAACCGGTGCACCGGCCAATTGAACAGTGGTTTAAGATATAATTTCGCTTGAAAAGCGGAAGGGCAAAGTTTGCTTGGGCAGGCCACAAGGCCAGCCTTGCCCTCCACTTTAACGGAGTCGTCACAAACCTGTGGTACGCTGCCAGTGATGAATAAGCCCTCACCCCGTCGCTGGCGCGACTCCCCTCTCCCACTGGGAGAGGGGTTGGGGGTGAAGGCTATTTACGAAGGAGGCGCCTATGTCCCAACCCAATTTACTTTTCTTAATTACCGACCAGCAGCAAGCGGCCACCATCGAGCCGGCTACTCTCTGCCAGACCCCGCACCTGAACCGCCTGGCCGCTGCCGGCACCCGCTTTGCCCGCTGCTACGCCCCCAACCCCATTTGTTCTCCCAGCCGGGCCAGTCTGATGACCGGGCTGCTGCCGCACAGTCACGGCATGGTTGACGTGACCCACGCGGTCGAGCCATACCGGGCCGAGTTGAAGCCCAATCTGCCCTTCTGGAGCCGCACCTTGCAGCAGGCCGGCTACCACACGGCTTACCTGGGCAAGTGGCACATTGAGCGTACTAACCGCCTGGAAAACTTTGGCTTTGAAACCTACGATGTCGAGCGCTACCAACAGCTCCAGGGGTTGGTCGAGCGCGGCGGCCCCATGCGGCTGCGGGTGACGGTGCAGCAAAAGGGCTACAAAGATTTCCTCTTGTGCGGCGTCACCGATGACCCGGTTGAAGCCACGCCGGAATACGGCCTCTACAACGACGGCATCAACTTTTTGCGCCAGGCTGCCCGCAGCCCTGATCGTCCCTGGGCCCTCTTTCTCAGCACCGAGGCTCCCCACGACCCGTATGTCGTGCCGGAGGTCTACTACCAGCGTTACAACCCAGCCGACATCCCTCGCCCACCGAGTTTTGCCGATGCCTTATTAGGCCGGCCCGCCATCTACCGGCGCATCCAGCAGGTCTGGCGGCAGTTGGAGTGGTCGCACTTTGCCCAGGCCATTGCCTGCTACTATGCCTACTGCACGTTGGTGGACGACCAGATCGGGCGTCTCCTGGCCGTGTTAGAAGAGACCGGACAGGCTGAGAACACGCTGGTCGTTTTTACCTCTGACCACGGCGACTACGTCGGCGCGCACCGGCTCTTTCTCAAGGGTATCCCCGCTTTTGAAGAAGCGTACCGGATTCCACTCATCCTCAGCGGGCCGGGTATTCCGGCCGGGCGGGTGGTCGAGCAGATTGTCAGCTCACTGGATTTGGGACCGAGCCTGACTCAATTGGCCGGCGGCGTAGAGTTCCCCTGTCATGGCCGGTCGCTGCTGCCGCTGCTGCAAGCCGAACCCGGTCCCTGGACCTCCGAAGCCTTTGCCGAATGTCACGGCCAGCGCTTCTACTACACTCAGCGGGTTGTGTGGCAGGACAACACCAAGTATGTCTTCAACGGTTTTGACGAGGATGAATTGTACGACTTGACAGCCGACCCGCACGAACTGCGGAATCTGGCCCGCGAACCGGCCTGGCGACCGGTGCTGGAGGCAATGGCTGCCCGGATGTGGCAAATCATCCACCAAACGGATGACTTTAATCTGTCCAAAGCTCAGTATGGCATGTTTCGATTTGTTCCGGTGGGTCCGGAATGGAAAGGAAACTGATGACAACAGAGGTGAGAGAAGAACCTAAATTAGAACAACCACGCGGCCGGTTGGCTTTGGTCAACGGTCGAATCATTTTGCCGCAAGAGATTGTGACTGGCCAGGCGGTGATGGTTGAAGCGGGAAAAATTGTCGGGCTTGGCCCGCTTGACTCCCTGGGGGTTGACATGGACCGGCTGGATGTCGGGGGACGGACCATCACGCCGGGGTTGATTGATCTGCACACTCATGGGGCCTTGAACCATACATTTAACGAAGCCACCCCCACAGCTTTTGACACGATCACCGAACTCCAGGCGAGCCGGGGCGTCACCACCCTCCTGGCGACAACGATGACCGACTCAATTCCCAACCTGGTCCGCTGCCTGGAGTTCAGCCGCCAGTGGCTGAGAGAGTCACACCAGGGGGCGCAAGTGTTGGGTGTGCATGTCGAAGGGCCATACTTTTGCCAGGCCCAGCGCGGCGCCCAGGACCCGGCCCACATTCGCAATCCTGACGACGGCACTCCGGCGGTCCTGCTGGAGCATGCGGATGTCATCAAAATTATGACCTACGCGCCTGAGTTACCGGGCGCCCTGGCGCTGACAACTGAACTGGTCAACCTCGGTATTATCCCGGCGGCAGGTCACAGCAATGCCCAGGATCAGGATGTCTTAGCCGCGATGAAGCTTGGCCTGCGCCACATCATCCACATTTGGAGTGCCCAATCCAGCACAGTTCGCGAAGGTCCCTGGCGCAAACCGGGCCTGCTGGAAGCCAGCCTGACTTTCGACGGGCTAACGGTGGAAATGATCACGGATAACAAGCATCTTCCACCCACCTTAATGAAACTGGCTTACAAGTGCCTGGGGCCGGACCGCCTCTGCGCCATCTCCGATGCTACTAGTGGAGCGGGACTGCCGGAAGGCAGCCGCTTTCGCATGGGCGGGTTAGAGTATGAGGTATGCGACGGGGTGGGCATGATGCTGGACCGCAGCGCTTTTGCCGGAAGCACGACACTATTGAATCAGATGGTGCCTATTCTGACGGAGGTGGTGGGCATTCCCCTGGTCGAGGCGGTGCGCATGGTCAGCCTGACCCCGGCGCGAGTCATCGGCTGCGCCGACCGTAAAGGTAGTCTAGCCGCTAGTAAAGACGCCGATCTGGCCATCTTCGAGGCTGACTTCAGCGCCTGGCGGACAATGATTGGGGGGCAGTGGGTGTTTGATAAAAACAGCAAAAGCCCCCGGTCAGACTCGAACTGACGACCTGCCGCTTACAAGGCGGCTGCTCTACCAACTGAGCTACGAGGGCGTATTGGATCAAAACCGTTGCTTAATTAGGCTACGGTTTTTATTGGGTTGTTTAGCAATCTTATCATAAATCCGGTGCAGCGTCAAAGCGGGTTTTCCAAATGAAGAAGCAAAATGATCATCCATCGCTGATTCTGCCCTTGGCCCTGGTGACCCAGCCGGGGGCCGCATCGAACTTCTGTCCGAGAATCAGGTTCAACTGCGAGGCATGTTCCTGGACGTGGCGCATATTGTATAGCAGTAACTCCAAAAAGCTGACCTCTCCCCAGGAGAACGCACAGCGTTGACACGCCCGCTCATCTGTCAGCGCCTCAATCGTCGCTCGGCACTTCTGGCGACCATAATCGAGATAGGTTTGAAGTTCGTCCTTTGTATACGGCTTTTCGGGCAGCAGTCCCGCAGGGTCTAGCTCGTCCAGGTTGAAAGGAGCAGGGGGGACGAATCCCTCAACTGAGCCGGATAGGTAAAGGTCGAGCCAGAAAAGGGTATGATAAACGACATACCAGAACTCCAGTTGCTGCGAGCGGTCACTCCATAACTCGTCGGGACAGGCGAGCAGGGCATTTTCGAGCATATCAACCGCGGCCCCGAACTGCTGCCAAATGATGCCTCTCCAGGTAATATCCATCTCAAACCTCAAAGAGTATGTATTGTGATGCGGATTTTAGCATAGATAGGAATAAAATAAAACGCGCCGGGTTTTAATTCCGGCGCGTTTTTTCAAGAGTTCGGTTAGAGCAAAGAAGGCTGGTAAAACAACGAGACGAGATGAGTGATTTCAGATGAAGATAGTTTAACCTATATTTCGGTATTTGTCTGTAAAATCTACGTAAAAATTTCAGGACGGAAGGGCAGGCGGCTCATCAACACAGCCGTTTACTCGCTCTCGCTCATTTCCACGTTCGACGGTACTTCGACCACCAAATCTTCCTTGCGAACAAAGACCAACCCATCCGTTTCGTTATAGTCCACGATGATCGTATCGCCGGCTTTGAAGTCGCCGCGCAGCAGCCGGACCGACAGCGGCGACTCGACCTGCTTTTGTAACGTCCGGCGCAGCGGCCGTGCTCCAAAGGCGGGATCAAAACCCTCTTCAGCCAGCCAGATGCGGGCGGCCTCGGTCAGCTCAATGGTCACGCTGTGCTCGCTCAAGCGCCCGGCGATTTCCTTCATTTGCAGGTCTACAATCAGTACCACCTGCTCCTGGGTCAGAGTATGGAAGATGATAATCTCGTCAATCCGGTTCAGGAACTCCGGCCGGAAATGGCGGCGCAGCGAGTCCTGAATTTCACCCTTCAGTTTGGTATCATCAAAGGTACCGTGGTCGCCGCGCTGGCGGAAGCCGAGCGTACCACCCTTGGGGCCAAAAGCCGTACCCAGGTTGCTGGTCATAATAATGACCGTATTACTGAAATCAACCGTGTGGCCCTGGCCGTCGGTTAGACGCCCATCCTCCAGAATTTGAAGCAGGGCGTTCCACACGTCCGGGTGCGCCTTTTCGATCTCGTCAAACAGGACCACCTGGTAGGGCCGGCGGCGAACCGCTTCGGTCAACTGGCCGCCCTCGTCGTAGCCAACGTAGCCAGGCGGCGCGCCAAAGAGGCGGCTAGTGGTGTGGCCCTCGCGGTACTCGCTCATGTCAATCCGCAGCAGGGCGTCCTCGTCGTCAAACAGGAACCAGGCCAGTGCCCTGGCCAGCTCGGTTTTGCCGACGCCGGAACTGCCCAAGAACAGGAAGCTGCCGGTAGGCCGGCGCGGGTCTTTGAGGCCGGAACGCGAGCGGCGGATGGCGTCGCTGATGGCGTTGATGGCCTCATCCTGGCCAATGATGCGCTGGTGCAGCGCCTCTTCCATATGCAATAACTTTTCTGCCTCGGTCTGGAGCATATCATGCACTGGGATACCGGTCCAATTGGCAACTACCTGGGCGATGTCACTGACTTCGACCACCTCGTCCAGGTTTTTCTCCTGCCGCCAGGTGTCTCGTTCCTCCTTGAATTCCTCTTCCATGCGCAGCCGCTCGGCCTTGATGCGGGCGGCGTGCTCCCAATCTTGCCGCTGCCCGGCCTCGGCTTCGTCGCTTTGCAGTTTGGTGAGGCGTTTCTTCTTTTCCTTTAACGCCTCCGGCATCGAGTAAATGGCCACGCGCAGCTTGCTGGCGGCCTCGTCAATCAGGTCAATGGCCTTGTCGGGCAAGTGGCGGTCAGTTACGTAGCGGTGCGACAGGCGGGCGGCAGAGGTCAGCGCCTCGTCGGTATAGACGACGTTGTGGTGCGCTTCATAGCGGTGTTTCAGCCCGCGCAGCATCTCGATGGCTTCCTCAACCGTCGGCTCTTCGACAAAGACAGGGGCGAAACGGCGCTCCAGGGCTGGATCTTTCTCGATGTACTTGCGGAACTCGTCGAGGGTCGTCGCGCCGATGCAGCGCAATTCGCCGCGGGCCAGGGCCGGCTTCATCATGTTGCTGGCATCTACTGCGCCCTGGGCCGCGCCCGCACCGACGACGGTGTGCAACTCATCAATAAACAGGATGATTTCACCCTGCGCCCGCTGGATTTCCTCCAGCGCATTTTTAAGCCGCTCTTCAAACTCGCCACGGAAACGGGAGCCGGCAATCATCGCGCCTAAATCCAGGCTGACCACCCGGCGGTTCATCAGCAGTTCGGGCACATCGTCACTCACAATTTTCTGGGCCAGCCCCTCGACGATGGCGGTTTTGCCGACACCCGCCTCGCCGATAAGCACCGGGTTGTTCTTGGTGCGCCGGCACAGCACTTGAATCAAGCGTAGAATCTCGTTGTCGCGGCCAATGACCGGGTCGAGTTTACCCTCGGCCGCCATCGCGGTCAGGTCGCGGCTGTACTTTTCCAGGGTGCGGTAGCGCGTCTCGGCCTGGGGACTGGTCACTTTTTGACCGCCGCGCACCACCTCGATGGTGTCAACAACTTTGGCCTTGGTCACGCCTAGCTCTTGCAAAATGCGGGCACTGGGCGTGCCGCGCTCACTGCAAATGGCCAAAAAAAGGTGCTCAGTCGAGATGTACTCGTCCTGCATGGCTTTGGCCTCTTCCTGAGCATTATCGAGCACCCGCTTCAGGCGAGGCGTGATGTAAACTTGCCCAACGGCCATATTGACCATGCCGCCCACCTTGGGGGCGGCAGAGAGCACCTGGTCGAGCCGGGCCATGACCAGTTCCGGCTCAATGCCCATTTTTTCCAGGATTTCCTGGATCAGCCCATTGGGCTGCTCCAGCAAGGCCAACAGCAGATGCTCGGTATCGGCCTGGGAGTGCTGGTACCGTTGCAGAATCTCGTAGGCCCGCATGGCCGCGTCCTGGGCGCGTTCGGTAAATTTATCAAATCGCATCATAATTAGTTGTACCTCAGTTAATCAACAAACCTTCAATCGGTGAAACGTAAGGGGGCAGTGGAGGGTGCGGGATTAGGGGTGAGGATAACTTTTGCTTTTCACCCGCAGGAGATCGTTAACGCCGCATTACATTTTACACTTTGTATCCTACTCCTTAGACGTGTATTATACCAGTCCTTACCTGAGATTGCTATTAGATTTTTATTAGAAATTTGATTATTTCGACCCTTTCCTCTCCTTGTGAATTTTGACACCTGAAATTGGTAATCGGTGCGACGACCCTTGCGGTCGCCCCGGGTGGGGGCCAGCCCCGCTGCTACGGGATATTTTACTGGATTTGAAAATCAAACATCATTAGAGGGAAAGCAGGGGTAAGAATTAAGGAGGTTAGGCTTGACCACTTTTGATCTTTCTCCGGCCACTCTGCGCAGAGGGACGGCTATTGCGGCTTTTTCGGCCATCTCCTTTGGCAGCGCTGTAATTTTTGTCCGGTATGCTTATCAGTCGGGGGTGCTGCCGGGTACCGTGGCCTTTTTACGTTTCAGCATCGCCGCCCTGGTACTGGGTGTGTTTCTTGGGCTGCACGGGCAAGGAGGGAAACTATATGGGTGGCAAAGCGTCCGGCTCTTTTTGCTGGGATTTGTGGCTTATACCATTATGGCGGTCACCTGGGTAACGGCCTTCAGCCTCATTCCGGCCTGGCTGGTCTCGTTGATTGTCGCGACGTATCCACTCATGGTCAACCTGGCCAGTTGGTTCTTTTTACGGGAGCGATTCTACCGGCAGCAGGTTGCGGCTTTGGGTTGTGTGCTGCTGGGAAGCGGCATCCTCTTTTGGCGGCCCTTTGAGGGCGCCGTCTGGACTGGTGTGATTCTGATGGTAGCCAACGTACTGGTTTCCACTGCTTTTATTCTGGTTGGCCAGCGTTGGATGCGGGGATTGTCGCCGATTATCTGTAGCGCCTGGCTGATTATAGGAGGTATGGTCGGCACATTTTCTTATGGCTTGTTCTCCCACGAACTTTCGTTTGCTTTCGCCCCGGCCGGCTGGCTGTGGGTCACGCTGTTTGCCGTAGTTTCGACCGTACTGGCCGCCACCAGTATGTGGTGGAGCATCGGCCTGATTGGCCCGGCCCGGGTGGCTATTATCGGTTCCTTTGAACCGGTGGTTTCAATTTTACTGGCCGTTTTGCTGTTAGGAGAGCGGCTCTTGCCTTTGCAGATTGCCGGGGGCGCAGTGATTTTGCTGGGGATATTTTTGGTGCAATGGCTGCCGGAAAGGCGATGAAATGTTAGTAACCTTAGTCCGGGATAAGAGAAACTCCGAACTCGGACTAGTAGACTTTTCGCAGGACAGCTTTGGCGAGTTTTGTCCAAGATTGTACCTTTAGTACGTTGACATACAGCGACCACATCAATACAATAGTAGATGGACAGAAACAATATGGTGGAAGTGAGGCAACTGTGGCTGAGAAAATCCTGGTAGTAGACGATGACCCGGTCTTGTTGCAATTAATCGAGACGAGCTTGCGGCAAGAAAATTATGAAGCCATTGCCGCTTCGAATGGCGAAGATGGTTTGCGCCTGTTGTCAGAATTAAAGCCGCACCTGGTCATTTTAGATATTATGATGCCCCATATGGATGGCTGGGAATTTTGCAGCCGGGTTCGCAAGGTTTCCACCGTACCGATTATTATGCTCACGGCCCTGGGATCGCAGAGCGATATCGTGCGCGGCCTGCGGGCCGGGGCCGACGACTATCTGGTCAAGCCCTTTCAAAGGGATGAATTGCTGGCCCGTGTTTCCGCAGTGTTACGCCGGGCCAATATGCCCCCCCCTTCCGCTAAAGCTCCGCTGCGCTTTGGCGACGGCGAATTGATTATTGACCCGGCGGATCGAGCCGTGACGTTGAGCGGTCAGGTTCTTGAGCTGACCCCGACCGAGTTTGATTTGCTTCTCTTTATGGCCCATCGCGCCGGACGTATTCTCAGTACCGAATTCATTTTTGAAAATGTCTGGTCTTATGATTCCGACGCCAATCTTGAAAGTGTCAAATGGTACATGTGGCGGCTGCGCAAAAAGATTGAAAAAAAACCCAGCAACCCTAAATATATCATTACCGAGCGCGGGGTTGGTTACCGCTTTATCCCCAATTACGGTCAAGCCCAAAAAGTGCGTACCGGCTGAGTTGATTTGGCCCCATTCTCATGCAAGAAACAATTGTTTTAATTGTTGACGATTTGATGTTCCTGCCCAGGTTAGAGAGCGGGCTGCGCCAGCTTGGGTATCACCCCCTGGTCGCCACCAATGAAACCGACCTGTCGCGGGCGTTATTTACGGCTCCGGTCCTGGTCATTGTTGATTTGTTTAGCCAGAGCTTTAATTGGGAGCGCCTGGTCCGCTTCGTCAAAGGGCCGGGTAAAAAAGCGGTGCATGTGCCCACCCTGGGTTTTGGTCCGCACGTGGACCTGGAGTTACGGGAGCGAGCGCTGGCCGCAGGCTGTACCGCCGTGGTTGGACGGGGAGCTATTGCCAGCCAATTACCTCACCTGGTTGAAAAACACAAGTGGGTCATTGACACCGATCGCTGCCAGGAAACGCCACCTCCCCTGCTCCTGGAAGGAATAAGGTTATTCAATCAGGGTGATTACTTTGAATGTCATGAAATTATCGAAGCTGCCTGGAATGAAGAAAAAGACCCGGTGCGGGTGATGTACCAGGGTATCCTGCAAATCGGCGTGGCTTGTTACCATGTGGAAAAGAAAAACTGGCGCGGTGCGATGAAAGTACTGGAACGAGGCATCCCCAAAGTGGG
This sequence comes from Anaerolineae bacterium, assembly GCA_023382535.1. The sequence goes on along the minus strand of JAHDWA010000017.1, from coordinate 20,575 downwards.
TCGTTTCGCGCCCAGTTGTATGGGCATTGATATCGCCCGCCTCCTGGCCGATGCCGAGGCTATCCGCCAGGAGTTGCTCCGCCTGGGGCCGGATTGGCAAGGTGAATTCAATCCTCAACTTTTTCCCACTATCCAATTCCTGCCCGGCGAAGGCAATTGACCTTTCATGGGCGGCATAGTATAATCGTGATGTGACCTCTATTAGTTTAACCCATATAACCCGGCCCTTCTAGAAGATTTCCTATGACAACCATTGTCGTCATCCCAACTTACAACGAAGCCGATAACCTGCCGGCGATCACGGCCGAATTGTTACAATTAGGTGTTCCTGATCTGCAACTCCTGGTGGTTGACGACGACTCTCCCGATGGCACCGGTCAAATTGCCGACGAATTGGCCCAACAGCGCTATCCGGGCCGGGTGCACGTTATCCATCGCACCGGTAAACTGGGCCTCGGCACCGCTTACTTAGCCGGATTCAACAAGGCGTTGGACCTCGGCGCTGATTATGTGATTCAGATGGATGCGGATTTCTCCCACTCACCCCAATATATTCCCGAGATGTTGGAAAAAGTCAAGGATTACGAAGTGGTGATTGGTTCGCGCTATGTGGGCGGCGGAGAACTGGACGAGCGCTGGAGTTGGTGGCGCTGGTTCTTAAGCTGGTGGGCCAATGTGGTCTGGGCGCGAGTCATTTTGGGGGTACGGACCAAAGATGCCACGGCCGGCTTCAAATGCTGGCGGCGCAGCGCCTTGCAGCGGATTGGCCTGGAACGGATTACCTCCAACGGCTACGTTTTTCAGGTGGAAATGGCCTATGTTTCGGAAAAGCTGAACTTTCGTATCCTGGAAATCCCCATTTATTTTGAAGATCGCCGCATTGGACAGAGCAAGATGACCATACCGGTCAAAATTGAGGCTGCCCTGCGCGTCTTTGAGATCCGCTGGCGGCATCATAATGTGCAGCCGATGGCCGCTTCTACCTCTGCCAAGCCCTCTTAGGAGGAGTACGCTTGTTTCGAGCGATTACCCGGCAGGATGTGCTGGCCGCGCTGGTTCTGCTGCTCCTGCCGCTTCTCCTCTTTTGGTCCGTCACCATTGGACCGAACACTCTTCTTCCGGTTGACAACCTCTTTGCCTACGAACCGTGGGCTGCTTACAAAGACAGCCTGGGTGTCGGCCTGCCTCAGAATCAACTCCTCTCCGATTTGATCCTGGAAAATTACGTTTGGAAAAAGTTCATCCGCGAGTCTCTCGCGGCCCGGCAATTGCCCCTGTGGAATCCCTATATCCTTTCCGGCCAGCCCTTTTTAGCCAATGGGCAGCACTCGGCGCTGTATCCTTTTAGCCTTCTTTTTTATATATTGCCGCTGAGCAAGGCTTACGGCTGGTTCACCGTGTCTCAACTGTGGCTGGCGGGCCTGGGGATGTACATTTTTTTGCGAACGCTGCGCGTCACCCGGCTGGGCGCGCTTGTGGGCGGCATTACCTACTCCCTCAGCGCCTTTTTTATTGTCAGCGTCGTTTTTACCATGATCATCGCCGGGGCGGCCTGGCTGCCGCTGATCCTGGCCCTGATCGAGATGATCATCCGCAAGCAGGAAGACAAAGGGTTGAGGGGCTACTCGCCCATTCCTTACGTTGTTGCCGGAGCGCTGCTCCTGGGCGCGCAAACCCTGGCCGGCCACGTCGAAATTACTTACTATGTGCTGCTGGTCAGCGGCTATTACGCCCTCTGCCGGCTGTTGATCTTATGGCGGCGGCAGGCCACCGCTCGTTTTGCCCTGCGTCTGGCGGCCTGGCTGCTGCTCATGGTCTTCCTGGGCCTTTGCCTGGGCCTGGTGCAGCTTGGCCCCATGTACGAGGTGGTGACGCAGAACTTTCGCGACAACTCGGTCACTCTGGACCAGGTCCGTGGCTGGGCCTTGCCCCTCCGCCGCCTGATTACCTTTGTCATCCCCGATTTTTTCGGCAGCCCGGCTCACCACGGCTATTTTGACGCCGTCACCTGGCGCTGGCAGCCGCTAGGCCCCAATGCCTCCGGTCAAATTAATCCCCTCTGCCCTCACTGTACCAGTTGGGATACCAAAACCGCCGTCGAAGCGGGGGCTTACGTGGGGATTTTACCGTTGGTACTGGCCGGGCTGGCAATTGTTCAAGCGATCAGGGAGGGCTGGAAGGTTGGAAGACTGGAAGAGTGGAAGCAAGCTCAACCTTCCGACCTTCGAGCCGAAGGCCCCCTATGGGTGGGCAACCTTCCAACTTTCCAATCTTCTACGTTTATCTTCGCTCTTCTCGCTCTTCTTTCGCTTCTCTTCGCTTTTGGCACACCGCTGTATACCCTGCTGTTCTACGGCCTGCCGGGCTGGAATCAACTCCATTCCCCCTTTCGCTGGATTTTTCCCTTCACCCTGAGTATCGCCGCCCTGGCTGGAATCGGGGTGACGTATCTCGACCGGCTGGTCAGCGCGAAACCCGGCGGGGGAGCAGGGGAACGGCCCCTAGGGGAGGCTTCGCACGGGAGCAGAGGAGAATCTTCAACCCTGCCCCCCTGCGCCCCTGCCCCCCTGCTCTCCCTTTATACTGTCTCTCTCTACACCGGCTGGCTTCTCTTCTGGACCGGCCTGGCCGGAAGCGTGGTCATGCTGGCTGCTCTTTTCATCCCCGCTCCTTTCATTCAAGCTGCCACCTATCTCTTCGAGCGTTCCGGCCTGGCCCAGAACGCTTTTGCCGATGGCCGCCAATTTTTTGGCTACCAATGGCCCAACTTTTTCAAATTCTTTTTGATGCTTATGGCGGCGGGAGCCGTCCTGCGGATTGTTCGCTGCCCTATCTATTTCCGATTTCCGATTTCCGATTTTGGATTGCCAATCGTAAATCGTAAATCCAAAATCCAAAATGCCTGGAAACCACTCACCGTGCTCATCATTGCCCTTGACCTAATCCTGGCCGGCGCCGGTTTCAACCCCTCGGTGGACCCCACCCTGCTCGACTTCAAGCCCGAGGTCGTCAAGTGGCTGGAGAGCCAGCAGGCCGAAGACCCCCTGTTCCGGCTCAACAGTTTTGATATCCCGCAAGGGCGCGGCAATAAAGTTTTTCTGGCTAACGCCGGGATGTACAGCAATCTTTTCGACGTGCGCGGCTATGACAGCATCATTCCGGCCCAGTACGGCCGCTTTATGCACCTCATCCAGGAGAATGGCGATCTCTTCTACAATCGGATTGGCCCGCTGTACTACGATGGTTACGCTGCTCTCGACTCGGCCCTGCTGGACTTGCTGGGGGTGCGCTATATTTTGACGACGGTAGACATCAACAACCCCAACTACAACTTGGTCTACGACAAAGAGATCCGGGTCTATGAAAACACCGATGCCCTGCCCCGCGCTTTTGTGGTTGATGAAAAAGTAGACCTGTCAGCTTTGCCGAAACCCGATCGGTCTGGTTGGCCGGACGAGCTGGGCCTGGCCCTGCGCAGCCTTGATCCCCGCCGGCAAGTGATTTTAGACGGCGAAGCGAACGGCCTGGGCCGCGATCTGGCCCCCGAAGATGTGACTGCCCCGGTAGAGACGGTTAGCCCATCGCCCCTACCGCATGTGGAAATCCCCACCTACACACCCAACGAAGTGCGCCTCGCCGTTCAACTCGACCAGCCCGGCTGGCTCGTTTTGGCCGATGCCTACTTCCCCGGCTGGCGAGCCTATGCCAGACCCATAGTCAACGACCAACAGTCAATGGTCAATGGTCAATTTTCAACCGTCCAACCCTCTCCTGAAATCGAATTGACGGTTCACCGGGCCGATGGCGCATTCCGGGCTGTCTACCTCCAGCCCGGCCAGTGGGAAGTCCGTTTCCGTTACAGCCCGCGCAGCTTTCAATTGGGCCTGTACGGCTCCTTTTTGGCCCTGGTTACGCTGGCGCTGATCGGCGGCTATTGGGCCTGGGGCAAGCTCTACCGCGAGAGCGAGGCCGACTCGCCCATCAAGCGGGTGGCTAAGAACAGCCTGGTGCCGATGGTCATGGCCCTGTCTAACCGGCTGATTGATTTTGCTTTTGCCCTGCTGATGCTGCGGATTTTGCAGCCGGAAGGAGCCGGGCGCTATGCCTTCGCCGTCGCCTTCATTGGGCTGGTCGAGATTGTGACGCGCTATGGCCTGGGCACGCTCGTTACCCGCGAGGTCGCGGCCAACCGCGCCCAGAGCAACCGTTACCTGTCCAACGTTTCGATCCTGCGCCTCATCCTCTGGCTGGTCGCCCTGCCGTTTATGGCGGCAATTCTGGGCTTGTATGTGGTCTTTGGCGGTTTAACCTGGGACGTGGTCATCACCGTTGCTCTCTTCGCCGTCGGCACCCTCTTTAGCAACCTGTCCGACGGCCTGACCGCTCTCTTCTATGCCCACGAAAAAGCCGAGTATCCCGCCGCCATCGCCTCGGTGACAACCCTGACTCGGGTCAGCCTGGGCGCGTTAACGCTGCTGCTCGGCTGGGGGATTATCGGCCTGGCCGGCGTGTCACTGGTTGCCAACCTGGTCACGTTTCTGGTCTTGAGCTACATAATGGTGGTCAAGATTTTCCGGCCCACCCTGGAAACCGACCGTGCCCTGCAGCGCGGCATGCTGGGCGAAAGCCTGCCCTTGATGATCAATCACCTCCTTTCGACCATCTTCTTCCGCATTGACGTCTTTATCCTCTCCCCCACCTGGGGCGACGCCGCCGTTGGCTTTTACAACGCCGCCTACAAATATATTGACGGCATCAACGTCATTCCCCAATATTTCACCCTGGCCCTCTTTCCCCTGATGAGCCGCTTCGCCGCCGACTCGCGCGACTCGCTGGCGCGGGCCTACATCTTGAGCCTGCGGCTGCTATTGCTGCTGGCCCTGCCCCTGGCCGTCGGCACGCCCTTTATCGCCCGCGAGTTGATCCTGTTCCTGGCCGGGGAGCGCTTTTTGCCCGACTCGATGATCGTGCTGCAACTGCTGATCTGGTTTCTGCCGTTCAGCTTCATCAATCAAGTGACCCAATATGTGCTGATTGCCATCAACCAGCAGCGCCACCTGACCCGCGCCTTTATCGTCGGGGTGCTGTTCAACCTGACCACCAACCTGATTTTTATTCCCCTTTACGGCTATCGGGCCGCTGCTGTCACCACGATTTTTTCCGAGTGGGCGCTGCTTATTCCATTTTACCTGCTGGTGCGAAAACATCTCGGCCCCGTGCCCTGGTTTGACGTGGTCTGGCGGCCCATCGTGGCGGCGGCAGCGATGAGCATGGGGCTGTGGCTGATCGGCGATGCGAATTTCCTGGTCAAAGTGGCTGCCGCCGGGGTCACTTACATGGCCGCGCTGGTCCTGGTCGGCGGGCTGAACCAGCCGGATATGGACGTCATCTGGCGGACGCTCCCCCTAAAAAAACTGCGGAAACAGCCCCAACAGTGACCCGCTTCACCCTCGATCTTGGCGACTCTTCGTGGTCCTTCGGCCAGGTTCCCCGCCGGCCCTTCTCCGCCCCAGATGTCTACGACCTCCCCGCCGTCACTGAATGGCTTCCTGCTGTAATCCCCGGCAACGTCCGCACCGACTTGCTGGCCCTGGGCCGCATCCCCGATCCCTTCTTCGGCGAGCAGTACAAAGAGAGTCTATGGGTCGAAGAGGTGGACTGGTGGTACCGGCGCACGGTTGAGCCGCCGCCCATGTATTCAGCCGAGTCTCGCGCCTTCCTCATCTTTGAGGGGATTGATTACCTCTCGGCCATTTTTGCCAATGGGCGCGAAATGGCGCGCCACGAAGGCATGTTCTCCCGCCAAATCGTCGAAATCACCGCAGCGCCGCAAGCCGGCCCGGTCGAGGTCGCCGTGCGGCTGTGGGGCAGCAGCGCCCTGCCCAAACGCCGGCTGACCTGGCAACAGCGGCTCTGGCAAAAATTGGCGACTCCTTTTTACCGGAGCTGGATTGGGATTTACCCCGACCGTTCGGCCACGCTCAAATGCCAGATGTCCTTTGGCTGGGATTTCGCCCCGCCCATTCGTACGATGGGCATTTGGGATGAGGTTAGCCTGGTCGTCAGCGGGCCGGTCTTTATTGCCGAAGCCAGTGTTCAGTCGTCAGTAGCCAGTCATCAGAAGTCAGAAGTCAGTGATCGGTTTTCATCCTTTTCCCCGGCTGATCTAACTATCATCCTTACCCTCGACACTGACCAACCTCGCCGCATAGAAACTGACATCTCCGTCACTCCGGCCAATTTTGAAGGCGCGGCCTTTGGACCTTTCCGCTTCACCCTCGATCTCCCGGCTGGCCTCAGCCGGCACCGGCTGCCCTGCCATTTACCCGCCGCCGCGCTCTGGCAGCCCTGGGACCGCGGCCAGCCGCATCTTTACCGGGTGCAGGTCAGTTTGGCCGGGCCGGGCGGCGAGCCGCTGGACGAAGTCACTCTTCGCACCGGCATCCGCTCGGTTGGCCTGCACGAGTGGCAGTTCAGTCTCAATGGGCAGCGTGAGTTCATCCGCGGCCTCAATTGGGTTCCGGCTGACAGCTTCCCCGGCCGCTTGCGTGCAGAGGATTACGCCCGCCTGCTGAAAATGGCGCGTGACAGTGGGGCCAACCTGCTGCGGGTCTGGGGCGGCGGCCTGCGCGAGAAGCGAGCCTTTTACGACCTGTGCGACGAACTGGGTCTGCTGGTCTGGCAGGAGTTTCCTTTTGCCTGTCTGTTTCTGGACAGCTACCCCCGCGACCCGTCCTACCTGGCTCTGGTCGAGGCGGAATGCAGCGCCATTGTCCGGCAATTGAGCCATCATCCCTCGCTCGTCGTTTGGTGCGGCGGCAACGAGTTCAGCCGCTCGCGCAACCGGCCCCTGCTCGACACGCTGGCGGCGCTGGTCGCCCACCATGACGGCACTCGTCCCTTTATTCCGGTTTCCCCCAGCTTTGACCGCGGCGGTGACGCCCACAACTGGCACGTCTGGCACGGTCAGGCTCCGATTCGGCACTATCAAACCGAAACCGCCCGCTTCCTGAGCGAGTTCGGCCTGCAAGCCCTGCCGCACCTCGACACCCTGCAAGCCGCTTTGCCTGACCCTGCCACCGGCTGGGAGACGCATCACGCCGACCTCCAAAAACTTGAACGTTACACCGCTCTATTCAATGAGCCGTCAGCCATCTGCCATCAGCCTTTAGCCGTTCATCGTTCACCATTCACCATTCACAACTCACAATTAGCCCAAGCCGCCGCCCTTCAAACCGCCATTGAGCACATGCGCCGCCGCAAAGGCGAAGGGGGGGGAGTGTGTGTCTGGCAGTTCAACGAACCCTGGCCGGCCATCAGTTGGGCCATCGTGGATTATTTTGGCCGGCCCAAGCTGGCTTACGAGCACCTGGCGGATTGGTACAACCCGGTTTTGGTCAGCCTGAAGTTTCCCACTGGGCGGCGCTGGCAGGTTGGGCAGACGTTTAGCGCCGAAATCTGGGCGATCAATGACAGCCAGAACGCATTTACCGCGTGCGAGTTGCAAGTTAAGCTGGATGAAACATTAATTCACAGCCAACGGCTCGACCTTCCCGCCGACAGTGCCCAATGTGTCGGCCAGTTCTCTTACGGTCTAAGTCACCCTCCCGGCCAAATTACCCTCAATCTTTATAACGGTGCGGAATTTCTGGCCCGGAACAGCTACGATTTAAACTGGGCCGATGAGGCAGTTTACCCGTTTTCCGCCCGGTTGCGTCGTTGGGTAGCAGATTGGGTGCTGCGCTGAAAGTACCGGGCTGAAAGTTTGTGATTTCTCCTTTTTGGCCGAATCTCCTATAATGACATTCACTGTAAAAATTTGGTGATCAATTCTATGAAACGATATTTTTGGTTGGGTCTGTTTCTGGCTTTTATCCTGATTTTGCCGGGGATGAATGTCGCCCAGGCCCAGGAGAAAACCCTCTATTGGCAGCGCTACGACGTCAACCTGACCGTCCAGCCTAACTCCGACATCCTGGTCGAAGAAACCCAGCAAATTGTCTTTACCAGCGGCGCCTTCACCTTTGGTTTTGCCGCTATCCCTCTGGACCGGGTCGAGCGTATCACCGACTTGCAGCTATCTGAAATTATCAACGGCAGCGAGCGGCCTTACACCCCCAACTCGACCGGCCAGTACGGCTTCACGACCAATATTAACGAGGGCGACCTGGAGATCACCTGGTACTTCCCGCCGACCAGCAACAGCGAGCACACCTACATCCTGCGCTACCGGGTCATCGGCGGCCTGCGGATTTACCCGGAGGGGGATCAAGTCTGGTGGAAAGCCATCCCACCCGACCATAATTTCCCTATCCGCGAGTCACGGGTAACGGTGACTCTCCCCCAGACTTTCCCCAAAGATCAACTGACCGTTGCCAGTTACGGGGCGCAGGCCGGCGAGCCAAGTTATACCGACCAGGGGCAGGTAGTTTTTACCGCCCAAAATATCCCTGCTGACCAGGAACTGGAGGTCCGAGTCCAGTTTCCGCACGGGGCGGTCCAGGGCAGCCCACCTGCCTGGCAGGCCGCCGACGATCAACGGCGGCAGTGGGGGCCGGTGGTCGGGGTCCTCTTTGGCGGGCTGGGCCTCGCCATCCTGCTGGGTGGGCCGCTGGCCGTTTATGCATTGTGGTACAAGCGGGGACGCGACCTGCCGGTAGGCGTTGCCCCTGAATACATCAGCGAGCCGCCCGGCGATTTGCCTGCCCCCATCGCCGGCGCTTTAGTGGACGAGAAAGCCGATTTGCAGGATATTATCGCCACCATCACCGACCTGGCCCGGCGGGGCGCGCTGCGTATGGAAGCGCAGCAAAAGGAAGGTTTCCTGGGCATTGGCTCCGGGCGGGACTTCATTTTTCGCCTGGCGGATGAGAGCAAAGCCACCCGATCTTACGAGCAAACCTTGATCAAGGGCATTTTTAGCAATGGAACCGAGCGGCGCATGGCCGACCTGCGCCAGCGGTTTTATACGTACATACCTACCTTACAAGCAGAATTGTACGACGAGCTGGTCCGGGCCGGCTTTTTCCCCAGCAACCCCAACGCCACCCGGCGCAATTGGATGGTGTTGGGCATTATCATATTAATCATCAGTTTTGTCATTGCCTGCGGGCTGCTGACCGTGCTGGGTGACTTCTCGACCCTGGCTATTTGCCCGGGCCTGGCGTTGATTGCCACCGCGCTGGGGCTGCTTTTTGTCGCCCCGCACATGCCGCGCAAAACGGCCAAAGGCGCTGAGGAAGCGGCCAAATGGCTGGCCTTCAAGCGCTACCTGCAAACCATCGAAAAACATGGCGACCTGGCCGAGGTGAAGGATAAATTTGAGGAATTTCTGCCCTATGGCATCGCCTTTGGCCTGGAACGAAGCCTGATCAACAAATTCAAAGCCGTTGACACCCCGGCGCCTTCCTGGTGGGGGCCGGTGATCTTGCCGCGCTATGGCTATGGCTATCCCCATTACGGCGGCACAATGGGTGGGCCTTCGGCGGGACCGGCTGGAGGGCTGCCAGGCCCACTGGCTGGCGAAGGCGGCATGCCCACTCTGGCGGGGATGAGCGAAGGCGTTGGCGCGTCGCTGGCCAGCATGAGCGAGGGCCTGGGCGCGATGCTCAGTTCGGCCAGTTCTACCCTGGTCAGCACCCCGCCCCCTCAAACTTCCTCCAGTCGAGGCGGCTGGAGCGGCGGCGGGTTCAGCGGCGGCGGGTTCAGCGGTGGCGGCGGGGGTGGCGGTGGCTCGCGCGGCTTTGGCTAAGTATACCTTCAGAGGATAAGGAGTTTGGGCAGTGGGTAAAAACAGCCGGCTGATTGGCATGATTTTGATTGGGGTGGGCCTGGTTTTGCTTTTGGGCTGTTCGGCGATTTCCCTGATGTCTTCTTTTACCTCGACCTCAGGCAACCTGGGAGGAGCGGTTTTGGGGGTGATCGTCTCGATCTTTGTAGGGATTGTCCCCATTGCTTTCGGAGTTTATCTGCTCACCCAAGGCCGGGCCGAGGCAGCCGAGCAGGCGGACATGGCCCGCCAGCGGAAAATTCTGGATATGGTCAAAACGCGCGGCCAGGTAGATATTCGTGATATGGTCTTTGATTTAAAGTCCAATACCGAACAAATCCGCGACGATATATATAAATTGGTCGGGATGGGCTTGTTCACCGGCTATGTCAACTGGGATAAGGGCGCACTCTATTCAAGAGACGCTTCCCAGCTCAAGGGTAACAAGTGTCCCAACTGCGGGGGGGAGCAGGAATTCGTCGGCAAGGGCGTGATTCAATGCAAGAATTGTGGGGCCGAAATTTTTCTGTAAATGACCGCTGACTGCTGACCACCGACCGCCGTAACTCCATCTCATCGGCTTGAGGATTTTAACTGATTCGCTCATATGCTCATCTCCATCAACTCAATATACTTATCCTCTTGCTGGCTCTGGCCCTCGCCGCCTGCGAGCCGGCCCAAACTCCGGCTACCCCGGCCAGTCTCTCCACTTCACCTTCCAACCCGCCAACCCTTCGGACTGAGCCTGAGCCAACGGAGGCGCCCGGAGAGGCCAAGGCTCCCTCTGAGCAGGACGAAGCCTCCCAACCTCCCAACCTTCCAACTCACCAGTCTTCCAATCTTCCAGTCTTCCAGCCTTCCCCTCCTCAGGGCGGCGCTGCTATCCTCGGCCTGGTCGGCCAGCCGGATACCCTCAACCCAATTACCACCACCGATACCGTTCTGCGCGAACTGGCGCCTTTGTTGTTCGACACCCTGCTCCAGATTGACCCTACGACGGCGCAGCTTCAGCCCGGTTTGGCCGAAAGCTGGGAGTACAGCCGGGATGGTAAACAGGTCACTTTTCATTTGCCGTCCGGACTGGCCTGGAGCGATGGCCGGCCCCTGACCGCCGCCGCTATCGCCGCCAGCTTAAAAGCGACGGAGCATCCCGCGCTGTTAGCATTCAGCGAGCTGGCCGCGCCTGACCCTGAAACCCTGGACCTGACTTTTGCGGCCATAGATTGCGCCGCCGTGACCACGTTGGCCCAACTGCCGCTTCTGCCTGCCGCCGAAGTGCTCGACGCGATGCCAACGGGCAGCGGCCCTTTCAAAATCGCCGCCTGGTCGGAGAATAAGCGAACCCTGACCCTGGAGCGTAACCCCAATTATCGCGGCCCCGCACCCTTGCTGGACGGCCTAACCGTGCGCTTCATCCAAGAGGACGAGGTAACGGTAGCTCTCTCCGAAGGCCAATTTGACGTGATTGGTCCGTTCCAATCAAAAATCGAAAATCCACGCCCCCAAGGGCAGTCAAAAATCTTTACCGACCTGGTTTACCCCGCGCCGCAAGTGACCTATCTGGCCATCAATTTTGCGCCTAAAAATGTGGACCCGGTTGAGCCTCCAGTGCGGCAGGCCCTGCTGCTGGCCCTGGATCGAGAAGCTATCCTGGCCGAAGCCCTCAACGGCGATGGCCAGCTTCTGGCCGGGCCGCTGCTGCCCGGTCATTGGGCGGCCAACGCCGGCCTCGCCTGGCCGGCTTATGACCCCGACGCTGCCCGGACGCTGCTAACGAGAGCCGGCTTAAAGGACGAAGACGGCGACGGCTGGCTGGACCAGGACGGCCGGCGGTTAGAGCTGTCCATCCGGGTAAACGGCGAAAACTCTCTGCACCAGATTTTAGGCTGGTTGGCCGCCAGCTATTATCGCGACCTGGGCTTGTTTGCCCGCTCTGATAGTATTTCCTTCACCGGGCTGGTTGACGACCTGTTCACCCACGATTTCAGCCTGGCCCTTTTTAGCTGGCCGCTGCTGCCCGACCCCGACCAGCGCTTGTTTTGGCGTTCCAACGAAAATGTGGTGGGCCGGGGGCTTAACTTTATTTCTTACGACAATCCTGCTTTGGACCGGCTGCTCGACCGGGCGGTCGCTGTGCCGGGCTGCGATATGCAGGGTCGAGCCAAAATTTACGCCAATATCCAGAAGACCCTAGCGGCTGAGCGGCCGGTTGATTTTTTGCTCGCCCCCAATCGCCATATCCTGGTGGGCAACCGCCTCCAGGGAGTCAACCCCGGCCCGTTTGTTCCTTTGACCTGGAACGTCGTCGAGTGGCATCTAACCAGGTAGCAGAGGTGCAGGGCAGCAAAGCAATTTTTGCTACTTTGTTACCTATCTACCTTCGGCGCCGCATCCCGAGTAGTCCTGAGCAAAGCGAAGGACGTATCGAGGGGTGCTGCGAAAAATCACCCTTCGATATGCCTTCGGCACTCAGGATGATTTTTCGCAGATAGTGGCAGCTTGATTTACTTTATGACAAGCTTGTTTCCTAAGTAAAATCAAATTATAATGATCCTCACAGACCCCTTTTTTAACGAAGTCTATAATGAAAAGCAACTGAAACGGTTGCAGAAAAAATTTGGCCCGTTTCGGCGTCATTACCTGGGCCTGGCGGTGACGACGCAGGTTATGCTGGACATGATGTTCAAGATGACCCAAAAGAAGCCCCGCCGGGGTGAGGTGGTCATGGTCATACCGAATGAGCAGGGCCATGTTTGGCTGCATACCAAAGATTTTTACCCGGAAGGCGTCTACCGGCTGATGACCGGCGGAATTGACCCCGGCGAGAAACCCGACAAATCGCTGCTGCGGGAGGTGAAAGAGGAAACGGGCTTTACCGTGAAGATTGACCGCTGCCTGGCGGTCATTACTTACACCTTGACTGCTGCTGAAGGCACGCTGCCCTTTGCCTCCTACGTTTTTTTAACCCGGCCCGTCGCCGGCCAGCCCCACCCCACCGACCCCGGCGAGCGGATTACCCACTTCAAGGCTGTGCCGGTGGCTGAATTGTTACCTGTGGTTCACCACCTGCGGGCGTTGACCGGCCCTTTTCAAGATTGGGGTATTTTTAGGGCAATAGCGCACCAGGTAACCTACGAGGCGTTAAATCCATCCTTGGGAGAAGAGATATGAAATTATCAGAAATAAATCCTATTCGCTTGGTGGCCTGGGTGTATGCGATCATGTTCTTTTTTATCGCATTTATGGGGGCTATTCCGGGGCTGACCAATGCCAGCGGCCAATTGTTCGGCCTGTTTACCCTGGATTTTTATGATAACGCCCTGCACTTTGCCTCCGGGTTGTGGGCGGCGATTGCCGGCTGGGTTTCAACCCGCGCCGCCATCTTCTACTTTAGAGTTTTTGGAATTCTCTATGGCCTTGATGGAATAATCGGCCTTATCTTTGGGCAAAGCTACCTGGATGGCGGCATTTTTCTCTTCGGAAGTACCCCGCTTAATTTTTGGACTCGCCTGGCGGCCAACCTGCCTCACATCCTGATCGGGGGGATTGCCGTGTGGGTGGGATTTGGGTGGAGCCGGAAGTGGACCGCCGATGTCTAAGAAGCTCTTCTGGCGGGTTGTCAGCCTGGGTTTCTTGATAATCCTGGTGATTATCCTGATCCCGCTCGCGGGTGTCGCCGCAGAATGCAGGCCCTGGGCCAGCGTGACGCCGGTGGTCCCGGCGGCCTCGGCGGAAAGACAGAAAACAACCGCGGATTTGAGCGGTTACAGCCGCCCCGAAGACCAGACTTATCTGACCCTGCCGGAGTGGTATATTGTTTACAGCGCCGACGAGTATGCGGCTTTTATCAAAAACAGGCGGTCCAGCCAGTTTCCCTATTTCGGGGCGATCGGGCAATTTTGGCAGAGTTACTACGAGGTCTGCGCGGTTACGCGCGAGGTCTATCCGTTTAATTCCGGCTACCATCTCTCGCTGGTGGTGATTGGCACCAGTTTTACGCTGGAAAACATCGCCAAGGGCCTTTACGAAATGACGCTGGGCCGGGCCGCAGAGTGGCTCAGCCCCGACGCCCTGACCCCGGAGGAGGTCTATGCCCGCCAGGTAGCCCAGGAGTATGGCGATTTCATCCACACTATTCCCTGGTATGAATTTCCCTTTGGCGAGAAGCTGACCGGGCTGTGGACGGAGACGAGCCTGTGGGGACCCAATATCGTCCGTAAATGGGAACGTAAATTTGCCCTGAGCCTGGAATACGGGGGCAAAGCCATTTATAGCTGGCTCATTAAGGGCGGCACCCAGGCCGCTTACGCCCCGGAGAATTTGGAAATCCAGGCCTGGGCCAGGGGCATTTCTGAAGCGCTGCTGGCCCAGGAGCCTCAAATCCGGCTGGTCAAACCCCTCAATCCCCAGGAAGCCATCATCGCCGTGCCCCGCTACGAGGCCTTTACCCAACTGGCGCCCCAATTGACCCGGCAGGGAGTCCAGTTTGTTGAAATTGCCGGCAACGACGACATCTTAATCACGGCCATCACCCCGGCTGATTGGGCTTACAACCTAGAGGCCGGGGAGTTCTTATTTGCGCTGCCCATCCTCAGCCAGCCGCAGCTTAAACGGGTGGCGGTCAAAGCGCCGGTCGCTTCGCTGCACCTGATCTTGAAGGATTTGGAAAACCAGGGGGTCAAGCTGGAACACCTTTACGATTACTGATTTTCAAACAGGGGAGCGTATTTTTCGTAAAAGGTGTTGGTAAAAACAAGCTCAGGATCGTAACGCTTCTTGGCCGCAAAGAAATCCTTGATGTTGGGGTAAGCCTGTTGAAGCTGCTGCGGGGTGTAGTAGAGCTGGTAGGGCAAGAAGAAAGTTCCGTTAAGACTGAGGGCCAGATCAATCGTTTGTTGGGTCATCCGGCGCATGGTTTCGTTGTCTCCGGGCGTGGTGTTCTGGTTGATGTATAAAACCACCGCAAACATGTCGGCCGGGGCGTAGTTTAAAAAATTGTCTTCCTGATGTACAACTCTTACCGAGGCATTGAGCAGATTGGTGCCGTTTTGAGTTATAATTCCGCGCAAGCCGTCAATAAAAGTGACCAGTTGATCGTGGGGAACGTAATATTCCTGCAAAATATCAGTTTCGTTCTTTAAATTGTTTTTAAGGTATTTCACCGAGTCGTGCATGGGCTGGTTTCTTGAAACCAGGCAGGCTTCGCCGTCCGTCATCGCCTGGTTTCGACTCACTTCACAGCTTTCCAGCCTGGGTTCGATGTGCTTCTCGGCAAACCACTTTAGCCGCATGGGCAGGTCGCCCTGCTTGGAAAAGTTAAGCACAAAGCGGCGCAGCCTGGTGCTGGCGACCTCGGTTAAGGGCGGGATGCCGGTTTCGGGCGCGTCGGTTTGTTCATAGGTGTAAAGCAGCATTTCCTGCAAAAGGGAGGGGGAGGCGGTGGATAAGTGGGCATACATTAAGCCTAACTTTTCATCCTTAACCAACTTTTCGGCAAAGAGGCGGGGAAACTCCCGGTAATCAAGCACCTGCCGCCCCGGCGTGTAAAGAACGTTATCTGTGACCTCCACCTCCACATCCAGAATAACCCCAAACAGGCCATAGCCGCCGAGGACCAGCTTAAAAAGCTCCGGGTTCTGGCTGCGGCTCAATTCCTGGATCGAACCGTCGGGCAGCATGAGGCGCATCGCCCGCAGGGTCTTACCCACAGCGCCGGTCCGGTGGTCCATCCCGTGCGCGTTAACCGAGATCGAACCGCCGACGCTAAAAATATCGGAGGACTGCATGGCCTTCACGGCATAGGCCGGGTGCAGATAATTTTGAATATCGTGCCAGGTCGCCCCGCTTTGCACGGTGAGGATTTTCTGTTCCTCGTCCAGCGACATCTGGTTGAAGCCGGTCATATCCAGCACCAGGGCATCTCTAAAGAAAGCGTGCCCGCCCATACTGTGCCTCACTCCGGCCATCGAAACCTTTAAGTTATTTTCTCTGGCAAACAGCAGGGCCTGGCGGATGTCGTCAACCGTATTTACCCGGACCATGCCGTAGACATACGTTTTGTTGAGGCAACTGGCATCATTGATGGCCCCCCCTTTCTGCGCCCAGGGCAGGCCGTCTGGGTAGGCCTGAAGTTCAATCTTGTTGGGCTTGGTGGGGTCGCCCAGCGCTTCGGGGAACAAAGGGGGACAGTCCTTTTCGCCGGCCGGGTCGGCCGCATACTCGTTAACTTTCTGCCCGGTAAAAAACAGGGCGGCGGCCAACGCCGCCGCAATCAGGCCGGTGTAAATTTTAGAGGGTCGTTTCATTGCTTCAGTCCTGTTAGAAGAGGCTAAAATATCTGGCGCGCAGCTCGATCAAAAGAATGCTGCAATTATGGGGAGTTAAGCGGCGTTGTCAAATTTGGGAGGAGATAGTGGTAAAATTGCAAGTGATGGTTTCGGCGTCCAAAGCTGAGCTTTGAGACTCCAGCACTTACTTGGCAACCACCCCCTGATAGGGCCGCTTTTGAAGTGGAGTGAACGATGACAGACTATTTAAGCACAAGTGAAGCCGGGCGGCTGGTCGAACTGGAAACGGTGATCGAGCGGGGCCTGCAAACTTTCATCGAGGTCGGCAACGCCCTGATGGAGATTCGCAACTCCCGCCTGTACCGGCAGCGGTATGCCACCTTCGAGGAATACTGCCAGGAGCGCTGGGACTTACGGAAAAGCCGGATCTACCAGTTGATGGACGCGGCCGAGGTGGTCGAAAATTTAAAAAGCTCTCCCCTGGTGGAACTTTCAAGCGGGAATATTCCCCTCCCGGTTAACGAAGCCCAGGCCCGCCCCCTGGCCAAGCTGGAGGTGGAACTCCAGCGCCAGGCCTGGCAAAGGGCCGTCGAGACGGCGCCCGAGGGCAGAATCACGGCCAGGCACGTGGAAACGGTGGTGAGAGAGCTTCAAGCCGCCCCCGTTGAACCTGGCTCCTTTGTCTGCCCCCGCTGCGGCCAGCGCGCCGTTCAACTGAACGAAGGGGTCATGTGCCTCAACGAGGCCTGCCAGACAAGCTGGGCAACCCTGGCCGAGTTTGAGGATGAAACGGGCGGGGTCTACCTTGACGAAACCGACCTGCTGCGGACGCACCTGAAAACCGAACTGGTCAAGCTCATCAACCGCCTGCCGCCGGAGCAGTTAAAGGAGTTTGCCGCCTGGCTGGCCGAGGTCAAGGAGAAGCTGGCGGCAGCAGTCGTTTTACTGTGAGAGCATTCGATCCTTGTTACCCGGCATCCGCCCGGCGATGAACTCGCCGGGCTATCCTACGGCGCCCCATGAATGGGGCTAAATATTCTAGCCGGATTCATCCGGCGCTGTTTTATAGCCCGGAAATTCATTTCCGGGCGGGCCAGGGTAGATACCCGGAAGTGTTTGACCAATTACCGAAATACTCTCTATTGTGACTTTTTCCCTCTCTTACGGCTGCCTTTCTTCTCTTTAGCCTTAGCCTCAACCTCTTCCTTCGCCGGCTCAGCTTCGACCTCGTTCCAGCCGTAGGATTGAAGGATGTCCAGCACCGGGCTGCCGGAGCGAGGGGCCACGGCCACCTCGATAGGCACCTCCTGCGGCTGGGGCGGCGGGGCCGGCTGTTCTAGCTGGACCGGGGCGGTTTCGGCCAGGGGCATTTCGCCGGGCGGCTGGACGGCTACGGCCGGGGTGAAGGCAGCGGGTTCGGCGGGGACTGGCTCGGCGGCCGGCTCGTCCAGGGAAGGGACCTGGTCCGCCAGGTTGAGCGGGGCATAGGGCTTGTAGGTGTATTCCGGCTGCAGCTTGTTAACCCCCAGGGCGCGCATCAGGACAGAGGTCATGGTCGAAATGTCGTCGTCGAAATCCACGTGGCCCGCCGCCTCGGAGCGGCTGTCGGCCGGATTGGACGACGGGGAGAAAATCGTTTCGCCCCGCACTTTCTCGATGGCAGTCTGGACGGTCGCTTTGGCTCGCCCGTTGAGGGGTAGGTCAAAGTAGCGCTGCATGCCCAGCAGGGGTACTTCAAAGATATTGCTGCCCGGAGCCGGTTCCAGCCCGCGCGAAACCAGGTAGAGCAGGGATTTGTGATACACCTTAAGCCCCGTATTGCCGGGCGGCAGGGCATCGTCCAGCTCCTGCTTGTCGCTTAGATCAAAAACAGCCAAACGGGCCACGCTTTTACCCGGCCCGACGTGGGGCAGAATATCCCGCTGGAATTCGTCCATGCGGATAGCCGGGGCGAGCAGGGCCATGGACTCGACCTTCAGCCCGGCCTCGACCAGGCGCTGCAGCAGGGCCGCGTGAAAGATTGAACCGGCGCTGTGGCCGACCAGATGCAGGTTGACGTTGTCCGCGCCGTGCTGCTGGATATAGCGGGCCAGCCGGGTGACGGTCAGCGAGGCCCCCGGCAGTTTGGCCATGCGCGGCTGGGCCGACTCCTCAGGCGGCCACTGGACGTGGGCCAGCGCGTTTTTCCTGATCGCCGCCGAAGCGGAGCGGGCATTTTCCTTCATTTCGGTCCACATCCAGCGCAGGGTCGAGCGGGCCAGCTTTTCCACCCAGCGGTCAAACTGCTCCATCAGGTCGAAGCCGAGGCCACCAAAGGGCAGCTTGTTTTTGGCCAGGTCAACCAGTTGGTTGAGCAGGGTTTCAGCCGGGCCGCTCTGCCAGGCAAAGTAGAGCGGATAGATGCGATTGTTGAGCCACCAGTTGAGGTCGCGCTGGGCGCCGACCAGCCCGTTGCGCTCGCTGATCATGCCGCCGTGGGCATACAAGACAATGTGGCGTTTAAACTTGGGATCGTCTCTCAGCCAGAAGTCGTGCCAGCGTTCCATGTGAGCAAAGATTTTCTCAACTTGGAGCGGGGTGCTGACGAACTGGCCGGTGGTTGAAAGCAGGCCGTCATTGCCGGTATTGACCACGTGGACGGCCAGCCGGCGCTTATCAATGTCGGGCGCGGTGGCCATCCCGCCGCCCGTGGCGACCGCGGTCCGTTTGCGTCCGAAGGCAAAGGGGGTGCGGGGCACGCCGGGGCGAGCCACCCAGGCGTCATAGGCCGAGTCCAGCCAATCTTCGTAGGGCAGGGTGGCAAAACCGCCCTTGCCCCACTTCGGTCCCCACGAGTTTTGCACCAGGAAGCCGACTTCGTTGTAGCCAACCAGGGCAAAGGCATGGCCGCCCAGGGCGGCGGCATTGGTCGAGCGGGAAATAACGTACATCGTATCGGAGCCGCGCTTGACGACGGTCGGCTGAATCCAGCCGTCGTGAATGGCCGCCGAGACGGCAATGCCTTTCAGCTCGCTGATGGCCGACTGCATGTCGTCCAGCCGGTAGGGATTGACCCGGTAGAAGGCACCCAGGGGCCGGTCGCGGGACTTTTCGATAAAGAGCGGGTCTTCCAGGTCGGGCACAAAGGCCGGAGTGAGGTCAGGCCAATCTTCCTCCAGGACCACGCCGTGATAGAACCAGCCTTTGAAGACGCCGCGCAGGGACGAGCCGATGTCCTCTTCACCCTGAAATTCGTCGTAGCGGCGGGCCAGGTAGTAGAGCATGTAGGGGCTGACCCGGGGCAGGGAGGTATCGACCGGAGGAACTTCTTCGCCGCGGCCGTTTTGTCCGGCGCGGACCATGCGGGCCAGGATGGTATTGACCACGGCCGCGACGGCGTGGCCGGTACAGGAGTTGCCCTTTTGCAGGAGCACCACCCGTTTTTCGGTCTCGTCCCGCTGGTCAAGGATCGGCGGGAGCGGTTCAAGGCGGGGGCGGTACTCCAGATCCCGCTCGTCGAACGGGTCCGGCACGGCATTGGCGACAAAAGTGGCCACACCCGGAATTTTAACAAGGCCCGGCGGCAATGTTTTGGCCATAATTCAAGCCCCCTTTCTATAATGGGAAACCAACTGGATGAGTCCATTATAGCACAAGAGTTTATCGGAAATAATAATTGGACAGGATTTACAGATTTGGCTTCTGATGGACTGACCGGGGTCTGTTGGTATTTAACCATCCAGCGGGCTGCGGACGGCGAGGCCGCCGCGCTTGATGACGTGAGTGTAGATCATGGTCGTCTGCACACTCTTGTGACCGAGGAGTTCCTGGATGGTCCGAATATCATAGCCCGCTTCCAATAAGTGGGTCGCGAATGAATGGCGCAAGGTATGGCAGCCGACCGGTTTATCAATTCTGGCAGCCCTGGCCGCGGCCTTGACTGCTTTTTGCAGGCCGGTTTCATCTACGTGGTGGCGGCGCATCTGGCCGGTGCGCGGGTCGAGGGAAAGTTTGTGGGAGGGAAAAACGTACTGCCAGCCCCAGTCGCGGTTGGCGTTGGGGTATTTGCGCTCCAGGGCAAAAGGTAAGTAAACCTGGCCGTAGTCTCGTTCCAGGTCATTCTGGTGCAGCGCTTTGGCATAGCGAAGCTGGCGCTGGAGGGGTGCGATCAGGCTGTCAGGCAGCAGAGTGTCCCGGTCTTTTTGGCCTTTGCCGGAACGAATGAGGATTTGATGCTGGGCAAAATCCACATCTTTGACCCGCAGGCGAACACATTCCATCAGGCGCAGGCCGCAGCCGTAGAGCAGTTTAGCCATTAACTCGTAGGGATCGGACAGGTGGCTCAACAAGCGGCTGACTTCGGCTTTGGACAGAACCGTCGGCAGATGGGTGGGCTGTTTGGCCCGGACGGCGTCAATGGGGTAGAGGAGTTCTTGACGGAGCACTTCACGATAAAGGAACAGCACGGCGGAGAGGGCTTGATCCTGGGTGGAGGCAGCGACGCGCTGGTCTACGGCCAGGTGGGTCAGAAAAGCCTCGA
>JAHDWA010000016.1 GCA_023382535.1 Anaerolineae bacterium | reverse complement strand
GGGGTAAGTTTTTAAAGAGCAAATCGAGGTATAACTCTACGATCAACTACACTGCTACTTTGCTACTTGCTACACGGGCCATTCCTCCGCCGGGGTCGTCCGCAACCGTCCTTCGGCCACGGCCCGGGCCAGGCTGACCCGGTCTTCCTCGTCATCTACTACCCGCCATTGGTAGCTCTCCTCATCATAGAAAATCGCGTCGGCCTTGCGCTGCTGGTCGCCAAAGGGCGACTGCACCACGCGCTTGACCACCAGGGGGTACTCCCGATTGCCGATCCGCAGCCGGTCCCGGTACTTGTCCTTGACGTACTGCGTATACTGGGGCGAGCCTCCGCCACCGGCCTTGTAATTAAACAGGTTCGTTCCATAGGGCGGCGGGTCCACCGGCTTGAGAGCTGGCGCAGGGGCAACCCCAAAGGGATCGGGTGGGGGAGGGGGCGGTGGGGGTGTCCGGCTGATGGAAGGATAGCTCGTCTCGGCAGCGGGAATAGACCTGACCGGCAGCGGGGCGCCGCCTCCGGACGAACCGCCGGAGACAGGCGTCCGGGGCTGGTACAGCCCGCCGCTGCCCGGCGTGGTCCCCCTGGCCACCGCCAGGTAATCCACCGGAGTGTCGCTGATGTCCCGCTCGGCTTCATCCACCAGCAGCCAGTTGGCCATAAACAAAGCTCGTTTCAGGTGGCCCAGGGGCGGGGCGAGGCCGTTTTCCAGTTCGTTGGTGCTGCCGATGAAACCGGGGATCGTGTCCGGGTTCTCCCCGCCCAGGACCGTGTCCACCACCCGCTGGATGGCCAGGGTCCGCTGCCCGGCTTCTGGCAGCTGGCCGTCCACTTCCGGCACAAAGATGGGCCGGTCAAAGTAGAACTCCCGGTTAGGCAGACTGAGGCTTCCGATGCGGGTTAGCGTCTTGGGGGTATCACCCACTTGAAACGTGACCGACTGGCAGGACCAGGTCCGGCCGCCCTCGGAGAAATAATAACCCCGAACATCAAGGGTGCTCCCGCCGGTCAGCCGGTTGAGCCAGCGCCGGCGGTGGGAGGTTGTCGGATCCTGGCGGACGGTGACGCCGTTGTACTGGACCAGGGGCCGGCCGCGTCCGAACAGACGGACAGCGGTCGTGGCCGCGCCGGCCGTGGCCTGTTCCAGGGCGTGCGCTCCAATCATTATCCCGACCACCCCGGCGACATACGGATGACCCTCCAGTAACCCCTTCAGGCCGAACATTGCCCCAACTACCTGGGCGACCCGCTCCGGAACCTGCTCAAAGTTGTTCAGGTCGCGGTAAGTGTTCCAGCTCCCGAGCAAATTCAGCGCCCGGCTGGCCTGGCCCATCACCCCGTTACGTCGGGCAACGTCGGCACAGCGGCCGCTTACTTTTCCACAAGACATATACGTAAAGGATGAAGGCGGAAGGATGAAGGCGGAAGTTTTTTCTTCCTTTCATCCTTCATCCCTCATCCTTCATCCTTTCTACTTCCGAAGTGTAGTTGGGCTAAGATCATTGCCCGCTTGGTCTCGGCCCAGGCGGGAGCCAGTGATTCGGTGGGGCTGACCTGGCCCACAAAGCCCGGAACCTCGCCTGGTTTGGTCTGGCCGGTGGCCAGGCCCACCGCTTGTTCGTCCGACAGGGACCGGTTGAAGTAGTAGGTGTGGGCGGGGTAGGCCAGGCTGCTCAGATGGGTGATCGTTCGCTCACCGTCCGGAATTTTCAGCACCGTCGTGCCGCGATGCCAGGTTTTGCCGCCCATCTGGAACATCACCCCCTCGCTGGCCCGGATATTTTGACCGGTCAGGCGGCTGGTTCCGGACACATCACCCCGGTTCAGCAGTGGGGTCAGGCTGGATTTCCACAGCGTCACCGGGGTTTGCGACTTGAAGAAGAACAGGGTCCGCTGTTCCTGCATTACTTGCCCGGTCTCTTCGGTCTTGCTGAGCGCCCCAGCTGCATTGCCGGCCATCTGGCTACTCCATTCTATCGTCTTAATGACCTTAATTGCCGCCCGGGCCGGGGGGAAAAGCACGGTCGCCAGACGCACTGCCGTTTTGGCCCCGCCCACAGCGGCCTGATTAACCGCCTGCCGCAGCTGTGGCTTTTTCAGATAGGACCCCGCGGTGACGCCGGCCACGACCCCCACCGCTTGCTGGCGCTGCGGGTCGCCGGCCCAGGCCGAGACCCGGTCAGGTAAATTGAGCATCACCCGACCCACCTCAGCTTCGACCCGGCTAACCCGGTTGATCGCTCGGTCAGCTTGAGCCGTGACAACCCCGGCGGTATAGCTCAACTTGCTGCTGAGGATTGACACACCAGCGGCTAGCCCGCTGCTTTTGGCGGTGGCCTCAAGTTTTGACGAACAACTCATCCTAACCTCCCGGCTCGACCAGCCGTATCTGCCCGGCCTCCACCTGCTTTGCCAGCGAAGCGCGAATGCCGGCATCCTTGATTTCCTGCCAGGCCCCGACCTGCTCGTCGTAATAAGCAGCCACGGCCAGGCGCTGCGGCCCCTCATGGACCACTTTGCGAACCAGTACCGGGTATTCTTGCGCCCCCAATTGCACTTTGGGGCCGAGTGGCAGGGCGGACAGCTGCGAATTCTGACTGACCTGCCCCCAGCGCAGGTGAGCCCCGATGAGGCTGTGCTTAACTGCGGCCCAGGCCGGGCAGAGGCTGTCCACTTCGGTTACCTGGCCGGCATAACCCAGCAGATGCTTCGGCTCAAAGCCTCGCTGACCGGTAATGATGCCGGCCGTTTCGTTATCGGTCAGGGGCCGATCAAAGTAGTAATGACTGGCCGGCAGGGACAGGCTTTGCAGGTGGGTCAGGGTCCGTTCGCCCTGGCCGGTTTGAAGGGTGATGACGCCCCGGTGCCAGGTCTTGCCGCTCACCTCGAACATCAAGCCCGCGCTGTTTTTGACCGGCGTTCTTCCGGCGTCGGCCCGATTAAAGAAAGGTGTCAGCCGGGAGGGCCACAGGCTGACCGGCTGGCGGGTCGTATGGGGAAAGAAGACCCGCCGCTCGACCTCGCTCTCGCCGGGCCGGCTCAAGCGACCCAGGCCGGTTCCGGCCATAATGCTGGCCGCCTGGCCCAGCCGGAGCAGGCCCAAGGTCAGGAGTCCCCGCCGGCGCAGCCGCTCGGCGCTGCGCTCGGTTAGTTCCGTTGAAGTATTGGGCTCGGGCAGGCCCAGGCTCCAGCCGCCGTACTCCGGCGATTGCTTCTTGTCGGCATCCTCGGTCGCCACCCGATAGGCCTGGCGCCACCGGCTATCCCTGCGAGAGGTGAGGAGGGCCCCGGCTTCCAGCAGCAGCGCCGCCCCAGTCAGGCTGTCCAATGAAGCCGGGCCGTCGAAGCTCTCGACCAGCCGCAAGGCGGTCGTCGCCGCCCGGCCGACCGTGCCAGTGAATTTGCTCTGCAGAGCCATTATCCCGGTCTTGGCCCCGGCCAGCGAGGCGCGCCGGTTGGATGAGTCACACGCCACTAAAATCCTCCTGACCTTATTTGACCACTCGGTTAGTGTGAGGATCAATAATTTCGTGAGCTTCATCCGCTTCCGGCCGCTCTGCCTCGAAAGAGCCACCCGGCGTTTGCCGCCGGCCATAGGGTTCGTGGCTTGACCTGAACTGCTCGCCGGTGGCCAGGTCGGTCAAGAGGTAACTGATCTCACCCCCCTCTCCTTTGTTGGCCTGGACCTGCCACAGGCTGTAGCCGGTGGTCGCCGCTAACAAGCGGGCCTGGCCGGCCTGGTACAGCTCGATTTTGTCGAGTTGGGGCTGGCCGTGCCAGAGATACCGGCCGGCCACCAGGTATTTGTGGTCGGTCAATTGCCGGCTCAAAGGATCATAGAATTTTCCGGCGGCTTTGGCTTCAGCATATTTCTGCCGTTCTTGTTCGCGCGCCTGTTCCTGGTGCTGGGCCTGCCTCAGCTTTTGTCCTTGACGGATGGACCTGGCCGCAGCCATCCCCCCGGCAATGGCCAGACTTACCCCAGCGGCGATGCCCGCGAACAGGGCGGCCTGTTTCGCTTTATCAAGGTTGATGCGGCAGCTCATCTCAATCCATCTCTCCAGCGTGTAAGCGATGGGCCTGGACCAAGGTTTCGATTTGGCCGGCCAGAAAGGTGTAAAAGCGAGCCTCCAGTTTGTGCCCGGCGCTCAGGTAATCGGCGGTGGGGCTGCCGGTCTCCATGCCGCCGGCAGGCCGTACCGGGTTGCCGGGTACGGCCAGGTGGTCAATGTTGCGCTGGGCCCGGTCGGCCTCAAAGCGGGCAAAGCGCCACAACTCGACTAACTGCTCGCGCTTCAGGCCGGACATATCCAGATACCCCCGGCCGCGCCGGGCTTCACTCACCTGCTTGATCAAAAAGCGGTACTGCGCCTGATCGAGGGCAGCCCAGTCGAGCGGGCGAGGATCGCGGTGGCCCAGACCGCGCGGCGCCCGACTGTTGAGTTCGCGGAGGTGCCGGGCCAGGGCCGCAGCTCCCAGCCGCAGATGTAAGGAGAGCCGCTGCAATTCATCGTCGCTGAAGTGGCCGGCCACTTTGATCTGGCCCTGGTTGGGCAGAGAGCCGCTGTTCTGACGGGCGGGTTTCTGTTTTTTTACCGTCACCGCCTCAGCCCGCCGCTTTTTCCGGGTTGGTTCTTTCTTTGTCGCCGTTGCTCTGGCCGAGATTTTCTGCTGGAGGGCAAAGAAGCCCACCTGGTTGCTGCTGCCGGCCGCAAAAGCGCCTTGACCGGCGCCGGCGCTCACCCCACTCTTCCGGGCTGCGTTCTTGCCACGCTCCATGTTCGCTCGACAGCTCACCGGGCCAGCTCCAGTTCCAGGCGGTCGCCAATCTCTTCCTCAAAGGCGTAGCCCTCCTCGAGGGAATGCCGCCGGGCGCAGGTCTCGCAGAAGGTCTGCCAACCCATCCGGTACCACATCTCTCCGGCCCCGGTTTGCCGGGTGGAGTGGCCGCAGCTTTTGCAGCGGCTCTCCTCGTGCATGGTCGGGTCAAAGGACATCGCCACCCGGCATAGTTCAAAATCGCTTTCATCCGGGATGCGGGTCTCGCGGCGGTCAATCTCGTAGCGCTGCCCCAGGCTGTCAATCATAAACAAGCGCTCCCCCCGCTCTTCCAGCACGCGGGCAATGCCACCCCGACCATCGGCCAGAAGTTTGCCCATCAACGGCTCTTCCTTTTTCAGGCCGAGTTGTCTCTGGCGGGATGTAGCGGTTGTCTGGGGTCTTTCATCGGTCAAAGTACGATTGAATCCCCTAACGGTTTCACGAAGCTGGTCAATTTCGGTTTGGGTCAACTCATTCTCGCTGCGGGTCCAGTCCACCTGGGCCAGGATGGCGGCCAGCTGGTGGGTTTCCTCGGTGGTGGCGTATGGCCCGGCGATGCCCTTGCCGCTGGGAATGTGGGTCAGCCACCACTGCCCCGGTTCGATGACCACCGCCGCGACCCCGTTCCGCTGGCTGACCTTGAGGCCGGGATTAATGGCCAGCCCAGTATCGCTGCCGTCGGACCGCAGGACCACGTACCCCTCCACCGGAACCAGACTCGCCTCGCGGCCCAGGCGGAGGCCAATCCGCGAACCCAGCAGATGAGTTCTGACTCGCTTCTCCGGCAACAGCGGGCTGGTCCGGCGCTCGGCCGCCGTGACCACCACGGCTCCTTTCTGGCCGCTGCCAGCCAGTGTTGTTTTAACCAGGTCTGCCCCTGCCTGGCGGGCTGCGTCAGGAGCGCAGTCGGGACAATAGAGCCGGCCGTTGAGCATATACCAGGCGCCCGGCTTGCTGCCGCTTGGAGTACGGCAGCCCGTACAGCGTTCTACTGTCAGCGGGGGCCGGGCCAGGGGTTCAACTTTGGGTCGAGGCATCAACCGAGGCACAGCCGGCTGGCTGGCCGTCGGGGCTAAGAGTGTGGGTTGAGGGGTAAGCTGTGGCGAGCCGCGGCTCAGGAGTTGTTCCCGGCTGCGCCGGCGAGCCAGGGCAACCAGCCCGGCTCCAACCAGCCCGGCAGCGCCCAGGGCCAGACCGGCGTAGAAGCCGCGCCGGGAAGCGGCGGCCTGGATGCCACATCGCACCCGGGTAGCCAGAGTGGCCTTTTGGCCGCAGGTCAATTCTTACCTCCGGGCTGAAAGGCCGCAATGATTTGCCGGGCTTGCTCGACATCCGTAGCCGGCACCCGCAGGTTGCCCCAGCGCAGTCCTGCTAACTGGGTCGCCAGGGCTTGGGCCTGCTTCAAATCCGGGTGCGGGCCGCTGACCAGGCTGCCGCTGACCGTATGAGTAATCCCCCAGCTGTCCGCAATGATTTCGCCGTTAGCATTGAGAGTGGGGGTCAAAGCCAGACCAGTGTCGCTGCCATCGGACCGTACCAACCGGTAGCTGTCCGGGACGATAATGACCTGACCATTGGCGCTCCGCACTTGAAGAGATTCCGGTTGCAGTTTGGTTTCTGCCGGAGGAGGCGGGGCTATAGCCAGACCAGGTATCGGTTGAGGCTGATGCCTCTCAAGCAGCGGTATCCGGCGGGGCCTGGCTTGAGTGCCCGGCTTGTCGCCGGCGAGAGCCGGGATTTGACGCGGTTGATCCCGCCGCTCGGACTTCTCCGCTGTTCCAACCTGATCGCCATCGAGCGTGGGGATCGGGCGAGGGCGCTCGCGAGTGCCGGGCTGAGGCGTTCGTGGGAATGGGAAAGAGCCGGCCTGCCGGCGGCGGGCCCTTTTGATAACCTGCTGCGCGCCCAGCGTCCCGGCCACCCCGGCAGCCAGGCCGGCATAGAAGGCCCGCTGTCCGGCCAGCCGGGTGACGCCGCCCATCCGGCTGGCCCACTGGCTAAACCTGTTTGATGCGGTAGTACAGCTCACCCCAGCCTCACTTGTCGGCCTCTGCCACGGCTGCCCAGATTGGACCTGGCTTGCCTTTTTCAGGAGCAGGCCAGTGTAATCGGGTCAGGATCATTGCTCGCTTGGCCTGCGCCCAGGCCGGGGCCAGGTTTTCAGCCGGGCTGATCCCCCCGACGTAACCCGCCAGCCGGTAGGCCTTGAGCTGGCCGCTCACCAGTCCGGCAACTTCCTCATCCGCCAGGCGGCGATTGAAGTAGAAACTGCTCGCGGGCAGGGCCAGGCTGCTCAGGTGGGTGATCGTCTGCTCGCCCTCCGGGGTTTTGACCACTGTCGTGCCCCGATGCCAGCTCTGCCGGCCCAGGCTGACCATGTCGCCATCGCTGGACACGACGCTTTTTGAACTGAACAGCCGGTCAGAGCAGTTCAGCAGACGAGTCAACCGGGAGCCGCTGAATTCAACCGTGAGTTTCCGGTCTCCGCCGAGAAATGTGCGCCGGGTTTGGGCCAGTGCCCGCTCGCCTTCGCCCGTCTTGGACAGGTCGGCGGCCAGACTGCCGGCCATGCGGCTGGCTGCCGGCACCGCTGCCACCCGGTTCAAGCCCTGCTTGAGCCGGCTCAACCGGGCGGCGTTTTGCAGGATTTCTTCTGGTTCGCGCAGGGCCACCCCTACCCCGGCCATGACGCCCGGCATGGCTCCTTCAGCCGGGCCAACCGTGTGCTGAAAGGTCTTGACCCGGACCAGTGCCCCAACCCCGACCAGGGCCGTGGCGGTTACAATTGCGCCGGTGGCGGTCAGGCTGGCCGGGCGGTCAACGGCGGCCAGGACCCGATTGGACAGGGGGGCTACGGTCCTGCCCACAGAGTTGGCCGTGGTATCGGCAATCTGGGCGGCGCGGCCGGTCATTGCCCCGATGGTATTCGCCGCCTGGGTGGTAACTGCGCCAATACCCGCCGTGGCGCAGGCCAGCCGCGCGCGTAAACTCGAGTTGTTACAGCTCACTGCTGCCTGCCTGATTATGTAAATTCAGAATTGTCCTCATATGGCTTAATACGTTGATAGACGTGGGGCTATAGCTTTTTCCTGATCTAAAAGGCCGGGGTAACACCGGCCGAGGTTTGAGTTGAGAATAATCAAATTGCGAAGGAGGAGGTGAAAAATGAAAACTCTGCCTGGCATAGAAAATCAGTCCTTGACCGTTGAGAGTGAGTCAACTCAGGTGGGTGAGGCCACGGACCGTTCTGAATGCGTGGGCAGAGTGGGGAATACAGCACCCTCCGTGAAGGAGGGGCGGGAGGGTACACTCGACCGACAGAAAGCGGGGAAATACGATGCCCTCGCAGAGAGTCATCGAGAAGGTAAAGTGGCTGGATGAATTTTTCAAAGGTATGATACGGTCAATCACCCCGACGGTCAACCCCTAGAAACAGGGGGTTTTGCAGGCTGATTATGTTTAAGGGATCCGCAGGGCCGATCCAGAGCCGGGTGGTCGCAATTTTTACAGAGGAGTTGCATAACCAGAACAGACGGGAGTTTCATCAATATATTTTAAAGCGTGCGTTGAAGGGAAAAATCCGAAGGATGTCAAGCAGGCTCCGGCTCATCCGGAGTTGATCCGGCGACTGGCAGCAATTGTGGGTGGCGAGACAGAGTGCTTACTGCTGCATGTGATTGACGAGGGGCCGCGTCACGAATTAGAAAAGCATTGGCGTGGGCCGCTACACCATCGGCCGCCCACGAACCAAGGCGTGAAGCTGCTTTCCAGGCCGCCGAAGAAGGGGCTGGGCAGGTGGCTTTGCAAGAAGCCCTAGCTGCGGCTCAAGAGGTGGGGTTTACCGCCGGGACGGCATTGCGGCGGGGTAAGGTCGAGAAAGTGATTGTCGAGGTAGCGCGAGAGAACGGGATTTCTCTGATTGTTATTTCGGCCCGGGAGGATGCGGCCGGACATCCGCATCTAGGTCCCGCTTCGGTAGGACATACGGCCCGGTTTGTCCTCGATCACGCGGCTTGTGATGTCCTGCTACTGCGTGAGGAAGGCTGAGCCACTATTCTCTTTGCCTCATCATCTTTTTCAGTTTCGTCGTTAATACATATGCTAAACTCAAAGAGCCTATAATAGTTAAGGAGTTTGGTTTATGTCAATCTAAATTAAATTTTTGAAATTCCAGCAAGTAAAGCGGGGTGTGATTATGATATGGAGTATTCCCTTTGGGACGCTTAGTGGTTTTTCAAATAAATTTTTGTATATTAACATAATGACGTTGCAGTTTGGTTCGAGCATCAGCTTGAGAGAAAGTCCAGTTGACCGTTTTGCGGTCGAAATTGCGGCGGTCTGTCCAGGCCAAAACTTCACGCTGGAGCGTATCAACATCAGGAATGCGCCGGTCAAGACATTGTTTGGCCAGGGCAGCGAACTCGATCTCAGCCATATTGAGCCACGAGCCTTTTGGTGGCGTGTAGTGCAGTTCAAAACGCTGGCTCAGATCGAAGGCGGCGCTGGGTGGTAAGACCTGATAAAAGGAGCCGGGCGTGTGGGTATTCAAGTTGTCTTGCACCAACCGGATCGCCTTGACCTGAGGATAGTGTTTAGCCAGCAGGTTTTGCATGAATTCAGCATAATCCACCGCAGTGCGTCTGGTCCTGACTTCAACATAACGAAAGCCAGTGTGGGGCTCAAAGGCCAAAAAGACGCAGCACGAGCCATTTTTTTCATATTCGTAATGGTATCGTTTGACTTTGCCCGGGCTCATCGGCAAGATCGAACCCACGTCACCAATTAGAAAGCAGGGCCGTTCATCAAAACAAATTAACGGACAAGTGGGATCATAAGGTAACTGATATTGATGCAGGACATCCTCCATCTGCCACAGATAACTGCCGGTAATTTGACCGATACACCATTGTTCACTTAACCAGGGCTTGAGTTGGTTTTTTTTAACAGTTGGCGCACACTCTCATGGGAGATGCTCTCCCCTGCTTCCAATTTGACCAGTTTATCGACGATTAGATGCAGTGTCCAGCGAGCCGCCCCAACTGGGGGTTGGGAGCAGGCAATCATGCTCACGTTGGCCGCGACCCGACTATCGAGCTTGAGCGGCCGACCACTGCGAGGTTTATCTTTGATGACCTCCAAAATATCGTCATGCTCCTGCCGATTGTAGGTATTGCGCACGTTACAAATCGTGGCCGCACTGACACCCAGGATCTGTTCGATCTGTTTGACCGGCCGCCCTTCATTGGCCAGCAGTAAAATGCGGGCACGATTGATTTCTCTGGCATTTTTTTGACCTTGGCTCACAAATTGCTTCAGAATCTGTTCGTCCTGCTCAGGCAACTTGATTGTAATTCGTTCTCTTGGCATTGTTTCTCCTTGTTTGGAGAATTATGCCTCGGATTTCCATCTATTCAAATAACTTTTTTGAAAAACCACTAAGTGGTCTTTCAAAAAAGTTCTTTGAATAAATGTTTGAGTGACAATCTAAAGAAATTTAATTGAAAAACCACTTAGCCCAATTGGTAACTTTTTCCCATGGCGATTGCCAGCCGGTACTTCCAGGGAATTTTCTCTTTTATTATCACCGGACGGCAGCCATCGGATAGTGGTCACCTTATTGAAACAGGGTTTCGAACTCACTTATTAAAACTGAACATGAAAAAAAATTATTGTTCTCCCTCTTCTGGCAGTTCATCTTCGTCCACTCGACGAGAGACCAGCTTCGTGTCGATTTCTTCCTCATTTGCTTGCCGGGCGATCATTTGCGTGGTCCGGGCCTCGCTACCGGGTGCGGTAATCGCCTGGGCGACGGCGTCGGCTTCCTGCTCATAGCCATCCCCCGGCGCATTGACGGTCATCGCTCTATTGCTGCCACCAACAGCGCCCGAACTTTGCTGGACGACATGGGTCAGTTCATGGGCCAGCAACTCTTGTCCACTGCTTGACTGCGGGGCGTACGCGCCCTGGCGGAAGAAAATATCCTGGCCGGTGGTGAAGGCAGTAGCTCCCAACTGCCGGCTGAGTTGATCCGCCGCCGGCGAGGTATGGACCTTGACCCCGCTGAAATCCTGGTCCATCGCTCCCCCTAACGTGGCCCGGGCTTGGCCATCCAACGGCTGCCCGCCCGAACGCTCCCGGTTGATCTGCCCGGCGGTGTCGTCGTCCAGTTCAAAGGGGTCATCTCCCCGGCGCTGGGCCAGCATGGCCTGGACAATGTGGTTGCCGACTTGGTCTTGCAGGGTCATCAGGTCGTACCCTTCCATCATTTCATTGGGCTTAGAAGGGAGGGTCTCGGCCTCATTAGACGGGAGTTTAGGGTGGCCGCCACTTTTTTTAGCTTGAAAAAGTTTATCAATCGTCATGTCTTGTCTCCTTGTTGCAACAATACATTTTTACTTATAGACGTGTTGCGAAATAACAAAAAAAAGGGTATTGTCAGCCAGAAATGAGAAAAATAAGGAACCAATAGGTAAAACCGATGCTGAATATCAATCGTGCCCTGCGCTCTGATCGCTTGATGAAAGCCCTCACCGGCATGACCGTCGCCGAATTTCAACGCTTGCTGCCCATCTTCAGCGCTGCCTTGCAGAAAGCTCAGGGGAAAGATAAGAAAGAAAGGAAACGGGCCATCGGGGGCGGGCGTCAGCATACCTTAAAAAGCCCGACGGACAAGTTATTCTTCATCCTGTTGTACCTGAAATGTTATCCGACCTTTGATTTGGCTGGTTTATTGTACGACGTTGACCGCTCCCAAACCCAACGCTGGGTCAAAGCCTTGTTAGCGGTGCTGGAGGTCGGGTTAGGCTGGCAACGGGTGCTGCCGGAACGGCGGATTAGCTCCCTGGAAGAATTCATCCAGCGCTTTCCCGCAGTCAAAGATGTTTTTGTCGATGGCACCGACCAGCCAATCCAACGCCCCCACCAAGCCAAAGCCCAACAGGAACACTTTTCAGGCAAGCACAAAGACCATACCCTCAAGAACCTGATGGTCAGCGATGAACATAAACGTATTTTATTTCTGAGCCAGACCAAACCAGGTGCCCGCCAAGATTACTTTCGGTTCAAGCAAGCGGGTTTAGGCGAGGTCATTCCAGACGATGTCGGCGTCTGGGTGGACTTGGGCTTTTTGGGTGTCGTCAAGGATTATCCCCAGCTACGGGTGGTCATCCCACCCAAAAGCAGTAAAAATCATCCTTTGACCCCCGAGCAAAAGGCCGAAAACCGGGTCATTAGTGCCCTGCGCATCTGTATTGAACACGCGATTGCCGGGGTTAAGCGTTTCCGTTGCCTGACTGACGCCTATCGCAACAAAGGGCTCGTTTTGGCTGATAAATTTATATTGATCGCTTGTGGCCTGTGGAATTATCACCTTCTGCCCGCCTAATTCCTCAATGATATGATTTTTCCTGGCCGGTCGTTTTATCCTTATTTCGCAACACGTCTTATAGACGAATCACTTACAGTTCATACATTTCGCTCAGCCAGGACTCTTTGCAGTCGCAAATCCTGGCCCTAAGCCGCTGGATATGGCTATCCAGCGAGAGCAGTTGTATGGCCTTTAATTGATTTCTATAAGACTACCTCCTACGGCGAGTTTCAATTTCACCCATAAATTCCCATAAGGAGGTCATTCTTTCCTGCGCTTCCATAATATCTCGCCTTATCAATTCCTCCAGGTAATAGGGTGAGACTGCTTCATCGTCCACCTGGAGGCTTTCAGGAATATTTTCTACCCGCCCCCCGGCTAGATTGACCGCCGCGGCCTGGTAGGAGGCAATAACCAGCTTGGAGCAAAACATATCAATAGGTTCGGTTTCACCCCCTTCGGTCTCAAATGGCCCGCCAATTGTGTTAGCATGCCTGGCATAGAGACGCATTCTGTCCCTGACCTCATTATCCACATAGGCAAATTTGGCGATAGAACGAGCCGCACCGACATGGTCAAATTCTATTTGGGTATTGGTGGCCCACTTTTTGATGACCTCTGCCGCCGCTTGCGCCAGCGTTTCATGAGTGCAGCGATATACCCGGTACGTTTCCCGAGGGGGGATGGGTACAATATGAGCGCGAGGCGCGACAGCTTCAGCAATCTTGCCATCTCCAATGTACATGGCAGCGTGAACGCTCAAGGGCGATCCTGGGGCCACTCCATCCGTCATTCCCATCATACTGCGCCCTAAGTTCTCCCTAAACTGACCGTACATAATAGCCCTCTGAGTCCAGTCAGCTTCTAATACGGTTTTCACCTGGAGCAGAATATCTCCTGGCTTTAAATCCTCTTGCGTAAACCCATCTTCTTGCTGGGGAGGTTGGCTTCGCTGCGCTGATGCCGGTGACTCAACCACCCGCTGTAAATGTAGATTTCCATGCGCCTCCCCTATTTGATCGGCCATCATTTGCCGTTGGAGCAGCGGAATGCGGGGGTCACTCAAGCTGGCTGCTTGAGCTTGGAGGTTGGGCTGGTCGCTGGCTGTGGTTGGAGTGGGGAAGGGTTCGCTGCTCTGTTTAGGCGCAAGCGTCGGTGAGTTTTTGAGTTTATGTTTTTTATTGGCTTTATTTTCTGAAATATGACTTTTATTTGGCATGATTCTTCTTCCTTAAGAGTTTATGAAAACTTGGGATAGCATCTTGTTTATCCAATCATTTCACTCATCCTCTGTTTCCTCAAACTCTAAGGCGGTTCCAATTCCTGATTGAACTAAATCACGGATAGCATCCCTCTGCTCTTGGCTTAGAGAAATCTGCTCAACTTCCTCTATCTCATTTATTACATCTCTGGTGGTTTCTCGAATAATTTGATCAATTTCCAAAGATAATTCACTCTCACCAGCGATACTACCAGCATTATCTTAACCAGTTTATCAGTCCTGATAGTATTGTACCGGATCTATATAATCCGGCAAGCCTGAATCGTTATTCGTATGTTTATAATAATCCTGTCAATCTGGTCGATCCGTCGGGGCATTGCCCAAATTGCGATACGGCACCAGAAGATGAACGTTTATTTTCAGGTCCCATTGATTGGATTAATCGTATAACACAGCTTACTGCCTGGCCAGTTTTTGCGGCCTCGCAAGGTGTGGTTGAGCAATATTATACAGGTAGCTCAGTAAGAATAACTGGCGGTCTAAGCCCTGAAATATCATATGCCGAACGATGGTTTATGTCATCCCGCCCCCGTTTCCTTTTGGGGAGTGGTAGCACGGAAGTATATCCAGGTGCAGGAAGACGCTTAGTCCCTACACTCTCAGCCGGTCGGGCGGCTAAACTGTCTAAAGGTATATTGGCCTTAGGAGCAATCATAAACACGTATGACATTTTAGATCGCTACGCCCGTCTAGGGCAGCTTACCCGCCAACAAGCCGGGTATGAACTTCTTACGAATGCTGGTTTTACAGTGGCTAGCTACGGAATTGGAGAAGCAGCAGCAGGTATCGTAACATATTACACAGCCGCCGGGACACCAGCTACACCTGTAGTAATCGCTGTAGGGACAGGACTTGCTTTCTTAACCTTTGATCTAATGGTGACACAAAACACCGTAAACAACATGATTGAAGGTCAGTCTTTTTGGCAGTCAGTCGGAAATGCTCGTAACTCGACTCTTGACTCGCTAGGAGGAATAATCGGAAAAGATCATGAAGATTGGGATAACCGTCTACGTTCATGGGGAATTTATTGACAATATAGTAGCGCCAGTAAAAGCGATTAACTCAAACGAAATTAAAGGAGCAGATTATGCGCGCTGGGAATAAGTTTCAAGAGTCGATGCCTCGTAAGACATACAACCTGATTACCTCACGTTTAGTCTCGCTAATTATGACTGGTTTTGCAGGCATAATGACGATCGACCGTTCCTTGCTGCCTTTGCCGTTGGCCACCAGGCGGGGCAGCGGTTCATTCAAGTACAGGTCCACCAGTTGTAACTGGGCCACCTCTGAAATTCTTAACCCGCACCTTAACATCAACAGAAACATGGCCATGTCGCGCTTGTCTTCGATGACCGCAAAGTATTGGCGCAGGATTTCGGGCTGAACGGGCCGGGGCAGGCGCTGCGGTTCTTTCAAACCGTGCCGGTGGGGTAACACCGGGCAGATCAAGGTGGGGTCATCATCCGACAGAAACGTGTACAACGACAAGATAGCTGCCAGACGACGATTGATCGTGGCTGGTTTGAAGCCGCGCCCGGCCTGCTGGAGCACAAACCGGTCCACATCGTGGAAAGTGACAGCGCCGGGCGGGTGATCGCCGACGACCTCGGCAAATTGCATGAGGTCGGAACGGTAATCCCGCCAGGTGCGGGCCTGGGGGTTGCGTCGGCGCAACCAATTGACGAAAGTTTCGATCTCTTTTAACATGAAATACCTCCTGTGAGTAAAAAAATGGGTTTGACTGACATCTCCCATTTTACTCCCAGGAGGTATTCATGCTACCTACTCCCAGGCCGCACAATGGGCCTGGTTAAGATAATCTATCGAAAGGGGATTGAGTAGGTCAATTAATTCACCTATCCAATCTATAGGACGCTCCTCTTCCTCCGCAAATTCTTCCCTCGCACGAGAACGAATTCTCTCTGATGCTCTGGCAGTATTTTCATCAAAAATATTCACACTAACTGCAGTAACTCCAAGTGCCAGTAACCTTTCGACAGGATAAGCAGTTACTACTCTCCCGGACATATCTATAACTATTTTGAGAACTGTCTCTCCATTGACCCCAATTGCTCGATCAAACTGCTTTAATACGACAACTCTAAATTTTCCAGGCGTTCTTGTAACTTGACGCAAAATTTGGATTCCACCCTGTTCAAGCAGTTGAGCGCTATGCGCTGTAGCAGTTCTCGCTATTCCCATAGCTTCACGAACAGTTCGACTAATTAAATGATGGATTCGTCTGGGGTTTCGAAATATGGTGTGCAAAGCTTTTCCTGCAATTCGGCGGGTATGATTTGCAATGTGTCGCGTTACAGTGTTAGTTGTTCTTTTTAAGAGCCATCTACCTGCTCGCAGTAAAATTCTTTCAGCAGGGTGACGCATAATAATGTTAGATTTAATTGATTGTAGTTTTGGTGATTTACGAACATGTATTATGTTTTGACTCTCGGCTCTATTCTTGCTTTTACTTGGGAGATGTTTAGTATGATTTTGTCTAGTTTCGAGCGACTCAATTACCCTCTGCAAATGCAGATTCCCCTGCACCAGCCCGATTTCCTCCGCCAGCGCGTGTCGCTCACCCTCCGCCAACCGAGGATCACTAAGTTGAGCAGCCCGATGCTCCAGCCTACCCTGACCAAAGAGACCCGCCGGCCCATAGAGCAAGTCCGCATCCAGGGAGTCGGGCTGAGTGACCTGTTCTGGTCTATTAGCCTTTTCGCTTTGTGATGGATCGCGCCGGTGGGCCGGGGTGGAGGTGTTTTTAGGACGATTTTGAGGCATTTTTTATTCTCCCCTAATCGTAGAATTTGTCGTCTGAAATGCACCCGTGCCAGTGTAAGTGGTTATACTGTCCGGATAGAGCGGCGGGGCGGGGGGCGGGGGGAAGAGGGCCGGGGTGATGACCTGGAGCTTAACCTGGAATGTGGTCCCTTTGAGGATGACCGGCTGGCCGCCGCAGCGGGCAATTTGGGCGATTTGGTCGGAATTTAAGGTGATGGTCAGCCGGCCCGTGCCGGGCACCGGGTAGGTGATAGAAGCATACGGCACGGGGGCTTGAATAACCGGGATTTTGGCTTCGTCGCCCTGGACGCAGAGCCTGGCATAATTAATCGTCGTGGGCAGAAAGCCGATGATGGGGAAAGGCGGCAGCAGCACCGTGGCGATGGACGGCGGAGGCGGCGGCGGGGCCGGAGGCGGCAGCGGTTTGGGTGGGGGCGGCGGTTCCAACGGCAGGCCGAGAGGAGCCAGGATCAATAAATCGCCGGTTTTGATGACGAAATCAGCCATGCTTCGGCTCCCCCTCGCTCTCTTTGACGATTTTGCCCATCTTTTGCAGCTCGCGGCGGGCGCTATGGCGCAGGTGAGCCATCGTGACCTGGTTGCCGTCGGCGGCGGCCAGATAGGCGGCATTAACGATGATGTTACGAATGTTGCCCCCGGCCAGCTTGAAATTGCTTGCCAGCGCCTCCAGGTCCACCTCCGGGTGGCGCGGCAGTGTGGCCGGAAAGAGGGCCTGCCAGATGCGGCGGCGGTCGGCTTCGTCGGGGAAGGGAAAGTTGACAGCAAAATGGAGGCGGCGGGTAAAAGCCTCGTCCAGGTTGGCCCGCAAGTTGGTGGCCAGAATGGTCACGCCGTCGTAAGCTTCCATGCGCTGCAAAAGGTAGCTGATCTCGATATTGGCGTAGCGGTCGTGGGAGTCGCGCACCTCGGAGCGTTTGCCAAACAGGGCGTCGGCTTCGTCAAAAAAGAGGATGGCGTTGCTGTGCTCGGCTTCGCTGAAGATGCGCTCCAGGTTTTTCTCGGTTTCGCCGATGTATTTACTGACCAGGCTGGACAGATCAATCTTGTACAGGTCTAAGCCCACCTCCCCGGCTATAACCTCGGCGGCCATAGTTTTGCCGGTGCCCGGCGGCCCGGCAAAGAGCATGGTCACCCCCTGGCTGGCCGCCAGCTTGCGGCCCACCTGCCAACTTTCCAGCACCGTGGCTCGGCCCTGGATCATTTGGACGATCTCGCGCAGCAGGGTAATTTGATCGTCGGGCAGGATCAGGTCGGTCCAGACAAAGCGCGGGATAATTTTTTGGGCTAACGCCCCCAGGCGACGGCCAGACTGGGCGCGGGCGGCGGCGGCAAGATCGGCCAGAGCGAGCGGCGAGCGGCGCTGGCTGGCTGCATCGCAAGCCGAGGTTACGGCCGCCTGAATCTGGTCGGTGGTCAGGACAAATTGATCGGCCAGGGGGGCGCTGTCTAAGCCGTCTGCCGCGGTGGAAGGCAAAAAATAGCACCATAGCTCTTGGCGTTGGCTGTGAGTTGGGAAGGGAAACTCGCGCCAGAAGAGAGGACGCGCTCGCGGCCCGCCGTCGTCCGGCCAGGCGCGTTGACCGGCCAAAATGATGAGATCGGGGTAAGCGCAGACCTCGGCCAGCAGGTGGGCCGGGGGCTTGTAACTGTCCGGGTCCCGGCAACTGTCCCAGCCAAACAGGGCCGGGATCGCCCCCATCAGGCGGGCGTCACGCAGAGCCAGGTTGAGAGCCTGAGCCGGGGTAAATTTGTCGGCGATCAGACCGGCCAGGTCAACCCGCAGCAGTGGGCGCTGGGCTTGAGCCGCCACAAGGTGGGCCGCCGCTTCCTGCGCGCCGCGATCCGGCCCGTAAAAGACCCAGATCGGCTTGAGGCTGAGATCGGCCAGGGCCTGCCGGGTCTCTTCAGTCAGCAGGGGGACAATGGCATCGGCCTGGGCGGGGATCAAGGCCGCGAACAGGCCAAAATCGGGCTGAGGGCGGTAATCGCCCCCCAGCCAGGCGACCAGGGTGGGATCAACCGCCAGGCTTTGGCTCAACCAGGGCGGTTCGAGCTGGCCCGGCTCGGCCACCAGTTTGAGCAAGCGATGTTTGATCAGGGGGGCCTCGGCGCTGAAATGCGACAATAAGGGTAGCCGCTGTGGGCCAGGGTCGGCCAGTAGATTCAGGATCAGGTTGACCCCCGGCCGCTTGCGAGCCACGTGATCTTGCAGATAGCCGTAGAGCTGCTCGTAGCGCAGGTCGAGGGCGGGGGCCAGACAGATGAGCAGGGCATCCAGCTCAAAGCGGGTCAGGCCAAAGGCGTCAACCAGGTGAACCAGGCGCAGGCGGCGGCCCTGCTGTTGAGCTGTTTCGACCCAGGCCCCAGCCTGGCCTGCGGCCTCAGCCAGGGCCAGGTTGAATTGTTCCGCCTCGGCCGGCGGCAGCGTTGCCGTTTGGCCCCAACTGGTCCACAAGGCGCGATTGAGCAAGGCATCGGCATCCTCGTGCGAAACATAAAAACCGCGAAAGGAATCGGTGGGGGATTGGTTGGCCAGTTGCCAGCGCCGCACTTCCCGGCGGATCAAAATATCAATCCGGGCCAGTTCCAGTTGCAGGTGGACGAGGCTGGGGTCAGGCGAAGGCTCAAAGGAGTGGTCCAGATGGGGTGGGGTTAGCTTTGTTGCCATATTAATCAACTCACTGTCTAAATTTAGTTAGCGCAGCGCAGGCACAAACTGGGCGCGTTCACGGCAACATGACAATGGTCGCCCTCATGATGGACCCAGGCAAAGCCGGCGCAGTGGGCCAGGGCGCAAAGACGCCCGTAGCGGCTAGGATCAATCGGCCAGGTAGTCAGGTCCAACGCCCGGCCCTCAAAATGGAGGGAATATTTGCGCGTCAGGTCGGTCTGGCCGAGATCATGTTCCAGGAGCGAGTCGTAGGCATCGGTCAGGCGTAGATGATAAGCGCGGTTCCACTCAGTCTGAACCAGCTCATTCAGCCGGCTCAAAGGCAGCAATGCGGCCGGATGGACCAAAATATCCTCCTCGTCAAAAGGTGGTTCTTCTTCATGTTTAAATACAATAGTGGAGTCCAGGTTGCCTACCAATTGATAGAAGGGGCAGGTGTTACGCTCAATGCGGCAGAGCATCGGCCCTGCCGCTTCGACTTCGGTTTGGGTATAGCTGCCGCTGGCTGAGAGATGAAGCCCTTCCGGCAGGTCGGGCAGCGGGCAGGCGGAGGCCGGGACGGCGAGCGTGGGAGTCGGGGTCGGCAATGGAATAGTGGTGACGGTTGCCCGGAGCGTTGGGGTCAGGGTGGGCGTGCTCAGGGTTTTGGCCTTGGCCGCAACACAAGCGTTCAGACCCAGGGTCATGACCAGCACGGCCAGCCAGATAGTACGGGACTGCCTACTCATGAATTGTTCCATCGGGCATGATGGCCTCATGCAAGTTGATGCCGGTGGTGGGGATAATTGCGGCCAAATTAGCCCCGCTCAAATTGGCCCTGGTTAGATTAGCCCCCCGCATATTGGCCTGGGTCAAATCGGTCCCGGACAGATTAGCCTCGCTCAAGTCGGCCCCGGTGAGTTGAGCTTCGATCAGCACGGCGCTGCTCAAGTTAGCTTTATGCAAGTTGGCCCCGGTTAAATCCGCTTGACTCAAATTGGCCTGGCTCAGGGTTGTCTCGGTCAAATTCGCGCCGGTTACGATTGCCTCACTCAGCTCGGCCCCATTGAGGCGGGCCTGGTTCAAGAGGGAACCGTTGAGATTTGCTCTCCCCATCCTGACCCCGATCAGGGTGGCGGCCCGCAACTCGGCCCCCGCCAGGTTAGCTCCACTCAAGTTGGCCCCACTGAGGTTGGCGTTGTCGAGATGACTGCCGGTCAGCGTCGCACCTTGTAAGTTCGCCCCGGTTAAGTCGGCCCCGTTGAGGTTAGCGTCATTCAGGTTGGTGTTACTCAAATTAACCCCAGCCAGTGGTGTGCCGCTCAGGTCAACCCCGCTTAAGTCCTGGCCTGCCGCCTCACCGGCTTTTATACGGGCAACCCATTCTTCTTTTTGGGTAGGGTTTTGCGCCGGGGCGGCTTCGTTCAGGGAGGCAGGGGATTCTTCGTCTGGGTGTGAAATAACTCCATTGAGAATAACGCCAGTTAAAATACTTCCGGTCAGGTCGGCGTCAGTCAAATCCGCTCCAGTCAAATCCGCATGGGTCAGGTTGGCCCGCTGTAATTTAGCCCCATTCAATTTAGCCCCATCTAATCTTGCTCCGGTCAGATTAGCTCCACGCAAGTCAGCCTGGATTAGCTGGACTCCGGTCAAAGTGAGACCGCTTAGGTCAGCGTTGGTTAGGTTAGCATGGCTCAAATCTTCGTGGCTTAGATCGGTTGGACTAAGCTGTTTTTGATTAATTAAAGTCCAAACGATTTGCCATTTTTTGTCCAGTTGAGTCGCATCATTTATTTGCGAGCGGTGAAGCTTAGCCAGATTTAGGTTAATTCCTGTTAAGTCAACCCCACACAGGTTAGTTTCTGCTAGATTAAAGCCGGATAAATCCAGGTCGTCGCTCAATATTGCCCCCTCTAAATTGGCCTGACTTAAATCCAGGCCGCTCAGGTCTGCCGGACCAACCAGGTCGGGGCGGTTACGCAATTTCCAGGCCAGGAGCCATTTCTGATCCAACTGAGTATCTTCATCTATCTCCACCCCAAGCAGATCAACCTTATTGAGATCAGAGCCGCTCAGGTTGGCCCCATTTAGATTGGTGAAACGTAAATCGGCCTCTGACAAATTAGCGCCTTGCAGATTGGCACCACTTAAATCGAGACCACTTAAATTCTTTAAATCCTCTGACTGGCAAAGAGGATTTGACGGGTTGACCAGGCACCACACCTTGTGCCATTTGTCGTCTATAAGAGTTGTCTGATCCATAAGGGTATCACGCAAATTAGCGCCCTTCAGATTGGCCCCTGTCAAGTTTGCACCGTTTAAGTTAGTTTGCTGGAGATTGCTTTGCTCCAATTGAGCTTTATATAAATTAACTCCGCTCAAGTCGGCCTCCGTCAAATAGGCTTGATTCAGCCTGGCCTCATCAAGTTGGGTAGAGCGCAAGTCGAGCCTGACAAGAGTCGTCCCGGTTAAATCAGCCCCGCTCAGGTTAACCGAATGTAACGTAACACTCATCAAGTTTGCCTGGCGTAAGTTGGCCCCGCTCAAATCAACCCAATAAAGTTTGGCCTGGCGCAGGTCCGCGTTACGTAGATCGGCCCTGCTCAAATTAACCAGAAACAGGGTCTTTCCATAAAAATCCCGTTGTGATAGATCTTCTTGAGCGCAACGCCAAAAACAAACCGGGGCCGGCGTGGTCCACCAGCTGGCGGCAATGATCCCCAGGAGAATAGTCAGGCCAACGAGAAACATCCAGGTGGCCAGCCGATAACTGAATTCGGGATTATTGAACCGGGTGTTTTCCATAAATAGCTACCGCCGCAGCTCATCACAAGCGATTTTATTACCGTCCGGGTCCAGGCCTGAGGGGTCTTGCTCCGACCCAGCCGCCAGGAAGATGGCCTGCGCCTCCGGCCACGAGGGGATCTCGCTGCAACGCAGCTCTCGCCCCAGGCGGTCAATGGCTCCAGAATAACTGCTGAGTGAAATCTCAAACTGCGCCGGCGGCGAGGCCGATTCGGGAGGTAGATAGGGGCTGAGGCTGACCAGGGCGACATTCCATTGAAATTGGCCGTCCCACCGCAATTCACCCACGTAGGTAGCTTTGATACCGGGGGCCAGTTTAAGATCGGGCAGATGATAATGATAGGTCCCGTCTGCCGGGTCGCACAAGATGAGTCGCTGGTCGGCTACTACATCCATGACCCCCAGGGGGACAAAGCCAGGTTGGGTAGACCAAAGGTGTAGTTCAAAGCCGTAACCGGCGGCAGTTAGGCCACATGGCGCCTGGTTTTGACTCTCCCACTGCCAGACAAATTCGACTGGGCCGGCATTAACCGGGAAGACAGAGCCGTGCTCCGGTTTCAACAAGATAATCCGCCCGGCCGGTTTTGGAGCGGGCGTTAGAATATACAAGGATGTGGGGGTAACGGTAGGCACAGGCGGTGTTGTGACCGGGATAAAAAAGTCGTTGGGCACGGAGACGGCCAGGACCGTGTAGTAGGGTTTTAGTTGGACATAAGCCACATCCCACAAAAATTGGCCGGCTCCGCCAGCCAGGGCGACGCCGGGGGCGCTGTTGAGATTGGTCAGGAGGTAACGGCGCGTTCCGGTTTCAGGGTCGCACGAGTCGGTGATTTTGGCCTGTTCGGCCAGAGCGTCAAACGCGCCCAGAGGTTGAATA
Source organism: Anaerolineae bacterium (assembly GCA_023382535.1). The sequence continues at coordinate 168,417 of JAHDWA010000016.1, read as the reverse complement.
TTGCCTCGCTGCGCTGCCGGTAAATAAGGATTGCTCAGGTCGGGCCAAAGTCTCAACTCGAAGCCAAAGTTATCGTCCAGATGGCAGGGCCGCACTTCTGGGCCGTGCCACTGCCACTTAAATTCCAATTGGTTGAGCTTGGCCGGCAAGTTAAAACCAGGCTGGGGGTCGAGCAGGGCCAACTGAGCCGAAAGCGGCCCATTGTAGATGGCGCCGCGTGAGGGTTGGGCGGGAATGGGGGTTTGGGCCGGTTGCCCAATGCTAGAGGACGAAGCTGGGGGGATCAGGTCATCTGCGGCTGTGCTGGGTAGGCTAGCTGGTGTGGTCAAAGAAACCGCCGTTGGTGAGGGAAGTGGGGTTAAGGTAGCGGCCGGGGTGGGGGTGGCGGTTACGGGAAAGAGGGGTAATTCCACGACGGCGCGGGTTGGAGTGAGGCCGGCTAACGGGCCACTTTGCAGGTCAAACTGGATGACCACCATGGTCGCCGTAGTCGGGCGTTCGGGAAAAAGATAGTCAGGAACCAGATCGGACCCGTCGGTACAGGCGGGCAGAAATAAAACTAAACAGGCCCCTAAAAAATTAGCCAAGCGTAATTGAGCTAGTTTCCGGTCAAATAACCCTTTCACTGATAATGAAATCCCAGAGACTGACCTAATCATTACCTTTTATCCTAATTCTGCGCTTAATCTCGCCCACATCATTCTTAGCTATCAAGGTGTATTTTGCACTCCGCACGTTATCTTTAACGAAATCATCCTTGAGTCCTTGGCCGTAACTTTGTTTATCCCCATCATCTATGATCAAATCGACCTTGTCGGCATTTCTTATCTCCCATTCAAAAATAATTTTAATTGCGGCTTCTTCATTACTAACATCACATACCTCATCATCATCCTCTTCCGAAGTTGAACAAATTTTGATCAAGTCATCGTCGCTATAAACCGTAGCGGTGAAGTATGAAATGAACGGTTCAGCTTGAATAAAAACACTCTGGCTGAACTGTTGATTGCCATTGTAGACAGCCAGGATGAACTGGTTGTCGGTGTCGCTTACCAATACTTCGGTCTGTGAAACGGCTGGTAGGTTCGTTTGAAGCGCCACACCGTGCTTGTTGAGCAGTTGAATATCCGTTGTCTGGCCCTCAACCGTCCAATATAATGTAATGACCTCAGTCTCTCCCTCACCCAAACTCATCTCATCTTCGGAAGCTTTGAACTCAACAATTTTTGGCGCAGCCGGGGTGGCGGTGGCGGTTGGGGTGCTGGTGGGATTATTGACGACTACCTCTTTCATGCCCAGGATGGTGGCCGTGCCCTGCGCGTTGACGCTTTGGAGGGTGTAGCGTGTGGTTTCTTGGGGCCAGACAGAGATAGAACCGCTCGACGGCAATTCCCCCAACGGGTCGAGCACAACTTTATCATTGCCCGAAACAGCCCACTTGAAAGTGACCGGCTCGCCGGCCATAACCTGGTCACCGCTGGTTTCGAACAGTTCTGCCATGGGGGTAGAGGTTGGGGTTGGAGTTGGCGTCGCTACTACCACTGTAGTCTCGGCTGTGATCGCCACCTCACCGTGGCGGGCTACCAACCCATAAACGGTATTTCCAGAGGGTAATACCTCTATCCTCCGGTCGGCGTGTTCGGCGGTGGCGAAGGGTGGTTCGGGCGTGCCGTTGACCGTCACATAAACTTCTTCGGCGTTCTCTACCTTTGAAATCAGAGTTACAGCCTCACCTTCGACAATATTATGGTTGCTAACCGAGAAATCATTTATTCTGGGGATCATCGGGGTAATGGCGACAGAAACCACTCGTGTAGCCCGCAGTTCAGGCAACAACACCGAAGCAAAACTTTCAGCCTCAAGGGAATAGGCAGTTGTGCTGCTATTAGGATTCATGATCCGCCGGCCTATTGCTTCGCCTACAATAAGCTCATTACCCGGCTGCAGGCGGATACTGGTCACTAGCGGCGAAGTCCACCATTCCACGGCCAGTTCTTCCCCGGCTTTGGCCCCAACAGTGTTAACAGCACGGTTGACGGTGAAGCGAAGAATGTAATGAGCCGGGTCAAAAATAAAAGCAGCACACGCAAACAATAAGAGGCAGGCTAACAAACAGAGGGTCAGCGGTCCTATCAGCGGCTTTTGAATGAGTCGTCCAGAGAGCGTCTTCTGAGCCTGCTGTTCCTCCAGCGGGGTGATGAGAGTGGTAAATGTATAGCTGCGCGAGCGCCACAATAAAGAATAAGTGAACGGTTTAATCCAAACAGCTATCTCAGCTTTATCTCCAGAAGCTACTTGCCCAGGTAAATCCAGAGTAATTAATTTTGACCGATCCAACCTCTTGAACTCATAGTGACAACCATTTTCAGTATCATGCCCTTCGAGTTGAAATCGTGCTGTGGCATTACCCCTATTTTCGATCGTTAGTTTGAATTTACCCTGTCCCCTAAACCATGAGATAGCCCGTTGGGTTGGCTGTACTTTGCCTACGATAATTTCATAATAAGGCTTAATGGTCAAAGTCGCTTCATAGTTGCGAACACGATTGTCAGGGGGAAATTCAGAAGATTTTACCTGGAGCCAAAAATGGTGCGGACCGGCCGTGTAATCGGGCTGCTTATCTGCTTTAAAAGTAAGGGTGACAGTTTTAGTATCCCCCGGATTGAGACCGCAGGACCCGGGTGACTCGTACCACTCGTGGGGAATATCATCACTGATCTTCACGGTAAAATCGGCTGGATAGCGTCCCCTATTAGTGATATTCACCCGGAGTTTTACTTTGGCTTGACCGGGTATAACTTCTAAAGCCGGATAGGTATCTGGGTAATCAGGAAATTTTACCTCAAAATAATCAAGGGATTGAGGTAACTGAGGACTGGCAGGAACGAGCAAGCGGTCATTATGGCTTAGTTCAGGCCGTGTAGTGGGCGGGTGTTGCATCAGAGGCGTACTCAATAACAATCGAAGCTGATAGTTGGCCAGGCGGATCACCGCGGCATCACTAATATCGTGGTGGATATTCGGAGTTAAATGATGGCCGTTGAGAGTGGGTGTGCCCAGATGGCTGAGGCTCATGACTCGACAGGGAATCTGGCGAAAATCCAAAACCAGATGATGAATGGCAATATTGGGGCCATCAATCGGAATGTCGTTATAACTGGCGTCTTTGCCAATATAAATGGTATGGCCTAGCTCAATTTGATAGATCTCAAGCTGGCCACGTGGATCAATGATTTGCAAAATTGCCTGGACCAATGTTGTCACTCCTACTCTATCGTCTCAACACTGCGACAAGGAGCCGGTCGTGTAATTTCAGATTAGTGGTCTTAAGGTTGCCCGGACAGTGAAAGGAGGAGCACGATGTACCCTACATCAATTACCAGCATGGGGATTATCAACCAAAAGAACCCATACCACCACGAGACATTGCCTAATTGTACCGCTTGCTCAATGGATTTCGGATTAATTTCACCTGGTTCTGGATTAGTCGGTCTACAGGTTAGCTCAAAATAATAGCAGCCCGCCTGGCGTCGAACGTTGTCGGGTTGGATAAAAAGTTTAAGATTCACAGTTTTGCCGGGCGCTACCAGTGAGGTGATAAAGGTGGGACTCGCAGCCCAGTCGGATACTCTGGGACGCAAAGCGGATTGCGACAGCAACCTGGTTTTGCTCTGGCTGGACACCGGCGCCGGCAGTAGATCATCTGAGAGCGGTGCCGGGGCCAATCCGGCCGGATGAGTGACCGGCAGGGGTGTTTGGACCGCCACGATCCCAAAAGCGCTCCTGACCCGCTTAACCAGATTGGCGACCGGGGCCATCACTTGCTGCGGCCAACGTTGGAGACGACCAGTCTCGGCCTGAGCTTGGCGCATTTGGCCGGCCAAAGCACGGAACGGCTGCCCTACCAGGGGAATAGCGCTTAAGGCTTCAACCAGTTCTACAATCAGGTTAAAGCAGCCACCTCGGTCCCCGGCCGCCGCGCTGGACTTGCCGGAGAACCCGCCGCTTGAGCGGGCGGACCAGGACTGTTTTTTTTCGGGGGAAGTGGAATAGGTGAAAACGACACCCGTCCCCACTCCTTTAGCTGCTCCCCGTTGTTTACCAAGCCCAGTTTCAGGAGAGGGGTTTTTAGCCGAAGCAGCAACGGCAGGGATGATTTCGCTGAATTGAAACAGAAGCGCTGGGGATGGCGCAGTTGCTTTGGCCGTTAATTCAAATTCGGTGGCTAAATTACCCAGATTTCTCAGGCTGAGGCTCCCGGTTTTGAGCAGTTGGGACCATTTCTGCCGGCGGTTCTCGACCCATACGATCATCAATAAAGGTAGTACCAAAAAATTAGCCAGAAGCATCAGCAGTACCCCACTCCCTGCTTCCCACCAGCGAAATGACTCGGGACGCAGCATAAAATGGATAGCAAATCTCTCTTCGGCTAATACCGTACCGGTTGCATCTTTTACCCGGGCTTTAACCACTACGATCAAATTCTCTCCCTCTTGTATCTTTTCTGGGTAGCCCTTACTCTGGCGATTAAACTCTAATTGATAAGGACGAGAATTCTCTTCGCCGATTTTTTCTTCTTGCCCGTTTACTTCTCTCCAGAATTCTACCGTTGAAGCTAATGGGGTATTGGGGTCAACTTTAGCTTCCAGGAGAATGTTGTCCGGCCAATAAACTTTAGCCTCCGGGATAAAGGTGACTCCGGGCATTACCTTAAACTCGACCTTATCTGAAGCGCTATAATTTGGAGAACTACGGGCCATTGCGGTCAGGGTATAAGTAGCCGGAGGGACGCCAATCGTAGACCAGATGAGGGCATAAGGTGGCGCTGTCATGGTCGTTGAAAATATATGCCCAATTTGATAAGTGAGGGTTACTGGTGAGGATGGCATCACTACAGCGGCAGTAACCACCAACGTTTCGCCTACCCGTATACTTGGCACATTCCCAAGAGTCAGACTTGGAGTGAAGGGGCGAACCTGATAAGGATCTGATTGGTCACCGCCGGTACCCTGAGGAGCTTCTACTTTTACGGTTAATACTCGCGTGGCTTGTTCCCCGGCTGGAGGTTGAAAGGAAACCTTGTAACTCAAGCGGAGCAAAGCGGCTAACTGCTGCAAAACAACTGGCAAACTGTTGGGATTTGGCACGTGTTGCACCTGGACTCCAGGAGCAGCGGCTACTTCGGTTGATAGTTGATCCAGTTTGGCTCGATTACCAAAACTGATCACCTGAATTGGAATCCGGTTAAATTCATTGAAAACCGCTTGTCGGGCGGCGTTGGCGCTGGCGTCCTCAATGTTATTTCCTTTGTTAGTGATAACAATAACAGTTTGGCGAGTCGGGCCGGCAGGGGTAAGTGACTGCACAGCCTGCTGAACGGCTTGAAAAAAGGCTGTTCTGCCATTTACCACCTCGGGCAGTTGCGCAATCTCTGGTTTCACCGCCTCAGGGCTGGCTGCTTGGAGACGAGTAGACACTTCGTTGTCGAAGGTGATCAGTGTGACCTTATCTTGTGGTCCCAGAGCATCAAGAAAAATCTGAGCCGCTTCCTTGACCTTGTTCAGGTCGCCAGCCTGATGGACACTCAAATCCAGGGCCAGAACCAACTCTAGCGGCTGGGTGGTGTCGATTTCAACCGCAACGGGTCCACCGGCGATAGCCTGTTCATTTTCTACAAGTCTAAAATTGGTTGGGTTTAGCCCAACCACCGGCAAGCCGGCGCTGTCTAATACCGTTACAAAAGCCGTTGCTTGAGGCGCTTGGTCTCGTATCTCTACATGCGTAATCTTGACTAATAAAATCTTATCAGTTTGAGCATACCCAACGACCTGTAAGCTGACAGATAGCACCACTGTCAGTAAAATACTGGCAAACAGGTAAGCTTTTTTTGAAGGGTGATAAAAATTAAAAGCCATGATGAATGAATAAATCTATAAACAGGGCGAGTCGTTTTCAAAATGCAGGTCAAAATCGTGAAAAGCCTGGACATAAACCTCCTGAAAATCTGCCGCCATTTCATCCGGGTATTCGTCGGCTTTAGCTGTAACTTCAATTAAATATGAATCTGGTGGAAGCGGCTGCTGTGGAGGATGGCCAAGACGAAATTTTATTTTTTGTTGCCGCAGATTAATGAGTTTAGGATCAGGCGAGTCAACCCGATAAGCATCGCTTCTGATACCTTCAATGTTCACCGCAAGGTGAAACTGTGCGCTCGTTTTATTTCCCTTATTGCGTAAAATAATTGTTCCTTCCAACGGTTCGTACTTTGAATGAGCCGCAGTCAGTTCGGGCGCATCCAACGAAAAGTCAACTTCAATAGATTTGGCTCCGCGTTTGCGGTGAAAGATGAAGGTCAACTCATTGAGGGTAACTTTTTCACCGTAAGAAGCTTGCTTGGTTTGGAGATAGCCAAACTTGGACCGCCCAGCCTCCGCCAGATCGCCCAATTGAAAATGAATTGGCTCGTCCTTAGGGTAAAAATTGGTCAATATACAATGATTAGAATGGGCAATTACCTGGACACACCACTCTTTTTTGTCCGATTCAACTGGCACTATTTCCTCAATCGTAATCTCATTAACACCAAGGCAGCTAATATACAGAGTGTTTTTTTGCTCGGGATACACCCGCCGCTGTCCTGTTTTGTCAAGCATTTCTACCCGGTCTATCTTCATAAGCTGGCTCATACCCGGCCTCCTGGGATGACTCTAAGCCTGGAATTGGTGGCGGTGCTGCACGGCAAATGTAACCAGATTTGCGGCCCACTCCACGGCTGCCCGAATGGCTTCGCGCGAACGGGTGGGAGCATTATCTGGGGTTCTTTGCCAGAGGTGACCGTAATCAAGGGTGCTGAAAATCACACCCTCGCCTACCTGGAAGATGCCGCTGCGCATGTTGAAACCGGGCGGTGGCTCGCCAAACAGAAAGGGTGTCACTAACAAATCATCCGGTAATTGTTCTGTCAGGGTAAACTGTTGAGACGTCAAAAATTCCAGCAAAGCCGACTCATCTGCATAACTTTCGATAAAGAGCGTACCGCCGGCTTGTATGTGCGCCTGCATGGCCTCGCCATCAATTTCTGTAAAATCGAAGGCCCCTTGTTCGACCACATACACCAGGCTGTAAGGCTCCAGCCCTGCAGTAAGCGGGATATCATCGTCAATCCAGACCTGATAGTGGGTTAAATGGCTCAATGCTCGAGCCAGTTGACCGGCTTTGGCGCCATATTTTGGTAGTTCGATATCAGTAGAACCCAGGTAACCGATACCAACAGCCACCATAGGTTGTAGCCTTGCGCCTACCACCGAGCGAAAGCGTAGATCCACTTCATCCGGTTCTGGCTGCTCGGGTCGGGGAGCCGGGGTAAGCAAGCTGTACTGATCCGACAGTCTGACGCGAGCCAGTTCAATGGCGGTTGGGGGTAAGCTCAATCCACTTTCCAGGGCATAGCCTTGCCGCAAGTAAAATGGATCTTTATTTGAAACATGCCCATTCTCACCCTCTTCCTGTTCCTCAGACCCGGTCAAATAGAGATAGATCAATCCTACATGATCCGGATCAATCTCCATACTCATTTGTTCTTCCAAAACAATAATCTGCCCTTGAACGTTGATGGCCAAACCCGGTTGAATCCATACGCGTCGGGTGTCCGGTTCAACATTTACTTCTAGGCCGGTGACGATGCCCGGCCCATGGCTAAACAACAGATGAGCCTGATGTTGAAAATGATGGTAATCATGAGCTTCCTGCCATACCCTGGCATTGACCGCCAGCCCATTTTTAGCCTTCATTCTTTTTGCTAATTTTGGCAGCAACTCATCCATATTCTTTACCCTCCGTGTGACATTCCAGCCGCTGTGGCTAATTCGTAACTGGTATGGGCCGGTTTCCAAATCTCGATAATCTGGTGGACCAGAGTCTCATATAGGTGTTGTTCGTCGGGCCAGTTTACAGTAACGATAAAATGGCAGGCTTCGTCCTCTGGACTACCCAGAATCAGTTCATCACTTAACTCGGTTGCGTCGTCCAGAATAAAATTACCGGCCAGAGTTTCTTCAATCTTGACAAAATGTTCCCCTTCGTTCTTTAAACCATTCAGGCAGAATTGGAGAAATTCCTGCAAGCCTTGCCTGGTCCCCCGCTTTTGATAGAAACTAACAATCTTGGGAATCAGATGTGGTTTAAGATTTTGGTGCAGGCTTGGAGGCAAGAACCTGAGCCAATCCAGACCCACCAAAGCGGCTAACCAGTTTTGAAAGTTTGCCGGAGCCAGATGAGGGTCAAAATAAAAAGATTGGTTCGCTAATAACTCCTCATAGGTTGCCCAAACCCGGTCAAAGACCATCAAATACCGCCACATTAACTCGTGTTCGGCATCGTGGTAGAGTCCCGGCAAATATTGCAACGCCCGGGCTTTGCTCAGAACGTGAAGCGTGAGCACAAAACTTTGATAAAGGGGGATTGTCCCGGCTTCCGCAGCCGACCGCGTAACTTCAGCCCAGGTTTTGAGGCAGAGGTCTCGACCATGAGTCAGGTCAAACCGACCGTTCACCCGGTACTCATAACTTTGACCAAGCTCAAGTTGATCACCGGTCAGCCGCCAAAAAACAATTTGGTAGCGGGGAAACCTTTCAGCCGTTTCTCCAAACTCAGGGCCAGGTTCAGCCAAAAACTGGGCTGGTCCATGTGCGGGCGGAGTTTGACTCAAATCAAGCTGGTAGGTCAAACCGGGTGGAAGCCAAAGACTGAGCGCAAGCTGCCCGGTGATCGTCTGGGGAATGATGAAGCGAAGCGAAAGTGTAACTTCTTCGCCGGGATAGCCTTGATAATGGTCAGCTACGAGGTCCAGGGGGAGCTCATAGGATGGACTGCTTAATTCAGCCTGATTCATGCTCAAAACACCTTGATACCTTCAAAAGTATCCTTATCATCATCCAAACAAACCAGGCCATCCGGCGGAACCGGTACAAAATCGTTCTCGGCGCAAGTCCAATCAGGTAAGCTCCCCAGGTCATTCAGGTCATACTCGCGCCACCATAGTTTGACTTTGGTGACGTGATTGACCCCCGGTACAGCCTTAAGCCTCGCATAAATGTCGGAGATGTAGAGATTCTGTCCAAAAGACCAGCCAGAAGTAGCGGTTATCGTTGAGTTTGAAAATGCGCCATTTGATCCCGCGAGAACTTGGCGATACGATCCTCCTTCAGCTAGAGAGTGGCCATTGCCCAGCTGGGCTGGCTCATTTAGCTTTAGTAAAGGAGCCAAATAGTCTTCTAGGGCCTTAATAATCTTCTCTTTGACCTCCTGGGTCGAAACAGATCGTTCACGCTGAATTTCAGCCGCAACTTTTACACCCAGGTAAGTCGGTTCACCGATGGTTAAGGTGATACCCAGAAGACGAGTTGGTTCAAGTTCCCCCCGCAACTGTCTTTTTAAATCATCATCTAGTTTCAACTTGGTGAGTAAACTGGTAGCCCTGGATGATTGATGATCTATTTTGCTATCATCAAGGAGTGTGGTCATGTTAACCCTGGGTACAACTAACAATTTGACCATCCCTGGCCCCAGGTTTATCTGACCACTGCCCGGTTCCAGGCACTTAACTCGGGCAACGCCGTCAATTTGCTGACAAAGATATTCGTAATCTTCGGCGGTGACTGCCCGCTGCCGCCCTTGTAATCTTTCTTTGGCTTTAAATATAGCTGCCTCCGGGGGTTCTGGATCTTTACCGCCGATAGCCTGGCTGCGGTTGGTCACTTCATGAATATAGCTGATGGGTTTCTTGAGCACCCGCAGACTCCCCGCCGGGACATTGCCCTCCACCCCGCCACCAGTTCGGTAGCGTGTCACCCGAATCTTGTGGCCAAGTTTAGGAATGGCGCCATATTGGCAGATTGTACCATCTGATTGGCGGATAGTCGGGCCAAAGCAAATCTCTCCTGAACTCAAATCTAAGCTAAAATGGCGATCATAAGGACCTGAATGGGTGAAATCGGCCACTTTTTTCCATTCCACCATTAAAATCCCAGTGGGCTTTTCTTCATCAACAGTCACAACCTCTTGTCTGGCCTCTTCAAATGGCAAGACAGGTTGCCGCGAGAGGCGAAAGCGCTGGCCGGGTTCACCGTTGCTTTCACCCAACTCTTCACCTTCAACCAGGGTCGAATGGATAGCCGGCAGGGTGATGCCTAAAACAAAAGCTTTAAGATCATTGATCTGGGGCGTTTTCTCATATCGCCCTTGCTTTGTTTCATCTTTTATTTCGTAGCGGCAGCGCAGCCAGTAGGCCCGTACTCCTCGCACAGAGGTGGGTTGCAGATCCAGCGGTAATCTGAACCGGGTATAACCATTCTCGTTGAGACCTTTGGTGGTATCTTCCTCCGCCTCAATGGATTTCCAGGGTTGATCGCCCAAACTATACTCCCATATCAGCGGGGGCGAGTCTGAGATAATGCCAGTTCCCCTGGCATAAGCACAGTTCAGGTTTAACTGCAAAATGTAGCCGGCAATATTCTGCTGCTCGTTAAAACCCACGTAAAAAGTATCACCTGGCTGGGGGGTTGGCTGAAAAGCCTCAAATCCCCCTTGTTTAAGCTCGTAAATAATTCCCTCATTAGTAGAAATTGGTTTGAGGCAATTGTCACTAAATTGCTGGTTAATATCACGGCCCTGGAAATCCCGCCTGACATGCATCAAGCGCGGCGCAGCAATGACTCGTTCAGTCTCGGTAACAAATATAATTTCCGGCTCAGCTCCGGTAGCCCGAGGTACCGCTACCTCGGTATTGACTGGTATTTTGGTGGTGGTAACGTAATCAAGCTGGCCGTTAGCCCGGATAAGTGGAAAGGGCGTAATGAGATAAAAGGTCAAGTTTGTTTCGGCCGGTTGGGGTGGATCAGGTGTAACCCCCAGGAGTTTCAGAAATTTGAGCAAGTTCCGTTCCGGTATTCGATGCAGGCGATAGTCCAATTGGGCAGTCATGGCGGCAAACAGCTCAATTAGCATGATACCCGGATCACTCACGTTATAATCCGTCCACTCCGGACAGTAGGTAAAGATAGATTTACGGGCTTGATCCACCAGTTTTTGAAAATGGAGAAAAGTTGGCTCGTCTGACAAAGAGATCATCAGGTTTCTCCCAAAAGATAAAAAGGATAAACGATGCTCCGTTCATCATGGGTCGCTTTGATACGGTAATGAATCTGAACTTGCAAACATCCACCGGCGTCATCTTCCTGAACCGTCACATCCTGGACTTCGATGCGTGGTTCCCAACGAGCCAGCGCCTCTCTCACATAGTAAACAATCAAGCCCTCAGTTGCCGCATCATTGGGCGCAAAGACTAATTCGTAGATACGGCAGCCGAATTCCGGCCGCAGCAGACGTTCGCCGGGCATTGTGCCCAGAATAATTCTGATCGCCTGCTGAATATCCGTTTCACCACTGACCAGCTTCAGCCTTCTGGTTGGCGTTTGCTGCAATGGAAAAGCCAGGCCTTGCCCTAAAAAATCCCGGTCTTTAACGTAATGGTTCATTGTCATCGTCTACTTTAACCTCAATTGATGAGGTCAATAGTCGTCCCCTTGATCGTGATATTACCCGTCGCTTCGATCCTTAAATTGCCCTTCACGGTTATGGACATCGAGTTTTGTTCCATCGTGATTTTGTTACCGCTTTTATCGGTGATGACAATTTTTTCCTGTTCGGCCGTATCTTCCAGGCTGATCTCATGGCCGCTGCGCGAACGGATGAGCCGCCGATTGACCCGGCCATCGGAGCCAACCACCGCATTGTTGGCCTCCGGCGGTTTATCCGACCCATTCCAGAGCATGCCCAACATATAGGGCCGGTGTACATCCCCCTGCTCAAAGGCGATGAGCACTTCGTCATTGATTTCCGGCAAGTAGTAGAAGCCGCGATTCTGGCCCGCCATAGGAGCTGCGATCCGCACCCAGGGGCTTTCATCCAGATCGTCCAGCCCCGGATATTTAACCTTGATCCGCCCCAAACCGTTGGGGTCTTGGTTATTGGTGACCAAACCAATAACCAAGCCCTGGCCAAGTTGGGGCATTTGGCGGCGCTGGTCCAACAGCGCGCTCAAGGTCTCTGCTTTGCGACCGCCAATGCTAAATGATGTTTCATAGCCGTGTTCGGCGCTGTAGGTATGGAGTGCCAGAGTGACCAGATATTCGCCGTCAAACTGCTGTCCTAACCCCACTATCTTGACTCGCTTGCCCGCCTGAACCTTTGGCTCGCCGACGCAGACGCCTTCCGCCTGAATTAATTCCCCCCCTACTTCGTCTCGCAAAGCCTGAGCCAGAGCCTCGGCTTCGGCCTGGGAATGAACCGGGCGGCTGAGCAGGATTTGGTTGGAGCCTCTAAATCGCTGCTGGACTCTTTCCTGCCCTCTAACTTCCGGGATACTTTTAGCTTCAGTGGCTCTTCCGATGACTTCTCGTTTGGTGTAAGGGTCCCAGCCACGGACTACGGCCTCACCCACCTGATGTACTGCTGTTAAAACCGAACGGAAACTCAACAAATTTGAACCCCAGGTCAACTGTGGCGGCGGTTCTTCATCGGGTTCATCCGGCCTGAAATAAAGGGTTTCGTCCTCTACAAAAAATTCAAAGCCCAAACACCTGGCGCGTTCCAGTAAAAACTCCATGTTAGTTTGGTTGCTCTGAACGATATGTTCATGCACGGTCTGAGTTGCCTGGATGCCGGCCGGGTTTAACTCGACTTCCTCGGCAATTTTTTGGGCAATTTCGCTGTCGGTGGATTGCAAGAAGGAGCGAGTATGCTGGCCCTGGTGTAAATAGTAGGCCCGGTCATAGCCCCGCACCACCAACGAGGGAACTCCGCTTTCCAGCAGATCCGGCTCCAGCCCGGTAATTTCACCTCGAATAAGGGTTGTCTTTAACCCGACCTGCTGCGACGGGAATTGAGGCGCTTGAGCAGCAATCTCAACAGCCTGGCCGATGGCAAATAGCTCCGAGTTGGTCCACTTCATCTGCTTGTCGTGGAGGTGGATGGCAAACATATCCGGCAGATGCAAATTATCCTCAACCACTACCTCGATGATACTGCTCACTAATTCGGGCGGGAGCGGGTCATTGCCAATCTTGATAAAAAATTGCGAAAGGTAGGTACCGGCAGTAGCCATCTTTCACTCGCTATTAGATAAGCGGAATTCTCAAAATTTGCCCTGCGGTCAAGTTCAGGGGTTCTTCCAGGTCATTAGCTTGGGCCAGCTCCAGCCAGCGACTGGCATCTCCGTATTCGGCAAAGGCGATCAAATCCAGGCGATCACCCGGACGTACTACCCGGGTGCGTCGGGGTTCGCTGTGAGAAGTGGGATTTTGGGGTTCTTGTTCCTCATCATCCTTAACCTCTTGAAAGGTCACATCTAGCTTGGCTCTAACTGGCGTACCATCACTGCGGAACATGATGAACTGCTGGCTGATACTGGTAATAAAGGCTGTGAAGAATAATGTTTTACCCCAGATGAATTGGCACTTCGAGGGTTCACCCTGACCACTTTTATCTTTATTTACCCTCATCAAATTCCAAAGTCTGTTGGTAAGCAACCGCACGTCAGTTCCAAGTTCGGTAGTATCAAAAAAGAGTTTCATGGTTAAGGTCGCTGGCTGCCCACCGGTAGATTGAGTTCCAGGATTATTCTGGCCCGCACCGCCGGCTGTCCTCAATGAGTTTTGCTTGCGCAAAGTGTATTCAGTGGGGTTAAATTGGCAGACAAATGGCTCTCCGGTATCGAGATTAATGATTGTGGCCTTTTGAATATTTTCGTTAGCCATACACTTCTCCCCGTCAATACGGTGATAGCTTATCACCCATTCATAGGATCAATGCGGCATTTGCTGGCGTTCAATGACCAGCCTGCGTTTGATCAGAGGATAAATCTTTTGAGCTAACCGCTTTAAATCGGGTTCACTTACTTCGGATGAACTTTCAGCTTGGGGCCTCTCTGTTATCGGGGCGTCTGTGTTTGGGCTTTCGGTTGGCGCTGATTGACGTTGGATTGGACCAGGAGGCGTTAAGGGAGTAGGTGAGATCAGCGGGAATTCGTGCTTTAGGAGAGTTGTTGGAGTAGACCGGGGAACAGGGGATGATGATACTAGGGGCCAATTCGGCTCTGGCATGGATGCTCGGCTTAAATCAGATTGTTGAACCAAGCTGCGAATGATCTGCTCATTGTTTTCTGCTTCAATCTCATCGAGACGTTCAGAGTCGCTCTGCCTTTGAACCGAGGACGCTCTTGAAGTTTGAGTAAGCGGTCTGGCCCAACCTTGTTGGGTCACATGGCTTAGTTCGTGCCCCAATAGGGCCAGGGAGTCCGGCGTGTCGAAGCGATCCCGGCCTGGCTCTACAAAAATATCACGTCCACGGGTGGCGGCTTGAAGATTGAGGGGAGCTAATGGAGCGGTGTGAAGGCGCACCTCGCCGAAATCACGCGCCAGGGCTTTTTCGACAATTGTTTGGGTAGTCGGGGCCAGGCGCTTACCCGGCGTTGCCGGCTGCTCCAGGGCTTCGACGGCTTGGGCCGCCAGAGGCGTTGCCGCCGCAGGTGTATTTGTCCGCCGTTTGAACCGCCATCCCTGGCTAACCAGAAAACTTTGGGCCTGGGCAGGGGTTATCACCGGGTTCATCTGGCCGATCAGCGGGGGCGCAGCCGTTACCGATATATTTGTTTCAGGGGGCAGTGCCGACAGGCTTTTTGGGACCATCGCTAAAGCTGTTTTTGGTTCAGCTACAGTCACCTCTGCCGGTTTGACATGTGTTGGCAGCGCGAGGGTTTGGACCGGAGCGAACGTTGGATCAGCTTCCGGGAGCGGTATTATCTCCTCACCGGCTGGAAGGGTAATTTGCGAAGAAGGCACCGCTTCGATGGAATGAGTTGGGTTTTGCTGCTGCGTAGGCAGAGCACTTTTTTGCGTTGGCTGAGACAGGGACTTGGCTGCGGGCTGGGACGCGGGGCCAGGTGACGCCGGCACAATATTCGAGGGTTCTATTGCCACCGGCAGCTTGATTTCAAAGCTTTGGTCAGGCTGAAACTCTGCCTCTGAAAAGTCGCTCGCTGGCGGCGGCGTTTCGAGGCCGGGAAACTGAATCGGCTGTGGCTGGCTTACGGATAGTGGCAGCGCCGGCTCAACAGGCACAGCCGTCCGGCTCTTCTCCGCCGAAAATTCCTGGAATTGAGCCGAGGGAGCGCGCCGAATAATCCGTTTACCTGCCCCAGGATTTGCCCCCGGTGTTTGGCTAACCGGGGCGGCTGGAGCCGTCGGCGACGCATTGGCCGGTTCGAGTGGCGTTGATCCCGTCGGGGCGCTGGCCGGAACACGCCCAATTCGGGTCAGCATCTCCTGAAAGGTGGCCTGGCGTTTGGGTGCGGCGGGGCTTTCCCCGGCCGAACTCTCCGAAACTGAGGGCTGGTCAGACGAGGCCTGGCCGACTCGCGCCAGCATTTCCTGGAAGGTGGGTATCCGCTGGAGGGGAGTCTCGCCAAAATCGGTCTCAGCCGCTTCGCCTAAGCTGACCTCGTTGGTCAGGAGCAGTTCCGGTTGGGGCATCTCCTGAAGTACCAACGGTGTTGGCTCATACTTGCGGCCAAAGGCCTGATACCGGGCGGTAATTTCCCCGGCCAGGTGCGCTATCAACGGCGACTTCGCCCAGCCAGTCGGCTCAGGCCCCAACGACAGGGCCAGCGGCCGCCACCAGCGCCGCAGAAACCACGGAGTCGTAGCTTCGACAAAGCGCATCCCTGTGGAGTGGATGATATTGAAGGATGGAACTTCAAATTCGGGCGATGAGTTCATTTGGCCACCGTAAAGCCGTGATGGGTCAGTTCGATGGTTTCTACGGCAAGTTGGCTGTTATCAGATTTCAAATCAGGCCCCGACCACTTGATCGGGAAGGCGGCAGCCAGTTCCCAACGTTTGAGCGTCCTGCCGGTGGGATCAAAGAGGATGATCGAGACATTTTTGCGCTTGATCCGGCCATCCTCACGGCCCTGCTCGTACCATTTCCATAACTCATTGGAAGAGGTCACGCCCCGTTTTAAGGTGACATTGCTGTACCTGACCTGGCCCGGCAACTTATAAATGAAGCCGTTCTCGCCGCCCTCCTGGTACTCCTCAACTCGGCGTTCCGACTGCAAGCCGTTACATTCCATAAAGAAGCCTTCCAGGAAGCCCTCAATTTCCAGGCCGAAGTTGAAGGACAAGAGAGGGTCCTCTAATTCTCTAGATAGGTGTGAGCGTTCGCTTTCGCTAAAATTACTCATAGGTTAACAATTTTATTAGACGGTATCATTTTTAAATTATTAGGTGATAACAGGTGTACTAAAGCGTGCATTTTCCCGACAATTTCGAAAATTGATTCAATCTGGTCACAGCCCTAGCTGAAAGGTAATCTAACCAAGTCCGCAGTGTGTAGGCCGTATTCGACAAAAATTTCATCAGAAAGCCTTTGGATATGGGAAATTTTTTCTCCATCTGATAACTCAGGTGTACGTCTAATTGACTCAGCAACCGCTTCAAACATTTCTTGTGCAGTCCATGACGTTCTTCCTTGGTTAACGAGCTGTCGCGCCCTCTCTTGCCAGAATCGATCCATTGATCTATGGACTCGTCTTGGCAAGAGTCTTGTTAAAGCTGCATTGGGATCGTAGGAGGCCAATCCTCGCATCGCAGATTGTGGCGCAAAATGTGTTGATTCTACTTGTCTGCCTGATTGACCTCTTACCTGACGTCCTCTCCGAGCAGTTCCGTGGCCAAGCAGTTCGAGTGGCTCTCCACTAGTAACATGACCTCCCTCGAAGGCATTTTCAATCGCATTATCAATTTCTGGATCAACCTGCTGAGGCATGTATGTAGCCCCTTCTGTCGCAGGACCGGCAGCACGTTGGCCTGTACGTGCCTCCTTTAGCCCAGCCTCAATACTCTCACGTCCAACACGTTCAATTCCTTCACCAGTCACACGTATAACAGTACGAGTTCCTATCTTACCTATCGTTGCAGCTTCCCCAAAGATAGGAATAATTGCCACTGCTGCAAGGCCAGCATTTGTCCAATTACCTTCTATCAGATAGACACCGGCGTTAACCGCGTCTGGTGCAACTCCTAGTACCGGAATTAAGCCCGCCAAATCAAGCGCAGTATGCAAAATCTCTAGCGGGCTAGGTGGCGCTTGTGTACATGAAGGGCCTTGTAATCCTGACTCCTGCTCAACAACGATGTCACCTACTAAACAACAGTACGGATTCGTATTATTCGTCCAGATCGTAAGATAATATTCACCGTTTGGAAGGTTTGTCCACTGTCGTGAGAAAGGACGACCCTGCGGAAACTCACCGCTGCCGTATTCACTGTCAAAAATAATCCCCTTTTGGTATAGGGTCATATGGAAGTTTGCATTGCTACACTCAGGAGTACCGTTTCTTTTGTAAACTGCATTAGCGGTGACACGAATGCCACCTTCGGAAACACGAAATACACGGGACTCAAGCAGGTGATGACAAATCTCCATAGTACTCGTAAATAGCTGACTACGCATAACAGTTGGCACAAAATTTCTTTGCACAATAGGCATTGGCTCGTGGGTATCTATATGTTGATGTATCAACCAGCTAGATGTGGTAGGATCTCTCAGCTTATCCACCTGGCCATGAGCTACTGTTTTATTGGAACTCAAAGGATATCGCTTGACCGCAGCCAACACTTGTTGAAGGTGAAGATTGCCTTGTACCCTATCAATTTGTTTAGCTATCTCTTGGCGTTGAATAACTGGAATATTTGGGTTACCAAGAAAGTGAGCCGATTTTTCCTGACTGCCAAGGACTAAATTCTCTGTAATATCATCAAATAAGGAAGATGACTCGAACTGTTCTTCAGACTGAACCGAATGATCCTGTTTGTGCTGTATTTTTTTATCATGCTTGGCTTCAATACTTTGGTTTGATTTAGTCATAACTTATTTTTCCTGGGTATTGAGGCTTTCATAAGAGTAGCCCATCTAATACCTATACCGCCCCAGCCGCTGCCGCTCGAGCTTCAACTCTTTCTTCATCAAAGCAACCACCTCATCGGCCAACGCCTGCAACCGGCGCGGATCGTCCCACAAGGCGGCATTTGTCCGTGCCCTCGGCTCGGCGGTAGCGGGGTTGGACGACAAGAGATCACTGCCCGCGTTGGTCAGAACACCATCTGGATTACTGAGGGCATCATTAAGCGGCGGCATGCTGCTGCTCCCCGGCTAACCTGCGATTGATCTGGACCACTTCCGTTACCCAGGCCAGGCGTTCGGCGTGTTCCATCGCCATAATCTGTTCGTAATCCCAGTGAAAATGGTAGGCCAGGTAGGCTACCTCCTTGCGCAGGCGGTCAAGGGGGTAGCCTACGACCCCCCCAGGTGGGTCAAGTCCACTTCAACTTCCTCGCCGCTGGGGGTGCTCAGTTTGAGCAAGGTCGTTCCCTGCTCATGAATTTGGCGGTAAAAAGCCTGCAAATAGGCCATATCCGGGGCAAAAAGATTCTCGATCACGTGTGTCGTAATTTGCGAGCCGGACAGGTTGCCCAGGCGAGTAATGACCTTGGCCAAAAGCATAATCACCAGATAGGCCTGATTGGCCCGCACTCGCGGATCGCGCAGCGGAGCGATTTCGTCCATCGCCGTCGCCAGGCGCATGGTGCCGTGCTTGTGGACATTCCCTTCCGGATCAACGTAACCCAAAGGCAAGCTAAAGTCGAACTCGGTTTGCATCATCGGCCAACCTCAACCCTATTTCACCCGCTTGATATATTCGTGAACGATGGTCATTTCCTCAATGCCAATGTCACCGCTATCGGCCTTGGGCTGGGGACCGGTCACTTTGGAGGGCCAGGCCCGCTCAAAATTCCAGCGGGCGACCTCGCCGCCGGTCTGATCATACATGACAATGGAGCCGTTACGCCGCGCTTCTTCCAATTGACCATCTTCAACCATCTTCCGCCAATCCCAAATGTCCATACTGGCCGTGATACCTCGTTTGAGTACAATTTGCTCCCATTTGAGCCGGCCGGCCACCTGCTTGACAATCTGCTGGCCCTTTGGCCCCATTACTTTGTGTTCCGTGACTTCAGTTTCTGAGCCCAGGCCGCTGACCTCGGTAAAAAAGCCTTTTACCTGGTCTTGCATTTCAATGGCAAAATTAAACGAAACCAGGGGATCTGCACTCTGGCTCTTCATTGGATCTAAAAATGGCATGGTATTCCTCCTAAAAAATAGTGGACAGTGGTCAGTAAACAGTAGTCAGATAGCTTTTGCTACCCTGCAATCTGCTACCCTGCTACCTTTGTTTCTATTCTGTCCCGAAGCCCCCAGTCTGCATAATCCGAAAAATCACGAACTCTGCAGGCTTGACCGGAGCCAGGCCGATTTCGACGATGAGCCGGCCCAGGTCGCGCGACTCCGGCGGATTCAATTCCTCGTCACACTTCACGTAAAAAGCCTGTTCCTGCGTTAGCCCAAATAGAGCGCCGCTGCGCCAGACCATTTTCAAGAAAGCGGTCAGGTCACGTGTTACCCGCGCCCACAAGTCGGGGTCATTTGGCTCGAAGACAACCCATTGGGTGCTGCGCTCGATGGACTTTTTGACGTAATTGAACAGCCGGCGCACATTGAGATAGCGCCATGAGGGGTTGCTGCTGACCGTGCGCGCGCCCCACACCCGGATGCCGCGGCCCGGAAACTCGCGCAGACAATTGATGCCAAAGGGATTGAGCGTATCCTGTTCCCCCTTGGTCACCTGGTAGGGCAGGCCGGTGATAAAGCGAATATCTTCGTTGGCCGGGGCTTTGTGGACGCCGCGGGTGTTGTCGCTGCGGGCCCAGATGCCGGCCATATGACCACAGGGGGGGATGGTGAGGGTGCGTTTTTTCACCGGATCCAGGATTTCAATCCAGGGATAGTACAAGGCTGCATAACTGGTGTCGGGTAAGCGCATGCGCCATTCCTTGACCTGTTGAGGGGTTAAGTTGGGGGGGGCATCCAAAATAGCCACTCGTTCTCCCATTTTTTCGCAATGGCTAATCATTAAATCCTGCACATAGCGAACCAGGGTTTGATCAGGGCCAGACTCATCGGCCGAAAGCATCAAATCAGGCACACAGACAATAGAAACATCATCCAGGGTTTCCAGAATACCCTCCACGCTTCCAGCCGCCTCGTCGCCGCTCAACTTTTCAACCTCCGGTGTGGGGATACTCTCCTCAAATTCAAGGTGGTGCCATTCAGTTTCCCCGTTCTTCAAGGGGAGTTCAAGCAGGGATGGCTTTGCCACTGGAATTTGAATGTCAACCCAGGTCGAGGGCGAAGTTCGGCCATATCTGTCTTTTAGGGTAACCGTTTTACCGCCGTCCTTACTGTCAGGTTCAAAGGTCAGCCGTTCCAGTTTCTCAACCTCTTTCCATTTGCCGTCGTCTTCTAGGCGCTGCAGATAGAGGTCAAACCAGGCCGGTTCAAGGGCTGTTTTTTCCTCTTTCTTGCTTGCCCTAGTCGCTTTGGGTTCTGAGGCAGCGGCTTCAGGCGACTCCGTTTCGGCGGTGGTCTCTGGCTTGGGCGCTTCGGCTGTTGGGCCTGGTCGCTTTGGGTCGCTGCCATTATCCACCTTTAGCTTAAAGCGCAAGCGCGTACCTTCAACGCCGGTATCTTTCGCTTCAATGACCAATTGATTGTTGAGTAGCGGCCGGCGCGCCCGCGGCATTTGGGGCACTTCTTGCAGGCTGATCACATAGCAGCGCTGTCCTCCGTTCTGAAAAAAGCCGTACACTGCATAGGGTAAGTAGGCTCCTTCAACCAGATGGCCAAATTCGGCTTCATACTGGCCCCAATTGGTAATTAGGCGTGGCTGGCCCAAGGCTTTTTTGGTTTCATAGTGGCCGTTACGGCGTATGGTAAACTCGGGCACTTTTTCGGTGAAACCAATAAAGGCGGCGGTCGAGGTGGATACCCCCTCAATCGGCTTGGGGCCCTTGTCTATCTCTTTCACGTACACACCGGGTGATAGATATTCTTCGGTCATAATTTCTCTCCTTGTTTTTTGATGCTGGTAAATAGCCAGATTTTTCCCTTTTTCTGAGTCAGCGTCTCTGTTTCTTCAGGCGAGATAACCAAATCGAAGCGGACAGGCCGGTGGTTAGCGGCCAAGATCTCCAACTGGTAAGTTCCAACCGGGAGTTGATCTAATATGAACGTGTACTCTGTCTTACCGGCATTGACGGTAATGGGTACTTCCAAATTCAGGCCGCTTGCGCCTCGACCCACCAGGAACACCTGAATTGCTCCAAGCGGCTCATCACCGCCAACTCCACCTTCAACTTGATAAACATCTCGCTTGGGTGGCGGCCACTGATCAATTGTCAGTAGTTCGAGGGGCGGTTTAGCCGCCGCATCGGCTACCGGACCAAAGCGCAGCTCTCGCTGCCGTACTACGACGCGTTCAATCGGCTGGAATGGATCAAGCGCAATCGTCACCGTACAGGCCAGGGCCGGGCGTAAAGCATTATCCAGGGCGCTCCAAATATCGGTCAGATTGAGCAAGTCGTCAGGTTCGGCTACCAGCAAGGAAATCGGCCCTGGCTGGCGGCGTAAACCTTCGGGTAAAAATTCCAGGTCAATCCGCGACCCGTCGGGCAAAGTATCCTTGCCATTTGGCTCAGGGTCGGGCAGGCGCGGGTGGCGGGCCAGAGCGAGCAGTGCCGCAGTTAATAGATAATGTTCCTCCTCAGGGTCCCCATCACTCACCCAGGCTGTGAGCAGATAATGCAAATCAATCCTTAAGGGAGGCCGCTGGAGCGTCGCTCGATCTATACCGTTGGCGCGGGTTTCCCACTGACCCTGGCGCAGCTTATTCTTACGGATGTCGTACAGGAACACATTGAGGGTGGGGCCATTAAGCCGGGAGAACCGGTCGCGGGTGGGTTGGTGAAAAGAAATCTCGATGTGGTTTTTTTTGAGTGGTAGTTCTTTGAGAAGTAATGCTTCCAGAAGGTGGTTGACGTCGGTAATAACGGGCATCACGGCAGCTAAAGGCACTTGTTCCTCTCCATCACTTTACCAATGACAATTTTTATGGTCAATCTTTCTAAACGGCTAACAAGAGAGAACTGGCGACCTCACGGGCAAATTCAATTAAATCTTCACTCTCCGGGTACATCAGTACCTGCCTAGTGGTTAGAGCCAGCCCCAGGTCTGTCAAATCCGTGTCATCTAACTGTCCCAACACAAATCTGGCCTGATTCGCGTCGGCGCGAATGAAGAAGTCATGCAAACGCGGGTCGTTCTTGAGGTGCTGTATGACCGGTAAAGCGCAAGGTAAAATGATGCAAGCGGTGTGACCGGCCAAAGAGAGCGCCTGTTCTAGGGTTATATCAGGGATCAACCCTAACCCGTGCGCCCCCTTAGTCTGTTGGCGGGTTAGACCCACTACCTTCACCCGCAGCCCGGCTTTGCGGAGTTCGCTGACAAAAATCGTGGCAGCGGTTTCTTCAAATTTATCTCCCCATAACACCAGGACATAACGTTTCATTCGAGCAACCATTAGAGCCTTTACTGGATTAGACCATGGGGCCAACAGAATTTTGCCTTTAGTATAGCTTATAAAAAGCAACCTGTTCTGCCTTTTTTCTATCTAGTTCTTGCGTCTTTAATCGAAACCAGGCTGGATTCTATCCTTTTTCTATCTTTCCTCTATCCTATTGGTTGCCTCTAGCCATTTCTTGTGGTATCTTAAGAAGATTAAAAAAAAGAAGACGTACAGGGCGAGACAGCATGGGAGGGAAGGGCAATGTCTCAATTCGGTACGATTCCTTTAGCACGGCTCCGGGCTGATGTTCATCACGCCCTCCGGTTTTGGCATGGCGCGAATGATGGTACCAGCCCGCTGAATTATTTAACCCTGTTTCGACAGGCTCTCCGCAGCGATAGTTTTAACGCTCGGTTGGCAACGAACCTCGTCCTCGATCAAGCCCTTAGGAAACTTGAACAGTATTATGACCCTTTGGAAGCAATCCTGTTAAAACGGCACTTTACCGATGGGGCGACCATGTTCCAGGTAGCTAACGAGTTAAATCTGGCCGAGTCTTGGGCCAATAAGCGGCAAAAACAAGCCATAGATCATGTGGCGGATATTATATATAAGCTGGAACATCAAGCCAGAGGGGATCATTTAATTGCCCTGGAAAAACGACTCGATTTGCCTCCGTCTACTCAGCTCATCGGGGTTGATCATGCTTTAATCGAATTATTAGATTTGCTTAACACGCCCCAATCCCCCTGGCTTATCGCTATGGAGGGCCTGGGGGGCATCGGCAAAACTGCGCTGGCCAATGCCCTGGTCCGTGAGATTGCACCCACTGGCCGATTTTATGAGGTGGCCTGGGTCAGCGCTAAACAGCAAGATTTCTTACCAGGAGTTGGCCTGCTGCCAAGCAAGCGCCCGGCGCTTGATCTCGATACCCTGAGCGATGTCCTGCTTGAACAACTCGGCGACGAAGCCGCGCGCACCTGCCCTCCCGCCCAAAAAATGATCGTTTTGACCCAACTGCTCAAACATCAGCCCTACCTGGTGGTTATTGATAACCTGGAAACTGTGGTTGATTACCAAACACTGCTGCCCGCGCTGCGTAAGTTAGCCAATCCGACTAAGTTTTTGCTCACTAGCCGTTATATGCAGGCTCGCTCCGAAGTGTCCCGCTTTCCTTTAACAGAACTCAGCCAAGCTGATACCTTTACCTTTCTCAAACACGAGGCCAAAATGCGGCGGTTGATGCCTCTCATCGACGCCTCGTCCTCCCAGTTAGATAATATCTATCAGATTGTGGGGGGTAATCCATTGGCTCTCAAGTTGGTAGTCGGGCAAATAAGCGCCCTGCCGTTGGCCCAAGTTTTGGAAAACCTCAAACGGGCCAAGAGTCAAAAAGTGGAAGAGCTATACACCTTTATTTTCTGGCAAGCCTGGCAAACCCTGGAGCCGGCCAGTCGCCAAGCTCTCCTGGCAATGCCGTTAGTCCAAAACGGAACGATTGAGCAACTGGCCCTGACTAGCCAACTTGAATTGGATGAGCTGCGCCCGGCGATTGAACAATTGATGACCCTCTCCCTCATCGAAGTCAGCGGAGATCTTGAGCAGCGTCGCTATCGCATCCATCATTTAACAGAAACATTTCTGCTAACTGAGATTGCTCAATGGCCATCACCTCCCTGACCGACCCTCGTAGTTGCGCCTGTTTTTTTCGGCAATGCGTACTGAACAAGCTGCGCTATTGGCAAGGGCACGAAGCGGTTAAAACTTTGGATATTCGGATTCTGGACCAGGAACGCACCGGGCTAGTTCGTGTCATCACTTTTGCTTTTGGTTTTGATGAGGCCTGGCCGTTGACACGTGAGCTAATTAGTGCCTTATCTCCTTACATGGAACGACGCGGCTACTGGGACACCTGGCAGTGGGTGTTGAGTCGAGCTATCGAAGCGGCTACGCGTCTTGAGGATTTTGCAGGTGTTGTTAGCCTATCGTTACTGTTAGCGCGGCTCTTGCAGCGACAAAGTGCCTTCAAGCTTGCTGTTACGTACTATTGGCAAACGATGCAATTGGCTCGCCGCATTGGAGATGAGTATAGCCGGGCGCGGGCCTGTTCAAATTTGGGTTTCCTCTATGCTGAGTTAGGCCACTGGTGGCGAGCAGAGATTCTCTGTTGCCACGCTCTGGCTGTTTTTGAACGGCTTGACAGCAACCACGGGCGGGCCCATACCGAAAATCACTTGGGCGTTCTATATATCTGGCAGCAGCGCTGGGACTTGGCTCGACAGCACCTCGAACGGGCCTGTGCCATCTGGCAGGCTATGGGCGACAATTATGGATTAATATTGGGTTTTCTCAATTTAGGCTCGCTTTATGATGACATAGAGTCCCCTGATCAAGCTTTGTTTTACCTGGAAAAGGCACTTCATCTAGCCAAACAGACTGGGGATGAGGCCCAATTAGCTACCATCTACATGAACATGAGCATTGCTTATAAGTTAAGCGGACGCTTGGATATAGCTGAACAATTGTTGTGGCAAGCAGAAGCTAATTTTCGACGTTTTGCTAACTTAATCGGTCTGGCTCAAATCCAAGAAAATCTGGGCCTGATGTTTCTAGGGCAGCGTAACTGGGCAGAGGCAAAGAAACATTTGAGAGCCGCCTTACAAGCCTGGAAAAACTTGGGCAATGAGTATGGAAAGATAAGAACGCTCACCCACATGGTAGAGTATGAGCTTGCCAAAGGGAACCGGCGACGGGCGCGCCGCCAATTGAGTGAGCTTGAACATCTGATCAATCTATCGGATCAAAAGCGATTGGCTCCTTTCTGTCAATCTTTATTGGCCAAGTGTCGCCGTAGCCTGATGGAGTAGTAGCTCTTATCAGGCTACGGCAAATTTTTACTTACTTCCTTTTAGCACCCACCACCACCATGACCGCTGGCATTGCATGCCATTGCTTGACCGGCCGGCGCTATGGCGCTCATCACACCAGCCGAAGCTGTCGCTAGAGCTATCACCAGAGCAAGGCGGATGACCAGGGTTTTAAGATGTTGGTTGTTAAACATCTCAGGCTTCCTCCTTTCTGCAAAGTTAGGAGGGCCGTGAGATGAAGGTACCCCCGGCTAATCCAACGGGTAGTTGGTTAGCCTATTCGCGAATAATCTCTGGCCCGGTAATTAAAGATATTCGGACCGAAATCTCATATTCGCATTATAACCGGATAAAAATGAAAGATTCAAGAGGTTGAGTCGTGCAGTAGGTCTGGCAACGAGTCGTGCAATGAGTCGTACCAGCTTATTGAGGTAAAAATATGGACGGACCTACGGATTCGTTTGGTGAGTGGCTTAAACAACAGCGTAAAGCGCTTGATTTAACCCAGAAAGATTTAGCCGAGCGAGTCGGTTACTCCTTGGTTGTCATTCAGCAGCTTGAACAGGGGCGGCGCCGGCCGTCTAAGGAGATTACCGAACGGTTAGCTGTGGCCCTGAAAATTCCGGAAGAGGAGCTTGCCGCTTTCATCAAATTTGCCCACCAGGGCTTACCCCCTAGGGCGGATCTTGCTCCAGCGCCTCCATTGTCAGTGGGCCAGTTACTGTTGCTTCTCGGCGCTAAGATGAGTGTGCCCGTCACCGTGATCATAGCCTTGCTGCTCCTAACACGGGCAGATGTTCAAATAGGCTACTCACGCAGCACAGTGGTCTGCTCGGCCACTGAGTACGATCAAAAGATTGAGGCCGGGCCATTTAATCCTGTACTCCGCTTTAAACGAGGACAGCTTTACTTTGACCGCGAGGAATATCAGTGTTCCGTTGCAGATTTCGACCACGTAATCCAATTGTCACCTGATCATGCCTGGGCCTATTATGCTCGTGGCAGTGCTTTACTCAAGGAAGATTTTTATGATCGCGCAATTAGTGATTTTGGGGTGGCGCTTGAGGATAAACAATTGCAGGCTTATGATTGGATTTATTGGAAGCGAGGATTGGCTTACAAGTGGAAAGGTGAAACCGAAAAATCTCTGGCTGATTTTAAGGTGGTACTACAGATAACTAAAAACCCTGAATTACGGAAGTTAGCCAGCGAAGAGTTAGACATTTTTTGCGGCTCCAAGCGCACCCCTGTAGTGATAACTTGCCCATAATCATAAACCTTTATACCGAATTTGCTACCCTACACCAGCCGGAGGAAGACGAAGGAAAGGATAGGGCGTAAAACCAACTAGAAAAGGTTTATCAAGTTTAAGTAAATGATTGAGCCATTGGCGACCAATGGTAAAGATACTGCGGTCACGGCGATCAGTTCGATCAACCCATTTGGTCTGGCCCCAGATCAGGGCGATTGAACCCAAGAAACAGAGCCACAAATAAGCCAAAGCCACCGCCAGCATCAGGCGGGAGAGCCGTTCAGGATGACGCAGCCGACTGGTTTGAAAATCGAAGCCGTGACCTTTCATATCGCCAAATAAAGGTTCAATCCAGGGACGTTTGCGATACCAATAGCGGGCTTCCTCAAACAACTCAAAGTGGGTGACTAAAGGCACGGCCCGCTGATGGCGCTCATCCCAGACCAACAAGATGTTGACCGGACCAAAAGGGCTGGTCTGAGCCAGGTCAACTTGTTCTAACCAAATGGTTTCGCCGGGCTGAAGGGCAAAGCTATCCAGCCGCTGCCACTCCTGTTCATACCAGACCGTGGTGTCAGCGGCAATCCGTAAAACATAGGGCCAGTTTTGCCGGGTCAAATAAGTCAACAGCGTGGTGTTGCCAAATTCACCATCACCCACCACCCCCACCTGGGCTGGCTCAGGCAGCCATTGGGTTACATACTCCAGCAACTCCACCTGGCTTTGACCAGTGGTGTGACCGCGTTTGCCCTCACCGGCTTGCCAAGCCAACGGCAAAGCCCGCCGTTGATAGCCCAGGGCCACGGTCAACAAATGGGCATTCACCCCTGCCGCGGTCGTATCCAGGATCAGCAGCAGCGTGGCTTGACTGACGGCTTGCACAAAAGGCTGGATTACTGGCTCATAAATCGCTCGTTCCTGCACCTGTTCATCTTTGGCCCAGCGCCGTTGTCGTTGCGCCAGACTGGTGGCTTGGGCTTTGACCGGCATTTCCGCCGCCAAAGCGTGTTGGGTTAAGTCTTTAGCCCCCGGAATGGCACTGACCAGTAAACTTAAATTGACCATTTGATCGTGATGTTCGGCCCATTGTTCGGGCAAAATTTGACGTAGTTTTTGACTTACGCCATCATATCGGCGGCGACTGTCGCTCATTTTAGCTCTCCTTGGTAGATTTGGTCGTCTTTCCTTGGAAGCTATTTTAGCTCAGTCGCCTTATCTATTGGAATCCCTACCCTGTAGGGTAACGAATATACCGAATTGACTCCAGCCTGAGCACAACGATTTGGTTGTCTTCCTCGGATAGAATAGGTAAATCTGTAAATCTTATTAATCTTGTCGAGAAGCAAAAACTCCAAACCGAGGTTAAATACCTCAAGGTTGTATCACTTGAGGGATCGACTGGAAGCAACAAGCGATTAATCCGTATAGCCCTGTTGCACACTGGATAACCACTATCTGGTCGCTCACCTTTTTGTCAAATTTTGTTCAGCAACTCGACCTAATATCGACGTTTATCCGCAACCCTCTTCAGACTATTTAGAAGCTTAAGAAAATGACCTATCCATTTGGTAGTTGGGGATAATTAGCTTGAACCTCCAATCTCTGATCGAGTCGTGAATTGGAGGAGATACTTATTTCGGCACTGGTTCAGTTGAATGGGACAGTGATCAAATCAGACGTACATTAAAAAGTTGGTGTTGTCCCTCATTTGCCTTGATTAACTTGTTCGGGTGAAGGGAACAAGTGTTCAATTTTGGACAAGGTTTCAAGGAAATGAAACGGGACACGATAGGATAAAAGCTCAGTGGTTGTCCAGACATGATCGGTCAGGCCAGCGATCATGGCTGGGGTGACAGATTTCCATTTTCGAGGCGTGCCTGTGCCCCGGGTAATTTCAGGTTCAGCGAGGGGTTGACGCAGACTATAATGAGGTAAAACCAGATGATAATAAGCCAAGGACAACCACAATTGTTTTTCAAACCAACTCATCTCTTTAGAAAAGCCATTGGTTCGTCGGGTCAGGCGACGATTGCTTTGACGTTGGGTTAAGTTGTCGCGTTCAACGAAACTGGTATTGATGGTCTGGCTGACCAAGGAATTGGTTAATTGATCGACAATCGTTTGTTCATTGCCAAAAACAACTTGCCTCTCTACTGCAACCAGCCGTCCATTTTCCCGTTTCTTGACAACTTGGGCGTATAGCAAGTTTGAGGGAGCAATGAGCCGAGGTTTAGGCTGAGGTCCTCGCTGGCCTTGTCGCTGAGGCTGATGCCAAACTCCATAGGTGTGTAATAGCGCGCTTTTATAATGAGGCAGTTGATCGCTGGTAAAGAAGGGAATATGGTCATCAGTCACATAAGTTACTCGCTCCAAAAGCAGATTGGCGCTTTGTTGACTGCGTTTACCAATCACAAAGGCCAAGACCATGCGCCAAACCGGAGCAAAGGCCAACCAAACCCAAGCATCACCATACGTTTCACTATAAATTTTAGCAAAATCCAGGTTTTGTTCTTTGGTATGCACGAAACTCCACAATTCATCCAGTTGACATTCAGTGACATGCAGGTTTTGCCACAAGTACAACACCACCACTCGACAGTGTTGGGCTGCATCGTTCAACCAGTCACAGATGGTATCTTTATCAACTTGCACAATCCGTCCTGTGGCCCGAATAGAATTTCCTTCGGCCAGAGCCCGAATTGCAGTCTCAAAAAGGACCGGATCACTTTCTAAACCGAAATAAGCTGTTCCGTAGCGCAAGGAAATACTCCGATGGCAAGCTTGACACAAGCCTTGTGGCTGACCCCGATAGGTGCCATTCCGCACAATCCGGCTGTCGGAAAACCTATACCATAGTAACGACAATGTTGATTGGGGCAATACAGGGTCTCCCAATCCATTTCTGCACCTCAATTGACTTGATTTTGTCAATTGAGATTAAAACATAACTCAACAAGTTACCTTAACTCATCAAGGCAAAAACAAAGGGACACTACCAAAAAGTTCAAGCAGAGATAAACCTTGATCCAAGATGCCCAGCGCGACGGCCGGGACTTGCTTGGTGGTAAAATGAGGTCGTAAAAAGTTGTGTAAGACCCAGTGGGCATCTAGGCGAGTTTGCAAGTACTCACCGGTCTTGGCATAGGTGTTGGTGCGGCGGCGGAAACAGGCTAACTTGCGGCGGATGCCGGCATTGAACCCCTCCAAATGATTGGCATGGATGTCCGCCTCGGTCAGGTTTTGGGGCGTAGCGGAATGTTCGGCTTGGGGAGTTGCATACTTGGGCCGTTTGGGTCCCTGGTGTCGGGTCTGGTCGCCCGTGTTCTTGAGCCGGACCTTGACCCCTTGAGGCAGGGTCAAACGGGGACGCCCGACTTGACCCGTGCGAAGGGCTTGACGACAAATTTCAAACAGAAGATTGCTGTAGCGGTGTTCCCCATCCGTCACTAAAGTCAGGTCCTGGGTTTGTCCATCCCCTGCACTAAGGTTGTCATCGCCGCTTGGAACAGACTGTGCTCCCGTTGTCCACACTTCAATTCCCACAGGAAACGACTGGCGCGGACCAGTAAGACAATCGTCCAGCCTTCTGACTGATCCGGGGCTTTGTTTTCTTTGACTTTGGTGTAAAGTTCATCGCCTTCCACGATTTGGCTCAAGAATTGATGACACAGCGCCTACAACAGCGGCGGTTCTTTCAGGTCAGCCACCCGCCTAAGCCAGTTGGGTCCAATACCTCCAGCTTGCGGATAAATCGGAATGATAGAAGAATTGGTAGCATTTAGATTTAGCTTGGAACCGGGAAAACAATGCTGCCAATCAACGCTTACGTTTGTCATGAACTGCTGCTCCTGCTGTGTCTGTGGCGGCTATTCAATTTCAGAGCTACCTGGGAAGTCATCATTCAAGCACGGCCACAGGAAAAAAGAAAAGGAAAGCGCGGTTCCTCACCGTCGTCCGATCCTAAACCTTTCCCTGGCTTAACTAAAAAACCGGTCTGTCAGGCGTGCACCCAAGAACAGAACCTACCAAAGGCGAAACCCGAGCTACCGCCCTTGATGGTATCAGTCCGGGGACGACCCGTCGAGATTGATAACTCGCGTCAATTCTGCCCCCATCAGGATTGCCGCTATTACGGTTGGGTCGGCCGAAGTAATATCATTGCCAACGGTCATCCGAGCGGTGGGTTATGGCGACAGTACTATTGTAAAGCATGCGGACACTGGTTTTTAGAAACGTACGGGACGGTCTTTTTCGGGCGGAGGCAGCTGGTGCCCATCGTGTTATTAGTTTTGGCAGCGTTAGTAGAGGGGATGGGTATTCGAGCGGCGGTTCGGGTGTTTGGGCTGGATCCGAACACGGTGCATAGTTGGTTAGGGGCCGCCGCCGAGCAACTGAATGCTTTTGCCAGCCATTTTCTGGTTGATTTAGAGTCACAGCAAGTGCAATTAGATGAGGTCTATGCCTCTTTGGCGCATCTGCTCGAATCTGATTCCGAGTCGGTTGAGTTCAAGCAGGGGTCCCGTTGGGTGGAGCCGAAGACCCCCTATGGGTGGACCGCGATGGATCCGGTGACCAAGTTGCTGTTGGTTATTGTCGTCGGGGAAAGGTCCTTGGATGTGGCGCAAGCCGTGGTGCATCAAGTCAAACAGTGCCTGAAAGTTGATGGCCTGCCGATTTTCCTCACCGATGGGCTGGCTCATTACAAGACGGCGATCCTCACGCACTTTGGTCATTGGGTTCAACCCACTTCGGCCTCTGCCGAAACTCATCCTAAACCTCGTTGGTTTCCCTTACCGGGCTTACTGTACCCGCACTTGCGTGCTGGGCAAGTGTGCGCAAGTGATCAAGCAGGTGCGAGGCGGACGACTGGTCCGGGTTAAACAGGGGATCATTTTTGGGGGTCGGGACCCCTTGAAAGCCAAGCTGGAGCAATGGGGCTGGAAGATCAACACCGCCTTTGTAGAACGGTTGAACTTAACTATCCGTCATCATATTGCCGCGTTAGGACGGCGGGTACTCAAACGAGCCCAAGCGGAGCTTGGACTGGAACAACAAGCCAGCCTTTTTCTGGTCTATTACAATTTTTGCCGGAGCCACGCTTCCTCTTAAAGACGCCGAACAGTACACTTCCTTGCGATTGCCGTTAGCTGAACCTCAGCCCACTCGAGGCAAGGGTTCGCTCAAAAAGTGGCAGCAACGTACCCCGGCCATGGCCGTGGGTCTGACCCACCATATTTGGTCATTGCGTGAGGTTCTACTCTATCGAGTTCCTCCTTGGCCCTAGGCAGGGGCTAAAATTTAGCTGGTCACTTATGTGACCAGTAGTTTTAACCTGCCGCTTGAGATAAAGGGGCGGGTGTACACCAAAAAACCGAAGAAAAATGAGCCTGGTAAGCCGAATTTGCCGCTTACCAAGCTTGTTTTCAACCGCTTCGGGGTATTCTCTCCAATTTTTTCTGGCTTCAATTTATCCGCACGCCTCAGGGACACTATCCGCTATTGGAGCTCAGCAAAAACGCATTTACAGGCGGTGCTTACTGCCGCAGCGCTCAATGTCGTGCGACTAGTCGCCGCCTGGCTGGAAGATACTCCCCGCGCTACTACCCTGCAGTCCCCTCTGGTAAAGCTAGTTTCTGGATGCACCTGAGGGAAAGTCTATCTGAATTCGCCAGCGACATCTTGACAAAACGTGTCCACTACTTCGATATGCCGTACCGATTGATCCATCCCACAACATTCACAGAACACTAACACAACGTAAATATTCGGGCCTCATTTGTATGATAAGATGTTAATCAAGTACAAATTTTGGACATTTGCTAATGACCAAACCAGTATGACCCAAATGGACATTTCAGAACCCAACTACCGGACTCAATCACTTCATCTGCCTCATAAAAAAAGCTGGCTTGTTTCCCCTTTTTTGAAGCCCATTTTAGAGTTCCTGATCAGTCCCGTGCGCACCGACCTGGAAGTGCCTCCGGGCGTTAGCCCCAGTTTTATTTATACCCGCGAGCGTATTCTCAGCGTAATCATCGTGGTTAGCGCGCTTCTGAGCCTACCGGCCCTGATCCAATCGATCCCCAGTTTAATCGTGATTGGTCGCCTGGATCTATTCCTGGCCTTTACCGTGCCGGTCATCGTGGTGTGGGGGTTGGCTTTGCATCGCCGCCTGGATTACCGGCTTAGAACCCGCCTGTTATTGGGGATTGTCTACGCCCTGGCCCTGGTTGAGTTAATAAATTACGGCGATTCCCCCGAAAGCCACGAGTATCTCCTGGCTTTGACCATTTTAGCCACGCTATTTTTAGACGGCTGGGCGGGCAGCCGCATGATTGTTTTAAGCCTGGTCACCCTGGGCGTGTTTGATTGGCTATTCGGGACGGGGCGCTTTATTCCTTTCGAAATGGCCTCCACCTACACTAAAATCCTGCCGCTAGAAGAGTTAATCACCACCTGGCTGGATTTTTGCGTGGTCGTGATCGCGATCAATGTAGGTTTAGTCATCCTGATGAACAGCCTAAACCGCGCCTGGCAGCGCGAACACGAGCTGGTCAATTTGCTGCAACAAGAACGGGATCAGTTGGAGCAGCGTGTGGTCGAACGCACCCACGCCCTGGCTGAAGCGCGCGACCAGGCCCTGCGCGCCAGCCAGTATAAAACTGAACTGATGGCCAAAGTGAGCCACGACCTGCGCACTCCTCTGGCGGCCATCCTGGGCTATACGGAATTATGGCACAACGAAGTTCTCGGCCCGATTACGGCCACCCAGAAGAATAGTGCGGCCAAAGTGCTGGATAGCACCTACCACCTGACCGGCCTGATTAATGATTTGCTCGACCAGGCTCAAATCGAACGTGGCCAAATCCAGATTCACGAAGCACCTTTTTACCCGGGCGCTATCGCTGATGAGATGAGGGCGACGATGCAGCTCTTGGCTCAGGCCAAGGGGTTAAGCTTTACGATCGAGGTGACCCCCGACCTGCCGTCCGTCCTGTTGGGCGACGCAATTCGGCTGAAACAGATATTGACCAACCTGATTAACAATGCCCTCAAATTTACGGAAACAGGCGGTGTGATCGTACGCCTCGAATGTGCCGGCTCAGACCGGTGGGCCCTTAAAGTGGCTGATACCGGGCCGGGCATTCCCGAGGAAGCGCAGGCCCACATTTATGAAACCTTCTGGCAGGTCGATAACTCAGTTACCCACCAGCACAAAGGCTACGGTCTGGGCCTGTCTATTGTCAAACAACTCACCAGGCTGATGAATGGTGAGATTGTCCTGGAAAGTGAGATGGGTCGGGGCAGCACCTTCCGCGTGGTGTTACCCTTGCAACTTCCAGACAAGGACCAGGAGACCGATCACCTGGTTTTTACAAAATGACCCCGAAATGAGGAAATTCACGTGACTGCTCCTTCTGTTCTGATTGTAGAAGATGATGAAATGATCTCCGAGGTTTTTTCCTTGGCGCTACGAGCCGGAGGGTTTGAGATTGTAACGGCCAGGGATGGCCCGGCGGCCCTGGCCCGGCTGGCCGAAACGGCGACGGATCTGGTCGTATTAGACTTGCATTTGCCGCATATTGCGGGGCCGGAAATATTGGCCCGCATTCGGGCGGATGAACGTTTCACCTGCACTAAGGTGATCGTGACTACCGCCGATTACCGGCTGGCCGATACCCTGAGCAACCAGGCAGATCTGGTCCTGCTCAAACCCGTCAGCCCCGACCAACTGCGCCTGCTGGCCTCGCGCTTGGTGGCAATGCCGAAGCCTCCAACCTACCCTCCTCATTAGAACGCGGCGGAGCGGGGAGAGGAGCCGGAACGTTATCCCCGCTTCCCCGGCTAAATTCTCAGGCCAATAACAGCTGTACTGGCTCTCATAGCCTTGGGTAGCTTGTTTGCTATCAGACCTTCTTCTCCTGGACCATATACGTAATCCAGGGGCCAATCGTTTCATGGGCCCTCAGTAGAACCGAGAGGTGTTTTGCGTCATGAGTGATGCTCGCCTACGAATCGGCTCAACGGACACGGCCAGATCGGCAAAGGCTAACACCTTGTCTGCTAGAAATAATTCATCCTCCGAGCCAATCCACAAGCCAAACGGGCGGTCGAGGGCTGCAAATTGCTCGCGGGGCGCAACAGGAATGAGGGCAACGGACATGTTGACGGTGATGGCGGCCACCAACCCAGAAACAGCAGTCAATAGCTCGGTTGGATAGTTTGGCCGGCGGGGAATAGGTTACACCAAGTGGAACCAATCTTATGTTATGTCCGCCCCTCCGAAAAGGGGATGGAAACTATGCGAAAAGTGAGTCATAACTGGCTTTGTCAGTGCGTGGTCCAAAGATTGGCCTCGATGAAGAGAGGATTGAAGTCGGCCCCGTCGTTCTTGCGATCGACGGGGTCTAAGTGTTCCAATTGACGCCAGTTACTTCGTGATGAGCGGTAGATAATATTTTGACTGGTTCTCATTTGGCTGTTGTGGGTCGGTACCCGCCTGGTACTCCACCAAGTTGATCAGTCCATCTCCATCCGGGTCACTGTCGGCATCATTGGTCAAGGGATCGAGCAAATTTGATACCTCCCAGCCATCAGGCATGCCATCGTGATCGGTATCAGCCACATCCGGTTGAGTGCCCGCCTGGTATTCGGCCAGGTTGGCCAGCCCATCGCCATCGAGGTCACCTCCAGCATCGTCAATCTGCGGGTTCAGGCCGTAGCTCGTTTCCCAATCATCCAACATTCCATCCTGGTCGGCATCTTGTGGCGGCTCACCATTCACATAAAGCTTGGCAATAAAGGCATCTGTGCCGCCGCCCTGGTAGACCGGGCCGGGCGTTTCTCCTGCTGTCGGGAAGTGGTTGCTGCGGGTGTAGCCGGTCAGATAAGCGTCACCGGCAGCGTCAACCGCCACCCCATACCCCGCCTCGTTATTCTCCGCCCCTAGGAAGGTGCTGTAGAGCAGTTGACCAGCATCCTCACTGAGCTGGGTGATAAAGGCGTCCTCGTTGCCATTGTAATTGTCATCAAAAGCACCGGAGGTCGTGGGAAAGGTAGGGCTGTAGGTGTAGCCGGTCACAAACACCTGCCCGGTCCGGTCAACGGCAATCCCCTGCCCGGCTTCATTGGCCGCATTAGCGAGGTTCCCACCCAGGAAGGTGCTGTAAATCAAGCTCTCCCCGGAGGCATCCAATTTGACCACAAAGACATCCTCCCCGCCACTATAAGCCCGATCAAAGACGCCGGGGGTCGTCGGGAAATTCTGGCTGTAACTCTTCCCAGTCAGGTAGGCATTGTTGTTCGTATCAAGAGCCAAGTCGTTAATAGCGTCGTTGCCGCTGCCACCCAGAAAAGTACCGTAGACCAGCTCCAAGACGCCAGGATTAAGTTTGACCACAAACCCTTCCTGGCCGCCGCCCGGATAATCAGCGAAGCTGCCATAAGTGATGGGAAACCAGCCATAGGTGTAGCCAGCCACATAGACAAAGCCACCGCCATCCACGGCGATGCCATTGGCGACGTCGGTGCTGGAGCTGCCCAAGTAGGTGCTATAGTCGAGATAGGAACCATCTGGGTCTATCTTGGCCACAAAAACATCCTCGCTACCCTGGCGGTAATCCTGCAAGACATTCCCGGCCAGGGGAAAATCGTCGCTGAAGGTGTAACCGGTCACATAGGCTGCGTTCCCAGCATCCACGGCAATGTCCTGGCCACGCTCGTTGGACCAGCCGCCCAGGTAGTCGCAATAATCCAGCCCGCTGCCATCGGCGTTCAACCGGAGAACAAAAGCATCCTCGGCCCCGTTGAGGTAGCCGCTGCCAAAGCTACCCTGTGCGGTCAATTCCTGCCCGCCGCCGTTACCTTCTGGAAAGTTATAACTGCGGGTGTAACCGGTTACGTAAGCCCGATCATTGCTGTCCAGGGCGATGCCCAAGCCTCCTTCGTCATCACTGCCGCCGATATAGGTGCTATAGATAAGCGCCGTCCCAGCGGGATTGATTTTGGTCACAAAAATATCCTCGCTGCCATTGGCGTCGCCATCATAGTAAACGCCACCGCTGTCGGTGATGACAAAATCGGGGCTGTAGGTGTAACCGGTCACGTAAGCTGCGCCGCTGGGGTCCACGGCAATATCGTAGCCCACTTCATTACTGCTGCCGCCCAGGAAGGTGCTGTAATACAACACCGGGTCAATGACCAGTGGGGCAGTCTGGTCGTAAGCGGCCAGCCGCAGCCGGACCTGGTTGCCGGACAGGTTGTAACTCCCGACAACGCTTACCCGTTTGCCGCCGGTTTCCTGGTAGATCACGGGCGCCTGTTGGCGCAGAGTCTGACCTCCAGGCAGGCGCAATTCCAGGTTACCAGCCTCGTCCAGGTCGAGCGACTCAGCCCCGGCAAACTCCATGATAATCTGACCAGGATCACTACCGGGGGTGACAATGAAATCGTACTCTAACTGGCCCTCACTGTTACCGTACAGCCGCAGGTCCACCCCATCGTAAACTTTCTGGTAAGAAACCTGACCGTAGTGAGGGATATGGGTCTGCCAGTTGGCCGGATTGCGGCCAATCAAGTAATGGCTCTGGCTGGCCTGTTTGTTCAATCCGGTAATGGCTTCCGGCGTGTCACTCTCAGCCAGCGACATTTGCAGCAGATTTGGTTCACCCATATCAGCCTGGCTCAAAGCCAGGGTAAAGCCGGAGTTGGTCAGGTACATGGTGTAACTCGACCCGCGAGCAATGAATTTCACGGCCGCCGGCGCCTGGCCCTGATTGGCCTCGAAACTGAGTGGCAGGCGGGGATAAGCCAGCGCCGGATCGGGACCATCTGCGGCGGCCGGAGTGGTTCTGGCCTGGAAGAGCAGCAGCACCGCCAGGAGTAAAAAGGATAGGATTTCGATTCGAGGAAAAGTGATGTACTTCATAGAAAAGGTCCTTTCTTCTGACAACATAAATTAACAACATATCAGCCAATATGTTGATACAACACTTCTTGAATGACACCTCAGCCATGTTTTGAAGCATTTTTTGAGCCTGTTTCAGCCAATTTTGAGCCAATTTGACAGGCCATATTGTCAACATATTTTTGGGAGGCTCCTTGTGACAACGCCAACACTCCACTACACCATCACTGAATAGCTGGATTACCTGGCCGAGCAGGGCAAAAGCGAGCTGACAATCACCGACTACCGATGTGGCCTGGTTTATTACAAATGTTAAGCTGAGAACAATGTGGCGGAAAACGGAAATCCTGCCGGACATAGAAAGCAGTCCTTGACTCTCAAAGCGGGTCAATTGAGGCGGTCGGCCACAAACCATTTCTGGATACTTGGCAGAGTGGAGAACACTACGCCCTCAGTGAGGGAGGGCCGGGAAGGTACACTCGACCGACAGAAAGCGGGGAAATACGACGCCTTCTCTGGAGAAGAGCGCTGGGAAGATGAAGTGGCTATATTAATTTCTGTTGTTGTATGGTAAATCCAGTCGCCCCGACTGTCAACCCCTAAAATTAGGGGGTCTGGACCAATCGTATTATCAGGAATCGGCAAGGCCGCAAGCGCATTTCTTCCTGAAACTCATCTACTCGCGGTTCAAAGCTGTTGGAAAGAACACTGACTCCCCATCCGGCCAGCACCCAAAACGCCATGCCGGCTAGAGTGAGCAGGATAATCAGAATGAATTCAAGCCCACGAAGTGAGATCTTCTTGGTTTCATTTTCCTCGACGGCCATAGCTCATCTCCCCCAAAAATCAAGAGTCAGGAATTTCGGTCACTTGCCAAGCCACGCAGCGCCACTCTCCCTTTTGCCGCAGGAACACTCGCGTGTTCCAGAAGTGCCGTGTGATTAAGGTTCCATCCGGCTTTCGCAAAGTCGTCACCCGGACAGTGACCACGGCATAATCTCCATATAGGCGGACTTCAGGCATGTCGGCGGAGCGGCCCAAGCCCTTGTTGCCTGGCGCGGCATCTAAGAACTCCTGCCGTCTCTCCATTTTGCCTTTGGCGCGGATGATGGTGAAGTCTTGGTGCAGGTGGGAAGCAAGGTTATCTTGCAAGCCCGCCTCTTCCGCCTGCAGGATCAGCTCATTCAACTCGATCAGATGGTTTTTCGCCTCGGCGCTTGCTTGATCGTCGTGTGGGTTATGCGGCGGCTTGCGCCTCGACGTTGTCAGTTTGATGGTGAGTTCTCTTTGCTTTATGGCTGCAACGGCTTTTTCTACAGCGTCCTCTGCCGTATCATAGTATTGTACGAGAAGCCCAGATTCCGGGATTGGACCAGGATTGGACACCGTTTCCCAAAACCGGTGAAGTACCACAGGTACCTGGCATTCAATTGCACAATCTATTTCGGAGCGCGTCCCTTTATCGGTCTTGTTACTGCCTGGAAGGGCAATGATGGCATCACAGGAGTTGACGATCACGACATTCCGTCCGCAGGTACAACTTCCATCTTCTTTCTGTCTGCGAATGCCACCACCTAAGCCGGTAAAGATCGCAATATCTATGTGCGAACTGGGCCACGCCTTGCTTTTATTCCCGTCGTTGATATTAGCAATCGCCTTCGGCAAGATGCCAATCGTCAATCCTTCGGCCTCTCTGGCCCCCCGCGCCGCAGCTTCCATAACGCCTGCGAGGCCGCCGCATAAGAGCCAGTAGCCTTTACAGGCAATCTCTTTACCGATTTGTTCCGCGCACTCTTCGTACTGTTGGAATTTGCCCTTGAAATGCCCTTTTCCGACCACGCCGATGATTGGACGTACTTCAATATTCATTTTAGAAACCTCCTAACGCTGTATTAACCTGGACTGGATCGGCTCCTCAGATGGGCTCTGGGGAAACATATTCGCCAGGTTGCGATTGATTATCTTGTTCTCAAAGTCTAACCCGATGCGCCAATCGTTCCGCCAGTTGAAGATCCGGCACGGGAGTGGGCGATGGGCATGGTGATAATCCCCTTTTCCGCAGAAGCTCGATCAGGGCACACAGGAACGAAGCCTCTTACAGGCGGCGGCTGGGATTGGTATGTGCTTGGTTGTAGGTATAGAGCAGGCCGCGCACGATCTCCTGGCGAAGTCCAGCCAGGGCTTGGGCAGGTGGGTCGGGACGGCCATAGGTGGTTAAAGCACTTCATCGTTTCCGGGAGCCTGCCTGTGACATTGTGGGCGAAATCCTCTGTCTCCACTGGAGCGGTGGTAAGCTGTCCCACCGAAGTCTTGCCCAAAGCTTAACCCAGCGTGCCACGGTGCCTGCGCGAGTGGCTCACTACCTTCTCTGTGAGCAGATGCCTTCTCCCTCCATGTCTATCCGTCGCCGCACGGGCGCGCTGGCCAATGTAGTCACCTCCTGCTTCTCAGTGGCCGACGGCTCCAGCATCCGCATCACTGCATCCGATATCTGGTCGGCCTCTTGCTCATAGACATCGCCGGGGGTGCCGACGGTGAGCTGGGTTGCACAGGCGCATCGAGCATGCGCGACAGGTGGGCGTTTCCCAGCGAGTGCTGCATCGTCGGCATCATCCTTGCCCGGCCCGTCGCATCGGGCCTTGGCTCGCGAGTTGTCATCACCTTGGCTGCGTTGGTGACCGAGGGCGTGCCATTGGGTGGAGGCAAGGTTGAGGGCATGGTCCGGGGAGTGCCGACTGGCCTGCCCTGTTTC
This sequence comes from Anaerolineae bacterium, assembly GCA_023382535.1. The sequence goes on along the minus strand of JAHDWA010000016.1, from coordinate 128,061 downwards.
TCGGGAGGTTCTGACTGCTTTTGGATGAACGCCACTGGTGTTAGCTTTTCTGGGACCTTTGTTTCCGCTCTGATCTTGGTCATAGCAGAGTACTTCCTGACATCTCACCAGGCACTTTAAGGCGGTGGTAAAAGGCCAGTACCGCTTCGCCAGGAAGATATCTTATCCATCGCTTTCTTCCCAGGACAAAAACGCGTCTTGTCGAATTCCTGGTGACCGCCCAAATACTTAATTTTTGGATACTTGCCCACCAAGAAATGAATTAACCGCAGCAGCGCTGCCTCCATTTTGGCTGAAAGCGGATCCTCACTTCGATCAAATTGGTAAAACCGCATGCCCCTATTTTCAGGATCAAGGTCGGCCAACAACACAATTCCGATCCTACCCGTGTTAGCCCCCTCAACATGAGCGCCCTTTACATCGATCGGCCGTCCTTCGAACACTTCTCCGCTGAGAGATATGCCAAAGTGGTATCCGATATCCGCTCTCTCTTTCTCGCCCATATGGAGATCTTGTACCTCGTTCATCGTCTTATACCCCTCATTGCCTGCATGATGAACGACAATACTATCGAGAATATTCTCGAGCGGCCCGGTATACGGCTCATAACTCTTTTTTGGATCACCTAGTATCGGCGGCTTTGCGCCCCATTCCGCGCGCGATGTAATATCGAGGCTTGCGTCGTAGACTTTTTGCAACTCGGGTTTGAGGTAGCGGTATTCGAACCGGATCCACATTCCTACCGGGATCTTTGTGGTGACCTTCCATGGCTCACCCCGTGCCTTTTCATCCCAAACAGCCCAAATAGCTGTGGCCTTGGACTTGTCGCCATACAGATACTCCGCTAGCAACTCAGGTGTGAGCCCGGCCCGAGCAATCGTGAGCCGTTCGGGCTTGTCTGGGTCTCTGTTCACCATATCCTTGATCGCGAGAACGGTAATCAAGTGTGTGGAAACTACCTTGCCCGCCGAGAAACCAGCAACAACCCTCAATTCAAGCTGCGCGTATCCCGGTGGGCCAGCCTCGAATGTGCCCTTCCCATCGTTTCCGCCCACTACAGTTCCGTTGCCTGAAGCCTTAAACCATTTGAGCCCGCCGAGGAAAGCAGCGGTTACAGAAGACTTCGAGGTGAATGACAAATCAACAACTGCTCCTGGTCCGACTTCTGTGGGGCCGCGATCGGGAAAGATCTCTCGAGGAGTCAACACGCCCTTGATTTCAGTTTCTCGCAGCCGCGCTGCCTGTTCACTCTCAATTGAAGCGCCGGTGACCTGGCCGTGAAATACGGTCGGATCGAACCAGGCTAAGGCTCGGAGCTTGACCGAAGACCCACCAAGTGATAGCGCTCCTCTGGTGAGATGCCCGAACAGGCGAAAGACTGGTTGGTAGAACGGCTGCCACAGGCTTGCCTTCTCCACCCCTAGGAATTCCCTGCTGCGTGCAATCGCATTGATCACTCGATGATAGAACTTTCGGTCGTCATCTATCCAGCGCACAGTTACCGTCGTCTCGCGAATACCAGGTTTAGCAGGCTGGCGTCGAACCAATCGTGTTTTCACAGTGCCCGCTTGCTGGACAGTGTGTGTAAGTTCATGAGCCAGCAGCCTTTTTCCGTCCGGGGTAGTGGGTTGATAGGACCCTGCGCTGAAGTAGATATCGCGCCCGCTGGTAAACGCCTGTGCGTTCAGCGCACGGGCAACCTGATTCGACCGAGCGTCGGTATGTACCCGCACCCGGCCAAAGTCCACGCCGAAGCGCCGCTCGGCAAAGGCGCGGACCTGCCCGGCCAGGGGTTCACCGCCGCCTCTGCTGGCAGAAATATGACTTTCGACACCCGGGGTGACTTCTGGGGTCTCGCCGGGCGTGGCCTGCGCCTGGAGCGGCTCCGTCGTGGCATTCATCTGCCGTCGTACCAGCACGCTGGCAAGAGAAAGGGGGTCCTTTTCCTCTTCCACCACCTCCTCCTGCCGCTGCAACTGTACATCCTCGGTCAGCTTGGCCTGTACCGGCTCTTCTTCCTCCTCCGGTTCAACCTGTCGTTGTACCAACGGCGTGATCTGCGCCATGAGGGGTTTAGTTTGGAGGGTTTCTTCCTCTTCAGGCTCAAGCTGACGCTGAATGCGCGGTTCAGGCATCCGCATCACTTGATCTGCTACCCGGTCGGCCTCCTCTTCGTAAATGTCGCTAGGTGTATTGACTGTGAGCTTTGTTTGCACTGCGGTTCCTAACAGACGGCCGACCCGGGTGTTGCCGATGGTACCCTGCAAGGCCCTTAAGGCCTGGGCGCGATAGGTTGCGCCGCCCGGCTGCGGGGTCGCCAGCATACGGGCAGCGTGGGCAATAGGAGAGGTTCCCTCAGGCGAGGGGAGTCCATCAGTGGCGCGTTGGAGCGCCCAAGGCAAGCCCGGTTCGCTCTGCTTCTCGGGCAGGGCGGGCTGCTGGATCAAGGCTGGACTGGACAGGGCCTTGGGCTGTAGTTCCGTCAGGGTTTTGCTCTCATGCATACTGAAATCCTTCTACCTCCTCGAATGACCAAGAAACAGCTGGGGCTGGTTTGTAATCAACATTAACACTCGTCGACATCAGTCTTAATCTTCAGTTCCCAGCGTTGGTCGAAGGCGTCGGTAATACACGGCAAACACCACGACCCAAAATAGGACAAGTCCCCAAATTATTGGGGTGAACTGAACCACAGCATGAGCAAGAAAAAGTAGACCTGCAACAACGGCATACGTGGCTGGTGTAAACATCCAATTCCAAACCCGCATCATGTTCTGATATAAGATCCACGTTGCTGAACTTGGCGGCCGCTGGACGAGCCAGCGACGCTCCTTCTTTGCTGCCTGCTCGGCCCAGAAGCGTGTGGGCATGAGTAGCCGGTCATAGGCGTACACGGTGGCCAGGTATAAAGCCAGAGCAATTAAAAATAGTACAGTAGAAACGATCAGAACTGGGTCTGGAGTACTTTGACTACCCCCCTTGAGCAAGGCTCCTAATCCCAAACCTAATGTGCCGGTAATAAGTCCACCTAAAATTCCGGCTAACTTCATCTTCGAGTCAATCTTGGCACGCAGTTCCTGATGCGCTTTATCGTCCGATGATGAAATGGTCCACATGACCCAACGGTCTTGCCATAGTAACCAGTCCCACCATGAGTCGCTGACCGCAAGGCAGACAAGTTCAGCACGGGCGAGAGGGAACGGCTTACGCAGGATCGTTTCGGCAATCCAGCCGAGCTGTGGCGCATGGCCGATAACCAAAATCGCATTTACTTTGGACCCTTTCTCACAGCCTTCAACCGTGTTGATCTTTTTCAGGCTATCAAGCAAATCGTCGCCTATTTCTTTGCGCTGGCTTGTCTTCTCAGCCGCCCAAAATTGTTTGGGATCGAAAGCCGTGCAGCATTCGAAGCAGTCAAGATCAATGTCTACTCCGTTTTTCTTAAGTGTGTCATACAAGACTCCAGCAGTTTGACGGACTGGCAGATAACTGCCATACCAAATTTTGCCAATTGAGATTCGTTCGCTGCCGGGTTGTACCTTCAGATGTTCTGCAAAGCTATGGGCGACGCTCGCAATGTCTTGGCCTCCCTCCATTAACGATTGCGCTTCGTCCGGTTTGTTTGTATTTCGGTCGATTTCCCCATGGCGCAAAAGAAGTACATATCTTCTCATCTCAATTTCCCTCGACCGATTCACAGAATTGACTACGGCTGAAATTCTTGTCCAAATTATCTACCTGGACGCAACCATCGAGTGGTTTCCTGCTTGCCTCTAATCACGCCCGTCAGAGCTCTTCTATCCGATAAGAGTAGCGCGCCACCTGTGGCGTCCAGTCGGCCAGCGCAGTTGCATCGAAGTGCAACCAACTTCCATGGTCATACTGCTTCAGCCAGGTTTCCAGGCGATCCAGATCGCGAGCCGCGTACCAATTGCCGTCTCCCTGGCCGTTTATGTGCCCATCCCCAGCGAGTTCCAATGTGGCTGACGTGCCTTGTCCGGCCATTACTGAGCTGACAGGGGATCCCGATATGATGCCACGTAACGCTTCAAGAACCTGGGCCAGGGTGCGCCCGGTTGGTACAGACGCCTGCTGGTCAGGTGTCTGCGCTTGCTCGGTTTCGGTACGCTCCGCCCGAAGCAGCCGGAAAAATTCACGCGAGATTGCCGGCAAACCGGTGAGCACCGCCAGCAGAAACAGCACCAGCTTGAAATCGGCATCCGGCTTGTCTTCGACGAACTTCGCCATCTGATCCAGCGAGACAGCCTTGATCAACCGATAGACGTTGACGAAACGCTTGACCGATCGAGGGGTCTCGCCGAGCAGGCTGCGCAGTTCGTCCATGAACTCAAGCTCAATCGCCTCAATGTCAAGACCTTGTGGCTTCAGGTCAGTTTCGGCGCTTAGGTTCAAGGGACGTCTCCGTTCTGAAGCTTCCCCATGCACGGTTGTCCGTTCCCCCTCAACCTTGGTGATGCCTTGATCACTCTTCCCATTTTGCCCTGTCCCAGACTGCATTTTATCGCCTTCCATGCTCTCGGCAGACGGTGACACCATGCTCTCGGCGACCAGCCCTTGAACGATACGTATACGGGCCTTATCCGGGAGTGGGCGCACCCAGAACGGGATCTGGAAGATTTTCTCCAGGTAGTCCTGCGGTGAGGCCATGCGTCCGAAACCTTCGGAAAGCTCCAAGCCGTCTCGCCGGTGAGCGGCCATGAGGAGATTCTGATAATGCGCCTGCAATGACTGCGACAACCAGCGGGCATCTACGGCTACGACGACGACGAACAAGGGAAAGGCCAGCAGCAAGTGTACGGCTTGCAGAACCTGGACAACCCGGTCTGGCGGGCACCGGTCCAGGTCATCAATGTACAGGACGATCCGATTGACTAAGTGTTGGTCTTCGTCCCGGACCGTCCCATCATCCTTTTCGCCGAAATCCTTATTCTCGTCGGCGATGAGCTTTGATAACTGTTCAAAGTCGCTGCGGATCAGCGCGGCAATGCCCAGGTGTTTGCGATAGTCCTGGCTGCCGACACGTTCGCTGATAAAGTCGAGCAGTACACGTCCGGGCGTGATCTGCTTCAGTTCCTGTTCTAGCTCGGCGATCTCCTGCTCTTTCGCTTTTTCCTCATTCTTGGCCTGTTCGTATTCTGCCGCCTTTTCATTGTACTTACGCTCTGCTTCGGCGATTTCGCTGGCAAACTTCGCCTCTGCCTCTCTGCGCTTTGCGTCGAGTTGCAATTGGGCACGTTCGACTCGGTCGAGCGCGCCCGATAGCCAGGAGGTGCCTTGCTTGAGCAGGATGGTCAGGCCGGTCAAGAAAGCCGACACGCTGGCCAGGGCGTTGGTGACGGAAGGAACTTCGCCGATCCTGCTGAGTGCCAAGCTGATGACCGGACCGATCAGGGTCACGCAGATCAAAGCTGCGGCCCACTTCCAACCGCGCTCCCGCAGCGGGGTGGTGAGCGCGTTACCTCGTTGGAGCACTTCGCGAAGCTCATTAGCGCCTTGCAGCAGTTCTGCCGCACTATCGTAAGTCTTTGTTACCCCCAGTTTCTCAAAGGTCTGACTGATGACTTTTCGTTCTTCAGCCGATAACTGCACAGCCTCAAGAACATCTCTAGCCTTCAGGTCATTCAGATTTTTGAGTGCTGCTTCGCGCTCTTTCTCAAGCTCGATAACGCGATCCTGGGCTTCGGAAAGTTCCTGTTCCAACTCGGCCTTCCGGACCTGAGCCACTTGCTGGGCGCGGCGCGCGACCTCAAGTTTATCAATCACGCGCTGCTGTCGTTGTTGGAGCAAGGTTGGCTCATCTTCCGGTCGTGTCTTCAAGTTGCGGAAGATATGCTCCACCAGGCTCGCCCACAGTTCGCCTTCCACGTAGTGCCAGGCGTTGAACTCGATCTGGGCAATGTACTTGTGTATTGAGATCTGTCCTTGGGGCTGGCCCGATTGTTGGGCGTCCGCGGTAATCTTGTGGATTCGCTGGCGTAGCGCCTCCATGAAGAAACTCTTCCCGGAACCCCAGTCCCCGAAAAGGCCAATCGCCATGGGCGGTTGCAGCGCCTTCGCCGCTATAAGATAGGCGAAGGCATCGACTTCAGCGCCTATACCAATAAGGTCCTTCTCGGTGCGGGTATCCGCGCTGAACCCGGACACAGCAAAGCGAAGTGCCACCGGCGCTTCGGTTTCCTTTCGTTCTGATGGTGTCTGGGGCGGGACCGGCCCGGTGCCGGTGCCCGTGTTGGACCCGGACTTATCAGAGCCAGCCGGTGGCGACACCTCAGGTTCCTTCCGCTCTGAGGGTTTCTGGGACGGGAACTGTTCGGCGAGGAATTTGCTGAAAGGCATCTCCCGGGATGAGTAGTGTAGGAATTCCGGATATGTGGCCACTAAATCTTCGAAGGGAGCGCCTGCATTCGAGAGAGATTGCTCAAGCAGATCACGAGCCTGGTTTGGCGTCGCCAGAATGCCGCCAAAGAGATCACGCAGGCGAACCAGTCGAGGTGTTTCCTGGTTAAATTGCTCCGAGAGTGTAAAGCTCTCATCTAATATGTGTTCCCCCTCCTTGTCGAGGGGCGGCACCCGGTCAAGGTGCTCTGGTGAGCTCGGGGCATTGTCTGGCGCAAAGCCGTCTGTCTTTCGCAACATCTCGTAGAATAGTTTCGGCGGTAATTGAAAATGCTGGAGCAACTGGAATGGCCCTGAGCTGTCAGGGTGCGACAGAAGAATTCCAACCAGCAAATCCACTGCCGAAACTAATTCGGGAGCGCTTTTCTTAGCGGAAACCCGCTGGCGCGCCCGCGTAAATGCCCACGCCAGCGCATTCTTCGACGAGCCGCTAAGTTGTTGGAACCGATCCTCTTCTTCTTCCACAATTAACCTCCTATGCGACTCACCCTGAGCCGGCAACGGCTCGAGCTGATGACCTACCTGTGATCACATTGATTTGCCTTCCAATAATTAGGGACTTTGATCACTTCCTCTTCGCCTGACCAGGACAGCACGGTGGCAAACAGGATGCAAAGAGATCCGTTGCCGGTCGTGTGGAATGGGAAATGCGCTCACAGTGATCCACCTGCTAGCGTCTCGATGTCGTCGGCTTGGTCGTGCCCGATCTTCGTTTTATTGCCTCTATGGCCATTTCTACCGCCTCCGTTGCATTGTCAAAGTATTGGAGACGCTCAGAGCCTGGAAGTAGACCAAGCTTGGGTTGCGTTTGCCAATACCGGTGAGGTATGATCGGTACATTATTGTCAAGTGCGAGCTTTATTTCGGAGAGCGTCCCTGAATCTACTGTATCGCTGCTGCCTGGGAGAGCAATAATCGCGTCACAGGAACTCACGATCACTTTATTCCGTCCATCTACACCACCACCTAAACCGGTAAAGATCGCAACATCTATATACGAGTTGGGCCACTCATCACTTTTTTTCTCGTCGATTTTGGCAATCGCCGTCGGCAAGATGCCAATTGTCAATCCTCCGGCCTCATTGGCCCCTCGCGCTGCAGCTTCCATAACGCCTCCGAGGCCGCCACATAAGAGCCAGTAGCCTTTACTGTCAATCGCCTTGCCGACCTCATATGCGATGGGTTCGTACTGTTTGAATTCACCCTCGAAATCCTTTTTTCCGACAACGCCGATGATTGGACACCGTTTGATATTCATTTTAGAAACCTCCTAAAGCTGTATCAACCTGGACCGGCTCCGCAGATGGGCTCTGTGGAAACATAGCCTCCGGGTTGGGATGGATCACCTTAGTTGACGCTCAACGCACCCCGGACCTCGTTGGGTGGCTTACCCGGCCGCGTTTGCCGTATGGAAGACCATCGGATCGACGATCAGCTCAGGCGGCCTTACGGGAATTGGCTCCAATAGATGTCTTCGGCGATGACGGCATCGGCACTGCTTGGATCTCCCACTGTCCATCGACTGGCACGGCCTCATTCTTGCTTGGCCAAGGCGGCAGCTAGAGATCAGGATGTGGAGCGCTCGCCGCGAGTGATATGGGAGAAGTTACTCAGTCTCATACCTGCTCAACAACGCACGCTGGATTGCATAGCGCTGTGCAACCGACAGACTGTTGGGGTCTGGTCCCTTTAACCAGCGCATCACCGGAACTCGTTGCGGGCCGGCAAACAACTCTACTTGTATGGTCATGAGCTGGCCATCAAGACGTAAGGTAACGGTAAAACGCAAGGGTTCGGAAACAATCTGCTCGATAGTGACAATATCCAAGTGAACCTGATTCGCAGCCGCTTCGAGAGCAACCCGGTCTTCCGTTGACATCGGTTCAAAAGGGGAGGGGGGCGAAGCCTGCCGTATCTCCTCACTGAAATCAACCGGAAATTGAATAGTCTCTCCCTCATAAACCCTGCTCATTAGGTTGACCACCGCTTGCTGCGATGGTGGATGCATCCCAAGCAAGCCAGGTAATTGAACATATTCGATAAATCCCAGGTCTTGACGGCCGAAATCCAGGATCACACGTACGGGATGCCCACCAATTCGGACTATTCCTATCAACCGTTGTGATTCCACCTCGTCGGGATAAACATCCTCGACAACCAACAAAGGAATTGAAAAAGAGTTTTTAGCCATAGTCATCTCACTTACCGTTTTATGAATGAGAAAACCGCGTCACCTGTCGGCCCCATTGTGGATAACTCTTCTGCCGTAACCGCCATTGACATCTGGCGGGCCGGGTCACGGATGGCGATGAGGCCCTCGCTGGTGATCTGATCCACCACAATCCAATGGTCGCCGGGAAAACGGCGGGTTACACGCAGGATGATGCTTGACTCAGTGCTTTGCAAGAAGCCGTTTAGATGGGTTTGTAAGCGGGCTGGCGTGGAGATGTCTGCTTTCAGGGTACCGCCAAGCCAGTCTCTACCACTGACCGGCGCTGCTGCTTCAAGTGCTTTACCTAACTCTTTGGCATGAAAACCACCTTCAACGACAATCTTCCCATCAATGATAACTGGCTCCTGAAAAAGCTCTTTAGCTTTTGCTATTTTCAATATTTGCTCCTGGGTAACTTCTACTCCCAGCCGACCTGCCGCCATTTCACCACAAGCCGCGCCGCACCAATCCGGCCCACGTTGGGCCACATGGGGCCAAGGGCTTTCAATAGGTACACCCGGCCCGCCGCCGGTGGACGCTCCTCCGGGTATTTCCAATCGCCGTGCAGCCCTGGCAATGAGTTCCTCACCAGCTTCTTCAGATAATTGTCCAGCCTCTACTAATCGTCGTGTTCTGTTGGCAAATTCGGTGATGTCACCACTTGCCGACAACGCACGGGCGGATGTGCGCAAGGCACCCACTATGCCACCAACATCTAATCCAAGACCGATCACATCCAACACCACCGGTAGCAGGTTCGGCTCATTGACTGAAATGTCGGCGATAATCGGGTCATCCAATGCTACTTGCTCAGCACTGGATTCGGCCCGAAAGGAATTTACATCATCGATAAGTTGCCATGCCCCAAGTCCAGCACCCACACCGAAGGCGACTAGAGCTAACCCACCGCTAGCAAAAGTTGCAATTAGACCAGCGGTGATGCCGAGCGCAGCCCGCGCAACCCCTAGCCAGAAGGCGTCGCTGTTTTTATCTCGGATATAGTTTAGAACAGTGGTGCCAAGAAATGAGCTTTCGCTAATCCCTAAGTCCTGAAAGGTTGCAGGATATACTTCGGGCATATCCCAGACCTTTATTGTATCATCGGCAATGTTTTTCCGGGTCGCCGCGATATTGTCCAGAACATTCTGTGCCCATTGTCCAGTTAAGCGCGCCATCTCATCAGACGACACCTCAGATAACGAACCGGGTATATAGTCTTTTGACCACATAATTGGAAATTTCAAGGCATGGAATTTCATCCTCTGTTCAAGCAAAGCCGTCTTTTCTTCCAACAACTGGCGATTTTCCGGTAGATGTTGAATATCATACGCTAGTGACGCCATATGTGGAGGAAGTTTGGGCAGATCGACACCCGCCGAGGGTAGCCATGCCTGGGCAGTGTTGATCGAGCTGCGTAATATATCGATCTGCTGGGTTAGAGCAGCTAATTCCTGGTCTGCAGCTAGTAAGCCTTCAACATCGGGGGAACAGACATTGGCCTCATATCGCTCCTGTTCCTGCAATACAATCGCTTGATTCTGGTCGAGCATAGTGTAGGCGATTTGCTTGCCTCGCTCAATCCATTGTTGCGGAAATCCAGCGATGAGGCGATGCAACTCAGCTTCGTCGGTGATCCCATTCGCTGCCAGCTCCTCCTGGATACGAGCATTCTTCTCGTCGAGCTGGGTAGCCAGCGCCTCGACCTGATCTGCTGAGAGCGCTACGCCACCAGGCAGGGACTCGCCGGGCGCAAGTTGTGCAGAGTCCCGCAAGAGCGCACGCTCATAGTCGAGACTTTGAGCGAGCGTATCGCGCTCTCGGATCATATCCACCAGTGAGGAAGCACCTGCCAACCGCTCCAGGTTGTGTCTCTGATCCTCAGAAAGTCGTGGCACCGCCCGCATGACGGTTGCTGCAAACGCCAAGCGGTGCGCCACCTCAGGTGGTACACCAGAAGTTTGAGTTGTGTTCGAAGTAGGACCGTTCGTGTTCACACTGGGTGTGTCGACACTTATCGGTGCATCGACGCTTGGCTTGCCTGCCGGGCCATTTCGCTGCACCACAGCCACCAACTTACTCTCGCCCCTGGGCGAAATAGGAAGGACTTGGCCTGACTCCTGCCGCTTCTGTACAACCTGCTCCGCGACTAGGTCGGCCTCCTGCTCCTCCGGCTCACCGGGCTGACTGATGGCGAACTCGCTGGTGGATTTTGTTTGCACCCTGCCATTTCCCCTCTGCTGGATGGTATGGGTCAGCTCGTGAGCCAGCAGCCTGTCCCCTGCGCTGGTACCCGGCTGGAACTTGCCTTCATCGAAAAAGATATCCTGCCCATGGGTGAAGGCAGTGGCGTTGATGTCGCGGGCGGCTTGCGAGGCCTGCGCTCCGGTATGTACCCGGACGCCTCTGAAATCTACACCAAAGGCCTGCTCCATCGAACTGCGAGTAGTGCGGTCGAGGGACTGCCCGCCGCCCGATTGTAGCGCCATCGTAACGCTGGGAGGAATAGAGTCCTCCTTCGCCGGGTCAGCCGCCTGTCGCTGGACGGCTTCTCGTTCGGCCTTGCACTCGGCGCACTCGCCGTCTGGCTCGGCCTCGCCACCGCAGGCGCACTTACGCTGGATTGAGGAGCCGAAAATGTTCGGTTGAGCAGTCAACGAGGGAGGGGTCATGGACTGCCCCAGAGCCAGCATGCGGCCGACTCGGCTATTGCCGACCACACCTTGCAAGGCACGCAAGGCCCGGGTGCGCTGGGTTGCGCCGCCTATGTGAGGGACAGCCAGCATTCGGGCGGCGCGGGTAGTAGGGAGTGTGCCATCGGGTGGGGGGAGTACGCCAGCGGCGCGCTGGAGCAACCCAGACAGGCTCGGCCCGCTCTGCTTCTCGGGCAGGGCGGGCTGCTGGGTCAGTGCTGGACTGGGCTGTGGTTCGGCCAGGGTTTTGGTCTTGGGCATTCTGAAATCCTTAGGAAGATTTAAACAAAAAGCTGATCTTTTAACAGTTTGATGACCCAGATGGCTACTTTGGCTACGATTAAGGCGCTCGTGGCCAAAACTACAAGCCCAATACAGGACTTGACCTCAATCCCTCCCAGTTTGAAATCTGGGTTAAGAAGCGAGCATATCCCGAAATAATCTCCGAATCCTCCCGGACAGCTATTGGCGGCAAGTAATAAAGCCCAGGTAAAGACAGCGACTCCAACGATCACGAGCCAGATTATATTTGGGGCAAAAATTGACTGGATAATCTTACCGATCGACTCTATCAATTTGGCCATCACAGCTCCTTTCCGAAGGTTGCCTTCATTACTGCTACCCCTGAAAAGCTTTTCGCTCTACTCTGGTATGACCCAACCCAGAAACGGAGAAGAACTCACAAGTCGCTATCTTCGTTACCCTATGTAGGCCCTTGACTGCCAATATAAGACTATTAAGAGCAATACAACAATGACAATCCCCAGGGTAATCCACCAAGAGGCCGGGATTGACACCTTTAAGGCCAGATTCACCTCAACCCTGTCGTCAGGATTTTCATCGTTAGCAACCACGAGCGAAAATCTATGCACTCCTATCTTGGCGTTACGCGGGGGGGTCAGCTTCAATTTTACCTCACGAATTTCATGGGCATTGATAGCGAAGAGGTCGGGGCTGGGGTCGAAATGCCAGGCCTGATAGGTCTGACAATTTGTCTGGCACTCTACCATATAAGCATAAATCTTGTCGCCTACGTTGCGAATTGTCAATGCCTCCTCGTCATACACATCAGGTTTGACCGACTTCGCGATCTTTTGGGGAACTACTTCGATTGTTGTGGGCATAGTTTTCTCCGAAATCTTAGCTAGCTTTTGCCTGAGGACGAGGTCCTTCTACTTTGAACTTCATTTGTGGAGGACTCTGAACCTTACCCGCAGGCGTGGTGACTTCGATAATGTGCTCACCAAATAGTTTGTTATCCTCCCCAACCATGACATTGACCTCCAGTTGCCTATATGTGCTTTTTTCTTCTGTGATCTTCGCTGTTATGGCCTGATTGAGTGTTGAGCCATACAGGAACTCAACCTTGTGATCTTTTGCCAGGTCACTTCCCAGAAATAGGTGATTGCCGGTGATGAGGACCACGGTTTCAAACTTCTCACCTTGGTGGGCATGAAGGGGTTTGACGTCAATGATTTCGGGGTGGCCGACCACGTGGAATATCTTATCCTTGTTTGCCGGGCTCCCAGCTTCGCCGCCGGGGGTACGAACGGTGTAGGTGTACTCTCCAAAGTCAGCGTTGCTTTTGATAAAGATAGAAAGAGGTAATTCTTCGTCTGTAGCGCCTGCCTGGATTATTGCCTCCAGACGTGGATCTGGGCCTGTTCCTGAGACGGGCCAAAACAAGACCTCATATGCATCCTGCAAATTCTTACCCTGAATTTTTACGCCTTCAACCGTCACGCCTCGCAGCCCAAAACGGGGGGTGATGCCGGTAATTTCAGGCTCAAGTTTTACCTCCCGCTTCACTGTGATCGTCACCTGATGGGGGGTGCTTTTCAGTCCGGCGCTGTCTTCAACGACCAGTTCAAAGCGGTACGTACCTTCCGGTAAGTCCACATCAATTGTTGGATCATTGACTGTAATAGGAAAATCATAAATTGAATATGCCATCTTCCATACTCCTTTTGGTTGTTTACGCCGAATCTGCCAATAGTAGCATTCAATCTTTCGCCCTCCACGGCCCCGGGATTTACTCCCATCTAAGGTCACCGTAGCCTCATCCTTAGAGGTTGCCACAATTTGGTCTCGACCGGCGTCGGCGATAGGCGATTGGTCAGCAATCCCGGACAGCTCCCGGACAGCTTCGGCCACCGCGTCCTGCTTGGTGAGGATACCATCTTCGTCTCCCGAGGGCAGAGTTCCCTGGAGCTCCTGGACAGCGGTTTCAAACGCTAGAAATTCCGGAATTGTATTTAAGACACGGCCATGTCTTTGATCAAGCTCTTGTGCCACGTCTTGTTCGATTGCCGCCAGGACCTTTATCAAGGGCAGCCATCGGCCAGGGCGCAGGCCGCCTGTGCCAGCCAGGAGTTCCGCCGTCAAGGCCGCGTGGCGTACATCACTCGCCGAGGGAATGGGAAAGCGGCCGTCCAAAGCGGCAAAGGCCTGCCGGGTCCGCCGCATCACCTGGGTGAGTAGCTCCCGCATCTCAAGCGGCAGTTGCTCCTCAGTTACCCCAACTGCCCCAGCCCAGGCGACCTGGCTGCGATCGATCTCATTATCCTTGGGATTGTGCGGATCTAGAGGATTGCTGATCTCGGTAGCATCAGGCTGAAGCTTGATGCGGGCTAGTTCCACCCAGGGTTTCTTGGGTTCGCTGAGAGTGGCTTTCAGGTGGGGGCGCTCGACGATGCGCGTATGGCCGCTATATTGTGGTTGGGTGACATTTTCAACGTAATCGGTTTTCTCCTCATAATATTTGATGGCGATATAGACGATTTTAGCTGAGTCGCCTTTGAGATCGAGATCCTTCCCAATATCTAGCTCGGGGGGTGATTGCGACAGATAAATCTCACGTCCCCTATAGTCCAGGGCTGCGCCGGGCTCCACCTTTACCTTGAGACCACCAGCCGCTATTACCTGGAGTTCCTTTTCAAAGGATCGAATAATTCCCGGTTTGTGCAGCCAACAGTTATGGAACTCGAGCTTTTGCCGGTGGTAGGCTTGCTCCGCTTGCCAATCCTGGGCAGTCGTAAAAAAACCGGTGAAGAAGTTCAGACGTTCGAGTCCGTTTTGTTCAGCCATATTTCTGCCTTTCGTCATTTATTAGCCAATAGTTGTGTCTACATTAACCGTCGAGTGTACGCCAAGCTGCATTGGTCGCAAATCATCCTGGCTCACTTCGGGTATGAATTTGAGGTAATACAACGTGTGGGCCGGCTTAACCTCGTCAATGATGGTTTTGACAGATTGTACGTTGATTAGTTCCTTCCAATCCTGGCGTTCTACCGAGGTGTAGACATCGAGCCTAACCCCTTTCCTTACAACAGCGAACCGTTGAACTCCCTCGTTGATTTTTCCCTCGATCTCCCACCAGCGATAATTTTTCTTTTTCACATTTAGACGTGAGATCCGACGGAGTTCAAACTCTTCCTGAAACTTTTCGCGCAGTCTATCTTCCGCCAGCTCCTCCTTATTTTTCGGAAGATCAATTTGGAAGCTGAACAGGAATTTCCAGGCTTCAAGGGGGATGCGGATATTGATGATGAAGCAGTACGGCCGTTCTACCTCATTAACCAGGAATGTGTCACCTTTATAAAAGCTGGTCCCGGACTCGAGACTGAGGGTGTAGTGTTCACTCGGGATGTCATCGAGGCGAAATACACTCGCCGAAGAGTGACTCCGAATTCTGTTGTCTAACAGGTGTAGCTTGACAGACTCTTTTCCATTTTCGTCTTTTACCACCTCTACCCGTTTCACCTGGTCAGCCTGGTAGTACAGTCGCAAAGGCTGCCCTTCAGGTATATTAGGGTGATTGGCCGGCGCAGCCGTATCAACGACGTAGTAATCGTGGGTGATGGGAGGTTCGCGGCGGACTGCGCGCTCAATCCGAGTCAGGGAGACTTCCTTGGGCGCAATCCCCCCGATTCGAGAAGCGACGCCAATCTGCATTCCCCCTGGCCAGCAGCCCTCCCGGATCTCGGGGATTACTCGATCCTCGTAGATCTTCAAGTTCCGTTTTAACCCCTCAATCGTACCCCGGTAGCGGTGGAGTTTTACTGCTTCTTGAATGAGCCGGCGCCGTTTAGGTTCGTCCCAATTCTCGTCCAGCGTTAAGCCCACCCAGCCAGCCAGCCACCGCAAAAATTCTCGCGTGCGCTGGTCAGTATCTGCCGATGGCACACCTGGGCCTTCAGTATCTGCCGGTGTGAGCGCCGGGCTGAAATTCCTGTCGATAACCGACAGCTTATCCTCGAAGCCGGTCAGTATTCGCTCAAAGGGCAGTAGAAACTTTCCCAGGAAAAGGTCTTTTTCCTCTCCAATCCTCTCCTGGAAGATAGCGGGCAAGTATTCAAGATAGCGACTTTGTTCGTTATCCATAGGTCTCTTCTTTTGCGTTTAAGTACGTTACGAACCGGCGGCCCGTAGCTTAATGTCTTCTTCCGGCTGGCAGACAAAGTGTACTAACTTGTCGGGCGCAATGGTAATTACATCGCTCTCATCTTGCCAGAGTTTGTTCTCCGCGGAGGGGGCCAGGCCATCTCCATGCTCGTTGACCGTCAAGGCATAAGCGCCCCGGGTGCGGAGGGTTAATAACTCAACATGGTCAACCCCTTCGATATTTTCTATAACCTGGTATATCTCCGAGGCATAGACATCCCGTCCGAAGGGCCAGCCCTGCTTCTCTGGCCCACCGCCCTCTAAGGGATTGAAAAAGCCTCTCAAGGCAACCTCAATCTTCTTCTGGAGCTCGGTGGTTGACAGCCGGGGAAGGTGGACCACTTCTGCTCTAATCCCGATCTCCGTATAGGTCGGACCGACTACGTGATGGCAACTGGTGAGCAGCCGACGGCCATCCAGAAACTCCTCGGTACTTTGAATGTATTCCGACTGCCACACCTGCACTCGGTCCTGGCCAATAGTGGCGAGCCAGCGCCCATCCGGGCTGAATTCAATGCCCTTGGACGCATCGCAGTCTGGGAGAACAGCGAGTTCGCCACCAGTAGGCACATCCCAAACCCTAATAGTGTTTATTTTATCGTCGGCATCGGAACTGACTGTGGCCACTCTCCTGCCGTCCAGACTGAACCGGGCAGATTTTATAGGAGCCTGATGGCGCAAGACAGTGATTTCTTCTCTCTTATCCAGATCCCATACCTGGGCGTGGTCCTCTTTATCAACAACCGTAACCAGCCACCTCAGATCTGGGCTAACTTCTGCGACCCCAAGCTCCAAGTTATAGCTAAATAAAGACCGCCAACGTTTGGTCTGCGCGTTCCACAGATGGACGGTACGCTCAGCGACCGTGGCCAGCCGTCGGCCATCCGGCCGGAAGGCCACTTCCGTGACTGGATCATTATGGGGCAAAACCGTTATCGGTTCGCTGTACTCTGTATCCCAAATCCGAACTTTGTTGTCATCACTGACCGTAGCCAGCCATCTCCCATGCGCCTCGTAACGTACCTTAGCAACAGAAGCTTCGTGAGGCAGGACCATCACCGTCTCCCTGCGCCGTATATCCCAAATCCGAACAGTGCGGTCACTGGCCGTGACCAACCGTCTCTCATCCTGCCGGAAGGCCACCGCCCTGACAGAGGCTTTGTGAGGCAGGACCGCCACCGGCTCCCACCTGTCTGCATCATAGATGTCTAACGCTTCGCCCCTTCTGACGGCATAGTAAACTTGACTCTTATCATCTATCCGCCAGAGCTTACCTTTTTCTTCCGTTATAGTGGTGGCGTCAGGCGAAAGTGACATCTGCCTGACAAAACCGGCAGAAGGATCAGGCTTGGGTTCAGTGGCCTCACGCGAAGGAAACATCTGCATGTGGGCTTCAAACTCCCGACGAAGCCTCATCGAAAGGACGCCTTCATCCAAGTCACTGGCGAACTCTAACTTGACACTAAACAAGAATCTGGAGCCCCATACCCGGATCGTGTTATCACTGCTACCGGCGACCAGCCATCTTCCCTCGGGACTGAAGGTCACCGGAAAAGGCGCCCGGTGGGGCAAAGGCAATACACTCACCCATTTCGTCTTCGGCTCGTCCCAAAACTCCGCTTTTTTCTCCCGCCGCACATCCCAGATTTCGACCTTGCCGCTGTCGCTCACAACCGCCAGCCACGTCCTATCTGGGCTTAAGACCACACGCTCAACAGCGGACTGATGAGGTAGCTTCCACGGCTTTGGTAATTCTTCCTTTGGTTCCTGACCTTCCTTTGGTTCCTGACGGGGAACCGCAATGATGCTGACGTGGCCGGCCCGAGGTGTATCCGGGTCGGATGCAGTCAGATCTTGCAGCGGAAGGCATTTGATGCGGGCGAGGTTGAGTTCGAGGTTTTGTTTTTTAGCCTCTTCACGGATCCCTTCAAAATCTTTTTGGGTGACGGCTCGCCAGCGCGTTTTGAGATCTCGCGTAACCTGGTCCTGGGCTTCGGCCAAACCGATGGGGTCTTTTCCGTCAGCGGCATTACCTTGCCATTCAAATGAGAACAAGACGCCGGAGTATAGAGCTTGCTTAACTGGGTAAGACAAACGGGGCGAGCCATAGTCGATCTCAAATTTTACTGGCGAAGAGACGTTACCCCGCTGGCCGAAGGTGTAGCCATAGCTGGCGGTGATCTTCGCCCCCTCTGGAGGAATAGTACCGAGGGAACCATGGCGGGCTGTGATCTTCGCCTCCTCTCGAGGAATAGAACCATCTCCAAAGCGAATGCCCCACCTGGCACCATAGCTGGCCGTGGCCTTCTCTTCTTCCGTAGGCAGAATAAGGCCCGGCAGTGGTTCCACAATAAAGTCTGCGGCGCTTAAATCCAACAGGCTCTCCTTATATGTCCACGGTCTGCCGCCTACCTTCACCTCGAGTCCTAGTGGAGCGCCGTTGGAATTGGCAGCCAGGAAGGCCTGAACTAGGCCGGCCTTAACCAGGCCGAAGTGTTGATGAGCCTGGCCATCACTTATCCCGAGAAACTCGTCCTCCACCCGATCTATCTGGCGAGCTTGCACATTACCTTTAAGCTCAGGCGGAATTAGCTTCAGGTCATGGACGGTCTCGAATGGCAACGACATGCCTCCTTGGCCCGTACAGGCGATGAGCCGCGTGCCGTAGGGCAAGATCAGGTCATCCTTCAGATCGGTGGTGGCCGTCACAGTCAAATTCACCATAGCTGGCTGGGCTAGTTGGAACCTGGGCCCTAGCAGTTCCAGCAGGCGGGCCTGACTGGCCTCAGGGATACGGTTTAGGCGGTAAATCAGCGCCTCGGTCAGCCAGGCAAACAGCTCAAGGAGCGTAATTCCCGGGTCCGAGACATTGTGGTTGGTCCAGTTGTCGGAGGCATAGCGGGGAATCAGTGCCCGCATTTCCTCAACGAGATCGGCATAGGTACGATTGTCTAGATTCAGCAAAGGAATAGGCATGGCTTCACTCTAGAATCATCTGGATATCGTGACTACCGGAGTAGATTAGATGGCCTTCAGGAACAAAGATCCGGCTCTTACAAAGTTCAATCCCGACGATTGGTAGCAGTTTTGGATCGCGCGGGTCACTGGCGATAACACCGACCCGGTCACCCAGCATCAGATCCTGAACAGTGACCTCCTTGACCTCATCTCCAGGATCAGGGATGACCAGCGGCAGCCGCAGACGATGGTCGCGGGACAGCAGAGCATCGCATCTGGAAAAGAAGTAAGCGGGAGGCTTGAAGGGTTTAGCAAAGGTGATGCGGTCTGCAGACAGGTTGGCAATTTCCAATTTATCAACCAGGATTGTGTTATCGGCGGCCACGATGGCCACCTCATCACCCACCTTAAAGTCATAGACAACAAGCGTGGTCAAGGCCTTTTCCTTGAGAACAGTTTCGGCCAGGCGCAGCTTGATCCGCTTATCAAGCGTACTAACCTCGCTACCGGCCGGTAGGTCGAAGCAGGCCGGATATTCTGCTTCCAGACACAGGCGCCGCTGCCGTAGCGACCCGTACAACTCTACCTGCTCCATGTGATCTACCCCCGGCACCGCCTCAATCTCAGCGTAAACCTCCGAGATAAAAACGTTACGCCCCAATTCCCAGCCCTGTCGCTCCGGGCCGCCCTTCACGGGGTGTAAGAATTCACTTAAACGTTTGAGGACGTCCACTTTGACGCTGTCAGCCTTGGTCGCGTCTCTGGCTTTGATTTTGGCCACCACCCTGGCCTCAACATATTCTGGCCCCTTGACGTAGACGCGATTACTCTCGCCAGTCAGATTGACCAGGGCCCGCTCTTCCAGATATTGCTTGACCCGGCGCAGGAGGGTTGGATTGGGAACAGGTTTGGGAGTGGTATCCTCTGGAATAATGACCACCGTCACCCAACCCGCTTCCGGTAAGCCGTCTGGGCTGCAAACCGGCAGACAATAACTCCAGGCCACCTCGTTGCCGAAATCGCTCGCCAACCCCTTGAACCCTCCCTGAGTCACGGCCTGATGGCGATGCTTGAGGCTCAAGGGTCCCCGCCGCTTGACTTTGTCTTCTGCCTCCCTATCGGAGCCGCCGCTGGCTGCCTCCGGGTTCCTGACGGCGCGGATGTCGGCCAATTTGTCGCTGGGATTGCGCAGCGTGGTAATTTCTCCGGCGGCCACATTGCCGGCGAAACCGGAATGAGTCCGGTAGAGGGCAGCTTTGATGTTATCCCGCCCCGCCAAGGGAATCTTACCCCGTTTTCTATCACCGAAACCCACCTCACCAGTGGCGGGATCGAGGCTGAAATGACGGCTGGTGGAAGTGGACTCAAAAAAGTCGGGAGCCAGGCTCCAACGCACCCACGGCGACCTTTCCTCGGACAATTGCACCTGGGCCTCCTCATCGGCTTGGCGCAACTCTTTTTCGAGTTGCGCCAACTCTGCCGTGGGCGGACGATCAGGTTCTCGCACGGCGATTTGGACATGGTCAAGGTCCACTGGAGTGTTAGCCAGTTTGAATACCTGGCCGCCTTTGCCGTTGCTGGTGCCAAGCATCTCGTCCCGAACGGTTACGGCGTTCAAAGCAGAGACCGTGTTGAGGCGAATCGTCCTCAAGCGGGGGGACGCTTTGTCCCCCTGTTTTTCTATTGTCGCTGGCTCTTCCTTCCTACACCAGATGTATCTGGCAGCACCCTGAGACTTGGAGGCGTCGAGCGTCACAGTCGAGGTGGAGACTGTCCGGTCCTCCCCGGCATTTGCTACCAGCCGTGTATTTGAGACCAATCGCCAATGATAGCGATAGATGTTCTGGCGCGTGAAGGCGATAGATTTGGAGGCGTCAAGGGTGACCTTTTTACTGGCCGCAGGCTCTGTGATAAATTCTTTCCGGTCGGAGCCAAAGTTCGCTGTGGGAAGCTGCCAGTGGGGCCGGACCCGCAACCAGGCGGCCGGCCGGCCAAATTCGGTGTTCTTTCGGTGATCTTCTGGGCCATAGAATCTTACGTAGCCCCACCTGTTGAGGCTTTGGCTATCGTCAGAGATTTCGAGGGGAGTCCAAGCGGCCCCATTCCAGTACTCCCAGATGACCGCACGGGGCATCAACTGAGTCTCAGCCTGCTCCTCTACATCCAACAGGAGTTGTATCAATTTTCCTTTCGGGAAGAGTTTGGCAAAGCCCAGGTAAAGGGCGGGGCCCTCATCCCTGGCGCCAAAGATGGCCGCAGCCGGGGTCTCGGCGGCCAAAATAGCGTTGTGTTCTTGTACCATGCCATCTACCTTGCTGTAACATAAGCTTATGGGTCTGGGCTTGCCGACCATTTCATAGTTCTTGTAAGTAAGCGCCATGGCTTTGATGAGGGGTGCATAAGTTTTCGGCTCGTTAAATTTGTAATTGCCCAAGACACCCTGCTTGACCACAGAGGCTGGTACATTATATCCTCCCTCGGTCAACTGGGCTCGGAGCCAATAGCCCTCTTGGTCATTGACCTTCGTCTTCGTGAAGGGGGGATCAGCACCACCCGCTGAGGGGACCTTAAAGGTGATATACTGTAGCTGCTGGTCATCACTGCCCTGGGTGAAGGCCAAGGTCTGGTCGTCGAACGCCAGGCGAGCCGGCATTGATTTCTGCCGGGTGCTGGTTCCCAGGGGGATCCATTCCTGTTCAGAATAATAGGACCATTCGACCTTGAGAGTGTCGAGATCAGGGCTGGTCGCTTCCGGTGGAACACCTGCCAAACCTAGGATTTCGAGGGTAACCGCGGCCCCTGGCTTGGTGAAGGCCTCATCAGACATCAGGTAAAAAGCGTCCAGCCGGGCCGGGCGTTGCCCGAATGGAAAGAAATCCTTAGCCAGATCGTTGAGGGGGACGAAAGAGGTATTGGTCTGGATAGCGTTATAGGCCTGGTCAATGCTAGCAGCCCGGCTGGTGGCGATCTTAAGATAGCGACTCCCCTTAACGCTTTTCAATTTCGGCAGACAATTACGGGTAGTGCCCCCCGTCAGCCGGCAAGCAATTGTTTTGCCATCCAGACAAACGTCAAGAGCTTTCGGTTTTCTGACAATGTAGTAGGTCTGCGTCTTATCGTTTATCCCCCACACCCTGCCCTTTTCTTCAGTGCTAAGGGCCACCTCATCCGACAGCGCGATCTTGAGGTCTTTAAACCCTTTCTGCACTTGGGCCGGCAGAACCCCTGCCTCTAAATCAGCTTGGACGCTTAACTCAAGGCTAAACAGACAGCGGCCCAGGCTGGCTGGGAGCCTTTCTAGCTGAACCTCCCCATCCTGGCTAAAGTTGTTGGTGCGGTCGGACACGCTAGCGACGGCCTTAATCAGGCTGGCCCATTCAAGGCCATCCCAGTAGAGCCATTCCAGTTTCCAGCCGCCATCGGCAGCGGGATCGCCCCGAACCGCAAATTCAAAGTTTAGCGTGATAGTCGCCGCCTGGCGGCTCATGTCATCGGGGAAATTGAAGAGTTCCGGATCGCTCAGGAATAGCATGCGCTCTCGTTCCTGTTGACCGCAGAAGGCCCAGAAAGCGCCACTCTCTTGGCCCGTAGCCTGATTCGTGCAGTCGGCGTAGTTTCGTGGATCAAAGGCAATGCAATGGATCAACCTGTTAGGGGTGATATTGACATCTTTTTGGGTTTCAAAGATGATCTCAGGCCGGGTTTCGGTTTTTGCCGTTGCCACCTGGGTTCCTTCCGGTACCAGAATGACCTCCGGACCATTCTCCGCAACCGTAAAGGTGAGCTCGGCGCTGGCCGGTCGGGGCGGAAGCAGGTCAACCCCTGCCTTGTTCAGGAAGGCCAGAAAATGCTTGTCTGGGACCTGGTTGAGACGAGTAATCACCAGTTCGGACAAGCGGCCAAAGAGATAGACCAGGGCCTGGCCTACTCCCCCTTCCCGGCCTTGCCAGCGTTGGCCCACTGGCAACTCCTTGAGCGAGGCGATAATTCCTTTAGAGACCTCGTCGGCTTTGCGGCTGTCTAACTGGGGAACTTTAGGCGTCATGGCGCAGCCTCTCGCAGCAGGTAGAAGGGATAGACCAGATTGAAGCGACTATCCGTGGCTCGCACCTTGTAGTCAATCTGAATCAATAATAAGGCTGGATCGTCAGGGTCGGCCTGGACCCGTACCTCCTGCAAATCAATGCGCGGCTCCCAGCGGGTTAGGGCGTCTTCGACATTAAAACGGATCAGGCCTGTAGTGCGCATATCGGTTGGGGCAAATACAAAGTCGTGGATGCCACAGCCAAAATCCGGACGCATGAGCCGTTCACCCGGCGCAGTGCTCAGTATGATCCAGATCGACTCCTCAATGTTCTCCTCATCGCGGGAGAAGCTGACTTCTCCGTCTTGATCCGGCCCGACCGGAAATTTCCAACCAACCCCCAGAAATTCTTGGCTCATGGTTGCAGTTCCTCGAAATAGTTTGGGTTCTTAACTCAACCACCAATTAACACCGTCGGGCAACCGGACACAATCATGTCAGGCGGGCCGGTGCAGATGCCCATATCGCCCATGCGAGCCGCCGGCATATTGCCGATCAGGACCGTGAAACTACCCAAGGCGATGGGACCGCCCACATGGGGCACAAGTCCGGTTACCATCGGGCAGACATGCATATCGCTCAGGCGCGCCGCTGGCTGGCCCCCAATAAGCACCGTAGGAAAGCCGGCTACAATTGTACCGCCGTGGGCCGTTGGGTCACCCATCCGGGCTGCTGGTTTGCTCATCGGGCATTGTCCTTTCTCCTCTTAAAGGCTCCCTCATCATTACAGAGTTAGTTTATTTTGACCAGACCACCTTTGATCTCGGTAATACCGCTGCCATTGACACTAACCGCGGCCGCCTTGACTTCCGCTTGCGCGGTGCCATCAACCGTCATCCTTGCCTGCGATTGGATGTTCAATGGGCCGGTAGACTGCAGCTCGCCATTGCCGGTGGCTTTAAGGCTAAGATTTGTCTTTGTCTGGGCAGTGAAATCCTGGTCAGCTTCTATATCCAGCTTCCCTCTGGCCGTAATGCTGATATTGCCCTCCGCCTCTATTGTCAAATCCCCCTTAACCTTGATCTCCATAGCGTTGTTGGCCGAGTCGATCAAGATACTGTTGTCTCCAGTCTTATCCACCACCAGAATCGAGGGAGTGTCATCCGAATCGTTCAGCACAATTCTGTGACCACTGCGGGAGTGGATGGCCCGGATGTCATTTTTTCCATTACCATTCTTCTCCGGCGGTGTATCGTCGTAATTCCAGAGTATGCCGACGACGAAAGGCCGGTCAAGCATACCGTGCTCAAAGGCGACCAGCACTTCATCGTCTTTCTCGGGGATGAACCAACTGCCTCGACCCTTACCGGCCATCAGCGTGGCCATACGGGCCCAATAGCTATGGGCCCGCCTCTCGTCCGCACTGGTCGTGAGGGCGACCGCATCACCCTCTTCGGCCAGCCAGGGAAAGTTGACCTTAACGCGGCCTTGATGAGCGGGATCTCGGTTATCAACGACAATCCCGGTCACCACACCATAGATCCGATTTTGATACTGTAGCATCCCACCAGCCGAATGTAAGAGTTCAATCAGGCTCATCGGGCATTCCTTTTTACTGCAAAGTTGGTTCGATAGCCGCCACCGTCAATGGTATGGGTAGCGGATGTAACGTAGTAGTTGCCGCTGAAAAGTTTTCCCAAACCTTCAAGTCTGATCATGATCCCCGCCCTGAGCTGCGGGTTACCGATAACCGAACCTGTCCCCTGAATGAACTCAAGGGCCCGCTCCTCCAGCTTTGCCAAGGCCACTGTTTTAGCCTCCTCCCGACTCTCAAGATGGTGGTCATCAATTAGAATCGAATTGTCTTTGGAGAATCGCCCGGCGATTTGATTGCCGGTCTTCTCACCCATTTTGACTCGCTCCTGACCTGCTTCCGCTGTACCGACCAGAGGGGCATTCTTGCCTTTACCCAGGGTCGTTTGAGAAGCCCGCGCTGTAACTTTGGTGACCATATTTTGGGTGGAGAGACGGGGGCTGAAGCTGTTCAGGTTTCTCCCCCATTCGAAAGTCAGAACCAAGTCAGCCTTCCTCCTATAACCGACCTTTTGAAATTTGAGCACCTGGTCCTTGACGGACACGTCATAACCAATGCGCTTCGCTCTCTCCACCAAGATGGTGGCAAAACTGGCCCCCTTTGGGGGGGAGTAGAGCGCATGTTTGACTTCTGTGGGATCAACTTCGAACGTCAGGTCCATCATTTTCGCCAGTTCTTCGGCAATTTCGCTGTCGGTGATATTCTTAAAAGGCTTGCGAAGATGCCGGTGCTGGAGATCGTGAAATAAGCTAAAGCCCTCAACTCTTAGAGTAGGTTGGCCGCTCTCGGGAAAATCGCAGGTAAAAGCCTTGATCTTGCCTCGCAGCATAAACTCTAAGTTATTCACATAGCCCATCGAAATCTTGACCTCGTTTCCCTCTCTGAACGCGTCGCTATCCATCCACTTGAGCTGCTCTCCGCCCACAAACAGCCGGGTCGGGTCCGGATGGCTCTCCCGCACTGTAAAGGTGAAAGTATCAGCTTGGGATAGGGTGTCCGTTACGCTGAGCGATATTATGTCCATATTGGCCCCGTGGCGTAAAGTAGTTCCGTTGACAATGATCTCATAATCGGGGGCATAGCCTTGAACTGTACGCATCACTTGCTCCCATTCTTTTCCGGGTCAGGGGGGATCACCAGCGCCTGGCCTGGCTTAAGGGCGAGGGGATTATCCAAGCCGTTTGCCTCGGCAATCAGCCGCCACCGGGCAGGATCACCCAATTTCTCGCCCGCAATCCGGCTCAGGGTATCCCCCCGTTTCACTACATAGCTCTTGATAAAATCTGCCGAAAATAATCTCCTCCCCTGGTCTGCTTTCTGCTGGCCAAGCTCTTTCATGGAGACATCAATCGTTGCCCGCACCGGCGTTCCATTGGGTAGAAAAAGGGTGAAGCGCTGATCGGCCCTCTCCACGACACCGATGAAGGTGAAGTCAGCCCAGTTAAAACTGCAGATTGGTGGGGCGTGGCTTTCGGAGTCGAGGCGTAATAAACTGATAATCTTCTTGGTATATAGCCGCACATCCGAGCTTGGCGTTACCTTTTTCTGCTCCGGGTCCTCCTTATCAGGGTCATAAGTATCAAAAAAAAGCTGCATCGAGAGCGTGCGGGCCGCACCACGAACAAATTGCAGGGGTGGCGCTTCTACGCCCGGTATGCCTATTTCCGCGAACTGGTTGGTCTCTGTTACCTGGTATTGGGTTGGATTGAAGAGAACTCTAATGGTCTCTTCTTTTGTTAAATTTTTGATCGTTGCTTTTTCTAATTTCAACTTACACCTCGTTTTAGAAGCCCCGGCTCTCTCGCTCCAGAATGAGCCGCCGTTCGATAATGGTATATACACTGTCAGCCAGACGCTCCAGCTCAGGCCCCTCCAGCCGGGAAGCGGCCGTCACTGGTGATGAGGGTTTGCTGGCTGGTGACGACCAGTCAGTCTCGTAGATCTCTGGGGCCATTGTATTATTGGAGGCCTGGACCTCAGCCCGTTGTATGGTGGCCTCCCTGGGTGTGCCAGAGATAACGGGCAGTGTCGCGATACCCTCCCCCCCTCTTATTGCACCAGTACCGGGCACCCTCGAAAATGGTAATTCCGATGATGTCGGATAGAGGTATTGGCGGGAACTGGTCCTACCCCCAGGCATACCTATCCCGAGCGAAGGGGTTCTGGCCAGCGGCAGGCCTGCCCCGGGTTTTCTCTCGGAAATGGTAATGCCCTCAACCATCGGTTCTGGACCCTCGACAAATCGCTGTACTACTTGATTCATGGGGGCTTCAATCGTTGCCAACCGGCCGACGACCGGCAACGATGACTCCGCGTTAGAGAGTCTCGGCCCTATACCCTGGCGATGAAGCGGTTCTTCCAGGGGGCGATTCGAACGCCGCTGCAGGACAGTCTTCCCCAGCCTGCCTGTTCTTGTCCCGGAGGAGGGTGTTATGGCGCCCTGGGGAGCCTGCTCGTCCAGAGTCCTGCTTATTGGGGCTACCTCCACAACCGAGGTCTTCTGGCGCAGAAGTGGCTTTTCCTCTGAGGCGTCCCGTCGTTGCAAGATGGCTGTTCCCCGCTTGCCCGTCCCTGCCCCAGAGAAGGGTGCCACCCCTGGAGTTTCGGGGGTGAGTTTCGACCCTCTTCCTGTCGGTGGGGGCGCGTCCAGGCTGGCCGAAACCCGAGCCTCCCCCTGGAGAACCTGATTGGCCAGGCTCCGGCTTATTGGGGCTACCCCCAGAGTCGAGGCTATCTGGCGCTGAAGCGGCTTTTCACCCGGACCGTCCAGCCGCCGCTGCAGGCTGGCTGTTCCCAGCTTGCTGACCCTCGTTACCGCTTGAAGTTGGGGTGCTGGCGGACCCTCTTTGAGTGCCGCCGCAGTGTCAGGTGGCGGCTGAGCCGAGACTGCGCTGCGCGAGAGGATGGCAGGTACTGTAACCGTAGTAACCGAGTCAGGTGTCCCTAAACGAGGCGAGGGCGCTGCGGCAACATCTTGCCCTCTCTGAATTGCGGAAGATCGAAAGCCGGTCACGGCAGACAACCGGGCATAGGGCAGCTCAGACAGGCTACTTTGGAAAAAGCCTTCAGCCAGGGTTTGGCGGCGTTGAAGATGGCTCAAGAGGGGTAACTGGCTGTTCCTGAAGCGGCTAACCCGTTTAGCCAACCCCTGGGTGACTCTTAGGGGGAGTACCCCCGGCGAGCCATCGTAGCGACCCCGGATGCGTTGCGCCAGCTCCTGACCAGGGTGGGCCGATTTCTGGCTGTTGACCTGATCGATAGGCCTATCTTCGGTAGTTTGCTTCGGACTATCCCCTGCTTGTTCCATTCTTCGCCATCAGCTCCCTACACACGCTGGACCTTTAACCCGCGATGGGCCAATTCCAGGGTCTCGATTGCGACTTCACCCCTGCTGGCTCGTAACTCCGGGCCGGTCCAGCGGACCGGATAGGCATCTTTGACATCCCAGCGCCACTTATCCTGGCCAGCGCTGTTTAATAATATGATTGAACCATTGAGCCGCTTAACTCTGCCAGCAGCGATCTCCTGCTGCCATGCCCAGAGCACATCAGCGTCCATCAGCCCTCGTTTCAAGATTAAGTTGGAGGGATAGCGTACGGGACCGGCCAGTTTATGGATATAGTCATTGACCCCCCCCTCACGATAATCCTGAGTTTCGATTTCCACCTGCAGACCGGTGACCTCGGAGAAGGCTCCAGCCTCAATACCTCCGATCTCAACTCGGAATCTCAGGGAGAGATACGGATCTTTTTCCAGTGCTCTTGTCATGCCTTCTCCGGATCAGGTTTCTTCGTTCAGCCGCTGATTGATCCTGATAATTTCAGCCACCCACTGCTGCCTTTCGCCATGCTCCAGCAGCATAATCTGCTCATAAGGCCAGTGAAAATGATAGGCAATGTAGGCTACCTCCTCGAACAATCTATCCGAGGGGTAGCCAGTCATTCCCCCTGGTTGGCAAGCTCCACCTCAAACGCCCCTTCGCAGTGAGGGCAAGTCACCGGCAGATGGTTATGGCCATTATGATTGATACGCTGGTACATATCCTGGAGGTAGGCCAGGTCTCCCGCAAAAAGGCCCTCAATGACTTTGGGATTGATATGTTCTAGCTCGCCCAGGGTGGTCACCACCCGTGACAGCAGGATGATCAGCAGATAACCCGCATTGGCCTGCACCCGGCGATCCTTGAGGGGGGCGATCTCATCATAAGCCGTGGCCATACGCATGACGCCCTCCCGATGGAGATTACCCTCTGAGTCTATATAGCCATGCGGCAAGGTAAAGGAAAATTCTGTCTGTAACATTGTCAGGCCTTAACTAGCCCTTCATGGGCAATCTCTAAGGTCATAATGGCCACTTCATTGCTGGTGCCGTTGAAGCTCGGACCCGTCCACTTGGTCGGCCAGCCTTCACGGAAGTTCCAGCGCATCTTCTCCTCACCAGCCTCGTCCAGTAGGGTAATGGAACCGTTCTTGCGTTCAATCTTGCCGTCAATGGCTTGTTGGCGCCACTCCCACAACTCTTTGTCATCGGTAATTCCCCACTTTAGGGAAATATTGGAATATTTAATCAAGCCGGGTAGTTTGCGTACGGTCAAGGCTTCGGGGCCTTCTCGATATTCAATGGGGTCCTGGCTGAAATCTAGCCCTGAACACTCGCGGAATGCAGCCCGCTCGACGCCATCCAGTTCCACTTTAAAGCGAAAACTACGATAAGGGTCTTGCGGGCCACTGGCTCTCTTTGCCATAATGATACCTCCTTCACTCTAATTATTCGTTGATTGGTTGTTGGGCCTATTCTGGTCCGATAATTGTTAGACCCGCAGGGCCACGAATGAGACGCACGACGATGAACTCAGCCGGGACCGTTGGGGCCAGCCAAATCTCCGCGATGACCATCCCGGCGGCTTGGACCTCAGGAGGGTTGAGTTCGGCATCACATTTAACATAAAAAGCCTCCTCCGGCCGGTCACCCTTGAGTCCCCCCCGACGGTACAGATCTCCGAAGTAAATCGTTAGATCACGTACAATACGCGCCCATAGTTGTGGACTCTGTGGCTCAAACACCACCTCTGCCATGTTGTAGTCAATCCAGCGCGCCACTGTCAGAAAGAGACGCCGCACATTAACATAACGCCAGAAAGGTTCGTCGCTCAGCGTCCGCGCGCCCCAGACCCGAATACCACGTCCAGGGAAACTGCGCAGACAATTAATGCCCTTTTCATTCAGGGGCCCCTGCTGATCAGCGGTTAAGTTGATCTCCAGGTCCAATACCCCCTCCAGGATTTCGTTAGCCGGCGCTTTGCGGACACCAACGCGCAGATCACTGCGGGCAAAGACTCCGGCGATGTGGCCACAAGGTGGGACCAAGCGACCCGGTAGGCCAGGGCTAGGGGCGACCTTGATCCAGGGGTGGTACAGCGCCCCATTTGCCAAAGTATTGCCTGAGACAGTGAGACCCTCGCGCTGCTCCAGAACCTCTTTTTGGCTGAGGTTTGGGCTTGGCAAGTCATCTACCCTTGGACTTGGTAAGGCATCTAGGATAGCAAAACGATCACCCTGCGCATGGCAATGCTCCAATATGGCTCTCTGCATCTGCTGTACTTTAGCTTTATCTGGTTCAGTCCAGCCTCCAGCCGGCCACATAATATCTGGCGCACAGATAAGATCGAATTCGTCAAAGTCTTGCAAGCTGTCCAGGCCGGCCTGTATCGCCTCCACCGAATTAACATGGTCTTCGTAACAAACGATTTGCACGTAGCACAATGGTCCCCCGTTTTCAAAGAAGCCATGGACGGCATAGGCCAGATAGCCGGGAGGAAATAGACCCTTGAAGGCGTTTTTAAAGTCGTCCCACAGGGTAAATTTTTGGGGCCCTTCGTCAACTCCGTCAGTTTCTTTTTCACGGCTCTCCCCTCCAGAGTGCAAGGCTGTGCGGAGGAAAAATGATCCCCCACCGGTAGGCTGGCTAATGATGCGCTTATCACGGAGAAGAGTGATGTTAGATTGCTTAAGACGGACAAGCGATAACGTCCCGTTGAAAGATACAAGTGAGTAGTCGGCACTCAAAGAAATAAGGTCTGTCTTCTGGATGAGTCCCAGGAACACCGGCACACCTGTACGAAACTCTGCCGCTGGCTCAATGAACACATTATCTCTATAAACTCCAGGTGTTAAGTGATTTGGCACGTTAAATCTCGTCTGTGGCCTAAACAAATTTTTTACTCAATCCCTTGGTGTACTGACTATTTACCCGGCCCTGTCCATTGGCTGATACGGAAGATGACGAACTCGGCCGGTTTTACAGGAGCTACACCGATCTCAGTAACGACTTGGCCCAAATCGCGTACCTCGGGTGGGTTGGTTTCTGCGTCGCACTTGACGTAGAATGCTTCCTGGGCGGTAATACCGAACAAG
The DNA here is from genome assembly GCA_023382535.1 of Anaerolineae bacterium. The sequence continues at coordinate 97,310 of JAHDWA010000016.1, read as the reverse complement.
GCGCCGGAGCGCCACACGGTGGTGAGAAAAGCCGTGATATTACGCGTGATCTTGGCCCACAGATCGGGACTGTTGGGTTCAAACACCACCCACTGCGTTCCCTCATCAATAGACTCCCTTAGATAGTTGAATAGGCGGCGAACGTTGGTATAGATCCACTCCTGATTACCACCGCCCTGCGGATCGTAAGCAAGTGTGCGGGCCCCGTAGACTTTGATGGTAGTGTTGAATGGCCTAATGCAATTGATACCAGACGGGTTCAAGCTTCCCTGTAGAATCTTGCCAACCCGGTAGCGCACGCCCAAGGTGCCCAAAATGACCTCATTGGCCGGCGCTTTGTGAACGCCTCGTAACCGATCACTGCGGCCATAGATGCCAGCCATGTGGCCGCTGGGAGGCACGAAGATCCGATCGCCCGCCTTCGCCGTTGATTTTAAATCGGAAACCTGAATATAGGGAAAAAAGAAAGAGACATATCCCTTGTCGTCGGTCGCCGGGCGGTGGATACCCGTACCGTCAGCAGTAATGACCAGATTATCATCCTTGATATCTCGGGCACAATCCAAGATGGCTACGCGGTCCTCCATACGGTTGCAGTGCGCTGCCAGCTTAGCATGAATGGCAGTCAAGGCTGCATCATCAGCCTCACCGTTAAACAGTGGTACTGGCGCAGCCACGATCGCAATCTCATCAATCGCCTCAAAGTCGTCAATCGCCTTCTCTACATCGTTTATTGAAGCGACACGGTTCACCCAGCAACGAGAACCACCGTTATTGAAGAAGCCGTATACGGAGTGCGCCAGGATTTCGTTTTTATTTTCCTCAAAATCCTCCCCGAACTTGGTTCTAAACTCCTCAAAGTTATTAATTGGCTGAGGCTTGTTGGCCTCAGCCAATTTGTAATAATCTTCAGGGGCAGCATTTTCCTTTTTTTTGCCTGGCTTGAGCGGCATTTTGACATCATCAGTCACAACGCCAACAAAACCGGCCGTGCTGGTACCTACTCCGGCAATCGGTTTGACCGCCGAAGGTATTTCTTCAACATATACTCCAGGGGCTAGATACTCTGGCATCGTTACTACTCCTTTCTCTTTGGGCAGATCTGCTCTGCTATAGATTGAGCTCGTTCTAGCCGGGCTCTTTTTCTAACTTGATAGTGGTTATCTCTAAATCCTGACCAGCCTTAAGATCATCAATCTTTTGGCTATGACTCTTAAATTTGGTAGCCGAAATCTGTAACGTCGGTTTACTCACAATCAAATGAGTAAAGGCGTACTTGCCGTTGCTGTCGGTTAGCACCAGTTTGGGGTCGCCTCGCAATTGGACCTTGACACCTTTAAGGGGCTGGTCTAAATCATCAGTAACCTGGCCGTGGAGAGCGGTGGGCGGCAGAACCACGTCGGCCGGTTTCAGGTTAATACCTCCTGCCCCGTTACGAGTGGCTGCCGTCGTTGCTATTACGAGCGTGCCATAGCGGCTACTGGGAGTCGGCGCAGTGACCCGCAACTGGTAGTCGCCGTCGGGCAAATTCACAAACAGATAGATACCATCCGTCTGGCTGAAGGTACGGTCCAGACGCTCCACCTTACGTGTCCAATCTGGGTCGTTAGCTAGGATGCCACGCTTCTTTTCAAAGGCTAGCGGCCCTGAGACAATCTCCACCAGAGCGCCCGGAATGGGTTCACTGGTTAAGCCATCCATTACCTGACCCGCAAGGGATACGGCCCAGTTCAGGTTAAAGCCGCCCCACTGCTGTCCGGTTTGGCTCATTTTAGCTTGATACCACTCAGGTGCAGTCATAAACGCTTACTCCTACCGCTAGTCCGGTTGACGGACGATATTTTCTAACGCTAGCGGTACCTCAACAACCTCATGCGGCTGCACAGCAATGGTCACAGTGTAGTTTAGCGCTGATCTGGGTTTGCCGCCCAACGCTTGCCAGAACTCACCTAAACTTTGCAAACGACCCGGCTGTAGCACAGCGGTTGGCAGCGGCAGGTCCTGTTGGTTTAGACTCCCTTGCAACAGCTCGCCCGGCAGCTTGGGGTAGCGCAACAACACAATCATCACTTCTCCCAACAGGCGATGTTCATCCTGAACTGATCCGTGAGCCTGCTTACTAGGCCAGGCGGTGATTAGGTAGGAACAGTCTACCCTGACGGCCGGCGGTGTTTTTTTAGCCGTACCATTGCTTTGTCGCTCGACCGACCACTCATTGTTGCGCAGTTCCAAATTTTCGCGTACATCGTAGAGAAATAGATCAATGGCCGGAGGTTTAACATTTTGGGTCGGAAATTCGCCATCGGGCGGGTCGAAGCTAATAACCACCGGATTAACCAGCTTCGGCAGCAACTCCCGTTCCAGCAGTTTCTTCAGAGTGCTGTCCAGATCGTGGATCACAGTTCGTTCCCTTTCTCTGCAGTACCCAGGCAGTAAGGCCAGTCGGGTTGCTCGATAGCCGGATTGGGGATCCTGCGCTCAAAGTCCAACCAGATACGCTTATCCTGGCGGCAGTCAAAGCCACGGCAGGGTACTGGGCGGTGTGGATAGATGGTGCAAGCGCAAGGACCACGATCTAGATGGATACAATAGCCATCTAGACCATGCTCGATCAGGTAAGGCTGGCCCAGGTCCCAGTGGACGACGCCTTCACGCACATCTTGTCGGGAGAGAGCAAAGGGCAGCCGACAGCAGGCCGCCCGGCACAGAGGGACCCGGCTGGCACAGTCAATCTCGGCCCCAGTCTCAAAGGCGTACTTGTCATACTCCGGATCTTGGAAGACCACGCCCTGACCTTCGTTTTTGAACTGGGCGATGAGTTGCTGCTCGGCGACCTCACGCCGGGTCTCCAGTTCTGCGGGCGTGATCAGGCCTTTGTCGTCGAGCAGCTCAAGCAGGGCGTAGACGTAAGCGGCGGTTTGGCGCGCCTGGCGCGAATTGGCGTTGAGACGGCTGTGGGTATAGAGCAGCCCCTCGGCGACCTGTTGGCGCAATTCCGGCTTAGGTTCTAAATCACTTTGTTTAGAATGGATCATTTTGGTCTCGTAACCCTATAGCAGACATCTGGTAAACCCTTTGTACCGGGAGCAATTAGGCGCTAGCAATACTATTAATGAAATTTTCAATGATAGGTTTGCGTTTATCTAGATCGTCGGCATTCTCTAAAGCGCTTGTAGCTTTATCTAATTCGCCCTGTTTTTCTGCCGCTTTCACTTTTTCCTGCCTCAGACTTTGTTTAGCCTCTTCTAAACTCTTCCATTCACCTTCGAGCTTCTTCCGGAACTCCTCCGTCTTGATTAGCAGCGAACTGATGTCTTTAGATCTTTGCTCGTATTCCTGGATGTAAAAGAGGATTTGAACTGAGGGTCTGCCTCCCTTGTAATCTGTTTCTAAGTCTTTTACCCGTTGGCTCAAGTCATCTAACTTAGCCTTAACATTAGCCTGCGTTTCCTTTGTCTTCCTGTACGCCTCGGTTTGCCGCTGAACTTCTAACTCCGCCTTTGTCACGCTGGCTTGCAGTTGCTCAAGCTCTCGTTCTAATTGCTCCTTTTTTTTCTTTTTTTCATCAATGTCCTTGGTGATATTGCCCCGTTTGGTGTCAATAGCTTTTTGCTGTTCGCTGGTTACTTTGGCCTTGACCGGGTCGGTCATCTGTTTCAGTTTGTCCTGGATAATGCTGACAGTGGTTGTAAACCCACTATTTGCTTTTCCGTATTCCTCCACGGCGTCGACAACAGCCTGGGGTGGCGGAATTACCTTGACGATTGCCTGGCTAGCGTCCTCTAGAGCCTTGATTTGCTCTTCGATTTCCCGTTCTTGCGCTTTTTGCTCCTGCAATTGTATCTTTAAAGCTTTAAGTTCTGCCGCATTTATGTCTAGATCGGTCATATTAATCCCGATTGGCTTTTTACCCTCCCCCCTGCTGGTTGTGGCTATTACCGTAATAGTGTCTGGCTCCTCTGCCGGTTTGGGCTCAAGTGTGGTTTGGGCCTTACCTTCATCATTGGTTTGAAATTTTTGGGGGTTTACATCACCCTTTGTCGCATCGTCAAGGGTAAAGGTCACCTCCTCGTCTTTCACCGGCTTATTATTACCATCTATGACGGTGGCGGTTATTGTACTCTTTCCACCCGACTTGACATTGACTGGATTGGCTTCAACTGTAATATTCATTTTCTTCCTCCGTCTACTTGCCATATTCGTCCTCTGCCTATTTGGACTGCAATGTCTCTAACGACTCGCGCAAAGGCTATTTAAGCAGTCGCTGGTATCTTTAAGGGTCTTGCCTCAAGCCGCCGGGCAGAGGCGCCTTCCTTATCCACAGTTAGTTTATAGAGCGGTCTCTTTTCTAGGTATGTCCCATAACTTGCTCCTTGTGACCTGCTTCTACCTGGCCAGTTGCTTCAGGGTGATGAGGTACTGGGTTCGAGCAGGGCGTATAAGAACGAGACCGCATCGTGCTTTTTGCGCAAACTAGCTGGCACTTCGCTACTTCGATATAGAGCTAGAGCTTCCTCTTTGCTGTCGCCAGTTGTTAACCACTCATAGAGGACTCGAGATAGATTGTCAGAAGTAAGTGTCACTTGATACCGTCCATTACTATTGAAACACCTCTTGTTCATGGCTTTAGCCAGAAGTTGATTAGGGGGCTGACTGACTGGCTTCGCCAGTGCTGCTACTCATCTCCCCCCTAAGCCGATGCCAGGTGTCGGGACCAATGATACCATCACTATCGAGTCGGGCGTATCGGCTCTGATACTCTTTAACAGCCCTCGCAAACGTTTCCGTATCTGGTGTTTGCAGCAATGGTAAATAGCCCAGCCGTTGGAAATGAGCCACAATTTCATCTATATGTTCAATCCATCCCAATCGAGGACCCCAAATGGCATTTTGTTTTACAGCACGTTCAAGCCCGTTTGCTGGTTCACGCTTGGGAACGGTTTGGGTTGTTGATGGTGCATTGCGTGTTTGCATTGAAGGTGCAGTGACTCTGCTTGTTACGCTCGTTGTACCGCGGTAGGTCCAGTGCCACGGTTCCTTTGGGTATTCCTCGAACTTGAATGTTGCTGCATTTTCTTGTAGCCAGTGAAAAAACCAGGTATTGTGCCATTTGTCAATAGCATCACTATCTGTTGAATTCGAAATGCGGTTTCCCTTGGTGCGTTCTTGCCATAAATCGATGGCTAGCCCAGCCTGATGGTTACTGAATCCTGGGGCAGCGATCTTGGGGGCAATATATTTAACCATGAAGCTGACAGCCGCATCTCCATGTTCACCGCCCTGTAACTTGGCTCGCTTGACGGCTGTTCGTTCATAGTAACCTTTCGATCGCTTAAAATATTTCCGCCACAAGTTTTCCTGATGCGATCGTTCTCGGTATCCACTGGTAGCTGAAATTCGAATGGTTTTTGCGGCATCTGCTTCACCTGCCTGTTTGTCAACTTCCAGTGCCTGGTTAGCGGCAGCAATTAGATTCCCTGCTGCATTGGCAGCGTCAGTCCTCATCTTGATATTCGTTCCTGACACTACTGCCAACTCTTCACCATTCAAGTCAGGAAGTGGTTGTTTTCGCCTTCTGGTACTCGAGGCGATGTGTGCGTTAAGTACCTGTTCTAAGAAAGCTTTCTGTTCGGGTGTATCCTCCCACTTCGTCAGTGTGGGCCTTACGGCCTCAGTTTGTGGAGTAGCTGCCTGCCGCTGCACCAAGGGGATCTGAATTGGTTCCTTTTTTTCTTCCTCGGCTTGCCCCTGCCTCGCTTGGGACTGGATCGGTTTTTCTTCTTCCTCCGCTTGTCGCTGTACCAGGCGCGTTTGAACCTGTTCCTCCTTTTCTTCCTCGGCTTGTCGCTGCACTGTGCGAGCCTGGATCGATTCTTCCCCTTCTTCCTCGGCTTGCCGCTGTACCAAGCGTGTCTGGATTGGTTCCTCTTCTTCCTCGGTTTGCCGCCCACTCTGAAGGCTGTGATCCGGAGTTGACGTTGTCTGCTGTTCCTGCTGTATCACTGCCTGTGCTGCCTGGTCTGCCTCCTGCTCGTACCTATCTCCCGGCGGATTGACCACGAGCTTGGGCTGGATCTGCGCTCCGCTCTGCTGCACCACGTGGGTCAGTTCGTGGGCCAACAGTTCGCGGCCAGTCGAACTGCCGGGACTGTACTCACCCTGTTTGAAGAAGATGTCCTGGCCGGTGGTAAAGGCGCGCGCACTCAACGAACGGTTAAGATGATCAGCCTGGCCATCCGTATGCACCCGGACGCCGCTAAAGTCGGTGCCAAAAGCAGGTTCCATCTGGGCGCGCGCGCCGCTGTCCAGGGCTTGACCACCGCCGTGGCTGCTCTGGATGACCTCTTCCACCTCAGGCGTGGCCTCCTCCTCCCGCCCGCCGCCAACTTTTTTGGTCCAAGCTAACAACCGTTGCACGTAACGGTTCCCATACCACCGCTGCAATTTGCGCAGGGGATGTTCAGCTCGCCTTTGTCGCCCCTCTGCGAGCTGTCGAGCCAAAGTGACTCCGGTTTTTACTTTCGAATCGAATTTACGAATGGGCATATTGCGCCTCGTTTCAGCTCAAAACCTGAAACGTTCTTCTTCATGTGCTATCCTTCATGCCATATACCTACGCTTTGCGCATTACCTTATCTGCATACTCCCCAAAATCCTCTTCTCCTACTACCTTGCCTATTTTCTGGTATTCCCGCCAGGTGGCGTGGATAAGGTGCTCCATAGTCACCTTATGACCGTTTTCTTCCCTATCGCATGAATCGGCTGTGCCATCGTCAGCAGCCAGGAAGGCCGCAGCCAGGGCCACGTTGCGGATGTTGCCCCCGGTCAGCTCGAACTGGCGGGCCATAAAGGCCAGGTCCAACTCTGCGGTTCCGGGTGTCTCCTGGGGCCAAATCTTATCCCAGATACGGCGGCGGTCGGGTTCACCGGGGAAGGGGAAGTCCACAGTGAAGTGCATTCGTCGTACAAAGGCATCGTCCATATTCTTGTGCAGGTTGGTGGTCAGGATGGTCATCCCCTCATACTCCTCCATCTTTTGCAGAAGATAGCTGATTTCGATGTTGGCGTAGCGGTCGTGGGCGTCGCGCACCTCGGAGCGTTTGCCAAATAGGGCATCGGCCTCATCAAAAAAGAGGATGGCGTTGCTGGTCTCGGCCTCCTCAAAGATGCGGGCCAGATTCTTCTCGGTCTCACCGATGTACTTGCTCACAACCGTAGAAAGGTCGATCTTGTATAGGTCCAGGTCCAGCTCGTTGGCCATAATCTCGGCGCCCATGGTCTTGCCCGTGCCCGAGGGACCGGCAAAAAGAATGTTCAAACCCTTGCCCAGCGACAGCTTACGGTCAAAACCCCACTCATCGTAGACCCGAACGCGATACTTGACGGTGTTGCAAATCTCGCGCAGTTGCTCCAAGCGATCGGGAGGTAGGACGATGTCATCCCAGGTGTAATGAGGCGTGACCTTGTGGGTCAGCATTGCCAACTTACGGTTGGACTGTAAGCGGCAGGCGGCGTAGAGGTCAGCGTCGGAGAGTCGCCCGTTCTCCGGATCGCGCCAGCAGGCCAGGTTGCGGGCCGTGGCCGCTGCGTCCTGAATCTGCCCGCCGCTGAAGCGGAATTTGCTGGCCACAGCGCCCAGCTCGACCTCGGCGGCCTGGGGAGTGTGACTGTTTAACGCCAACGCCCAGAGCTGCAACCGCTCGACCGCGGTGGGACGCGGAAACTCGACCCGGACGAAGCGCTGGGTGTGCAGGGCATTGCGCGGCTCCCAAGTTGTCTGGCCCACCAGGAAGGTCAAGCCGGACCGGCTTTCCAACATGGCCAGCAGCACCGCTTGCCAGGCCTCCCTATGGTCGGTTAGCAAGGCGTCGAAACCAGTCCAATAGAGGGCGGCATTTTGCAGCAGGGCCTCGCGAGCAAGCAGCTTGACGGCGGTTTCAAAGGGCAGCTCTGCTGCCTCTAATAGTTGCTCCCCTTTCACCAGCAGCAACCCTGTCCCTAGTTCGCGACATAGCGCTTCAGCGGTGGTTCGTTTACCCACGCCGTAGGGGCCCTGGAAGTAAAAGACAAGCGAAGCTGCCCGGTGGATTAGACAGTCTGCTACAGGTTCGATTTCTCGGGATAGCAACGCTAAGCGCTCCTTAACGTCGGTGGGCAGGAGAAGCGCATCCAAGTGGATCTGAGGCATCGTGTGTCGGACGTACGGCAGCAGGCGAGCGTCGAGTTCGTCAGAGTCGAGTAGATAATTCACGATTCGCTCGTCTAGCTTGAGATATTTACCTAACAATGGGGGCTGCTGGTCCGAAGGATCATCGAACATAACCAACAACCGATGGTTGAGCAGAGGAGCACTTGGCGTGAAGCGTGACCGGGCCGCCAGCTTGGCTTCAAAAGATGGCGATAGTAGGTTCAAAACCAGGTCTACACTGGGCCGCTTCTTGGTCACATCATCCTGGAGGTAAGCGTAGAGGCGCTCGTAGCGCAGATCAAGCTCGGGCGCCAGGCAGATCAGGAGTACGTCAATTTCAAAGGAGGTCAGGTCAAAGAGATGCTTCAGGTCGTCCAGCCGCAAAGTAATACCCTGCCGTGTGCTCGCGGTCTTGTGTTGAGCAATGCTGGTGGCTACCTGGTCGAGGGCAGTTTGTACCTCGTTTAAGGAAAGTGGCGTCGGGGCTGTCGCCCACTGGGGCAGGCCAGCCGGAGCGGCAATTAGGGCGTCGATCTCCGGGTTCGAGATGTAGAGCCCATGAAATCCTTCGTCGGTTTCGGACACATGCCGCGCGCGCCAAACCTGGATTCGAATGAGCAGGTCAATACGTTCAAGTTCTGCCAGAATATGTTGCAGTGAGGTGGAGTAGTGGTCGGCAATGTTTAATGTTGGTTCCTCAGATACCGATTCCATTGCTTTAACCATTGGCTTAACTGCCAGCCCTTTTTGAGCTGGACCCCCCTTTCCTCCAAGTAAGGGGCTATAAAGATTAAGATATCGTCCAGGTTTTGAAAATAGTGCTGCTGACCACTAGGAACATGAATGATACGACCACGCCACCTAGCCGGCCCGGCTTCACTGGCACTCTCTTCGAGCCAAATTTTGATGATGTATGAATGGGTACTGGATTCAAATAGATCCACGCTAACCCCGTCCATAGGTTGACCGTGGACAGGCGCGCTCTTTCAAGCCAACCTCTTATTAACAAAAGTATATAGTAGGCATACTAGCAAGTATACATCTGTCGAAGCGTCTTTTGAGCGTCTGTCGTAACGTCTCTTGGGGAGGAGTCTGGGGTTGGATATTAAGGATCAGTCTTTTGTCCCTGGCCTTGGCCTCTTGTCTTGGATTCCTGATTAGTGCTGGCCACTAAGGAACAACTCGACAATCTGAATTTCCTGCTCTAACCGACACACGACGTTGGTCAGGACCGTCCGGAGGTCATTGAGGTGATTAAGTAACTCAGGCAGCGAAGTAGATATTGCCTGAGTGACGACCGGGGCCAGGGTTGGGTCATCGAGCTGGTCTGCTCGGATCTGCTCATAAAGCACCACAGTACGTTTATCGGGTTTCACGTCGAGCTCTTCCCTTAGAGCGGCGACGCAACGCTCGTACTGATGTAGCGCCGCCGTTCGGTCGTGGGCCAGGTAATAAAGACGCATCATCTGCCGGTGAGTGCTCTCGTGGGCCCTGTCGTAATGCAGGATACGCGTCCCATAGGCTAGGCCACTCTCGTACTCGTGATGCGCTTCGCAGTAACTCATTAGCTTACTGAGCATGGCCAAGTACATATTCTGGAGTCGCTCACGCTCGTACAGGCACCAGTCTTGGTACCAACCTTCCAACAGATCGCCTCGGTAGAGTTGCACCGCATTCTGAAGCATTTGAGCGCAATTCGCATCTAGCACCTGGCCTGGTATACCTTTAGTGCAGGTAGAAGCTTGCTCAAAGGCTGCTAAATCCAGCCACAGATCAGCTTCGGGGTTAAGGCCGATCCATTCGGCATCAATCGAAAAGAGCCTACCAGCCTCAGCTCCGTTGGCGCGGTCTAAGACTAACTGTAATTTCCATAGGGTATGTCGCAGATACTTCAGCGATTGAGCAGTACTACTTGTATCCCATAATAAAGCGGCTAAAGTTTCGCGGCAATGAAGTTGCTTACCATACAATAGGAGATAAGCAAATAGCTCCTGCACCTTATGTGTGTTCAGACTATCCAGTACCTGATCCTTATGTTGCACTTGAAACCTGCCAAACAGGTGAACGGTAAAAGTACTCATAGAGAGATCCCCCCTTTCTAAAACTCTGATAGATACCAAATGGTTCAATCAAGCCCTGCGCATTAAACGAGGATTAATAAAGGCATATTGGGGCACCGTGGCATATTGCCCTTCAACAAGGCATCACAAACAAAAACTGCTTCCATTTCCTGGCAGAAGCAGCTTTTAGAAACTGATGCACATCTAACCTGTTCCCATAGTTGAAATTAGCTTGTCAAATTATGAGGATCCTCGCAGCAAGACTCATCCAGTATAACACATAATCACATTCGAAACATTTCAATTTTCCGGGCAAACCGAATTATTTCGCAATAATTCAGATATGGAGAGTGAGGATGCGGTCTCTCGAGTATGCGGATAATTAGAGACTACCCTAAGATAAATAGAGGAAGGCAGCTGGGAGCCAAGTACTCTTTGACTTACTGACCCCTACTTGGGCTAGAGAGGCCAGTATGTTTGATTCTTTTGCCACTTTTTGTGATGTTATTGCCAATAACTTCGGTTGCCTACAATAGGGTTGTAGGACTGCAAAGATAATGGCAGTGGAACCCCCAAAAATGGCCCTTAGCGGCAAAGATAATGGCAGTGGGCCAGAAAGATAGTGGCAGTGGCCTACATTAGCGATAAATATAGTGGCAGTGGTTGTAGGTTTTCAAAGTTAGTGAAAAAGCATGTCAAAGTTATTGAGAATCGGTGTCACAACAGTTGATACAATCCTAATCAGTTGTCGTATCTCATAATTATTGGGAAATCATGTCAGAGTTATTGGGATTCTCGTCTCACCAAAGTTGGTGCAATCCTAAAAGCTCGCTTATGTTTCACTTATATCGGGATAATCCTAATAGTTTTTACTACTTCTCAGCCGAACAAAGGGGTTAAAAAAGGTTCGTCCCAACTTTGGTGAAACAAAAATTGACTGAGGTTTGTTCCAATTTTGGTGAAACAAAATGGCGCGCAGTTTAGGTTTATTCCAAAAGTTATGAGATAGACTTTAGGTTTGTCCCAACTTTGGTGAGATAGGGCGGCTAAAACCGCCTAAATATCGGATAGTAATCGCTTTTGAGCGAGGCTTTTGACCCCCTTCAGACCCCCTTATCTCACGATTCTTGGTACAAACCTACGAACTGTGTCACGATTGTTGGCATAAACCTAATTTTTGTTTCACTCCTGTTGGTTCAAACCTAAAGGATTGCCTGTTTCAGGATTCTTGGTACAAACCTAATTTGGCTCCTTTTTTTCGAGGGAGGTATGTGAAAAGGGTTGAGGTTTGTTCCAACTTTGGTGAGACAAAAATGAGCTTTTAGGATTGCACCAACTTTGGTGAGACGAGAATCCCAATAACTCTGACATGATTTCCCAATAATTATGAGATACGACAACCTTTTAGGATTGCACCAACTTTGGTGAAATGAGAATCCCATTAACTCTGAGATGATTTCCCATTAACTTTGAGATACGACACGGACGCGGGCTAATCAGGCCAGGGGGCGTGAAAACCTTTAGGTTTATTCCAACTTTCGTGGTACAAAAATGACCTTTTAGGATTGCACCAACTTTGGTGAAATGAGAATCCCATTAACTCTGAGATGATTTCCCATTAACTTTGAGATACGACAACAATTATGAGACAAAAACTCGTCAGGTAGGATTATATCAACCCTTGTGGCACAACATTTTCAACAACTTTGACATGCATTTTCACTAACTATGAAAACCTACAGTAGATTTTGGGCTCAAGATAGTCTGGCTGTAGGCTACTGCCATTATCTCGTTTAGGCTGATGCCAACATCTTTACCGCTACTGCCATTATCTTTGCCTCTACTGCCATTATCTTTGCAGTCCTACAAGGGTTTGAGTCAGAAGAAAAGTGATCTGTGTTATAGGAAAGCCATTTCTTACAACATAAGTTACCAACATAATGCCCAATACGTTGACAAATCTCTTCCCAAATGATACTTTGGACACACCTTGAAGCCGGTTTTGAGCCTGTTTTGGCTGGTTTTGAATCTATTTCGGCAGGCCATATTGTCAACATATTCTTTGGAAGCCCATCCTGACGATAAGAACATCTAACCCTCAATGAGGGTTGGACTATCTCGTCCAACAGGGCAAAAGTGAGTACCGATCGTTTCTGTACGCCTGAACAGAGTGGAGAACACAGCGCCCTCGGTGAGTGAAAAGCGCCGGGAAGGTACACTCGACCGACACGAAGCAGATAAATACGACACCTTCTCCAACAGGGAATACAAGCGGGTGAAGTGGCGGAATGAATTTGTTCCAGGGAATGGTAAGATCAATCATCCCAACAGTCAACCCCGAAAAACCGGGGGGTCATGCGCCCAGTTGCCGCGCATCTGGACGGGATCGATTGGTCTGCCCTCATTGAAATGACGGCGGCCAAGTTTGACGTTCGGATTGAGATCCAGGACCGGCGGTATACTATCCCATTACCCGGCAGCTGGTCCACGGGCCGAAAAACGGACTCTTATGAGAAAAAGCTATGATGTTAAAGCCAACCCGCAAGAAAACACACAGAATGTGTAGAAATTCAACGAAAAAGCTATTGAAACGGAAACCGAAATCTGATATAATTAGGATTAAAATAGAACACTAGGGGGGATATCCGGACCCTTTGCGAGACGGATTCCATCACTTTATGCTTCACCCCTACGCCACCTGATCTATCGGGCGGCGTTTTTTTATGGCTCGCGTTTTAATTGGGCGAAAGAACGGGAAGCGTGGATTGAGGCTCTCAAAGCCGACCAAAATCCCTTCACCTCGGCGGTGCTGGAGGGACAATGAGCCAGTGGTTCCGGCGAATAGGCCGGAATCCTGATGATTTTCGATGCCCAAATTCGGCAATGAGGATTGCAACGCTCTGCTAAGAAAAATAGAAAGTTCTTATCAGAATTTAAGGGGACGCTAGCGTCGAGATGATTGAGTAGGCCGTTCCGTTCCGAAGAAGTCAAGGTTTATCTGAATGACAGTAGTTCTTGGAGTCAGGTATAAGGAGCAGGATTCTCGCTGAAACTGGTGATAGGAAGGGTTGAAGGGTACTATGGTCACTCATTTTTGGGCAGAACGGTCCGACAGACCTCTGACGGCGGAGTTGCGCATTTACATGCTGGGGCCGCCCAGTATTGAGACGACCAGCGGCGCCCTTGACATTCCTCGCCGTCAGGTCCGAGCCTTGCTGTACTATCTCGCCACCTGCCCGAAACCCACCCCGCGCCAGCACCTCTACGGCCTCTTCTGGCCCGACATTCCAGAAGGGCCCGCTCATCGCAATCTTAGCCACTTGTTGACCCACCTGCGCCGTATCTTACCCACCCCCAAAATCTTACGGATCAACGACGACCATATTACGCTGGACCCCCAGCGGGCCTGGTCTGACCTTATTGCCTTCGAACGGTTATGCCTGACCCTGTTGGAATCGCCACGCCGCCTCGCCGCGCTGCAACAGGCCCTGGCCCTCTACCGTGGCCCCTTTCTGGAAGGTTTCTCTCTGCCAACCAAGCCCGAGTTCGAACTCTGGTTGACCCAGGAACGGAGCTTTTGGGAGCAGCGTTATTTGGAAGCATTGGCCGCCTTGGTGGAGACACAGATGGCGGCGGGGCACTACCATGCGGCCATTGAGTCGGCCCAGTGCTATTTGGCTACCGATGAGCTGGCCGAAGCGATGCACCGCCGTCTGATGACACTCTATGCGGCGGCGGGTGAACGGAATGCCGCAGTACGCCAATTTGAACAGTGTGCGGTAGTTCTGGAACGCGAGTTGGGGGTCAGTCCGCTGCCGGAAACCCGGGCCACTTACCGGGCCATCTTGGCCGGCCAGGTAATCGCCTGGCAACCTCCGGCCTCACCATCGCCTGAGTGGGCGACCTTACCCAGCCTGGAGGCGCCGATGGTCGGTCGCGAGGCGGCCTTGCAGCAGCTCGAGCAGGCCTATCGCTGCGCCCAGGCGGGCCATGGCCGGCTGGTCCTCATCTCGGGCGAGTCTGGCATAGGTAAATCCCGGCTCATGCAAGAGTTCGTGACACAATTGGATGGGCCAGCCACCGTAGTCATAGGAACTGGTCATGAAAATGAACGCGACTTCCCTTACTGGCCGCTGGTCCAAGCCCTGGGACCTCACTTGCCCGGCCTGGACCCACTGGGGCCCGGCTTTGAACCGTTTTATCTGGCCCCCTTAGCCGGTCTTTGGCCGGAGTTACAACGTGTTGTGGCGGAAAGCCCCTCCTTGACTACGCGGGAATCAGAGCAGGAAGGCAGCCTGATGTTCCAGGCGTTGGTACACTTGCTCCTCAACCTGGCAACCCAACGATCTCCCTTAATCCTGGGCCTGGATGATCTGCACTGGGTTGATCGGCATACCTTGGCCTGCCTAGAGTCTCTGGCGCGCCAGCTAAAGCATGCCCCCCTCTTAATCGTGGCTACTTACCGCACCGAAGAGGCAGCGGGGTTGGCAACTGTCCGGGCTGAATTAGCTCGGTTCGGTCTGCTGCAAGAGATTCGCTTGGTTGGCTTGTTACCCTTTGAGATCGAACACCTCCTGCGCCACCTATCCAAGCAGCGGCGTGGGGTGGCCCCATTTAGCCGGTACCTGCACCGAGAGACGGGGGGTAATCCCTTCTTTTTGTTAGAGCTGCTGCGATTTCTGTTTGAAAGCGGCCTCTTGGGACCCGAAGAGGCGGGTTGGGCTTTTACAGAGGTGACTGAAACCCCCGCTGATACCCCCACCCTACCCCTACCCGACACCGTCTGTGAGGTAATCCGCGCTCGCCTGGGCTGTTTGAATCCGCAGACTCAACAGGTGCTGGAGGCATGCGCCGTCATTGGTCACGAGTTCAACTTTGACCTGATCCGGGCGACAAGCGGCCGCCTGGAGAGCGAGGTGGTGGAGGCGCTGGAGACATTATTGGCCCGGCAGCTCATCACCGAACATGTCGGCCAGTACCGCTTCAACCACGACCTCATTCGGACCGTCATCTGTCGTGATCTCAGCTATGGCCGGCGGCGTCTTTTGCACCGCCGCATCGCCGAGGCTTTGAAGAATCTGGACGCCAACCAGGTCACAGCCCTGGCCTGGCATTTTGAGCGGGCCGAAGAACCAGGTCAGGCGGCTCACTATGCTCTGAAAGCCGGTCGGTCGGCCACGGCCGTTTTTGCCTATGCCGAGGCCCGCACCCAGTTTGATCGCGCTCTAGCCCTGCTGAAAGAAGAGGCCACCCATTTACGGAAGACCGAGGCGCTCAGGGCCAACTGGTGGCTCCAGGTTCAGATCTTGACCGAACGGGATCGGCTTTTTCGCCTGCTGGGTGATATGGCTGCCTTTGCGCTCGGCACGGCGGAAATGGCCCAACTGGCCGGCCAATTGGGTGACCCCCGTACCCTGGCTCTGCTCCACTGGCGCGAGGCATATACCCAGCGCTGGTTCTGCCATTACGCCGAGGCCCACCACGCCGCCGAGGACGGCCTGCGTCTGAGTAAGGCAGCCGATCCCTTATTGGAAGCTATGTGCCGGCGTGAAGTGGGGCTAGCCGCCCGAGAAACGGGCGATTACCTGTCCGCCCGGGCTAACCTGGAGCAGGCTGCACAAAGCTTTGTGGCTTTAGGCGAGTGGATTTACGAGATTCACACCTTGGGCAATCTCTCCACCCTGCACTGCCGCTTGGGCGAGTCTGAGCGGGCCATCAACCTGGCCCGCCAGGCTTTGCACCGCTGCGACGAAAGCCGGCTCCCTTTCGAACGCCGCCTGCCTCTTGGTGACCTGGGCGCGGCCGCCATTACCAGTGGCGATAAAGACCTGGCCCGGCAATATTTGTTGGAAAGCCTGGCCATTGCCCGGCAGATGGCCGACCGAACCCAGGAAATCTTTTGCCTGGGCCACCTGGGCTGGCTGTGTCTCCGCCTCAAGCAGCCTGTTGAGGCGTTGGAGTTTCTGCAAACGGCCTTGACCCTGGCCGAAAATGTTGGCTCGGCCACCGAGCAGAGTTGGCTGTGGTCGGGCCTGGCCGAAGCGCACCGGCTGGACGGCAACCTGGAACTGGCCGTAGAGCACGCTCAACAGGCGCTCAAGCTGGCCCAGGCCAGCGGCCGGGCCTACGACCAGGTTCTGGTCTGCCGAATTTTGGCCGAGTTGGGCCAGGCCGATTTGTAGCCATTTTGTAGCCAGGCGTATGGTAGACTGTTGCTCAGAGTAGGGCAACAGTTTTCGTTTTTTAAAGACTGCCGCAGCTTCACCTGAAGCGGAGTGAAAGGGTCAGCGAGATGACTGCTTCGCCGACGTATATGTCCTTCCTGGTTCGCCTGTGGCATGAACCCAGCCAGGAAGCGCCAGCGCCACCCGTCGAATGGCACAACGAGATTGAATGTATCCAGACCGGCCAACGCTGGACTTTCGATACCTTGGAGGAGTTGTTGAATTTTCTACACCGGCATGCAAAGCAGGTGGATGAGGGAGGCAGTGCGGCGGGAGAATGAATACCAAATTCTACATAATGACAGGTTTGCGGCCCTCTGAAAACCTGCCCGTGACGGATGGAAATGTACTACAAACAATTCCTCGTAATCGCTCCCTTACGGTACCCCGGCTTACGCTGAACGAAGACCCAGCCCTGGGCAATCAAGATGAAATTCGCTGTCGGATCAGTATTGTACCCGTTAATATGCCAACCACGGTGGAAAGATGGTCAGATCAGGAAATATTACTGGGTCCATAAACCATGATCGGCGCTGGGTTAGTCCGGCGTGGGGTCGAGCTGGTAAAGGAGGTGGGACTGTACTATCTCAATGCGTGTACGACGTTCGAGATCTATAACGCGATAGTTATGGCCTAGTTTCAGCAGGGGTTAGACTGCCTAGCAGAGAAGGAGCAGACCATGAAACCATCCAAATTTAACTACTTTTTCCAGGTAGATGACCAAGCCATCCTGGGTTATAACAGCCTGACCACAGCGCTGGTCAGGCTCAGCGCAGAAGAGTTCGGCCAGATCCAGGAGTTCTGCACGGATCCCAGGGACGACTTCTTTGAGACCCGCGCGTTAGGCCCGTTCCAGGAGCAGCTCCAAAAGGTAGGGCTGCTTATCCCGGATGACCTTGATGAGGTCGAGTGGATCAGAGGCATCCGCTCAGCCGCCAAAGCCCAGGATCGCCGGGTCGGGTTGACCATCTTGCCTACCCTGAATTGCAACTTTCGTTGCACCTATTGCTTCAGTTACCTCCAGCGCCTCCGGATGAGCGCCGAGGTGCAGCAGGCGCTGCTGCGCTTCGCCGAGGAGAAGCTGACCGAGGCCGAGAGCCTGAGCGTGACCTGGTTCGGCGGCGAACCGACGCTGGGTGTGGATATCATCGAGGCGTTGAGCGCAAAGCTGGCTGGGCTGTGCCAGCAGTACGAGGTACCGCAGCAGCCAGGGAGCATCGTGACCAACGGCTACCTGCTCAACAAGCGCATGGCCCGCCGCCTGAAGCAAGCCGGCATCTCAAGCGCCCAGATTACACTTGACGGCGACAGAGAGGTCCATGACCAGCGCCGGCCTCTGCTGGGCGGCCGCGGGACGTTCGACCGGATCCTGGACAACGTAAGCCACATCTGCGACCTGCTGGATATTCAAATTCGGATCAACGTTGACCGCAGCAACGCCGACGCCGCTCTGGGCGCGCTGGACGCTCTGGCAGCCTGCAGCCTGCAAGGGAAAGTGAGCGTCTACTTTGGGCATGTCAGACCATTTACCGAAGTCTGCGCCGACGTGGCCGGGGTGTGTTTATCGGACCAGGAATTCAGCGAACTGGAGCTGGCCTTGACCAAAGAGGCGCTCAGCCGGGGCTTTACCTCTTTCCCTTATCCGCGCTTGCAGCTTGACGGGGTTTGCGGCGCGGACAAACGCTTTTGTTATGTCATTGCCCCGGATGGGCTGCTCTTTAAATGTTGGGCCGAAGCCTCGCTCGGTTCAGCCTGGTCGGTGGGCAGCCTGCTGGCGGGGGAACGCACTCTCCAGCAAGAAAAAAACCTGCGTCAATATTTGGAATGGGATCCGTTGGCCGGTGGACCGTGCCCGGAGTGCCGCTTATTGCCCATCTGCATGGGCGGCTGCCCCTATCTAAGGCTGCGCCAGGGGGCAGAAGCCGACTGTGGTACCTGGCGCTACAACCTACTACAGACCCTGGCTATCCGCTATAAGCTGGGCGATCAGTTCCAGCCACGCCGCAATCGAGGGGAGCGTGAGAGCACTGCTGACCAACTCCCTGGCCGGCCAATACTACAGGGGGAGGGCGCTGTCTTAAGTCAAAATTAATGGGTCGAGGGCGGGTATATCGTTCAAATGAGGAGGTGTAATATGGATACCTATGATGCCTCGCAAATAGATTGGGAACGGGTGAAGAAGGCACTAGAGGGACCAGACCCGCAGGCACTAGAGGCTATAAAAAAGTTTGTGCAGAAATGTGATGGGCCATTTTTCTGTGGTGATCCATTTAACTGTGGGCCAAAATTGTGGGGTCCCGTTGATTGTGGGCTAAAGTTGTGGAATCCTCCCTGTAATCGCTCATTCTTTGAAGCAATAACGGAAGATCTCTTAACATGCGGGGGAGACTTCTACCGGGCCTGTAATTTTGGAAAGTTAACCGAACCTCATTGCTACTTCCAACCGGTGATCAATTACAAGGATTGGAAAATCCAGGAACCGATTAACGAACTCCAGGTGAAGGTCAAAGAACTTGAAACCAGATTGGCCAAATCTCACTAGCCCGTCTTGAATCGAGCCGCCTGGCGTCATCCCGCCCTCCGCCAGGCGGCTCCCGGAGGCAAAGAGGAATTTGCGGGCTGGCCACAATTGCTAATGTACAAAAAAGGAGAATACCCATGTTCAAAAAAGTGATTGTCTCTCATCTCGGTGAACTCACCGAGGACACCAGAATTGTTGGCGATAAAATCAGGTACAGAATCTACTACACAAACATTATGCAGATCAAGGCCGAAATCGTCATTACCGACCGGTTGGACAAAGGCCTATCCCAGGTTGTCGTATTCAACGGCGGCCATTACGACCAAATGACGCGCACTGTCACCTGGAAGGTGAAAGGCCCTCTGCCCGGCCGCAGCGCCTTCGTCGAGTTCGAGGCCGTGATCGACCCGAGCAAGCTGATCCGCAACCAGGCCGTCCTCCAGTCACCCGGACTGCGCCCGATGAAGAGTAACACCGTAAAGACTACTGTAGCAGCCGCCCCAACGCGGGGGTGGATCCCCTTCGTCAAGGAGGCTAAACCGGGCGAGCCGCCGCGCGTTTACATGAAAGACGAAACCACCATGGGCACAACGGTGCGGTTCGACTTTCCCGGCGTGTTCGTCTACGAGGAGAAAGTGGACGGCGTGGCCTACCAGCGCTTCTCAATCTCGGGACGGGCCACCCTCACCGAGGTCGGCAAACCCGAGTTGCCCACTGCCGGCGAGTTGATCGAGGTGCCTTTTGACGTCAACTTTACCCAATCCCCGGAGATCATCCAGGCCGAAACTACGACGCTGAAGGGCTACAATATCTATCCCGCGCAGCCTCCCCGTATTAACGCATCAGCCAGACCAGAGCCATTCATCCTGGACAAGTCTACCTATTTAACCAAGGCCGATTATCCCCCCGCCCTGTCCGGAGTGGCAGACGAGGATATCGCCGTGATCCGGGGCCATCGGGTTGTTGCCCTCAGGGTCAACCCGATCCAGTACAACCCCGTAACCAAAACGGTTACAGCTTACTCCATGCTCGAGGTGCGGCTGAACTATGACCAACCTGCCCAGCTCAAAGGTGTTGACCGGCGGATCGAATCCCCTGCTTTCGAGGAACTACTGCAGGCGTCGGTTTTGAATTACAAAGCGCCGCAGCGCTTCTATCGGCCCGAGAGCCGTAGAAGGGAAGATCAGACGGGTTGCCGCTACCTGATCATCACCCACGATGCTTTCTACGACGAGAATGACCCCACCAATCCGATCCTTGAGCTTGCCGATTGGAAGCGGCGTAAAGGCTACCAGACCAAAGTAGTCAAAGTAAGCTCGATTCCGGGTGGCGGCAACACAGCAGATGCGATCAAGCGGTATATCCAGAATGCCTATGACCACTGGAATCCAGCTCCTAGTTACGTCCTGTTAGTAGGTGATGCTGATCTTGTGCGCGCCTATGACGGATCAGATATGGGGGAGGGACAGCCGTCGGCTGAAACCGATCTGTACTACGTCACAGTGGATGGCCCCGACTACTTCCCGGATATCTATATCGGCCGGCTGTCGGTAGATACTATACAACAGACCAAGGACGTGGTGGACAAGATTCTGACCTACGAGAAGTATCCTCCGGCAACGCCAGAGCACGCCAACTTTTACACCGACGTGTCATTGTTGTCTTGCTTCGAGGACTACCTGGACAAGGAAGGGAAGCCGTTCGATGGCCAAGAGGATCCTCCGCCGCCGCTCGATGGCAAAGAGGATCGTTCCTGGATCGCCAATGTGGAAACAATCCGCGATTACCTGCAAAACCAGCAATATAACGTCGAGCGCATCTATGCTACTTTGAGTAGCGTCCCTACTGATAAGGCCAACCCAAATAATCCATCATATTTTCAGGATGGTACCACCCGTCTTCCCGATGACTTGAAATTCGACAACTACCCGTGGAACGCGAGCACGACGGAGATTACCAATGCATTCAACGCAGGCAGGTTCCTCATGAGCTACAACGCACACGGGAGGGGGTGGGGGGACGGCTGGCAAAAGCCGTTTTTCTCCAATGATGACGTCGCCAAGCTGAACCCAAGTGACCCGAACAACCCAAGTGATCCGAACAACCCAACGGGCCTGACGCCGGTGATCTTTTCCCTCTGCTGTAACACCGGCTGGTTTGACAACGAAACCATGGATACGTCCAAGCTTGACCCAAGCAACCCTAAGCCCACTACTGTAGAGAGTCTCGCCGAAACGCTCCTGAGACTACCAAAAGCCGGCGCTGTAGCATTCGTGGGACAGACGCGTGTGACTTGGGAAGAGTGGAACGAGTTTATCATGTTCGGCCTGTTTAAAGCCATCTGGCCGGGCTTTACCCCTAACCCACACGGGTACGAGCCTGGTACCATGCCCGCCTTTGCGCCGGTACGCCTGCTCAGAATGGGGCAGATCCTCAACTTTGGCAAGATGTTTATGGCCAAGGCCTACAAACCCGACTATGAACCCTATTACCGCAAGATCCATTTCGAGATGACGCACCTCTTCGGCGACCCGGAGATGCCCATCTGGATCCAGGTGCCCGGCGATCTGAACGTCGCCTGCCCCAAGGGTATCGGCGCCACCGGCAGCCAGGAGTTTGTCGTCCGGGTGACCGATAACAATGACCTGGCGATCCTGAATGCGACGGTCGTGCTCACCCGCAACCACGCGATTGTGCAGATGGAGCAAACGAACACCGACGGCCTGGCGCGCTTCAGACTCGATAGTGTCGGCAGTGGGGATCTTGACCTCACGGTCACCGCCCTCAACTTCCGGCCCCACCTGGGGGTCATTGTGGTCACCTCGGGAGGGGCCGAGCTGAATCGCCTTGAGCCGCCGGACGGCCCGGCGGAGCAGCCAATTCATGTCGGCGGGCGGGGGTTCCAGGGCGGTGAGAAGGTGGATCTCACCTTTGGCGATCAGCCGCCGCTCACCGTAACAGCCAACGCCAGCGGCGAGTTTGGCCAGGGCGCGTCCCTGGTAGATATCACTGTGCCGGTAGGTTATTCCCACGGGCTGGTCAATGTCGTGGCCCGTGGCCAGATGTCAGGCCGCTCTGCGGTGCGGGTCTTCCAGGTGCGTGACAAGAACCCAGTAGACCTGTGGACCTACGACCAGGAGGACGAAAACACCTGGAAGAGGTACCCGGGGGAGCATCCGACCTGGGACAGCCCTGACATCCAGCTTTACGAGAAACCTGACAACCCGTCCGAAAACCCGGTACCGGTAGGCTCGGACAACTTGGAGTTTGGTAAGAAGTATATCATCGAGGTGAATGTCCATAACAACACTCCATTTATCTCCGCGCCCGGGACCAAGGTTGTCTTTAAATGGGCAAACTTTGGCGCCGGCGGTCCGTGGGAATTGTTCGATGACCCTGTCAGGTTGGTGGATGTCCCGGAGAACCCGCCTGGCATGGAGGTGGCAAAACACGACTATACACCCCAGGCCACCGGGCACCTGTGCATCCTGGCGGAGATCGAACACCTGGAGGACATTACCCCTGGCAATAACCAAGGGAACAAAGGGAACAAAGGACAAGAGAATCTGTACATTGGGTATAGCAGCTCGCCCACAGAAGTCTGCTTCCTGGTCTGGAATCTAACCAAAGAACCGGCCCCGGTACATCTGGAGGTGCGCCAATTAATCCCACCCGGCCAGGAGCAGGCCGGGCGGCTGTGGGCAACATGGGTTAACCACCCTGAGCCACAAGTGCTGCAGCCGGGTAAACGCGCAAAAGCGTGCGTTATTGTAGATCCCGACATGGCGGCCAAGGTCGAACCGGGGATGAAGGCTGAGTTTGCGGTGACCGCCTTCATCGGCAACAAGATGATCGGTGGGGTGAATTTGCTTATGACCAAGCAAGCAGACCGTTAGGCCGGGTGGTCGAGGCCCTGAATGTGTATAGCAGAACAGGTCAGGCCTTTGTAAATCACTCATTACAAGGAGGAATGCCCTATGTCTTTCCAAATCAAGATACACTATGATAACCATCCCGGCCTTCAAGAGCCGTATATCTGGCTCTGGTCTGTGGGATCAGCTATGCGAGGGGATTTCCCACCGACTGGACGAGATGCTTTCGGCTATGTTTACGATATTTCAGACCAGCCGCCAGGGTTCACCTTGAAACCGAAATTCAGCTTCAAATTCAAAGATGGCCCGGGCGTCGCCGGCCCTTGGGAAGATTCCGGCCTGAATCGTGACTACCATTCCCTTGAGCTGGGCGATACCAATCTGGTTCCCAACGAAATCTGGTGCAAAGGAAACAAAGCCTTCGTCTACTCCGTTGAGCCTAGAGCCGCCGAGTCCGTTTCAGCAGAAACCTTCCTGAGGCAACTTGTGTTTAAGCCAGGTATTTACATTCCAGGAACTGGCGGCTTCTCCGGTTTGGGGGCCAATCTTTTGGCAGATGGGCGAGTTCTGTTCGGTCTGTACCAGCCCAATGCCGCCCGGGTTTACCTGATGGGCAGCTTCAATGATTGGCAACGCCCGGGGCATGAGCAGCCTGCCCCCAGCAAGTTTATCGAACTAAAACTCTATCAGGGGTACTTTGGCCTAGCCAATATCTGGTTGGTGATAACGGATCAAGCCAAAGTAGGGGATGAATATAAATTTTTCGTCCAGGGCGGTGTCCCCACAGATCCCAAGGGCAGAACCCAACAGTATATTACCGACCCCTATGCTCGTCGTCTGGGCGCTGACTTTCGCTACAACAATTCGGTTATTGTGGATCCCACATCCTTTCAGTGGGGTGATGCCAACTGGACCACGCCTGATCTGAGCCAGTTAAGCCTCTATGAACTGAGTGTCTATGGTTTCACCGAAGGTGATCCAGATATCCAGCCAGGCCACCAGGGCAAATTTAAGGGCATCACTGAGCGAATTCAGGCGGGGTATTTTGACCAACTGGGGGTCACTGCCCTCTCTTTGATGCCCTTGGCCGAATTCCCGAGCATACAGGGACCTGAAACCTTGGGGTACGACCCCTCGCTCTACTTTACGGTTGAACGGGATTTCGGCTCCCCGGATGACCTGCGTGAGCTGGTCAACACGGCCCACCAGAAAGGCTTAGCGGTGCTGTTGGATGAGGTTTTCAATCACACCAGCAACAACTTCAATCCTCTGTGGAAGATAATCCTGGAACATCCAGCCGAAGAAGGTGATGCCCAGGAAGGCGGGTTGTATTTCAACGGCACAACGCCGTGGGGCAATCGGGTGGCGACGGAAAAGACCGATGTCCAGAATATGCTTATTGATGCCTGTAAGCTCCTGCTCACCGAGTACCATGTAGATGGCTTTCGATTTGATGCGACCCATAGTAACTATATAGCTCACGGCTTCCTGGAACGCCTGGCTATGGAGTTAAAAGGGTTCAAGCCCGACGTTCTCCTCGTCGCGGAAAATTTACCAAACCAGCCTGACCTCAATCGTCAGGGGTATAACGGTTATGCCCAGTGGTGTGACCCATTTCATGACAAAATCAAAGCGCTGCTAAGAGAAGGGCCATTTGATAACAGCCAGGACTACAACACCGACAATCTTGGCGATATTTTCTATTTCAGTAAACAGAATTTTGCCAGTCACACAAACAACGTGGTCAACTACTGTCAAAGCCACGATGAGCACAGTATTCCCCATGAAATTCACTACACCCCGGCACTGGATAATCCGGCCACAAAAGACCGGAAGGGTCGCCTGGGTCTGCTTTCGACCATTGTTGCGCTGGGACAACCCATGGTTTACATGGGACAAGAATTCAACACGGAGCGACCGAGAAATATCGTTACCGTCAACTGGCCTAAAAACCTGGACCAGCATGGGTTTTTTCAGTGGGCTTCCCGGCTGATTCAGTTACGTCAGCGTTATCCCGGCTTGAAGCTACGAGGTTACAACCCGGCCGAGGGAGGACAATTTGTCTGGATCATCGGACCTTGGCTGGCCCCAAATCGGGGTGGAGGCCGGAAAGTCATCGGCTGGCGAGCGCACCCCAATCAGTTGGCCCATGACACCCTGGTGGTCATGCTGAATTTCGAAAACTATGAGGTTCAGGTGGATGTGGATTTTGGTAGCCCAGGCTTATGGGTGAAATTGGCTGATATCGATCAGGTGAATGATATTCCTCCAAACGGGACCAATTCCAGCCAGGATCCAACAGCCATCCGAACCAACGATGGAAATTTCGGGGGATTCACTTTGCCCAGTTCAAGTGGCTTCATCTACAAATGGGAAGCCCCCTAATCCCGGCCACTGTTGTTGGTTGTGGCAGGCATCGGTGGTAATTAACAGGCTATCCAAAAAGATGAGTTATGAGGTCTCCCCATTCTGGAGAGAGAACTTTTTTATCACTTAAGGAGGTACAGAAATGGAAGAACAGATGAAACCAATGCAAGAGGGAGAGCAGGACTACCGGCACAAGTTAGATGGGGTGATGCGTCGCCTGCTCGAAATGGATGAAGCGGCCGTTCGCCAGCGCGTGCGCCAGGATCAGCAGCGCTTGAGGCGCTTGAAGAAGCGTATTGCCCAGGATGTTGACCGCGCCATGCCGGCAGAATTGGCGCGACGGGCAGTGGGTATGACGCCGCTGAAAGCCTCCGCCAGCGAAGTGGAAGCCATCCGCAGTCAACTGTTATGGCTGCGCGAGCGCGAATTGCTGCCTGACCGCGTTGTGGCGACAGTGGTGCGCGATTCATTGCGGCGGTTGCGCGTGCGGGCCATTATCAATTTCGCTGGCAACCGCGAAGACTTGGAGGGCCTGGGCTTACAGGTACGCGCCCAGGCGCAGGACGTGTTCACCGTGGTAGGTACGTTGGCACAACTCAAAACCCTGGTGGCGCAGCCTGCCTGCCAGCGCCTGCGCGCCCCACGCATGTTCTTCCCGGTAGTGGAAAACGCCAGCACCCAGGCAGAGATTGCCGACGTGCATAATCCCCGGCTGCCGGACAACCCCAACGGCTACCAGGGTAACGGCATCCTGATCGGGATCATCGACAGCGCCCTTGACGTGACCCACCACACCTTTCGCGACCCCGGCGGAACGCACGGCACGCGTCTGCTGTACTACTGGGTGCAGTCACCCTACACTCGTCCAGCCTTTAATAATTTTAACTATGCAAACCTGACTACCCTGCCAGGCCAGGATCCGGCCGCCTGGAGCGCCGCCGCGGCGGCGGGCACGCGTCCGAGCTTCAACGGGTTGAATTACGGCCGCCTGTACACTGAGGCTGACATAAATACTGCCATTGGTTCGGGAGCGCCTTATGGGACGGGCAACAATCAGATCTGCTGCGAGCCTTGGTATGGGCTCTGGATGGGTGACCTTAAAAGCGAGCACGGCACCCACTGCGCCGGGATTGCCGCCGGCAATGGGCGCGAAGCTAATTGGAACACTAACCCCACTCACGTGGGCGCTGCCCCACAGGCCACTATTATCTACGTTTGCACCCAACTACTCAGCGCGGACGTGAACCGGGATGGTACCTGGGAAGACGCTATCCTGGATGGCATTGATTTCTGCCTGCGGGCCGCCGCGTTTCAGAATATGCCGGTGGTCATCAGTATCAGCCAGGGCAACAACCTGGGACCGCACAATGGCGCGTCCGATATCGACCAGGCGATAGATAACTTGCTCAACTCGTTCTTCAACCGTTCGGTCGTCCTTGCGGCCGGCAACGACAATAACGAGAACGGTTATCGCAGCGGCAGCCTGGCTGCTGGCAGTACGGTGAACTTTACCCTGACTGCTGTCAGTGACGGTCCAATTTACCTGGACATCTGGTACAGCGGCCCCGAGCTGGATTACCGCATCAGCTACGGTGGTGCGAACTCCGGCTGGCGCACCGTTGGACAGGAATATGACGATAGAGTAGGCGGGCATCATATCGTGGCGGACCGCGACGCTGATCCAGGCGGCGGGCTGCGCAACATCCGTATGTTCTTTGAGGATGCTTTTCTCAACTGCGTTTATACCATCGATCTACGCAACCCGCATGCTGCTCAGGCAGCGGACTATCACGCCTGGGCCGGCTCGCAGGGCTGGTGGGCGACAGTGGCCGGTTCTTCCCAAAACGCCCGCACCCTGTCCGATTCGGCCTGCTCCAAGTCCGCACTGACCGTCGGGGCATGCCAGAAAGTGAATCCGGCCAGCCCGGCCTCTGGCGAGCAAATCACCACTTATAGCGGTGCTGGCCCCACGCTGGATGGGCGTATCAAGCCAGACATCGTAGCGGTGGGCGACTCTGTAAACTCGGCTGCCTCCGACCAGGCTAGCGGCTGGGTGATGATGAGCGGCACCAGTATGGCCACACCGTTGGTGGCGGGCGCGGTAGCGCTGTTGTTCGATGCTTACCGCCGGCCGCCGCTCAACTTGCAGCTCAATCAGGACACGATCAAAGCCCTGCTCATCCAGCATGCCAACCGGCTGAACCTGCATCTGGACCCGGCGCAGGTCGGCTACGTGGCCGAGCAGCGCAACCGCTATGGCAACGGACGGCTGCGCATGATCGAGGCCATTGACCAGAGCCAGCCGCCCGTGGATGTGGATGTGTGGGTGCGCACGGCAGACGACGATTACGGCCAGGAACCATACACCGGCGAATGTTTCTGTGGCGCGCCGGATATCCGTGTTTGCCAGGCGGGCACTGACAACGAGATCACTCAGCTCACCTGGGGTACCACCTATGATGTAAAAGTGACGGTTCGCAATTTGGGGGATTCGAATGCCGTGAGTACTGCTGTTCATCTGAAGTACACTACTCCGTGGACCGCACCGAACAGTTGGTTCGAGGCGGAAGACGCCGGCAACAACAAGCTGTCGCAGACAGTGACGGTGAACGCCATGAACCAAGCGGAGGTACTGTTCCACTGGCGGCCTGAAGCAGCCGAACTGAACGCTCAGGCCGGGCAGACCCACTTCTGCCTGCTGGCCGAGGTGGACCATGCAGCCGACCGGCTCGTCTTTGCCGCCCCAACCGACGCCGGGGGCAGCGCCTGGGCGACCAACATCAAGGGTACCAACAACGTTGCCCTGCATAATCTGCATATTCAATGAAGAGGAGGGTGAGATGACCACATCAACTGATATCTATATCTGGACCGGCAAGCAGGCTTTCCGCCTGACTGCCAGTGGCTTGAAAGAGGACACGCTGCGCGTCGTACCCAACAACCGCCAGACGGAAGTGCTATTTACCCTAACTCTGCCGACCCTGTGCATTACCTACGCCGATATGAAGTTCCAGAACGACGTGGGCGGCCTGCAAGCCAACTACCCGGCCTCGCGCGCCTATGGGTCGCTCTATTTCGAACCGCCGGTGGAGATCCACGGCGAGCAGGAGATTGAGCGGCTGACCTACATCCGTGGGGCACAGCGGGTGGTGATCGGGCCGGAGGAAACCCTAATCGAGTTCCCCTCCTGGAAGGAGCTGGTGATCCCACGTCTGCGGGTGGATCAAAAGGAGCCAGTGGAGGCCGTATTATCGGCCGAGAACGTACCGGTGCGCCTCAACGAGCCGCTCTCGGTGCTGGTGATGCAGTTTGCCGATGGGCGACACATTGGCGGGGTGAACATCCAGGCGCACCATCCGAAATATGAGCCGCCCCAGATCAAGCCGCAGTACGACCTGTGGGTACGCCTTCTGGATGCCTGGCAGATGAAACCGCTGGTGGAGAGGCGGGTAGACATCTGGCATTGGGATCCGGCGATGACAGGGCCGGCCGGGCCGGGAGCCTTCCATCTGGACGAGCAGCGGTGGACGGGCGCAGCTGGTAGCATCCATGTCCCTGGACGCCCATCCGGGGAGCTGGAGGCAGTGACGGCGCACCTGCCTGGCTGGCGCGTGACGCCTCGCTGCTTCCGCCCACTGGCGGGGCAGCCGGTGCAGCTCACTCTGCGCGCTTGGCCGATGCAGCCTTCTGTGATTCGCTATGTTTGGCAGAGAGGCAACACCCTGGCGGGTATGGCAGCACTGTGCGGGTATAACCCAGAAGATATCTTGCAGCTTAATCAGCTGCAGGATGCCAAGGCTTTGAGGCCGGGGATACGCATCAGCCTGCCCTGTTACGCCGGGGCGCTGCGCCTTGATCCCTGGGACACGCTGGAGAAGGTGGCGGAGCGTTTCCACTTTGTTGACCACAAGGCGTTGGCTAAGGCCAATGGCCTGAGCGACCTGGCGGAGTATGACGGCAGCCTAGACCTGCAGTTACCCGGCTGGCATTTCTTCCACGCCCGACCCTTCGATACCTTGCAAACTTTTGACCGGCTGTTCAACCTGCCGTCCAGCGCATGCGTGGCAGCAGGGCGTGCTTTCCGCCCACACCCCAGCCTGTTGTACGCCGGGGAGGTGGTCGGAGTACCCGTATAAAACTGGACTTGGGATGTTGAACCATTGCCGGGTAATTCAACATCCCTATATATTCTTACCGTAGTAATTCCTAAAAGTAGGACAAGATGAAGGAGGACAAAATGGAACCTGATGTCAATACTGAAGAGCGAGCTGCTGTACCAGAAGCGCCAATCAGTCACCCGGTCGAGCGCGCCAAATTCAGATCACTACTCTTAACCAATCCAAACTACTTCGGCAATTTGAAGGTCAGTCCCTTCAAGCCGGTCAAGGTTATAGTTGGAGATACGAGGTACGAGGAACTCAAGTGTGTCGGCTATAACCCGGATTTGAATTGCTTGAAGGCCGTGGTGTGGGTCAAGCTCAACTCGGGCTACAGTGGCGGCATCTGCTCGGGTGGCTCGCAAGAGTATGTGCGTTTTTACGTCTCGTTCGACAACAGCGCGACATGGCAAGATCAAGGCATGGCCAGCTTTACGGCTTACGATTTGCCCGGCACTAAGCCGTTAGAGTACGCGGTGACACTCCAACCAAAAGATTATTGGACGTGGTGCTCTGTAGAGAGTCTGCCCAAAGTACGCGCCGTTCTCTCCTGGAATGATGCCCCCCCAGCGGACCAACCTGACTGGTCCCCTGTCTGGGGTAACGTCGTCGAGGCCCACATTCAGGTACGGGCACAGAAGGTTTTCTTCGTAGGTGATCTATTCACCCATTTGAAGGTCAAGCTTCCCAAGCATATCGGCAACCTCATAGACCTTCAGCAGCAAGTGAAAGCACCGCCAGCCCAGCCGTTAAATGCAGGGGAACTTCAAGCGCTCTACAAAGACAAGGGCGTGCATGAGCATCGTCTTCTATATTCTACTGTGAAGCAGTATCTCGTGAATCCCGGTTTGATCGAAGCATATAAAGCGTATGGCTCACCGGGACCCTTGGCGGAGCTGCAAGTTGATCTCGGCAAGATTCTGGCTGCGCTCGAAGAGACTGACGGGGATACCGGTTATGAGGAGCTCAAATGCGTGGGTCTTGATCCGAACGGCCAGGAAAATCTAGTCGGCATCTTCACGATCAAGCGGCCCTATGGTTACGCCGGACCCCAATGCAGTACGGGCAGTCAAGAATATGTCGCCTTCTGGATAGACTGGGAAGACGGCATGGGCTGGCAGTGGATGGGAGCAGCCCAGATCAATGTACACGACTTTAGCACGATTCCGGCCGATGGCTTGCAGTACACTGTTGCGCAGCCAATCAATTTGGCTCCCCATCGCCAGCCCTGCACCAAGGGCGTCGTGACCGCGCGCGTGCGGGCGACCCTTTCGTGGCAGACGATGCCACCAGCCTGGAATCCAGACTACAAACCGACCTGGGGCAATCGTGTCGAAACGCGCATCCACCTCTATCCCGGTGATCCGATCCAGACGGGAGACTATAAGCCGTACCTCGACAACGTCTGTGGCATTGCGCTGTGCAGCATCGATCAAACAACGGGGTTTGCAGCATCCGGCGAGAGGCCCTTTGGCGGCTCGGTCAGTATCTTTGGAGATATCCCCGGCGCGCCCAACGTCTTGACGCCGCCCTCAGACCGGCCCAGATACAAGATCACCGTCCGTCCGTTCCCGGCTGGGGTAGAACAGGCGCTCAACAATCCGTTCGGGGTGACGCTCGATGAGCAAATCGGTGGAGGTATGCCAACCAGCACACCGTTCACTCAGGTAACAGACCCGAGCAACTATTACACCTATCAGGACGCCCCGCCCACGCCGTCTGTTGGCTGGCGCAGGGTCAGTCCGTCTCGTCTGCTGGGCGTGTGGGACACAACCGGCAAGACGGGGCTGTGGGAGATTAAGATCGAGGCCAAGGATCCGATCACAAACACCA
This sequence comes from Anaerolineae bacterium, assembly GCA_023382535.1. Next base: position 66,088 of record JAHDWA010000016.1, on the reverse strand, counting down.
ATTACGTAGCTGGAACCAAGATATGCGTTATAGACGGCACGTCACGCCAGAATGTGGTTATCAAGCTGGACAACGAGAAACCCATCACAGCCATCAGCATAACAGGGCATTCTCATGATGGCGGTGCAACTTGGAGTCCTGCAACTCCCTGCGGGACATTCCGGGTGGGTGACATCATCAAAGGCACCTACAGTGTATCGGACGAACACTTTGGCAGTCTCTCGTTGACCGTCCAGCCAAACGGAGACCCCGGCGCGCATGGGACTCCGGTCAATCCCGCATCAAGAGGCTATCCTGTAGTGCCCACCACCGGCGAGGCTGGCGAGTGGACGTTGAACACCACGGATATGGACCCATGCGGCTACACGGTCTGGCTCCAGGCGTGGGATCGGACCCTCGTAAGCTGTGACGGCCCGTGGGAGAACGAAAGCGCCTTTGTCGGCTTCTGCCTGGTGGCCAAGGCTGGTGAGTAATATTTAGGGCAACATCGGTGGGCCATACCCTAATTTTGACCATGCCAGGGGCGACTTAGGGTTTGCCCCTGGCATTTGTGACAGATCCAGGAATTCTTGATTTGGAATGTCGAGGGCCGCTTGTTTACTCAGGAGGAAGACGCGCCTCCTTGATCGAGATGGGCCAGAACAGATTGAGTTGCTTAGATCCCCTTTACCGGCCTGCACCAACACCGTGGGGTAAAGCAGGTCAGGCCTGGAGGAGGGTAGCGATGAAAATTACGATAAATTTGACCCATCGTTGCAATCTGGCTTGTCGTTACTGTTACGCCGGTCAGGCCTATAATAAAGATATGACCTTCACCACGGCCCGAAAGGTGGTCGATTTTGCGATGCGGATTACCCCGCCGGGCCAAAGGATTGATTTTGGTTTCTTTGGAGGTGAGCCGCTGTTATGTTTTGATTTGATGAAAGAAATTACCGGCTATCTTCGTAAGAAAGAACGAGAAGTAGAAAAACCTGTTCGCCTCAGTCTCACTACCAATGGAACGATCCTGACCCAGTCTATCCTGGATTTTCTCAAGCAGGAGAAAGTTGATCTTTGTCTTAGCCTGGATGGACCCCAGCACGTCCACGACTTAAATCGTCCTTACCGGACTGGCAGCGGCAGCTTTGCCGAAGTGGTCAGGAATCTGCAAAAGGCCTTAGAGCAGCTTGATTCGGTGCAAGTCAATGCGGTTTACGGGCCGGACACACTCGATTTTCTGCCGGACAGCGTCTCGTTTTTCATCAAGCTTGGGGTTTGCGCGATTCATCTCAATGCGAACATCAGCGCCGCCTGGCCAGTGGATATTTATTCCAGGATGCAAGAGAACTATCGGAAGATTGGAAACCTCTATGTCCAAAGTTATCAACATGGGCACGAAATTGCGCTAAACTTTATTGACAGCAAAATCATTCTTTTATTGAAAGGAGGGTATACATTCGGGGATCGGTGCGGCATAGGCGAAACGCAGTGGGCCTTTGCCCCAAGTGGAAACATCTACCCGTGCGAAAGGTTCGTGGGGGAGGATCGAGACTCTTCGTTATGCCTGGGCAATATCTACACCGGTCTTGACCTGGCTCGCCGTTGCGCTTTACTACAGCAGAAAGGAAATCGCAATGAGGCATGTCAAACCTGTGGGCTGCAACCGTACTGTATGAACTGGTGCGGCTGCACCAACTATTACATGACCGGACGCACGAATTTAGCCGGGCCGATGTTGTGCGCGATGGAGAAGGCAGCCATTGAAGCGGCCCAGCTTGTTTTAACCACCTTAACCGACCTCGACAATAAATTATTCATGGAGCATTTTATGCAATACTTTCACGAAGTGATTAAGGTGAAGAATCCAATATTAAAGTAGAGCAAGGAGGATCAAAACCATGAGCGACAAATTTGTATGGAAAGCGGCTCTCAAGTTTGAAGGAACTGCCGAGGAGTTCAACCGATTGGTGGAAAGCCTGGAGCCCTTGCAGGTCAAAGTTGAAATTCCTGAGTGGATAAGTATTCCGCGTCATCTCGCCGGGTGCCAGCGAACTCCTCTTGAGCGTCTCTTGGGTGAAGCGCGGATGAAAAAACTCATTGAGGATATGCCGCGAACACGAATTAAGTTTATCCAAGATATAAAGGGTGGAATTCGCACGCCCCACCTCCACCTAGCCGACGAAGTGGTCTTACTTGATCAGGCCCGATTTAAAACGCTCGTGGGGCAAATTGCCCAGGAATTGGCTGAAATACGAGCCGAAACAATAGAAGATTATATTGAGGTAATGGATCCAGTTGGCCGGCTATCGGCTACACCCATCGAAATACCCTAAATGAAATCGTTCCTCCCGCCTTCAGCTTTTATCAGGCGATCCAGGTCAGCCCAATCTGGCTGCTGCGGAGCGAGCCACTCGGACTACCATCCTCTGGTTAAATATGGCTAACGCGGGAGGAACGGTTGTAAATCTGTTTTACTACTACATCCTGTGGTCAAAGGTATTCGTAAATCCCAACATCTAGGGTGTTGACCGAGAGGGGGAATCACAGGGCATCCTGTGCAATATTCCTAAGTTAAACTGGGTTTCGACTTTCCAAATTAATTAGATGCGATTGCCCTACTTTGAGTCAAGCTCAAAATCATCATTTTGTCCACATTTGTCTTCCTATTTTATTTATCTCACTGTATGGGTAATGATAACTGGAATACGGAGAGCAAAATGTCTGACATTCCGAAACTAGGCACAAAAGATCAACTTCCTCCGAATGACACCACCCCCCAGCAGACGGGTCGTAACGGCCTGGTCACTTTCTACCCATTTGGTACCGATCAGAATCGACCGGCCGTGATTTCGATCAATGGGGATAACGGCGGTATTGATATCGGAGGGACTCGAGACAAAGATGGCAAACTACTGCTAAGAGACAAATGGATGACCATCACCTACATTATTGACGGTGAGACGGGTACGGCCAGTCAAAGCGGCGACATCGTCCTCTATGACGCGCACGGACATGAGCGAGTGCGCATCAGTGGCAAGAATGCCGACCTGACCATCAAGAGCTGTACTGGCGACGTAATAGCCCACCTGGATGGCAAGGTGGGAGATCTTACTCTTGGTGGCCAGGGTCAGGATGGTGACGTGATTGTCGCGAACTCGGACGGCAAGGAGACGATCCACCTGGATGGTCATCAAGGCGACGCTATCCTCGGCGGCAACGGACGGGGCGGCGACGTCGTCGTCAGAGACCCGGCCGGGCAGGAGACGATCCACCTGGCCGGCACTGCTGGCGAGATCACCGTCGGCGGCAATGGCCAACATGGTGACGTACTCATAAACAGAGGAGACGGTACGCGCACGATTCGCCTGGACGGCGCGACTGGCGACATCACCATCAGTGGTGAACTCGTGATCAAAGATTGGGCCATTGCTGTGCCGGACCATGTATTTGCGCCAGCCTACAAACTCCCGGATCTGGACGAGCTGGCAACGTATATCGGGCAGAATCAACACCTGCCCGAGCTGCCAACGGCTGACCAAGTTGCCACTCAAGGCCTGCACATTGGCGAATTCTGCATGCTGCTGCTGAAGAGGATAGAGGAGATGACATTGCATGCCATTCGACAGGAACGCACCCTCCACCAGCAGAGTGCGAGACTGGCCGAGCTCGAGCAAAGCTGTCGGGCTAACTCTATAGGAGGCAAATCATGACTGAGCAAAGTTCTGGCCAAGTGTATAAGGATGCTGAGGGGCGCGTTGTTAGTATCTCCCACATCGAGGAGCCTTTCGTTATCCAAAAGCGAGTCCCCGCAGCCGCAGCCGCAGCCGCAGAAAGACCTCTGAACCCAGCACAAACCGCCGGATTCTACGTACGGGAAGTGGCCGACCTCTACGGCATTGCGAAATCCGTCTTGAGGAAAGCTTCTGAGTCACCGCCAGAGGCGTATGTCAAAGGTGAAGGCTCTTTGCTGCACATTCGTGAGGTGAAGAGATCGAGGGACGCCCACGTCGTCTCCTACGTGCAAACCTATCGGGGTCTGCCGGTGTGGCAGGCCGGTCTCGTGGTGCGCATGGCCGGGCCGGAAAATGTAGTGATCGGTTCAAGCCAGAGCCTTCACGACGACCTCGAGTTCCGCGTCGGCTACTGGACTGACTTTGAAGAGGCCGAGTTCAGGGCAGGCAAGGCGGCCGTTGAGGCCCGTCTCAAGGCACTCCTGGACCAAACCGGACTGAGCTTCTCTGCCGTCCACAGCCAGAAGGAACTGGTCTATCGCTACCGAGAGGCAGATCGCAAGCCAAGAGAGGACCCTAGCCTGGCACTTCCCGATCTGGCCTCGGAGCCAGTTCCGGCCGAGATAGAAGACGGCAAGCATTATGTTGTCACCGAGTGCCGCTTCGCAACTGGCGGTGGCCGAGTTGGTCCCCTGAATTGGGTGATCTTCTTCGAAGTGTTCAGCGGCGCCGTACTCTATGTGAGGCCGCTCGTCTCCTCCGTGGAGGGTCTGGTGTTCTCAAACGATCCGCTCGCATTATCCGGAGACGCTACGCTCACCCCGACCTCTCCCGCCAATGAGCTGAATGCTTATCGGCGGAGCGTATCCCTGGAGCGGCTCTTCCTACCTGCGCCTCCGGCAGATGTAGTTTTAAGAGGACGTTTTGTCGAGATCCAGGAGATAGCCGGGCCAGTCGCCGCGCCTCCGGCCGAACCGAACGGAACGGGGGCTGTGTTCAACTACACCTGCACCTCCGACGGCTTTGCCGCGGTGAACGCCTACTGGCATTTGGACGAGCTCTACAAGCTTGTGGAATCCTTAGGGCTTGATCTGGAAACCTACTTCGACGGAACCGTCTTTCCCATACCGGTGGATCCCCGTGGTGAGGCAGGCGTCAATGCACACCACTATGGGAATGCTGCAGGTGACGGAACAGACCATTATACCTTTGGTGTGGCAGGGGTAGGATCCACTGTAGGGATCGCCGCAGATGCTCCGGTCGTATGCCACGAATTCGGACATGCTGTTCTTCAGGATAACCTGCATGATGGCAATCTCGGGTTCTGCGAGGGCATCGGTGATGTACTGGCTGCCGTCCTGTATGATCCGGAGTCGCACGCACCGGACCGGGGCCTCACGTTTCCCTTCGTAGGTGGTCGGCGTCACGACCGGACTGTGGCGGCAGGATGGGGATTTGGCGGACCCTGCGACACTGGCGGCTACGATTCGGAAGAAATCCTGGCAACGGTGGCGTTCCGTGCCTATCAGTCCATCGGCGGCGACGACAGATCGCTGAGTGAACGTCAGTATGCGAGCCGGTATATCTGTTACCTGCTGCTTCAGGCCCCTGCCCTGATTAGCGCAGGGATCCCCAACACCACAGTTGGCTTCTCAACCGCTATGCAAGAAGCGGATGCCACCACGAGGTTCTTTGATGGCTACAGCGGCGCAACCGTGCGCAAGGTTGTGCGGTGGGCCTTTGAGAGGCAGAATCTTTACGGTGGGAATCCTCCGGACGTCGACGTGTACTTTGACGATGGTAGGGCAGGCGCATACGAATACCCTTCGGAGGTTCTGAAAAGCAATGACATCTGGAACCGCCACTGCGCCGACGGGGGGTTGGTCAATCAGACCCCGAAGGCCGGTACGCCGAATTTCCTCTACGTTCGCGTCAGAAACCGCGGCACTCAGCCGGCAAACAATGTCACTGTCGAGGGATACCAGCCGAGTGGCAATAATGGGCTGGTCTGGCCTGATGATTGGCAGCCGTTGACCACGCCTTCACTAGTCATTGGGGGATCAATCCCAGCAGGAGGCAATACGATCATCGGCCCGTTCGAATGGACTCCCCAAAAGGAATGTGAGAACCAGGTACTGATGTCTTGCGCTGCCACTGATGATGATAGCAACATCCACAGCGTCTACGGAGAGGTCCTGACGCGGCGGTTGACGACCTTCGACAACAATATCGCCATTGGGAATATTGAACCACCCCGTCTGTGCACATGCGTCAAGGCGCCTACGGTCGATGTTGTGGTATCTCCTACCCCGGCGGCGACGGTTACCCTGACAGGAGGCAAACAGCCTGGAACAGCGATTCACATCAAGGGTGTGGAAGTGGTTGCCGTCAACAACAGCGAGCTCTGGTCGGCAACGGTCAATCTGGACCTGGGAGGCAATCTCATTCCCATCATCGCCGTGAGGGCGAATGGCGAGTCGAGTGACCCGGCCTACGCCTTTGTGGATCGGCAGATGTACGTGCGGTTGGCAGGTGACACGATGACCGGCGCCTTGCAGTTGGATAATGCCGACACGACGGGGGGGCTGCGGATGCGTGCCGACGACAGTGGGCCCGTTGAATGGAACATCAAGGCGGATGAGGACGACATCCGAATCGAGCACAATCCGACGTCAAGTACCTTGACCATCGGAAAGAAGTGACTCGCAGTACAAACGACGGCCGGATCCTTTCGAAGGAGTGCTGCCGGTTCATCTTCCCTGAGGAACTGCGCCGGGTGGCCAAGCTCAAAGGGATTCGTCTAACTCACCTTACGCAGGAGTCCAGACTTTAGTCTGGGAAAGCCCGAATAAATTCGGGACTCCTCCCGAGAAACTGCGTAATGTGAGCGTCTAAGTTGGATGTTGGAAAAAAGGAGGGTAGTGAATAGTAGTAGAAGTAATTACCAGATGGGTGAATTTGAAACGAGGCTATTTCTGCCTGTTTCAGGATCGGTGCATTAGTAGCAATCTCCTCAGACGCAATAGCTTCTGGGGAGATTTTTTATAAGGGGTTGGCCGGATATGCACCTTCCCAAAGTTGTATGCCGTGCTGGTCGGGATTGATGAGTATACCAGCCCGTACTCTTCAAGGGGATTCCAAAACGAACTGATTCACACTTAGCCAGGACCTTTGTAGCCAGTTTGTAGCCAGGCCTGTGTTACGATTTCAACTGAGGACAGAATATTTTTCGGTTTAAAGATTTAGCGCAGAGCGGTCAACGCGTGGTTGACCCCTACCCAAGAAAGGAACTGACTGATGCTACTCTTTGATTACAAACCATTGTTAAATTTACCGTTTGACATCCAGCGCGACTGGCTGGCCGAACTACACTCGGCCACACCGACGGAACAAGGAACTTTCCGGCTGATCGGTATTCGCCGCACCAAACCCAAGAGCTTTGAAGAGCAGCGCCTGATTGTGCTGGCAGTGGATGAAAATGGCCTGCCGCTGCCCGGGGTAATGGTTGCCTTTGCTTACTCCACCGCTCATCCCTACTTGGTGGATGAGAAGTTTCTGTGGCAACCGCCCAGCCCACGCCGGGCCGACATCTTCCCGACCCGTGGCAGTGGCGAGATCGAACATATCCAGGGTAGCGTGGTCCAGGCCGGTGAGCCGGGCGGCGTCACCGTCTGCATCCTGGAGCCGGAATATTCCAGCGATGTCGTCACCGGGGCCGGCATGCTGGCCGACCACACCGGCCTGTACCTGGTCTTCCAACTGCGCCGCACCGGCGTCGAGCCGATAGTGGAGCGCCTGGCCCGGTTGGAGGCGGAAGTGGCCGTCCTGAAGACCGCACATCCCTGATCGAGGCGGCCCCGACTTGGTTTTCGCCAACTGTTTCCCGGCGGCAGGCAGCCTGGCAAGCGCGTACACGGGCTACATGCCGCCGGTTATCAGGCGAATATCGCCCGGATATGTGGAGGTGTCTTATGAATAAGCTCGGTTTTTACACCAAAAACTTTGCTGCGCCCGGCGTCATCGAGGCCATCAAAACCATCAAGCCGCCGGTGCTGCTGACCGAACTGGACGACTTCTCGGTTTTGCAGCACATCCGCAACGAGTGGTCGCCCAACACCTTTGTGATTGGCCGCTTTTATTATACCCCTGGTGAGCAGGGCGCTATGCTGGATGATCCCGACCCGGTGGCGGTCGGCATCCGTATAGCCGAAAAAGTGCTAAGCCACAACTTTAGCTTTGCCAAACAGCGGGGCCAGAACGGCCGGCTCTACATTGATGCTTGGATGTCGCTCAACGAGGTGGTACGCGGCCCGGCTTCCTTTCCACCCAAGGCCCAGTGGCGCGATGAGGATCACCAGAATTGGACCAAAATGGAGCGCCAGGCCGCGGCTTACGATACCATTCAGATGGCCTTCCTCGACCGGCTCAAGCAAGAGGGGCTGGAGGCGGTGGCCTTTAACTTTGCCGCCGGCAATTGGATCAACGGTCAGGATTACCTCAAATACTTTCCCAAAACCCTGGAGCGATACACCTACCTGGGCTTCCATGAGTACGGCTGGCCCCATATGAACCCGCAGGAACCGGGAGCCAGGAGTGGCTGCGGTATTTACTGCCGGGTGATGGAAGTCATTCGCCAACAGTACGGCAACCAGCATCGAGCGATCATCACCGAGGCTGGCCTGGCTCGCATGTATATGCTCACCGACGGCGGTGACGTGGGCTGGCTCTACCGGAACGACCCGGTGGCGGAGGCCAGCTACAAAAGTTCGCTGCGCTGGTATAACGGCCTATTGTGCGGCGCACCCTACACCGTCGGCGCCTGCCTGTTCCAGGTTGGCCCCGGCCCGGATTGGGAAAGCTTTCGCCACACCGGTCTGGATAACCAGGATCAGCCTTTGAGCCTGATGCAGGAACTGAAGGCTATGGCCGACGAACCCGAACCGTTGTTGGTCGCGGAGGTCAGCCCTACCCCCGCCGTTGAAGTAGCGGCCAAGCCGCCACCTGAAAGGGAATTAGTTGACAATCTGCTGGCCGCCGGTGAACACCTGATCATTCCGCTCAATCGCCAGGCTATGCTCTTCAAAATGGCCCAGGAAAACAGCCTGGGTGACCGCCTGACCGGCGAATATGAGGCTATCGCGGCCGGTCGCAACTACACCGCCCAAATTTTTGAAGCCGGCCTGGTTTATGCCCCGACCGGCCAATGGGACCAGGCCACCGCTGTGCCCCTGCCGTTGCCGCGCAGCCCGGAGGCGCCCCAACTGGTGTGGACCCAGGAAGTGACCGCCTTACAGGGCAATCGTTGGAACTATTGGGAGCAGTATCTGCAGGGCAAGATTCCTGGCCTGACCTGGCAAGTTTTTATGGAAGAATGCGCCATCAACAACCCCCATCTGGCCGATGATGGTTACATTTTCTGCCCGGATAAGGTCTATAAGATGCCTAAGGTTGAAGACCAGCCGCAGGTAGCGGTTCAAGCCTTGGCCGTGACCCCTGCTCACACTCAGCCCGCAGCGATCAGTGCCACCCTCGCACCCGATTTTGTCCAGGTTATCGGCGGGCAGTTTTACCTCAAAGGCAAACCTATGCGCTTTATCGGGGCCAATATCCGGGGGTTGGTGCACTATGGCTGCGACTCGCAGGACTTGCCCCATACCCATCCCGATCACCAGGCCAAACAGTTACAAGAGGCGACCATTATGAACGCCCGACTGGTGCGGGTCTTCCTGGCCCATAAAAATGCGATCCCCCAGGAGGTTGAGGCCCGGCTGCGGCGGGTCCTGGCCCTGATCGGGCCGAACTTCCCCGATATTTACTTGTTACCCGCCTTGACCAACATGTACAGTGATGTACCTTTTTATGTGCAGGGAGATGGTAAATTCTACAACCCTAACTTGAGCCACACCTTCTTTGAAAGTGGTTATAAGGAAAACTATCTTCCCTTTGTGCAATACATTGTCAACGCTTTTAAACACGAGCCGCACATTTTTGCCTGGGAAATTGGCAATGAGTTGAAGGCTCAGTATGACGACCAACATGGTGCGCCTGAGTTATTGGTCAACTTTATGCTGGATATGGCCCGGCAGATTAAGCAATTAGACCCGTATCACCTGATCACTACCGGGATGATCAGTACCCGCCAGGCCTGGATGGCTGATCGCCAGGATTTGCGCCACAAACTTTATGGCTCGCCCCAGATCGACTTTTTTACCAATCATCCCTATAACGGTAATAAGCGTATCCTGCCTGAGAAAGGTAATCCTGCCATCGAAGTTGAAGATGACCTCGACTTGGCTCGCCAGCACCGAAAACCACTAATTATCGAAGAGGCTGGTTTCGACCGGAGATATTTTGCCAATCGGCCGGAAAAAACTCAGAAGGATATGGCCTATTGGTTCGGTGAAGGGGCCAGTTGTTATATGCCCTGGGGGTTTATGGCAACTGATCAGGACAATGGTGATAGTGACATATATATAGGGATGGGCCGGTGTCTACCTGATCTACCTAAACATGAACATGAAGACTGGTTAACCCCTCTGCCCGATTGGGCCGAACTGTATGAACTGCACCGGCAGTGCGGCGAACTCCTGTTAAATCGCCCGGTTAGCGACGACGTCAGCTCGGCGATTGCCAACATTAGCTTCATGCTACGCCGGGGCATGGTCGAAGTGTTGCCCTGGCCGCTGCTTACCGATGGCTTCGACTTCCCGGTGGGCAAACCGAATGGCCTGGGTTACTACGTCGCCGCCGGGCTGGTGAATCAGAGCTACTTCAACGAGCGGGGAGGCTGGCACACTGGCGAGGATTGGAACGGCCGGGGTGGCGGCGACTCTGACCTGGGTGCGCCGGTGTACGCTGTGGCCAACGGCCGGGTTGTAACCTCGCAGCGCTACCCGATGTGGGGCAATATCATCCTGTTGGAGCATCGCCTGCCCTGGGGCCAGATTGTCTGGAGCCAGTACGCCCATCTCAAGGATCGTTTTGTTCGCAAAGGTGATGTCATTCGGCGCGGCGACCAGATCGGCACCATCGGCAAGGGCGACGGCGACCGTTACCCCGCCCACTTGCACTTTGAGATCCGGGTCAAAGCGGTACCTGCCGGCAAATGGTGGGGTAACACCCAGGCTGACCGGGAGAAGGTGCTGCAAGCCTACGTCCATCCCATCAACTTTATCAACGCCAACCGGCCTCGGTAAGGCGAGGTCAGGGAGAAGGGGTTCTTTATATTGTCCAAATTTATTCATTACTGTGGAGGTATACCATGACGAAAAAAGCGTTTTGTGTCGGGATTAACGATTATCCCTATGACGGCAGCGATCTGAACGGCTGCGTCAATGACGCCCAAGCCTGGGCTGAGCTGTTGGTCGCTCACTACGACTTTACCCGGCCAGATGTCAAGCTCATCACGGACACAGAGGCGACCAGAGCTCAGACGATTTCGGGTCTGAAGCAGTTGCTGGCCGGGGCTACGTCCGGTGATGTGTTGGTCTTCACCAACTCTTCGCACGGAACATACCTGGCCGATACCAGCGGCGACGAGGAGAAATACGATGAAGCCGTGTGCCCCTATGACTGCACCGACAATTTACTCGTAGATGATGATTTGCGCGCCCTTTTCTCAGAGTTACCGAGGGGTGTCCATCTGACCGTCATTTCCGACTCCTGCTTCTCCGGCACGGTCACCCGCGCAGCCATCGGAGAGATCATTCCAGGTCTGAAGACACCCGATGACCGCCGGGTGCGCTTTTTAAGCCCGGCTTTGCGCGGCCAGCCGGTGTTGGAGAACCCCTGGAAGGCCAAACCGACGACAAGGGAGAAATACCCGGAGTCTAAAATGAAAGAAGTCCTGTTGAGCGGATGTACGGACAAAGAATACTCCTACGATGCGTTGATCGGTGGCGTCTATCACGGGGCGATGACCTACTATGCTTTGAAGGTCATCCGGGAGGTAAATTACAAGATCACCTATCAACAACTGCACACACGATTGCTCTACCTGCTTGACGACGCCGGCTACCCGCAGCATCCGCAACTGGAGGGACGCAAGACAAACAAGAAGCGGTTAATCTTCTCATGACCGATAGCCCTATCTACTTGAGGAGAAAAGGCTATGAAGTAGCGACCCTATATTAATTTTAAGCTCTATCTGACCCGGCCGCCGGATGGAAAGGGATGCCAGGTGACCCTTCCTGCCCACGCCGGAGGTCGGCGAGACGGTTGCCCCGGTTACAGTAGGAGCTGAGAAAGGCCCGCCGGCCGCCTGGCCATGTACGACCTCACCAGCGCCCAATTAGACCAGTCAGGTTTTCTGGAGTGGGGTATACCAGTTCTCTACAGCCGCCTCCCTGACGGAAAGCTGTTTCCCGAGCGTATGGAGCGGATCGAAGTGGCTGCCCAGCAACTCCGTGCAACCATCCAACATGTCATTGATACTATCACGAAGACAGGTCGAGTCGTTGGCAGCGAGGCCAAGATGGTAAACAGCATCTTCGAGGTTATCCAGAAGACAGGCGATGTCGAGGGCGAAATAACAGGATCGAAGGGGGATACGATCACCAATTAATAACGATTTAGCAGGAAGCCAAAAACGTGTCCGGTAATGTTACCGGGATTGAGTTGGTAAAGTCTAGCTTTTTAGTGATCACCTATGGCAACCTGAGGAGCCCACTACACCATAAGAAGGGAGAACTCTTCGATGACATCAATTGGATATCAATCTTACGAGCAAGCAGTTCAGGATTATTTAGTTAGGTTCCGCAGCCTACGGGAGGTATCACCCATGCCATCCGAGGTCGTCATGCGCGGCACGGGCGAGGTGGCTGCCGAAACGCTGATTGAACGGGCCGAGGAAATCGCCGATGTGTCGGCCGGCATGGTGGACCTGGCCAGAGGGTATCTGGAGTCGCCAGACGCGACTCTACGTGAGGGCATTAGCGGGCAATTGCTGGCCCAGGCGGCGGCAGAACTCCAAGTCGCCACCGAACTCTTCCAGGTCGCTACGGGCGAGGAAGCAGGCCTACTCAGCCCGGCACCCCGGGCCGCTAGTAGGGTGGCCCTGCACGCCGCCATTAACACACTGGAGCAGGCGATGGCCACGCCTGTTTCGGCTGGTTTGGGTCCTCCGGTGGTGCGACGCGCGGCTGCCGCTACGCCCGATCAGGCCAAAGGCGACTTGCAGCAGGCCGTCTTGACGACGACCGGAGCCATCATGCAGCGCGTGATCGAGTGTGGCGGTGACATGGCCTTCAATCTGGTCTTCAACACCGAATGGGCAGCCGTCATTCAGGGCGCTGGCCTGGTAAGCCAAGATATGGCCAACCTGCTGGACAAGGTAAAGGAAGGTGCTGGCGTTCTCTTCCAGCGCGCCGTCACGGTGGCCACCAAGACACTGCTCAATGTCTACGATAAAATTCTGGCTCTGCTGGGCAAGCAGGCCGAAGACCAGGCCCGCCAGCAGATTCGGGGCTGGTTGGAAGAGATCAAGCAGCAGGGCCGGATCGAGTTATTCGAGTCGTTGGTGGGTAAATTGTACCGGGTCGAGCAGTTCAAGGCCGAACTCCCCGGCTGGCTGCAGGAGTACCAGGCTGGTCCGGATAGGCTTAGCTTCACCACAGCAGCAGTCAAGGCGCTGTCCGACAAATTTATCGTCCTGGTGGGGCGACTCAATGCCCTTGGGGATGTTGTCAGCCTGGCGAGGTTTATCCAGGCGCCCCAGATACTGGTGGTCAGCACTGGCCTGCGCATCGCCTTGCTGGCGGTGCTCGTTTACGCGGGCTACGACTATATTGGCTACCACGAGCCGCGCTTCCCTAACCTGACCAAGGGTGTGGCCGAGGTAATCCAGGAGAATCTGCGGCCAGTTTAGGTACAGGGTGCGGCTAATGTTTCTGTGGCAATCAGGCCGGTCGAGCATTGGCTGGGCCAAGAAAGGAAGTCCTGATGTTTGGCGGATATCGAGCGGAATTTCTGCCCCGGGTGGTTCATATCTCCATCACTCGCTATCGGCGTGAACTGCCCCAGCGCGGCGAAGCACTGGAGTTCCTGGTGGCCATCCACGAAGAAGGCACAGGCATCACCTGGCAGCAGAATGTGGTGTTGGATGCCGCCATGGAGCAGTTCCTGGCCGAGGCGACCCACCAACTCCATTTGTGGAGCCTCAACCTGGCCCTGCGGCCTCAGGATGCCCTAGCCCTGGTCCGGCAGTTGGGCCAGTGCTTGTATGAGACCTTTATCGGGCCGGAGGGCGAGCAGGTGCTGCGGGCCATCCCCCCCACCGCCGTCTTGCTCAACGTGGACGAAACCATGCTGAATCTGCCCTGGGAGTTGATCGCCAGGTCAGCCGAGCCAATCTCCCAGGCCACCCCCTTTGGCCGGCTGGTGACCACACGGCAGAGGCTGCGGCCCGGCCGCGATCCACTGCAGGAGGACAGCGTGGTGCGTATCCTGGCTGTAGCCAATCCCACCCTGGACCTGGCGGCTACCGAAGCCGGGTTGGTCGCACTTACCAGTCTGGAAGGGCAGCATGGCCCCTTCCGCCTGGAAGTGACGGTGCTCAGCGGAACCGAAGCCAGCCGGGAACGGTTCGCCCGGCTGCTGGCCGATGGCGACTATGACATCATTCACTTTGCCGGGCATGCCTTTCTGAAACCGGATGAGCCGGGAAGCAGCGCCTTGCGCTTCGCCGATGGGGACCTAACGGCAGACGCGGTGCTGGCGCTGCCGTGGAAAGCGCCGCCCTACTTTGTCTTCAACAGCGCTTGCGAGTCTGGCCGTGCTGTGGGCGGGCAGCGACTCGTCTCAACGGAAAGTCACGGAAACGGTCTGGCTGCCGCCTTCCTGGCAGCCGGGGTAGCTGGCTATGCCGGCTACTTCTGGCCAGTGACGGATGCCGGGGCCAGTATCTTCACCAAAACGTTCTATAGCTCGATATTCGAGCGCGAGAATGTCGGGCTGGCCTTCTTAACGGCTCGCCAGCGGGCCATCGCCGAGCTGGGCGAGGTTGGTGATCTGACCGGTTACAGCGCCATCCTGTTTGGCGATGCCGCCTCCAGGCATCGGCGCGATCTGGCCATGGCGGTGTAAGCGAAACCAAGGAAACCGGAGAGTTCAGCCGGTGATATTAGGGGAGGATGATATGGAACAGAACAGTCCCAAACCCATTTGCGGATTTTTTCAGGTTTCATCGCCAACCGCACCCGTGACGTCACCGAGATCAATAACTGATTGACCTACCCGGCTGGTGCGTAAGCCACCAGGAGTTCACCCCAAAGCCCAGGTTGGAGGTGCCTGCATGGCCCTCGACAGCCCTGCAACTCCGGGTATAGAAAGAGGGATAAACCTATGTTAAAACTACACCTCATTCAAGCTGAATACGGCGATTGCCTGATCTTGGAACACGGCGACTCGTCAAACCCCAGGTATATCCTCATTGACGGCGGCCCGGCCCCCACCTACCAGGTGCATCTGCGGCCCAAACTCCTGGAAATCAGCGCGGCCGGGGGGAAACTGGACCTGGTCGTTCTGAGTCACGTGGATGACGATCACATTGCCGGCCTGCTAGAACTGCTGGCCGAGTTACAGCGGCAGCACGATCAGGGTCAAACAGAGACCATCGCTATCACTGCGCTGTGGCACAACACCTTCAGTCAAACCTTGGGCCAGGAGGTCGAAGCGCGCTTCCGGCTGCTCATGCAAAACACTCCCACCCCGCGTGAGACGACAACCTGCTCAACCAGCACAGAAAGGAGCATCGGCCAGGGAGATGAGCTGACCCAATCCGCCGAGGCGCTCCGCATCCCCATCAACCCTGAGTTTACGCCCCAGGGCCTCATTTGTGTAGACGAGGCGCCACAAGCCATTATTCTTGGCGACTTGAGTTTGCAGGTGGTTGGACCGACCCGGCAGAACCTGGCTATGCTCCAACAGAAGTGGCTCACGTGGCTGGAGCAGCAGGAGCGGCGCCTCCGGGCCGGCGAGTCTGCCCTCACTGCCAGGGCGGCTGCAAAGGCTGATGAGAGCATCCCCAATCTTAGCAGCATCATGCTCCTGGCCGAGGCCGAGGGCCAGACTATCCTGTTCACCGGCGACGGGCGCGGGGACGATTTGCTGCAAGGCCTGGCCCAGGCCAACCTGCTGGACCCTGGCGGCAAATTGCATGTCAATGTCTTGAAACTGCCGCACCACGGCAGCCGGCGCAACATAACCCGGAAGTTCTTCCAGACGATAACTGCGGACAAGTATGTCATCTGCGCCAACGGCAAGGATGACAATCCGGATTTGACCACTCTCCAGTGGATGGTACAGGCGGCCAGAAAGGGCGGGCGAAGGATTGAAATCCTGATGACAAACCCGACCGCCTCTACCCGCCAGCTCAGGCAGGAGTATGACCCCGATGTGTATGGTTACTGCCTGGTGGAGATGGCGCCGCATGCCCACGCTCTGAGCGTGGAGCTGGTGGCCCCACCCGGGGCTGAGAGAGGGGTTTACCGTGCTCCGTACAAGCTGTAATCAGCAATTGTCCCAGGATGTGCTCAGCGACAACTATTGTCGTTTGATAGGATTGTTTATGTTGGCCCTATCCAGGCCAAAATCGCAGCCACGCTGGCTATCGCAGTTATTACGGCCAGCGCGATGACCAACCAGCGCAGCCGCCTGATCGTCGCGGCCTGGTCCCGCGGCGCAGCCAGCTCGTGTCCCGGCGGCCAGGGGATTGGCCCTACCCGGCGCTGCGCCGCCAGCCAGGCCAAGTTGGACTGTTGAATGGGCATAATGAAGCGGTCGTGGGCCAGTTCGTACCAGCGCGCGCCGGCCCGCCACTCTCCCCGGATAAGGTGGGTATGCTCCAACTCATCCACCACCGCATTGGAAATCCCTCCGGTTTGCTCAGGCCCGCGGTAAACCAGGCCGCGCGTCCCGGCCGGGGTAATGAGCGTCTGCTCAAACCAAGCCCGCAGCTCTCCCTCTTCTAGTCCGGCGGTTTGGGCTGCGGCGTGCACCACTCGCTCGTAGAACCTGGAAAGCGTCTGGTTTACATCGCCGAAAGCCATAAGGTTAGCTGTGGTGACTACAGACACCTCAGGCGGCAGGGCCTGCCATAAGCTCTGGCAGACTACCTGAAGCTGCACCAGGTCCACAAACTCTCCGCTTGTCTCTATAACTTGCCCTGTATCGGTCTCGGTCCGGATTCTCAACAGATCTTCCACCAATGCTTCCGCCACACCCGGCCCAAAAGAACAGCCTGTCCCACGCAAAGGTTCGGTCACGGCGGCCAGGGTGGCCTCCCGGTCCAGCGGCTCCAGACGAAAATGCGTTCGTAACTTGTCGGGCAGCAGCGGAGCATACGGGTCCAACCGGGCCAGGTACTCCTCTCGGACGACGAAGACCATTCGCAAGAGGCTATCTGCTTCCAATGCAGCGCAAACCTGGGCAAAGAAACCCTCTCTGTCTCTCCAACGCTCGGGATGGGAAGTGAATAACTCCTCAAGCTGATCGAAGATAACCACGCGAGGTGCGGGCAGGCCCACCTCATCGGTGAGATGCTCCCGCTCCCCCAAAAAATCAAGCAGAGACATACGGGCCAGCCGCCTTGGATCAGCCTCATCCCTCCAGCCCAGCGGAGTATTCCAGCTCATCAGGGTGTTAAAGATGTACATGTTGGATATTTCTTCAGGCCGGATGATAGAGGGAATCACCCCACGCACGTGCGCCAGAGGGAGAATCTCAAAGCCCTCCCGCTCCAGGCGGGGTATCAGGCTGGCGTTAATGAGCGAGGTTTTACCGGCGCCAGAGCGGGCATACAGCAGCAGAGTACGGTGGGCGATGACCGCGGAGACAAGATTACCGGCCTCGCGCTCTCGCCCAAAGAACAGTTCTTGCTCCTTCGCTGTGAAAGGCCGCGGGCCAACATAAGGATTTTGTGCGGGGAATTGAAATTCCATTAACCACCTCCTGCCCAACGCTCCCACAGCTCCCAGGTAAACTCCCTGGTCGTTCCCCAATAGATGCGCAGACCGAGATCATCAAAATAATTCTGCAGGTATTTCCGTTCCCGCTCCGGTTCATGGGTATCAGTTTGCTCCGGCGGTAAAAGCTGGAGCACGCTGAGACGGCGCAGGCCCGGTTCGCCGGCGGTGATGAGGCTGCGCAAGAGCACGCGGAAGCTCCACTCTTCCGGGCTGTAGCCAATGGCCAGGAGCGAGCTGCCGGTCAGCGCCCGCTGCACCCAGGAGGGGAGCAGTTCCCCATCTCGGGCGATGTTTATGACAAAATCCAGGTAATCATCCTCGGTGAGGACCAGCGACTCCGGCACCTGGTTGTGTCCATAGAGATGAAAGACGAGAGGATTTTCCACAGTAGGCTGGAAGCCCTGCCTTGATTCGAAAATGGAGGGTTGGTCACTGATGTATTTGTTCCACCGGCACAACTCCCGCTCTGGCCGCCGGCCCTGGCTCGAGAGCGCCTGGACCATGAGGTCATCGTAGGTGGTGGTGATGTACACGGGGAGCGGCAGGTTTGCCAGAACGCCATGCGGTTCGTCAGGCGGGGTCAAGGGCGGCGGGGTGACGTTAGAGAGCTGTCGCAGCAGGGCCTCCTTGGGGAACATTGAATCCTGCGTCACAGCCAGGAACTTGGCAACCCGGGGCAGGTCGCCGACATCCGGCAGCGGGTAGCGGTACTCCTGGGCCCACCTTAGCGCGATCTCAGATTCCGGCGGAAATATGTCGAGGTTAACCCCGCTCCCCAACAAAGGGGTGCATTTGCCCTGCTTGATCCTGTTGAGCAGAATGGCCCAATCTTGCTGAGTCAGCCCTCTATCGCCGGCAGGCGGGCTGGGCCGTTGTTTGCCAACGCGGATATTTTCCAGTGCCTGCCTGGCCGAGGCGGCCTTTTGGGCTGACTGGGCCAGAGCATCGCGCCGGGAAGCGAGCTCCAGGAGCTCCCCGGCCTGCCCGTCCTCCAGGTCTACCAGAAAGCGAACCGCATTCCGGGCCAGCTCGATGGGCGTATCGCGGTTGACAATTTTTTCTCTGAGAATTTTCCAGACCGGGACCCCGCGTGCAGAAGCCTGCTCAAACCAGAAGCGCATATCGAGACCGTACTCCAGGGCCAGCAGAAACAGCGATTCGGCCTGTTTGGCCAGCACCTCGCCCAGCACCGCCGCCGCCTGAACTGAAGCTTCGTCAGGGGGGCCGCTGGCGATGCTGTTCAAGGCCATCCCGGCCCGCAAGGCAAAGACCCCTTCCTCGCGCAGGGCCATCCCCAAGAGCTGAATAGCTTCCCTTGTCCTCATTCGACGCAGCACGTCAATTGCCTGAGCGGCCAGGGCCTCCTGCCGCAGCGCGCCCTGCAGCAGGTTCAGCGATTCTTTAGTGCGCATCGCTCCCAGGACTTCCAGGGTAATTGAGCGCAAAGCGGGCTGCCGCAGGGCAGCTTCCAGCAGTTCCACCGCCTGCTCGTCTCGTAACTCACCCAGGAGCTGGATGCTGTTCACAACCTGCTTGCTCTGGGCTTCGCCGGATTCGAGGCGATCTTTGAGAATGTGCCAAACTTCTACCCCGCTTGAGGCAGCTTTTTGGAACCACAGCCCCATGGAAGCGCCGTGTTCCAGCGCCGCCACAAACAGGAATTCTGCTTCCTCTCGATTCAGTTCCCCCAGCAGGTCCGCCCCTTTTGAAATATCCTCAAAGTCGGCCGGCGTCATGTAGAGGGAAGCCCGCTCTTCCGCAGCGGCTGTTTCAGTCCAGGCCGGGTGGGCCATGTTTTTTTGCTCGGCCAACTCGACGCTTTTTGCTGCAGCTCTATCCATAGCAGCCCTGAGCAGCCAGCGCGTGGCTACAGCCCTGACCCGCTGCTGTAGGAAGCCCGTCCGGGCGGCCAGGTAATCGCTCGTCCACTCAATATACGTCGCCTTGTAACGCGTGCTCTCCCTGAGGAGGCCCAACTCTTTCAGCCGGTCAACCAACTGGCGCAGCCGGTCTGCTTCCGTGCCTAAGGTTTTGACCAACTCATCGAAACCGCGCACGTACTTGGTGTTATGAGCGGTGCTAAGCTCCGGCAGTAGCCTCTCGAAGAGCTGCAGCGCAGGAGGGTCAAGATTCTGCTCGATATCCTTTTCGAGCCGGCGATTCAGGATTTGGTTGGCGCCACCCAGTCTCTGGTAATCCTCCAGGCGAATCTGCGCCCCGGTTCTTTCCCGCCAAAGGGTGTGGCACACAATCTGCAGGCGGGCCGGCTCGATCCACCCGGCCTCTTTCAGGTCGGCGATCAGATGTTTCACCAGGCTGTCTTCAACCTTGACATGGTAGTATTGGGCGGGATAGACGATGGCCGCCCGCGCCTGGGCATCGTCGAACCAGCGCAAGCGCAGATTTGAATCGTTGCGAAAAATAGAGGGTATCTCGTCGCGGAAAGCATCCATCTCCACAAAGTATTCCTCGCGCATGGAGAAGACGATGTGGACCCCCGATTGGCGCTCGCGATAGAGTTTGGCTATCTCGGCTATGAAGTGCCGTGCTTTAGCCGAGTTCTCGCCGGGCATATAGATGAAAAATTCCTCGAATTGGTCAAAGAAGACGACGAGCGGTTTCTGCAACTGTTCTACGGCGTGCTCCAACTGGGGCGTCAACGGCTGACCTTCTAATTCGTCAGGCAGCAGATCCATCTCGCGCATGGCCTTTCTCACCGACTCTGCCGGGTCCTGTTCGACCCGGATGTAGAACGTGGCATAGTCCAGCTCTTCGAGGCGCGGCCGCACCCCGGCATTAATGAGCGAGGTCTTGCCTGTGCCTGTCCTGGCAAACAGCACGACCAGGCGGGTGGCGATAATATCGGATAACAGGATCTCTGTCTCTCGCTCGCGGCCAAAGAAGATAGGGCGGTCGTCAAACCCGTAATAGTCAAGAAACTTATAAGGTTGTTTTACCCCAGTACCTTCTTCCTGCTCGTGCTCGGCCATCTTTAATCTCCTCGGATAGTCTCGCCAGGCTTTTTCAGATAGCACTCTTCCAGTTGCTCGGCAAAATCGTAGATGTCAACATCCCAGATCTCCACCCCTCTCTCTGCCCAGAACTTCTGCCAGGCCAGGGCCGGTTTATTCTGAATAGCTAAGGACTTGCGCCGGTGGTGCTTCGGAAGCGGTTCGATCAAGACCTTGTAGATGGTTCTGAAATCCCAATCCTCCAGGCTGTAGCCGAGGAACAACAGGGTACTGGGCGTGATCTTCTTCTTGATCAAATTAGGAATGCCGATCATCTCCGTCTCTTTGCCCACCACGGACAGGTATTGAATGTAGTCATCCTCGGTAATAATGAGGGGCGATAGTTCTTCGTCTTCTTGATCAGGGTCAGGCGGCGCTTTGCCCAGAAAGGTACCGTGAATCTTGTATAGAATCAGTCCATCGTATGCTTCAAGTCTCTCAAGCCAGCCTCTTGTTGCCGGTGTATCCTCAAATCCCTGCGCCGGCTGCACGATCGATTCGAAAGCCTGCCCCTTGAGGGCTTCCTCCAGCAGGCGATCGTAATTGGTCGTAACAATTAACTGAAAGGGCAGCCTGGCGAGAGTTTTGAGCAGGGGGGATGGCTCGCAGTTCTGGTCGGGCAGGGCCATCTTGAGCTTTCTGACCAGAAAAGAGCGATCAGTTCTGACCTCATACTGTAAAGCAATCCGGGCCAGATTGGCCGACTCCCCCCCGCCATTCATCTGGCTGGCCAGTTCCCTGGCTACGTCTGAACCCAATTTAAGCCCGGCATAGCCACGCGCCAAGTTGCTGATATTGGCCGCAGCCCCCAGGAAAGGCACGCAGCGGCCCAACCGGATGCGCTCTACAATCATTTCCATCTGTAGTGGATCAATCTTGGAATTGGCCATCTCTTGTCCCCTCTATACTGTCCCAATCTCGAAATCGGCCCTGCCAGCCTGGCATAAAGCCAGATGCTGCAAGGCGATGATAGTCTTGGCATCCTGGATCTGGCCGCGCGCCACCATGTCCATGGCCTCCTGGAAAGGCAGCTCGATAATTTGGGTGTCCTCACCCTCTGCCACAACCCCTCCGCCCTGGCCGGCCCGCTGGCCGGTATCTACCTGGCCCAGGAAGAGGTGGATGCGCTCCGAACTGCCGCCCGGACTGGGATAGATAACGATAAGGGGTTGCAGCTCCCCTTTAACCTTATATCCGGCCTCCTCCAGCAGCTCTTTGTTGGCCACCTCCCGTACTGAGTGGCCCTCGTCCTTAACGCCAGCCACAATCTCCAGCAGCCAGGCCTGCCTGGCCCCCTGGCCAGCACGCTGGTCAGGCTCGAGACCGGCGTAGACCGGATAGCGGAACTGGCGTACCAGGATCACGGCATTGGCCTGAGGATCATAAAGCAGCACGCCGACGGAATCGCCCCGCTCGAAATTGATGCGGGTGATAGGCTTGCTGAGGCAGCCATCGCAGCGCCGGTATTGAAGTTGCGCCCGGATAATGCGAAACAAGGTCCCAAATTTGTATTCCTCTGTCTCTTCCAGGATCTTCACCCAGACCCCGGCATGGTCGGTTATTGTTTGTCTAGCTGGCACGGAAGGTTCCTCCGCCTGATGTTTCTCAGCCGGCCCCGCTTGAGCATGCTTCGGGTCCTCGTGCAAGAAGGCAAAATAAAGCCAGATATGGAACGCAAAGAAGGCGCATCCAGACAACGACAGCGGCCCCAGAATCTGCCAGGGGTTAGACAGAGTAATCTCCAGGTTGAGCAAGGCCCCACCGGCCACAAAGGCGGCGCTGTTCAAGAGACCGATCAGCATGGCCGCATAGAAAAATACTGTCCACGGCTTGTCGGGAGCGGGCAGCGTGTGTGGCTGCCACAAGAAGGCCGCACGTAACGTTGCCGGGTTTATTGACCGTGCATGCTCGATGCAGAATTCCTTGATCCGGTTCATGGCTTGGGCGCTGCCATACCAGGCCTGGCGTAGACGAATAATCGCCAGGAAGTAGATCCAGCCGATCCCGACCAGCACCCAGAAAAGCGCAGCGCCGATCGCGGTCGGCAGGCCGGTCTCCCGCGCCAGCAGGGCCACCACGCCTGACGTTACGACACCGGCGACGAGCAAGTAAAAGTTGACGATGGTATGCCGTTCGGCCATAGCTTCACTGGCCGTAATCCGGGCATATTCGAACTCCCAACTCAAGATGTCGGCAGCGGCGACGAGCGGCTCGCCGGGGAGGATGGGCAAAGCTGCGGCTGAGGTCTCTTTGCGCCGGTTCAGGGCCAGGATCACGCGCAGGGCTATGATGTTGAAGATCAAAAAAAGCACGGCGACGAGTAACAGCGAATTCACATGTAGGACCATCAACTCCCTCCCTTGAAAATAAACTTGTAGGACAAACTAAAGTTTATCCAGATCGGGACAAGCTAACAGCTTGTCCTACGAAACCGCCATATTTTCATTCTTGATTCTGACACCCGTCAGGGGGTTATGGTGGCCCCTTTGAAGATAGCTTTATCTCACCGTAAGGTGGCATAGAGATGCCACCCGCAGAGGTCCACCTGCCCCATGGCAGGTGCGGGTAGGAGTGCCTTTGCTGCCGTATTTTCATAGGCTGTGCTCAGTACCACGACGCATACAGCCAAAACTTGCCAAAGGTGCTGTTTTGATACGAGCGGGCGATGATGGTGTAGCAGCCGCTGTTCTGTAAACCGTAGCCGTTGATCCAACTGTTGCTGCTGCCGGTGCTGTCATCGTTGTAGGCAACAACAGTGCCAAACGGATCAGCCAGCTCCAGATACGGATCCATGGTGGAGGTATCGTCCCGCTCCATGCGAATACTCACCCTGGCGCCTGCTTCGCCGTAAAAGTAGTATTGGAGCGCCCGGTTGTAGCTTGTTGTTTCGCCAGGAATCCACTGGTCAAAAGGAGTATAACAGCCCCCGCCATAGACCCCTGGCGCTTCGGCAACGAATAGCCCGACCAGTATCACTAGCAGGGTAACAGCTACCCCTGCGATCCACCCACTTGCTTTACGAGTCAATTTGCTTGTCATGATTCACTCCCCTGCGCGGCGCTTTGTTTTCTGCTGCGCATTTCATAATGGCCCTTCTCCGGCGGGCCGCCGCACTCACTAAAAGTTATCCGGCCGGCTGCCGGAGCGGCCGGCAGTCGCTACTCCTCTTTCCTCAGGGTTACCTCCAACACATATACCCCGGTACTGCCCTGGTCATTGTCGGGACAGCACCGGCCTGCGCCAATCCAGTACAAGCCCGGATCAACCAGGGCAACATCATAGAGCACCGAGTCTTTGATGACGGCCCGTTCGATGTCGTCGTGTTCGGCAATGAGCCGGAAGCCTGCATCGAAGAGCATCAGATAGGGGTCCAGTTCGCTGTTTTCGGCAGTCGAAAGGGTGATCGTGACCCGGCTACTGGAGGTGATTTCCAGTTTCCACGGATCACCGAGGGCGCTGCGCACGGCACCGGTAACAGGCAAACCAGGCTCAATCAGCGGCGTCTGAGCGGCCAGGGCCTCGCATGCAGTGGCAGCGACTTCAGCCAATTCTTTGGACGTTTGCAGACGACAAATCGCAAAGTGGAGCGCGCCCGAATTGATTTCTCGGGCAATCGCCTGGGCTTCTTCAAGCGTGGCCACTGCGCCGGCAGTCTGGCCAGCTCGGACCTGCTCATTGGCCTGCGCAATAAGAACGGTCGCGGCAATCTCTTTGGCTTCTTGTACCGGCTTAACATCCAGGGATGGGTCCAGAATAAGAGCCTCGGCGAATATTGCCAGCGCCTCATGCACCTGACCCTGGCCGGCCAGTTCTCGCCCGCGCCTTACCAGCAGGCCGGCCAGCTCCGGCTTCGAGCGGGTTTCACGCTTCAGAGAGAGGGTGTAGCTGCCCGCGCCGTCACCCAGCCCGTGGGCAACGACGGTGTAAACGCCTGTTTCATACAAGGCCAGGTCACCGAGGCGCGCCGTGCCGCCACCTCCGCTGCTGCCATCCCTGGCCAATACACTGCCATCCGGTCCGATCAGGGTCAGATAGGCGTCGAGTTGACCCTGGGATTGGTTCATGGCTATGGTGACAACCTGCAAGGCGGGGTTCTTAAAGGTCCACAGGTCACCACTGCCTGCGCTTAGCGTGCCGGTGACACTCTGGCCGAAGGCTAGCGGCCGGGCTAACTCAGCAGCCCGCTCACAGGCAGGTTCGACCATCTCGGCCAGCCGGACCACCATCCCCTGCCGGCAGAGGCTGAAGTTGAGGTAGGCGTCGTCCGTCGCTACTGCCAGCGTCACGGCGCGTTGGCAGAGGTCCGGCACCACCGGGGTCAGGTTGTTCTGGCCACTGGCCTGGCTGCACACCTCGTGGTACAAACGTGCCATCTGCAACGACTGGCGCTCCTCCAAGGTCGGATCAAGCTCCCTGGCCCGACGCAAGGCCGCCAGCGCCTCATGCACCTGACCCTGGCCGGCCAGTTCTCGCCCGCGCCTTACCAGCAGGCCGGCCAGCTCCGGCTTCGAGCGGGTTTCACGCTTCAGAGAGAGGGTGTAGCTGCCCGCGCCGTCACCCAGCCCGTGGGCAACGACGGTGTAAACGCCTGTTTCATACAAGGCCAGGTCACCGAGGCGCGCCGTGCCGCCACCTCCGCTGCTGCCATCCCTGGCCAATACACTGCCATCCGGTCCGATCAGGGTCAGATAGGCGTCGAGTTGACCCTGGGATTGGTTCATGGCTATGGTGACAACCTGCAAGGCGGGGTTCTTAAAGGTCCACAGGTCACCACTGCCTGCGCTTAGCGTGCCGGTGACACTCTGGCCGAAGGCTAGCGGCCGGGCTAACTCAGCAGCCCGCTCACAGGCAGGTTCGACCATCTCGGCCAGCCGGACCACCATCCCCTGCCGGCAGAGGCTGAAGTTGAGGTAGGCGTCGTCCGTCGCTACTGCCAGCGTCACGGCGCGTTGGCAGAGGTCCGGCACCACCGGGGTCAGGTTGTTCTGGCCACTGGCCTGGCTGCACACCTCGTGGTACAAACGTGCCATCTGCAACGACTGGCGCTCCTCCAAGGTCGGATCAAGCTCCCTGGCCCGACGCAAGGCCGCCAGCGCCTCGTCCACCTTGCCCTGGCCGGCCAGTTCTCGCCCGCGCCTTACCAGCAGGCCGGCCACTTCGACTTCCGGGGCCACTCTTAGACTGCGGTGAAGCCTCATGGCCTGGCGCAAGAGGGTCAGCGCCCCGTCCACCTGACCCTGGCTGGCCACCTCGCGCCCACACTCGGCCAATGCTCGGCCTACTTCTACCCTGGGGTCAAGCTCTTTGGCCTGGCGTAAGACAGGCAGCACCTCATGCACCTCGCCCTGGCTGGCCAGCTCCCGCCCGCGCGCCACTAATAGACTGGCTGCTTCGGCTTCTGGGGTCAGGGTCAGGCTAGGGTCAAGCTCTTTGGCCTGGCGCAAGATCAGCAGCGCCACCTCCACCTGACCCTGCCGAATCTCTGCCTGGGCTTTGGCTTTCATGGTTTCTATCACCGAAGAATCAACAGGAATATCCGGACAAGTTTTACGATAGGGTTGGTCCCTGTTGGATTGCTCCCATTCGGACTGCGTCAGATTGCGGACGGCGCGCTGGCAGGCCAACACCAGCAAGTCCTGCATCCCGACCGTCCACAGCCGTACGTTTCGATCACCGCCCCCAGCCGCCAGTAAGCTCCCACTGGGGCTAAACGCTACGCTGTAAACGCCGCCCTCATAACCACGCTGGACCGTAATCTCGGCGATGCGGCCGCCCGTTCTGCTGGCAGACTGCACATCCCACAGGCGGGTTGTGCCATCCGTACTGGCGGTCGCCAGCAGACTGCCGTCGGCGTTGAAGGCTACTCCAATCACTAAATCGCTATGGCCCCGTAAGGCTGCGCTCGGTTCAGTGATGCCGGTCTTAAGCACGCGCCCATAATCCCATAAGTAAACCGTGCCATCCCCGCTGCCAGCGGCGAGTAGATCGTGATTGAAGGCCACGTCAACTACCGTATTACTGGGAGTTTCCAGAACGGCCAGCGCCTTTGGACGGGCTGTCTGAACCACTGCAGCTACCTCCCAAAGACGGATCGTTCCCTCTGCGCAACTCGTAGCTAAGAGGCTGCCATCCAAGCTGAAGGCTACGCCATAGACGGGTAATGAACAGACAGACAAAGTGGCGACTTCTGCGTCGCCGCCTGTTTCACGCACTTTCTTTATATTCCACAGCCGCGCCGTACCATCCTCGCTGCCGGTCGCCAGGAACTTCCCGTCAGGACTAAAGGCCACACCAAAAACAAAACCTTTGTGGCCATTCAGTGTAACGGCCTGGGCGTCCTGGTCTCTGTTCGGGGCTTTGGCAACATCCCACATATGGATCGCACCTTTCCGGTCGCCAGCAGCCAACAGAGTCCCATCGTGATTAAAAGCCACCCGGCTGAAAAAAGGCGCATCTCCCTTTAAGGTCATGCTCAAGCGGTCTTGATCTGCCTCTGCCCCCGTGACTGCCATATCCCATAACCGGATTGTGAAATCGTCACTGCTGGTGGCGAGAAGGTTACCCTGCGGATTGAAGGCTACCCCATAGATCGCGCCTTCATGCCCACGCAACACATCTTGCGCTTCACTCTCGGTGGCTGCCCAGATACGCGCCGTACCGTCGGCGCCAGCCGTGGCCAGAAGATCGCCATTACGGCTGAAGAGAACGACGCCGACGCTGCCGGTGTGTCCCTGTAAGGTTGTCTGCAGCTTGCCCGTCACTGCATTCCACAACCGTGCCGAGCCATCGGCGCTGGCTGTGGCCAAGAGCAGGCCATCAGGGCTGAAACTTATCGCGTTGACAGCATCGTTATGGCCGCTCAGGGTGATCAGCGGCTCCCCCGTCGCTACATCCCACAACTTGACCTGATGATCCACGCTGCCGGTCGCCAGCCTCTGGCCGTCTGGACTAAAGGCGACCACTGTTACACTGTTATCATGGCTGCGCAGAACCCGCCGCTCACTCCCGGTGAGCGCATCCCACAGGTGAGCTGTACCGTCAGCGCCGGCGGTGGCCAGGAGGCGACCATCAGGACTAAAAACGAGCGCATTGACGCCGGTGGCATGCCCTGCCAGGAGCGCTATTTCCTTGCCGGTGGCCGCTTCCCAGAGGCGCGCCGTCCCATCCAGGCTGGCCGTAGCGATCTTGACCCCATCGGGGCTGAAGGCGATCGCCTTAATGCGGGCGGTATGGCCGCTCAGTAAGGCCAGTGCTTTATCCTGTTCGATGTCCCAAATCCGGGTGACACCGTCGAGTCCCCCACTGGCCAGCAGCCGCCCATCATCGCTGAAGGCGGCGGCGCCTACCATACCTTCCAGGTCGGGCCTGGTCATTTCTTCCCCGGTAGAGGCTACCCAGAAATGGGCAAGACCGTCGCGGCTGACGGTGGTCAACCTATCTTCGGTTAGACTGAAGACTACGGCCAGCACCTCGCCCTTATGGGGGAGCAAGGCCAATTCCTTTCCCGTCTCCACCTCCCAGACCCGCACTGTTTTATCATCACTGGCAGTGGCCAGCCAGCGCCCTCTGGCGCTGAAGGCCAGCGCATTTACCTCACCGGTATGGCCGCGCAGCACCACTCGCGTGTGAGATTCCAGCAGGGCCTGGCGCAAGGCGCTGTCGGCCTCAACCGTGTGGGTAACTGCGAGCGCCTCGACGCCCAATAGCAGCGCAA
The DNA here is from genome assembly GCA_023382535.1 of Anaerolineae bacterium. Next base: position 37,689 of record JAHDWA010000016.1, on the reverse strand, counting down.
GTTGTGGGTCGCTTTGCAGGCTGGCCATGGCCTGGGCCGCCAACCGGCGTGAAGTGGCGGTGTCGCGTTCGGTGAGCGCTCCTTGCTGTGCGGCGACCGCAGTCGCCTGGGCCTGCTCTGCGGTATTCCTGAGGGCCGCTTCCGTTTCTTTTGCAATGAGGGCTGCTGCCTCACCCGCTTGGGCAGTTGCTTTGGCTGTTTCTGCCTCACGTTGTGCTGTCAATGCGGTGTTTCGCTGTTCAAGAACCACCCACCAGCCCCAAACAGCCACAAGCAGCGCTCCCACCAATGCAGCGACCAACCAGCCCAGAACCCTAGCGTTCTTCGCCTGTTGTTTGATTGTTCGATCGCGCAAAGCAACACTGGCATCCAAGAATTTCTGTTCAGATTGATCCATTTCTTTAGCATGTTGCTGCGCCCACGCAATCGCCTCGTCGAGTTGGGCGCCGCCGAACAGAGCCCCCTCGTCATAATTCAAGCGCTGCCACTCACGTGCCGCATCTGTCAGGGGGTTGCGATGGATCTGGCGCCATGTTTCGAACCATTCTCCATTCGAGGCCAAGATTGGCTCGATAAAGCGGTCATGGGTCAGTTCATACCAGCGGATGCCGGCCCAACTTTCGGCACGAATGATATGCTGATCTTCAAGTACATCGATGGCGGTGTTCAGAATCCCACCAGTTTCCCCCTTTTTCTCATCTCGATAAACCGTGCCACGTGTTCCCATGGGTGTAATTAAGGTCTTGCCGAACCAGGTGCGCAAAGTAGATTCGTCAACGTTAGTACGCGTGACTGTTGCCTGAATGGCAGCCTCATAGAATTGTGCCAACGCTCGACTCACGTCGCCAAACCTCTGCCAATGATCCTGCCCAATCACCTTGACATCGACTGGGAGATTGGCCCAGAGTCTCTGACAGACAACCTGCAGTTGAACTGGCTCCACATATTGCCCCTCCACTTCTTGTAGCGCTCCGAAGAACTCCGTAACGATACGTGCCTTAAGCAGTTCTTGCACCAGTGCTTCTGCAACATTTGGTGCAAAAGATCGGCTGGTGTCTTTCAGTGGCCCTTTGACAGCGAGTAGGGCGGCGTCTTGTTGTAGCCGCTCTAAACGATAGCGTGTGCGCAACTTCTCGGGTAGGATAGACACATATGGATCGAGTTGAGCAACATAATCCTCCCGGATGACAAACATGATTCGGAGCAGAGGATCGGCCTCAAGCGCCTCGGCAACCTGCTGAAAGAATTCCTTTCGCTCACGCCAACGCTCGTGATAGGAAGTAAACAGTTCCTCAAATTGATCAAAGATGACCACATGAGGTCTGCGCAGGCCGTTCTCGGCAATGCGATATTCAACCCTCTGCAGATAATCGGCTATCGAGAGGTTCAACAACTGCGCCGGATCAGCCTCTTTCTTGGCCCAACTTAAGAGGGTATTGAAGACGTAGATGTTTGCAATCGCCTTAGGATTGACGCTTTCTGGAATCACACCGCGTACACGTCCGATCGGAAGAACTTTCGCCTTCTCTTGTTCCAGCTGTGGAATTAGACCTGCGTTGAGAAGCGAACTCTTACCGGCGCCGGATTCGGCATAGAGAAGAACAAGATCATGGGCAATAACGAGAGACAGTAATTCACTCACCTCACGATCACGTCCGAAAAACAGCGCTTGGTCCGCCTGCTCAAAAGGTCGCGGTCCCACATAGGGTTGTTGCGCAGGTTGCAGTTCATTAGCCATGATCAAATTCCTCCCATTTTGTGCTTAATTCGTGGACAAATTTCCGACAGGTGCCCCAGTAAACACGTACGTTAAGCTTGTCGAAATAGCGATTCAGATAGTCAAGCGCTTCCCGTTGGTGCTCATCGGAAATGTTATTACTCGGCGGCAATTGAACAGAGACGTGAATTTGGCTCACGCTTTTTTCCAAGTAGCCGACGAGGCTACGGAACAGAACCCGGAAATCCCAATCCGAGAGCTGGTACCCCAGAAACAGGAGCGTTGTTTCTCGGAATGCCCGTTGAATGCGTGGTGGAATCAGCTCGTGGTCCTTTGAGATGTTGACCAAGAAATCTAGATAATCGTCTTCGGTCAGGACTAAAGACTCAGGCACCTGAACATGACCATGGAGGTGAAAGACGATGGGATGCAGGGGGGTGGGATCGAAGCCAGGTTGCTCTTCAAAAATCGAAGGTTGTCGTCTCAGTATGGTATTCCACCGACATAATTCGCGCTTGGGCTCTTTCTGATGGCTGATCAGTGCCTGCATCATGAAGTCATCATAGTTCGTTGTTATGAACATAGGAAGTGGCAGACTGGCCAGAACACCGTGTGGCTCATCCTGTTGAACAAAGTCAGGTGGTTTTGTGCGTTCAAGCATGGTCTTGATCTCATACTTTGGGCGCATTGGGTTTCGCTTGACGGCGATGAATTGAGCAATCCGAGCCAAGTCCTGCGGCCCGGGTAGGGGGAAATCGTGCTCTTTCGCCCATTCCTGTGCTAGATCAGATGCAAGTGGCAAGACGCCAAAGCACGCACCAGCGCCAAGGAAGGGCGTACACTTCCCATATTTGATTGGTAGGAGAATATCTATCCAGTCTTCATCTCCCCATACTTGATTTTCTAGTTCTTGGCGCATTGCAAATCTCCTTGTTTGTGTCTGAGTTTGTGAGACGTGCTTGTCTCCTCATTCAGAGATCCGTTTCATGTTGAGGGCTAGATCTTTATGTCTTGCAAAACTGGAAACAACTCCCATGGCATACGATGCGGATCGCCGTACAGGACAAACGACAACCAGTTGATCCGGTCGCTGTGCTGCTCATCCTGTTTGCCGGCCCATTTGGCCCGGCGCAGGCACTCACCCAGATTGGCCTCATCGCTCAGGAACGCATCGTAGAAACGGCTGGCAAACCGCCGCGCCGCCTCCTCTTCGACGGCCCACAACGTGCCGATATAGGCTTCGACGCCGGCCTGCAGGAAGGCGCTGGGCAGATCAAAGGTCTGGTCTTCGTATTTGATCGGCTGGGCTTCTCCGCCCACTGCACTTTCGCACGAGGAGCTGAAGACAAGGGCTGGCGGCCCCATCTGCAGCGCGCTGGTCAGCTCGTGCGTAAAGATGCGTTTACCGCCCGCCAGTTGCCAGGCGCTGCGGTAGCCGTCGTAGTGCGTGTGGCCGGAATAATGCACCAGGCCATACTGGCGGCTGCCCAGCGCGCCGAGGATTGGCCCGGACTGGCACTGGCCAGAACCCATGAGAACATCCTCTGGCTCAACCCGGAAGCGCCTATCCTGGCGCAGCCGCCGGGCGAGTTCTTCCACTTCGCAGCGGGCGCGGGGCAGATCGCCGGTTGGGTCGCCAATCAAGAGCGCACGCACCTGGCCGGCTTTGCCGACGACCCCGTCAATCATGTTCGGTTGTTGGCCAATGATGCTGCGCCCCACGCAGAAGGGAATCTCGCCGGTATAGGTGGCTTCCAGCATCAACTCCCAGGGGATACTCTTCAACGCCTCGTCAACCGTAAACAAGATGGTGGTGCCATATGGCGGATCTTGGAGACAACGCTTGATGTCACCAGTGGTAAACTGGTTCAAAATATAGTTCCCCACCTGCTCCGGGTCCCGCCACCAGCCTGCGTCTGGAAACCGGCCGGGATGGAGCAGATGATTGAGACACTTGCCCAGGTTCTCCAGAAAATCGCACCTGGTCTCTAGATTCAGTTCCTTCTGCGCCGCCGGCACTCTGGCCCCGCGCCCGCGTACCATCGTCCGCACCACCTGAGACGCCGGTGGCTCAGCGACATTGAGCAAGGTGATCTCTAGGTCCGCAGGCCGCCCCGCTTTTTCCTGCGTGTGCCGCAGGCCGAAATAGTCAATAACCCAGGCGGCAAAGGGCTGTGCCATAAACTGGACCGCTTGTGCGACATTGACCAGGTAGCCGCGATCCTCAAGCAACCGCAGCGTTTTGTCATCGAGCAACCGGCGTGGGTCACCTTCCGCCTGCAGTTCCGCCAGACGAGCGAGTGCCTTGGCGTCGCGTTTATCAGCCTCTGGCATTAACTCGCAGCGTTCCTCGTCGATCGCCATGGCCTTGGCCAGGTTCTTCAGGTGTTCCCGATCGGCCGGCGTGGCCAGGGCTATGAGCTGCTCGAAAAATTCGCGTTGCGGCTTGGCGATGGCGTTGCCAACCATCTTAAAGACAGGGCGAAAGGCTTCCTCGGTGTACTCGATGGCACAGTCAGGGTTGCTAAAAGCAGTTGTTTTGACGACCTTGACCAGGGCGTGACCAAACAGGCTGATCAGGTAGGGGTGACGGCCGGCCTCGACGGCATACCGTTTATGCACAAAAGCCGGCGCGCCGTCGGGGCAGCCAAGATAGCGGCGGAATAATTCGTCTACCCACTGCTCCCGCTCCTCGTCGGTAACACAGGCTAACCATACCTCCTCGATCCGGCTCTGGAAATGGGACGCGTAGGGCGCAAGTCGCTGCTGGCACAGGCGTTTGAACTCTTCATCGCGCGCTGTGTAGATAACGCGGATGTGCTGGCCGAGTTCGTTCAGGTCTTGCCAAAAGGCCCAGGGCTGTGATGAGTGGTCCGTATCACTGCTGGCTAGACCGGCCGCCAGTTTCGCCTCTTCCTCCTTCCCTGCTGGCGCTTCCCCTTCCTTGCCCAACAGGTTCGGTAGGCGGTCAATCAGGTAGACAACTTCGGGGAAACGATCCCTGTGCCTCTCTAGCAGATTCACAAAGCCCCGGTAAGTCAGATCTGGGTCCGCGTAGACCTGCTTGAACTCACCGAGCAGATTCTTCGTCTCCGGGTCACTGCCGTGCTCCGTTTTGCCCAGGGCACACAGAAACTTGTGGTAGATGAAGGAAGGCGGTGTCTGCTCATGCACCCGGCCAAAGGTCAACCGCACCAGACGGCGGCCAACACCTAGGGGGTCGCCTGGCTGTTGGGCGCGCTGGTACAGGTACTCCAGCGTAGATCGCTTGCCGGTGGCCGGACCGCCCAGGATGACGGCATGGCGCTTGCCGCTGGCGTCGTCTAGCTGGCCGGTAATGATCGCTTCCAGTCGTTGCAGCGCCTGCTTCCCGCCGTAAAAATCCCGAACTTGGCCTATGCGCAGGGTAGGATCGTAGGGGACGCCCAACACCAGATCTGCTTCCCAGATGAAGCGTTCGTTGAGAGCCTGGCACTCCCTTCGTTTGACCAGCGTAGCCGCCCCATTTTTCTCTCCAGGCAAGTACAATATAATGTAGATGTTCTGGATAGGGCGATCGTGTCTCAGATACGTCTTGATGGCACTGCACATGCAGCGCGCACATTCTTCCATGCTCAAGTTGCCTGCGCCGGTGGCGAAGGCCGGGAACAAGATGTTACGGACCCCCAACGCCTCTGCCCGTTCGAGGCAGTGGGTGGTCGTCTGCTCCACCAGGCCAGGTAGAGGCAGAGCGTCCGTGTCATAGTCGATCACGGTGCCATGCAAAACATGGCTCACGCCGAGAACTCGCTTCAGGGCGTACGCTTTGGTGACCACCACGGTGCCAGCCATGACCGGACACTGCGCCTGAGCCTCCCGGACATAATTGGCCGACCGGGCACGCTTCCTCAACAGTTTGGACACGCCACTGCCCATGGTCAGATAGTTGTCGTCCGTGCTCACCACGGCATCCACCTCTACCCCAGATTGGAGGAGGTCGCCCTGGATGATTTTGACCATCGTGCTCCCGAATTGGTAAGACGGGTCCTTCCCAAGATTACTCGTATCAGGCATAGTTATATACCTCCTGTATTGGCAACAGATAGCCGATTCGCCGAGACTCAGTAGAGCATAATTTGCAATGGAGCAGGTTTTCCATCTGCTCCTGGGGCCTGGACAGACTGGAAAGTCTGTCACCCCAGGCTAACTTTCTCATTTTCAGATAGACTCTAGGCGAGCGGAGCCAGGAATTTCAACGTCCGCATCTCCGACGGGCACTCAAGTTGGGGTGTTTGTCCATAGATCTTTAGGTTGGCGCTAATGCGGGCGATGAGCTCGTCATAGGTCAGATTGCCATTGGCCTCCTTAACGGCTTTGCCTAACGCCCAGGTGAACGCACCTCGGTATTGACCGTCGATCCGGGCATCGGCCGCAGTCTGGCGATCCTCGCATGCGGCCAGCAAGACATGCTTGTCCACGGGAATCACCCCAAATTTATTCTCGCAGAAACGTTGCCGCAGCAGGGTCAGATATTCCTGCATCTTTGCCACCCACTGGTCTTGGGGAACGCCTTGTAGCATCTGTGCCAACTGCGCCGCCGCCCAGGCGTCAGCCTCGGCATCACGTTTTATTAGCTTGGTCTGGATGGCGTCCACGATCTCGCCGGGAGGGTTCAGATAACGAGGAGAGAACTCGACGCCGCTGTCAAAGAGGTCCCTCTGAATGCTGCCGCTGTGGCAACAATCGGCGACGAAAGTGAAATTGACCCCCTCAGGGATAGGGTCGAAGATCGCTCGCAGGTCATCATCTCGGAACGGGTTGTTCCAGTCATGGTCGCAGGGCACGATGACCTCGTCCTTACATTCCCACTCCTCATCCTCGCTCTGGTCAGGAACCTGGGTGCCGTGGCTGGAGAAGTGAAAAACGCGTACATCACCGCCGTTGTACCCGCTCAACAGCCAGGTCAGACCGTCACGGATACATTGAGCAGTGGCATCACCATCGCGCAATACTTTGATGTCCGCGTCCTGGAACCCAAAATAGGTGTTTAGTAGCCCCTGCATCTCGATAGTGTCGTTGATGCAGCCGTTGAGCTTATTAATGCCCGGTCGGAAGTTGTTGATTCCGACAAGTAATGCTCGCTTAGACATAGTTGGATCTCCTGTTTAAATTAGTGTGCTACAGTAACTCCTTTACCATGCCGCCCATGGTAGCCGCGTGAAGCCGCGCGCCGAACGATTTGGCATCCAGTGGGATGGCGCATGAACTCTTTGTAGGCCTGGCGCGACGCTATCACAGGAGCAAAATGGCCGACCGGTAAGGCCTCGATGAACAGGTCAAGGGTCTAATACGCCGGATTCGTTTTAAGACTTCCCCGTGTGCCCGGACTTCACTGCCCCAACAGCCGCAGCGCAATACCATCTGCCATGCGCTTGACCCGTGCGGCCTCGCTAGCTTCCAGCCCGCGCGGCACGGCCAATGGCGCGGGGGGCTGGTTGAAATAAGCCCGCATGGCATTACAGCCAGCCTCGACCAGGGCCGTCCGACGCTCTTTGCTCATGTCGAACTCGGTGGTGCCGTAACCCTGCGCCGGCAAGCGCACCACCAGATGGCTGAAGGCGTCAATGACCATCTTATCGTGGGCGGTCGTGGCCGTGTTCGCCAGGCGCATGATTCGCTGCACCGTGCGTAACTTGGCCGGCTCGACCTTGATATCCACCAGCAGGCCGCGTGGAGCCGCCACCGGCAGCGACTCATCAATCAGCAGTCCCAACACGAGGTTACCCTGCTTGGGGCCCATCAGGCGGGTCACCTGCGGGTCGTCCGAGATAAATAACTCCAGTGGGAAGTTGGAGAGCAGGCCGCCGTCAACGATGGCATGGCCGGTGAGATCGCGGCCCAAGTACATCCCCCAATTCGCGGGCCAGATCACCTCGTCCCACACCAGAGGGATGCTCATTGACATGCGCACCGCCCACACCAACGGACAATCCGGGGTGGTGTGGTGGTTCAATACCAGCAGCCGACCGTCGCTCGTGTCCGAAGCTACCAGGGACAGGTCTGCTTGCGTTGCCTCGAAAAACTGGGCCAGGGTCATCTGGCTGAAGTGGCGCTGTCCACTGTCGAGCTTGGTTTGTAGCCAGGTGATGAAGCGGTCGGCCGCGTACCAACCTCCCCGTTCTACAAAGGCAAAGCAGTGACGAGAAGCCGGGTCTTCGGCCAGCATCTGGGCGATGCTGTCGTCCAGGCGCTCTTCCACCAAATCGGGCACAAATTTAAGATTGATGTTGCGTAGCAGAGTGCGAATGGCACTGGCCTTAATCTCCGCCTGGGTAAAGGGCGGCGGCTGCCCCATAAACCCGGCAAAGACCGGCTGGCCATTCTCCCGTTCTTCGAGCGCGGCGAGCATCTCGAGGGGCTCATAACCGGCAGCCACCAGCACTGCGGTAATCGCACCAGCAGAGGTACCCAACAGCCGGCCATAAGTACGGTCGCACTGCACAAACTCCTTATAGGCGCCGACGAGCGCCATGCCCTTGGCGCCTCCACCTTCAAAAACAAGATCGTATTTTTTCATAAACGTTAATCCTTTCTGATCTATTAATCTTCTTTATCAGCACTGGTGATAACGCATAGCCTCCATACCGGGATCCGTCAGCTCCATTCTATACACCGTAAAAACTGCACAGAAGTCCACCGGATTAGTTCAGCAAACCTGACCAAACAGTGTTGGAGGTACAAGCACATTCGCCAAACCATCATTTTCGCGAGACGAAAAGACGGACAATTGGCGACAAAGCTATGAAAATCGAAGAATATTCGGGGAGGCTTGTTCTCTCCGAAAGACTGCAAGGTAGCAATCTCACCGGAATTCTGGCGGTACAGCTAGAGGAACTAGGTAGCGTGACAATCGGTGGCTTGGAGTCGAAGCCATATGGAGGAGGAAAGTCTGCTACTTAACCTATTGTATATTATATCACAAATCCGTTTTCCAGGCTCAATGAGTTTTCAAAAAAGAACCTCAACCGCTATGTCGGATCGCAGCAGGATTCCATTTTAGTCAAGCCCAACAAAAGATGGGCTCTAAACTTCAGTAACACTGTTTACAGTTATCTATATCCCCTGAAAAAGCTGCTCTGCTCTCTAATCTCTACGAGTTCAAGTTGAGGAAAAAATTCCGTATATGGGTTTGAGGGGCTTTACTCCCGTGACTGTTTCAACATAAATTATCAACATAATGTCCAAAATGTTGACACAACGATTCCCAAATGATATGGTGAAGACAGTTTAAGGTTATTTTTGAGCCGTTTTTGGCCCGGAAACGGCCAAAAGCCAACATATTTTTGGGAGGCTTTTGTGACAACGCCAACACTTCACCCAACCATCCTTGAATGGCTGGACGACCTGGCCGAACAGGGTAAAAGCGAGCTGACAATTGCTACCTACCGGCGCGGCCTGGTTCATTTTTGCCGCTGGTCCGAGCAGGTTTACGGCCAGCCCCTCGACCCGGCGGCCATCATTCCCCGCGATGTCGCCGAGTGGAAGGCCCGCCAGCAGACGGTCGAAAAAGCACCCCCAGCAACGGTCAATGCTCGCCTGACCGCCCTTTCGCGTTACTTCAAATGGGCCGTGGCTCACAGTTACTGCCGCAGTGACCCCACGGCCGGGGTCAAGAGCCTGCGCCCGCCGGCACGCCAACCCAAAGCCCTGAAGGAGACCTACGTTCGCCGCCTGCTGCGTCATATCCACCGGAGCGGGCAGCTGCGGGATATGGCCCTGGTGGAACTCTTGCTGGGGGCGGGGCTGCGCATTTCCGAGACCCTGGCCCTGCGGGTCGAGGATCTCAACCTGGGTGGCCGCACAGCAGAAGTTACTATCCGGCGGGGCAAGGGTGGAGTGCACCGGGTCGTACCCCTGACCAGCCCGGTGCGCCAGGCAATCAAACTCTACCTGGAGTCACAGCCGGGGTTGCGGCCGGAGGACCCGCTGTGGGTAGGCGAGCGGGGTCCCCTGCACGACCGCAGCGGCGTGTTCAATCTGCTCAAGAAATATGCCCGCCTGGCCGGGCTCGATTCCGACCTGATCAGCCCTCATATTCTGAGGCATACCTTCGCCAGCCGTTATTTGGCGGCTAATCCCGATGATTTACGCGGCCTGGCCGCTATCCTGGGCCATTCCAGCCTGAACACGGTCATGATTTACACGACTCCGGATGCAGATGCCCTGCTCACTCGGATGGAAAACGCGGAATTATGAAATTAAAACGCCAATAAAGCAGGCAACTTCACTTCATTCGTCCGGCCAGGCAGATGTAGTTAAGTGGCACCTCCCTGGCAACCTCGACCACCAACCTCAGCGCTGCCAACTGCTGGCGGTCCAGCCCGCTTTCCTGGCCCGGATGAACGTAGACCAGGGCCGGTTCAAGCCCGGCCAGATCGCGGCGGCGAGCAAAAGCTTTCAAGGCCCGTTTAATCTCGGTCATCGGGAAATCGGAACTGTCGCTGTCTTTCTGATACAGCAAACCGCCGCTCATTTTTGCCGTCATCGCTCAAACCCAGCCGGCCTGCTGATCCTGTTAGCAGACCCCAGCTTTTTGACCTGGGTCAGCGCTGTCAGGGCTAATTCGCGGATGTGCGGGTTGATGAAGTACCGGGCCAGCATGTCGAGGGATAAATATTTGGCCCCGGCGATGAAGCGGAGACAGCGGGGAGAACCACAGCGGCAAATGAAGGGCCGGTCCAGCTCCCACTCGGTGGAGGGATAAAAGAAGGTGAGTGCCTCGCCCGGCGCCAGATCCCGGGCGGCAAAGACGGCCAGCGCCGCCGTATCTATAATAACGCTGGGCTGGCAGGCGTGGTTCAGACAGGCCAGGGCATCGGTTTCGATATGGACCTGCGGGCCGACCTGGATCGTCTGGGGGGTTGCCTTCTCCAGGAGCCGGAAGTTACGGACCTGGCAAATGGGATCGCCGCAGCGGTAGGCCCGGCGGGCAAGCAGCTGCACGCCGTAAGGGCCATTGGCTTCAATGAATGGTTTCATTTGGGGCATTGTCCGCCCTCTTTTAGCGGTTAGAAACATACAGGCTCAGTTTCTCCTCTAGCAAGCGTATGTCTCTGGTGAAAGAAAAAGTGGCCACGATGTCACCTATAGGTTACCTTTCTTTACCTGATTGATGTTTTGGTTGAAGCTCACCTGGCGCCACCCCTTCACCTCCAGCCGACCTGGTGGTACAGATCCCTTAATCGCTCCAGGGCCTCCTGCTCGATCTGTCGGACGCGCTCGCCGCTGATACCGCCCAGCCTTTCGCCCGCCTCCGCGAGGCTGAGACCCTTGGTTCCCCCGTGGCCGTAGTAACGCAGCCGGAGGGCTTGCTGTTGGCGCGGCGGCAGCGCCGCCAGCAGGAGGCCCAATTGGGAGACAGGATCGTCTTCAAGCGCACTGTCAGAGTGGCCCATCAAGCTTGCCAGAGTCTCGCCCGCTTCCTCGTCAAAAACGGGTTCCTCCAGGGAAGCGGCCCTCTTCAAAAGCGGCAGCAGGCGGCGGACCTGGCGGAGCGACAGCCCGGCCTGAACGGCAATGGCCTCCAGCATGACTGTGCCCCCACCGAGCAAAATCTGATTGACAGCTCGCTTGATCCGGCCTAATTCGGTCCAAACATTTAAGGGGATATAGACCGGAGCCTGCCGGGCGACTGCGTAACGGATGGCGCGGCGAATCCAGTGAGTAGCGTAAGTACTGAAACGGCAGCCCCGCCGGTAATCAAATTTATCCACTGCTTGGATCAGGCCGAGGTTGCCCTCCTGGATCAGGTCCGGCAGGGGCAAATCAGGGGTGGCGTACTGGCGAGCGACCTGAAGGACCAGGCGGTAGTTGGCTTCGATGAAGCGCTGCCGGGCGGCCTGACCGCAGCGGACTGCCTGCTGCAATTGATCTCGTTGGGCGGAGTCAAAGCTGCCCCGCAACTGTTCGGCAGCCCGGTGGCCAGCCTCGATCTGTCTGGCCAGGTCTATTTCTTCCCCCGCCTCAAGCAGAGCCCGGCCGTGCATATCATTCAAATACAGCTTCAAGAGATCATTTTCCTGAGCCGTCATAAAGTTCTCCTCACTCCGTTGGTTTGGTGGCCGGGATGAGCGGCTGTCCGGACGCCAACTGCCCGTCCGGGTTAATGACCGTCCAGATCGGCGCGGTCAGGACATCCTCTGCAGCGATTAACTCCGCCCACTGACCCAACTGGTAGACCACCGGCTGCCGGCGATGTTTGCCGATAGCCGCCGCCAAATTTTGCAGCCGCTGCGCTCCGTGCGTTACCACCAGCACCCGGGGAAAAATACCCAGGGTGGATAGGACCGGGTGCTGCTGCCACTGGCCGGCGCTGACCGCGTCGTAACCGTGGACCTTGCGTCCCCAGTCAGAACTGGGCCGGCCGTGGGCTTCACGGCTGGCGTCTATCTCCACAAAGAGCGGCAGCGTGGCCGCTTTGCCGGGCGTTTGCCAGTGGCGGACCACGACCAGGGCGTCCGGCCGGACCAGGGGGAGCGCGGCGTCGCGTTCGTAAAAACTGGCGGCCCGTTCCCCAGCCAGGTTGATTTCCCAACCCTGGCCGCGGCTCAAGGTCGCTTCGGTCAGCCGGACGCCCAATTCGGCCCCCAGCAAGTCGTGAATGACCTGATCGCGTTTGAGCCGCCGGGCGACGTGATCGTCACTGACCTCATCTTGCAGCCACATGCGCCCACCGGCGGCCAGCGTGTAAACGATGCCCGAGGTGAGACCCCAGGCTTCCAGTTCGACGCTGAGAGTGCGCACCCGCCCGACCAGGCCCAAATTGGCCAGGTCGTTGATCCGTTTGTAGGCGGTCCTGACCTGGGCTGAGGGCCAGAGTAAACGCTGGACCTGGGCGATGGTCAGGACATTGAGTTCCCGCAGGTACTCCAGCAGCCGTTCGTCCCGGCTGGTCAGACCGCCCCGGCTGGCCGCCCGCTCGATCCGCCGCCGGATTTCTTTTAATTCGTTTTCGGTTTTAGCCAGGCCCGACGCGTAGATCCGCTGCCGGTTGCCAATGTCAACGGGGTGGGACTGGCTGGTTGTAGTAATCATTATTAACTCCTCGTAGGAACCCAGGGAACTCAAGGGAACTCGTAGGAACTCGGGGGAGTTCCGCTGAGTTGCTATCAGTTCCGCCGAGTTCCAACATTTTCTTGTCTCCTCAACGCAAAATCGCATCCACGAGCGCTTCGGTTTCGTAGTGCGGCGTACCGTAGCCCAATCGGACCAACTCCCGCACCCGGGCCAGCTTATCGGGTAGTTTCTCCGGATGTTCGATCAGCTCATTGCGGCGGACGGCGTCGTCGTAGCGCCGGGCGGCCATGTAGGCCGGCCAGTCGCGTTCCGGCAGGGCGCGCAGGGCCGCCCGCCGCTCCTCGTCGGACGCCAGGCCCTGCACCCGTTTTAATTCAGCCAGGGCCGTATTACCCGGATGGGGCGGCAGGGGCTCCGGCTCTCCGCGCCGGCTGCTGCGCAGTTCCGCTTCAGGATCGGGGATAGGCGGGTCGGCGTAGGTGTAAAGGGTGCAGACCGGCTGGGGGCTGCCATTGACCATGGGCCGGACGTAGCAGCGGTAGTTGGCCAGGGTGGTCAAATCCTCGATGGCCTTGAGCTCCGGCAGCCACTTCAAAAATTGGGGGGCGTCTGAGGCCTCGGCCCGGAAGACGATCTTCGTCCCGGTGTTGTTGGCCACCGAGCGGACCAGGTCACCCTCGGCCAGCTGGCCCAGGTGCTGGTGGGCCAGGGTCAAACTCGCCCCCATCTTGCGGGCCTGCTCCAGGATATTGGCAAACTCCGGGCCGCTCTGGCCGACAAAGGTCTGGAACTCGTCCACACAGATCGCGACCTGCCGCCGCTCCCCCTCCTCGATGTCCATCCGGCTCATAATCGCGCCGAAGAGTTTGTACATCATCATTGCCCCGATAAAGGCCCGGTTGCTGCCGCCCATGCGCTCGTCGAGCTGGACCAGGATGATCTTGCCGCTATCAATGGCCTGACGGAAGTTGACCGTGCTGTCCGGCTGGGCCACGATCCGCCGGACGACGGCATTGCGGACAAAGGCATTGATCCGGCGGCGGGGCACGCTGAAAATAGCGTCGAGTTCCTTTTCCTTTTTCTGCTCCAGGCTCTGCCAGTAAGGCGCGGCAATCGGGTCGTTCAGATTGACCGTCAGGTCGTAGCGGTAATCGGTGTTGGTCAGCAGCTTGAGCAGGTGGACCATGGTCGGCCGGGGCTGGCCGGCCAGGACCGCCAGGAGGGCATTTTCCAGGATCTCCTGCATCTGCACCGCCGAGTCCCAGTTGGCGCCCATGGCCTTGCGCATAATGCCCATCACATTGGCCACGACCGCGCCCATCTCCGCCCCGGCGGGCAGTTCCAGCGGGTTGATGCCCAGCACCCGCAATGGGTCCATCACATCCAGCCAGATCACATCCTTTTCGCGCCAGAGCGGCACCCGTTTGACCACTTTATGGGTCAAATCCTGGTGCGGCTCCTGCAGCCAGACCGCCGCTTCGGGGAAATCGGCCAGGTACTGCCAGATCATGCGCAGCAGCATGGTCGATTTGCCGACCCCGGTCGGGCCGACGACGTGGAAGTGGCGGCGGGCATCGATCAACTTGATCCCAACCGCCCGTTCCGCCTCAGCCAGCGGGCCGGGGGTGGGACTGATCTCACCACCGGACAGCTTGAGCAGCCGACGCAGGGATTGGAGTGGGTAGAGCCGTTCGGCCAGCCCGCCGCCAAAAGAGGGCACATCCACAAAGCGGCCCAGGGCAACCCGCTTTTCGCCGGGCTGGATAAAGGAAACTGGGCTAGGCTTCTCGATCCGCGCCCGGGCCCGGGCGATGGAGACGCCGCTGATGTCGGCGTTGGGCAGGTGAGCCAGCGCGGCCAGTTCGGCTTCACTGACCACGCTCGGGCCCCAGCCGGCCGGGAAATAACGGCCTCTGAGCCGGTACAGCTCCTTTTCGTCGCCATTTTGACGCACCGCCAGGCGATTGTCCGCCCCAAACTGGTCGAAGACCCGGATCAGGCGATCCAGATTTATCCTGAGCTCTGACGAAGGGTTGCTACTCACATCACCGACGCCGGCGACCAGGGCCCGCAGGCACAGGTCATAGCCGCGCGCCTGGCCTTTCGCCTCGATCTGCTTGAGCAGCTCCCGCTCCTGGCTGCCCAATCTCGGCCGGGGTTGACCTGGCCCCCGGGTATCGCCGCGCAGCCGGGCGGCAAAAGCTTGCCCGCCCCGCTGCCAACCGTCCGCAGCCGGGCGCAGGACGAAGTGTAGGGCCGCCAGCTGGCTGCCTGGGGCCAGCCCTTCCAGGCTGGAGAGCAGTGACGGTAAAGGATCGCCGCTAAAGTTGGCCCGCAGCGGTCGCCAGGACTCTCGCGCCAGGCCGAGGTCAGCCCACTGCCAGGATAGCGCCTCACCAGCCGGGAGCAGATAATCATTCATTTCATCGCTCGGCCCGCCCTCCGGTCCACTTTTGATCAGGGTCTCGATTTCCAACCCGGCGTAGACCGCCCGGAACTGCCGGACCAGGGTCTCGGCCACTGGCCGCGGCGCCCACAAGTAAAAGGTTAGACGTTCCCCGGCCTGCTGGACTATCTCAAAACTCACGTGCAGCCCTGCCCCCAGCCAGCTCTGCCAGCCGGGCCGGGCCAGGGTCGAGTGCAGCGCGGCCCACAGGTCGGCTGCCGCAGCCCACTGGCTCTTGTCATCCACGCGGGGGGCCAGGCGGAGCAGCACCGCATTGGCCGCCAGTTCTTCGTTGCGTCGCTTTTGCCAGGCGCGAGCCAGCCCTTCGGTCCCCATCCAGCCGGCGGCGATAAGGATAAACAGGCCGGCCGATCCGGCTCCGATGGGTCCCCGGTAGAGGACAAAGGTCTGGCGGGTACTGCGCGGGATCAGGGCCAGCGGCCCGCGCCGGGCAGTCAACGCTTTCTCCGGCAGCCGATAACTGCCCAGGCTGAGCCCGGCGGCCAGGAGCAATATCCCCAGCAGAAGAGTAAAGGTCTGTTTGGGACCGAGGGATGAAATGGAAAATCGTGATAACATTTAGGTCGTCCACTCTCGCGGTAGATTCCAGTGGGGTGGTTCTTTTCCGGCCCACAACTGAGCCGGGGTTGCCGGGTCGAAATGCTCGGCGGTGGGCCAAGCCGCCGCCACCCGGTCCAGCCGCAGCGAGACCACCCGCTGGCCGGCCTCGTCGTAGGCCCAAAAATACCTGTTTTTGCGGGTCGCCTCGCTCCGCCCGCCCTTAATATCCAGGGGTGTGAGGATAAAAGTTCGTGTCCCCTGCGGGCTTTGATACCCGACCTTGACCTTCCGTTTTTGTTGGATGGCCTGATGGATGTTTCTGGCATTTTGGGCCCGGAAGTACCGGGTCGCGGCGGCTTCCCGCTCGCTTCTTAACAGGGACACTTCAGTTCGCTGCCCCGTTCGATTCGTATAACTGAGCAGCCGCAGCGGCGCTCTGGTTTCAATCCACATACTGCCATCTTTCGCTCGGATCGGGCTAAAGACCCGGGCCGGCCCCTCCAGGTCAATGACGTCGCCTCGATATTGCCCATCTTCCCTGACGGCCAGGAGGGGCGGCTGCTGACCGTCAGGAGCCAGGCCAATGCGGGTCAGTGGGCCCACGGTCAGCGTCTGGCCAACGAAGTTTGTGGCGCTGCTGATGCCGTTTCGTTTTGCCGCCCCGGCTGATTTTTTGAGATTGGTCTGGCAGCTCACCGCTTCACCTGGCTAGACCAACAGCTTCAACTCGGCGGCGATATTTTTGGTAATGACCAGGCAGTTGTCGTAACCCGGGGCGGTTTCGGCCAGGCCGGCTGGCGGCGTGACCGCAATGAGTAATGTCACCGGGATGGGGTGCAGCTGGCCGTCAATCCACAGCCCCGCCTCGACCGCCAGCGGTTCACCCAGTTGGGCCAGCTTCAGGGTTACCTTGGCGGGCCTGTCCTCAGGGGTGGTGGCGTTCTCACCGCCTCTGCTGTTTTCAGCGTGACCGCCGGCCTGATCACTATCCTCCGGCTGCATCCGGGCCGCTGCCTCGGCTTCCTTTTCTTCGAAATCAGGTGTTTCACTCCCTGCCGGCGCTGCCTCTGCCTGGACCGGGGTTTCGTCACCAGGCGGGGCGTGACGCTGTACCGGCTGGCCGTTTTCCGTTTCCAGGAACTCCAACCATGGGATGTCGCCAGCCTGTTCGAGGTCGGCCCGGACCCGGCCGACCGTCCGGGCGCTGCAGCCGGCTTCACGGGCGATCCAGGCATTGGCCCGCCGGTAGCGCCGGCGGACAATCTCCCGCACCGCCTGCTGCCACTCTTTGGGCGCATAGGGCAGGCCGTGGCTGAGGTTGGCTGCTCGCGCCCGCACGAAGGCGTCGTCGTAGTCACCTTCTATGTGAACCACGGCCACTTCGCGGTAGCCTTCGGCCCGGTTGGCTTCCAGCCGGTGCCGCCCGCTGACCAGGTAGATCCGGCCCGTCTCCGGCTCCCGCCAGACTTCAATCTCCGGCAGGCTGTCCAGGCTCTCCCGATAGCGGGCGATCACCGCCGGGTTACATTCCTCAGTTCGGACTTTGAACTCCGGTTTGAATTCAATGGTGTCCAGGTCAAGCGTGACGATATTTTTCATGGGGCCCTTTCAATGAAACCAGGATAACGGGGCATTTTCGGTCCTTTTGTCGTCGCCGCCACAAAGAACTCAAGCTGTAAACTCTTGTGGGTTTTGAATTCCCCTCTCAGGCTGGCCGCCGTCCCTACCGGGATACCGTCGCCAATCTGGCCGAGATACCCGCCGCAGCCCCGGACAGCGACGCTGTGACCGGCTCCGGCCGCCCGCTCGATCTCGTCCGCCAGCTCATCAACCAGTTGCTCCAGGGCGAGCGGCCGGGGACTCCGGCCGGCAATTTCGACCAGGGCCCGTATGCCCAGGACATTTTCTTCGGACAACACTTGCCCAATCATAAGGTCAGCCCAGAAAGGTAAATTCTGCTCGCACAACGACCATAGTCTCAAGCCGTAGATAAGGCTGAGCCGCTCGGTGATAATGATGTCGCTGTTGGGTGTAACCGGGCAGCGGGCCAGGAGTTGGTCGCGCCAGTCAAGGAGCGCTCGATCGGCCTCAATAGGGAGGCCTGGCAAACGATTAGTCATTTGCGCCTCCCCATCTTTGATGCAGATAAAAAAGCCCGAACAGGAGGGTCACGACCAGGTATCCGGCGGTTACCGGCGAGAAAGACAGACCGATCTGCTCGGCGTGAATCAACCCGGCCAGCGCCAGAATAAAGGCCAGCCCGCTAAAAAGCGCTGCCTGGTGTAATTTTCCCTCCACCAAAAAGGTGGCAATGCTGCCCCAGAGCAGCCCGGTCAGGATGGCCCCCTGCGACAGCAGGGCGTAACTGGGCAGGTACACCGCGTGATTTTCGGCCAGGCGCACGAGCAGCGCCGGGGTGACCCCGCCAGGCAAGATTTCCTGTAAAGTCCCCGTCAGCTGCTTTTGCAGCAGATCGGCCAGGTGCGGCGCCATCGCCAGAGCGATAGCCACGCCGTGCGCCGGAGGACTGGCCTGGAAAGCGTGTTGGACCATCAGCAGGCCTACGACCACCAGCAGGGTGGCGGCGCTGGCGGCCGGGACCAGGTGGTACAAAAAGACCAACAGCCCCAGCACAGCGGCGGCGAACAGGAATAGACCGGTCAGCAGGGTGTAACCCTGCCTCGCGTTCAGCTGTTTATAGGCCGGATGCCCAATCCAGATGACCGTTGGAAACGGCGATCCCAACATCGCTCCCAGGCAAGTACCGGCTCCCTGGATCAGCAATGCGGGTTGTACCTTGTAATCATCGCCGGCGGTCCGGGCGCTCTCGACGTTGCCGATCGTCTCAATGAAATTGCTGATTTCAATGGGGATAATGACGGCCAGAAATTCGGGACGGGCCAGCAACAAGTTGAGTCCGGTCCACAGATCGCCCAGGACCGGTACAGGTACGGCCACCGATACGCTTTCCAGAGTGGGCCGGACCTCGCCGGTCAGGAGGCCGAGGCCAATTCCCAGCACGATCACCACTACCCCCACCGGCAGGTGGAAAGGAAACCGGTAACGCCCCAGGATCCCCAGCAGCGCCACAAACAGGCTGACTAATCCGATCAAAGGGCTGCTGAAAATAAGGGTGAGGGGAACCACGGCAATCCAGACCAGGACCACCCCGGCGATCGTGCCCAGCAGACCTGCTCGCGGCGCCATCCGGTGCAGCCAGGGGCCGACTACGGCCCCACTCAGCTCCACCAGCCCACCTACAAAAGCGGCGCCCAGTCCAATGCAGTAGGCCTGGAGCGGGTCGTGCGTGCTGAAATAGACCGGTCCCATGATCCCAAACAAGTAGACAAACATCACCGGGGTGGAGAGACCGTAGGGCAAGGCGGTCACCTCTGGCCGGCCCCGAACGGCAGCTAACCGGGCAGCGTAGTAAGCAAATGCGCTCGACCCAACCAGCAGGGTCAGCGCCAAACCGGGGATGATTTGTCCGAAGACCAGCTCGGGGGCGAAATGAAACGTCCTGATCAGGATGGCCGGAAACAGCACCAACAGCGCCAGAATACGGATGGTCAGAGCCACCACGCTGTCCCAATCACCCCGAGTAAAGTTGAGGGAAATAGGTTGACCGAGGGACTGAATTTTCATCGCGGCCTCAGTCGTCGTTTTTCAGCGAAACAAATGTCAAAATTATGGCCATAAACTGGGTCAGCCGGGCGGCGTCCGGCAGCCCGTTCCACTGCCGGGACATCCACATGCCAAACCACTCGCCGGCCACGCCCTGAAAGCCGAAGAACCAGAGCAGCAGTCCGGCCAGGAGGCCGCCCAGCGCGGGCCGCTTGGCCCGGTGGAAGGTGTCCTTGTCGGCTTTCAGATGGCGGAGCAAGTTGACCCCACCGAGCGTGCAGAGGATCGCCATTACCGCTTCAACCAGAATAATGAAGTGGTAGATGGCGTGATGGATCCGGGATGATTTGATCGCCCGATACTTAATCGTGTTGTCGGGAAATGTGGTGTCCATACTCAGGACATGCTGGACGAACTTGAAATTCGTCTGATAATCGGTCAGGTTGCCAAAGACGATGAGCAGCCCGGTCACCCCGGTCGCCAGCGTCAGAAGGGCCTTGGCCAGTCGAATCAGCGGCAGCTCTCTGAAAAAAGATCTGTGGTAGTTCATATAAACCTCTCCAGTGATTTTAACCAAGCAGGGGGCAGCAGGGCCGGCCCCAGCCGGCCCAGGACCAGGACGAGGGCCATAAAAAGCAGCGTTTCGGCCGGACTGCCGGTGCGCATACACAGCGCTTTGGGTAATAAGTGAAATTGGCCCGGCAGTGGTCCCCAGAGCGGCACGCCCTGTTTCGTCATCGCGTCGGCCAGGATATGGCTCAGGTAGCCCAGGCCAAAGGCCAGTCCAACATCGCCATAGCCAAACTGCCGGCCGATCAGCCAGGCGGCCGCCAGCGCCAGTCCCGCCGTAAGGCCATAGTGGGTCAGGCCGCGGTGCTTGACCCCAGCCAAGCCCAGCCCCCCGGAGGCGACCGTGCCGGCCCCACCCAGTTCGTGTTTGATCGTCGACTCCTCGGCATCAATATCCGGGGCCAGGGCGCCCAGGATCGCCGCCCCAGCACACAGAGCCGCCCCGGCAGGGAAACCGGCAATGAGATGGGGTTGGACCAGGGGAGTTACCGTCTGGACCGCGGCCAGAGTGACGAGACCGAATAGCGCGTGCGTGTGCCCTTGCATTTTTAGACTGCCTTTC
The DNA here is from genome assembly GCA_023382535.1 of Anaerolineae bacterium. Next base: position 17,154 of record JAHDWA010000016.1, on the reverse strand, counting down.
CTGATCAGGATTTTGCTAAACAAACACCGCTGCAAAAACTCGATTTCCGGGTAACTACGTGCCAGCCGGCGCAGGCGGGACACAACCACCAGCAAGCCCACTGCTCCCCGGCACCTTTGGCGGCCCTGACTTCAACGGCCTGGACCTCGCGCTGCGCCGCCGGGCAGTAGATAAGTGCCACGCTTTCAAGCAGGGAACAGAATTTAACCGATGTTTCGATCATAAGTCCACCGTCGCCAGGTGCGGCCCCCGGCGCAGCAGCAGCCGGCCGTCCGGCAGACGGCGCAGGTCTGAGGCCCGTACCCCCTCAAATTCAGTCTCCAGCCGTTCGGCGTCCGCCTTGTTCAGGCGGGCGACCATCAGGGCCGTTAGCGGAGAGGGCAGCTTCCAGGCCGGCAGCTGCTCCTCGGCCACGACCAGCCGCGTTGGTTGGTTGGCCAGAAAATGCGTCGCCCAGGGTTCCGGGGCCAGGCCGTGCAAGATAATCAGCAGCGGCCGTGCCGCCGGCCAAGCTCGCAGCAGGGTTGAGATCGCCAGAAAGAGCGAGACCGTGTAGGGCCGCAGCCGCCGGTGGGGATCGGGCAGCCGCCACAGCAGGCTGATCCCTTCCGTCGCCACCAGCAGAGGGTCAAAGTAAGGCGGACGCCAGAGCATTTCGTATTCCGGCAGGCGCAGCAACGCCGCCAGTCGTTCCCGCAGATGGCCCAGCCGCAGCCGGACATCAAAGCCGGACGTCTGCCGCCCCTGGCCCAGCCACCAGTTCCAGAATTCGTCGGGCAAGCAGCCGGCCTCGGGCAAGGTCTCCCGGTCCAGCACGGTCAGAAAATCGGGGGCGGCTAGGACCTCGCCCAGGGCTGGGGGGTCCAGCGCCAGCCCGTGTCCGGCCGCGGTCAGGGCGGCCAGGGCCACCGCCGCGCAGGTATGCTGATGCGCGGCCGGTCCCAAGCCGGCCGGCGTGACCCCCAACTCGCGCAGCCAGTCCGGCCAGGTCGCGGCCAATATCTCCGGCCACAATTGCGAGGAGGCGGGCAGCCACAAGGGATTCAAGCGCAGCCGGCTCTGGGCCGGCCGTTCGAGGTCACAAACCAGGAGCTGCTCCCGGGCGATCTCGCGTCCGGCCTGCCGTCCCAGCCGACCGGCGGCGCTCCCGCGGCCATCCAGAAACAGGACCGGCTGGCCGGCCCGGATGGCTTGATAGGCCAGGCTGACCGCGACCGCCTCGCCGGCCTGAGCCCCGACAATCCGGGCACTGCGCAGTTCTTTCAGGCCGGGCAGTTCAAAGCCGATTGGCTGGCCTTCGGGATCATGTCCCAGGCGCAGGGCCGGCCGGTCAGCAGCCAGGCGCAGGGCCGGCGAAGTTCGCTGGAAACGGGAAATCGCGGCCAGCCCGGGATTGTCCCGGGACGGCGGAAAGGGCGGCATGGCGGGCCAGGGGTTGTCGCCCAGGTAGAGCGGCCGCAGCAGGGTTTCGGCACTGGCCGGAATCATATCGCCCGGCCGGGCCAAGTCGTGGGCGATCGCGCCTGCGCCCGGTCCCCACAGGGCCAGCGTGGCCGTCTCCCGGCTGCGCCGGCGGAAATATAGGCCCTCGATCCCCTCCCCGCGGCACAGCTCGACCGGTCCTGGAATTTCGTCCCTATTGAAATGAAGGATGACGACTCCCTCACCCGGCTGCGGCCAGGGCTCAGCCTCGACCTGGCCGCCCGGAAACACATCGGCCACCAGGCGGGGCAGCACCGTTTCAAATTCGGCGGGCACGCCCAGCCAGCAGCCTGTGCCCTCGCCGTCACGGGCCCAGACGATTTCGAGATCTGCCCCGGCTTCAGCCAGGCTGAGCAGAGCCAGACGGCCCCGACGATCATCCCAGTCTGGCGGGGCATCGTAGACCAATCGGTAACTACGTCCCGCTTTTTGGCCGGCCGCGGCCAACAGTCGCGGCCCAGCCACCGCCAGTAGCCATAACCCCAGGCCGGGCAGAAACAGCAGCAGGCCGGCCGTCCAACCGGGGCTGGCCAGGTCAAGCAGCAGCCCGGCGACATTCCCCAGGACTGCCAAACTCAGGCCGGTCATCATAAGCAGTTGGCCAACGGCGCTAAATCTCTTCTGGGTCTTGCGTCTCATCTCGTCTCGTTCGCTTCTGGTTGGATGAGGAGATCTTGAATCCCGCCGAACCCAATACTCTCAACCACATCGCCTGACCGGGTCAAAGCCGGCATTAATATCATCACATCGCCGCTTCCGTTTTTATCCTCACCCGCATTTTCCAGGATCATAGCTTCATCTACCAGGTGGACCCGCTCGGCCTCGATCGCCGGTGTCGTCCCATTCAAATTGTTGTCCGTAGCTGAGGGTACGACCGCCATCGTAGTTTGATCCGTGCCGGTGACGCCCATCAGGCTCATCCAGTCCTCCATTTGCGACGGTTCAACCGCCTCAGCTTTACCTTCCGGTGCTGTCGGAATGGCCGGTCTGGCCCCACTGAAATCATCGTCCTCGTCTGGCTGTGCGGCTTCAAACGTCGTCACTTCAACTTCCGGGGCTGCTCCCCCTTCCGGCCAGAGATCTTCCTGCTCAGGTTCGGCCTCTGCAGCTTTAGCGTCTGGCTCGACCCAGCTCAGATCATCGTCTACATCCGCCGGGGCCATTTCGCTCTCGTGCTGCTGGTAATCGCCCAGGGCTGCCTCCAACTCCTGGACTTTGTGCTGCATAAAAATGATAAATTTCCGATTGCGCTCCCGCAGTTGGGCCACGGTCATTACCGTCGCCGCCTGCATCGGATCGCTCTCGCTGCCGCTCTGCCGCAGCCGGTCAAGAAAGCTCATTGTTACCTCCAAATCAAGAGTAGACGGTAGACAGTAGACGGTAGACGGGGGGAAGAAAAGAACTTCTTGCTATCTTCCATCTTCCCTCTAACTCCCGACGAGCCCCTGCTCGGCCCCGGCCAGGAGCATATAAAGGTGATAGGCGCCGCCGTCGGGTAGGCGCAGGATGGCTTCGGATACCCCGGTGTCCTGCGGTCGGGGAAAGCTCTCCAGCATCTCTCGGTAGGGGGCGACATTGGGGAAGGTTCGGGCGACCAGGTCGGCGGCCGACGGCTCGTGATGAAAGAACAGCTCAAAGACACTGTTGCCGATGATCGAATGGCCTGACAGATCGCCGGTGGCCGCGCCCCCGGTCAGCCGGACCAGGTCTTGTTCGGCCACCCAGACCCCGCAGCCGAAGGTCCGAAACGTCTTGATCCACATCGAAACAGTTTCGGCCAGGATCGGTTCCTGGGCCAGCCAGCCAAATTCGTCAATGGCTACGATGCGCCGCCGCACCCGGCCCAACACCCGCACCGTCCGCTGCACCCGGGCCAGGACCAGGGTGTAGATCAGGGTCCGGTTCTCGGCCGGGATGTCCTTGAAATCGTAAGTGACCACGTCGGCTTCGAGGGCCACGTCCAGGTTGGTCGGGCGGTTGTAGACCGCCCCCAGGCTGCCGGCGACGAAGTTGAGGTCCAGGTCAGCCGCCAATTGGCCGGCTCCCAGCCGTTTGAGCTGCTGGCACAACTGCTCCAGGCGGGGCACATGTATCGTCGGGGTGTGCAGGGGATCGTCCAGCCCGTCGTAAACCAGCCCCAACGCCGCGTCGAGCAGCCCGGCTTCCTGCATCGTCAGCCGGCGCTCCGGATCTATTTGTTTGAGCATGAGCCGGGCCAGGCTGATGACATAACTCTTCTGTTCGCTCAGGTTATCTGAGACCGGGTCCAGCGGGTTGAGCTGCATTGAGCGCAGCGAGAGGGGGTTGTAGCTGGCCCCGGCTCCGGCCAGGGCGGCCAGCCGGCGCGAGTGGCCCTGCGGCTCCATCAGGATCACCTGGACCCCGAGCAGGGCCAGCCGGTACAGCAGCGCGTTCAGGGCCACGGTCTTGCCGTAGCCTGACTTGCCCAGGAACAGGCCGTGAAACGCGGCCGGTTTGTCCGGGTCGCTGCCGAATCCGTTCCAGAAAATGGGATAGGTGTCGCTGCCGCCGGAGGAGCCGACCCCCCAGAAGATGCCGTCCGTCTCGCTGCGGCGGCGAAAGCCGAGGATGCCGCTGGCCACGGCCATGCCGTCGCTGGTCAGGTTGTGCGAGATCTCGGGCAGCTTGATGTCGCGGCGGCGGGTCTCGCTGAAGAACTTGAGCAGTTCGCCCTGGCCGCCGGGCAGAACAACCAGGGCCAGCCGGGCGGCGGTCAGTGTGCGAACGGCCTCGACGTTGCGTCTCGCTTCGGCCAGGGTTTCGCCATGGACGGCCACGACGACCGTGCTGAAGTGCAGGCTCAGCCCGGCATTGGCCCGGGCCATGGCCAACTGCACGTCCTGGAGGGCGGCCTCGGCTTTGGGGTCGCGCCCGGTGCGGTTGTTGTTGAGCACGTCCAGCAGCACATTTTCGTACTTGACCAGCTCTTTCAAGGCGCTGCTGCTGGGCAGGTTGCGTTCGACATCCAGGACCAGCGAGACCGAAAAGGATTGGCGTAATAAGGTCACCAGGGGATCTACCCAGCTCCACTCGCCGCTGAACTCGTGGCTGGCCAGCAGGATGAGGTAGGGCCGGCGGGGGTCGAGCGGGCGGAGGTGGTCAAAGGCGATCTCGTACTCGTCCTTGACCAAGGGGGTGAGTTCGGCCGGGCGGGCCGAAACGCCCAGGTGGCTGGCCAGGCTGGCTGCGGTGGCGTAGGCCTCGGTCTCGCTGTTGGCCCAGACCAGGAGTTGGTGTTCGGCCTGGTACATGGCCGCCTCGCGGGTCAACTGTTCCAGGAAGCGGCTGTAGCCCCGCAGTCCCTGCGCTCGCCAGCGGGCTTCGCTGCGCATGCTGGCCGCCCGGGCTGCCTCGACCACACTGCCGGCGTGAAAGGGCCGCGAGTGGACCACCAGGCGCAGGGGCGGGCGGGCACCGGCCCAGAAACCGGCCCAGCGCTGCAACAGCGGGCGGAGGCTCTGGACCGGGTGCTGGGCCAGGTCCACCGGCTGCAACGCGTAGACCGCCGGCCCGCCTGCTGGCCGGACTACCTGGCGGCTGCGGGGAGCCTGGCGTAAAACCAGGGCCTGGCCGCCCGGCGCGCCCAGGACATAGGTTGCGTCCTGTTCGAGCGGGCGGTGGTACAGGTCGCCGGCCCGGACCAGGCGGTTGCGGCTCAGGGCGGTGCGGGCCATCAGCTGCAGGTACTGGTAGATATACAGTCCGCGGAACTGGGACCCGGCGGTCAAGCCGAGGCCGACCAGCAGCCCGATGGCCAGCCAGAAGGGCAGGCCGTTCAGGTGAAATTTGTTGGCCAGGGCCATTCCGCCAAAACCGCCCAGGACGCCGTACAAAAGCTGCCGTCCGTTCAGAAAGATAAAGGCTCGCTCTTCCAGCCGTTTGAACTGGATCAGTTGGGAGTAACTCATTGGAACGTCTCTCTGCCTTTTCCCCTTAGTCGTAACGCGTGATGCGTGATACGTGATGCGTAAAATCCTCACGTACACCTGCCCCACCGCAGGTGCGGGTCACGCATCACGTATCATCCGCCCCCTGCTCCGGCAGCGGCGGCGACCTGGTCCACAATTTCGGCGGCCAGGTAGACCACGATCACGCCAACGATGAAGTTGTTGAAATATTGGCCGGTCAGGCTGGCAATTTCGGGGAAGATGGGCCGGGCAACTTTGCCAAAGCCCCAGAGGGTGATGCCCAATGCTCCGACGACCAGGGTCAGTCCCTTGATCAGATCGGTGATTTTAGTGACCACTCCTTCCAGGGCCCCGCCCACACCGTCCTGAGCCAGGGCCGGCAGGGCCAAAAACAGGATACCGCAGACAACAATTAGCGTCAGCAGCCGGAGGGTGGGGTAGCGGATTTCAATTTTGAAGCGTAACGGAAGTTGCATTGTTTTTCTCCAGATAGTTAGTAGTCAGTCGTCAGTCGTCAGATAGTCAGGTTAATAGGTGAGTTCAAAGCCCTGGTTTAGCAACTCGACCCGAACGGGGCTGGCCGAAGGGGCGAGGAGCAGGGTGAACTCCTGGCTGCCGCCGGGTGATATCTGCCAGGGGAAGTAATTGCCGACAGGATGGACGCTTGCTCCGTTGAGAGCAATATCGGCAGCCGAGAGTTCCAGGCCCCGGATGGAGGGGGCGGTCAGGCTGAACGTGACGAGCAGGACCCCGTCGTGGAAAACGGCTTCTTTGAGCCTGACCTCGGCGCTCAACCGGCCCTGACCGGGCGGTAGGGCGACCTGCACCGCCGGGCCGGCCGGGCTGGCGGCAAAGGACCAGGTCAGGGACTGGCCCGCTGCGGTCTCCGGGACCAGGTAAGCTAGCGTCCCGCTTAAAACCTGGCCGGGCTGGATCGTGGCCGGCCAGGCCTCGTTCGTGGCCGGGGCTTGCGGCAGAGACAGGCCGCCCGCCGTCAGCCGGTGCGAGAACGTGCCGGTCAGCAGCGGCAGCAGGCCGGTGTTTTCCAGCCGGTAAGAGACCGCCAGATAGAGCTGGCCGGGCGGCGCCTGGACTTCGCTGCCGGTGCAGGTTAAGCGTAAACTGTCCAGATCGGCTGCCTGCCCGACAGTGATAGTCCGGGCCGCGTCCGCGCCCGCCACTTCGGACTCCGGCAGGTAGGCCGCCCGGACAATCGCCCGGTCCGGCTGCTCCCCGTCCTCCAAGAGGGCCAGGGTTAGCCCCGGCCGGGCCTGGCGAAACAGTTCCGAGGCCTGCGGGGCGATCCGGACGGCGTCCACAAAGGCAAAGTGGAAGGCCGGCCCGGTGCTCATCCGCAGCAGCAGTTCGTCCCCGGCCCGCAGCGAGGCGATGAGCTGCTTGTTGGCCGGGGTGGCTTCCAGGCCCATCACGTAATTGATGACCGTACCATAGACCCAACTGGCGGCTCGCTCGTCGTCCGGCGGCGGCCAGTCGCCGGCGGTGATTTTGACCGGCTGGACTACAAAACTGACCCCTTTGATTTCAAGAGTGCGCGGGGCGACCAGCCCGGTTTTGACCCCGGCGGCATCCACAATATTGGCCAGCAGTTCTGACTCCAGGGTGGGGATAGGGGTAGGCGTGACCCGGCCGCCGGCCTCGCTGGTGGCCTCCGGGGTGACTCCTTCGGTAGCGCTCCAGCTCGACGGTCCGAACTGCCAGTACAGGATCGCTAACACGGCCAGCAGGGCGCCCGCTGTCTGCCACATCTCTTTGGCTGCTAACCGCCCTCCGCCGAAACGGGGGAGCTTGCCTCCGGTGGCGGCCTGGGTTGCGGCTAGGGTGGCCGGGTCGGTCCAGTCGGTCGCGTCGGGCTTGAGGTAGGACTCTTCCCCGGCTGCGCCCGGCGTCAGGCCTTCGTTCAGAGCGGCCAGCAGCAGATCGCGGGCAAACTCCAGCTCCTCCGCCTCCTCGATGGCATCAGTCCTTTTACGAAGGGTGTGGGCGAGTCTGGCTCGATAGAAAGTTTGAAATTGGCTCAGCTCTTCCCCGCTCAATTCGGCGTAGGTACCACTCATTGGACGCAATATCTCCTTCAGGGAATCAGGCTGGGCAGACGCATCGGATTAAGCCGGACAAAGAGCTGTTTGCCCGGCGGCTGAATGGCCTGGTTGTAGCCCAGGTAAGGCACGCTCAGGCGGATTTCGCCGGCTGCGGCGACTGCCAGCATGGCGTGGCCGTAGGCGTCGGTAAAGGTCTGGGCGATAGCCTGGTTGGTGACGCTGTCCAACGCCCGGATGCTCAACCCGGCGATCCCTTCATTGGGATCGGGTCCCCGGTTGTCGTTTTCGTCGTAGTAAATAGTCAACTGCACGGTCACGCCTTGCCGGGGCAAGGGGGTGGGCGTAAGCGGTGCCAGGGAATAGGTCCGCACCCCCACGACCGCCGTCGGGGTAGCCGGAGTTGCTCCCCCCGGCCAGGCCGGGGTTCCGCCGAGTAAGCCGCTCGGTGTCGGCGACACAGGCGTAACCGCCCAGGGCAGCGGCTGGCCGTACGCCGCCGGGGTCGCCTGGCTGCCGGCGGCTTCCGGGGTTAATGCCTGGCCGGACAGGTTGGTCACGCTCAGGTTGTAGGCCCGCGAGCCGGCCGCCACCGCCTCCGGGATCGTGCCCACCGGCCCGGCCAGGAGGTAGGCCAGGCCGGTATAATCGGGCGACCACTCCAGGCAGCTGCGCCGTTCCCCTGGCTGGCAGTCGTCATTGCCCAGCAGCGGGGCCAGGTTATTACCCCGATAGAGAATTAGATTCGTGTCCACCCCCTCGGCCAGGCTGTTTGTTTCGATCAACAGCCGATCGCCTGCTTTCACATAAAGGCGGAAAAAGTCATTATCTACGGCGTTGCTGCCGGCCGGGTAGGGATTGAAGTTCAGGTTGAGCGTCTGCCCCACCCCGATGTTGGCCGCCGTGCCGAACTCGGCGTTGGGTTCGTAGGCGTCATACATCTGCTCGCCTGGAATGGCCGTCGGCGGCGGGGTCGGGGTGGCCGGGCGGGTCGAGGTCGGCGGTGGCCCCGGCGTGGCGGTTGGCGTGGGGGTGGGCGGCGAGACGTCAATGACGGTCACGCTGTATGTTCGACAGCCCCAGTCGGTGGGCGCTCGCGAGTCTACGGCCACGGCAAACCAGCCCTCGCCGGGGGCCATAAAGGTGGTCCGGCTGGCCGGGTTGCCCGGCGTGTAATCGTCATTCTCGGCCACAAGGGTCCCGGTCGGGTCGAACACCCGCACCCGCGTATCCACCCCCTCGGTCGTGGTGGTCGTGACCTGGTAGTATTTGCCGGCCTTGCCCCAGAGGGTAAAAAAATCGGCATCACCGCGAGGAAAAAGGGTCAAATCATTCACCGCCTGGTTGATCAGCAGCGGCGGGCCACTGCCCGGCTGGGGGTTGGGTTCGACCCTGTCCGCGCAGGCGGGTGTGGCCGGCCAGGTGGCGGTCGGCGTGGGCGTGTCAGTGGGCCATAGGGCCGTCGGGGTAGCCGTTGGGGTAGCGGTTGGTGTAGGCGTAAAGGTCGAAGTAGCCGCCGGGGCGCCGGTCGCACTTGGAGTCGCGGTTGGCAGGTCGGTGGGGACCCCGGTGGGCGTACCTGTTGGAATCGCAGTTGGTGTGTCGGTCGGCGTTGCCTCGGCCGGTTGAACCGGCAGGGTGGCCGTCGGTTCGACGGGCTGCGGCTCAAGCGTTGGTTGCTGGGCCTGGACCGCTGCGGCACCTATGAGCCACGCGGCCAGGAGGCCGGTTGTCCAGATGATTACTTGGTTGGTTGCCATAGCTCGATTTCTTCTTTGAGCGCAGCCGGTCGCCGGAGGGGTCGAACTGCTTTTTTCTGGTCACTTTTTTTAGGTGGGACTGTGGCCGGGCTGGCCGGCGCGGCGGCTTCGGGTAAGTGGACGCGCTGCGGCCCGTTCAAGGTTTCCGGCAGGGCTCGGGCGCTGCTGATGACGTCGTCCAGTTTCGGCCCGACCCGCCCCTGGCGCTGCACCAATGCTTCCAATTCCTGCCGCAGTCCGGTCGAGACCTGCCCGGTCCGGGCGACTTCCTGCAAAAGCTGCTGCCGCTGCTCCGGCGTCAGTCCAGCCTGTTCGCTGAGGCGGGTGAAGCGGTTCAGGCCGGCAAAATGCGCGCCGGCTGCCGCCGGGTCTAGTCCCAACGCCCGTGGCACGGTCCGTCCGGGAGATTGTTCACCGCGCCCATCGGCGGCCCGGGCAGCGGCCTGGCGGAACGCCTCCGGCTCAACCTCTTTGCGGGGTCTGAGTTCCGCCGCCATGAGTGCGGCCAGGTCGCGCTGGCCTCGTTTCCCCTGAAAGGCTGCGGCGGAGGCCGGGTCCAACTGCGCTTGCACGGCTTGCAGCCCTGCCTGGGTTATCGTGCCGTCAGCTCTAATGAACTGCTCGGGTGGTAGGTTGACCGCAGACTGGCGCGTGGCTTGTAACACCGCCCGGGTTTCGGCCAGGCTGTGCCGGGCCATTGCCCCGCTCGCTTCGCCCGCCAGTTCCTCCCCCAGGAGGAGTTTGCCGGTCTCGGCAGCCTGCTGCCGGCCCTGGCCGCGCCGTGCGCGGGCCTGGTAGACCTGTTCAGCCCAGCGCTCCACAGTCCGGTCTGGTTGCTCGACGGTCCCGTAGACCGCTGCGCCTATGTTGTTCACTAAAGGAGGAGACGACTCAAGGGTGTTAGTCGGTGGAGGGGTTGCGGGGGAAGCCATAAAGGGCGATGGGGCGGCCGAGACAGTTGCCATCCGACCACCTGAAGCGGGCCACAAGGTTCCCGGCAGAGGAACCGGCGGTTGAGCCGCTGGGGTGGCTGTTGAATTGTCCTGGCTAGCGGTACTGTTCGCGGCCAGCCGGGCCAATGGGGCTGGTATCGTGCCCTGGAGTTTCTGGTCGAACTGCTCCATAGGCTGGGGCGCGCCTTGCCGCAGGTCAGCCAGCCCGCTCCGGGCTGCTTCGCCAGCCGGCGCAACCACATCCAGCGATTGCCAGGCCCCGACACTTCGCGCGGTTACTGCCATGGCCACCCCGGCGGCGGCCAGTTTGGCCGCGCCCAACGCTGCTTGAGCCGGCTGCCGTGCTCCCTGGCCCAACACTCCCGTTGTCGCACCCATCCAGACGCTGCCTACGGCCCCCAATGATTGGGTCAACGTGTCACGCATCGTTTCGTTGGCCAGCCGGATCAGGAAAAAACCGCCGAGCAGACCTACCCCAACCAGTCCCAGGTAAACGGTCAGTCCAGCCTGGGCCGCCGAGACCCCGACCAGCAGCAGCAGAAACAGCGCCGCTAATCCCTGCAAAATGAGGGTGCGGATAAACACGCTGATGAGCTGCAGCAGCAGCCGGGTGGCCATGGATTCGGTATATAAAAAGAAGCCAAAGAGCAGGGTGATGGGCAGCGAAAGATAGATGAAACTGGCAGATAGGGCCAGCATCAGGCTGACGCTTGACTCCACCAGCGGGTACAGCGCCACGACCGGTCCCAGGGCCAGCCGGGCGAGGCCGGCCTGGGCCTGGCGCAAACCCAACTGCCGGTTTTCGGGATGCTCCTGGAAGACCGGCAGGTCAATGGCGACATCTACAGGCAGGGGGATGCCCCAAACCTGGGTGATGGGGGCGCTGATTTGGATCTCCTGCCACTCGTCCCAGGCCTTGCGTGGGCTGCACCCGGCGCTGTTCTCTTCACTTTGTTCGTTCAGGGGTTGGCCGGGGTCGTACAGACAGTAGGCGGTCAGAAAAGCAGCCGGCGGTGTCGCGCTGTGCAACTCTTCGGCTGAGTCAGCCAGAAAGTAGGAGGTGGCTACCGCTTCCCAGCCGCGTAAAGGGGGCTGACCGTCCAGGTCCTGGGGTGGCAGCAGCGGCTCGTCGCTGCTGGGGGTGACGCCGGGTAGATCTATGTTCAGCCCGCTTTCGCCGGCCAGGAGGGTATAGGCATAGCTGCCCGCTTCGCTGCGCCAGGCTTCGGCGGCCCGCAGCAGCTCGCTGCCCTGGCTGATGAAGGTATAGGCCATCACCGCAAAGAAGAAAAGCCGGGGCAGATTGACGGCCTGCACCCCGAAGATGCGCAGGAGGAGCGAAAAGCCATAGAGAGTCACGGCCAGGAGCAAAAATGCCTGCCAGACGGCCAGGTTGATCAACCCCTCCGGCCCGGCCAGTTTGGCCAGCAGGAACCAGACCCCGCCCTCCGGCCCGGTCAGCCAATCCTGGGTGCGGTAGCCCAGCATAGACACACCCAGGAGGGCCGCGTCGAGTCGCCACAGGATCATGGCCAGGGTGTTGAGCAAGGTATAGACCGCGTGGTCAATGGTCCGACTGATGCCCATCAAATCCATTGGGTAGCCTGGAGGTGTTTATTGTTGAATGGGATCAGAAAGACAAGAACTTTGCCGGGCATACGAATCGAAACAGTCCTTGCGCCGCGCGGTAAACGCGGGTGAGGCCACGGGCCGTTCTGTCTGCCTGGGCAAAGTGGGGAGAGTGTGGCGCTCTCAAAAAGAAGAGCTGCCGGGAAGGTACACACTGCCGCCAGAAGCGGGGTCAATACGATGCTCGGGAAAAGGGCATCGGGAGGGTGAAGTGGCAATATGAATTTATTCCCCCATAGGGTAAGGCCAATCACTCTGACCGTCAACCCCTAATATTGGGGGGTTTTTGAATAGCCCAATCGACGCAGGGTCGGCAGCGCCGACTGGCTAACGAGGAACAGAGCAAGGAGAGCAGGTCAAAAATTGAGCCGATTTTTGCGGGATGCCTGCGCCGCCAGAATGGGCTTGACCGATGTCGGGCGAATGTCAAACTGGTGTTGCGGGGCAATCCGGGCGCTGTCGGGCGGAGAAGGGGAGAGGTCAAGCTCTCCCCCAAGATTGGGCTGGATGGCTGAAAATTGCAGAGCGGAGATCAGGGGGAAATCCGGGGGAGGCCGGGGGGAGGTCAGACAGTCGGACCGCTGCCGGGAAAAGTCCCGGTCGGTTAATTCCACTTGAAAGCCGGTCGGACCACGGTCGGACAAATGTCGGAGGGGAATCCGGGAGGTGGCGGCCCGTTGCCGAGTCACTATCCGGGGGGTAAAAGCAACAGTAGACTGTTTTGGGTCAAGGTCAACGCTGCTTTTCGCTCTGACCTGACTCCACCAGCCGTACCTGCCCCAGCCCCGCCGCCGTTTGATAACCGACGCCGCTGTAAAATGAAAACGCGGCCAGCAGATGGAGCACGTTGAGCCAGTAACGATCCCGGTTCAGCACGGCGAAAACTACCCGTCCGGTAAAACCGATGATGGTCGGGTAGTGCATCGCCCCTTCTCCCCTGCCCCCTACCCCTCGCTTGACATACGGCATCCCGCGTGTGCGCAGCTCATAGCGGCTCAGAGCCACGGCTTCGGCGGCAAAGCGGCGGGTGTCGGAGTGCAGGGCGATGGGCGCAAAGGTCTGCCAGCGATCCAGCAGGCTGCCAAAGACCAATTCCGGTTCCGGCAAGGGCAGGTAGCGCCCCTGGCTGCGAAAGGTCGTCGGCGAGGCAAACTCCAGCCGCAGGGTCGAGTTAAGCCTCTCGCGGCCCCCCAGCAGGTAAGGCGCGGCCAAATCCTGGTAGCTGATCTGGCCCGCCCAGGGGTGGATGGCCGGGTCCAGGGTGGCTCCACTCACCTTGAAAGGATGGCCGTCCAATTCCACCGACTCCGGCGGCTGGGTGGCCAGCGCAGCCAGATGACCACTGACAGCCTCATTCAGCCCGGTGAAGCGCAGCCAGCCGGTCTGGCCCGCCTGCGCATGCAGGCTGCCGCCGGCCCGTTTGCCCAGCACCAGATTCGAGACTGTGTAGGGCCTGGCCTTTTCCGCCTCGTGCAGTTCCTGGGCCAGGGCCGCGTCCCGTGCTCCGATGAGACGCAGTAAGAGCGACTGTCCCGCCCGGCCCAAATTGGCCGGCAGAGCCGCCTCAGCCGGCGATTGCAGGTGTAAGATTAAACTGGTCAACATCATTTGCTCATGCTCCTCCGAGCTTTCTGTCTATTTCCTCGCGCGGCTATCTCAACTGTTATCGTTATGGGAGTGGGGATAGTACACAATGTGTCTTAATGCTCCTCCGAGCTTTCTGTCTATTTCCTCGTGTCAAAGATCTTGAGTCTGAGCAAGCTTGCCGTGATAAACTTCGGGAGTCTTAATGCTCCTCCGAGCTTTCTGTCTATTTCCTCACAAAACCCGCTGTGCCATAATGAGTGAGACAACTCTGCCCGAAAAATTAGTGTAGAATCTAGTGGGCGGAGGAGTATAAAATTGTCTGAGCAAAAAACAGGTATCATCCAAATGAATGGTCACCGGTCAAGCGAAGTACCTGATCCAGAGGTGACGCTAGGAGCCAAACGACGTCGGTTTACCGCCGAGTACAAGCTGCGGATACTGGAAGAAGTAGACCAGTGTGCCGAAGCCGGTGCAGTCGGGGCGCTGCTGCGTCGGGAAGGCTTGTACTCATCGCATCTGACGACGTGGCGGCGGCAACGGAGCCACGGCCAATTACAAGGGCTGGGCCCCAAAAAGCGGGGCCGTAAGCCTGAGCCACAGGCGGCCCAGTTAGCCAGGTTACAGCGGGAAAACGAGCGGCTAAAAGCTCGACTGGAACAGGCCGAAACGATCATCGCGGTGCAAAAAAAACTTTCTCAACTGCTGGGCTTAACGACAGCCGAGCCGGACGGGAGCGACTGATGCAGACGGTTGAACAGCTCGCTCCCCAGGTGGGCGTAACCACCGCCTGTCAGGTCCTGAATGTGCCCCGCAGCCGACTGTACCGGGCGCGCCACCCCAAACAGCCGCTTAAACCGCGTCCCCGGCCAAGCCGAGCCTTAAGCCCGCAAGAGCGAGCCCACGTCCGAACGGTGCTCAACAGCGAGCGATTTCAGGATTGTCCGCCTCGACAAGTCTACGCCACCTTAATAGATGAACGGATCTACCTGTGTCATTGGCGGACCATGTATCGAATTTTGAAAGAGCACGACGAAGTCCGCGAACGGCGCAACCAACTGAAGCATCCCCGCTATGCTAAGCCAGAATTGGTCGCCACCGGACCTAACCAACTCTGGAGTTGGGATATTACCAAACTCAAAGGGCCAGCCAAGTGGCACTATTACTACCTGTATGTCATCCTCGACATCTTCAGCCGCTATGTCGTCGGTTGGCTCCTGGCTGAACAGGAGGCGGCTAACCTGGCCGAACGACTGATTGTCGAAAGTTGTACCAAGCAGGGCATCAGCCGCGAGCAGCTAACCCTGCATGCTGACCGAGGCGCGCCCATGAAAGCCAAGACCGTCAGCCAATTGTTGACCGATCTGGGCGTTACCCCGAGCCATTCCCGGCCCCACGTGCCTAACGACAATCCTTACTCGGAAGCCCATTTCAAAACCTTAAAGTACCAGCCTGATTTTCCCGGTCGATTTGGCTCATATCAGGAGGCCCAAACCTGGGTCAGAGGTTTCTTTCCCTGGTATAATCACCAGTTTTACCATAGTCGTCTGGGCTTGCTGACCCCGGCCAGTGTTCACTACGGTCAGGCCACCCTGATCTTGGATCGCCGCCAACTGGTGTTGCAGGCAGCCTATGTCGCTCATCCGGAACGATTTGTTCAGGGTCGCCCCCAAGTGGCGACTTTACCGACAGAGGTTTGGATTAACCCACCTCAGTCTAAAACGATCCTCCTACCGGGCAACCAGGCTCAGGTAAACACCCTTAAGCTTGTTTCCCCCGCCGGCCCAGCGTCAGCTTCAGGCCAGCCGGGCGCGCAGACCGGGTCAAGGGTGGCCGCAGGCCAAGCGCTAGCGTCCCTTGACGCGGGCGAGCACCCGGCTATACTTGGCCTGGCGCTGGGCACAGGCGGATCAAACCTTTTTGGACATTAAATTCTGTTCAGAGTTGTCTCGCCATGCTTGACACATTCCGAAAAGCCAAATATTTTCAGGAATTGCGCTGCAAGTGGTGTCTTAATGCTCCTCCGAGCTTTCTGTCTATTTCCTCCATCTCTCAAAATCAGGAATTCCATACAGGGGCCGCCACTCTGGAGGTCTTAATGCTCCTCCGAGCTTTCTGTCTATTTCCTCTGGCCAAAGCCACCACGTGGGCAGATCAAAACTCTGCGTGTCTTAATGCTCCTCCGAGCTTTCTGTCTATTTCCTCCTGCATCCCCTGCGAAGCCGACTATGTTGTAACTAAGTCTTAATGCTCCTCCGAGCTTTCTGTCTATTTCCTCCCGAAGTGCAGGAAGCCATTTGGAATTCCCTAGGGCGTCTTAATGCTCCTCCGAGCTTTCTGTCTATTTCCTCACAATGGATTGAGACCGGGGAAGCTCCCTTCGGGGAGAAGTGTCTTAATGCTCCTCCGAGCTTTCTGTCTATTTCCTCAACGCGAGTAAAATTGATAATATCTGGTGGGCCAATCTGGGAGTCTTAATGCTCCTCCGAGCTTTCTGTCTATTTCCTCCGGTTTGAGATTTTGGCCGGGGCGTTTAACGCGGCGCTGGGTCTTAATGCTCCTCCGAGCTTTCTGTCTATTTCCTCAGAGATGATGGACAATGAAAAAGTCGAGCTGTCAACCGTCACGTCTTAATGCTCCTCCGAGCTTTCTGTCTATTTTCCCTTACCTTTTAACCCAGGGCTTTTCCGAGGGCGACATCTACCGCTTTAGTCTTAATGCTCCTCCGAGCTTTCTGTCTATTTTCCCCCATTCCAGCAACGTGAAAGAAACCGTCGTTAAAAACGGGTCTTAATGCTCCTCCGAGAGGGTTGGACTCGGTTTTTAGCTGGTTACGTTTGAACGTAACCTACCCGTAACCCACTCGTAACCAGCCGAGTGGAAAACGTAACCAGGAAAAAGCTGGTTACGCTCGAATTTAGGCTCGTTAGGCTCTCTTTTTGAGCGAAAATCAGCCTGAAGAGCCATATTTTTATCAAAAAACCTGTGACCAGTCTAGCCAGGCCATCAAACATACGCTTGACCATAGGCCGATCTTCGTTCCGCCTGTATCACCAAGCTTGCCTGTCTTAATGGCCGATTGGTGCCCGCGCTGATGAGACTGGTCAACTCCGGCTCAACTGGAGTCATCTTTGCTCTAACAACCTCTCGCTCAGAGAAAGTTTTAATGCTGCCGTCAAGGAATTGGTCGAGCCGGGGTCTGTGGCCGGGAAAATGGCTCGTTCAGACCCCATCAAGCCAAATTACCGGCCAAAACCGTCTAAATTCCGTTGTTAATGAGTTATTTCCAGGTAGCTACGCTTCAATTTCTCTCAAACGTAACCTGGTTACGCTTAAACGTAACCCACTCGTAACCTACCTGTAACCAGCTTTTCCTGGTCCAACCCTCTCCTCCGAGCTTTCTGTCTATTTTCCACTGCCCATTTTCAAGCCCATGGGGAAGGCGGCCGGCAACCGGTCTTAATGCTCCTCCGAGCTTTCTGTCTATTTTCCCGCCGCGGCAAAGGATCCCCACCAGGCTATGAAACGCCTGGAAGCAAGTCTTAATGCTCCTCCGAGCTTTCTGTCTATTTTCCCGAGAAAAGAATATGAAATTATTAAAAAAGTTCCCGTCGGTCTTAATGCTCCTCCGAGCTTTCTGTCTATTTTCCCGAGGTATAGAGATCTCAACCTTTGAGGTTCGCGGTCAAGTCTTAATGCTCCTCCGAGGGAAAGAATCAACATAAAGTATGTAACGCTAAACGGTACGCATTTTAAGGCA
>JAHDWA010000015.1:200512-210273 GCA_023382535.1 Anaerolineae bacterium | reverse complement strand
CGTCGGTGGAAATGTCCAGATCAACGACCGCCAGCCCGTCGAGGCGGGGCAAAATTGGCCGGGGCTGCAAGGGTGAGTCATCAGTGACGGTGACGCTCAAAATGACCAGTTCATCGGTGGAAAAGTGGGTACTGTTGACGCTGGCGGTAATGGGGGATTCTTGAGCGCGGGCGGTGGGGGGGGATAGGCTGAGGCAAAGGCTGAGGCTGAGGAGAAGAATCAGGCGGTTAAAGTTGCTCCCAGCCATCCTGCTGATCGAACGATAATCCTTCAAAACGACCTCCCTTCCTGCTCGACCATACTGACATAATATATTGTAACCAGGGCCCCAATTTTTTTCAAGCCTGCTAAGCCGGTTAGGAGGAGTGCTTCCCCTCTATTCCCCTCTAAATTACTGCAAATCAAATTATTTTGCAATGAAATTAAGGTTCACCGGCCTATTTTTGTGCTATAATAGTTTTAACAATTCCAACAAATTGCTCCAAATATCTCCTCAGTTTCGTTTCACCTCAAGAATTGCCTCTTTGACCTCTATCCGGGTCAATGAACTTTAATGCTATATTTCCTGAATATCGAGTTAACTGGTTCTCACTGCCGGGTGGCTCTCTATGCCGGACAGGTTTTTCGCGGCAAACCTGCGCAGATACTTGCGAGGGTACACTGCTGCGGCCGGCACAACCGGGTCAACTTGGTGGAACGCATGGAGGGGTTATGGCCATCGTGTCCAGGAAAGAGCCAAATTATGTTTGGTCAGAAAAGAGCCAAGCTGACTGGCGCTCAGCCCGCGACCTGCTCAAGCAGGCTCAGTACGAGTTAGTGGCTGAATTTCTCGCTCAAAAACAAAGAGAATGTGAGCAGATCGGTAACGTGCTTCTGGCCGATACCCTGGCCGCAATCCGCCAAATCTGCCTGGCATGTCAGCAAAACCAAGCGGGGACTGAATGGTTCTGGCAAGCCTATCAAGAGGCTGGTCAACGTGAACTGGAGTTGAAACAACTGCTTTGTACTCTGCTTGAACTCGTTGGAGAAGAGTACATCCTTGAATTGTCGGCAAAGCAAGCCCCAGTAGTCACTATGCCCACCGGCGAGTTAAACCGCTCTGAGCGCGACCTACACCCTCTGTGGCGACGCATTCAGCGCTTACTGGGGTGGGAGTCAACTTTTCACTTGCCCAATCTAGCAGTGCCAGCCCTGCCTACCCCTGTAAAAACAGAGTTGCCGGTTAACTACCCGGTTAGAGTTGAGCTAGAGCAAAAGAAGCCAAGTGCATCATCACTCTTTATCTACTGCTTGGGGACATTTCGGGTTTATCAGAATGAGAAACTCATTGAAAAGTGGCTTGGCCATAAATCTAAATCTATCTTTAAATATATGATTATCCACCAGGATTATCCCATCCACTGCGAGATTCTGATGGATGTTTTTTGGCCCGATGTTGACCCCGAAGCGGCCCGCCGAAACCTGCACCAGGCTATCTATTTGCTACGGCAGACTCTGCAAACTGAATCGCCTGACTTACCCTATGTTTTATCTGAAGATGGCGGCTATCGCTTTAATCCGGAGTTGGAGTTGTGGATTGATAGTGAAGCCTTTGGCCGCTGTTATGAAACCGGCCAACAATTAGAGCGCCAGGGGCGCATGCTTGAAGCTGTCAGGGAGTATGAGATGGCTGAAAGCTTATACCAGGGCGAATTTTTAGTTGAGGATATTTATGAAGACTGGTCATTGATGCATCGGGAGAATTTGAAACACACTCATCTCGATATTCTGGATCGGTTGAGCCAGTACTACTGCGCTCAAGAACAATTTGCCTTGTGCATTGCTTATTGTCAAAAAATTTTGCAGGTGGATAATTGTCGCGAAGATGCTCACTGTTGCTTGATGCGCTGTTACCTGCATCAGGGCCAACGGCATCTGGCCCTGCGCCAGTATCATCTTTGCGTCGAGGCTTTGGCCCGCGAGCTTGAGGTGTCGCCGATGCCGGCTACAGTGGAACTTTACTGTCAAATTTGCAGGAATCAAACTCATTTTTCAGAAATCTGAAAATTGAGAAAAAAATGAGTCAAAATTGAATGACAAATAGTAGACTGAATTTAACCAATCAATAAGTTTGTTCTCGAGAACAGCCGTTGATTGTACGTAAGTGGTTCACCGGGAGCCACTCGTACACCCAAAATTAGCTGAAAGGAGATTTAGAAATGCCGTTTGAACATCCATTTACAGGTCCAGCGATGACTGCAACTGCAAGCGCAGTTGTATTGGACCCTGCTGGCGTCCAGCCAAGCACCATCATCCAGACTGAAGATGCCTGGCGCATCCGGGTCAATTGGCAGATCAGCGGCGCCGCCGCGCCCATGCTTGCCGGTGATTGGACGGTGAGAGCTTTTCTTGAGTCTATTGGCCCCGGTTTTGAAGGTCAGGTGGGACCGACCAGGGTTGTCCCTCTGAATCCTCCTGCCCCGGCCTTAGTGCGCAACTACACCACGGACATTGATGTTCCGGGCAACACCGTGGCGGCTGGCACCTACAAGTTGGTGACGCTCATCAATTATGCTCACCTGGGGGTGCCTGGCGAAATGGCTGCCTTTGTCGAAGGGCCGGTTTTACAATTCTATAGCCATTGATCGGTAGGGTGCTTCTTTTGACGCCACACTTGCCCCGCCAGAGCAGTTGACGCTCTGGCGGGAGCAACTTACTCAAATAGTTCGAGAGGAATTTGTCTCTGTCTGAAATGGTAGCTGCACTTGAAATTCTAACTATCCAAAATTGAAGCTTAGAGGGGAAAATCTATGGCCAGCAAAAATTTACCCGTTGCAAAAGCTGAGGACCGGCTGCCAACTGGTGATGACTTCAAAGTTATTACCGGCGTTGGTCCTGGTATTGAACATCGCCTTCATCAAGCCGGTATCCAAACCTTTGCTCAGCTTGCTGCCCTGGCGCCTACCGAGATCGCCGCATTAGTCAGCGATTTGGCCGGCATGTCTGCCGAGCGCATCGCCAAGCAAGACTGGACCGGTCAAGCTCGTAAACTAATTCCGGAGTCAGCAGAAATCGGCCCCCAATCTGGAGAAACTTTACCCAGGGCACACCAACACTATGCGACATTTACAATTGAATTGTTATTGGATGAGGATAATAATGTGCGCCGGACCCGGATCGCACACATTCAGGATAAGGATGAAGACACTTGGGCCGGTTGGGCCGGGACTCGCATAGTAGGTTTTATCACCAGGCAGGCAGCACTACGGCTATCAGAGAGTGAACCAGTTTCCGTAAGTGCGGTCATAGCCGAACCCCCTTCTGTAGCTACCAGGGTGGCTGAACCAAGCCCGACCCTGGCCACTTCGGCTAGTCCTATGAGCAGTTCACTGCGCTTGCATCAATTGGAAACTGTGCCGGTTGATGTCACAGGTCCGTGCAATATTTTGCACTACGGCCAGCCATTCAACGTGCATCTCACCCTTGACCTGACCGGAGTGGCAACGTTAAGTGACGGCTCACTCACCTATTCAGCAGCTATTTACGCCAAAAATCTGAGCAATGGTTCAACCCATATAGTGGGTGAAACTCAAGGCGCCATCACTTCCGAAGAAAAGCTGACGATTAATATGGCAGGCATTCCTCTGGGACGAGGCGCTTATCGGCTTGAAGCTGTGGCAACCCTCATTTCGCCATCAGTTAAGCCTGGCCCGATGGCTTACCTTGAGGGTAGCTTACTCCAGGTTTACTAATCTATTATCGTTGACCAATCATCGAAATCAACATTCTTCAAAGCTTCTTCTATGGCGAGACGTAGCTCGTCCGATAGCAAAGGTTCTTCATCTTCGCTAACTTGGGGCGGACTGAGGCGCAAACCACCTTTACCGCCGCTATGCAGCGCATATTCGTCGCCTATTTCAAGAATGATTTTTTTGTAAGCCGGCGGCCATTGCATCAGAAATCGTCGCCCACAGGTGGGGCAGCACCACTCTTCGGCGCCCGAGGGATGGGTTTTCTCTAATTGCATTTCGTGTTGTTCTGGTTGAAATTCGTTAGACATACAGAATTTTTTATCCTCTCATCAATAACTAATTAATAATATCTGTAGATTACAATAGAAATGTCGCTGCGGCAAAGAGACAAAGGTCATCAATAGGGCCTGCCGTAAGGCCTTAATTATTTTCCCGGAAGTACAAATACTTTGGCCTCACGTCATCCAGGGGCGATTTATTCCTCGGCCAAGCCTCGATTACCGGTCAGTCTCAATCAAACTTATGAAACGTCACCCGGTAGGAGTAATGCCCGCGGCAGACCTGGTTGTTCTGCTGCGCCCAGCGGCACTTCTCGACGCTGCCGTCGCAGTAGCCGTTGGCGGCTAATACATCAGCGGGGATTAGCTCGTCGTGGGAGGTAAAGCTGTAGCTCTCCTCGCTGGTATAGGGTGTGCCGTCTATGTGCCGTTTGACCTTTAAAGACATGCTGTTCATCCAGAGGGTGACCTCGGCTGTTCCCGGCCCTTTATCCCCGGAGGCGACTTCGATATTGTTGAAGGTATCGCCGATGACCACGCCATCCATGGGCGTGCCCGGGGGCGGGCCTTGCAGCACGGTCACATAAATGCTGTGATTGCCGATGCAGCCGCCATTCTCCCAGATCGGCACCATTGCTTGGTAGGTAACGCAGAAATCCAGGCCGCAGCGCAGTTGACCTTCTAACTCGGCGGGGGTCTGCGGTTCGCTGCTGCCCTGTTCACCCTGGCTGCTCCCCTCTGTCTCTACTACCGCTTGGGGCGCGGGCGTGGCCGTTGGTGGGGGCGGGGGTGCTGCGGCTACCGGAACAGCGTCAATTGTGCCGGAAGTCTGGACCAATTCCCCAAGAACCCAGCCCAGGCTGTTATCGGCCAGGCTAATTTGCCACCAACTATTATCCTGGTTTCGGCCTGTGACCGGTACGCTCTGGCCCGGCTCAATCTGGCCGAGCACCGGGTAATCCGTTCCCGGCCCGGAGCGGATATTAATCTTGGTGGTCGAGTCGGGCGGCAGGGAGACCACCGGGGCCGGTTCTGGCGTAGGCGAAGGGATGGGGGTCGGCGAGGGGACCGGCGTAAAAGTCGGCGCGGGAGTGCTGGTCGCGGAAGGTTCGGGGGAGGGCGTCGGTAGGGCTGTGGCTGAGGAGGTGGCAGTTGGCGGTAATACCGTTGTCGCGCTGGCGGTTTCAGCCTGAACTACCTGGGTGGGTTGTTGGGTGAGTTCAGGCTGGGTCAAAAAACTTACCGTTGTGGCGGTAGGTGACGGCGGGGCGGGCGTCGCTGCCCCGCAGGCGGTCAAGCCGATAGAAAACAACAGGGTGAAAGCAGGCAAAATTTGGGAAATTTTCATTATCCTTTTCCTCAAAGCTAAAGGGCCAACTCGCTCGCGCCGGGTTAGGCGGCAAGTTGACAGAACGCTTTGGAATTATAGCTGCCTTAGTTCAAGCGTCAAAAGGAGCCGCTTGGTGTTAGGATTCATTTTGGCCAACTAGGTTTACTCTGCCATCGAGCAGGTCACAAATATTTCGACCGGCGGCTGAGCCAATTGCAGGATCAGGGCTTGCCGTTTCATCGGTACCGGACTGTGGCCCATTGAGGCATGGGAAATGAGGAGTTGTTCGTTTCGCGAGTAGACCGAGAAACCGCCGGGGTTTAAGTACACGGCTCGGGTGAGGTAAGGTTTGGTTCCAGGGACAGCGGGGAGCGGCTGGCCCAGCAAATCGGCTGCCTGCTGCGCGGTAATTTCTAACGCTGCTGTGTTTTCGAGCAGTTTTTCGGCGGTTGGCTGCTGGGCGGCGACGACTTGATGCAGCCGCTTGAAATCCAACGCCTGCCAGCCCGTGAGCGGGTATATTTTTGCCGGCGGTGGGTTATACCAGGAGTCGGTGGTTGTCGCGGCCCGGTCATCCCGACAGGCGGCAAGCAGCCCAATGAAAAGGAGACAAGCGCAGAACAATCTGGCAGTCATGAGGGTGCGGCTCAATAGGCTGTTATCACCGGGGTGGCCCCGGCAATGCTCACGGATAAACCCATTATCGGGCTACAACCCCCGCTCACCCCGAATATAGGGCACGCCGAGGGCCGCCGGCGCTCCCAGGCGTTTCCTGGCAGCAGCGCGCGCGCCTAAAATCAGGGCGAGGATGGTCAAAATGTAAGGGGTCATCTGCAAAAAGAAGCCCCAGTTGGAATTAATGAAGAGCGGGTTGGTAAAGCCAAAGAGGGTTCGTGGCCCTTGCAGGTCAAGAATCCCCCGGCGCAGCGCCCCAAAGAGATAGGCGCCCAGGGCGGCGCGCAGCGGGTCCCACTGGGCAAAAATTACCAGGCCGACGGCAATCCAGCCCTGACCGGAGGTGGTCTGGGCGCTGTACCAGCCCGGCGATACGGACAGGCTGATCGTCGCCCCGGCCAGGCCGGCCAGGCAGCCGCCGACAAAGACGTAAAAATAGCGCAGCCTGTAAACGTTGAGGCCCATTGTATCGGCGGCTTCCGGCTTTTCGCCGACGGCGCGCAGGTGCATGCCGGGCCGGGTTTTGTAAATGTAATACCAGGCCAGAGGGATGAGCAAGTAGCCCAGATAAACCAACAGGCTGTGATCGTCAAAAAAGATGGGGCCAATCACCGGAATAAGGGCCAGGCCGGGAATGTCAAAATTAGGGATCAGGGGCGGATTCTTGCCGGTCAGTCCCTCGCCAAAAACCAGGGCCAGGCCCGTGCCCAGAAAGGTCAGCGTCAGGCCGCTGACGACCTGGTCGGCTTGAAAGTGAATCGTGACCAGACCATGCAAGAGGCTTAACAAGCCACCGGCCAGCATGGCGACCAGCAGCCCCAACCAGGGATTGCCCAGGGCCAGGGAGGTGCTGAAACCGGCCATCGCGCCCATTAACATCATCCCTTCCAAACCCAGATTAAGCACCCCGGCCCGCTCGGCAAAAATTTCGCCAATGCCGGCAAAGAGTAGAATGGTGCCGGTCGCTAACCCGGCATGGAGAATGATAATTGGGTCCATTAGCTTGTTCTGCCTCTCTGCAAAAGAATATACGTGTTGCGTATTGCGTGGTGGGTGAAAGTGAGCTACGCAATACGCAACACGCACCACGTTCCCTATTTCACGCTTCTCGTTTTACCAGGCGCACCTTATAGCGCAGCAAAATATCGCTGCTGATGACCATAAACAGAATAATGCCTTGCAGCATGAAGGATAAACCCGACGGTTGAACCTCTCGCCCGGCCACAATGAGTGCGCCAAAGAGAATTGAAACCAAAACCACGGCAAATGGATTCAACTTGGCCAGCCAGGCGACAATAATACCGCTGAACCCGTAGCCCGGCGAAATCCGTTCCTGGAGCCGATGGACGACGCCGCTAATTTCGGACATACCGGCCAGGCCGGCTAAAGCCCCGGAAAACATCATGACCAGCACAATATTGCGGGCAATGTTAAGCCCGGCATAGCGGGCAGCGTTGGGATTATCGCCAATCAGTTTAATTTCGTAGCCCCAGCGGCTGCGCCGTAAAATCCACCAGACAATGACGGTCGCAACCAAGGCAATAACCACCCCCAAATGCAGGGTGATGCCGGAAAAGGCTCGATATTCACGGGCATAATCGGCCAGGCGAGGCAGCCAGGCTGACTTGTCAAAGGTGGGGGTCATTTGAAAACCGGCATCGCTCCAACTATTGAAAATCCAGAAGTTGTTCCAAAAAACGGCGATATAGTTTAACATCAGGGTGGTAATAATTTCGTTGATCTGGAAGCGGGCTTTGAGAAAGCCCGGCACAAAGGCCCAAATCGCGCCGCCGACCAGCCCCATGACCAACATCGCCCCCAGGACAACAATCTTGGGGCTGCCAGGGGGGACCAGCGGGACCATCACCACCAGGGTGGCGGCAAACGCGCCGATATAAAACTGCCCCTCTGCCCCAATATTCCATAATTTCATTTGAAAGGCAATGGCACAAGCCAGCCCGACCATAATCAGCGGCGTCGCCTTGACCAGGGTATCTGAAAAAACAGGCCAACTGCCAAAAGTAGCCTGATAAGCAAACTTTGCTACTTCCAGCGGCTGCCCGCCGATGAGTTTGAGAATCAAGCCGCTGATGATAAAGGCCAAAACGACCGAGCCAACAGAAGTAGCCGCCGGCAGCCATTTGGGAATATCCTCAATTCGTTTTTCCAGGGTCAGGGTGTAGGGTAATTGCCAACCCGACTTTTCCTCGGTGGTCGTCAGTGTGGACATGGGCTGTTTCAATCCTTCCTTTTGCTGCCGGTCATCATCAAGCCAATGTCGTTGATATCGGCCTGATGGGTGGGAACAACTCCCATAATCTGACCATCATAGATAACCGCCAGGCGGTCACTTAAGGCCAGCAGCTCTTCCAGCTCCTCTGAGATAAGCAAAATGGCTGCTCCGGCCTCGCGCTGCTCCAGAAGTAAGGTCTGGATGGCTTCGATAGCGCCCACATCCAGTCCGCGCGTGGGCTGCACGGCTACCATCAGCCTGGGCCGGGCCGAGATCTCGCGGGCCAAAATGACCTTTTGCAGATTGCCCCCGGAAAGTTTACGGGCGGGAACCTGCACATTGGGCGCTAAAATGTTGTATTTTTCTTTTAATGCCTCGGCGTACTCGCGGGCGTAGGTAAAATTGATGGTCCAGCCGTCGCCAATTGGTTTGTGGCGATAATTTTTAAGAATGGTATTTTCGGTAATGCTCAGGTTAGGAGCGGTCCCCACTTTGCTGCGATCTTCAGGGATATGGGCCACCCCGCTGCGGATGGCGGCAATGGGCGGCTGGTTGCCCACTTCCTCGCCATTGATTTTGACACTGCCGCCACAAGGCCGCAGGCCGGTGATGACCTGGGCCAATTCGCTCTGCCCGTTACCCGCCACGCCGGCAATCCCTAAAATTTCCCCGCCGCGTACTTCCAACGAAATTCCGCGGAGAGCAGGCAGACCCTTCTCGTTCTCGGCGGTGACATTTTGTACAGACAAGACAACCTCGCCGGGCTGCTGGGGCTTTTTCTTGACCATAAAGACTACGCCCCGCCCAACCATCAGCCGGGCCAGGTCAGCTTTGGTCAAGCCCTCCATGCTCTGGCCTTCGGCGGTTACTTTGCCCTTACGCAGCACTGTCACCCGGTCGGCCACGGCGGTAACTTCCTGGAGTTTATGGCTGATAAAAACAATGGATTTGCCGGTTGCGGCCATGGTGCGCATCGTTGCGATCAAATCGTCAATTTCTTGAGGGGCCAGCACCGCCGTCGGTTCGTCCATAATTAAAATATTGGCCCCCCGGTAGAGGGTTTTGAGGATTTCTACCCGCTGCTGTTCGCCTACTGAGAGCTGCCAGATTTTAGCAGCCGGGTCAACCCGCAAGCCGAACTGCTCCTGCAAGGCCAAAATCTTTTGGTCGTAGGCAGGCAAATTCAGAAAAAAGCGGGGTTCGTTCAGGCCGAGCAGGATATTTTCGGTCACGGTTTGGGTGGGAACCAGCATAAAATGCTGGTGAACCATACCAATGCCTTTCGCAATGGCATCTTTGGGGGAGTTAAAGTGGACGGTTTGACCGTAAATTTTGATCGTACCTGAGGTGGGTTTGTACAGGCCGGAGAGGGCATTCATTAAGGTGCTTTTACCCGCGCCGTTTTCACCCAATAAGGCATGGATTTCGCCTTGTTTCAGAGTAAAATTAACGTGATCGTTAGCCAGCACGCCGGGAAAGCGAATGACAATATCTCTCATTTCGACGGCGTAGGG
>JAHDWA010000015.1:0-200412 GCA_023382535.1 Anaerolineae bacterium | reverse complement strand
TAGCCAGCACGCCGGGAAAGCGAATGACAATATCTCTCATTTCGACGGCGTAGGGCGGTTCAGTCATTGAAGCTCCTCAGGTAAAAGGTTTTTGAGTTGTAACTGAGTTAGAGGTGACTGGTACTTTTAAGTGCCAGTCACCCGAGCAGTTACCTCGAATTAATATGAAGGGCGAGGCCGAACTCCATTCTGCCGCGTCTCATCTCGTTCCCAAACTAAGTTTGGGAACGAGATGGCGCAAGCTGTTTAAGCCGTGTCTGACCTCGCCCAGGGAAGCAACAGAAATTTACTGCAGCTCAGGCAGCTCGGCGGTAACGTTTTCGTTCCACCAATACATGCAGGTTTGGCAAGGGCTGCCAAACTGCTTAAAGCCGTCCAGGTCGGCCTGTTCCAGGCTTTGGCCTTCGGGCAGAACCACGTTGCCCTGGTTATCCTTGATCGGGCCTTTGAAAACGTCAAAGCGGGTAAATTCGCCTTTGAGCATTTGGTCCAGCGTATCCTTGATGAGCTTTATATCTTCTTCGGGCAGGCCCTCAACGCCGGGTTGGGGTTTTTCGCCTTCCATAAAGCCATAGAGACCCAGCCCGCCGGAATCGCCGTCGAAATATTCATAACCGCCCTTCCAGGTGCCAGCTTTGCCTTCTTCTACAATTCTGGCGTAGATCGGGCCCCAGTTCCAATACATGGAGGTCAGACAGCGGGGATTGGTGCAGTTGCCGATGTAATCGTACGTAATACCCCACTTGCCGTCGGGCGCGGCTTCGGCGGGAGCGGGGGTGTCGGCCCCGGTCATCACCACTTGAGCGCCGCCATCAAACAGGGAGGTAGCCGCTTCTTTCTCGACAATAGGATCGTGCCAGGTGAAAATCCAGCGCACGTCCATAGTACACTCGGGGCAGGTTTTCTGGGCGCCCAGGGCGAAGGCATTACCCAGGCGTAACTCTTCAGGAATAGGGAAGGTGGCGATGTACCCTAATTTAGGGTTGCCATCCACCTTGGCCCGCGAGCCGGCCAGCATGCCGGCCAGATATTTAATATTCTCCATCGCCCCCATCAGGTTGCCAAAATTTTCATTATTGGTTTTGAAGCCGGTGAGGTGGATAATATTGACATCGGGGAATTCATTAGCAACGGCTTCCGAGGCATCCATGAAGCCAAAAGAGGTGGTAAAGATCATATTGAAGCCTTTGCGGGCCAGGGAGCGAATGACTTGTTCGGCGTCGGCGCCTTCGGCCACATTTTCCACATAAGCTGTATGGACACCCTCGACATTTTCTTCGACATACTCGCGGCCCACATCATGAGCTTGCGACCAGCCGCCGTCATCGTGAGGTCCTACGTAGACAAAGGCCACATTGTAGCTACCTTCTTCAATCGCGGGGATCTGGTATTTACCGGCTGTGTCGCCTTCGGCGGCTGGCGCTTCGGCAGCGGCTTCTTCGGTGGCGGCTGGCGCTTCAGCGGCCGGCTCTTCCGTGGCTGCCGGTGCTTCAGCCGCAGGCGCTTCGGCGGCGGGTTTTTCCTCGGCCGGGGGGGCTGCCGGAGCTGCACCGCATTGAGCGGCAATCAGCGCCAGAGCCAGAATAATAATTGATATCCACATAAATCGTTTCATATCTCCTCCTTACAGAGATACAGTGATGTTGATAATCTGTCCAGTTTTGATATTTGATAAGCTGTCAGGGGAGTTTTTGGGTGGGTAATGTTCCTCCTTTCTTCATCGTAAAAAGGACCAATAAACACGCTCATGCTACCATGACGTGTTCTAATATGTCAAAACGATCATAACCGTCAGGGTAATTGTCGAAAAAGCAAACAAGTAATTGTTGGATGGTAAGGTGGTACGGTTGTATGACAAATTGGAACCACTTTATCACTGTGACTATTTTTTGTCAAATCAACGGTAGTTAAAGGAAATTGGGAACGCGGGTTCCCAAAAGAGCGAGTAACAGTAAACTCAGCCCTACTGCCTCTGGCGCGGCTCAACGGAGGTGATCACACCAAAAGAGTTGACATTCAAGATCCATTGGCTGCCAACCTGAAACTTTTGAAACTCGTTGAAATCAGGGGTGGTATAGGTATAGCTTTTGCCGTCGGCCTCAAAAACAATGGTGTAACTCTCTTCGCGGCCGGCTTCACGCTGATTAGCGCTCGACAGGCTGGTGTCTGGCCAATAGGCATTCAAGTCATTGCCGGTCAGGCTGGGACCCTCCACCATCTGCCAAACCATCGCGGTAAAACTGCAATAGTCGCCGTAAACCGGCACATCCTCATATACTTTTTCCGTTTCACAATCCTGCTTGACCTCGCCAAAACCGGTACCGGTATCCACCGTGTAGGGCGTGCCGCAGACTTCGCGTGTCTCCCCGGTGAAGCGACTCTCGGTGCCGCGCTGTCTTTCGCTGCAACTGCCCAGCACTGCTCCGGCCGGAATCCGATCCCGCCAGTCTTGCCCGGAAACCGGCGTCAATTGCTGCACCAGAATCCGGCGGGACCAGGAGACCGATTCAACCTGCCCGGTAACTCCCGTGGTGCGAGCAGAAAGAACCAGGAAGAAGATGCATGCTCCAATCAGCAGCAGCATGACTGCCCCGCCGATAATAGCCACGAGAGGCATCCCGCTCTTGGTCGCCGGGGCCGCGGCGGCGACGGGTAAGGGCTTAACCGGCTTGGGTTCGGTCAGGGCCGCGCCGCACTGAACGCAGTTGGAGGCATTGGGATCGTTGGGCGTGCCACAGGCTGGACAGATGACGGGTTGAGCCGGGCCGGTTTGAGTCGCGCCCAACACCTGGCCGCTTTCGCGGGCAGCGGCCTGGGTTAAATCGGCGCCGCACTGGCTGCAAGCTTTGGCGGTGGCCGGATTGCGCGTGCCGCAGTAGTAGCAGTGGACGTCGGGACCGGCCTTGGCCTGGGCGATTTCGGCCTCGCTGGTGATAAGCTCGGCTTGAGGCAACTGCTCGAATTTCACGTTGTCAGGTTGGGGCGAGCCGCAGTTGGAGCAGATTTTTTGCGGGCCGGGGTTGCGCGAGCCGCAGTTGGGACAGTTCCAGATCAGCTTGACATAGCCGATAGTCTTTTGTGTCATTTGAGCTAACCTCTCTCAGGAAAAAGAGTTGGTTTTAGGCGACCCTATTTTACCATGAAGAGGCGAGGATGCGAAGAAAGGATGAAGCGATGAGGCGAGAATAGGACGAAATGAAGACAGACCAATAAAAAACCCCGCCAATTCTGGGCGAGGTTCCTTTTTTATATTCGCTATCTGCTATCCGCTAATTGCTTTCTCATGGCCCTCCCTGTACCTCCAACTCATACGCCAATGGCCCAATGTCGTGGTTCCAAATCTTCAGGTAGTAGATGTGTTCTTCCATCAACTGGCCGTCCCACAGCACTTGCAGACTCCTGACGTCCTCGGTAGGATAGGGTGAGGGCATGCTGACCCCAAAGGGTTCGAGTTTGTCGACCGTGCCGCGTGTCCAAATTTGAAGCTGGTTGCCGGCATAGAGGGCAAAATCAGCATGGCGGGCGCGGATTTCATCGAGGGGAGTGTTGGTCAAGAAAATCTTAAAATCGTGCTGGGGGGTTGTCTCGTTATAGGAGTCGCGGTAGTAAAATTTGTACCAGATTTCCTGTCCGGCTTTTAGCTTACCCTGGGTGACGCCCATCTTTAAATCAATCGCGTCGGGAGGAGCTGCGCCGGGCACCGGCGGCAGGCTAGGGCGAGTGGGTGGTGAGGGGCTGTAGGGAATCCGCCCGGCGGCGCTGTTGCCCTGGTGCAGCGTTGGGTTGCCCAGTTCCGCGTTTTGAATATCACCGGGGAAGAGGTAATAATCTACCACTTCCGGCGAATTGTTCTCAACCTTGATCAGATAACGGTCGCCATCTACCAGCGATCCTTTCCAGAGTCGTTCGCCCGTGTGATCGTCTTTGTCGCGCGAGACCCACTGCCCCAGGCCCATGTTTTCCATATAATTAGCATCGCCACGCTCCCAGATATGGTATTGGCCGGCCGGAAAGATTTCAAAGTTGACCCGGCTGTCAATAAAACCGTCGCTGGGGGTGCTGAACATGGTCAGGGCCATGTCCTCGATTTTGTTCTGATCCAGGTCATCGCGCAGCAGGCTGTACCAATGTTCGCCATAAGGGGCCAACCGGCCGCTGTTGACCTGCTGGGTATTTAGCTCCAGGGGGTTGTTGGGATAAATATTGACCGGCGCATACACTTCTTCGGGAGGCGCAGGCACCGCCGGAGCGGGTTGGACATTACTCTCACCGCCGCTGCTCCCCTCACCGCCGGTTTCGGTGGGGGTCAGATCGAGGGCAGGATTTTTGAGCGTGTTCAGCGGAATGGAGAGCCAGCCCAGCGAGTCGGCCTGATTGAGCCAATGGGCGGCTGCTTCGGCATCCAGCCCGGCAATAGCCTCGGCGGTTAAATGCCACAACAGGTTGGGATCTGCTTCGCTCGGCCGGGGGGCATCGGGGATGGCGGTGCCGGCGGTAACAATCCAGCCGACGGCCTGGGCCTGCTGCATCCACTGGGCGGCCGCGTCGGCATTCATCTTGCCGACGGCCTGGGCTGTCAGCGACCAACTAAGTTGCCGGGCGTTGAGGGCCTCGGCCTCGCTGATGGCCGAATTGAGGCTGGCCGGTGTCGCCCCGGAGACGGCAGGCTGCTCGGCTTTGGCTTCCAGAGTGTAATTAAGACCAAAGGGCGATTGGTTGAAGACGCGGACATAATACACTTCTTGCTCGGCGACTTCGCCGGTCCAGAACATGGCGTTCAAATTCTGATTGGCGGCTTTAAGCGGCGAGGTTACCCCTGTGCCCTGAAGGTCGGTCGGAGGCGCCGGCTGCTGAAACCAGGTGTCGGCTTCCGGTCTGGCCAAAATCTCAAAATTAGCCTGCTGCGGGCTGATGATCGCCTCGCTCTCAAAGCGCATGGCCAACGAAATCCAGGAAAGAGCGGGGTCGTCAAAGCTGGTGCGGCTGTAGGTGTACCAATCTTCTTCGCCGGGGTTGAGGTGATTGACATTCACTCCTTTGGTCAGGGTGTAGGCTGTTTGGGGGGAGTTGTTGACTTCGAGGCTGCGGGAAAAATCGAGCAAATTGACTCCGGCATTGGTGGTGGCAAAAACCGGAACGGCCACGAGCAGCAAGGCGATAATCACCAGACTGTAGCCAAACAATGATTTGTAGGTAAATCTTGTGGTTCGGTAGGTTAAGCGCATATCAAACCTCCAAAGCTATAGAGGGCGGCGAAGCAAAACGGCGCGGGGCGAGGCAAAACAAAAAGGCAGGACAGGCAAAGCCATCCTCAGAGATAATCCACTCCCTACAGCTTACCATAAAATCGGGAACAAGTCAATTATGTAAAGTACTGGAACAAAAATACCCCGGCGCTGAGGGTGCGCCGGGGTATTTCGTTTAATTCAGCGGGGCTGGCGAGAGGTTAAGGCAGACAAGCCCAAACTTGCGCGCTCTGCCCAAAGTTCCGGCTGACGATGATGATATCGAGAATGTCAACCAGCCCGTCCTGGTTGAGGTCGGCCGGCAGACCGGGGCTGGTCAGGCCGAAACTAACCCCCACGGTGGTGGCGTCGGTGATATTGATGGTCCCATCGTCGTTGAGGTCGCCATTCAATAGACTGACTGGGGCCAGGATTGTTTCCGGCGCGGTTACCAGGGGGGCTGTACAGACTGCCGGCAGGAAGCCCGGCGCGTCGGCGGTGATGGAACTGTGCCCGCCGGTGGTGACGTCCGCGATAGAGAAGCTGCCATCAGCATCCGTCGTATCGTTTTGACTGCTGTCGTTCACGGTGACAGTCGCTCCGGCCCAATTGCCGCTGACGCGCGCTTCTAAGGCTACCTGACCAGAAACAACGGCTGTAGTCGGTGAAGGGGTCGGCGTTCCTGGGGTCGGGGTGGGAGTTCCAGGTGTCGCCGTGGGCGTCCCAGGTGTGGGTGTTGGAGTTTCCGGGGTCACGGTCGGTGTTTCCGGCGTCGTTGTTGGCGTTTCAGGCGTTGAAGTTGGGGTTTCAGGTGTGGCTGTTGGTGTCCCAGGTGTCACCGTTGGGGTTTCCGGCGTAGCCGTGGGTGTCTCCGGCGTCGCTGTGGGTGTCACCGGGGTCGGTGTTGGAGTTCCGCCAATCGCGACGGTGTAGTTCTGGCTGACGATGGTGAAGGCTTGGGCCTGGGGGTTGCCAATTTTCTCGTTTTCAAAGGTCAAAGTGGCGATCCCCGGTGTGTTAGCCGCCGTCGCTTCAAAGGTCAGCAGGACAACGTTGCCGCTCAAGCCGGGCACGTTACCCTGCCGGCTGGCGACCAGCCTGAGTTTGCCAAGCGTATTATCAACCTCATTCCTGACCACAAAAGACAGGTCGGGATGGGGCTGAAGGTTGGTGAGTGAAAGCAGTGATGGGTCGAAGTTGATTTCAAACTGTGCCCCAAACAGGCCGGGATCGGGCACATTTTGGGCCACTACCTCCACGCTGAAGGTTTCGCCTGTACCCACAGCCGCAGGGCCATTCATAATCAGATTAATTTGACCCGGCTGCGGCGTAGTCGTTACCGCAGGTGTCGGGGTGGGGGTGGCGATGGGCGTGGTCGTCACTGTCGGGGTCGTGGTGACGGTGGGCGTGGTGGTGACGGTCGGCGTGGTCGTCACCGTCGGTGTAGTCGTGACTGTCACCGTGGGGGTCGTGGTGACGGTGGGGGTCGTGGTAACGGTGACTGTTGGCGTGATGGTGGGGGTGGGCGTTGGTCCGGAGGGAGTGTCCTGGAAAATCATGACGGCCCCGCCGACGGGCTGGTCGCCTTCGGGAAACTCATTCCAGCAGCGATCCGTCACGTAGACTTTGCCATTATTGGGGTTGATGGCTATCTCAAACGGATTTTTCCATTGCAGATTTCCGCTAACCAGGGGTGGGTTACCCACGACGAGGCTGGGGAGCGGGCCGTCTGACACATTACCGTCGAAATCGGCCAGGTAGATACCCCCGCGTTCAGCGCTGTCGCAGGCAGCGATATCGCCCTCTCTATCGTCGTAGGCAAAACCGGCGTAGGTTCCCAGCATGTGGCTGGCGGCTGGATTGTAAACCAGCCCAACCTCGGCATAGTCGCGCCCCAAGTCGGTTTGTCCGGCCAGAGTGACGGAGGTAGGGTTGCTTGGATCAAAATCGTAAAACAGCAGCTTGTCCGGGTTGGCGTAGATCGGTGGGATGGGGTCATCGCGAGGGTCGTCCGCGTAGGTCATGAAGAGACGATTCTGCCCCGTATCTTGCCAAAGCCCAATGGCCAGGGGTGTGCCGGTCCCACCGCCGGGCAAATTGATGTCATGGAAGGTGAGGTTGAAGGGAGCGACACTGGGTAGGCCCACAAACTTAAAGGGGTTGGGCTGGATGGCATCACGCAAGGTGATGAAGTTGTAACTACCCGGGACACTGGCAATGGCTATCTCTAATGGACTGAAGGCGACAGGCGGATTTTCAACGAAGGGGAGGGCGACCTGGGGATTGCCCGGATCGGTGCTGAGAATGAGCATGTTGCCTTGCTCGTAGTCAGGGAAATGAACCAGGCCCGTGACCGGGTTGACCAGCGGCGCTGTGGGCATGAAACTCGAACCGGCAAAGTGGTTGGTGATGGCGGTATCGGAGATGGGGTTAATATAAGTAACCAGACCATCTTCAAAAGAGCCGACATAGACAAATTGGCCGTTGCCGGAGACGGCCACTCCCCAAGGCCCGCGGCCAATTCCAGCAGAGGTCGGCGTATGGGGACCGGAATCAACCAGGCCGTCCGGCCCGCCGGGGATGGTGTAGAGCACTTCGTCGGTGTTGCCGTCAATCACCGCGACAAAGGGATGGGGCTTAACGCGCTGGGTGCCGGAGATGACCAGAGGCCCTTGAAAGGCGACGTAGACTTTGTTCAGTTGTTCGTGGACGGCCAAGCCTTTGGGGTGAATGGGGTAGACGGCGCCGAGGGTGATCGTCTCCTGGGCGCCGTCGGCTAAGTCAAGAGAGACGCGGCCGGTGGTCGGGTAATAGCCCTGGCTGGCTCCGGCGAAGCGGAGAAAAGCCGTATAAGTGGCCGGGGCCAGGCCGGTGAAGGTAGCCGGGACCGGCTGGCAGTTGGTGTCATCGTTCAGACAGGCTTCTACCTCGGCGGGCGCGGGTCCATCTACAGAATCATTACACTCTCCATCGGCGTTCTGGTCGGTGCAGGCGTTGACGGTGAGTGTCCCCTGGCCCGCTTGGGCGTAAACCAGGCCAGATGATACTCCTACCA
This sequence comes from Anaerolineae bacterium, assembly GCA_023382535.1. Next base: position 192,132 of record JAHDWA010000015.1, on the reverse strand, counting down.
ACAGCAGCAGACTTATAACCACTACTGCCCATTTTTGTAAAAAAAATCTTTCCATTGCTGCCCTCCTGAATATGAGTTGTTAAGACCTCCCCACTGAAAAAGTGAGGAGGTCTTTTTCTTTAATTCATTGGGCGAAGGCGACTAGGGTAAGCAAACCCAGGTCTGCGATCCTTGTCCAAAGTTCACGCTGACCAGGATGATGTCGAAAATGTCCACCTCACCATCCCGATTGACGTCTTCTGCCAGGCCAGAACCGGTTGCGCCGAAACTGACTCCGACCGCCGTAGCATCTTCGATGTTGACGACCCCGTCGTCATTGATATCGCCACTGAGGAGGGTGACACCCGCCAAAGTGGTGAGCGGCGCGGTGATCGTGGGGGAGTTACAGACCGCCGGAAGGTAGCCAGAGGCATCGGCGGTGAGGGTGGTGTAAGCCCCTGCCGGCACGTCGAGAATGCTGAAATTGCCGCCGGTGTCGGTTGTGGCGCTAAAGACAGCGCTGTTATCCAGTTGAACGGTAGCGCCGGACCAATCGCTGTTAGCCTGACCACTGAGAATGACCTGACCGGAGACGGTGGCCGTGGTGGGGGTGGGAGTAGGCGTCTCAGGTGTAGGGGTCGGGGTCTCGGGCGTAGCCGTCGGCGTTTCAGGGGTTGCCGTTGGTGTTTCCGGCGTGGCTGTCGGCGTCTCAGGTGTAGCCGTCGGCGTTTCAGGGGTGGCTGTGGGCGTTTCCGGCGTAGCTGTCGGCGTTTCGGGTGTAACCGTCGGTGTTTCGGGAGTCGCCGTGGGCGTTTCTGGTGTAGCTGTCGGCGTCTCAGGTGTTGCAGTTGGGGTCTCGGGCGTAGCCGTCGGCGTCTCAGGCGTAGCCGTTGGTGTTTCCGGAGTGACCGTGGGCGTTTCCGGAGTCACGGTCGGCGTCTCAGGCGTAGCCGTCGGTGTTTCCGGGGTGACGGTGGGGGTTTCGGGTGTGGCTGTGGGTGTCTCAGGTGTAGCCGTCGGTGTTTCCGGAGTCGGGGTAACGGGGGTTGGTGTCGGCGTGAGACCGATAGAAATTGTGTAATTATGCGGGATTACGTTGAAAGGTTGGGCCTGAGAGTCCCCAATTTTCACATTACTGAAGGTCAACGTCGGCAGGCAGGGGATATTACCCGCTGTGGCGTCAAAAGTCAGCAAGGTAACATCGCCGGTCAAGCCGGGTACATTACCCTGACGGCTGGCGACCAGTCTAAGCTTGCCGAGGGTATTGTCAACCTCGTTGCGAACCACAAAGGATAAGTCGGGGTTGGGCTGCGGGTTATTAAGGGTAATCAGCGCCGGGATAAAATTGATTTCAAACTGCACCCCGTACAGGCCGGGATCGGGCACATTCTGGGCCACTACCTCTACGCTGAAGGTTTCACCCGCCGCCACAGCCGCCGGCCCGTTCATCACCAGGTCAATCGTGGCGGTAGGGGTGATTGCTGAGGAGAAGACGGTGGTCTCGCTGGCCGAATCTTGTGAGATTAAAGCTGCATCGTTATTGGCTGAGCTAAAAGGAACGGTGTACAGGCAAGGAAGGATTAGATCAGCGTTATTGGAGCTGAACATTGTCTCAACTGAATTTTTGCCTGCCACGTCGGCGTAGGCCATCCCCGATGACAGCCCAGCGAGTAAGAGTAAAACTACAATCAGTGTTGGCCACTTTATACTGAGTATCCTGTTCATAACTATCCTCCTAAGTTCTCCAAATAAGATCAATATTCTTGTAAGGTCTGGTTTCTCTAACAGTTTTATCAAGAATTCAGGAGGACTTCTAGCTCTGGATGGGTATGTATTCATATTATCTTGTTGGTGGTAATTGACGTTTTGTACTTGTTTGACAAGTTCCCAGAAAACAAAAACGCCCCCTGCGCGCTTTGTATCCGGTCGAAGGAATACAAACACAGAGGGCGTCAAACACGAAGCGGGAGCGGAGAGATACATGTAAAACGGGTTAAGTAGAAAAATTCCGTTCTACGTTCTCCAGCTTTGTCAAACGACCCAAAACGCAGGTAAAAACTGTTAAAGTGCACTTGTTTAACGTTACAAATGAACGTTAAACTATGATAATTTAGGCAACAACCGTGACCAGTTTAATCGAACTTTACCTCAAAGACAACGGGGTAATAAGTCCCAATCTTGCCGGTTTTTACTTTAGCGTCTGGTGTAACATTTAGCAACGATAATAGCACCCATGTTTTCCCGGCGAAACCTATGAGGGCAATCTCCGTATTAGTACGGAGATTGCCCTGATTATGTTGTTCACACTCGGAAAAACCGCGCTCACACCGCGTGAGGTCTCTCCATCTTTATAAATAAAAAGAGCCAGGATGTAAATCCTGGCTCTGCTATAAATCCACCGTAATTCAGAATGACCTTTGCACTGGGTAGGGCCAAAGGCAACCCCCTGTTATTTTTTTGAGCTTTCTTGAAATTTTAAAGTCGTAACGCCAATAAGGAGGATGTCGCCATCCTGGAGGGGGCGCGGTTCTTTGATCAACTGGTCATTGACAAAGGTGCCGTTGAGGCTGTTTTGATCCTGCAAAACAAAGTTGTTGGCTTCATAAACAATAAGCGCATGGCGGCGCGAAACTTCCTTATCCTTGGACAGGGGTAGAGCATTGTCGGTGGCCCGGCCAATGGTCGTGATGCCCGGCTTGAGTTTTAAAACCTCACCCGCGTGCGGGCCGGTAGTGCAGATCAGGTGGGCAGAAATTTCGTCCATATCCTTTTGACGCAAGACAAAAGTGGCATCACTGTCCTCTTCCAAGGGGGGCAGCAGCTCGGTTTCACCCAGGCTGGCAGAAGAGGTATCCGCATCCTGGGAGAGCTGGGCCTCTTCCAATTCGGAGGGCGTCTCGGCTCCGGGAGCCAGAATCAGGGTTGTGCCGACATCCGAAATCTCATCCACCGGGGCGTGGATTTCAGTTTGTTCAACACTCCAAGGAGCCGAAGTTATCCCCGTTGGGATGATAATCGTCCCTCCCGTATCTTCCTCAACGGGAGGAATTTGAATTTCTTCGACAAAGTGAGCGGCAGGGACAGCGGGCTCAACCTCGGCGGGTTGAGACGCCCCGGGCGAGGTGTCGAGCAGAGAGGGGGAGGCTGCTGCCGGCGCTTCCTGGCCGGTTTCAGGTTCAATTGGCTGGCCCGGCGCTCCCTTGATGTACCTGATTTGATTGCGCGATATCAGATAAGGGGCGTCGCCAACTTTAAGCCAGATGTTGAGATCGTCCTGGGCCACAATCTCACCTTCCAGTGTCTGGCCATCCAAATATTGAACCGTCACCAGGCCTTTAAGCGTCAACAAAAACGGCTTTCTTGAATAGAGTACATCGGCGTCGGCAGACATCATGCAATCCTCCAAAAACATGGGGCATAATCCTATTTTATTGTAGGTTAGATGGAAGGTCAAGTACTGTTCAACAATTAACGTTCAATATTAAACGTTCAACCGTCGCACCGGCGCTTTTGATGCAGTCGGGCAAACCAATGCCGCGAAAGGCGCTGCCGGTGAGGTACAGCCCGGGGATAGTAGCTGCGGCTTGCTCCATTTCAGCTACCCGGTCGAGGTGACCCACATCATACTGGGGGTTGCCTTTGGGCCAGCGGAAGATGCGCCGGACGACCGGTTGAGCCGTAATGCCCATGATCGCCCCAAGCTCGGCCTGGGCCAGGGCCAGCAGCTCCTCGTCCGCCCAATCTTCAACCAGGTACTCCCGCTGATCGCCGCCGACAAACAGCCGGAGCAGGACATCATCGGCCGAGGCGCGATGATTAAACTTGGTCGAGGACCAGGTGCAGGCCAGAATCGGGCGGTTTTCGCTCTTAGGAACCATAAAGCCGAAGCCGTTAAGATCAGATTGGGCCGGGAGGTCGGCCCGGCGATAACCTAACGAAATAGTTGCCGTGGAGACGTAACGCACTTTTTGCAAGAGCGCGGCCAGGTGCGGCGCAAAGGACTCGACCAGGCTTGCCGCCGTATAGGCAGGCGCGGCCAGAACGACGGCATCGGTTTTGAGGGGTTGGCCCTGGGGTGAGTCAAATAGTATTTCAAAACCGGGCGATAGATAATGCAGGCCGACCACCCGGCAGCCCGGGCGTAAATCGCCCTGAAGCCGGGCCAGCAAAGCCTCCACCAATTCTTGCATACCGCCGCGAAGACTGGTGAACATAGCCTGAGGCCGACCGCCGGAATTTTGGTGAGCGCCATTGGGTGAGGGGTGGTGTTTTTTAGCAGCTTGCATTGCCCTGATTAAGCTGCCGTATTTTTGCTCCATTTCGGCAAACATGGGGAAGGTGCTGAGCAAACTCAACCGTTCCGGGTCGGCCACGTAGATGCCGGCCATGACCGGTCCGGCGATTTTGTCCAGGGCTTCGGCCCCCAGGCGGCGGCGAATGAAAGCGGCCAGGCTTTCATCATTCTGCTCCCGGCGGGGGGGAATGACCAGGTCCAGCCCCATGCGCAGCTTGCCCAACGGCGAAATGAGCGGCGAAAGGGCAAAGGGGACGAACTCGGTGGGCACGGTCAGGCGGTAGCCGCCGGGGAAGGGAACAAGTTTCCCTTTGCTCAGGACAAAAATGTTGCGGCGCTCGTCGTTGGTAGGGATGAGGCGGTCGGCCAGGCCCAGTTCCCGGCACAGTTGGGTGCCCCACGGCTTTTGGGTAATAAAGGAGTCGGGGCCGCCTTCGATGACAAAATCATCTACCTGGTCGGTGGTAATTTTGCCGCCAAAGCGGGCAGCGCTTTCAACCAGAGTATAATTAACCTTGATGCCGCTCTCGAGGCTTTTCTTTTGCAAATAATAGGCGGTCGCCAATCCGGCTATCCCGCCGCCGATGATGGTTACGTGAGACATAAATACTGAAAAGTTTCTCTAATTGGAATCGTGGTGCGTGGTGCGTATTCCGTTAATTTCACCAGCTTTACCCACGTACTGCGATTTGCTATCTGCTACCCGCCAGCTATCGGGTAATGATCAAATAAATCCCGCCGCAGGCCAGCAGCATCCCGGTAATGTAGCGCCAGGTCAGCGGTTCGTGCCAGAGAGTCAGGCCGGCCAAACTAACGAGCACCAGCCCGCCCAACCGAATGGCCGGCGAAGCCAGCGAAATGGGTGCGCCGGCCCCAAACGTGGCATACAGGCCCAGGGTGACAAAGCTAAAGACAATCCCCACGCCCAGGGCGGCCAGGATACCGGCGGGTTGGGCGTATTGGGGCACGCCGTGAGTACGCTGCCACAGGACCCAACTCAGGCCAATCAGAAAGGTGCAGCTTCCGTAGAGCAGCATAGCCACACTGTTGGAGAGCTTCCCGGCAGCTAATTTGACCAAAGCATCAGCCGCCGCCAGGGTCACAGCCGTAACCGCTGCATAAGGCAACCAGCTCATTTGTTCTTTCCCCTTGCCTATTCACAGACAAATCCGGTAGGAATAGCCTACCATATTAACAATCAGATATTATGCCCTATTGGACCGCCGCTGGCAAAACCGGCTCAATTCACCTTTAACTTTTCGAGCTGGGCGCAATGTTCCTCTTCATGCTCAACCAGATGGGTGACGACTTGCAGGATGGAAATCGGCCCATGCGCCTCGTGGAGGCCGGTACGCTGCCAGTCAGCCGGGGCCAGGTGACGCAGCAGGGCGACCAATTCAGCCCGGCGCAGGGTGAAGACGGCCAGCGACGACTGGAAATCAGCCTGTTCATACCCGGCTACTTCGGCCCAGCGCCGATCGTCGTAGGCAGCCAGGGGTGGATCATCTCGGACCAGCAGCGCGTACACCCGTGGGGTGATAATATCATCAGAGGCGCGCAGGTGGGCAAAAATGGCCGAGGCTGACCATTCGGCCTTGGCCAACGGAGTACGCAGCCCTGCTGCGGACCAGCCGACGACAGCCTGTGAAATTCGCTCCGGGATGCGGGCCAGCCGTTCAATTAAATCATCCGTTGGGATCACTTCAAAATCCCTTTCAAGCTGCCGGACAAGGCTCAAAAGTTGTCACGGTAAAATTGCCGGGCGACGCATCGGGCGGGGGGAACGGCTGGCTAAAGGTGAAGGCATCAGCGCTTGCCCCGTGTTCGGCCAGATATTCCAGCCGCTGCCTGGCCTCCTGTACCGTTGGGAGGTGGCCGGCCTTGACCCACCACAGGGCCATGTACATACCCTCGAACTTCTCAAACCACTGCCTTCGCTGGCGCATCACCTCGACGTGCGCGCTCCTGTAAACATACGCTTTCAGGTGTTCCAACGACTCCCAGACCGACATATTGACCAGGATGCGGTCGTCGTCGTAAGGCCGCAGGTCGGTTGCGTTGCCTTCTTCCGTTTGGAGCCGCCAGACAAAGCCGGGGCTGCGGTCTGCCAGGGCATTGATCTCGTCCAGCCGGGCCACAAACCCGGCCAGCAGCGGGTCATCCAGCGGAGCAACTATCCGGCCAATGTTGACCTGGGCCAGATGATATGTTGGAGACGACAGGGTAACCTCCTTCAAAATAGTAATCAGTAACCAGTAGTCAGAGGTCAGCAGTCAGATAGGCTGTGCGATCCTGCAACTTGCTACCTGCTACCTTTTCATCATAGATTCGAGAACACTCATTTTGATAAATTCAGACTGCCGCAACTACCGCATCGGCAATGGCTTCGATAAAGAGCGGGTCGCTGTTCATTGATTCGATCCGCTCCAACTGCATGCCGTGTTTCTGGGCAATCTGGCGGGCCTCGATGTCAATATCGTACAGGATCTCGACATGGTCGCAGACAAAGCCGATGGGCGCGACCAGTACGTGTTTGTAGCCTTCCCCGGCCAGGTCGGCCACTACATCTTCGATTTGCGGGCCGAGCCAGGGTTCGCCGGTGTGGGCGGCGCTCTGGTAAGAGAACATCCAATCCACGCTGCCCAGCCGCTCGGCGATGATCTGGGCGTTGGTCTTTAATTCGTCGTCATAGGGGTCGCCCATTTTGAGCAGCCGGGCGGGCAGGCTGTGGGCGCTGAAGACCAGCTTGACTTTATCCCGCACCTCCGGCGCAAATTTTTCATACCCGGCCCGGATATGGTTTTCAACCGCCTGGAGAAAGTTCGGCTGGCGGTACCACGAATTAACAAAGCTGAACTTGATGGCCGTGCCGTGCATCTGCTGGGCTTCCTCAATTTTGGTCCAGTAGCGGCCAATGCTCATCGAGGAGTAGTGCGGGGCCATGACGATGCCGACGGCTTCCTCGATGCCGTGCAAGTACATCTGGCCGACAGCATCCTTGATCCAGGGCGACCAGTGGCGCATGCCGACGTAGACCGGCCAATCGTAGCCTCGCTCGCGCAACACATCGCTTGTTTTCTTGGCTTGATCGTAGGTCAGCCCGGTCAGCGGCGAGCCGCCGATCAATTCATAGCGGTGGCGAAACTCGGCCACAAACTCCTCAGACATGGGCCGGCCGCCGCGAATATCGGACAGATAACATTGCATCCGGTCTACGGAACTGGGCGTGCCGTAGGCCATGATGAGAACGGCTTTCTTAGTCATTCCAAATCTCCTTTGATAACGAAGGATGAAGTATGAAAATTTCCGCCTTCATCCCTCATCCTTTCAACGTATATTCATGCGCAAAATCTACCAACGCCGCCACGTGCTCCACCGGCGTGTGCTGCAAAATGCCGTGGCCCAGGTTAAAGATGTGACCCGGCCTGCCTTGGACGCTGTCCAGAATCCGGGCCGCCTGCTTTTTGATTTCCGGGATAGGGGCAAACAGGACCACCGGGTCGAGATTGCCCTGCACAGCCACGCCGTCCCCTACCTGCTGCCAGGCGGTCCCCAGGTCAATCCGCCAATCCACGCCGATGACATCGCCCCCGGCCTCTTTGAGCAGGGGCAGCATGCCCGCCGTGCCGGTGCCAAAGTGGATCAGCGGCACAGCGTCGTCGCTTTTAGCGATTTCGATGGCCCGCCGGGAGTAGGGCAGCACGTAGCGTTCGTAATCGGCCGGGCTGAGCGCGCCAACCCAGCTATCGAACAGTTGCAGCGCCTGCGCCCCGGCGGCGGCCTGCGCCCGCAGGTACGCGCCGACGACCTCGGCCAGCTTGCTCATCAAGTTGTGCCAGACCTGGGGCTGGCGATACATCATGCTTTTAGCATGGATATAGTTGCGCGAGGAGCCGCCTTCAATCGCGTAGCTGGCCAGGGTGAAAGGCGCGCCGGAAAAGCCGATCAGCGGGACTTTTCCGTCCAGTTCAGCCCGGACCAGCCGGATGGCTTGCAGGGTGAAAGCCAGCGTTTCTTCCGGCGGGCGGACCAGCAGCGACTCGACATCGGCGGCGGTGCGTAAAGGATTGCCGATGACCGGGCCGTCGCCCTTGACAAATTCCAGGTTCAGGCCCATGCCTTGCAGCGGCGGCAGGATGTCGGCAAAAATGATGGCGGCGTCGAGATTAAAGGCTTTGATCGGCTGCAAGGTGACTTCGGCGGCCAGGGCCGGGTCTTGAATCAGTTCCAAAATCGAGTAGCGCTCGCGCAGGGCGCGGTACTCGGCCATGTAGCGGCCCGCCTGGCGCATGAGCCAGATGGGCGTAGCGTCCACCGCTTCGCGGCGGCAGGCGCGGAGAAAACGGTCGGTTTGAGACATGAATTTCCTTCTTGGGATAATTGATCGGCGGTGATATGTGATGCGTGTGAAAATCACGTATCACGTATTACGCATCACCTGACCGGGGTATTATAACCAGATTTTGCGGGGGGGCAATACAAAGGGCCGCCGGCAATGCTGCCAACGACCTGCTGAAATATATTACTAACCTGAGTTCGGAGTATCTGTAAATTGCATCCTTCGATACGCCCTCGCTTCGCTCACGACTACTCAGGATGCAATTATGAGCCGAAAATCATCCTGAGTAGCGCGAAAGCGCGTATCGAAGGATGATTTTCGGGCTAATTCCGAACTCAGGTTATTATTGTTTCAGAATCACCGGCAAATAAGTAGACCCAGGTGGGGTTGCCGGATTGAAAACCGTCGTGGTAATGATCCGGCTGGAACTGATGCCTTCCGTGGAAGTAACCCGGACGGTGTTGCTGAGGATAGTCCCACTGACGACATTGCCAACCGTCACCGCCAGAGTCCGGGTGATGGCTTGACCGGCGGGCAGCCCGCCCACGTTCCAGGTGACGATACCGTTTTGATGCTGGCCGTTATCGCTGGCGGCCACAAAGCTGACCCTGTTATCCAAAATATCGCTGACTACCACGCCGGTGGCAGCGGCAGCGCCGGTATTGGCGACGGTAATGGTATAGGTGAACGCCCCGCCGGGCTGCACCTGATTGGGTGCAGTGGTTTGGACGGGTACAACCGGCACACAAAAGGTCAGACTGATGTCGTCAAAGTAAAAACTGGTGTTCTGGCAGTTCGAGGGCGGGCAGCCCACCGTTTGATTGCTGTTGTTGTAGAAATACAGGTACAAATCCTGCCCGGCGTAATCCGCCAGGTTGATGCCGCTGGCCGGCGACAAGAGGACATTCAGCTCCTGCCAGTTAGCCGGATTATAGCCAATTGTGCCCTGGTCGCCGCTGGCCACCACAGTCGGGATGGTTAAGGCTGAACTCAGGCCGGGGGTAGTCGCCAGCACGACGCTGAATTGGTCATTCGGGTTAGGGCCATCCATTTCCTGCTCAACATTCTTGAACAACCCCAATTTAACCGTCGTCGTCCCGGAATCCAGCCCGGTGGGCACGGTAAAGCGCTGATAAAAGAAGGGATTGTTGGGACCCGGCCGGCTAGTATCGGCCAGAAGGGCACTATTGCCGGTGTGGCTGCTGACGGTTTGGAAAACGCCGTTGCTGCCTGCCCCAAACCACTTCGTTAGCGGAACACTTTCAAAGCTGGTTTCGGCGAGAGGGTTGGCGCAGACCGCTGGGAGAATTGTGGTGGTATGGGTATCCATCGCTGTACCGCCGCCATTCGTGGCCGTAACAGTAATCACCTGTGGGCCAGTGACGTTCCAGGCAAAGCTCGCCGTATCGCTCAAACCGCCGGTGTGGGTTACCGGGGACTGGCCGCTGGCCTGCCAGTGATAGGTCAGGGGCAAAGTTGCCGTGGCCGGGCTAGTTGTGGCAGTGAAAGTATAAACAGTATTGAGACCCCCTGTGGTTGGGCCGCTGATGGTCACACTGCTTGGAACTACGGGATCAATAATCACTTCTACTTTTTGCGGGGCGAACGCCAACGGGTTTGTATTCCCGGTAAGGGTGGAGTACAAGTCATAAAGGCCGGGTAGAATTGTACCTGGGAGAGGGCAGGTAAATTCACCAACGTGAGTTCCGGGTGAAGTGTTGACACTATCGCAGATTCTATAGACAGTAACGCCATCGCTTAAATAAATATCATAAGGTCCGGCCGGGTTATAGTGATTCTCTAAATGAACAAACAAATCCCCACCCGGCGAAAGGATGTAGTTAAATGCCCAGACTTGTTCAGAATTCAAAATTGTTGTTGTAGCTATGCTGCTGTGATTCACATCCTCATTCGAAGTGACCCAGGCTGTGTTTGTCAGAATTGCGCCGCTGCTCAGATTGCTCACTGTAACTACCAGGGTGCGCGTAAGGGCCTGTCCCAATGGAAGCAGGCCGACATTCCAGGTAACGACATCGGAGTCGGATATAGCATTATTGCTGGCTGAAATGAAATTCATATTGCTACTGAGGGCATCTGTTATGACCACGCCTGTGGCAGCGGCAGAGCCATTGTTAGCTAGGGTTAAAGTATAAGTAAGGATTTCACCGGGCGCTACGTGTTCTGGGGAGTCACTTTTTAGCAAGGTCAGTAATGGCGTTGGGAGAGGAGGGGGCAAAGCCGTAACTACGGTCGTAGTGGCGATAACCGTGTGACTGACACCCCGGCTGGTGCTCACCGATGCTATGTTACTCAGTACAGTGCCACTAGGGACATTCCCGGCACTGACCACCACCGTCCAGTACAAGGCTTGTCCCTCGGGAATAAACTCTGCGCTCCCAGTAATGACACCGGCCTTATACGATATAGATGGATAGCCAAAAAGCAGCGTGACATTACTATCCAGGAAATCGGTAACAACTATTCCCGGGGCAGCAAAAGGGCCATGATTGGTAACAGCAATGGTATAAGTCACTCGCTGGCTGGCTAAAACCGGATCAGGCGTATCCATTTTGGTCAGGGTTAAATTTGGTGGAGGAAGTTGGCAGGTGCGAGCGTGAGCTAAAACCTGCTCAACTATGAGGTTCAAATCACTGGGCTTGGCTGCGGCGAAGTATTGCCCGCACTGGGCATCGAACATTTTTACGTCGGGCTGAGCGCCGCGCGGATCAATGCCAGTCGCCACAGTGTTAAGCAGATCATGATTAACACCTGCTCCGATGCCAACAGTGTAGACTAGGATATTGTTCTGCGCGGCTAGATAAGCATAATATGCTGCGCATTCAAAATCAGGGTCTTCAGTCCCCAGAATGCCATCCCACACATCGGGGCGACCGCTGCCAGGAGCGCACGGGCTTCGATCGGCAGAAGGGACTGAAGTGCCATTTGTGTTCTGATTGGGTGAACCGTCGGTCATGAGAATAATCATCCGCCGAGCTGGACCACGTCGGTCGCAGGTGTTGCCGTCATTAGCGGTAGCGGTGCAGTTCCCACTGTTGACGGGGGTCGGGTTGCCCGGCGTCATAATGCCCAACTCCTCCAGGCCTTCGCGCAGGCCGAGAGAAGTATTGGTGCTGCTGTCAGGCCACTGTTTCTCCACCGCGCTCAATACGTTAGTATATCCCAGAGGCGTGCCCAGGCCGGGGTCGTAGCAGCGGGCCGGATTGCCCAATTGGGTGAGCGCCCAGACCAAACATTGCAGCTTGGCCCGGCGGTCATTGGTATTGGCCGTGTTATTGCTAAAGGCGACAAAGCCCAGTTGGTCATACATAGGATTAAGCTGGCCGGCCAAGTGTTTGACCGACTCCTGGGCGCTGCGCATCGGCTGGTTGCCGGAGTACAGGCCGGTCTGCACTTGTTCTTGCAGTTGGTTGGTGGGAGTGATGTTGGGCACATAGGTACAGCCCATGCCGGTTCCATAGCCGGTCTCGCCGCCATTTTTCCTGCAGGTGCAATCCATTGCAGAGACTGTGTAGCCGTATGCCGGATTGCACTTGTTACACGCCTCGCGGGTAGCCGAACCAAAGCTGGCTGGCGGACCGAGCGAGTCGCGCCAGGCATTATCAACCGTGGTTTTGTTCGTCGAGTCGAAACCCGTAGTTTGGATCGTGCCACTCACGGTCCGGCGGAGAGCTGCCGGGATGTCAGTGGCATTTGTTATCTTGGCTCCACCCTGGGGGGTATTTCCGTTCGGGTCGTTGGTGAAGACGATCTTATCCACCATGTAACCGGCGCTGCCCGCGTACAGTCTCAAGATGGATTGAGTACCCGAAGTGGTAGTCGTCGAACCCAGTTTAATCCAGCGCCAGTAGCCGGGTATGGCCCGGTTGGCATTCCAGGTATCGTACTTCTGCACGTGAGAACTGTTGTTGGAAGTATAATTTTCGGTCGGCGAATTGGAATAATCATCGTTGAGATTATCCTTGCGCTGGAAGATCGTCCCGGTCCCCACCTGCCAGTAGATGACCTTGCGCCAGGGGGTGATATTATTGGCGACGCCGCCGCCGTTCAAATCGGGCTGGATCTGGTCCGGGCTGGGGCCGGCCCAGGTATAGGCTTCGTCGCCGCCGCCGATGACCCGCAGCCAGATCGAGGTGGTCTGGGTCCAGGTCGGGGTAAAATCGTACTCGACGTAAGGCACAGTGCTGGGGCCTTTTTCCAGGCCGGGGAGGGTGTTGAAGGGATTGTTTGACCAGCAGTCGCCGCCGGTGCTGCCGGTCCCGCCGCTGTTGATGAAACAGTTGCCGTTGTAAGCCGCGCCAATCAGGCTAGGAATGGCACCCGGCATTTGGCCGTAGTTGGCCATGGGCCGGGCGGCGATAAAGGCGCTGCAATCAATCGCCACTCCACCGTCAGCGGAATCGCAGACATTATCGCCATTAAGCCCGATGCCGTTGCCGACGGTGCAGTCAATCTGGCCGCCCGCCACGTTCGGGCGGCAGACGTTGGAGGATTGATAAGTGGGTTGGCCGGCGGCGTTTTTTAGCTCATTCGGTTCGCCGGGCATGCCAATGTTGCCCTTCGAGCCGCGCTGGATGCTCCAAAAGCCGTTGCCCGGCACGCGCGCATCCAGTCCCCAGTCACCCGTTATGGCGGAATACAGTTCGGCCTCCAGCGTCAGGTATTGAAAGGTGTTAGTGATAAAAGGTTGCGGCGGATAAACCGTACACAGCGCGGAGAGGGGGATGGATTGGTTGCCCGTCGCAGCAGGGCCGCCGCTCGCCTCATATTTCCATTTCTCCCAATAGGGTAAAGGATTGAAGTAACCGTTGTTGGGCCAGTCGGGGCTGTAACTCGTGCGCACCCAGCAGTCGTGGCAAATCGTCTGGTCTTCCATCGAGGCGGAAACGTCGAAGACGACCACGACATCCAAAGGGGTGATTGTCTCCTGGGCGGTGATCTGGGCCTGAGCCTGGATTGCATTGAAGGGAGCAGTCGGGGCCGGCCGGCCCGGTTCGAGAAGCTGTCCCGCCGCCTGGGCCGGGACCATGCCGGCGCGATAAATCAAGCCCGCCAGGCTCATCAGGCCGACGAGCATGGAGATAAGAAACAGCTTAAGTCCCTCCCTTTGAGAGGGATTTAGGGAGGGCTTTTTCAAATGAGGAGTCCGGCGTCTCCTGACGCCGGGCAAAATCGGGGGATTTTGCGCTCCGCTGTCGTTTTGCCGGGGGTCAGAGGTTGATTGGCGTCGCGGGACGGGTGATTTTAGCCAAAAGTGGTTCGACATGATGCCCTCCTGGTGGCATAACAATAGGCGTGGATTCAGGCAGATGCAGGCGCCGAGGCTTGAGGGGGCCTGGAACGGAGCGGGCGTCTTGCTTTGCAAGCAGTATATCATCAAATGGGGCGAAGTTCAATCTCTTTTGTGAAAGAAGTCACTTTTCCGGCTGAGGATGAGAACCAGGAGTAAAATCACCGTCTCCCCCAGCAGTTGGGCCGGATCAAACTTGAGGCGGCCCTTTTTGAAAGGATACTTTTTGAGGGGAAAAAACCAGGGGACACGGCGGCGGGTGTCGGCCAGGAGGTGGCCGAGGTAGCCGCTGAACCAGGCCCGACCGGCTGCGTCACCCCAAACGAGTCCCACCAATACGGACAAACCGATCAGACTAAAAATATTATGGGCAAAGTGCCGCCCGTTGGGCATGGCATGGAAGACATAACCGATGGTTTTATCCACGATGTCGGGAAAGAGGCTGGCCAACAGCACCAGGAGCAGCAGCCGCCTGGATTTTGGGCGAAAGAAGGGCAGATTCGACTGCGCTACTGCCACGGCCAGGTGTCCGGGGATTTGCATGGCTCAGCCTCGCGGCTCGTTCATGACCCGCCGGTAATGCCGGGCAAAGCGCTCCATCGCCAGCCGCGTCACCGGCCCTACCCGGCCCTGGCCGATGGGAATGCTTCCAATCCGGGTAATCGGCATAACGTGCATACTGGTGCTGCTGATAAAAGCTTCTTCGTATAATGATAGATCTATCGGCACTCGTGCTTCAACGACAGGATGATCCGTATCGCTCATGAGCTGCCCAATGATGTCGCGGGTAATGCCGGAGAGGATGTCTGTCTCCGGCGGAGTCAGCAGTTGCCCCTGGCGGACGACAAACAAATTGCTGCGCGAGCCTTCGGTCAGATAGCCGTGATGATGGAGCAGCCCCTCTAAGGCCCCCACCTGAGTGGCGGCTCGCCGGGCCAGGGTGTTGACCAGGGTGTTGAGGCTTTTACAGCGAGGCAAAGCACGCTGGCCTTCATAAAGAACAGCGCCGGCGCCGCTCTCGTAAAAAGCGGCGGGATAAGCGGCCAGGGGTTCAGGCTGCATGCCGATGATGGGCTGGCCTCCGGCTTCGACCGGTCCGAGGGCCAGAATCCTCAAATTCCAGGTGGCCTGGGGGTCGAGCTGGCAGAGCAATGCTGCCCAGCCGGCCAGGGCCGGGACATCCACGCCCAGCTCCAGTTCCAGCATAGCCGCCGATTTGTGGAGGCGGCGCAGATGCTCTTCCAGGTAAAAGGGCCGGCCCTGGTCCACTTTGACCGACTCATACACGCCAAAGCTGGAAAAGTAAGCCTTGTTGAATAACGAAATTTGAGCCTGCTCCAACGGCAGCAATTGGCCGTTGACGACAGCGTAATCGAAAATCATAGGGTCCTTTCTGGGTGAAACGTGATGCGTGAGACGTGAAACAAGCTTATAGGATACTTTGCTCTAATGCGTATTGCGTGTTCCGTTTTATTAATAACTTGGCAACCTGCAACTTGCAACCTGCGACCTGCTATCTGCGACCCTGCTTGAGATAACCTCTTAATAACCAATCCATCAACCCCGGCCAGACGGCGCTGGCGGTGACAAAGGCGCGGTCAAAGAGGGTGATAAAGACATCGCGCTGCTCGCGGCGGATCGTATTCAAGATAGCCCGGGCGACTCGCTCCGGCGGCACGCCCTGGACCCGGCCCCGGCCGTGCTGGCTGCTCCCCAGGGAGTTATCGTTAAAACGGGTCACGGTGACGCCCGGATAAACCGTGCTGACCCGGATATTATCGCCTCTCACTTCAAGGCGGAGGCTTTCGGCCAGCTTCTCCAGGGCGGCTTTGCTGGCGGAGTACCCGCCAATCCCCGGCATAGCCCGCCGGCCCACAATCGAGGAGACATTGATAATCAGCCCGCCTTCCGGGTTGGCTTTGAGATAGGGCAGGGCCGCCTGGATCAGGGCCAGCGGCCCCAGGTAATTGACCTCCATCACCCGGCGGGCCTCGGCCTCCTGCAAATCGAGGACACGGTCGCGCACGCCGATCCCCGCATTATTAATCACCACGTCAATTCTGCCAAAAGCTGCGGCAGTCTTGCGGGCGAGGTCGGCGGCCTGAACCGTATCGCCCATATCGGTGGGGAAAGCGGCGGCGGTGTGTCCCGCCTGGCGCAGCTCGGCGGCGAGCGTTTGGAGGGACTCGGCGGTGCGGGCGGCCAGGGCCAGCGTGCAGCCGGCCTGGGCCAGGGTGTAAGCCGTGATCCGGCCTATGCCCTGGGTCGCGCCGGTCAGGATGACAACACGGTTGTGGGGAGTCATAACGGGTTTTCCTGGTCGAATTGTACTCTGATGCAGAGGAGAGGCAAAAAGCTAGAGGTGTCTGCCGGAACAAGGGTGGAAGCATGAGCATACCCTTTTTTATACCCTCCCCTTGTATCCGAGTACTGGACAGGGCCTCCGGTCTATGGCACTTTACCTGCATGGAGTGTAAAGACTATTACCAAATCCTGGGCGTAGACAAAAACGCCAGCGCCGCCGAAATTAAAAAAGCTTACCGGATGCTGGTTCGCCAATATCATCCGGATGTTAACCCCGGCGATGAACAGGCCGAAGAGCGTCTGAAGGAGATTAATGAAGCCAAGACCGTGCTCACCGATCCCGACGAGCGGGCCAGGTACGATCAAGAGGACTGCGGCGGCATACCTTATCAACCCAGCGGTGGGTTTGATTTTGATTGGGGCTTATGGGCCAGCAGGCAGGCGCCAGCCTATCGTTAAGCCCACCCGACGATCACACCCTGGCTAAATCCGGGGCCGGGCTGACCCGCAGGGGTAAGCTCAAGCCTGTCCCATCCTGGAGATAGACGGCTGCCGGGCGGCCATTGTTAGGGCCGGCCTGTAAGGTAACAGCGGTGAAGTCAGGGATGGTGTGGAAAGCTCCGGCAGCCACCAGCGCCGCCGCCGTCTCAGGCGGGCGCACGCCGACACAGCCCGCCCCGGCTGTTACCGCCGCCTGCACGCCGCTGACGGCGTCTTCAAAGACGAGGCAGCGCTGCGGGGGGAGCTGCAAACGCTGCGCTCCCAGCAGATAGCCGTCGGGGTGGGGTTTGCCGCGCTGAATATCGGCGGCGGTCACCAGGGTTTTAAACAAATCGGCCAGCTCTAATTGGTGCATAACCAGATCCACTTTCCAGGGAAAGGCGCTGGTCACCAGCGCGGTCGGCACACCGGCTTGTTTCAACGCCCGCAGGAGCGTGACGGCGCCGGGTATGGCCGTGTAGGTTAAACTAAGTTCATACACTTCCATCCGGTCAAGAATAACCTGTCGCTGCGGCGCGTTAAGCTGGGGAAACAGCGTGTCAAAGGTGTGGTTAAGAGAGCAGCCATAGATGTGCTGCTGAAAATCGGCTTCCGTCAACCGTATCTGCTGCTCGTCAGCCAGGATTTGCCAGAATTCGGTGACAGCGTGATGGGTGTCAATGATCACCCCATCCATATCAAACAGAATTGCTTCGTAGGACATCATTTATTACTCCTCTGCCTTGATGACAGCGCGGGTTGAATGGGAAATGAGCACCAGCAGGACGCCCAGGGCCAGGGCCAGGTCAACCCAAAGGACCATCATCACCACCTGCGGGCCAACCCCCTCGAAAAATTGGCCGATCAGCCAGGGCAAAACCATGCCTCCGGCGCTGGCCCCCACAAAGAACCAGCCGGTCACCTGGCCGGTAACGGTCATGCGGCGCTCGGCCAGGGAGATGGTGGTGGGAAAAATAGAGGCCATAGACAGGCCCACGCCCAACGTGCCCAGCCAAACGGCCACCAGCGAGCCGGGCCAGAGCAAAACGAGGCCGATGCTGACCACGCAGCCGACCAGGTCGCCCAGTAATATGTAGCGCGGCCTGACCCGGGCGGCAATCGGGATGGCCAGCAGCCGCCCGATGGTCAACGCGCCCCAAAAGCCCGAGGTCAGGTAAGCGGCGACGGCTTCGCTGGCTATGTTTAGCTCGACGGCGTAGGTAAAGATCCAGCCGCCAAAGGCAACCTCGGCCCCGACGTACAAAAAGAAGAACACGACAATCAAGGCGACCAGGCGGTGATTGACCTGTCCTGCCGGCCCGCCTTTAGCAACTTTTTGCGCAGCCGGGCTGGGCAGGCGGAGCAGCCACAGGGCCACCGGGGCAACCAGCAGGGCCAGCGCCCAGTAGGCCCAGGTAATACCACCGCTCAGCAGCATCGTCTGAGCGACAATCAGCGGGGTCAGAAATGCGCCAATTCCAAAGAAAAAGTGCAAGCCGTTCATGTACGGCCCCACCAGGTGACGATGCACCCAGACCAACAGCGTATTACCGCCGACATCCAGCGCGCCTTCGACCATGCCCAATAGCAGCAAAACAACGGTCAGCAGCCACAGCAGCGATAGGGTTGGAATTAAAATCAGGGCCAGGGCCATGCCCAACAGCATGACGGCCATCACCGGGTGGCCCGCTTTGCTATCGTAGAGGCGGCCGCCAAAAAAAGAGCCAATCAAATAGCCCAGGGAGCGCGCGGTGAACAAAAAACTGATTTCACGCAGGTGGGTGCGGGTATTTTCGGCCAGAGCTGGCAGAGTTGGCCCGAGGGTCGCACTGGTCAGCCCCAAAGCCACAAAAGCCAGGTAATAAGCGGCCGTTTTGGACATACGCCCGGTATCCAGGCCGGTCGATTCTTTGGAAAAGGTTGTGCCCATCGGTTAAATCACTCCTCGAAAAAAGCCCTCACCCCCAACCCCTCTCCCACTGGGAGAGGGGGAGTCGCGCCAGCGACGGGGGTGAGGGCTTTTTCGTCGCTGGGTGGTGTGCCGCAGGTCTCTGACGACTCCTTAACTATTCCAACGTAAGCAGCTTAACGTCGGCCAGCGTTTCGCGGCGGTGCACGGCCAACCGGTTGGCCAAAAAGGTGACGCCGGCGGCGATAGCGGCCAACACAGCCACGATACCGTAAGCATTTTGGATACCCGCCTGGTCGGCGACCCAGCCCAGGGCCAGCGGGGCAATCAGGATGGCTAATCCTCCACCCATCGAGGCTCGGGCACTGGCGGTATCGGTCTGGGCCGGAACCACGCCCAGGGCCACCGCGAGGGTTAAGGGAAAGAGATTGGCTACACCCAGCCCGGCGATGAATAACCCGGCGAGATTGAGCGGAGCCAGGCGGGCCAGCCAAAAGAAGGGAAAACCGGCCAATGTAATCCCGGCGGCGATGAGCAGGAGCGTGGGGCTAGGAACCAGACGGCTCAAGCGGCTGCCCCCAAAGCGCCCAATGACCATGGCCACAAAAAAGACACTCATCATTGTCGCCGCGTTGACCTGGCTCAAGCCGATGACCTTCTCTAAAAAGTCAGCCCCCCAGAAAATAAGGCACCACTCAATAGATACTCCCAGGTAAATGACCAGCCAGTAAGCCCAATAAAGCAGCGGCAAGGGTGGGGCGGCGGCCCGGACGCGAGTGGTTGCCGGTTTAGCGGCGGGCAAAAGTTCGCCATGGAAGCGCAGCGCCAGCCAGGCAAAGACCAGAACGGCCAGCACCATCGCCCCCCGCCAGCCGAGCCCCCAGCGCTCAAAGCTGCCCACTGCCACCGGGGCCAGCATGGCGGCAAAAGCGGAGCCAACATTGGACTCGGTTAAGGGAATCACCCGCTGCTCGCCGTGCCGGTCAGAGAGAGTGGTTTGGATCAGGATCAAGAGCAGCGAGCCCAGGTAGCCCATGCCGAAAATGCTGGCGATGGTCAACACAGCCTGGTGGCTGAGGGTTAAGCCCAATGCGCCCAGAGCCATCCCCAGCCCCCCGCCCCAAAAGATGGCCCAGCGGCCCCAGCGTTGGGCCAGGCGGTCGGTGGTCAGGCCCGCCCCGATCATCCCCAGGGCAAAGGCGCTGAGATGCAGCCCAGCCAGGGTATAACTCAGGCTAAGTTCGCTGCGCAGAAAGGGCATCAGCGGGCCAAGCGCGGCCTGAGTGTAGGCGTAATAGGCCAGCAGGAAGTAGGCCATCCAGGTGAGGCGATCACGGACAAAAGAGGTTGTTGCAGAAGAATTCATTTTTAACAATTGATTTTACGTACCTATTGATATTTTTGGAAGGCTGGAAGGTTGGAGGACTGGTTATGTTATATCTGCATTTCCAGCCTTCCAACCCTCCAATCTTCCTTTTTAAGAGTTGACAACCGGCAAAATGGGGTTATAAATTTGCATTATTCCGATTATAACCGCATAATCGTGCAGTGTCAAGCGATTATTTGACGCAAAACAAGTAAAACAATGCACAAACACGTAGAAGAACGCAGCTTGATGTTAACCGCCGAGCGGCAGCAATATATCCTAGCGGCTTTGCACCGGGAAGGCAAAGTGGTCGCCTCGGAACTTAGCGCGGCCCTGGATGTTTCAGAAGATACCATCCGGCGCGATTTGCGCAAGCTGGCCGAGGCAGGCTTGCTTCAACGCGTCCACGGGGGGGCGCTGCCCAGTTCGCCGGCAACGGCCAGCTATGCGGTCAGGCAAACGCAGGCGGCTTCGGCCAAAGCGGCCATCGCCCGTGCGGCCGTCCAGTTGGTGCAGGACGGGCAAGTGATCATCCTGGATGGAGGGACGACGACGCTGCAAGTCGCGCAGCATTTGCCGGCTGACTTACGGGCGACGGTTGTTACGAACAGCCCGCCGATTGCGCTGGCTCTGGCCACGCATCCCACGATTGAAGTCATTGTTATTGGGGGGCGGCTTTATAAAACCTCTCCGGCGACAATAGGCGCGGTGGCTCTGGAAATGGTCCGCATGATCCGAGCCGACCTGTGCATGCTGGGCATTTGCAGCCTGCATCCTGAGGTGGGTATTACCGTGCCCTCTTTGGAAGAGGCTTACGTCAAGCGGGCCATCATCGCCAGCGCAGCCGAGGTGGTGGCCCTGGCTTCGATGGAGAAATTGGGCACGGCGGCCACCTACACCGTCGGGCCGCTAACCGATTTGACCCACCTGGTTACGGAGCCGGGCGTGCCGGATGAACTGCTGGAACCATACCGCCGGCTCGGCATTACCGTCATCCGTGAATGAGTTAGAAGCCCGTCGCTCGACGGAGGGCGACGAGCACCATTAAAAGCAGGCTGATGAGGATAGCCAGGCTGGCCCCGATGAAACGGAAAAAGGCATTCCGGTTTTGGCGGGTCTTTTCGCTGATTGGGCTGGTGCTGGGCGCAACGGAGTTAGCGGGCTGAGCCTCGGTAGGATTCAAACCGGGTTCAGAGGTCGCGGCCGGTTCGGCGGGAGAGGCTTCGGCCGGGGACGCGCCTTCGATTTCAGGCGGGGAAGCTAAATTGGGGGCATTGCTGGGAGGCGTTGGGCCTGGCGTAGATGCGGGTTGGTCAGGTGGAGCTACTTCGACGCTGGCCGGCTGGACCAGCGGCTGCCCTTTGACGATTTCGATGCTGTGCTGGCCGCTGGACACGCTAAAAACGGTGTAAACATCGCGCCCGATGGCCTCGGTCTCAAACTCAACCGGCCGGCCATCCAACGTCACCCCTCGAATCTGCTCCGAGCGCAGTTTCAAAACCTTGATGGTTACCGGGTCGGCGGCGTTGGTCCCATAATCAAGCCGGGTGACATTTTGGTCCCAATCATAGCTGTAAGCAGCATAGCGGTCGGTGGCGGCCTGGTAGACACGGATAAAGCCGTCATTCAGCCCCAGCCGGGGCTGCAGGGTTAGTCCCTGGCCGTTCAACTCCACCCCAAAAAAACCCTCGATAATGGCGCTGCCCATCGTTCCGGCGGCGGCGCTGTAATAATGGCTGCCCTCGTGACGGGGGTCGGTGCTGGAGTGCCACTCGATGATATTGCCGGGATGCTTCTGCCAGTCGTTGGCCACTTGCAGCAGGTGGACCTGTCCTTCCTCGGCAAAGCCGTTCTGAAACTCAGCTTTAATTTGCACGCCGCCCCACCAATCCCATACACCGCCGTTTTGATAGTTGCCGTAGCCCATGCCCAGGTAATCAAAAAAGAGATTAGGCCACTGGTTGGGATAAAACGGATAAAGCGATAGGCCGGGCTTGTTGACCCCCGCCTGAACTCGCGCCTCTTCCAGGCTGTGGAAAACAGCCTGGTTCTGCTGAAAATCGGTCAGTCCGGCATAAACGGCCAGGGCATTGGCGATGCTGACCATAATCGACTCGTCGAAGGGATGCTCTAGCGGCGAAACGTGAGCGTGGGTGAGGTAAAAACCTTTGTCGGCCTGCCACAGAACGGCGTTGGTCTGGGCTTTCAGGGCCTCGGCTTTGCTCTGCCAGGCGTCGGCTTGCTCGGTGTTGCCAACGGCGGCGTTCATCTTAGCCAATTCGATCAGAGCCAGGTAAGCCAGCGCCTGGTCGTAGATCGAGGCGGTCAGGTGATCCTGGGCCGGGTTGTAGTCGGTATAGCCGGGGCCTTTCTCAAATTTGACATCGCCCCAGTCGGTGGTGTGGCCGCGCCAGAGGAGCTGCAGGTTTTTATCCAAACGGTGGGTAAAGACCCAATCCGCGGCCCGGTTGAGCCGCTCGATGATGGGCAGGCCGTTGATCTCGCTTTCCAGCCAGACGGTATCATAGGCCATGTTGTAGTAAAGGTAAGCGGCGTGGATAAGGCTGGTTTCTTCGTCGGTGGTAATGGTTTGTTTGTTGCTGCGGCCCTGCGGGGTGATGATGCCGCCAATCGCCCCCGCGCCGGCCACCACGCCGAAATCGCCATCCAAACTGACCGTACTGGCGGTGTATTGTCGCCGCAGGTAGGCTTCAATTGGCTCGCGCAAATATTCGTCGGGATAGTAATATTGGGCCGTTTCCATGCCCCAGGCGATGTCGCGGGCGTACATCTCGGCGTAAACTTTGCCGGGGCGGAAGCCGTGGATGACCTCAGCGCCGATTTCAAAAATGGCGGCGCCATGAGAAAAATTGTGAGGAATGTAACCGGAGGTTTCGCTCAGGTCCGGCAGGCCGGGCAAGATCCAGGTGGTTTCGGTGTTGTAAGATAGGTCGGTGGGCAGGGCGCGGTTGGCGTAGGTGGGACGGGCAGGTGCAGAAGTCAAGCCGAGGATCAACAGGAGGCAGAGAGAAGTCAGAGCGAGGTGGCGGAGAGGCGAGGAGGCGAGACGGTGAGGAGGCGAAGCGGCAGGGGAGCGGGGGAGCGGGGGAGCGGGGGAGGAAGGTTTTTCTTTTAATTCTGCATGACCGGTCATGACTGCGCCTTGCTGGGAGAGTCAAACTGAATGAACATAACTAGTATACATAAGAATTAAAAAGTGCGCAAAGAAGCGAGGGGCTACTAGATATGGGGGAAACGAAGAATTATTACCTAAATATGGGGGATGAAAGCGTCCAACTCAGATATGGGTCTTTAGTTGGAGCAACACAATCTACTTGAGGGGTCGAAAACATTCTAATCTTGGCAAAGCTTCCCTATTCAGCTAACCCAGCGCCCGTTTGATGTCGTGGGTGTGGCCGGCGTCGTGATCGGCCATTGTTTCATAATACTGCTCGATGGTAATCGGGCCGCGGGAAGGGTGGCGGCCGGTCAAGCCCCACTCTTCGGGGCCGATGGACTCCAGCACGCTCAAAGTTTTGGCCCGGGTTTGGGCCAGGGCTTCCAGAAGTTCGGCCGGGGTGAAGTTGCCCCTGCGCCCTTTCAGGCCGGCGTTCCATTGGGTCAAATCAAAGCCCTCCGGGACGGTTTCTTTGCCCTGGCGGATTTTGTGGACATGGATGCTCATACCGCGCTCATTTTCCACCAAGTGGGCCACAATATCCAGCACGGTCCAGGTGTCGCCCTCGCCGATAACGGGAGTCTGCCACTGGGTGTCGGGCAGGGAGGTCAACAGATTCTCCAAATCGGTTCTGGCCTGGGCCAACTTTTGTTTCAGAGTGGTTTTTTTGTCTGCAGACATCAGAATGAACCTCCCCTCAAAATTTACCGCCGAGGGCGCAAAGAACGCAGAGGATTTTTAGTTTTCCCAGCGCTCTCGGCGTTTTCTGTGGTAAAATATATTTCCTCCAAAGATGAAACGTATCCGGCTTAAGGGCGTACCTGGCCGCTGCCCAGGACGACCCACTTGTAGGTGGTCAGTTCTTTCAAGCCCATGGGGCCGCGGGCGTGGAGCGGTTGGGTGCTCACGGCGACCTCCGCTCCCAGGCCGAATTGCCCGCCGTCGTTGAAGCGGGTGCTGGCGTTGACCATGACCGCGGCCGAATTGACCTCGTTGACAAAACGCATGGCGGCGCTGTAATCTTCGGTGATGATGGCATCGGTGTGGCTGCTGCCGTGAGCGTAGATGTGGTCTATCGCTTCGCCGAGATCGTCTACCACTTTGACGGCGGCAATGAGGGCCATGAACTCGGTGTCAAAGTCGTCGGGGCCGGCGGGTTTGACCGCCGGATGGTCTTCCAAAATGGCCAGGGCGCGCGGCTCGCAGCGTAGTTCGACCTGGTGTTCGGCCCAGGCATCGGCCACACGGGGCAGAATTTGCGGGGCAACGGCCTGGTGGACCAGCAGTGTGTCCATGGCATTGCAAACCGACGGGCGCTGCACTTTGGCATTGACCACAATCGGCGTCACTTTGGTCAGGTCGGCGGCTACATCCACGTAGACATGGCAAATACCAATGCCGCCGGTGATGACCGGTACGGTGGCGTTTTCGATGGCAAACTGGTGCAGCGCCGCGCCCCCGCGGGGAATAATCATATCAATCAAGCCGTTGGCCCGCAGCATTTCCTTGATTAACTCGCGGTCGGTAGATTCAATCAGTTGGGCGCTTTCGAGGGGCAGGCCGGCCGCAGCACAACCCTGGCGCACGGCCTCGGCTAGAGCTTTGTTGGAGTGGGCCGCCTCTTTGCCGCCGCGCAAAATGGCGGCGTTGCCGCTTTTGAGGCAGAGCACCGAAATATCAATGGTTACGTTGGGCCGGCTCTCATAAATAACGCCAATGACGCCAATGGGGATGCGGCGCTTGCTGACCTGCAAACTATTGGGCAAGCGGCGGCTCTCGAACTCTTCGCCGATTGGGTCGGGCAGGTTGATGATGGATTTGACATCGTTGGCGATGCCTTCCAGGCGAGCAGGGGTGAGCAGGAGGCGGTCGAGCAGGGCCTCGCTCAGACCGCTGGCCCGGCCCGCATCAATATCTTTATCGTTGGCTTCCAGAATGAGCGGCTCTTGTTCCATAATGGTTTCGGCGATAATTTTCAGGGCCTTGTTTTTGGTCGCCGTGTCCAGCGTTGCCAGCACCCGCGCCGCTTTTTTGGCCGCCTGGCCTTTGGTCAAAAGTTCATTATCCATAAGTTACTTTCCTCTGCTAGCTTAAACCCCACCCCTCGGGTACTGGTTGCATGTTCTTAACGGATTGCAGGCCGGTCAGCCAACCCGGATTTGCCCCCGCTGGTTAGCCCGGCACATACGCCCGCAGGAAGACGGACGGAGACAG
This sequence comes from Anaerolineae bacterium, assembly GCA_023382535.1. The sequence goes on along the minus strand of JAHDWA010000015.1, from coordinate 166,761 downwards.
CGCTTCGACCGCGAATTCGCCGAGTGCAGCCGGCAGCAGGGTAAAACGGATGGCGGGCAACTCTACGGGCGCACCGGCCCAATTCACCCGGCCCAGGCCCGTCATGCTGCCCCAAATCTCGAAGGTGGCGCCATCACCTTGTGCCTTAAATTTAGCCTTCTCCTGCTTAAACGTCACCCTTTCTACATTAAAATAGGGGCAAGCAGTAATTATTTCGCGGCGCAGCATTGAATTTTCTTCAACCAGTTGGGGAGAGAAATGCTGCGGTTCAACCTGGGCAAAGTTGATCACGTCAATCGCCTTGTCAATGTGCAGCGGGCGAGGCTGGCCATCGGGACCCAAACGGTTCCAATCGTAAACACGGTAGGTGGTATCGGAGTTCTGCTGGATTTCAGCGAGTAAAATTCCGTCCATAATCGCGTGGACCGATCCGGCTGGAATAAAAATGGCATCGCCGGCCTGGACCGGCAGTTGGTGCAAACAGGCTTCCAGGTTTCCTCCTGCCAGCGCCTGCCGGAAAGAGGCGGGGGTCACACCGGGTTTGAGGCCGTAGATCAGATAGGCGCCCGGCTCGGCGTGGAGGATGTACCACATTTCGGTTTTGCCCAGCTCGCCGTTTTCGTGGCGGTTAGCATAGTCGTCGTTGGGATGAACCTGCACGGAGAGCGGCTGGTTGGCGTCCAGCAGCTTGATGAGCAGGGGAAACTTGCCCCGCGCCAGCATTCCCTTTGAGCGAACGCCCACCAAATCCAGCCCCAACGTTTGCGTGATCTGGGGCAGGGTTTGTCCGGCTAAAGGGCCGCTCTCGACAGCCGTGGGGGAGGAAGGGTGGCCGGAAATTTCCCAACTTTCGGCAATGATGCCGGGGGGGAGCGTCCGGCCGAATTTGGTTTCGAGATTACGCCCGCCCCAGATATAATCACGGAAGACGGGAGCAAAGGTCAGCGGGTAAATCATTTTGTCCATAGGATGATTTTGGCTCAGGATTGTGTTTTGAGCAAATTTAAATTTTTAAGGCTAGTGCAAATTGTAACATTTAGCTTGCCATTTGATTTTGGGCGTGCTATAATCGCTCACCCAAGCCCAAACAAACCCAAATTAAGTTCGTTACACGGTCATAAATAACCGCATCAGCGAGGAAAGGATATTTGGCCTATGCCCAAGAAAACACCTGAGGAAATCCAAGCGCAGCGAGAAGCCTGGCTGGCCCGCAAGGCGGCCAGGGCGGCCGGGCAAGATGTGCCTCTGCAAACGGCATCCGCGGAACCAACTGCGACAACAGCCGAGGCGGTGGCCGAGGTGTCGCCCGAACCGGAAGCCAGCCCGGAACCTGTAGTGGCTGCTCCTGAGCCTGTCGCCGTTCAAGAGGCTGCCCCCAAGCTGCCCCCACAAGCGCCGGCGGCTAAACGAACGCCGGAAGAGGTCAGGGCGCAGCGGGAGGCTTTTCTGGCGGCCAAAGCGGCTAAAGCGGCCGGTGTGGCTGCTCCTCCACCAGCGCCAAAAGCGGCTGAGGCGACTCCAGTTCCGGCCCCTGCTCCCAAGCCCGCAGAGGCGGCTGCGCCTGCCCCAAAACCCAGAGCGACCGAAGCGGCTGCGCCAAAACCTGCACCAGCCAAAGCTGAAGCCGCCGAAGCAAAGGTTGATCCCAATATTACCCGGCGTGAATTTCTTAATTATGCCTGGCTGGCCTCGATTGCCCTGCTCACGGTGCAGGGGATTGGCATGGGGCTGTGGTTTGCCTTTCCCAATTTCAAAGAGGGACAGTTTGGCGGCGCCTTCCCGATTGGCGATGCAGCCGGCGCCTTGCCCGAAGTGAACTCCGGGCCTAAAGCTTACGTGGATGGGAAATTCTGGCTGATTAATATTGATACCGAGGTCAACGGTGAACCGCGCAAAGGTGTTTTGGCCATTTATAAAGTTTGTACGCACCTGGGTTGTCTTTATGAGTGGGTGCCGATGACCAATCGCTTTGAGTGCCCCTGTCACGGCTCGAAATTCCAGCTTTCGGGGGATTACATTGCCGGCCCGGCTCGGCGCAGCCTGGATCGTTTTGTGATTCAGGCGGTTGCTCCTGATGGTTCCGTTAAAGAAACCGATATTGAGGGCAACCCATTAGAAATAACCGGCGACGAAAGATTAATAATTGACACGGGTCGAAGAATTTTAGGTGAGCCGGTTTTGGTTCCGGCTTAAGTCAGGGCGAGTTAATCAAGGAGGATAAGCAGCGATGGATATTCCCGGCATGGGCTTTTTGCACAACCTGACGCAAAAGGGCATTAAGCAGACAATTACCGATAAAATTGACGAAACAACACGGGCCGTTCTGGCCGGGATTGGGGTTAAAGAAGCGCGCGCCTTGCTCAGAGGCGAGGCGCCTACCGAAAAACCCAATCCCCGCTATCGAGCGCAGGTCAAATCATTTGTGCTCCATCTCCGGCCCAAATTTTACCAGGAAGGCTCGACCTGGTTTACCCACACCTTTCGTTTGGGCTTTTTCTCAACGCTTCTGTTTATTATCGAAACCATCACCGGCCTCATTTTGATGGTTTACTACACCCCCTCGCCGACGGTCGCTTATTACGACATGCTCAACATCCTGAGCAATGTGAACTTTGGTAAATTTTTGCGCGATATGCATCGTCTGGGGGCGGAGTTGATGGTTATCGCCGTAACCTTGCATATGATCAGGGTCTACTTTACCGGGGCGTATAAGCATCCCCGCCAGTTTACCTGGCTGACCGGGGTGGTTTTACTGCTGGTTACGCTGTTCTTGAGCTTCAGCGGCTACCTGCTGCCGTGGGATCAACTGGCCCTGTGGGCGGTGACCATTGGCACCAGCATGGCCGAAGCGGCCCCCCTGGTGGGTTATCAGGTCAACTTGATTTTGCGAGGCTCGCAAGATATTGGAGCCGGGGGATTGCTGAGGTTTTACCTGCTGCACGTCTTTTTGCTGCCCTTGGTGGCCATTGTTTTTATCAGTATTCACTACTATAAAGTTTCACGCGAACACAGCATCTCGCTGCCGGCCGTCATCGAAGAAGGCGAAGCGCCGCCGGAGAAAATTGCCGCCGCCAAGCGGAAAATTGACCTGCTCCCCGACTTGGTCACCAGCGAGATCATGTGGGCGGCAGTTTTGATAGCCGGCATGGTTGTTTATATTGCCATCGCCTATTCCGCCGCATTGGAGCATCACGCCGATCCCTTAAAAACGCCGCTGCATACCACAGCGCCCTGGTATTTCCTCTGGTTACAGGGCATGCTTAAGCTGGGCGACAAAACGCTGTGGGGCGTGATTATCCCGACGATCATCTTTTTGATCCTCTTTGCCGTGCCCTACATTGACCCCGGTCCCAGCCGCTTGGCGAAAAATCGTAAGGTCGGGATTACGGTTGGCATATTGACGATCATCTTTATCGTCGTGTTAACCTATATGGGCACGGGCCTGTGGGGCGTTGCCGCGCCTCCGCCGGTTGAATTGGTGCAGGAGTTTGTGCCTGAAGAGGGTGTGGGTGAAGTTAGAGAAATTCCTTACGACGAGCTGTTTGTGGGCACTTATACGGCCAGCGACCCAACCACTTACCCGTCCGGCCGATTAGGCCAGGTTATGGCTGAGATGAGAGAAGCCGTTGACCGGGAGAGCGAGAGACCTAATAATAACTTTGATAACGGCGATATTACGATGGCCATTGAAGATTGGCAAACCGATCTTAAAAAGCTGACCATAACCGTATCCTGGGAAGAAGTCCCCGAAGGGGGCGGTGAGAAACAAGCCCGCACGTTCGAAAAGGTATTTTTTATCCATCGTCACTCCGGTTACGAGCTACTGGAATCTAAGTTTTAAGTGGATTGATAATTATGATAGACTCAAGAATTTTGGTTGGATTGTTAGCGGTGCTTATCTCTATCAGCGGCATTGTCTATGTCGGGATTGGGGAAGCAGACCGCCAGGCGGAGTTTACCCAGGCTTTTGAGGGGCGTTCTATCGAAGCCGGGGCGGCGCTTTACACCCAGTATTGCACCGAGTGTCACGGCCTCAAAGGCGAGGGCGGCATTGGCCCGACCCTTAACAGCAAATATTTCTTTGAACAACGTCTGGCCGATATTGGGTATCAAGGGACAATGAAGTCTTTTCTCACCCTGACCATCAGAGGGGGACGCCCCGTGATGTCGGACCCGAATTATGGCCGCAATATGCCGACCTGGAGTGTTGACTACGGCGGCCCTCTGCGGAACGATCAGATTGATACTATCGTCTCCTACGTTATGAATTGGCAAGAAGCAGCGCCTGACCTGGGCGACCCGAACGCCGAACCCACACCTGTACCCGGCGATACCCCCGAAGAACGGGGCAAGAATCTCTTCACCGGGATGGGCTGTGTCGGCTGCCACGCGATTGACGGGCAAGGTGGAACGGTGGGGCCGGAGCTGACGAATGTGATTAGCAAGGGTGAGGACTATGTTCACCAATCTATTGTCCAGCCTAATGCGGTGATTGCCGAAGGATTCCAGCCGAACTTGATGCCCCAGAACTTTTCCCAGCGGATGAGTGAAGAGAATATCAGTGATATTATCGCTTATCTCGCGTCTGTTTCCGGTGGTTGATTTTGTTGAGCCTTACCTTAAACCAAAAGGCGACTGCACAGGCAGTCGCCTTTTTATATCAAGAATCTCGCGGGAGAGAGGTTCAGGCTTTGTTGCGATCAAACATATCGGGGAACTTCATGGCCAGGGTCATATCCCCCTGCAATTTGATTTTTCCGGCCATAAATAAGTTAACCGGATTGGCTTCACCCCGTGAAAGGGCGATGTAATCGGTCGCTGCCATGGTCAGGGTTAGATTCGGGGTTGAGGTCCGGCCTGGAGTCACGGCAATGGTCCCACTGGCAATTTTAAGAACCCAATCGCCGCCGCCTTCACCGGTTAGCTCAAGTTGAATGGTGGCGTTGAGGTTAGCCGCTTTTTCCGGTAAAAAAGCCTGCGGCATCTTTTCAAAAATTTCGTTGACATCGTCGGCGACACTCATCTGGATAGGCTCCTTGTCAGGCTGGGTTTAGATGGGATAACTTCCTTGAGTATAGCCTACCCCTCCCTTCCTGTCAACGAAAAATGTTGTGGTTATCTGGTTGACGATCTGCGGTCAAGACAGTAGAATAAGGCCCAGCTAAATCTATAGTGTAACTTGTTTGGAGAAGCTTATGGAACTGAAAGTAATCCCCTGGTCTGATCAAACCCCGCCGACTGAAGAGGAATTGCGCGATATTTTGACCAAGCAAGAGCTTAAAGTGTACCAATGGTCAAACCGGCCGGAAGATGTCTATATGGGACACACCCACGGCTATCATAAAATTATCTATGTGGTGGAGGGGAGTATTAAATTTGATTGTCCAACCCACCACAAAACTTTTAACTTGACGCCCGGCGACCGGCTGGAACTGCCCGCCGGGATTCGGCACAGCGCCGTGGTCGGGCCGCAGGGTGTTACCTGCCTGGAAGCCCACGTTTACTAATCAGCATGTTTGCTAAAAGGGCCGCGCATGTCTACCGAGTCATCCACCAACTACCATCCAACCATCCACGATTTTCCTTTGGGCGAGCGTCCGCGTGAGCGCCTGCAATATTACGGTCCCACGGCGCTCTCTAACGCCGAGTTGCTGGCCATCCTGTTGCGGGTCGGCACACCTGGCGAAAATGTAGTCGCCCTGAGTACCCGTCTTTTGACCCAGTTTGGGGGTCTCGGCGGGTTAGCCAGAGCTTCATTTGGCGAACTGGCCACCATTAAAGGTCTTGGCACGGCCAAAACGGCCCAGCTCAAGGCGGCCATCGAACTGGGCCGCCGCTTGCTGGTGACTTCTCCCGATGCCCGCCCCCAAATCACCTCGCCCCTCGATGCCGCTAACTTGTTAATGTTAGAGATGGGCAGCCTGGAGCAGGAGCATTTACGCACCTTGCTGCTCGATACCAAAAATAGGGTTTTGGCCAGCCCAACTGTTTATGTAGGCAATGTTAACGCCTCCATTATCCGGGTCTCGGAAGTATTTCGCGAAGCGGTTCGAGAAAATGCCACGGCTATCATCGTGGCCCACAACCACCCCTCCGGCGATCCCACTCCCTCTCCCGAAGATGTGCAAGTGACTCGCTCCATTGTTGAAGCTGGCTCGCTCCTGGGCATTGATGTGCTGGACCATCTGGTTATCGGCCATCAACGCTTTGTCAGCTTAAAAGAGCGGGGTCTGGGCTTTGATAGATTCTAACTAAGTGTTATACTTTTGCCGCCGATTTAGTTACAAAATCATCTTACGGCAGCGAAAGGAGTGCTATGCCTGCGGAAAATGGTCATAACCCCATTGCCTGGCGCATTGAGCAAATGAATGAGCGGGTTCGCTCAGCCAAAGAGCAAGACCTCTACCTTTATTTACAACCAGCCGAGGCCGTGGATGGGGTGTATGTGACGATTGATGGGCGTAAAATGCTCCAGTTTGCTTCTTATGCCTATCTGAACCTGCTGCACCACCCCAAGATTCAAGCGGCGGCTCAGGCGGCTCTGGCGGAATTTGGCTCTGGCACGCACGGAGTGCGCATCCTGGCCGGAACTACGCGCATCCACGTTGAATTGGAGCAGACCATTGCCCGCTTCAAGGGGACTGAAGACGCCATGGCCCTTTCCAGCGGTTATGTGACCAACTTGGGCACGATTGCGACCCTCCTGGGACGCAATGATGTGGTCATTTCCGACAAACTCAATCACGCCAGTATTGTGGACGGCTGTTTAATGTCACGGGCTAAATTTGTCCGCTTTGAACATAACGATATGGAAGCGCTGGAAAAAGCGCTGGCCGAAGCGCCGAAGAGTGCCGGCAAATTGGTCGTCGTGGATGCGGTTTTCAGTATGGATGGCGACATCATCAATTTGCCTGAGGTGATTCGCCTTTGCCGCCGCTATGAAGCGCTGCTTATGGTTGACGAAGCGCACTCGCTGGGGGTGTTGGGCGAGACGGGGCACGGTATCGAAGAGCATTTTGGCCTGGAAAATGGTATTGACATCAAAATGGGTACGTTGAGCAAAACCATCCCCAGTGTTGGCGGGTACATTGCCGGCAGTTCCGAGTTGATCACTTATCTCAAGCACAGCATGCGCGCTTTTGTCTTTTCAGCCGCCTTACCCCCCGCCTCAGCCGCCGCGGCCAAAGCCTCCTTTGAGGTCATCGAAGCGGAACCAGAGCGGGTTAAAGCCTTGCAGGCCAATGTGAATTACTTTATCAAGGGGCTGCAAGAGCGCGGTTTTAACACCCTCAAAAGCGCTACTCCCATTGTGCCGATCATTGCCGGCGACGATGAGCGTGCCTGGATGATGGCCAGGCTCTCGCAAAATGAAGACATCTTTGTCCTGCCAGTCGTTGCCCCAGCCGTACCGAACGGCACCAGCCGGATTCGCGCTAATGTCACCGCCGGTCATACCCTAAAAGAGATTGAACAGGCGCTGGATGTGTTTGAACGGGCCGGCCGAGCTGTTGGCGTTTTACCCCGCTAAAATTGTGGCCACCAAGATTAAGGTCATTCTCAACCCCTACGGCGGCCGCTTGCCCAAAGAGGCCAAAATTACCCTGGTGGAGCAGGCGCTAGGCCAGGTTAGCCTGGATTATCATTTGGAGCTAACAACTCGGCGAGGACAGGGGATTGAACTGGCCCGCCAGGCCTGGCTAGAAGGCTGGCCGGTGGTCGCTGCCGCGGGCGGGGATGGCATGGTCAACGAGGTGAGCAACGGCTTGCTGCAGGCTGCCGGTGAGGCCGAAGCGGGGACGTTGGGGATCATTCCGGTGGGCACGGCCAATGATTTGGCCGAGATGCTGCACATCCCCTTTGATGTTAAGGCTGCCTGCCAGCGCCTGGCTGCCGGCGCCACCCGCCTGATTGACGTAGGTGAGGTTAACGGCCATTATTTTGTCAATAATTCTGCCGTGGGCCTGGAGCCGGTGGTAACGGAAGCTCACGACCGGATGCGCTGGGTCAAAGGCAATTTGCGTTATATCTTGGCCGCGTTGAAAACCCTGGCCCAGGCCAGGCCCTGGTACATGCGGCTCAGTTGGGGCGACAGCTCCTTCGAGGGGTTTATTAACCTCGTTTCTATCGGCAACAGCAATCGGACCGGCGGTTTTTTTTATATGACCCCTCATGCCAGGCCCGACGATGGTCTGCTCGATTTCATCTACGCCGCCGGTTTGAGCCGCTGGCAAATGCTGCAACTTTTACCCCAAACTTTCAAAGGGGCGCACGTTCACCATCCCCAGGTAGCTTATCATCAAACGGCATCTCTTTCAATTACCGCTTCCCCCCCCACATTAATTCAAACGGACGGCGAAATCTTGCCCGGAAATGCCACTGAAATCGTTTATCGCCTCATTCCCAGGAAATTACGAGTGATTGTTTGACTGTGCTGCTTCCCCGCTGGCTGATTAAAGTTGGTTTTCACCTGCTCTACTACCAAATGGCCTGGACCTACGACGCTGTGGCTTGGCTGGTTTCGTTTGGACAGTGGGCGGCCTGGCGGCGGCTGGCTCTACCCTTTTTGCAGCCCGGTCCTACCCTGGAACTGGCCTATGGCACCGGCGCGCTCTTCGCCGAAATGGCGATGGCAGGATACCAGCCGCTGGGGATTGACCTGTCGCCTTATATGGCTCGCCTGGCCAGCCAGCGTCTCCGCCGCCGTAACCTGCCTCTGCGTCTTTACCGGGCCAGGGCGCAGAGGCTGCCCTTTCCGGCCGGCCATTTTGCCAATGTGGTTGCCACCTTTCCCACCGATTACATGCTGGCCCGCGATACAATGGCCGAGATTTACCGCGTTCTCCATACCGCTGCTGCGGAGCAGCCGCCGGGCCGGTTAATCGTTGTGTTTGAGGGTCACCTGCGCGGCCCCTGGCCGATCCGGCCTTTTATTAATTGGCTCTACGAGATTACCGGCCAGCGCAGCTTGCCCCCGGCCAAGCCCCTCCACTTGCTCACCAGCGTCGGTTTTGCGGCGCGTTGGGAATTAGTTGAGCGTGATGGGGCCACAGCCCGCCTGCTCATTGCCGAAAAGCAGGGATGAAAGGGAAACTGGAAGGTGGGAAGATTGGAAGAATAGCAAACTGTGAACGATCAATTGTGAATGAGCACCCCGTTAGCAATTGACAATTCACCGTTGACAATTATTCCGGCCCGCCCGCTTCCCCTCTTCGCATATTTAATGGTATAATGGGCGCTTGGGCCGGTACGAAAGTACATGTCAAATAGTTCCAAGATTTAAGTAAGGCCAGACGTCTTACCTGTGGCGTGGCATTAGCCGTATACGGGGTCACTAGCGGAGTTTCGATTTTGACAGATACAACGAATCCTTATCGTCCGGGCGAACCGGTTGCCGATCCGGCCATGCTGTTTGGCCGGCAAAATGCCGCCGATTGGATTGAACTGCAACTCGTCGCCAACGCCCGGACGCTGGTGCTCAGCGCGCTGCCGTTGGTCGGCAAAACATCGTTGGTCCGGCATGTGGGCAGCCTGCAAAACCTGGACTGTCTCAACCTAGCGGTCACGCTTTCTGCCCCGGTGCTGCTGTTGGAAGCGGGTGACAGACGTTCTCGCCAGGAAGTACGCGGGCAGGGGGCCATCAATGCCGTTTTACAAACGGTTATTGACCACCTTGTGCCTCAACTCAAACTGCTCAATCTTTCCCCCCGCTTGCCCGAAGACGCCCCGGCGCAGCCGGCTACTGCGTTGCGCCACCTCTTTGCCCAGGCCAATCAGCGCCTTGACTCCTCACAGCGGCTGGTGCTCTACTTCGACGACTTGCACACGCTGCTTGCCCAGGACAAAGCCCTGATTTCTGCTTTCCTGACCAGCCTGATGCCGCTCCTGGATGAATGTCCCCGGCTGCATCTTGTTTTTGTGGCTAACCAGGATAAGTTGAAGCAGATTAGCCATCCTTTATTAGATGGCGCACCGACCTTCAACCTGGGCGTCCTCACTGCCGACGCTTCGCTCAGCATGATCACTTTGCCCGTCAAAAATGTGCTGCGCTTTGATTATGGCGTCACCAAGCGGATCGCCGAAATCAACTCCCACCATCCTTATTACTTGTGCCTCTTTTGCCATACGCTCCTGAACCGCCAGGTCTTTGATGGTTGGGTCAACCAACGCGACTTTGACGCGGCGCTGGCAGAAATCCTCGACTCGCCGATTGAACCGTTCCGGCAAATATGGGATCAATCCACCTGGGCCGAACGGGCGGTGCTGGCCGGTATGGCGGCCATTCAAGGGGCGCATGGCCCAATTACCCGTCAGGAAGTGACCCGTTTTTTACAGCGCCAGAGCAGCGCCGTTGTGCCCGAAGTAGTTGTCGAAGGGTTGGAGTCTCTGGCCGAGCGAGGAGTGCTGGCCCCTATGGGCGCTCTGAGTTATCGCTTCCATGTCGAGCTGCTGCGCTTTTGGCTGCGGGAACATACCAATCCGGCAGAGATTCTCAAAGAAGTGGATTGGAGCCGGGCCGCCGCTCAACTCAAACCCGCTGCCAAGGCGGAAAGAGCTTCGCTCCCGGCGATTGGTTCTACGGCAGGCCAGTCTCGGAAAAGAGGTAAAAGAGGTTTCTTGTGGCCGCTCGCCGTCACTTTGCTGGTGCTGCTGTGTTTGTTGACGACCGGCGCTGTTTTCGCCTTCCGCTTTTTAGACCTGCCCCTTGCTTTTCTGGCAACCCCCACGGCTGTACAGATTGCAACCCTTGAAAGCCAGGCTGTGGCCCCAGCCGTTCCGCCAACCGCCACCTTACCCCCGGAACCGACGGCAACCCCAACCCCTACTCCGCCTTTGGTCGTAGCCCGCACTTTACCCTCTCTGACCTACATGGGCCGGGATGTTGACCAGGGCTGGCGTATTTATGTCATGAATGCTGACGGTACCGGCGTAACCGCCCTTTCCCCGGAAGGGGAGGATGATACCGCGCCCATCTGGTCGCCGGATGGGCAAAAGATTGCTTTTGTTTCCACGCGGGATGGCAATCGTGAAGTGTACTTGATGGATGCTGACGGGCAAAACGTAGTCAATATAACCCGTCACCCGGCGGATGATTGGACCCCCTCCTGGTCGCCTGATGGAAAACGACTGGCTTTTTCGTCCATTCGCGCCGGTAACTGGGAAATTTTTATCGTGGATCTGGCCTGTCTGAGCAACCCCGAAATCTGCCCCGACCAAACAACTCAACTTACCACCGACGGCAACGGCAACCTCGGTCCTGTCTGGTCGCCCGATGGCAGCCGGATTGCCTACAGCAGTAAGGCTCCCGGCAACTGGGATCTTTTCACCATGACCACCGCCGGCTCCGATGTGCGCCAGGTAACCACCGACCCGGCCAATGACCTCTCCCCGGCCTGGTCGCCTGATGGAACAAAGCTGGCTTTTGAAACCAATCGGGATGGCAATGTCGAGATTTACGTGGTGGATGCCAACGGCAGCGCCATTCAAAACGTCAGTAATTATTCTCAGGCCAATGACCACGGGCCTACCTGGTCGCCCGATGGACAGCAACTCGTCTTCTATTCCAACCGTGAGGGTAACTGGGATGTTTTCACCACCACCCTCGACGGCCAGACGGTTGTCAACCTGACCCAAACCCCCACCCGAGATGAGCAGACCCCGGCCTGGCGGCCCTAACCGGGACGAAATCGAGTAAAGTGTAGGTGGTTAAAGATTGAAGTTTGATGAATCTGCACAGATTCCTGCCTATTGTTGTTTTCCTCCTTGCCTTCGCCCTTCGCATTATTGCCATTGACCATATCCCTCCCGGCCTCTCCCACGACGAAGCCTACAACGGCGTCACGGCCATGCAGGTGTTGGAAGGGCCGCCGCGTCCCGTTTTTTTTGAAATCAACAAAGGCATCGAGCCGCTCATCATCTACCTGGAGGCCCTGGCCTTCTATGGTTTTGGGGTTGGCCCCGTGCCGATGCGCCTGGTCAATGTCGTCTGCGGCCTGCTGACCGTCGCCCTGATTTATCCGCTGACCCTGCGTTTGTTCAATCGGCGGGTGGCCCTGCTGGCAATGGCCGGGCTGGCTGTATCGTTTTGGGCCGTTTTCACCAGCCGCCTGGCTCTGCGGGCTGTTACCTTACCACCCCTGCTGATGTTGGCCCTCTACTTTCTGTGGCGCGGAGTTAGTAGTCAGAAACTGCTCTCCAATCTTCCAGCCTTCCAGCCTTCCGTCTTCTTCGCTTTGAGCGGCCTGGCCCTGGGCGCGACGATGTACACTTACCTGTCCAGCCGCTTTGCACCCTTGCTGATCCTGGCTATTTTCGGTTATCAATTCCTGCGAGGACAGGTGACCAGGCGGCACTGGCTTGGTTTGATGGCCCTGGTGGTCATTTGGGCTGTTCTTTTTACTCCCCTGGCCAACTATTTCTGGCAGCACAACGCCAGTTTTACCGAACGTTCCAGCCAGGTTTCGACCCTCCCCTACGCTCTCAACGGCGATTTTGGCCCACTCCTGCGCCACACGCTGCGCACCCTGGGCATGTTCACCTTTCATGGCGACGAAACCGACCGTTACAATCTCGACGGCCGGCCTGTTTTTGATTGGCTTAACGGCCTGTTTTTCTACCTGGGGCTAATTCTGGCCCTGCTCCGCCTGCGCCGGCCGGCCGATTTGGCTGGACCGGCGGCGTTCCTGCTGCTGTGGCTCTTTTTCATGCTCCTGCCCGGCTTCATCACCGACGACAGCCCTCACTTTCTGCGCACCATCGGGGCCATGCCGGCTGCCTATATCCTCTGGGCGCTGGGCTTGGATTGGGCAAGCCAGCGCGTCAGCGAATGGCGAACCCGCAGGGCAAGTGTGGCGAACGATAAAGCCTCACCCTCTACGCCTCACGTCTCACATTTCGCGTTTCGCGTTTCGCGCTTCATCCTTCATCCTTCATCCTTCTTCCTTCTTCTCCTCCTTCTCACCGGCTACGATTACTTCATTCGCTGGGCTAACGCTCCTGAGGCGCGCACCATTTATGGGGCAGACATCGCCGCAGTAGCGGGTTACGTCAATGCTACTCCCAACGAAGGCTTGGCCGCCATTTCAGCCGAGTATTACCGCGATCTGGACCCTTTCCGATTCACTCTCCATTCACGCGGCCAACCCCCGTTTGTCATCTGGTTTGATGGCCGGCAGAGCCTGGCTTTTCCCCCGCCGGAGAGCGGCTTATCGCCGCGCTACATTTTCCCGCTTTCGGCCCCTCCCGCCGACGTTTGGCAGCCCTTTTTGCAGCCTGCTCCGGCAGGATCGGGTCAAGAGTATGTGGTCTATCGCCTGCGGCCTCTCGCCGAATTGCGCCAGGCTCAGATCGCTGCTTTTGCTGCGCCTAATAGTCTGGGGGTCAATCTCAACAATGACCTGTTTCTATCGGCCTATCAGGTGCTCGGGTCGGTGGTTAGCGGGGGTAAATTTCAGGTGTTGCTGGGCTGGCAAGCCCTGCGAGCGCTCCCCCCCGATGCTGATTATACCTTTCTGGTACAGTTGCAGGATAAGCAGGGTCATGTTTGGGCCGAAGCTGACGGCAACGGTTATCCTCCTAGCAATTGGCAGCCAGGCGTGCAAGGGCTGCAACTGCTGGTGCTGCGCCTTCCCGGCGACTTACCTCCGCGCGCCTACCGCCTGACGGCCCAGGTTGTTGACCGGCGCAGCGGGCAGGCTTTACCCGCAGCTACCGGTGAGACGGTTATCATGTTGAATGTTCTGGTGGGCCAACTGGCCCCGACTCCACGAATTGTTGATCCGGCTAAACTCCCGCACCAGATCTCAGCCCTTCCAGGAGAAGGGCCAGGACGCGAGATTGCTTTGCGCGGCTATGATCTGAAAAGTTCTACTGTCCATCCTGGCGCAACTTTAGCTGTAACGCTTTACTGGCAGGTCTTACAACCGCCGCAGGAAGATTATCACCTGGAATTTTTCTTGGTTGACGACCAGCAGGAAATCATTTATCGCTGGCCGGCTCTTGAACCGATTAACGGCGAGTGGCCGACCCAGCAATGGCCGGCCGATTACTGGGTTCAGGACCGGTTGGATTTAGCGGTTGGAGACGACGTGCCGCGCGGGCAATTTATGTTGCGAGCCGCCTGGGTGAGTGAAACGGGAGAGGCGTCCCCACCGGCTAACCTTGTTGAGTCTTCAGCCGGCTTCGAACTGGAGAGGGTGACAATTACGGATTGACCCTTAATGCTTGGGCCTATTTAACTTGTCATACTGATTAAACTGGTGATATAATAGACTTTAGAGCTTCAACTGTCATCCTCAATTGGCCCGGGAGTCAAATCAATGTCAATGCTCGACGATGCTATTCAAGCCATTCGCATGGGCGATAAAGAAGAAGGGCGTCGGTTGTTGGAGGAAATGCTTGAAACCGACGAAGGCAACGAGAACGTCTGGTTATGGTTAACCGCCGTCGTTGATACCGATGAAGACCGTGAGGTTTGCCTTGAGAATGTTCTGGCCCTCAACCCCAATAATTCCGTCGCCCAGCAAAGTATAGCCGCATTACGAGCAGGCAATTTTAACCCGGGTGACATCGTGCGCAGCGCTCTTGAGGAAGAGGAAGAAGAGCCAGAAACAGGTACTACTTTTCTGGACGAATTTCGCCGCGCCGGCGAAGAGGATGAAGATGAAGAATTGGTCTTGCCCAGCACGATGGCCAAGTCAAAAGGAAAATCGTCGAAGCAGGCCGCCAAAAAGAAGGGCGGTGGGTTTAAGCTTAATCCCCGGCTCATCGTGCTGGCGGTCTTGGTGCTGCTGATAATTTGTGCCCTGGGAGGGGTCGCTGTTTACAATTTGATGGGCGGAGGGCTTGAGCCAGCCAGCGGGCAAACCACTCCGGAAGCGACGGTAGGCGGCGGCGAAGTCCAGCCGACTGCCGAGCCGGCGGCAACTGATACGCCGGTTGCGCCACCCACCAACACGCCCCTTCCCACCAAACCGCCGCTTGAACTACCCACTCCAAAACCAACTGACCTGCCCACTCCGACCTCGACCCCGGTGGTTCTGCCCACTGTTGGCGGCTCTTAACAAGCGCGTTGCCATTCTGTAAACCGGCCACTCGCTGCGAGCTGGCCGGTTTTTTATTAGTTTATGAGAAATGCCGTTCAAATACTTTTTGCTACTCAGGTGACTGGCACTTTTCTTCTTTCAAGAAGATTGAGAACAGCAAAGCTTAGGACAAACCAATTGCCAGTCACCTTTAGCCTATTTTTCTGCGTCATCCGTGAAATTTGCGGTTAATTTTTTGACTTGCCATCTCCACTAGCTTGGGGTATACTCGCGCTTTGTTGTTCCTTTTAGAACAAGTAGGGAAAAAAGTGAAACTGCGTTACCTTTTGCTCTTTCTTTTACTGGCCTTAATCTTTGTCTGGCAACCTTCGGTGGGAGCCTTGATGCAGGATAATCCCCCCGATACTTGCCAGCAGTCGGAAAATATACTGCCCAACTGCAATTTTGACAACGGCAAGGACCGCTGGCAGCCATTTACCGAAGACGGCTCGGCTAGCTTTGATGTGCTGCAGGGTGGCGGAGAATGCCACGCGCCGTTGTGCCCCGCCGGTTATATCGTCACCGAGAATTACTTTGTGGGGGGGATCTACCAACAGGTGCCGGTGGTCAAGGGCAATACTTATTATGCCAATATTGTCTGGTTAGTCTTTGACTCGTTTGTCAACGATAAATCAGTTTATGACCAGGTTGGCGGCATTGGCCGGAAAATGGGTATTGACCCCTTTGGCGGCACCGACCCGCGCTCGCCTGATATTATCTGGGGACCCGAAAATACGCGCAACGACTGCAAAATCTGTGGCAATCAAGAAGTCACGGCGACAGCCCAGGCTGACACGATTACTGTATTTTTACGGATTGACGATCGCTGGCGGCAGCGCGCCGCCGAAAAAGGCTATTCTATCCCCCCTTCGAAGGATAAGTTTTGGATTGACGATATTGGTATGAAACAAGTCGCCGGCAACGCCGCTCCCGTCGTTGCTCCGACTGAGCCGCCGCCCACCGACACCCCGGTCCCGCCCCCGCCCACCGACACGCCTGTACCTGAACCGCCCACGACCACCCCTGTCCCGGCCACGGAGGAGCCGCCAGAGCCAGCCGTAGCAGAGTTAGCCGACGTATCCGTCGAGGTGGCACAGGCCGAGTTAGCTACCGTCGAACCGGTTTCGCCAGTTGCCACGCCGACGCCCGTGCCGGCCAATACTATCGCCCCGCCTCCAACCTTGACTCCCTCGGCCACGCCGTCACCTACCGCAACCTATGAGCCAAAGAAGCGGTTCCAGGCGACTCCTATCGCCCAGTCCCGCCGTTCCGTACCGGAGTTATCGGCCGCCGGGCTGCCGCCAACAGGGCTGCTGGGTGTCGCCGGAACAACAGCCTGTATCGGCGGTGTGGCCCTGGTCTTTATGGGCGTTGTCCTGGTCGGGCTGGTCTGGCTTTACCGGCTGGGTTGGGGAAAAGTTGACGACGATGACTTTGCCGAAGAAGAGATAATCATCGAAATTAAAGAGGATGACAGGTAACAAGTAGCAAGTTTCAAGGTAGCAGGTTGTAAAATGATCTGCACCTTGTAACCAGTGACTCTGTAACCTGTGCTCTGCTACCCTGCTACTTTGTTACCTTGTAAGAAAGAAAATACCATGTCCCAACTTAACAACAATTCAGATTCTTCCTCCACGATTTCACTCCAGTGTTTGCACTGCCACAAATCATATCCGGCTGACGAGGTGCGCTACTTGTGCGAGTGCGGCGGCCAACTGGATGTTTGGCACGATTTAGAGACGCTGCGCCCGCTGGTCAGCCGTGGCTTATTTGATGGCCGCTTGAGCGGCGCGCCAGGGCCGCGTGTCACCCCGACCACCAATTCCGGCGTCTGGCGCTACCGCGAGATCATTCTGCCGGCCACCCTGGATACCATCGTCTCCCGCCCGGAGGGGAATACGCCGCTCTATGAACACCCGCGCCTGTCCAACTGGGTCGGCGCGGACGCCCTCTTCCTCAAGCACGAAGGTGAAAATCCGACCGGCTCCTTCAAAGACCGGGGGATGACCGTCGGCGTGACCCAGGCCAAGCTGCTGGGAGCCAGGGCCGTTGCCTGCGCTTCGACCGGCAACACCTCGGCTTCGCTGGCCGCGTATGCCGCGCTGGCCAATATTCCGGCCCTGATTTTTATTCCTTCCGGCAAAATTGCGGCCGGTAAGCTAGCCCAGGCCCTGGCCTACGGCGCTTACACCCTCCAAATCCAGGGCGATTTTGACGATGCTATGACCCTGGTCCAGCAGGTCTGTAATGAGATGGGCGTCTACCTGCTCAACTCGCTCAATCCCTTCCGCCTGGAAGGGCAAAAATCTATCCCGCTGGAAATTTTGCAGGGCTTCAACTGGCAGTCGCCCGACTGGATCGTGCTGCCCGCCGGCAATCTGGGCAACACCGCCGCCTTTGGCAAAGCCCTGTACGAGGCGCAGCAGTTAGGCCTGGTAGACAAGATTCCGCGCATCGCCGCCGTGCAGGCGGCCGGGGCCAGTCCTTTTTACCGGAGTTATCAAACTAACTTTGCCGAACACCACACGATGAAGGCCGAAACTATCGCCACGGCGATTCGGATTGGCAACCCGGTCAGCTACGAACGGGCTATCCGCACCCTCAAGTGGACTGACGGCATCGTGACCAGCGTCACCGACGATGAAATCATGGATGCCAAAGCGGTGGTGGACCGGGCCGGCATCGGCTGCGAGCCGGCTTCGGCGGCGGCGGTGGCCGGGACGCGCAAACTGATCGCCGAAGGCGTCATCCAGCCCCACGAAACCATCGTCGGCATCCTGACCGGCAACCTGATGAAAGACCCCGGCGCGACCGTAGATTATCACACCGGGGCCTGGCTTAATGCTCAATTCGCCAATGCGCCGGTGCAGATTGGGGCGGAGTTAAGCGAAGTGCGGCGGGTGATCGAGCAGCGATTATAAGTGGAAGTCTGCTTAGCCTATAGGTCCAAAACCAACCTCTTGCATTGACGCACCTTCGCGTTTCCGGTACATTGTCCTGTGGAAACGATGATTGAGTTAAGCGAGGCCACCCGTTTGCGGGTGGAGTTGGAACGATTGAAGAAAGTGCAGTGAGCAGTGAAGCATGATAACTAAAATTGCGGCAACCGAACAAAGTAGGCTCGGCTTATCTCCTGCTGAGGTCGCGGCATTTTGTCAGCGACATCATATTCGTAAGTTGTCTTTATTCGGTTCTGCCTTGCGCGATGATTTTGGTCCGGAGAGTGACCTTGATATCCTGGTTGAATTTGAGCCAGGTCAGACCGTCGGTTTCTTGAAACTAGCCTCGCTGGAAATTGAACTTTCAGAGAGAGTAGGACGCAAAGTAGATTTGCGCACGCCTGCGGAATTGAGTCGTTATTTTCGGCAAGAAGTGATGGCTGACGCTGAAGTGCAGTATGAACAAAGATGATCTGGTTCGCCTCTACCACATGCTCGACGCAGCCAAAGAGGCCGAATCTTTTGTCCAAAACCGAACCCGTGGTGATCTAGACTCTGACCGCATGTTGGCTTTGTCCCTGCTTAAATTGATTGAAATCATTGGCGAAGCTGCGGCTACTGTTTCTAAAGAAAGCCGCTCACAGATGCCCCAAATTCCCTGGCCAAGTATGGTGGGCATGAGAAATCGTCTGATACACGCCTATTTTGATATTGACCTGGATCGAGTTTGGGATACTGTTACGGCTGACCTACCCCCGCTGATCGCTGAACTTGAGCAAATTATTGGGTCGGTTGAGTAAGAAAATATGACAGCAGAGCCGGCCAAACCTGAGAAGCAATTAACTCCACAGACTGAACGCGTACTGCAAAATTCCATACTGGTGCTTAGAGAAGCGCGTCATCCACTCACCTCTATCGTTGGCTTCTCAGAGGTTATGTTAAAAAGCGAGGATAGTACCGATTCTCTCAGTAAAAAACGAAAGAAATATTTAACCGTAATTCAGCAGAATGGAAACGCGGTAATAGAAATCTTCAATTTTCTACATGATATATTTCGTCTCGTATATGGGGAATTATCTCTATATATTGAAGAAGTTGATTTGAGGCAACTTATTGGGCAGGTTATATCTGCTACCCAAGTTAAGGTGGAACAAAATCTGCCCCATTATTTGCCCAAAATTTGGGCCGATCAGGGACGCATTCAACAAGTCCTGAAATGGATATTATCGGAGGCACAAGGGGCAATTTACCTCGGAGAAGCGGACTCAATTTTACTTACTCTCAATGGTGACGACGATTGGGTTACGCTCAGTATCACCGCTTCTGGAAGTGAAAGATTGTTTTATTTCGGTGATCCCAACGACCCAGTCTTCTTCTTCAGCCGCTCCATCATCGAAATGCACGGCGGCCAGTTGCATGTGAACGTACAAGAGGAACTCAAGCGGTTGGAGATCTCTTTCACCCTGCCTACTCGGCAAGATAAGCCGGTTAGCTCAACGTAATTCCTGCAATGAGATTACCGGCGAACGATATCCGTTGCTAATCATTTTGGCTAATAGAGTATCACCTTCGGAAAGGGAGAGAAGCTTTAAATCTACCGCTAGTACCAAGAGACCTAATGTTCCGGAAATCGGAACGCGCCACACTGCTCCTAACGCTCGCGCATCCCGGTCGTCGGTAAAAACTCCATAATTTCGATGATGAGCGACAGCTAAACAGGCGGCTTCACCGGCATTTAAGCGCTGGCTCAGAAGATTTTAAAGAGGCTTTTCGGCTTCGGTCAGCGTTAGGATGGATAACCACGACCAATCTTGCTTCGGCAATTTGCCCAGGCGCAGACCGGTTTCGAACTCGTTCCAAACAATATCGGTTGTGGCGACATTTTGACCGAGAGCCAGGTGTACGAGGTTGGCCTGTTCAACCAGGGCAAAGTTAGAAAGTACTGTGTTATCCAATAATACCGTCACGGTTATCGCTCGTCTGGATTTTGACCATACCAAGTGCGTACCGCTTCGACTTCGGCTTTGGCCTCAGTCAGGTCAGCCGGACCTAACCGTAGAGGAATACCTAATTCTAAAAAGCGCTCTCTGAACTGTAATTCATGAAGGCCGAGAAATTCGGCAGCTTTGCCGAGATTAATCCGGCGTTCCTGATAAGCTTCAATGGCCAGCGTCCAGCGTAATTCTTCACTCTCGGCCAGTAGATTATCAAGGAGAGGAGATACCAAATCGGGTCGCTCCTGGTATAAACGGGGCAGTTTTTCTATTAACCATTCGTCGGGAAAAGCCAGCGTCTTTATCGTCATGATCTCACCTACCTTATTCATCCTGAATTGCTCTGATTTACCCGGTCATCTTACCATAAATAACAGTAAAGACCAAACACCTGCTCATTGCCAATATTTGGTTAAACCAAAAAATTCGATTTCACTTATAACAACGGAGGATTATCATGTCTAAAATTCGCGTGGGCGTACTCGGCGCAACGGGGGCCGTGGGGCAGCGTTTTGCCCAATTGTTGGCCAACCATCCCTTCTTCGATTTAACCGTCCTGGCGGCGTCAGACCGCTCGGCGGGCAAACTTTACCGCGAGGCGGCCAACTGGATTCTGACCGAACCCATGCCGGCTCGCCTGGCCGAGATGACGGTGCAGGAGATGTCCACCGAGCTGGATTGCGAACTGGTCTTTTCGGCGCTGCCGACCAGCTTTGCCAACGAGTGGGAGCGCAAATTTGCCGCCGCCGGCTACGGCGTTTTCAGCAATGCCGGCACCCACCGCATGGACAGCGACGTGCCGCTCATCCTGCCCGAAGTAAATCCGGATCACCTGGGTTTACTGGAACGGCAGCGAGTCGAGCGGGGCTGGTCACGCGGCTTTATCGTTACCAATTCCAACTGCACTGCCATGCCGATGGTCATGTCGCTGGCCCCGCTGATGCAGTTTGGCCCGCAGGCAGTCATCGCTACCTCGCTGCAGGCCCTCTCCGGGGCGGGCTATCCCGGCGTGCCCAGCCTGGACGCGATTGACAACGTCATCCCCTTCATCGGCGAGAGCGAAGAGATCAAGATGAACACCGAGTCGAACAAGATGTTGGGCCGCCTGAATGGACAGGGTGTTGAACCCGCCGGCATCAAAATCAGCGCCCACTGCAACCGGGTGCCGGTGAGCGATGGGCACACCGTGACCGTCTCGGTCAGTTTCAAAGACAAACCCTCCCTGGGCGACATTATGGAAGCCTGGCAGACCTGGGAACCGCTGCCCCAACAACTGAAGCTGCCTTCGGCCCCGCAGCCGGCCCTGGTCGTTCGCGCTGAATCCAATCGCCCCCAGCCTCGCCTCGACCGGGACGCCGGCGGCGGTATGGCGACGGTGATTGGCCGGCTGCGCCCATGCGAAGTCTTGGATGTTCGCTTTGTGTGCCTGGCCCACAACACCATTCGCGGCGCGGCGGGCGGGTCGGTTTTGAATGCGGAGCTGATGCTGGCCCAGGGTAGGCTTGAAGCATTTGTCGCGGGAGTCGGCGCGCATGTATCGGCGTAAGAGTCTGGCCGACTTTTTGGGCGACCGGGTGGCCTACCGCAACCTGGTCCCGGCTGCCCCGGCCCTGCCCCGGCTGGAGAGTTTTTGGCAGGAGATTGGGCTGGACGGGCCGCGCGCGCCCCGCAAGACCGTGCCCATGTATGCCGCCGTGGTCTACCGCTACCTGCAAGCGGCCCAGGCCCAGCGCGGCCAGCCGCCCCTGGAGCGCCTGCTCTTTGTCGGCGATACGTTGATGAATGATGGGACTGCGGCTAAAAATCTAGGGGCTTATCTGCCGATGCGCTGTTTTATCGGTGCAGACCGGCTGGCTAAACCGGAGGAAATCAGCACCGACAATTACTTAATGAAGGCCAACCGCTGGCAGGCCCTGGCCGGCTTCCTGGCCTGGGTGCAGGCCGAAGGTTTTACCCTGGATGGCCGGACCGCTCTGCTGCTGGATTTGGATAAAACCACCCATGGCGCGCGGGGCCGCAATGACCATGCCATAGACCAGGCGCGAATTAACGCTGTCCGCCGGACGGTCGAGGAAGTGCTGGGCGAAACGTTTGACGAAGCCTCTTTTCGCCGCAGCGTTTACGACCGGCTGAATAAACCGGACTATCATCCCTTCACCGCCGACAACCAGGATTACAAGGCCTATATCAGCCTGATGGTGGCCGGGCACGTCTACACGCCGGAGTGCTTTTGGGCGGATTTAGAGGCAGGCCGGCTGACCGGCTTCAAACAGTTCATCACCCTGTGTGATGCCCGCCAGGGCCAGATGAGTGCAGGGCTGCTGGCCGCTCACCGCGAAGTTGTCGGCAATATGGCTAAAGGCGATCCGACTCCCTTCAAAAGTTTCCGCTTCCGCGAATATCACGAGACGGTCAATTTAATTGACTATTTGCCGGAAGAGACGCCGGAGGCCGACCTGGTGGCCGATGAAATTGTTATGACCGGCGAAGTAGCCGACCTGGCCGAACTTTTGGCCACCCAGGGTGTCCTCGTCTTCGGTTTGAGCGACAAACCCGACGAGGCGACTTTGCCCCCGCCGGAGTCGGCGGCAGGCGCATTGCCCTTGCATCAGGTGGTGATGCGGGTGGTGGGAGGGTTAAAGCAATAAGACTCGCGCCGCAAGTCATCGCAAAGTTTCACTACAGCAATCGTCAACATTTCCTGACAGACAAGCGGCCTGATTTCGACTATGATGTTAATACATCAAGCAACATGGGAGTGAGACTCTAACCGGGCGTCGCTTTACGGCTAGAATCTTACTCCCAATTTTTTTATCTCACTCTCGCCGGCTCCGGCTTATCTGGTGCGATCCACTCGTCAATCTTAAGCGAATAGACTTGTGAAACCGAGTCATCGCCCATTGAGATGCCGTAGAGGGTTCTGGCCGCCTCGATGGTTTTGCGGTTGTGGGTGATGACAATGAACTGAATATCGCGGGCCAGGGCGGTGAGGGCGTCACGGAAGCGGCTGACGTTGGCTTCGTCCAGCATGGCATCTACCTCGTCAAAAATTACAAACGGCGTTGGGCTGATTTTGAGCAAAGCAAAAATCAACGCCTGAGCCGTCAGCGAGCGCTCGCCGCCGGAGAGCAGGGCCAGGCTTTGCAGCCGTTTGCCCGGCGGCCGGGCCGCAATATCCACCCCGGTGTCAATCATATTGTCGGGATCGGTTAGCAGCAGTTGAGCCTCGCCGCCGCCAAAGAGCGCCCTGAAGTAGCGTTGAAACTCTTTAGCGACCTGCTGGAAGGTCGCCGTGAACGACTCCTCCATGGCCTGATCGAGCTTGAGAATCACTTCCTTCAAATCGGCGGCGGCGGCTTCCAGGTCGGCCATCTGGCCGGTCAAAAAATCGTATCGTTCGCGCAGTTCCGCATACTCACGGGGCGCATCAAGGTTGATGTTGCCCAGCCGGCGAACCTGCACCTTAAGCCGCAATACATCCTCTTCCACACCGGGCGGCAGAGTCTCCACCACCGGCAAATCGGACACCAGCGGGCGGATGGGCAGCACCGGCTGCCCTATCTGTTCATCGGACATCTCCAGGCTGACCAGTCCCAGGTCGTCTTGGATCTGGCGCTGTAAATTATCCAGCTCGTCCTGCCGCCGCGCGGCTTCCAGGGCCAGCCGGTTATGCTCTGCTTCCAGGCGCTGCACGCGCTGCCGCAGATGGCTCTCGGTTTGTTCCAGTTGGGCCTGGCGGGCCGATAATTCAGCTAACTGCTGCTCGGTGGCCTCGATCTGGCTGGTAAATCGTCCCAATTGGCCGGCAAATTCCTGGCTGCGAAGTTGCAGTTCTTGCTGCTGTTTCAGCAACACCTCTCGTTCTGCGGCCAGGGTCGTGGCCCTGGCCCGCTTGCTCTCAATCTGCCGGGCCAACTGCTGCTGCGCCGCCTGCTGGCTGGCCAATAACGCCTGCTGGCTGCGCTGCCGTCCCTGGATAGTAGCGACCGTGGCGCGCGTCTGGCTCAATTCGACCAGCAGCGTTTCGGTTGAGAAAGCGGCAGCTTCCTCAAGCAACTGCCGGACGGTTTCGGCGGAGGCCTGGCGCTGCTGCTCCAATTGGGCCATTTCCTGGCGGGTTTCGGCCTGGCGCTGGTCGAGGCGAGTTAGTTCAGCCTCAGCTTTGGCCTGCAAGTCTCGCTGCCAGCCGGTGCTGCGGGCCAACTGCTCCATGGCCCGGCTAATCTTATCCGCCGAAGCCTGGAGTTCCTGTCGTTGAGCAGTTAGCTGTCGTTGCTCGTCGGCCAGCCGCTGTATTTGCCGCTTCACCGCCGTTGCTTGTTCGTGGGCATCGGCAAGTTGGCTGGACAGGTCCTGGTAGGTTTGCGCCAATTCGGCAATTTGTCCGGGCAGTTCCCGCCACTCGCGTTCGCGGGCCAGCAGAGTTCCTTCCTGCCCCTTCTTATTCTTATCCCGGCCACCCGTCACCGATCCACCGGAGCGCATCAGTTCGCCCTCGCGGGTGACGATTTGAAAGCCGCCCTGCATGGCGGCAAAGGCGCGCCGGGCGGCGGGCAAATCTTCGACAATCAAGGTGCGATTCAGGGTTGATACGGCGATGGGGCGCAGGTGTGGTTCAACCGCGACCAGTTCTGAGGCCAGCCCGATCACCCCCGGCGTGGTAGGAACGCTGAGAGCCGGGCCGGGGCGCAGGGTATCGAGCGGCAAAAAGGTGGCTCGCCCGCTGCGGCTCTCTTTCAGGTAAGTGATAGCGGCTTCGGCGTCGGCAAAGCTTTGCACCACCACATCTTGCAGGCGGCTACCCAGCGCGGCTTCGATGGCGATCTCCAAATCGGGCGGCGCCTGTATCACCTGGCTGACGGTGCCCGCGACGCCGGCCAGGCCGGCTTCCGGCTGTAACACGGCTCTGACGCCCTCAAAGTAGCCGGACATGTCGCTGCGCAGTTTGCCCAACAAATCCTGGCGTGCCCTGAGCGTATCCTCCTGCCGCTGCAAGGCCGCCATCCGGCTCTTGAGCTGTTCGGCCGCCTGGTCCAGTTGACTCAGGTCGTCGCGCTCTTTGACCTGTTGTGATTCCAGAGAGGTGATGGAAATTTCAAGGTCAGCCAGTTCAGCGATAAGCTGTTCGTGTCTGCCCTGGAGGTCATGTTGTTCCTGGGTTAGTCGAGAAATTTCGGTTTCATAATTGGCCTGGTCGGCCAGCAGAGTTGCCCGGCGTTCCTCGAATTGGGCCAGGCGGGTCTGCCGCTCGGTCAACTGCGTGGCCAGTTGGCCGGCTTGTTTTTCGGCGGCGGCCTGGCGGGCTAACAAACTTTGGCGCTGGCCCTGCCGGGCGTCGAGCTGCTGCTGGACGGCCCGCATGGCCTCTTCCGCCTGGCGCAGTTCCTGGTTAACGGTTTGCAGGGCGGTCTCGGCCTCAGCTATCTGGCATTTTTGCGTCTCCAGGTCGGCGGTTAGCGGCTCCAAATCGGCCAGAATTTCTTCCCGTTGGGCGTGATACTGTCTGGCCCGTTCTTCACTCACCGCCAGTTCGCGTTGGATGGCTTCGGCCTGGGTATGGAGCCGGCTGTTTTCGCTGTACCAGCCGCCCAGTTGGCCGCGCAGTTCGGTTTGTTGGCCGCGCAGAGCGGTTATTTCCTGCTCCAGCCCGGCAAATTTGTCGTGCTGCTCTTTGAGCAGATGCTCACTTTCGCGCTGGCGAGCCTTGGCCTCGCGCAGGTGGATTTGCCCCTGGCCCCAGCGGTAGCCGTACCAGACGCGCAGCAGGCCGTCAAGGTGGGTCATGAGCATGTTGTATTCCTGGGCGCGCTGGGCCTGCTTGTGGCGGTGCTGCATGCGCGGTTCGATCTCTTTAACAATATCGTTGACGCGCAGCAGGTTGGCCCGGGTCACTTCCAGTTTAGCCAGGGTTTCGGCCCGTTTCTGGCGATGAAAGGTAATCCCGGCTGCTTCTTCGAAGAGTTTGCGGCGCTCTTCGGCGTGCAGGGACAGCACCCGGTCAATGGTCCCCTGGCCGATGACGGTGTAGGTCTGCCGGCTCAGGCCGCTTTTGGCCAGCAGTTCGGCCACGTCTTTCAGGCGGACCCGGCTGCCGTTAAGGAAATATTCGTTCTCGCCGGAGCGATAGGCCCGCCGGGAAATGGTCACTTCGGAGAAGTCGAGGGGCAGCCACTTGTCGGCATTATCCAGCACCAGGGTAACGGAGGCCAGGCCGAGCCGGGCGCGGCCGTCGGAGCCGGAGAAGATCATATCCTCGGTTTTCTTGCCGCGCAGGTTGCTGTAGCTCTGCTCGCCCAGCACCCAGCGAATGGCGTCGGCCACGTTGGATTTGCCGCTGCCATTCGGCCCAACCACGGCGGTGATGCCTTCGTCAAAGATGAATTCGACTTTGTTGGCGAAGGATTTGTAGCCTTGGACTTCTAGAGATTTGAGACGCATGGAACGTATTGCGTGTTGCGTTGTGCGTAAATAAACGGAATACGCAACACGTCTTGTAGTTGAATTTGTCTGGATTAAAGGATTGAATATTGACCCGCTGAGTATAACAATTTCTGGGGGATAGTCAAAGATTAGCTTACCCCCACAATTCGCGCGCGTTCTCCCACATAATATAGCCCCCCGTTAGCAGTGCAGCGACAATGACGATGGGCCAGAAGAAATCGTAGATGATGAGCAGGGCCGAGATGAGGGCCAGCCCGGCGGTGAGGGAGGTGATGAGGCGGGCTAACTGCCGTCGAAAGCCGGCCTCGACAAAAACCATCAGTGAGACCAGGGCGACGACGCCCCAAACCAGGTATTGCCGGCCAAAAAAAACGAGGATGACCAGGCTAATCAGCATCAGGCCAATACTCACAGCGGCCCAGGCTTCGGCGAAACGATTGAAACGCAGCCGGGCCGCTGAGGCTGGGTGGTGAGCATGGCGCAGGTGGGTGCGGGCCGGGCTGCGCTGACCGGCCCGCAACTGGACGGCATACAAGCCCAAAGCCTCTAACAGAGCCTGGTCAGCGGCCAATTGGGCACGCATTTGGTTAAGCTCCTCGGCCAGGGCGTCAATTTTCTCCTGATGCGCGGCGTGCAGTGTGCGGAGATGAACTTGCCCATGCATGGCATTGGCTTCCACGCCCAGTTTGACCAACTCCTGGCTTTTTTGAGCAATTGACTCGGCCAGGGCGGTCTGCCTGGCTTCGACCTCGACCCACTGTTCCAAAACAAGGTTGAGGGTGCGGTTAGGCGGCGGCAGTTTGTCCAGCCCGGCCCAGCCGAGAGGGTCGTACCAGGACCTGCGCATGGCCCCATCCCGGTTGTAGACCGGCCCGGCCGGCGCATTCTCCCGGGCAAAAGGATCGCGGGTGTAGAGACCCCACAAGCCGCGGTAGTGCAAAGCCCACCGGGGGGGTGGCTCCAGCAAACAAGGATTGGCCCACTCCCTGGCCTGGCCCGGCCCAATTGCCAGGCCATCGCCGCGAGCATAATCTACAAAAGGAATGCGGAAGAAATTGAATCCTTTGGGCAACTGCTCTTCCTGATGGTCATCCCGGCGCAGGCGCTGCTGCCAAAATTTTTTCTGCCGATCCACGAGTTGCACCAGGGGCAGCAAAAACGGCAGTTCCAACTCGGTCAAATACTCGCCGGGAGCAAAGTAACAGGCATGCGAACCGGCCCCAACATAGACCACGGGATGTTCGCCGATTTTTTCCACTTCGGGATCATCCCAACGGCGGCGGAGATCATCGCCGGAGAAATCATGCGAGGCATAGGCCAACCACTCCGGCCGCAGCTCTCCGGCGGCGGTCTCGTACAGGTAAATGTAGATCATCTCCCAGTCTGCTTCGTGGTCGTTGGCTCCATAAAATCCGGAACGCCAGTTATTAAAAGGGTAGAAAAACCAGTACTGCAAGGCAATCCAGCCGTTTTGGCGGACGACCCGGCCATAATAGATATGTCGTTCCTGTTCCGCCGTAAGGCGGCGATAGGCCAAGGCGGCGGCGGCGGCGGTATCACCCGGCACCCGGCCCCGCGCAAACAGGGTGAGCGAGAAAAGCGCGTCCAAAAAGCGCGATGTGTAGCCGACTCGGGCCAATCGGCCCGGCCCGGCGTGGAAAACCTCCTGGGGGTCCTTGGGGGCAAAACCCTGCTGCAGGGCGTAGGCCGCCAGTTCGGCAATGTTGAGCGGTTCGATAAATTTGAGAAAGTAGACGGCGCCAAAATCCGCGGTGCGCGGTTCGGCCAGATTCTCCAGAGTCAGCTTGCCCTGGGGAATAAGGCAGACGGGTTTTTTGTTGGGCCGCTGTAACCAGAGGCTGCAATTTTGCACGTACGTATCCGCGCTCATCGGAAAAAACTGCTCGCCTCGGGTATAGCGGAGCACTGGCTCAAAGCGCCGGAGCAGGGCGCAATCGGCCTGAATACCGGCGCTCATCCTTCGTTATTTTCCTCTTCCAGGCTGGCAGCCGGGGGTAAAGTGGCGGACATCTCAAAGTAGTTCAGATAGAGGACCATCAGGATACTGTAGAGCATGATGATATAGACGTAACCGGGCCGCTGGTTAAAGTAGAGGATCAGCACTGCCAGCAAACTCAAGCCCTGCAGCAGCATGGCCATCAGCCAGGCGGCCCGCCACAAGCGAAAGAAGCCCAGTGCTGCCAGCACGGCCAGCAGCGACAGCGGGATGAAAACAATGCCCATGGCCAGAGAGTTGATCGGCGCGGTAATGAACGCCTCCACAATCAGGCTGTGACTCAAACCCAGACCACGGGTAAAGAAAAACAGGCCAAGATCAAATAATCCTGCGGCTTGTAACAGGAGAAGTAACCCCAGGATGGATACGAGCCAGGGCCTGGTTTTGATTTTCAGGCTGGCCTGAGTCGGGGGGATAGCGGGCTGTGTTTCGATTTTGTCCTGCGGCAGCTTAACAAGCGTTTTATTAATCTGACTCATTGGGTCTGACTTATGTGTTACGCAGTTTAAATATTCTTTAACCACGATTGCGCAGATTTTGTCAATTCTTCTTTTAATTATACCAAATAAAAACTGCTTTCCCATGTTGATGCAAAGCAGTTTTTGAGAGATTCATGAAGTTATGAAGCACCTGCCAGACCATCTACTTGTCAAGCACCTCGCGCACCTTCGAGGCGAGCGAGTTTAGCGAAAAAGGTTTGGAGAGATACTCGACCTCAGCCGTAAGCAAGCCATGACGAACGATGGCGTCGTCGGTGTAGCCGGACATAAAGAGCACCTTTAGTTGTGGCTGGAGCACCTTTAATTGTTCGGCCAACTCGCGGCCGCTCATCTGGGGCATAACCACATCTGTCACCATCAGGTCAATTAACCCCTGATGCTGCTCAAATAGGGACAACGCCGCGCCGCCATCACTGGCCTCTAAAATGGTGTAGCCTTTGCCCTCCAGCGCAGTCCGGGCCAGCTTGCGCACCGTTTCTTCGTCCTCAACCAGCAGGATGGTTTCATTGCCGCCACGAGTGACAGGAGTAGCTTGAGGAACGGGCAGACCATTCACGGTGGTCTCGCCGGCGGGAAGATAGATCCTAAAGGCAGCACCCTGGCCAGGCTCACTGTAGACGGTGATGTCGCCCCCGCTTTGCTTGATAATGCCGTAGGCAGTGGCCAGCCCCAGGCCGGTGCCTTTACCCAGTTCTTTGGTGGTGAAAAACGGCTCGAAGATCTGGGCCCGGGTTGACTCATCCATGCCATAGCCGGTGTCAGTAACGGTCAGCATCACGCAGGGTCCACTGGGAGCTTCGAGTTGAGTTCTGAGATAATTCTCGTCGAGTTGGACATTGCTGGTCTCGATGGTCAGCCTACCGCCGGTGGGCATGGCATCGCGGGCATTAACGGCCAGGTTCATAATAACCTGCTCAATTTGGCCAGGGTCGGCGGTGATTGTCCACAGGTCGGGCTGGAGAACGGTCGAAAGCGTGATATCCTCGCCGATAAGCCGCTCCAGCATCTTGTGCAGATTAGTCACCAGACTGTTCAAGTCGAGGGGGGTGGGCGCCAGGATCTGTTTGCGGCTAAAAGCGAGCAGATGCCGGGTAAGAGCAGTAGCACGCTCAGCCGCCCGCTGGATCTGCTTCAGGTCTTCAAGCAGGGGGCTTTCGCCGGGGATTTGAGCTTGCATCAGCCCGCAGTAGCCCTGGATTACGGTGAGCAGGTTGTTAAAGTCATGGGCTACCCCGCCCGCCAGGCGGCCAATACTTTCCATTTTCTGGGCCTGGCGCAACTGTTCCTCAAGTTTCGCCTGGGCTTGCTCCGCCTGCTTGCGCTCGGTGATATCGCGCAGCGCACCGACCGCACCCATGGGTTTGCCGGTGCTGTCCTTGATCAAGGAGACCGAGGCCAGGATATTAAGGGCGGTGCCATCCTTATGTTTCTGAATCACCTCACCCTTCCAAATCCCTCGTTCGAACAATCGCTGCCGCATCTGCTCGGGCTGGACGTGAGGGATTTCGGTCTGGAGGATCTCGTGGACCGGTTGGCCGATGACTTCTCTAACCGGCCGGCCATAGAGAGCTTCCGCGGCCAGGTTCCAACCGGTGATAACAAAATTTAGATCGGTAGCGACGATAGCATCAGAAACATTTTGCAGGAGATTGGCTTGAAAAAGAAGCTGCTCCTCCGCCTGCTTGCGCTCGGAGATATCACGCATAACGAGAATGATACTCATAACCTCGTCTTGCGAATTTTTCAGGCAGGAAGCGCTCACTTCGCCGAAAAAGGTAGCCCCATCCTTTTTCAGCAAAAGATATTCTTTGTGAGCGATAGACCCGCCGGCCAGAACAATTTCGAGATGGTCCAATGCTTGCTGGTGATAGGTCACATGAACCCATTCCAGGATATTGCGTCCAAGCACCTCGTTCTCTGTCTCATAGTCGTAAAAATGAAGGGTGGCAGGGGAGATATAGGTAATGTTCCCGTCCGAGTCGGTGACAACTATGGCGTCAGGCAAAGTGTGGACCAAGGTGCGATAACGTTCTTCGCTTTCGCGCAGGGCTTCTTCCGCCCGGTGACGTTCCAGGTGGATTTGTTTCTGCTCCAGCGCATGGATGACTGCCTGGCCCAGCCGCTTGACATGCTCTTTGATGACATAATCCGCTGCACCGGCTTTCATACACTCGACGGCCGTATCCTCATTGATAGCGCCGGTCAAGATAATCACCGGGGTGAGGGGAACGCACTCCAGGGCCAGTTTCAGGGCCGTCAAGCCGTCAAAATGGGGCATGCTGTAGTCCGAGACAATCAGGTGGGGCTGGAACCTCTCCAGTGCCGCCAAATAATCTTCACGTGTTTCCACCCGCTGGAAGACGCACGATGGGAGCGCCTGGCGGATTTCTCGCTGGGCCAATTCGGCATCGGTGGGCATATCCTCGACCAGCAGGATGCGAATAGACTCGTTCATAGGATTACCTCTCGCTGTGCTGCATTATTCGGGGGGGATGATGGGTTTACTCATTTGGGGTGCTGATTGACCAGCAACCAATAGAAGCCGAGTTGGCTCATCGTATCCAGAAAGACGTCGAAATCTACCGGTTTGACTACATAACTGTTGGCTTCCAGCTCATAGGCAGCCCTGATATCCGGATCTTCAGCCGAAGAAGTTACCATGACCACAGGGATGCTCTGGGTCCGCACGTCTTTTTTAATCACCCGGAGCACTTCCAGCCCGTTCAGCTTGGGCAGTTTCAGATCAAGCAGCACCACTTTGGGGTGGCTCATCTCTCGTTGGGTGTACTTGCCCTGGCCAAAGAGGAAATCAAGGGCTTCGGCCCCGTCCTCTACAACATAGAGGCGGTTGGCCA
This sequence comes from Anaerolineae bacterium, assembly GCA_023382535.1. The sequence goes on along the minus strand of JAHDWA010000015.1, from coordinate 134,935 downwards.
GGTTGCGTTTCTTGAGTGCCCGGATGGTCAACTCGGCATCCTGGGGATTATCCTCCACCAGCAAAATGTCTACTGTGTCAAAATGACTCATCATCAGTCTCCTTTCCCGGGAAGAGTAAAGTAAAACGTGGCGCCCTGGTCCACAGCACCTTCGGCCCAAACGCGCCCATTGTGACGGCGAATGATCCGCTGGACAATGGCCAGACCGACGCCGGTGCCTTCAAATTCGTGTTCACGGTGCAGCCGCTGGAACACACCGAACAACTTGTCAACGTAACGCATGTCAAAGCCAGCGCCATTGTCATGCACAGAGTAAGTAAATTCACCTTCGCCCTGTTGGCCATCCACTTCGATCATCGCTCGTTCACGTTTGGCCGAGAACTTGATAGCGTTGGAAAGCAGGTTAATCCACACCTGGCGGATCATCGTTGGGTCGCCCGGCGCCGGAGGCAAGGGGGCCAGGTGGAAATCAATCCGTTCTTGCTCTTGCGGGGTCGTTAAGTCGTCAAACACACTGGCGGCCAGGGTCTCCATATTAATCGGAGTCACCTGGATCTGGGTGCGGCCGAGGCGGGAGAAGGTCAGCAGGTCATCAATCAACTGGCCCATGTGCTGGGTTTGATGACGGATGACGGCACAGACACGTTTGCCTTCGGCGTCAAAAGCAGTTCCGTAATCTTCCACGAGGATGCGGGTGTAGCCATCAATAGCCCGCAGCGGGGCGCGCAGGTCGTGGGAGACAGAATAAGAGAAAGCTTCCAGTTCTCTGTTAGCGGCTTCAAGCTCGGCGGTGCGCGAGCGCACATTCTCTTCAAGGCCGCCGATGAGATCCTGCAATTGCATCGTCATGCTTTTAAAGGCCTTGGCCAGAATGCCTAATTCATCACGGGGATTGTTTTCAACCTGCACTTCGACTTCCAGATTGCCAGCCGCCACGGTCTGGGCTACGCTGGTCAACCTGAGGACCGGATCAGCCAGCCTGCTGGCAGTCCACAGCGTTACCGGAATAACAACCACGGCCGCGATGCCTATGACCAGCAGCAACACGAGCGTCAGACGATCTACCAGGATAAACGCCTCGGCCACATCCTGCTTGGCGATCAATGCCCAGTTCAGGTTGCCAAATTTGACCGGCGCATAGGTGATGATGACCTGGCGCCCACGATAATCGGTGTCGAACCGCACTTCCTCCCCCGTTTTGCCCACCAGCGCCTCACGCACGGCCTTGTTATCCATGCCGTTTTTCTGGACTGTGCCGACAAAGGAAGCCTCGACCGAATGCTCGGCAGGGTCGAGGTATGAGTTGGAGCGCATGCGCATGTCTGGCCCCACCAGGAGCGTTTCGCCGGTCTCGCCCATACCTGTGCGCTCTTGCATCACCGTATCGGTCCAACCTGGGGGCAGTTGCAAAGCCACAACCATTTCGGGCTTGTTCTGATACATCACGGGCGCGGCTACGTAAGCGACCGGCTTGTTGCCGGCAGGCAAATAGGGTGCAAAGTCAGCAAAACCAAGCTCGCCTGTACTCAGAACATTTTGGACCAACCGTCCCAGGTGAGTGTTCTGGTATGGCCCGGTCAGCAGATTCGTTTGATAATCGGGTCCGCGCATAACCGTATGGAACACGTACCCATCTTGAGCCATCAGGAGCACATCCTGATAGCCATACCGCTGCGCGTATTGAGTGAGGATATACATCCCCGCGCCCTCCACTTGGGGCACAACGGCCTCGGCGGCGCTCTCTTCGACAATGATAGCCCAGTTCAACCCCGGCACTCCCAGGGGTGCGTATGCGCACACAGAATGAATACCGCGGGGATTCAAAAACATATCTACGCCGGACGAACCGGCCAACGCCGCCCGACTGCCTGGAGTGTCCACGCCGTTCTTCTCCACCGAACCTGTCAAAGAGGCGACGACCGAACGGTTGGTGAGGTCCAGCGTGGATTGAGAACGCATACGCTTATCCGGCCCCACCAAATAGGTCTCGCCGATTAGTTTCATGTCATCAGGTACTTGCATAAGCTCGTCAATCTGCTGGAAAGGCAATTGATAGACCAGCACACCGACATGCGTTGTACCGACGTAGATGGGCGCACCCATGAACATGGCAACTTGACCGTCGAGCAGAGTCACGTCAACGAGAGCGGTTTGACCTGGCTGCGCCGACTTGAGCTGCTGATAAAGCGCGCCCAGACTGCTATCTTTATTAGCAGCCAGGTTATGGCCAAGGCTGGCCCCTTTCTTAACAGTGTAGACCACAGTCCCCGCCGGATCAATCAGCAAAATGTCCTCATACCCGTGAATCTCGATATAGCCTGCCAAAAATCTGTGCTGGCGGGCGTGGGCGGCGCTGTAGGTACTCTTATCGGCAGCGTCTTTCAGGTCTGGTTTGTCCAGGTAGAGTGCGCGGACCCGGTCCGCGCCCAGCTTCTTGAAGCCCGCCGAGAGTTGGACAGCCCTCGCCACGATGTCGGGGTTCGCAGCCATATCCACCACATCAACCTGCCACTTGTTGAAGAGATGGACGACCGCGCCGCGTTTGGCATCTCTAAGCGCCTCAAGCCTGGCAAAGGCTTGCTGGCGCAGCATATTGACCAGGTCTGCGGTCGCCCGGGTGGCAGATTCTCTTTCGGCCAAGTAGGATTCAATTTGAAATTTTTTGATAGCGCGCACCGCTTCCAACTTGTCGCTGGCAGCCTGTTGCAGCGCATTCCGCGCCTGGACATAGGCCAGGAGGCTGACCACAATCAGCGGAATGAGTGACAACGGCAAAAAGTAGATAAGCAGTTTGCCGTGCATTGAGCGAAAAAATGATATTCTCTGAGACGGCGGGTCCATATTCTGTCCTACTAATAGGCCGGGCAGATTTCGCCGGAAGACCGATACACACTCAGGATGGTGTTGATTTCGTTATGCGCGTCCTGTAAGGCTTGCTCTGCCGTCTTGGCGCCGCTAAAGCCGCTCTGCGCCGCCCGGTTGACAATCTCGATAATCTGAGGCCATTCCTTTATCTGGGGTACCAACTGCGACCGGGGCAACTCAGCGGCAATGACTCTGGAGAACGGATCGTTTAGCAGCGGTTCGAACGGCCTGACCCCCTTATCCTCCAACCCGCCCGAAACATCACGTCGCGCCGAGAGCACGCGGGCATCCGTGAACCACTTCTCATCGGCGGCCTGGCTGGTCATAAATTTAAGAAGCTGCCAGGCCTCTTGAGGATGCTTGATGTTCTTGTTGATCATCCATGCACTGATCCAGGCCGTGGTCGGCTTTTGAACGTTTTGCCCCGCCTTGAGCGGAATAGGTGCGGCTGCGAGCGTCTCAGTCGCATTGAGCGTGGGATTAAGACTCGCAAAAATCGGTACGGTCCAGCCGGAGCCTATCTTCATCGCAATCTGCTCATTTGCCATTTGCTGGCGCACATGGCCCGGGTTCCGCGTCGTCACGCCAGGTGGCACGACCCCGTGTTCAGTTACCAGGCTGATGTAAAAATTGAAAGCATCCTTGGCCTCAGGGCTGTTGAGCGCCGAACACTTGTGATCCGGGGTCAGGTACACCGCCCCGTGACTTAATAGGATGGGCGTAAAGCGAAGCTCAAAGCCGGGATCTACCGTGCCTACTGTACCGAAGCCCCACGTATCCAACTGGCCATCGTTGTTGCGGTCGCGCGTGAGGGCTTTGGCATAGGTCAAGAACTCGTCCCAGGTCTGGGGCGGCTTGCCTGGATCGAGGCCGGCTTCCTTAAACAAGTTCTTGTTGTAGAACAGCACCATAGACATAAAATCGCTGGGGAGGGCATAGTATTTGCCCTGATACCGCATCAGTTCGACCGTTTGTGGATACCAGGTGTCCATGAACTTCCCGCCCCAGGTAGTCTCGCCCTCTTGTTGAATAAAAGGGGTGAGATCATACAGAAATCCCTTTTCAATGAATGACCGGATCGAGAAGCCGTGAAGATGCATCAAATCCGGCCCGGCGCCAGTTTGGATTTCGGTAATGTACTGGGTCTCTTTCTCCGCATAAGGGACAGGGTCCAACTGCACCTTGATCTGGGGGTTCTCATTTTCAAAGACAATGATCATCTCTTTGATAGCCTTTTCCCAGTGTGGCTCGGTGAGATGCCAATCCGACAGGCGCAAGGTTATCACCGGTTGAGCCCCTTTAGCGGACGCCAGCGGCGGTGGGGTGGTTGCTACCTGGGTTAGCGGCGCTTGAGGGGCAGAGGGTACTGGACCACAGTTTGTTAGCATCATTAGCAGGCTGCCAACCAATGCCACAAATATAAGCCTTAGGGGTATATTCTTCATTAGGATTTCTCCATTTTGCGCGGCAGCGTGAAGGTAAACGTAGCCCCCTGGTTAGGCTCACTTTCTGCCCAGACCCGCCCGCCGTGGCGGTGGACGATCCGCTGGACAATGGCCAGACCGACGCCGGTGCCTTCGAAATCCCGTTCATTGTGCAGCCGCTGGAACACGCCAAAAAGCTTGTCAACGTAGCGCATATCAAAGCCGGCCCCGTTATCACGCACCCAATAGATGTTTTCTCCAACCCCCGGTCTGCCCCTTACCTCGATCACCGCTCGCTCTCGTTTTGCCGAGAACTTGAGGGCATTGGAAAGCAGGTTGACCCACACCTGGCGGATCAGTGTCGGGTCACCCAGCGCCAGAGGCAAAGGGGCGAGTTGGAAATCGAGGCGCTCTCGGTCCGCGGGGGTGGTCAATTCCTGGAACACCGAGCTTACCAGGCTGGCCATATCAATGGGAGCTACCCGCATCTGCGCCCGGCTGAGGCGGGAGAAGGCCAGCAGGTCGTTAATCAACTGGTCCATCCACTGGGTTCGATCACGGATAACCGAACAGATGCGCTTACCTTCGGCGTCCAAAGCAGCCTCATAGTCTTCGGCGAGAATGCGGGTGTAGCCATCAATGGCTCGCAGGGGCGCCCGCAGGTCGTGGGAGACGGAATATGAGAAGGCTTCCAGTTCTTTGTTGGCCGCTTCGAGTTGGGCGGTGCGTTGGTTCACCCGCTGCTCCAATTCTTCATTCAGCCGGCGGATTTCCTCCTCGGCCCGCTTGAGCGGCGTAATGTCGCGGCCTGAGGCTTGTATCTCGATAACCTGACCATTTTCGTCGGTAATACCTTGAAGGATCCAATGGATCCAGCATTCCTGGCCGTCCCAGCGGTAATTCAGGTATTCGCCGCTGATCGGTGTTGGGTCCTTTACGAAGTTGTCAGTCTCTTGCCGGGCCTGTTCGTGAAATTCCGGCGCGACCATAATTAGATAACTTTGTCCGATCAATTCCTCGCGCGTTTTGCCGTAAAACTGGCAGTACGCATCGTTGACAAAGGTCAGGGTGGTATCTGGCAGGTAGCGGCTGATCAGGTCAATCTGGCTTTGGACCAAGGCCCGGTAGCGGACCTCTGAGGCCCGCAATTCTGCCTCTACCCGCTTGCGCTCGGTGATATCTTGCGCAAGCGAAACGACGCCGATGACCCGGCCGTCCGCACCGACGAGCGGATTGTTGAACCACTCGCAGGTGATGATCTGTCCCGCCTTGGTTAAGTTGTCGTTGACACTGTAGGTGCCACCCTTTTGCGCCAGTAAGGCTTGCCAGAACTGGTCAACCTGCGACCGGATGGCTGCGGGCATGATAAGGTCCAGTCCATAGCAGCCCAGTGCTTCTGCACGGGTGTAGCCAAAGATCTGTTCGGCGGCGGGATTCCAGGAAACCACCCGAAAGTCCATGTCCCACTCGACCATCGCCAGCGGCGACTGCTGCACGAGCAGCGACAGCCGCTGCTGCGAGGCGCGAATCGTCTCGCGCAGGCGGGCGGCGCGCAGGGCCACCGCGCCCTGTTCGGCCAGCGTTTGGTAAAGCTGCTGCTTTTCCTCGTCAAAGAAGCCGGCGGGTTTGGCCGAGACCGCAATAAAGCCCAGCCACTCGTTTCCAATGGCGAGTGGGAAGGCGGAGAGACTGGTATTGCCAATCAGGCGAAGCAGCTCGCGGATGTCCGGGTCAACCCGTTCATCGGCCAAGACATCATTCGAGACGAACGGCCGGTCGGCGGAGAGGAGATTGATAACTGTGAAGTGCGAAATAGGAAAGCGCGTTCCAACAGGCACCACAGGCAGCACGCCGCTTTCAAGAGGGCTGTCCGAGCGGCGCAGAATGACTGTAAATTCGTCTCCTGTTCTGTCAAAAGTAAAGATACTCGCGCGCGCCTGGGGGTAGAGATCCGTATGTTGGATCAGCACGTCCAGTACCTCGTCTTCGGTTTCTGCGCCGGCCAGAGCCTGGCTGACCTCATAGCGCACGCGGGTCTCGCGCAGGTTACGTTCGAGCTGGGCTTCGGTTCGCTTGCGCGCCGTAATATCCATGGTTAATCCGCCCAGCAGGGGAGGCTGATCTGGCTGAGGAAGAAGGAATTTGTAAGTGGACCAGATACGACCCCCGTAATGTTCTTCAATCTCCAGATTTTGCCTGGACTCGAGCAGACGCAAATCGTCAGCCGTGATTGGGCCGGCAAACTCTGGGGGGAAGATATCCTGATTTGTTTTGCCGAGAAGCGCTGCTGGCTCGAGATTCAGATAAGTCATGAATCCTTGATTGGCGAACAGGACACGAGTGGCCGAGTCTTTAATATAGGCCAGACCGGGGAAGTGGTGCATAAAAAGCCGAAAACGTTCTTCGCTTTCCCGCAGCGTTGCCTCCACCCGCTTGCGCACGGCGATAGAGGTTTTTAGATGGTCAACCATCAAGGCATTTTCCAGTGAGATAGCCATCTGGGCCGCTAACAGGTTGAGCAGATTCAATCGCTCGGCGGTAAAAACCTTTGGGGCGAGATTATTTTCAAGATAGATGATGCCGTCGAGCCGGCCCTGATGAACCAGCGGCGCACAGAGCACGGATCTGATCTCGTTCTGCCTGAGGTATGAGTCGTGGCTGAACTCCTCAGTGCGGGAGGCATCATCTAACACCACGCTGGTGAGGGTCTGGGCGACGTGGGTTACAATAGCGGCTGACACTGCGGCGCTGGTGCGCAGATCGAGCGCTTGCAGCACCTGGATATCGGGGCTGTCTAAGTCCCCTTGCGCCTCAATCACCCAGTCCTCATCGCGTTCCAGGACCAGGACCGCACGCTGCGCCCCGGTATTTTCGAGCACCAGGCGCATCATCTGCTTGAGCAGGCGGGCAAGATCAATTTCGCCGGCAATCGCCTGCGAGGCTTTGATGACGGTGATGAGATCAAGGGCTGCACTGGCGGTGCTCGTGCTGGCGCTGGTGACACGCTCGCTGACGGAACGGCGTTTTTTGCTGATCAGCCTGGGGGCCAGTAATTGGGCATAGTGTTGTTCCAACTGCTCGATTTTGGCAGCAGCTCCCCAGCGGTTGTAAGCTTCGTAGGCATCTTGCAGATAAACCAGAGCCACCCTTTCTTTGCCCCAGTCGAGGTAGAATTTGGCGGCAAGTTCGTTAGCCAGGGCTTCTTCCTGGAGGTAGCCGTTTTCTTTGGCTCCGGCAATGGCGCGATCATATCCATCCATTGCCTTGCTCCGATCGCCCAAAATTCGACACCGTTCTGCCTCGACCAGCTCAAATTTATGCTGATAATTCATGGGCGCCGCAACCCCCCAGCGTTGCAGCTTGGCCTGATTCTGGTCAACCTGTTGCAGGATGGCAGCCCGGGTATCCGGGTCGCTGCGGTCATAGACGGCCAGCTTTGCCAGGGAGTCGTAAAAGTGGTGCAGGACAACCGCTACGATGCCGGGCACGCCGGCCAGGTACTGCTCAGACTGGCCGGCCAGTTCCACTGCTTGCTCGTAATGACCAAACAGGTAACATAAGATCAGTTTATGCATAAGCAGATTATGGAGTCCATTAATCTCGCCGGTCTGCCGGTAATGTGGCAGCATCTGGGTCTCATCACAGGCTTCTCCCACCAAAGAGCAGGGATCGTCGGACTTGCCCAGCAGGTTGAAGACAGCTTGCAGACAGGAACTACCGTGGTTATAGGCGCCTTCCTGATGATGGCTGCGAATAGCGGTGCGCAGGACGGCGCTTTCTGCGGCCAGGGTATTCAGTTCCAGGCCGCAGAAATAGGCATTGGTCATGTAATGAGCGGCGCAGTAGGCTCCAAATTCCGGGTCGCCGGTCTCCAGCCCGGTGTGATAGCCGTCCAGCAGGGGTGAGAGTGTCTCGGCAAGGGCGCTTTTCCAGTGATGGATGAAGACATAATACATGAAACAGGTCCTGGCCTGCATCTCTCTGGCCTTCAGATGGGGTAACAGATTTAAGGCCAATTGTCCAAATTCGCGGCCACTTTCAGTATCTCCTACAATGCTGTATAACATCATTCCATAGGAGGCATAAGCGTAAGCGGACGTGGCCGTGTTGCCGTGGTTGATTGATAAAATCAACTGGCGAGCGATCAGCAGGGGGAACAACGCCGGCGCCACCAGATAAACAGGAGCGCCAATGCTCAGCGTAATCCGCATGGCGGCCAGGCTGACCGGATCGGTCATCAGCGGCAGGTGTAACAACTCCGCGACCGATCTTCCGGCCAGCGCCCGTTGCACCTCTTGAAACGCATCCGCAATCTCTGCCTGGCCGGGCTGTTCCGGAAGGGTGACGCCTAACTCATGCAGCACCCTCAATCCACGCTGCAGGGCTGCCTTTAATTGATTGCGGGCAATATCAGCCTGGATCTGGATCTCATACACCTTGACCTTGTCCAGCAGCGTAGCGGCCTGCTGCAAGACAAGTCCAACCCACTCCTCCATCTGCTCAAAGTTGCCGGTGAGGTAAGCCACCTCTGCCAGTTCGTTGTACAGCGAGAGGGTGAGGGGATAGCATGTTTGCCAGCTATCGGGGGGTAATAGATTCAGCCCCACCGTCATATAATCCATAGCAGCGGTGTAGGCAGTAGATATCTTGGCTTTGCGCCCGGCTCGCAGATTGAGGCTGGCCAGGGTGTCTCGCTCCGCTGGCTCGGTGATTAAATCCAGCCCGCCGTTCAACTGGTTGGTGACCTCAAACAGTCTCTCCTCCAGCTCCTGCTCCGGTGTGTTGTTTAGCAGGAGCCGCCCGATGTTGAGATGGATGAGGGGGCGCTGTACCTCCGGAATCAGGGAGTAAGCCGCCTGCTGCACCCGATCATGTAAGAATCGGTAACTGAGGGCCTGGATACTGGCATGGGGGAAGGAAGCGATAGCCGTGCCATTGCCATTTGTCTGAGAGAATATGTGCAGCTCACTCTGGGGTAATACAAATCCTTCGGCCAGGGCTTGCCCCAGGGCGGCGGCCGTCTTGGCTGGCGGCTGTTGTGCAGCAACAGCCAGCGTTTCCAAATCAAACTGGCTACCGATACCGGCGGCTACTTTCAATACCTCTTGAGACTCTGGCGGCAGTTTCTGCAACTGCATGGCCATAAACTCGACCACATCATCGGTCAGAGCTACGGTGTTGACTTGAACGAGGTCGCATTGCCAATACTTTGCCTTATCATTGAAGGTAATCAGCCCTTCCTCATACAGCGCCTTGAGAAATTGATTGTTGAAAAAGGGGTTGCCCTGGGTTTTTTGATAGACCAACTTGGATAACGGTAAGGCAAGTTCAAGCGAACACCCCAGGCTATCGGCCACCAGTTGATTGATGTCGGATGGCCGGAGTGGGGCCAGGGTGATCGTGTTGAGCATGGCCCCCTTTTTCTTCATCTCATCCAAAGTCAGTCTTAAGGGGTGCGTGGGAGGTACTTCGTTATCTCGATAGGCTCCCAGAAGTAACAGGTAGCCTGTCCGGTTTTCATTCAGCAGTACTTGCAGTAGTTTCAGTGAAGCCAGGTCGGCCCATTGCAAATCGTCAAGAAAAATGACCAGGGGGTGATCCGGCGCAGCAAAAACCTGAATAAAGCGCTGGAACAGCAGATTAAAACGATTTTGGGCCGCCATACCGGAGAGTTCAGGCACAGGAAGTTGGGAGCCAATCAGCCACTCCAGTTCTGGAATCACGTCTATGATGACCTGCCCGCTCTCGCCCAGAGCCGATAGGATTCTTGACTGCCACTGCTGCTGTTGTGCCTCGTTTTCACTCAGAAATTGTCCGATTAAGTCCCGAAAAGCCTGGACGAAAGCCGAAAAAGGAATACTGCGATTAAATTGATCGAATTTGCCTTTGATGAAGTAACCCCGCTGGCGGACAATCGGCGGGTGGACCTCGTTGATGACAGCGGTTTTGCCGATGCCGGAGAAGCCGGTCACCAGCATCAATTCGGCGCTGCCGAACGTCACCCGCTCGAAGGCCGCCAGGAGACATTCGACTTCGGCTGTTCGACCGTACAGTTTTTCAGGGATCAGGAAGTGGTCCGCCCGATCCTGCCGCCCTACCTCGAAAGTGGGTATTTTGCCCTCGGCTTGCCAGTACTGCTCACATAGGTCCAGGTCATGTTTGAGGCCGCGCACGCTCTGATAGCGGTCTTCGGGCGCCTTGGCCAGTAGTTTCAGCACAATCGCCGACAGGAGAGGGGGAACAGCCGGATTCAGGATATGGGGAGCAAGGGGGCTTTTGGCCAGGTGACAATGCACCAATTCTAAGGCATCAGCCGCTTCAAAGGGCGGCCGGCCGGTCAGCAACTCATAGAACGTCACCCCCAATGAGTAGAGATCGGTGCGATAATCCACCGTCCGGTTCATCCGCCCGGTCTGCTCCGGCGAGAGGTAGGCCAGCGTCCCTTCCAGAACCTGGGGGTTTCTCAGCAGCGGCGTTTCCCGGCTAAGGGTAGTAGCCAGGCCAAAGTCAATGATTTTGAGTTCCCCGCTGTGGGGGTTGAACACAAGGTTCGAGGGATTGATATCCTTGTGAGTGATCCCGGCAAGATGCACTTGGGCTAACCCGGCTGCAATCTGTCTGGCCAGCCTGAGGAACTGAGAGAGGGGGAAAGCAGCAGTTCCGGCGCTTTTCCACTCCTCCAGCCAGCGGTCTAAGGACGCCCCCCCAAAATCCTCCAGAATCAGCACCGGGGTATTGTGATGGGCTTCGAGACTATAAGCTTTGATAACCCCGGCGGCGTTAACGCGGCGGGTGATTTCATATTCCTGCTGGCAGCGGGTCTGTTTGGCTGGCTGGGGAGCATCGGGTTTGAGAACTTTGAGGATGACCGCTTGTTGGCCTTGCTTGCGGATGGCTCGATAGACCAGCGAGTTGGTGCTTTCGTAGATTTTTTGTCTTATCTGATAGCCGGGGAGAATTTGTCTCATTGCCGACTTGTCATCTGGACGGGTCATGCGCATGCCTCCAGTTTGACGCTAAGGTAACGGCCGAGGTGCGTTATTATGCGGCAGCGGTCCATCGAGGGCAATTCAACATAGCCCCATTTGTCTTTGGCCAGCAGGATGTTCGCAACGCCGATTTGAGTCATGGCCTGTTCTCCTTACAGGGCAGGGTGAAGGTAAACGTGGCACCCTGGTCCACGGCGCCTTCGGCCCAGATACGCCCCCCATGGCGGTAAATGACCCGCTGGACAGTAGCCAGGCCGACCCCGGTGCCTTCAAATTCCCGTTCGCTGTGCAGCCGCTGAAACACACCGAACAATTTGTTAATGTAACGTGTATCAAAGCCTACCCCGTTATCACGCACCGAATAGACGTTTTCCCCCGCCTCCTGTCTACCTCTGACCTCGATGACCGCCTGTTCTCGTTTAGCAGAGAACTTGAGGGCGTTGGAAAGCAGGTTGATCCACACCTGCCGGATCAGTGTTGGGTCGCCCACTGCGAGGGGTAAAGGGTCCAGACGGAAATCAAGCCGCTCCCGGCTCTCGGCCGTCGTCAATTCGTCGAACACCGCATGCGCCAGCCTCTGCATGTCAATCGGAGCAGCCTGCATTTGGGCGCGGCTGAGGCGGGAGAAGGCCAGCAGGTCGTCAATCAACTGGCCCATCCGCTGGGTTTGCTGGCGGATGATGGCACACACCCGCTGGCCTTCACTGTCCAGAACAGGCTCGTAATCTTCCACCAGAATGCGAGTGTAGCCGTCAATAGCGCGCAGGGGCGCGCGCAGGTCATGGGAGACAGAATAGGAGAAGGCTTCCAGTTCCTTGTTGGCTGTTTCCAGTTGGGTGGTACGCTCAATCACTCGCTGCTCAAGTTCCTCGTTCAAGCACCGGATTTCTTCCTCCGCCTGCTTGCGCTCGGTGATGTTGCGGACAACAGCACAGTCCAGTTCGCGGCCACCAAATTCGATGAAGTTAGCCACGATTTCCACCGGGATGATTTGGCCATCGTGGGTGCGGTGCTTCGATTCACGCGTCAGCTTGCCCACTTCTTTGAGATATTTCCAGGTCTTGGGCCATTGAGCGATTGAAAATTCCGGATCGATATCTGACAGCGACATTTGGGTCAATTTCTCGCGAGAATAGCCCAGCATCCGGCAGGCCGCCTCATTGACATCCACAATTCGGGCCTGCGGGTCAATCCAATAGACGGCATCGGCCACATGTTCTACCGTAAAGCGGATCAGGTGCAAGGCTTCCTCGGCCCGCTTGCGCTCGGTGATTTCCCAGGCAAGATCGGCTACATACGTAGCAACCTCAGCATCGCTAGCAGTGTAATTCTGGGGTTTGTTGCCAATCCCGAGAATAGCCACGATCCGCTCATCTCTCAGAATCGGCACAACCAGCTCACGTATCACCGGGGCATGGCCTTCTGGCAGCCCTTGGCGATGAGGCAGTGATTGATAGTCGTTGTGAATGACGGCGCGTCGTTCACGAACACAATCCACCCATACCCCGGCCTCGTCAATAGGATAATGCAGCCCTCGTCCTTCCGCCTGGCAGAACTCGGCAACTGTTCTGGTTGACCACGCCTGTAAGGAGAGGGTCTTTTGATCGGCTTCGACAAAGTGATAGAAACCGAGAGGGCTGTTGGTCAACTCGCCAACTTCATCGAGCGTTTTCTGGAGCAGTTCCTCCAGCGAGTGGGTGGCGGCAAACTCCATCAAGCTCAGGCGTAGCTGGATGATCTGCTCGGCTCGTTTGCGTTCGGTGATGTCACGGGCAGCAGCGTACACGAGATTTTCCACCGGATAGGACCGCCACTCGATCCAGCGATAAGAACCGTCTTTGCAGCGATACCGGTTCACAAAATTCAATATAACCTTCTGGGCGCCCAGTTTACCCAGGGTGGCCATGGTCCTGGCCTGATCGTCGGGGTGCACCAGATCGAGGAAACGCTGCCCTTCAAGCTCTGATAGGGAATAACCCAGGACGACTTCCCACTGGGGGTTCAAGCGGCGGTAATAGCCGTCCGTGCCGGTGATACACAGGAGGTCAAGCGCTACGGTGAAGAATCGGTCAAGCTCTTCAGTCTTCTGCCTCAGCGCCTGCTCTACCTGTTTGCGTTCGGTAATATCTATAGCAATGCCTGTAACGCCAGTTAGCAGGCCCTCCAGATTGTAGTACGGCGAGTAAACCACATCGAACACAACGTCTTTTATCACGTTGGTAATGTGTACGGGTTCACCGGCGAGCGCCCCATTGATACCCTCAAGCACCGACGGATAATCTTTATAAAATTCTAAAGCCGACCGGCCGACCACCTGCCCCGGCGCCAGGCCCAGTTTGGCCAGAGCCTGTCCCTCAGAGAGCAGGAATTTACCTTCCCGGTCGAGGATAAAAATGATCGCCTCAGCATTTTGGACCACCGCACGGAATTTTTGCTCACTTTCCTGCAACGCCAGCTCTGCCCGCTTCCGCTCGGTAATATCGCGGAAAAAAGTAGCCATCCGGTTGGGTCCGGTTTGGAAGGCGTGAACTTCAAACGCGCCGCGAAGCTGTTCTTCCGCGTAAGTTACCTGATCGCTATCGAAACTTTCTCCGCTGGCGGCAACTCGCCGGTAGGCCTCAGGAATGGGTGTATTCACCAGATCAGGGAAGGCCTCCTCGAGAGTTTTCCCAATGAATAAGGAATGGTCAACGGCGAGAATTCTATCAGCAGCGGGGTTGGCTCCCGAAAAGAGCAGGCGGCCATCAGGCTGAAGTTCATATGAATGGGCGCCGAACGGGGCCATATCAATTAAGGCGCGTAAACGCGCCTCACTCGCCCGCAGGGCTTCCTCCGCCATAGCAGCTTCCACAACCGTATTCGAGAGGGAGTAGGCCATCAGCAGGATCATCGCCAGGTAGACGTACTCGATAGCGTAGACAAATGGATACAGGCCGTTACTTACAGCCGTATCATTGACGGAAGCGGCATACATAAAGCTCAGCGCCAGGAGCAGCGGGGCTGCTTCTCGCCTAGACCCGCGCTGGTAGAAGCGCAGGCCGTTCCAGACAATATAGGTGGCGGCTACCAGCCCCATGAGGCCCTGAAATGTGGTGAACGGTCCCATTGTCGCCTCGTAATAGGTGATCTCGAGACCGAAAGGGATCAGAATTTCTTTGATGGAGGGGCGATCTACCAGCCAGGTCAAACTGCTTCGGTCCACTATCTGGATGACAACGGCCAGTAGAAAAAACGCCGAAAAAGCATAGATCCCTATTCGGGGCTTCTGGCGGGTGTAGTCAGCTACAAACCACAGAAAGGCAGTGGTAAAGAACGCCAACGCGATGAACTGCATTCGCTGCCACTGGGCGCCCTCGGCGACAGAGGTTGCGCTATACAGCCCGGCACAGCATATCTCGTACAGGCTTGTGGCCAGACACATAAGCGCAAAAGTAAGATCCTCGCGATGCTGCCTCCGTCGGAGGTAGATTAAGAGGTGGTAGAGGCCAACATAAAACGAGATGCCGGCCATGACCACTGTCGGTATGGATAGCGCGCTCATATCAGGCTCCTTCAGCGACTATTCGAAAACCCATGTCCATCCCCATCCTCAAATCTGAAACCTCAAGTTCAAAGAGGCGGCTGAAGACTCTCTTCTATTTCGGGGCCTGATTCACGAGCAGCCAATAGAAGCCAACCTGGCTCATGGCTTCGGTAAAAGCATCGAATTCTACCGGCTTGACCACGTAGCTGTTGGCTCCCAGAGTGTACGCGGCCTGGATGTCCGGGTCCTCATGTGAAGAGGTCACGATGACCACGGGGATACGCTGGGTACGTTCGTCGGCTTTGAGCGCCTGGAGCACTTCGAGGCCGTTCAGCTTGGGCAGCTTCAGGTCGAGCAGGACCACCTTGGGGTGATCGGCCCCCTGTCGCCAGGCGTACTGGCCCCGGCTAAAGATGAAATCCAGGGCTTCAGCGCCGTCTTCTACCGCATAGAGTCGGTTGGCCAGGTTTCGTTTCTTGAGCGCCCGGATGGTCAGCTCGGCGTCGTGAGGGTTATCCTCCACCAGCAAAATGTCTACTGTGTCGAGATGGTTCATTATCAGTCTCCTTTCCCAGGAAGAAAAAGTAAAACCGGCACTTTCCACAGTGCCTTCGGTCCAGATCCATTCGCTGTGGCACTGGATAAACGGCTGGAAATTGGCAGGATATAAGTGATCTTTAACCTTCTGGGATTTCCCTCTATACTATACTATAATGAAACAACCCTTAATTCTGTTTATATTGCGTTACTCTTCTGTTGTTATTGCGTTTGTTGTTAATTAAGAAGTGACAGCATTATCAGCAAAGGGCGTCGTTCCGGTAGGGGAGGGGGCGATCCCGGGCTGGATTGTCAAGGACCAGGTTCTTGTTCGAATTCAACTTAAATAAAAAAACCGGAGTCAATCCCGGCCCGGCCTTTCCTTGGCTGAACCAGATTCGACCCCGGTGTTTGGGCCTATTTGCTCCAAATTTTGGACACAGTACAACCTGAGTCCATTCGTACTCTCCGTGTTTAGAAAGTCCTTACATGATCCCCCCGGCTGTCAGCTTTCCAAGATCTGCTCTTTCAACCTTCCAAACCTCTTACTGGCTCAATAGCAGCCGCACGTATTGTGCTCGCTCGAAGACAAAGGGATCGTCGCAGTTTTTCTGGCTTACTCTGCCGCGAAAATCGCCAAGGGTGCTGTAGCCTTTTTCGGCCATCCAGCCCTCGATATCGCGCAAGATGGTCGAGATGAAGGGGATACCGTTTTTGAGAACAGACGAGGCGACTTGTACCACTGTAGCTCCGGCCAATAAAGCGCGAATGGCATCCTGGCCGGAATGGACGCCCGTGGTCACCGCCAGGTCCGCCTGAACCCGGCCATAGAGCAAGGCAATCCAGCGCAGCGGCACCCGCAATTCCTGCGCTGAACTGTAAACCATCTCATTGTGCAGTGACTCAGTCTCGACCTCGATGGTCGGTTGGAGGAAGCGATTGAATAGCACCAGGCCATTTACCTGGCGTTTGTCCAATTCGGTGGCCACGTTGACCACAGAAGTATAAAAGGGGCTTAATTTGACTGCGACCGGAATTTTAACTTCAGCTTTGACACTCTCGACGATCTCATACAGCTCTTTTTCAATCTCAAGGCCGGACTTGTCAGGATCGGTAGCTACAGCGTAAACGTTTAACTCCAACCCATCAACGCCCGTTGCTTCCAACTGCCGGGCATAATGGACCCAGGCGCCGGGTGAAACGGCATTTAGGCTGGCAAAGAGGGGCATCCGGACTGCCTTGCGGGTTTTTTCAATCCACATCAGGTGCTCACTGGCTTCACCATGAGCAATGCTGGGAAAATAAGAGAGCGCCTCAGGAAAACTCTCGCTGCCCACCGCCAATTGTTCCATAAAATGCTGTTGTTCCATCTGAATCTGCTCCTCAAATAAGGAGCTAATCACCAGGGCGCCAGCGCCCACCTCTTCGGCCATGCGCACCCGATCTACGCGGTGAGAGATGGTACTGGCTGCCACGACAATTGGGTTCTTGAGAGGAATACCCATATAAGTTGTGCCTAAACTGCTCATCGTCGCCTCCTAAAAATAATGGTAAAACGTGCTTCAGGGTGCGAGTTCCATCAATTTACGCACCACGCATCACGCCATACGTCCTATAATCTTTGTACTATCTTACCTTATATCTTCCTTTTAGGATAAGTGACATTCATCCACAAATTTGAGACGAAATTCACTATTTTGGGGTAGAGGGGGGTGCTATACTTTCGTTTAGATTTGAAATTGGGAGCAATCGGTACAACGTGGTGCCTGGTGCGTAGTTCGTAAAAAAGTTACGGCATACGCAGCATGCACCACGTATCTCTTATAAGGAGGATTATTTTATATGAGTGAGCTAATTTCAGCTCGTCGAACAGTAACAATTGACGGCAATACTGCCGCCGCCCACGTTGCCCACGCAGTCAACGAGGTTATTGCTATCTATCCCATTACCCCGTCTTCAGCCATGGGTGAGCTGGCCGATGAGAAATCGGCGGCAGGGGAGAAAAATATCTGGGGAACCGTGCCCACTGTGGTCGAGATGCAGTCAGAAGGGGGTGCGGCCGGGGCGGTTCATGGCGCCTTGACCACCGGCGCCCTGACCACCACTTTCACCGCCTCGCAGGGCCTGTTGTTGATGATCCCCAATATGTACAAAATTGCCGGCGAACTGACCCCCACCGTGTTTCACGTGGCCGCCCGTTCCCTGGCAGCGCAGGCTCTCTCCATCTTCGGCGACCACTCCGACATCAATGCGGCCCGCTCTACCGGTTTTGCGCTAATGTGTTCCGGCAGTGTCCAGGAAGTAATGGACTTTGCCCTGATTGCCCAGGCCGCTACTCTGGAGTCCCGTGTCCCGTTTATCCATTTCTTCGATGGGTTCCGCACCTCACACGAAATCCAAAAAGTTGAGGAACTGAGCTTTGCCGACATGCGGGCCATGATTGACGACCGGGCCGTGCTGGCCCATCGCCGCCGTGGCCTCTCGCCCGACCGGCCGGTGATGCGCGGCACGGCCCAAAACCCCGATGTTTACTTCCAAGGCCGGGAAACGGTTAACGTATACTACCAGCAAACCCCGGCTATCGTCCAGCAGACGATGGATCGTTTTGCCGAGTTAGTTGGCCGCCAATATCGCCTGTTTGATTATGTTGGCGCACCCGATGCGGAGCGGGTGGTGGTAGTGATGGGGTCCGGGGCCGAAACGATGCATGAGGTGGTCGAGTACCTGGCCGCCCGAGGTGAAAAGGTCGGGCTGGTTAAAGTCCGCCTGTACCATCCTTTTGCCGCCGATGCTTTTATCAAAGCACTGCCGGCAACGGTCAAAATTATCGGCGTGCTGGACCGGACCAAGGAACCCGGTGCCCTGGGCGAGCCGCTCTATATGGATGTGCTGACTGCCCTGAGCGAAGCGATGGCCGACGGCAGGCTGACGGCTATGCCTAGAGTGGTTGGTGGACGCTACGGCCTCGGTTCCAAGGAGTTCAACGCCGGCATGGCCAAGGCAGTGCTGGATAACCTCAAAGCCGAGACGCCCAAAAATCACTTTACCGTTGGAATTTTCGACGACATTACCTATACCAGCCTGCCCTGGGACGATAACTTCTCCAGCCTGCCTGAGGGAGTGCATCAGGCTATGTTTTTTGGCCTGGGGGCGGATGGTACCGTCGGGGCCAACAAAAACTCAATCAAGATCATCGGCAAGGCCACCGACAATTACGCCCAGGGTTACTTTGTCTACGACTCCAAAAAATCGGGGGCTATGACCATCTCCCACCTGCGCTTTGGCCCAACGCCGCTGCGCGGCTCCTATCTCATCAACAAGGCTAACTTTGTGGCCTGCCATAACTTCAGCTTTATTGATCGTTATCCCATGCTGGGTCAGGTGGTTGAGGGCGGCACCTTCCTGCTCAACAGTCCCTATCCTGCCGATGAAGTTTGGGAGTACCTGCCGCACGAAGTGCAGCAGCAGATTATTAGCAAAAAACTCAAATTCTATGTGATTGATGGCATCAAACTGGCCAAGTCTATCGGCCTGGGCGGCCGGATCAATATCATCATGCAAACCGCCTTTTTCCTCATCTCTGGCGTGCTGCCCGAAGAAAAGGCCATGGATTTCATCCGGCTGGCGGTGGAAGATACTTACGGTATCAAAGGCCAAATGGTCGTCAACATGAACATCCGCGCGGCCCAACTGGCCAAGGAACGTATTCAGCGGGTCAATGTGCCGAAAAAAGCCGCCAGTTCGCGCCGCATGCGCCAGGCTGTCAGCGCCGGTATGCCCGACTTTGTACGTAACGTGACGGCTCCCCTCATGGCTGGCTGTGGCGACCAGCTACCGGTTTCGCTTATGCCGGTGGACGGGACCTTCCCGACCGGCACGACCAAGTATGAAAAGCGGACTATTGCCACCGAGATTCCAGTCTGGGAGCCGAATGTCTGTATTCAATGCAACCAGTGCGCCTTTGTTTGCCCGCACGCTACTATTCGCACCAAAGTCTACGAGGCCAAATACGCCAACGGCAGCTCGCCCGAAGGCTTTAAATCTATCGCCGCAACCGGCAAAGATTTCAAAGAGATGATGTATACGGTCCAGGTTGCGCCGGAGGACTGCACCGGCTGCGGCATTTGTGTCAACATCTGCCCGGCCTTTGCCAAAGACGCCAAGGGCAACAAAACCGAGAAGAAGGCCATCAACATGGTTCCGCTGGACGAGGCGCTGCGCCAACAAGAAGCGGCCGGCTTTGATTACTTCCTCTCTATTCCCGATACTGACCCCAGCCTGTTCAACCGCTTCACCGTCAAAGGGTCGCAGTTGCTGCCGCCGATGTTTGAATTCTCCGGGGCCTGCTCCGGCTGTGGTGAAACGCCCTATATCAAATTGCTGACGCAGCTTTACGGCGACCGGGCGGTCATCGCCAACGCCACCGGCTGTTCCTCAATTTATGGCGGCAACCTGCCCACCACCCCTTATACCAGCCGTCCTGATGGGCGCGGCCCGGCCTGGTCAAACTCTCTGTTTGAGGACGCTGCCGAATTTGGTATGGGCATGCGCCTGACCGCCGACAAGATGAGCGATTTTGCCCGCGAACTGGTGGACAGGTTGATTGAGCAGGCCGACGGCCATGCTCCCCTGCTTGAAGCCATCAAGAACTCGACGATGGAGACGCAGGAAGAAATCGAGGCGCAGCGGGTGCGGGTCCAACACCTTAAGGAAATTTTGAGTGAGGATAAAAGCGAAGCGGCTCAGCGCCTCTTGCCCATCGCCGATTACCTGGTCAAAAAATCGGTCTGGATCATCGGCGGGGATGGTTGGGGGTATGACATTGGGTATGGCGGTCTGGATCATGTGCTGGCCTCCGGGCGCAATGTCAATGTGCTGCTGCTGGATACGGGGGTCTACTCCAACACCGGCGGGCAGATGTCTAAAGCTACACCGCGCGGAGCGGTCGCCAAGTTTGCCGCCGCCGGTAAAGCAGCGCCCAAAAAAGACATAGGCTTGATGATGATGATGTACGGCAATGTATATGTCGCCCAGGTGGCGCTGGGGGCTAATATGACCCAGACGGTCAAAGCCTTCCAGGAAGCCGAAGCTTATAATGGTCCCTCCATCATTATTGCCTACAGCCACTGTATTGCCCACGGCATCAACATGACCACGGCCAACGAGCTGCACAAAGACGCGGTTCGTGGCGGGTTCTGGCCGCTCTATCGCTTCAACCCGGCAGATTTGGCGGAAGGCAAGCCGGCCCTGCACCTCGACTCCAAAGCGCCCGACCAGGATATTGCCGACTTCATGTACAAACAGAATCGCTTCCGGGTGCTGCGCCAGGCCGACCCGCAGCGGGCCGGCGAGTTGCTGGAGCATATGCGCGAAGATGTGGTCAACCGCTGGAAGGTGTATGAAGAGTTAGCGCGAGGATAATATCAAGAGGGTTCATTGTTAACCGGCGCTCTCGTTCCCTTACTCCGGTTTGGGAACGAGAGCAAGCCGGAATATGTCCGACAGTAGGGGTACAGGTTCATCTGGACCCCTTTTTGTTTTGAAGGTTACTCGATTTACAAGTACTGCGTGGCTTTGGCCCGCACCGCTTCGCTGGTGGTCCCTGTGGCTGGAGTTTTGGCTCTGGGCAGCCTACTTCCAAAACAGGCTGGCCATATCGGCTGATGAGTTCGCGAAAAAAGAGGTATCTTCCTAATGAGGCGAAGGACCAGGAACAAATCCCAGGTGGAGGCTTTGAGGCCGTGGTATTCGTAGTGGTATGGCAGTCTGTGAAAAACTGACCGGCTCGCTCACACCCATTCGGCCAACATGGCCCGAATTTCTGCGCTACTGGTCGTTTTGACCCGCAGCGGTGCGCCCGGCTCTGCCGCAGCGACGGCCAGCCAGGCCTGCTGACCGTTTTGCAGCAGGGTAAAGTCGCGCTTTTGCACTGTGCCATCGCCTGGCTGTTTGACCGCTTGCAAAATAGAGACTCTGGGTGCGTGGGCCAGGGCATCTGCAAAGGTTCTGGCTGTTTCAGCCGCCACACCGCTGTTAACCAGCAGGTTGACCGCTTTGGCTGCGTCTCCCGCGCCGGCCAACTGGCGCACCTGGGCAAAGATTTCGGCGGGCGCAGAAAACTCGAGTGCTGCGGCAGCCGGAACGTCGGTATACTGGCACACGGCTAAAACCTGATCGGTCAGTTGGTCTTTATCCGGCAGAAGGGAGAAAAGATGCAGCACCTCTTCCGGGCGGGTGTGGGCCACAATATCATTGCCCCGGATGTGCCCGAAATAGCGGCTAGGGGTGTCGGTGTTGGCCGGCCAGT
This sequence comes from Anaerolineae bacterium, assembly GCA_023382535.1. The sequence goes on along the minus strand of JAHDWA010000015.1, from coordinate 113,290 downwards.
GATAGGCAAACAGGACATTTTGCGAATAGACGCAGACACCGACCATCGTCAGCAGGGCGGTGTGAAGCTCAATTTCGCCGCCGGGCCGCTGTCGGGCCAATTCACGCGCGCGCAGCGCCCGTCCGGCGACCGTTATGCCAAATGATTCCTGAGCCAGGGTCAGTTCACCCTGCGGGTCCGGGTCCAGACCGGGGATAAAATCGGCCTGCAAGGAATTGAGCACAAAAAGCAGTTCTTCCCGCGATAGCAGAATGTTGATAGGGTCCAATCTTTTTTCGCCGTTCATCGTTTACCCTCAATCGTCGTTAGATTTCTTTTTAAGAACTTTGCCCAACAAAGCCACAAAAGGACTGGCCGCAGCGATGCCAATCGGCAGGCCAAAATTGGCTGCTTCGCCGGCCCCACCCACCGGTGCGCCGCCACCGCCACCGCCGCCAGATGAAGCTCCGGCCATGCCGCCGCCCGCCGCCGATGCAGCCTGACCACTCCCCCCGCCGATAACGCCGCCAAACGGCTGGTACTGCAACCGGCCAGGCTGCTGACCGCCTTCGCCGCCTTCGCCCCCGCCGCCAAAATTACCCTGGGCAAAGACTCCCCCACGGGCATAGGGGCTGCTGATTTCCGATTGGGCCGATCCGCCGCCGCCACTATAGTCACCGCCGGGGTAGCTCTGATCGGTTGGGGTTGTTGTCTGTGGGATGGTCGGCTCGCTGCCCGACCCGCCGCCGGAGCCTCCACCGGACCCTCCGCCCGATTCCTGGCCCTTCTCTTCGCCACCGCCACCCCCGCCGGAGCCGCCCGATTCAGACGCCGCTTCGCCCTCGGCCTCACCTCCGGCGGAGTCTTGCTGCAGCCCCTCGGTTACACCCGACAACCAATCCTTGGGAACACCATAATCGTCGTAATTGCCCTTCATATACCCTTGCAGCGAGTCGGTTACACCGGAGAGCCAATCGCCGGGAATACCGTAATCACCGCCGCCTGGGGTATAGCCTTCAGCTCCGCCGCCAAACACGTCGCCGCTAAAGAAGTTGCCGCCCAGGGCATTGCCAATACCACCGCCCAAAAGACCGCCGGCATTGGCGAGGATCGAGGCCCCCAACGAGCCAAGCCCGGACCCCACCCCGCCGGGGGCGGGACCACCGGACCCGACTCCATTTCCTCCGCCCGCGCCGACGCTGGCTCCGTTCGCTCCACCGCCTACCGCCTCATTTTTAAAAGGCGAGGCAGCTTCTTCATCGGCCTGCTGCATCACCTGGTTGATGTCCTTGGTCACGTCGTTGGCCAGGGCCAGGGCATCAATCAGCCGTCGCACCGCCGGCAAAACCTCTTTCTGCATTTCAGAGAAAAAAGCTTCTGACCCCCGGCCGATCCAATCGTTTTGCAGCCGGTTCATCGTGTTTTGAACATTTTGATACATTTGCTCGACCGCTTCGGACTGCTGGCCAAACTTGGCGGCCACTGTTTCCAAAGTTTCGTGATCTACCTGAACGATATCGGCCATGATTCCAAATCTCCTTTATCTGTCACTAACGACGATGAACCGATCCCTACTTGGCTGCCGCACCCGGACGCACGATGAACTTCAGGGCGATATTGCTGCGCTCCAGAAAGATGATGTCGCCAGGCTGCAAGGGCTGTTTGCCTGAATCCACCACAATCGTTTTATCCTCGCCGGTTTTGATCGCCGTGGGATTGCGTGACATACTTTCGATAAAATACTGGCCGCCTTCTTCGGTAATCAGGGCCTGGCGGCGGGAAACACGCAGTCCGGCCTGGTGCGGCTCCAGGTTTACGGCCAGCCATTCATTGTGCGGCTGATTTTTATCAGGGCGGCCAATAATCGCCGGCAGCCAGTTCAGTTTGTAAACCTTGCCGGTCATCTGTTCGCGCAAATAGATTTCCTGGGACGGCCGCCGGGTATCCTTGGGCGGCGCTGGCTTGTTCTCGACCAGGATCAACCGCCCGGCATTGCCGACCTGCTGCTGCAAATCACCCTCGCTGCTGAGCGGTGTTTTATCAGACGCCTTGATTAATAAATAGTCAGCAGGAGCAGTGCTCAGATATTCTAGCTCGCGGAACTCCTGTAGAATTGCCTCTACCAGCTCCGGCGGAGTCAAATTAGGCAAAGCCAGGGCGCGCTGGTCTTTTTTATCGAAAACGTCAATATGTAATTCAAGGCGGGCTTGGTTAGAACTCATGTAAACTCTCCATTGAAAATAGCTTGGTTCATGTCTCTGCGAGCCGAAGGCGAAGCAGTCTCCTCGACGGGACGGGGATTGCTTCGGCCTATGGCCTCGCAATGACATTTTTATCTACTGTTCCCCATCCACTGGCAGCGACGACTCGATATCCAGCAAAATCGATTCGTCATCCATCACGCTAAAGGTGGCCTGGATGATCTCTTCGGGCAGGCCGCTGGCTCGCTTTTCGTTGACCCAGACTTCCTTCAGCAGTTCCATCAGTTTTTGCTCGTTGTTCCAACCGGCCCCGCCCAATTGAATGAGCTTGGCCGTAACCAGTTCATTGGCTCCGTTGCCTTCTTTCAGGTGAGTCAACTCCTTGCTCAGCCCCCGCTGGAGCAGCGAAGTCATACGCAGCAGCTTTTTATTGTCCTGCGGCGAAGCTGCCGGGGCCTGCGCTCCATTGGTTTCTACAGGCGCGGACCATGCCGCCCGCTGCTTGGGATACTTGGCCTTAATTTTTTCCACCCACCAATCCAGGGCCTGGCTTACCTGCGGCCCATCCTCTTCATCTTCGGACGCGCTCGCCGGGATACCTTTGCCCAGATAGGGCGTTGCAACCTGGAGCATGGTCGGGTGGCCGGAGCGGACAATGAAACCCCGCCCAACAGACAGTTCTTTGCCGCGTATCTCCGGCGGCGTGCGCGATACCCGCAGCGTTTCCACCGCCTGGGCGGTGCGCAAACCCACCCCATAATTCGATGCCTGCACCCGCCGGCGCAGCTCGCTGATGCCGCTGTCGAGGGTGCCGCCGATAATGAAGTGCATGCCGTCACGCCCGAAGCGGCGGGCCAGGCCGGCCAGTTCTTTGGGCAGCTCGCGGAGGCGCTCGATTTCTTCGCTCAGGTCGTCGTAATTGTCAATGAACACAAACAGTTCGTAGCCGGGGGCTTGATTGGCCAGCACCTCGCCTTCGCGTTTCAGATTAGCCAGCAGCCCTTCCATCTGTTCCACCTCGGAGATGGTCGCCAGCACGTGTGGCAGTTCGTCCAGCTTGTGTTTGCCGTCGTATTCCATAAATTTGCGCTGCATATCCACCAGCACCAACCGGACCTGATCGGGCGAGTAGCGGTAGGCCAGCGACAGCACCCAGTTGTACAATGTCGTCGTCTTGCCGGAAAGCGGCGGCCCAACCACGGTGAAGTGCGGCCCCAAGCGTTTGAGGTCGAACAGCGCCGGGCGCAGACTGCCGTCCTGGCCCAGCACCGCTTGAATTCGCTGCGCTTTGGCCGGGCCGACTTCCTCCAGCACCTCCGCCAGGGGCACAATTTCGGGCAGAACCGTCACCCGGTCGGGCTGGTTGCGCCAGGTCATGGTTTCAAGCTGCTGGCGCATGTGGCGGGCCATCAGGCGCAGTTCGTCCCCTTCGGGCAGGGTATCCCGGCCATCCTCGCCCTGGAAAAGGCCCACCGGCAGGGCGATGTGGAACAGCAGCGGCCGCTTACCGACCCGGATGTAACCACGCCCGGGCGTGTCCTCAATCTCAATCGCCCCGCGCCCGACGATGTCCATGTAGCGGTCGGTGTTGCCTTGCTTGAAGGTAATCCGCTCGCCGAACAGGTTGCCGAATTTGCTGGGCATGTTGGTGGGCACATTGGCCGTAATCACAAAGGTGACGCCCATGCTCAACGAGCGGCGCACCAGCGGGACTAGGGCCGTTTCGACCAGGATTTCGTAGTTTTCATTCAATTCAGCAAAGTTATCAATCATCACTACCACGGCGGGCAGAGCTTGCTCCGGGAAGCGGGCGTTGAAGTCATACAGGCTGCTGGCGTCGGCGTTGCTCAGGATTTGCTGCCGCTCCTCGATCATTTTTTCCAGCTTTTCCAGCAAGCGCTGCAAGCGTTCCTCGTAGGTCTCCTCGTCGGCGTAGATGACCGCGCCGACGTGGGGCAGTTCTTCCAGGCTGCGGAAATTGCGCCCGCCCAGATCGAGGATGTAGGCGTGAAACTCGTCGGGCGAGTGGGTGGCAGCCAGGCTGACCAGCAGCGAGCGCAGGAACGAGGTTTTGCCCCAGCCGGAGTCGCCAAAAACGGCCAGGTGATAGCGGCTCAAATCAAAGTACAACGGCACTTGGATAGCCTCAGCCGGGTTGTCCAGCAGGCCCATCACCGGGCGCATGGCCGTTTTACGCCAGTCCACCCCCGGCCAGAGGGCCTCGGTGTCGCCGTTGAGCCAGTCGCTCACCACAGGCGCCAGCACAAAAGTGCAGTTTTTCTGGGCGTCGAGAATGGGCGATTGCAGGCTGAACTGGGTCGGCAGGAAGTTGGGCCAGGGTTTGGGAGCCATCTGCCCGTTGACCAGTTCGGTGGATAGCTTGACCACCGCATCGAACAGCTTGGGCGTGTCCTCACTGGCCGCGACTGCCAGTGGGGGGCGATCCGGCCACAGCGCGGCGGTTTCGCGGTCGTCAGGCTGGTTTTCGCCGGTGTAGGAAACCTGGATGAGTTCGAGATTTTCGTTGCCTACCTGGATGTAGCCGCGCCCCGGCATGCCGTTGGGTAAAAAGGCGGCGTCGGGCGCGCGCAGCATCTCGCGGCTGGTGTCTACCTGTTCCACCCGCAAACAGATGCGCAGCTTGATGTTGGCCCGCATCTGGTCCGACACGCCCTTGGGCCGCTGCGAAGCCAGGATCAGGTTGACCCCCTGCGCCCGGCCCACGCGGGTGATGCTCTCCAACTCGGCCCGGTATTCGGGGTTGTCATCAATCATTTCGGCATATTCGTCAATGATGATAAACAAATGCGGATACGGTTCGCGGCTCAGGTGCAGGCCCTTGGCCCGGTACTCGATAATATCTTTGGTCAGGGTCTCGGCGTTGAGGGCCTGGCGGCGGCGGATTTCGGCGTTGATGGCGGTGAACATGCGGTTGACGGCGGCCTTGTTCAGGTTGGTCACAATATCCACCACGTGCGGCAGCTTTTCAAAGGGCTTAAAGGCCCCGCCGCCTTTGTAGTCCACTAGGACAAAATTCAAAATATCCGGCGACTGGAACACGGCCAGGCCGACCAGCATGGTCATCAACATTTCCGATTTACCGGACCCGGTGCCGCCGGCGATCATACCATGCACGCCGTCGGTTTTGGCCGACAGGTGCAGGGTGCGCTTGCGGTTGCCAGAGGTGATGCCCAGGACAGCCTCCAGCCAGTCGGCGTGGTCGGGCGAGCCGGTGACGGCCCACTTTTGGCGGATGGCCTCTTTCAACTCGTCCAAAAAGCCCTTTTCCTGGTTGATGCCAAACACCTCGGCCAGCACTTGCCGGTAAGAGGACGATTTGGGCAGGGCGTCAATCCGGAGCGGTTCCCGGCCCGACCAGGCCTTGCGGCCCAAATCGTGCATCAGTTGGCCCAACTGCCGGATTTGGGCGATTTCCGCTTTGATCTGGCCCTGCTCATCAAACTCGCCCACGGCAAAGGCAATCTGGAACTCCAGCGGCTGGCGGCCCGCTTTGACATAGCCCCGGCCCGCAATCTCGTCAATTTCCGCCGGCGTGCCGCCGACAATGGAACGGTAGTCGCCGGAATCGGACAGGCGCAGGGTCAGGCGCTCGGTGAAGAGGCTGTAGAGCTTGCTGGACAGTTCATTGAGGCGGTTGACCGAGATGACAAAGTGCAGGCCGTAAGCTTTGGCCTGGCGGACCAGCAGCACAAAGGCTTCCAGCAGATTGTCTTCGCTGTCCTTTTTGGACGTATCGCCAAACGTCTCGATGAACTCCGGGAAGTTGTCAATGACCACCAGGATGGCCGGCTCGATCCGGTCGGGGTGGCTGATGTTGTAGTCGTACAGTGTCGAGACGCCGACCTCGCTGAATAGCTTCTTGCGCTCGTCCACAATGTCGTTCAGCTCGCGCAGAATTTGCTGCACCCGCTCTTCGTAGCCGCGTTCATCGGGCATGATGATCGTGCCGACGTGCGGCAAGGCGTTCAGTACCTCCAGGTTGCGCCCGCCCAGGTCGAAGATGTGGGCGTGAAACTCGGCCGGCGAGTGGGTGGCGGCCAGGCTGACCACCAGCGAGCGCATAAACGTAGTTTTGCCCCAGCCCGACGCGCCAAAAAGGACAACATGCCCCTTGGTGACATCAATCACCAGGGGCAACTGGCGGGCGTTGTAGGGATCATCGGCCAACCCGGCAATGGCCCGCATGGCCGTTTTGGTCCAATCCATGCCGCGCCAGGCCACTTTGCCGGTGAACCAGCGCCGGATAAAGGGATTCAGGCTGGTGATGCGCTCGAATTGGCCTAGGGTCATCAGAGGCTCATACTCTTTATCCACGTAGGCCTCGACTAGCGGGCTGGACATGGTCAGCTTGGTGGGCAGGAAGGGCGGCCAGGGGGTGCGCGGAGCCTGACCCTGGAGCAGTTCGTTGCACAAATCCACCACCACATCGTAAAACTTGGGCTGCTTGCCGCCCTCACGCAGTTCGGCGTAATCGTAGTTTTCGCCGGTGTAGGCCATCTGGATCAGCTCGATGTTTTCGTTGCCGACCTGCAAGTAGCCGCGCCCCGGCATGCCATTGGGTAAAAAGGCGGCGTCGGAGCGGCGAAGCATTTCGCGGCTGGTGTCTACCTGCTCGACCCGCAAACAGATGCGGAATTTGATATTGGCCCGCATCTGATCGGACACCCCCGTAGGTCGCTGCGAGGCCAAGAGCAGGTTGACGCCTTGCGCCCGGCCCACGCGGGTGATACTGTCCAGTTCATCTCTGAACTCGGGGTTGTCGGTAATCATTTCGGCGTATTCGTCAATGATGATGTACAGGTGCGGGTACGGCTCGTTGGTCAGATGCAGCCCTTTGGCCCGGTACTCGACAATATCTTTGGTGCCGGTGTCGGCGTTGAGCTTCTGGCGGCGCTGCATTTCGGCGTTGATGGCGGTGAAGAAGCGCTTGACCGCCGACTTGTTGAGGTTGGTCACAATGTCAATGCAGTGGGGCAAATCGCGGAAGGGCTGGAACGCGCCGCCCCCTTTGTAATCCACCAGCACAAAATTCAACACGCTGGGGTCGTAATTGAGGGCCAGGCCGACAATTAAGGTCATTAACAACTCGGATTTGCCGGCCCCGGTGCCGCCGGCGACCATACCATGCACGCCGTCTTTTTTGGCCTCGAAGTGCATTTCGCGCAGACGGTTGCCCGACACAACGCCGATGGTCACTTTGAGCCAGTCGGCCAGTTCCGGCTTGAGGCTGTCCTGCCAATTTTGGGCGGTGCGTTGCCTTAATTGGTCCAGGAAGGTCTGATTCAACTCCAGGTTGAGTTTGCGGGCCAGGATTTGCTTGAACAGGATCGAGCGGGGCAGGGCATCCACCCGCACCGGCTTTTTGTATTCGTAACCGGTGCTGGTAATGAAATCCTGCATGCTCCGGGCGTACTGTTCCAGTTCTTTGGTTTCGTTGGCGTCGCGGGCCAGGTCAATCGGCTGGGCAATCTGGAAGGTGAGCGGCAGGTGGCCGATCTTCACATAGCCCCGGCCCGGCACATCGCCAATGTCGCCCACCTGCCCGCCGACAATGGTGCGGTACTCGGTCGGGTCGGCCAGTTTGAGAGTCAGGCGCTCGGTGAAAAGGCTTTGCAACTGGCTCGACAGCACGTTGGGCTGGCTGACCGTAATCACAAAATGAATGCCGTAAGGTTTGGCCTGCCGCACCAGCCCGACAAACTTATCAAAGACTGTTTCGACATCGCTCTCGGCGTCGCCGCCAAAGGTTTCTTTGAACTCGATGAAGTTGTCAATGCAGACTACAATCGCCGGGAGCGGGGTCGTGGGGTGGGCATCGTTGTATTTGTACAGGTCAGGCAGGCCGGCATTGTAGAGAATGGTCTTGCGCTGCTCGACGATGTCGTCCAGCTCGCGCAGCAGTTGTTCGACCCGCTCCTCGTAGCCTTCGGCGTCGGGGATGATGACCGAGCCGACGTGGGGCAGGTTTTCCAGCACGCCCAGGTTGCGCCCGCCCAAATCCAGCACATACACGTGCAGGTGATTGGGCGAATGGGTGGCGGTAAGGCTGACCACCAACGTCCGAATAAAGGTAGTTTTACCCCAGCCCGATGCGCCGAACAGAGAAACGTGACCGCGCGGCAAATCAATCACCAGGGGCAACTGCTTGGCGGCGTAGGGGTTATCCACCAGACCGACCACCGGACGCAGGGCGTAATTCTCCCAATCCTGCCGTTCCAGCCAGCCGACTTCGCCGTTCAACCATTTGTTGACCCCCGGATTCAGGGTCAGGGCAACATCCGGCTTCAGGCCGAGCATGATCTTGTCCACGTCAATCAGGTATTCTTCGGAGGTGACGGCGGGGATTGTTTGGTCGGGCGAGACCAATAATTCGGACAACGACAGACGGTTCGGCAGAAAGTCGGGCCAGGGAGCGCGCTGTTTCTCGATGCCGTGCTCGCGGGCCATTTTGCCGAGCATGGTCACGATGGCCTTGTACAGTTCGGGTGGTTCCTGGTCCTGCGAGGCGTCGTAAAGGTCGCCCCGATCCGGCCAGATGACCCTGGCCTGGGGAGTGCGGTTGGGGTCAATCACCTTGTCGCCGGTGTAGGCGCTCTGAATCAATTCGATTTCGTCATTGCCCACCTGCAAATAGCCGCGACCGGGAATATCCGTCGGCAGGAAGGCGGCGTCGGAACGGCGCAGCATCTCGCGGCTCTCGCCCGATGTTTCCACCCGCAGACAGATGCGGAACTTGATGTTGGAGCGCATCTGGTCGGTCACACCGCTGGGCCGCTGGGCCGCCAAAATAAGCGAAACGCCCTGCGCCCGGCCCACACGGGTGATGCTCTCCAGTTGGCCTTTGAACTCGGCCCGGTCGGCGATCATTTCGGCAAACTCATCAATGATGATGAACAGGTAGGGGTAGGGGTGATAAGTTTCGTGCAATCCTTTTTGGCGATAATCTACAATGTTTTTGGTCTCGGTTTCGGCGTTGAGGGCCTGGCGGCGCTGCATTTCCGATTGGATGGCGGTGAACATGCGGGTCACACCTTCGCCTTGCAGGTTGGTGATGATGTCCACGCAGTGGGGCAGGTCCTCAAAGCCTTTGAACGCGCCGCCGCCTTTGTAGTCCACCAGTACAAAGTTGAGTACCGTTGGGTCGTAGGTGACAGACAGGCCGGTGATGAGTGAAATCAGCAACTCCGACTTGCCGGAGCCGGTACTGCCGGCCACCATACCATGTACCCCATCCCGCTTGGCCGAAAAGACCATCGTCCGGGGCTTGTTACCGGACATCATGCCGATTTTGCAGCGCAGCCAGTTGGCGTACTGCGGCTTGACGCTGTCCTGCCATTTTTTCCAGGCATCGGCCTGCAGATCGAGGATTGATTTATAGCCCATAAAATCGAGGAACGGCACGGTGCGGGTCAGGTTAGCCCCAAAGCTCTCGCGGATGCGCAACTGGGCCAACTGATTGGTCAGGATGGTCATCTCGTCGGGCCGGGTGACGTAGTCGGCCTCGCCGACATAGCGGAAGGAGTTGACCCCCACCTCGGCGTACCGATAATGGAGCTTCTGGCTCTGTTCGATTTTGCTGTTGGTGGCCGGGGTGGTCCGTTCCATTTCAATCACGCCGGTGCAGCCGCTGGGGACTTTGCTGCGTTCGGGCACTAAAAAGATGACCGCCGCGCCCAACTGCGCGCCCTCTTCCAGCAGAATGGAGATGGCTGCATCGGAGGTCAGGCTGCCCAGCGGCGATGTTTCGTCGTAGATCGAGTCGAGCAGATCTACCACCACCAGCAGGAAGGGCAGGGTCGGATCGGCCCCGCCCTGGTTCTCGTCGCGCTCCTGCAAGCGAATTTTACGCTGGGCCAGCAGCTTGCGAATCCCTTCCAGGTATTGGCCTAACGCGCCTTCTTCGTCATCGCCAAAACCTTTTTCCGCTGTGTCTTCCTTGATGTCTTCGAGAAAGCACAGGTACTGGCTCAGATCGTCCTTTTGGCTGTGCGGCACAGCTTCGGCCCAGGCCCACTCTTTTTTGCTGGGGGCCAGGAGGTACAGTTTGGCGTCACTGGGCGCGTGGAAAACCAGGTACTGGGCCAGCATGGCCCGCGTGTAGGCATAAACCGAGTGCGGTTCGCCGGCAATGCCCAGAGCGTGCGTCACCGGGGTGCGGTTGGCCTGGGCTTCTTTCCGTTCTTTTTCCTCGTCGTCTTCCTCGTCGTCTTCTTTTTTGTCTTCGTGGGGGGTGCGTAGTGAAATAATGACCGGAATATCGCAGACAAATTTGGAGTCTTCTTCCAGCTTCATCGCTTCGCGGACCTGATAATCCTCGAAGTTTTCCACGTCGCCCAGAACGTAGGTAACGGTGGAGGGCAGGCTGCCCATACCCAGGCGGACCACCCCAAAATCGTCGTCCGAAACCCGCCGCTCCCACAGGCGGGCCTCGGAGCGGAGAGTCCGTTCCGGTTTTTCCACTTCGGCGCGGGCGTTGTGGACGATGCGAAAGGTGGTCAGGCGGTCGGGGTAGTTGTAGCGATAAAAGCGGCGCTGCATATCGTGCTGAATGTTCATCTCTTTGGTCAGCTCGATAATGCGCTCGGAATAGGCTTTTTCGATTTCGGCCTGGCGCTGTTTTTCCTGACGGTAGCTGTAGATAGAAAAAGCCACCGAGGCCAGCACCGACAGGGCCATCGGCAGGATAAACAGGGGATTACGCCCGCCTCCGCCGAGGGTGCCAATCAGAATATAGCCGACAATAGTCAGCAGAGGCAGCCCCACCTGGAGGAGTCGGGCGTTGCCCTGTTCTTCTTTTTCCGGGGGCTTGGGAATTTCAATTTGATCAAAAGGTAGTTCCGGCTGGATGCGGGGAGGACGGTCAATATAAATTGGTTCGTTCATGCGCTCATTCCTAAAATTTTAACTTGACATGTCCCCAAAATAAAGGTAGTGTAAAGTGCAGTAAGAAGTGTTTGACAAATACAGCAGCAAATGTGGGGGTAAAGTCAATGAAACACGTTTGTCTTTTGTGCGAACGCACTTCGCCTGATAGTAATCTGTACTGCCAGGAAACCTACTGCCCGGCTGAAATGTCGCCCAGTATTCTGGGTTACGGTGAATGGATTGGCGATATTGAAATTATCAAGCCGGTCATCGTGTTACGTTCGGCGGTGCTGTACGAAGCCACCCATCAAAAGAAAAAGGTTTTTTTGAAGGTGGCGCATCCGGGCACCGAGAATAAAGAAAGGCTCAAACGAGAAGCCGAATTTTTGCGCGATATTCAGCTCAAGCGAACCCAGAGTAAATATTTACCCACCCTGCTGCCGCCCTACGCTAACACGAACATCAAAGTAGACGCTTACGGTAAAACCATGCTGCAAGGCCATCTGCTTTACTTTTACCTGTTTGAACATGTCGAAGGACAGCCCCTGCGCGATATTATTACCGAAAATCCCCAACTATGGATCAACCATGTCTGCTGGATAGTGATTGGCCTGGCCTATGCCGTCGCCTTTTTGCACAGTAAAGGTATTTATCATTATGGGCTGACTCCGGAGGGCGTCCTGGTTCGGTTTGATACCGAACCGAATGTGCCCCGCGTGCTGCTGTTTGATCTGGGTATTGTCAGCGACGCTCAGACTCTCAAGGCCAACTGGTATCCTTTTTTTGTCCTGCCGGCTTACACCGCGCCGGAACTGACCGGCAACGGCAAAATTCGCCCCGAATATGCCACCGATGTTTACGGTCTGGGCTTGATTCTGTATGAACTGCTGGTGGGCGAACCCGCTTTTACTTTTAAGTTGCAGAGCGACACTGAAGTTTATCGGACTGTGCAGCGCAGCCGCCCGGTCAGGATGACGCGGGTTGAAGATGTGAAAACCGTGGCCGACATCGCTACTAAGGCAATAGACCCGCAAGTTACCGGCCGCCAGCAAGACGCTACGGTGCTGGCCAAACAACTGCTGGGCTATTTCGGCGAACTGCCCGGCGAAAAGAAGAGCCGCTGGCCGGCCACCCGAACCATTATGGTGGTTGTAGCCGCTCTGCTGGCTATTGCTTTTTTGCTGGCGGTAGTCATTTCGCTCAATAATTTTGTAACCTGATCCGGCTCAAAAGAAGAGAAAGGTGGATTTGAGCATAAGTTCAAACCCGCCTTTCTGTATTTTTAACCGTTACGCTTTTATTTTAATAGAACCTTGTTGCGCCTAAGGCATCACCCCGCTCATACGCATCTACCGATTTGTTCAAATCCTGCATTAATTCCCGGCACTTTTCGGCCATTTGCTCGATATGCGGCTTGATCATCTCAATAAACTGGAGCACGATGTACCCGCCCACCAGGCCAATAAAGGCTGTCACTTTTAAGAGGGTCGCTAACCCTTCGAGAACCTTGGCCACTGCATCCAAGACTTCGCCGATGGTGCCAAAGCCTTTGGCCATGTCGCGCACTGCCGGAACATCCATATATACTTCGTCTGCCATGTGTTTCCTCCTGGAGATAATTGCTACTTGGCCTTAGCCTGAATAAATGGCCCCAAAGACATCGGCCAGACCGTTGATTTTGCTGTTGACCTGCTCATCGGCCTGGTCAATCACATCGCAGGCATGTTGCAAGTTTTTGTGCATAGTGGTGATGTGGTCCGCTACCCTGCCCACGCCGGGAATCATCAGGCTGGACACTTCTTCCACAAAGGCATCAGCCCCATCGCCGACCCAGATGCCGCCCATGACCGCCTGAACAAACCCGCGCATGGGAGCCAGGGCTTGATCCTGGACCACATTCAACTGCTGCATCAACTGCGACAGCACACCCTGGACAACTTTACGGGCAAATCGAATTAAAGCTCTTTTGATAGCACCGAATGGCATAATTGACTCTCCTTAGCACTTAAAACTTGCCGGCAGATGTTCGATCCGCCTGCTGCATGTAATCTATGGCTTTTTGCACATCGCCGGCCAGCTCTTGAAATTTATCGTTGAGCCGGCCGATGGCCGGGCAGAGCTTGCTGCGAATAGCGTCCGTAAAAGCTTCGCCGCCCCGGCCGAGCAGTGCGCCGTCTTCGAGGGTGTTGGCAACGCCTTGCATCTCCTGCATGGTGTTTTCCAACTGCTCCACACCCTGCTCAAAAATGTGGATCATATCTTCGGCGGTTGCATAAACAAGTTTAATTTCATCCGTCATAAATGCCTCCTGGAACTTTAGAAATGAGTATCAACAATTTACCGATTTGAGTGATTAGATATTTTACGGGAGATTATTAGCCACATCTCCACGCAAAGCGTCTAATCTCCCTTATGTGCCAACCCGGAAGGGAGAGCTGGCTTCATCTTCAGCTTGCTGGACGGTCTCGATTACGTCTTTGGTGACCCGGTTGGCTTCTTCTAAAGCCTGTTGTAATCGTTGAACAGCCGGTAAAATTTCGCTTTGCATCTCGCGGAAGAAAGCATCGGAGCCGCGACCGATCCAGTCGGGTTCCAGCTTTTCCATACCGTTCTTGAGCTGGTGCAGCATTTGTTGGATTTCTTCCGATTGACTGGAAAACTTGTTGGCAACTTGCTCAAGCTGCTCATAATCTGCCTTTATCTCATCAGCCATAGTAAGAATCTCCTTATTAAATTATTGTGTTTTTTACTATAAATATATCTAATCCCCTTGATAAGGGGACGTTACAGCAAAAAACCAGATGCGCTTACGGGAGAAATGAAAGTCAGAGGTTACAGAAACTTGCGCTCGCCAATTTTGCGGCGGGCATAACCGGCAGGAGTGACAGAAGTGGCTTGTTCCGAAAAGGTAGATAAGGACAGCAGCATCGGCTAGCCTTGTGGTGAGTTGACGGAGCTACTTTAGCGGTTTCAGTATAAGGGAGAAAAAGTCGTTTGTCAATAGAATTAAAAAAAAGATAAGGTTTGTGTATAGCAGCCGGTCAACGTCCCTGAGCGGGTGGCTCACAAATGAAGAGTGACGTTTCATCATTAAATAACTATTTGATTGCCCAAAGCATATCACTAAAACCTTTTGAAGTACAGGTAGATTACCTCCATATTTACTGACGATTTGAGGAGGTTCTGGGACGACGAAGACTGAATTTAAAAAATGAATTTTCATTCTGTTTCATCTTTCTGCTATAATGAGCAAAGCTATTGCCGATGCTGACCTATGCCTCTTTGTTTATTCCTTACCCCGAAACATCATCCCTGACGAACCTGATACATCACTCCTGATGAAAATGAAGTGAGGAAGCGAGATTACGAGAACAGAAAGAATCTCCGCATCTTCTCACCCCGGAGACGAAGACTCCCATGGGCGTGTCAGTACATCTTTATTACAGAGGAGGATATTAGGGCGTTGATGATCAGCCGAAAGATGCCGCTCGTTTTGCTTATCCTGGTGTTGGTTGGTCTCCTTGGTCCGGCTGCTGCCCACGCTCAGACGCCAACCAATGTTATTGTGATTTATCCGGCTGCCGAACCCCAAGCCGACAGCCTGGCCCTAAGCGTGTTCTTTGTCATTACCGACGAACTTGGCCGCCCTATCTCCCGGCCAGGGATTGATTCGGTGGAGATAGAACTGCTGGGCGGCGGCGACAACGTGCCGGTTGAAGCCAAGTTTACCGATCCCCAAACCCCTTTTTACATCGCTCTGATCCTTGATGCCAGCGGCAGCATGGCCAGTGCGATGCCCGGTGTCCGTGAGGCCGCTCAAGCTGCTGTTGACAGCGCCCCGGCCGGGGCTAACATTGCCGTAATTAAGTTCAACAAACTGGCCCTTGAAGATAATCTAACCATCGTTGAACCCTTTACCCCTAATCTGGCGCTGGTCAAAGGTTCGATTAATGCGATTGAAGCCGAACCCAATGCACCCACCTGCCTTTACAACACCCTCTATAAATCCATCGAACTGCTGGATGAAATAACCGATGAACCCCAGGAACGTCAGGCAATTATCGTTTTTACCGACGGTAAAGATGATGACGGCGCCGGCAATCCTTGCAGTCAGCGTAAATATGAGGATGTGATCAATCGAGCTACCCTGGCCCTGCCCATCACCCCTATTCATACCATCGGCCTGTGCGCCGACGAGGCTTGCAGCAATCTCCGAAAAGAAGAGCTGCGCAGCATGGCCAAGGAAACCTCGGCTTTTGCGGCCACGGGCAGCCAGAACAATATGAGTGAGGTCTTCCGGGAAATCATGGAGGGCCTGAGCAGCCAACTGGTGGCGCGGGCCAATGTTTACGCCCGCCAAGGGGACAACCAGGCCGCGCTCAGCATCAAGCTGCAAGATAATGACGTACCGCTCACCACAACTTTTAGCTTCTTTTCGCCCCAGGATTACAACGCCCCGCCGCCCCCGGCCAATGCCCAGATTTCGAACCTGGTTTACGATCAGGCCCAGGATATTTACACCATTGCTATGAGCGTCACCAGTCCGGAGACGCTCCAAAAAGTGGTGGTTGAGTTGTGGGACGAAAAGAGCGGGACCCAGCTTCCCCCGGCCCAGGAGTTTGAAAACCCGGAGGCCACCCTGCAATTTGAACGCAACACTGATGATCTGGTGGCCGGGCGCGAGTATAGTTTCCGGGTCAAGGCGGTGGACAAGGATGGTTTCCTGATTACCATCGGCGAAGAAGGTGAAACTATCCTGGCCAAACAGACTTTTGTTTACGAACCGCCGCCCCCGCCACCCCCGGAAATCATCATCAAATCGGTCCAGGCCGATTTCCAGGCACAGCGTCTCTTTGTTGACCTGGAAAGCCGGAACGTGGGCGAAATTACCAGCTATCAAGGGTTTATTGTAGATAAAGAAACCGGGGCCGGCATTTACGAATTCGGGCCAACTCTTTTCCCCGGCAACCGGATCGAAGAACAATTACCTGAGCGCATGGAACAGGCCGGGGAACCCCGCAGCTACGTGATGAATCTGACCCTGATCCCCAAAGAAGGGCCGGCCATCAAACCGGCCCAGCCTTACGAGTTCAAAGCCATTCCGCCACCGCCGCCCAGCCTCTTGGTCAGAGTGGGCCGGGTGCTGCAAAACCCGGCCATTTTAATCAGTATCTTTGTCATCGTTTTATGCACGATTGGCCTGGTGATTTACTTAAATCGGCCGGCCAAAAAAGAGGCCCTTCTGTCGCCGATGCCCCGACCGCCGATTGATCACACCATGATTAGCGGCCCGAGCGCCGCTGCGCCCCAGTCCAAACCCCAACAACCCCCGCCCCGACCAACCCAACCCCAGCCGCCACGCCTGCATCTTGAAATTTTAGAAACACCTGGCGCGCCGCCGGAAAAGAAAAAAGTGATCACTACATTTCCTTTTGTCATTGGCCGTGATGGTTCTAATTTCAACATCCCTGGCGATCAAACCCTCTCCCGGCAGCACGTGGAAATTTCGGTGCGTGACAACAAATTCTTTATCACCGACCTGGAAAGCCGGAATGGAACCTATATCGGGCAGACCCGTCTGCCGCCGCGGACTCCTACACCGCTGGGGAATACATCGGTGGTGCGGCTTGGCCACCGAACCCAGCTTAAACTTGACCTTCAGACGTAAGTCTCAGTAGATCATGTCTCGATCATACCGCTTTGTTCTCGCACTTGTCAGCCTGACCTGTGCTGCTGCGCTGTTGTTTGTGTCGGCACAGGCGCAATCGGCCGTTGCCGCTGTTATCATCACTCACCTCGAAGCCCAGGCCGAGGACAGCGGCGAGGTGCTGGTCTCGGCCATTGTCTCCGTTTTAGATCAAGCCGGACAGCCGGTTTCCGGGCTGACCGCCGCAGACTTTACTCTCTCTGAAAATAATTTCCCGATTGACCAGCAGTTATTAACCCTCTCCCCGGCAACCGACCCGCTGAATGTCACCCTGCTGATTGATACCAGCAGCCGGATGGCCCAGCCCGGTCCTACCGGCGTCCGCGCCCTGGACACAGCCAAGGATGCCGCTACCGCTTTTGTTGAAACCCTGAAAGATGGCGATCAGGTGGCCGTTTACGCTTTCGATAGTCAGGCCCGCCGTCAACAGGAATTTACTTACGATCATAACCTGGCCATTGATCAGGGCATCAACAGGTTGGATGTCAGCCATGCCGAAACGGCTTGCCTCCCAGATGCTTTGCTGCAAATCATTGACTCCTTGGCTGCCACCCCGCCGGGGTCGCGCCTGATCATTGTCCTGACCGGCAGCCCGATAAATGAAACTTGCCCCGGCGCTACCGTAGACCAGGTCCTGGAGGCAGCGACCACAGGCGGCAATCCCACCTCTATCTTTGTGGCTGGCTTTGGCAGGGACCTCAACCAGGAGGAACTGGCGCGCCTGAGCGACGGCAGCGGGGGACGCACGTTGCTGGCCCCGGACTCGACCGGCATGCCCGGCCTGTTGACCGCCATAACCACCCAACTCCACAGCCAGTACAAACTGAGCTACCCCACCCAGGCGTCACCCGGTTTAGCCCGAATTATTATTTTTGAGAAAAGTTCCGGGCAGTCGGACCACCGCCAGGTATTGATTCCTACCCCGCTGGTGCCGACCCCGACATCGCTGCCCCAGTTTGCCATTGGCCTGACTATCGAACCACCGGCGGGTAACACCCTGCTGGTCAAGGTGGATATTACGCCCGATGTGGATTTGGCCAGCACGGAGCTCTACCTGAACAACAAATTGATTGAAAAGATTGTGGCTGCCCCCTTTGACCAATTTAAAGTCAATATCAATGAACTAGGTTCCGGCAAACACAGTGTACGAGTGGAAGCGGTAGCCAAAAATGGTGTAACTGCCTCTAAAGAAGCTTTATTAACACTGACAATTCCTCCGACCCCCAATCCCACATTACCCCCGACCCCTCAGCCGGTCGCTACACAGGAAGTGGCCCCGGCGGTTAGCTCAGGGTTGAATATTTCAACCACGGCTCTGGTCTTGATTATCGCCGGACTGGTGCTCTTGTTGATTTTGATTGGCCTGGCCGGCTATCTGGTCTTTTTCCATGCCAAACGCCCCGGGTTGCAGAGTGTCCCCCCCCTTCAACCGCCCCTGCCGGTAAGTCCTATGCTTACAATAGCCGACGAAACCGCTGGCTATTTGGCTCAAACCCGTGTTGATCCAGGCGAAACAATAGTTGATCCAGGCCCACCTGTTAGAAATGTGAGGAGTGCGCCACGCCAGGCCGGGTTGGTGGCCCTGGCCGGCCAACAAGTCCTGGCACAAACCAGGTTTGATCTGGACAAAGCCGAATTAAAAATAGGTCGCAATCATAAAGAGGTCGTAAACGATATTGCGATTGAAGACCGAGAGGTGTCCCGCGCCCACGCCCGGATTGTGCGTCGGGGTGGACAGTATTTTATTCAGGACCTCGGTTCATCCACAGGCACAAGTGTCAACGGGGTCAGGCTCAAAGCGTCGCAAGAGATGATGCTCCAGAATGGAGCTGAAATTAGTGTTGGTCCCAAAGTAAAATTTAGATTTGTCTCTGTCCCCGTCGCTGCTGAGAATGTAACTCTGGACGATGCAGGCGGAGATGAATTTCGACCGACGGAAGACAGCGGCGATGACGCCCAGGCAACCTTATTTGATTATGATCCCAGAAAATAACCGGGAATGACTGTCAGATTTGATTATGAGTCAAATATAGGCCA
Organism: Anaerolineae bacterium; assembly: GCA_023382535.1. Next base: position 94,480 of record JAHDWA010000015.1, on the reverse strand, counting down.
AAAACGCCAGATCAACGAGGATAGTTTTTGGCCGCAGACGCGCCAGCATGAGCATTCGCCGGATGAGCCTTACGGTATGTTGTTTATTGTGGCGGATGGTATGGGCGGACACGGGGCCGGCAACATCGCCAGCGCTCTGGCTGTGGCCGAAATATCCAGGCTTTACTACAGCCTGGGCGAAGAATATGCTGATATCGGCCAACGCTTACAACTGGTCTTCCAGGAGGCGCATCAGAAAATTTGCCAGGTGGCAGTCCAATCGCCCGACACGGAAAACATGGGCACCACTGCTGTGGTAGCGGTGGTCAAATATGATGAAGCTAAACAGCAGGGTCAAGCCTGGATCGCCTGGGCCGGCGACAGCCGCGCCTACTTGCTGCGGCGCGGCCAGTTGCAGCAGCTCAGCCGGGATCATTCGCGGGTCTGGCCGCTGATCCAGGCCGGACAAATTACCTGGGATCAACTACGTTTTCATCCCGACCGCTCTCGCGTGACCAATGCCTTCACCGCCCGCCGGGAAGAGGTTACCCCTGAGATAGATTGGACGGCCTTGGAGCCGGGCGACCAATTATTATTATGCTCCGATGGTCTCAGTGGCGAAGTTCGCCCCGAAGAAATTACCCGAATCTTAAAAACCTATCCGCCGGAGCAGGCGGTACGACGCCTGATTGAAAGGGCTAACGCTCCTAAAGAATTTAATAAAGATGGGCAAATTCTCACCCTGGAGGGTGGCAACGACAATATTACCGTTGTGGTCATTACGTTGCCCAGCCGTGCCGGTCAAACGGAGGTGATGACTTCGCCGCCGACGCTCGTTCGTCAGCCGGCTGTCTCGCCGCCCCGGCGGCTGGGCCTGGCTGTGGGCGTGATCCTGGTGCTGCTGTTGCTGCTGATAGGGGGCGGCCTGTTCCTTGCTTTCTCCGGAAGAGGCAATGTCGAAGGAGCGGCTCAGGCCACGCTAACACCCTTACCCCTGGCAGCAACCTCCTCGTCAGAGCAGAACTCGATTATTATCGCGGTCGAGGCTGAGGCCAATCAAGTTATCTTCACCCCTACCGTCGAACCTGCTTCGTCTCCGGTAGAGCCGCAATCCGAGGCCCAGGAAACTCGCCTGCCGACGGTAACGCGAGGCCCGCTGGCTTCGCCCACTGTTCCCCCAACCGCCACGCCCCTGCCCCTGCCGACGGCTACCTCCACCCCAACCATTACCCCAACCTCGGCTTTAATGATAAGCCTGGAGGCTCTGCCCACCCCCACCCTTCTGGAACCTGAGCCGGATAGTGCCGGCGTGATCCAATACGACGCCAGCCGCGAGGTTACGTTTATCTGGCAGTGGCCGGGCGAATTGAGCGATGATCTTAGCTTTGAAATCAGGGTATGGGCAGGGGATGAGGAGCGGGTGGGGGCGCACGACGCCCGGTTCTTGAGGCAAGACCCCACCTTTCAGCGTTTGGATGATCATACCTATACAGTCGCCCTGGTTTTAAGCGGCTCCCCCGGCGTAACCCGTACCAGCGCCGATTATTTTTGGTCGGTGGGAGTGGTGCGCATCCAGCCAGACTATGAATGGTTGAATAAAGAATCCGAAGCCCGCCCGATTAGCCTGGTTGTCCAGTAGAAGGAGAGGGGGCCAGCAAGCCGAAGTGAAGTCCGGTGCGGCAAAAAACAAAACGTTATTCCCGGCATAGTTTGCCAAAAAATAATTCGAGGTTTGGCCGTTTTTACGCCTTTTTGGGGTCAAAATTTGTACGATAACTAAGGTAATTATTTGTGACGATTTTTTGGGGATTTAGCAGGATTGAGACAAAGTGATAGAGATGACAGCAAATCAGAAATTATTCAAGATGAAAACTCTTGGCCTTGGCCACACGTTTATTAATTGAGGGGTGGCTGTGTAACAGAAATTCGACCCATACAGGAGGTTCGGCGTCGGCCAGGTTTTGATTGGCCAGACGGGTCATAGCATTGATAAAAGCGTGTGGTTTGCGGGTCATTTTAAGGGCGTAGGCGTCGGCTTTAACCTCGCGCCAGCGGGACCAGGCATTGCTGAGCGGCATCGTGACCAGCCCAAATACACTCAGGGCCACCATCAGCAGGGGCAGGGTAGCGGGGTCGGTCAAACCGTTGTAGTTGAAAGTCGTAATGCCCCAGCGCATCACCATGTCGGCCAGCCAGAAGCCGGCCAGGGTCAGCAGCGATTGGACGATAATGCCCAGGGGCAAATCTTTGTGAGCATGATGACCCAATTCATGGGCCAGAACAGTCTCTATTTCACTGGCGGTGAACTTTTCCACCAGCGTATCCCCCAGGACAATACGCCGGGTATTGCCCAGACCCATCAGCGCCGCATTGGCCGCTACTGTCTTGCTGCTCATATCAAACACGTACACTCCCTTGACCCGCGTTCCTGCTTTAGCGGCCAAGAGGGTCAGACGCTGAACCAGATCTTCGTCATCGAGTGGTTTGTATTTATAAAAAAGGGGAAAGATCAGCACCGGGGCCAGATTACTGAGCAGCACGGTAAAGACCAGCATCACCAGGGCCATCCACAACCACCAGGTTTGGGGAAAGGCGCCCAGCAGGGCATAAATTATCTCCAGGATAACTAAGCCTAACACTCCGGCAATTATTAGCCCCTTCAACTGATCCAGCAGCCAGCCCTTCAAAGTTTGCGTGGATTGCTCATAGCGATGTGGTAAAACAAAGCCGCTGTAATAATTCAGCGGCGCGGTGAGCACGAGGTAGGGCAGTCCAAACCCCAGGGCAAACAGCGGGACACTCAGCCAAGTCACCGGGGTCAGGCGCTGTACCTGATCCCGCAGCCAGGGCGACAGCCCGGCCAGAAGCCAGAGGAGGACATATGCTGCCCCCAAGGCCAGGTCCGCCACAAAGAGGCGGCGACTAATTCGGGCATACTCCTTGGCCCGGAGTTGGCGTTCCGGGTTAAGAATCTCTTCGCTTTCCGTGATTTTTAGCTTTTCCGGCATGATTCCCCCTTGCGCGAGAGATTATAACATGGGTAAGCTCAAATCCCAACTGCTTTACCAAGATTCTCATCAGTTGGAGACAAATAGAACCGGCCACTTCCAAATTTTGAAAGCCAAAATACCCCTGACTCAAAAATTGACAGATTATTGGCCCTGTAAGATACTATGCAGTCTGATGACAATGGAGTCCAAGGCTTGCTTTGGTTTATTGGCAAACTAAGGTTTGTGCTCCAAGTTTATTTTTGAAGGAGATTAAAAGTATGCAAACCCGACAACTTGGTTATAGTAATTTACACCTAACGACCATCGGTCTGGGCGCCTGGGCTATTGGCGGGGGCGGCTGGATTTATGGATGGGGGTCGCAGGATGACGCCGACTCGATTGCCGCGATTCGGCATGCTCTCGACTTAGGCATTAATTGGGTAGATACAGCCGCTGTGTACGGCGCAGGCCATTCCGAGGAAGTGGTCGGTCAGGCCCTGGTTGGCCGGCGCGGCGAGGTGATTGTGGCTACCAAGTGCGGCCGTATTATGGAATCGCTCACGGACCAACCTTACGGCCGGCTCACCGCCGACAGCGTTCGCCGTGAGGCCGAGGCCAGCCTGCGCCGGCTCAAGACAGAGGTCATTGACCTTTACCAAATCCACTGGCCCGACCCTGACGAAGAGATTGAAGAAGGGTGGGGCGCAATAGCCGACTTGATCCGGGAGGGGAAAGTGCGCTACGGCGGCGTTTCTAACTTCAGTGTGGCTCAGTTGCAGCGCATCCAACCCATTCACCCGGTCGCTTCCGTGCAGCCGCCTTACAGTATGCTCCGGCGCGGCGTCGAAGAGGAACTGCTGGCTTACTGCGCTGCCAACAATATCGGGGTAATTGTTTACAGTCCCATGCAGGCCGGCCTGCTAACCGGCAAAATGACCCGCGAGCGCATCGCCGCTATGCCCGCCGACGATTGGCGGGCGCGCAACGAGCTGTTCCAGGAGCCGCAACTGAGCGCCAACCTGGAGCTGGTGGAAGCGCTGCGCCCCATCGCCGCGCGCCAGGGCCGGACGGTGGCCCAACTGGCGATTGCCTGGGTCTTGCGCCGTCCGGAGGTAACGGCGGCGATTGTCGGAGCACGGAATCCTGCCCAAATCGAAGAGACGGCTCCGGCAGGGGATTGGCGTCTCTCCGCTGAGGAAGTGGCCCAAATTGACGCCCTCCTGGCCAAGCGGGATTAGGGGTTGAAAGTGCGCTGGGTTAAGCGCGACGCACCTCAAGAGCGCGTCGCGCTTAATTTTTGTTTGTAACTTGCCAAAGCTAACAAACATACCTTAAAATAGAGTCGTCATAAAACAAATTTATCTGACTACTGACCACACTTTTTGAAGGAGGAAGGTTATGGCCCAACAGAACGTTGCCGTTAATCTGGACGATGCAATTTACCAAGCTGCGCTGGGACGTGCCCAGGGGGAAGGCAAGAGCCTTGAGGGTGCTATCCAGGAGCTGCTGGCAACTTACAGCCATACCGCCCCGGCAGTGACCAGCTACACGGTTCAGCGCGGTGACTCCTTGAGCAAAATTGCTCGCGCCGTTTATGGAGATCCCTACAAATATCCCCTGATCCAGCAAGCCAATAACCTCAGCGATCCCGGCCAAATCTGGGTGGGCCAGGTGCTGGTTATCCCGGCTGTTACTGATGCTGCTCCGCCTCCTCCTCCAACGCCTCCCACTCCGCCGTCGCCTTCGCCGCCCCCGTCGCCCCCCTCCCCACCGTCACCCGCACCCCCTTCACCGCCCCCCTCCCCACCACCTCCTCCTCCGGCTGCACCCACGCTGGCCGATTATGTCCGGGCTATGCCCCGTGGCTTCCGGCCTGACCGGGCCGGTGCTTTGCGGGCAGTCTATCAATTTCAAATTACCGACGGCGGCACCTGGACCGTCTCCATTGGCAGTTCGACCTGCACGGTGAGTGAAGGTCAAACGGCTTCACCTGCCGCCACCATCCAAATGAGCGGCTCTGATTTTATCAGGCTGGCCCAGGGTAAGTTGAACACCGTCCAGGCTTACCAACAGGGCCGAGTCAAAATAAAAGGAGATGTTAACCTGGCGGCGAAAATTTCTGAAATATTTGGAGCCTGGGAACATGCCGTCCAGGCTCAACCGCAGCCCCAACCGCAGCCCCAACCTCAGCCCCAGCCTCAACCTCAACCCCAGCCTCAGCCCCAACCCCAGCCTTCGCCTCAGCCACAGCCGGCTCCGGCAGGTCAGGTCTACCCCAGCCTGATGAATGGCAGCTTCGACGAATACCAGCCCTATCATCGCGACGGTGAAAACAAATTCTGGAAGGAACCCCAATTCCCCGAGGAATACGGCAAATATTGGACGCTGCAGTTGATCTCAGAGCGCAAACCGCGCCTGCACCTGATGCACAGCGGCACGTACGGCAAGTTTGCCCAGAAATATTACGGCGGCAAGGGGCTGGATTATCACCAGCACGGGCGTTACTCCCAGGTTATTGCCTCGCAATACGGTTACGACCTGCTCTTTTATCAAAGCGTTGCTGCCCAGCCGGGCCGAAATTACACCTTTAAAGGGATGATTGTCTCTTTCTACAAGGGCACCAGTGGTGAGCGCGCCGACGGCAAAATTTTCAAGACCATAGGCATTGATCCGACCGGTGGGCGCGAGTACAACAGTCCCAATGTCGTTTGGGGGGAGCGTGACGGCAAGGATAACGAGTGGCGTTACCCCTCGCTGCGGGTCAAAGCTGCCGGCCAGGCCATCACTGTGTTCATTCGTATTGAGAATACGGAAAAGGACGTGGGCAAAACCGAGCTAAACCTGGTCCACCTGGAACGGTTTGAGCTGGAGTAGTAAAGAAAACCGGAGACGGGGCATCCCTGCTGATCCTTCGTCTCCGGTAAGGTAAAAATCCCCGCCTCCTCGCGTCCTCATCTCTTCGTCTTCTCACAAGTAAAGAGAAGCAAACTGCTCCTCGGTTGGTTCCGCTCAGCAATACCAGGGTTCGGTCAGGTAAGGCACAAAACCGGCGGCCGGCGGGAGTTCCGGGAAGGGAACTCGACCCGCCGGATCGCCCACTCCCTGGTAAGCGCGCTCCCAGACCTGCCGAAAGATTTCGCGCCGGGGAATGTGCTGACCGGCGCAGCGCTGCACCAAAATCTCCAGGTCATGCTGCAAGGCGTCTACCCGTCGGTCGGCGCTGCGCCAGATATAGGAAAGTTTGGCTTCGTCCAGCCCTTCGACCAGGTCTTCGACTTCCGGCAGGTCCAACAGCCTGGAGCCGGGTGGTATGAGCAGCCGGATGGCGCACTGGATGGGCGAGACTTGATCCACCAGCCCCAGCCGGACAATCTCGGCCAGAAAAGCGCGATACCCGGCCAGGGTGGTCCAGGGCGTAAAGGCGACAAAGGTCGGGACCAGCAGCAGGCCTGCCTGGCGGCAGAGAGTCAAGGCGGTGATAAAATCCTCGCGGCTGTGGCCCTTGTCGAAAATCCCCAGGATGCGCTCGTCAAACGACTCGACGGCGCTGGTGATGAAGAGACAGCCGGTTTCTTTCAGCGCCGGCAGATGTCCGGCATGTTTGAGCAGGTGCTCCACTTTGATCGTTACATCGTAGGTCAGAGTTGGGAACTCCTCGTGCAGCGCCGTTACCAGGGGCATCGCGTGGCCGGGGCCGTTAAAAAAATCGGGATCGCCAAAGGTAATGTGTTTTGCCCCGGCGGCGACCTGCTGGCGGATGTCGGCCAGGACCACCTCACGCTGGACAATCCTGAAGCGCCCGCTGTAAACCGGCACAATCGGGCAGTGGCGGCAGAGGTGCTTGCAGCCCCGGCTGGCCTCGGTGTAGCCAACCACCCGTTGTGATCCGCTGCCGGTGACCAGATGGGCGTAACGGCTCAAACCGGGCAGGCCGGACCGGTCGGGAGGGAGGAAGTTCTGGCGCTCGAGGGAGATGAGAGGTGGTGCGTATTGCGTGTTGCGTAGGGCGTGATTATTTCCACACTCATTGCTCCCCTGCCCCTTTTTGTTTCCTCGCCTCCTCGCCTTCTCAAGCTGACGCGACAGGGCTACCAGTCCCGCTTCAAATTCCCCACCCAGGAGAGTGTCCACACCCAAGCGGCAGAGATAATCGGCGCTGACCGGAGCATAGAGGCCGTAGCAGCACAGGTGAGCAGCCGGATTGATCTGCCGCACCTGAGCGATAACTGGCACGGCCATGCGCGTGCCCATGTGCATCGGCACGTAGAAGGCGACCAACCCGGCGGCGCGGACGGCCTCCACGTCCAGCGAGTCAAGCGACAGGTCGAGGCAGCGTACCTCGAACCCGGCCTGGCGCAGCCACGCCGCCGGCGAGGCCAGTCCAAACGGCTGCCGGCCCATTTCGTAGGTGGAGATAAGAAGAATATTGAGACTCATATTACGCCGAGGTTTCCTTGAATTGCTTGGCGCTCCAGCCTCTCCAGCAGCTCCGGTAACAGCCCGAGATGTTCCAGTTCATAATAGCCCGACTGCTCGGCCGGGGGCCGCTCTGCGCTTTCGTGCGCCCAGGTAAGCTGATAGGGGGTGTAAACCGCGCTGGCACCAAGCGCCAGGACCGGCAGGATGTCCGAGCGGAGCGAGTTGCCGACCATGAGAAAGCGCTCCGGGGCGAGGCCATGGCGCTGCAAGAGCCTGTGATAGCTCTCCCGGCTCTTATCGCTCACGATTTCGATGTGGCGGAAGTGCTGGGCCAGGCCCGAGCGGGCAATCTTCAGCTCTTGATCGCGCAGGTCGCCTTTGGTAATCAACATCAATGCGTAGGACTGCGCCAGGCTGGGCAGGGTTTCGGCCACATGCTCCAGCAGTTCGACATCCGCTGCGAGCATTTCTTTAGCCGAGTCAATGATGGCCTGGACGTCGCTCCCGGCGATGCGGCCCTCGCTAAGCTGCACAGCGGTTTCAATCATGGAGAGGGCGAAGGCTTTAATGCCATAACCAAAATGCTGCAAATTGCGCATTTCTGTTTGATAAAGGCGCTCCTCAATCCACGCCGGGCTGTGGTACTGCGCCAAAAGCGCTTTTAACTTCGCCTGGGCGCTGACGTAGAGGCGCTCGTTGTGCCAGAGCGTATCGTCGGCGTCAAAGGCAATGACGTCAAAGCGTGACATAGATGTATCCTACCTCCGGATATATTTTAAGCGAGAATCGGCTGCAGCAAAATGAGGGTGGGGCCTCTCCCGGGTAATGGGATTGAGGAACGAGACGCGCTTCCCTTAACGCCCGCTGATGAAGTCAGGGAGGCGACAGCGCCTCGCGCAGTGCCACCGGATCATCACTCATCAGCCCATCTGCGCCGAAGAAGCGCATGACCCTGAAGAGCAACGGGTTTTCCAGCAGTCCAAACCAAACGAAGACCTGCCGCCCTTCGCCGTGCGCCTGCCGGATGATCCCTGGGTTGAGGAGCACCATCTCGGCCATGGGGCAGACGAACTGCGCGTCGCCGGGCGGGGCGCTGACGCTGAACGGCCACAGGCCGTAGAGAGCGCACAGGCGGGCCTGCGGATTGAGGCGATGGAGGGTGTCGAGCGAGGCGGCCTCGAAGGATTGGATAACGGTTCGGTCGAGGTAGCCGGCCTCGTCCAGCACATGCAGTATCTTTTCTTCAAGGCCCGCATACAGGTGCGCGGATTTAGTCTCCGGTAACAGCTTCACCCCGTGGGCCTTAGCCAGCTCCACCACTTCCTGGAAAGTCGGGACTTTTTCACCCCTCCCGGCATCGAGCGCGCGAATTTGGGCGAAGGTCAAATCGCGCACCGAACCCGTCCCGTCCGTGGTCCGATCAACCGTTTCATCGTGGATGATCACCAGGACTCCGTCCTGAGTCATCTGTACATCGAACTCCAACCAGCCCACGCCCTGGGCGATGGCGTGCTCGAAGGCGGCCAGGGTGTTTTCGGGGGCGTATTTTGGCCCGCCGCGGTGGGCAATGAGTTGGGTGGGGGCCAGCGGCGGGGTGCGCCAGGCGACGTGCAAGCCGTAGTAAAGCAGCGGCACGGCGAGGAGTATCGCCAGGCAGCCCAGGCTGCGCCGACGAGACCTGGTCTGGGGGTGAGTAGCGATTGTCTTCTCCTATGTCAGAATGGACTGCCACTTCAACAGGCGCGCTGAACCAACTTTGTTTATCATCCCGTAATTGTCTTTTGTAGGTCAAAAGTGCTTGATGGTTCCATACTTGCGCTTCAATATAATGAGGCAGGAAGCGGGGCAGATTGGTGGCCCACCCTTCCTCGGGTAAATGTTTTACTTCCGTAAAATTGGCAGGTAGACCGCATCTTGTGGGGGTGAACTCGCCGGGTCGGGTTCAATCACAAAGACAGCCTCGTCACTGCCCTGGCTACCCGAGGCCGGCTGGAAGAACCTGGCCGTGTTTGTCACCACCTGGCTGTAAACCCCGGTGTGGCTGACCACAAAGCTGAAACTCACCTGCCCGTTAGCCGGTACAGTCCCGTTCCAGGTAAGCTGGCCGGCGGCAACCGCAGCCCCGGCAGGTTGTTGGACCCAATGGTCAAAATTCACCGGGCCGGGTAAGGTATCTGTCAGCAGCACCCCAGCAGCCAGGGTGTCGCTACTGTTACTCAACACAATGGTATAGGTAATCCCGCCATGGTAAGGGGCATCGGCGCTGGGGGTAGCCAGCTTGCTGATAGCCAGGGGCGAAGGTACCGAGATGATCCAGAGGTTCGGGACTTCAAAGTGGCTGTAAAGATAAGGTTGGGTCGGATTAAGTAGAGCATCGCCGGTGGTGACGGCCCCGGCCGTCCCGTTGGTGGCCGCATCGCCAACGATGAAGGGAGTGATCCCGCCGCCGCCATGGGTAATGGTAATTGAACTGCTGTGGGCCAGCCCCTGGTTGGCAATACTGGCGGCAAAGGAGGTCAGGCCCGTTACCCGGAAGAACTGGTTAGTTCCGACTATGATCCTACCCCCCGCGCCATGACTAGCCCCACCGAGCGCGGTTGCGTTAATCGAGGTAACCCGGATCTCATCATCGGCTAACAACTCAACCGGCCCGGCGTTCCCCGCGTTGCCGCTATTGGACCTGGATTGAGAGCCAATATTGCCGGCCGTGATACTCCCGGCCGCCTCCAGGGCAATGCCACCGCCACTGCCGGCCTGCCCGGAGTTGGTCTCGGACAAAGAGGTAAGATTGTTAGGGCCAAAGTCAATGTTGCTGCCGGTTGACTGTAGCAAGATCGCCCCGCCCTCTGAACTGTTCCCGGCCAGGGCAACCGAGCGGGTATCAATCCCCCCAAAAGTAGGATTGGTAATTGTCCCAGTGGCAATAATGGCCACATCGCCGCCTTGCCCAGCGTTCCCGCTGCTTCCACTGGCTGCCTGAGAACGAGTATTGACGCCAAAATCACTGACCGAAAAACTGCCATTGGTGGCTGTAACTGCAATATTGCCGCCGCTGCCGGAGTTGTTGGTTCCACCCCTGGCCAGGGTTTGTACCCAAAGCCACTCATCAAAGATGACATCACCATCTTCGGTCACCAGGGAGACATTAGCGCCGTTGCCTGAAGGTCCTACCGCGCTGCTGTAGTACCAGGCCCCTGAGTCAGACCAAATGTAGGTCAAACGCAGATCATCGCTACCGTCCAAGGGGCCGGCATTCTTGACCAGGATGGTCACATCGCCGGCATCGCCGGAGAAGCCGTTCCCCGAAAAGCGGGAGTGACTACGTAAGGTAGTCAGGGTTAGTGGCCCGGTGGCGGTGATATTGATGTCTCCGGCGTTCCCGGAGCCGGTCGCCGACTGAACAAACGAGGCTATGCTTGTACCAGTTAGTATGCCCCCAGCGGTGATCGTCACATTGCCGCCATTCCCGGCCGTTCCGGCCGGGGCCTCTGCCGCACTGGAGATTCCGGTGGGCAGGTTGATATTACCGCCGCCGGTCACCAGCACCGGCCCGGCGGTGCCGGCCTGGCTCCCCCCGTTACTACTCTGGGAGTGGGTACGGAGGAACCTGACGTTGATGTCTCCGGCAGCTTCAAGGGTGATCCCGCCAGTGCTGCCGGCCTGGCCGCCATTGCTGAACGATTGGACGGTGATCCCGTTGGGACCAAAGTCAACCGCCCCGCTGCTGGACTGGACCAAGACAGTCCCGCTTCCCTGGGTAGTTCCCGAAAGCACCCGCGTGTCGGCCAGGATGCCTCCATTCGTTGCCGCTACGTTGACCTCTATGTCTCCCTCTGTAATCAGGGTCACGTCGCCACTCTGGCCGGTATTGCCGCCGCTGCCAGAAGCAACCTCGGTTCGCGTGTTGAGACCAAACTGGCCTATGGTTATGCCGCCGTTGGTGGCTGTAACTGCAATATTGCCGCCGCTGCCGGAGTTGTTGGTTCCACCTCTGGCCAGGGTTTGTACCCAGATCCAATTATCGAAGATGACATCACCATCTTCGGTCTCCAGGGAGACATTAGCGCCATTCCCCGAAGGCCCCACCGCGCTGCCAAAGTACCAGGCGCCTGAGTCAGACCAGATGTAGTTCAAATGCAGATCATCACCGCCGTTCAACGGGCCGGCATTTTTGACCAGGATGGTCACATCGCCGGCATCGCCGGAGAAGCCGGTTCCCGAAAAGCGGGAGTGACTTTGCAGGGTGGTCAAAGTCAGCGGCCCGGTAGCGGTGATATTGATGTCCCCCGCATTCCCGGAGCCAGTCGCCGATTGAACAAACGAGGCTATTCTTGTACCAGTTAGTATGCCCCCAGCGGTGATCGTCACATTGCCGCCATTCCCGGCCGTCGAGGCGCCCGACTGAGCGAAGGTATTGACGTTACCCTGGTTGATATTGCCCTCCGCAATCACCCGAACCGCGCCGCCATTACTGGCTGCACTACCGGCGACGTCGGCAGCGGTGTTTAAAGATCCGGCAGTGATATTATCACGAGAGTCAATCAAGACAGCGCCGCCATTCCCGCCGGGAGAAGCAGTCCCGGTATTGATACTGCCGGTCGTAATGTTTCCGCTCAATCCGCTGGGGCGGTATTGATTCGTCAGCAGGACCACCCCGTTGGGAGGAGAGACGGTGATATTCCCCACAGTAATGTTAGCGGTGGCCGCCGGTCCGCTAAAGGTCGGAACAAGTCCCGGAGGAATCACCGGGTTGGCGGGAGCCGGAGCGCCGCCGGCAAAAGTTCCCCAGGCCACGCCGGCTCTCACATCTAAAGTGGGTTGGGTATTGCCGTTAATGGTAACCGGTGTCCCATCTGACAGGTTGAAGCTGGCCAGGCTGCCAATCGGAGTCACGCCGTTGAAGAGGGTGGCATTGGCCGGATTGATCGTATTGGCTGCCGTGTCGTTTCCGGTAATGGTTACGTTGCTCAGGGTGACCTCCCCCCCTGCCAGAATGTGCAGAGAAGCCCCTGTGTAATTACCTAAAGAGACATTTTGATTGGCCAGAATGATCGGGTCATAGGGACTGAGGAGATGGCCGGCCCGGCCGTCCAACTGCTCGATCCGAAACTGGCCGCCGGCCAGGTAGTGGGCATCGCCCCGAACTGGCTGCTCCGAACGCAGCACCATATCCCCCCCGGAAATCAGAGCGCTGGCTGGATGGCTTAGAGCAAATATATCTATGGCTTGCTGACCTTGAAGGATGAACTGCCCTTCGACATGGGCCAGGAGAGGGCAGGTCTCCTTATCACGAATCCGGAGGGTCTGGCTGGCCAGCACGCTCAAATCTCCGGCGATATTAAGATAACCTGGTCCCAGGGTGAGCCGGTTTTCAGCCTGAAGGGCTAACGAGCCGGCCAGATCAGCCCCAACCACTTCCAGGTTGTGTCCGGCCTTCACTACCACCCGGTCCTCTCGTTCATCGTAGGCCAGCTCCAGATCAAGCGGCTCGCCCGCTTCCGGCAGGCCAATCTCCAGTTGGCCCTGACCTGTCTTCAGCACGAACCAGTTCTGAGCTTCTCGGACCGGCTGGTGAAAGCGCACCCGGCCCGACCGGCTCGTGATGATCATCTGTCCGCTTGTTTTATCGCGTTGAAGGGAAAAGATCACCCCCTGGCTGTTGGCATCGAGGGTAAGGTGTAGAAGACCCTGCGCATCAACCTTCACCCGGATCTCTCCCGGGGGGGTGGTTGCCAGAGCGCCGGCCATAGCCAGGTCCCCTGGCGATAAGCTGAAGCCCAGGGTAAACAATAGACCAACAAACCAAACTAAAAGCTGTTGGTAAAGTTTCATCACTCGATGCTCCTTTCTATTATTTTTGTACAATCAAAAGTTGAAGGGTTATATCTGAGGAATAAAAACGCCCCCTTTTATTATTCCACAAAATGAGGAATAGGTAAATCAGGGTTGCGTATTTACCACACGATGATACGATTGCGGTAGATTTCGAGGTAGGTTTCGAACAAACTGAGCGAGCTGACCAGGTCAGTTGAAAGACAGCGACAATTTATAGGCCAAAAGTCCAAACCTTAAGCCTTGACAACCGCCCGGTGATTTGAGATAATCTTAAGTAAGTACAGCGTCAAGCTCACTGTTCTTTACAAAATCAACCCAAATTACTCACTATCAGCAACATTTTTCGACAATGCCTGGCTGATGCGGTGGCATTCAGGCATGTCAAGGAGTGCAAAGCTAACTATGTCGGCAAAGCTCTAATCAAATCTAATAATTGGTTGGAGCTTTTTTGTTTACCAGGCCAAGGGTCAACAAAGGGAGTGTATGCCCGGTGAAATGACCTGTTTTGAGTAGTAGTTTGTCAGGTTTAGCGTTCCTTTAGAAAGGAGAACCTATGAAAAAAGTAATTTTGATTATCGGCGTGTTGCTGCTGCTGCAACTGGTTTTTGTGTCGGCTACTTTCGCCTCAGGCCCCAATGATTGGGGCGGTGATTATGGCCGGGGCGGTTATGGAGGAGGGGGCTACCAGCATGGGTATGGCTATCAACCCAACTATGGGTATAACTACAACTACCATGCTCGCCATCCTTACTATTACACCGGCTGTAACTATAACCGGTGCCAAAGTTACTACCCCCGCTATAACTACAACTATAACTACAACAACAACAACTGCTGCTGCCGGCCGTACGATGGCTATCAAAACTACGGAAACTGGAATTACGGTCGCAATTACCACCACTCCAACTACAGGTATAGTTACTGATTACGCAAGACCATCTAAAACTGGTTAAAGGTAATATAGAGGAATTTTGCATACACTCCTTCGCCTTGGGTTTGGCTTTTGGTGACGTTCCACTCAAAAAGCCGCCGGACCGGTCAGATTACGAATCTGGCCGGTCTTTTTTTCAGCGAGAACTACTTGGGAAACAACATCGCGCTGATACTTTCGCGATAATGGATACGCCGGATAGCTTCCCCCAGGAGGTGCGCGACCGAGACGACCTCAATTTTGTCTGAAAACGCTACCGGTTGGTTCTCAACCGTGTCGGTGATGATGAGCTTTTTCAGCGGACTGGCGGCAATCCGTTCCATTGAACCTTCGGCCAGGACGCCATGCGTGACCATAGCATACACTTCCCGCGCCCCTCGCTCGATTAACTTCGTCGAGACGGCGGCCAGGGTTCCGCCGGAAATGGTAAAGTCATCCACGACAATCGCTGTTTTGCCCTTAACGTCGCCAATGATTTCCAGAACTTCGGCATGCTCGTCGTGGCTGGGCCGTTCCTTATTGGCTATCGCCACCGATGTGCCCAGGAAGGTAGCGTATTTGCGGGCTTGCTTGGTAAAACCGGCATCGGGGGAAACCACGATCATATTTTGGAGCTGCTGCTGTTGAATATACTCCCCTAAAGCCGGTAAAGCATACAAATTATCTACCGGAATACGAAAGAAACCCTGAATCTGGGGCGAGTGCAGGTCCATCGCCACCACCCGCGTGGCTCCGGCCACTTCAATCGCATCGGCACATACCCTGGCTCGAATAGACACCCTCGGTTCATCCTTTTTATCCCCTTTGGCATAGCTAAAGTAGGGGATAATGACGGTGACCGCCGCTGCGCTGGCTCGCTTAAAGGCGTCAATCCAGAACAATAATTCCATAAAATTGTCATTGGTTGGAAAAACCGTTGATTGAACCAGATAGACCTGCCGTCCCCGCACATTTTCCAGGATACGGACAAAAGTGTTTCCTTCTGAGAAGCGCAGCGTTTCATTCTTCCCCGGCTCAATCTGGAGATAACTGCAAATTCGAGCCGTCAGGCCAGGACTGCCGCTCCCGGCAAAGACCATCATATCGTCAGCTTTCATTCCCTTCATCCTCATTAAGGTGACAGGCGCTTATCGGGCTAAGAAGTGGACTTATTCGAACAAAAAGTGCCTGTCACCTGCTTTTTTAGAGTCTATTTTATTCGCGGGTGGGTGGCGGGGCAGGGGGTTTAATGTCGTTTTATCCCCTAAAACAGTTGCTTACTCTATTCATTTATAGTATGATTTGCGGTATAATACAAATCATTTAGCGCAAACCTGTGACCCGCCTGGTTGAAAACAAGGAGCGGGGGCAGTAGCCGGTGATCTGTAAGCAGTAAACAGTAATTAATGGATAAAAAACCTCTCTGACCTCTGACTGCTGATTACTGACTACTGATGACTATCTTTGGAGGAGAGCAATATGGCTGATGACTTCAACATAAAAGATTTATCCCTGGAAGAACTATACCAGCAAATGGGCGATGATCTTTACGACGGCTATCAAGAGGAAGTCGTCGAGGGCGTCGAAGAGGCCCTCAGCCGGGGGATTACGCCCTACCATGTGCTGACCGATGGGCTGGTGGCCGGAATGGATATTGTCGGCCAGGACTTCCGGGATGGGATCTTGTTTGTGCCGGAAGTGCTGATGGCTGCCAACGCCATGAAAGCCGGGATGGCCGTACTCCGGCCTCTCCTGGCCGAAACCGGCGCGCCGATTATCGGCAAAATGATAATCGGCACAGTTAAAGGCGATATCCACGACATCGGCAAGAACCTGGTGGCCATGATGATGGAAGGGGCCGGCTTTGAAGTGATCAACCTGGGCATCAACAACGACGCCGACAAATTTATGGCGGCTTACAACGAGCACAAACCCGAGATCATCGGCATGTCCGCCCTGCTGACCACGACCATGCCTTACATGAAGGTCGTCATTGACCGGCTGAAAAGCGAAGGCATTCGTAAGGATGTGATTGTGATGGTCGGCGGCGCGCCGCTCAACGAAGCTTTTGCCGAGGCTATCGAGGCCGATGCCTACTGCCGCGATGCCGCCGTCGCCGTCCAAACGGCCAAGAAGCTCATCGCCATCAAACGAGGCGAAGGGACACGGGTTTGAGGTGAGGGAAGGTTCTCTTTTCGATAGGAGTGGGTCTTAGACCTGCTCCTATTTTGTTTTGTTGGGAGAGCGTTCGGAAACTCCCACAGACACCCTTGCCACCGGCGCTCGTCCGGCGATGAAGTCGCCGGACTATGCCGCCGCGCCCGATTAATCGGACTAAAGCCGGGTTGACCCGGCGCTGTTCCTTAGCCCTGGCATTCATGCCGGGGCGGGCTAGCCAGACAAAACAGTTTCCGAACGCTTTTGTTGGATTTGGCAAAGGATGCACGATGGAAATCATTGTCATTGGCTGCGGCGTATCCGGCCTGAGTTGTGGTATCCGGCTGCTGGAGCGGGGCTTTAGCGTGACCATTGTGGCCGAGCAGTTGCCGCCGCACACTACCTCTGATGTCGCCCCGGCCTTTTGGTATCCCTTCATAGCTTTCCCGCTGAAACGAATTCAGCGCTGGGGCCAGCTTTCCCTGGCCGAGTTTTACCGGCTGATGGCTGTGCCGGAAGCCGGTGTAGCGGCGGCAACACTGGTTGAGTTCTATCCAACCCCGCCTTCGCCGTCATGGTGGGCCGGGTTAGTGCGCCATTATGAGCCAATTCCCGCCTCGGAAGTACCCCCCGGGTATCAGGCCGGCTACCGGGCCGAAACACCCTTGATTGAAACGCCGCGCTACATGCCCTATCTGCTGGCCCGCTTTGGCCAACTGGGGGGGCAGGTTGAACAAAAACGGATAACCCACCTATCAGAATTGGCCGGGCCGGGCCGCTTGATTGTGAACTGCAGCGGCGTGGGCGCTCGTGAGCTTGCCGGCGATGAGGAAGTCTATCCCATTCGCGGGCAAATTGTGCGGGTGCGCCAGCCCGGCCTTGACCGGCAAATTGTCAACGCTTTGAGCGGGCCAGCCCTGACCTACATCGTGCCGCGCAGCCAGGACTGCGTCCTGGGCGGTACGGCGGAGGAACACAATTGGAGTCTCACCCCTGAGCCGGCAACCGCAGCCGCTATCGTGCAGCGCGCCCAGGGATTAGTGCCAGCTTTGGCCGGGGCCGAAGTGTTGGAGCATCGGGTCGGCCTGCGGCCAGGCCGTAAAGAAGTGCGTCTGGAACTGGAACCGCTCACGCCGGACTGCGCCGTGATTCACAACTACGGCCACGGTGGGGCCGGTTTTACCCTCTCCTGGGGCTGCGCCCAGGAAGTAGCCGAATTAGCCGCAAAAGTGGCTTGACTTTTTTCGGAACTGCCCTATACTTTTTATAAATTAGCCCGTCGGCTGGTTGACCTTATCTTCCCAACAAACTCTTGGCCCAGCTTTTCCGGCTAAGAGCGATGCGCATTCGACCCCCATCCCAAAAATAATCATTTCAACGGCTTTACCCAGTCTGCGCGACGCGGCGCAATGATTCTAAAGGAGTGTGTAGATGACACCAGCCGAAGCACCGTATGAAATCTCCTGCCAGCACGTCTGGAAGGTATTTGGTCCCCACCCCGAGCGCATCGCCCCCCTGCTCGAGTCCAACCGTTCTAAAAAAGAAATCCTGGCCGAAACAGGCCACGTCGTCGCCGTTAAGGATGTCACCTTTGATGTGCGCAAAGGCGAAATCTTTGTGGTCATGGGCCTGTCCGGCAGCGGCAAGTCAACCCTGGTCCGCTGCATTTCACGCCTGATTGAGCCGACCAAGGGCAGCATCCTGATGCACGGCGAAGATGTGGTGGCCATGAACGAAAAGCAACTGCGCGAGCTGCGCCGCCGCAAAATCAGCATGGTCTTCCAGCATTTTGGCCTGTTTCCGCACCGGCGCGTGCTCGACAACGTGGCTTACGGCCTGGAAATCCAGGGAGTGGAGCCGGCCACGCGGCGCGAGCGGGCCAGGCAAATTCTGGAGCTGGTCGGCCTGGCCGGCTGGGAACGCCACTACCCCGGCGAGCTGAGCGGCGGCATGCAGCAGCGGGTCGGCATTGCCCGCGCCCTGGCCGTTGACCCGGAAATTATGCTTTTTGACGAACCCTTCAGCGCCCTCGACCCGCTCATCCGCCGCGAGATGCAGGACGAGCTGCTCAAGCTGGAAAAAGAGATGCGCAAAACGATCGTCTTCATCACCCACGACTTTTTGGAGGCGATCAAGCTGGGCCATCACATCGCCATTATGAAGGACGGCGAGATTGTGCAGCAGGGCACGCCGGAAGAGCTGGTGCTGCACCCGGTCAACGAGTATGTGCGCGAGTTTACCAAGGATGTGCCCCGGGCCAAGGTGCTGACCGCCGGGATCATCGCCCAGGAGGACCAGGCGGTGGTGCTGGATACCGACGATGTGGCTACTATTCTCTCCGTGATGCAGGTCAAACACAGCACGACCGCCTTTGTCAAGGGGGCGGAGGGCCGCTATTTGGGGGTGCTGTCGCTGGACGATGTGGCCGGGGCCAAAGGGCCTGACGCCAGGGTCAGCGCCTTGCTCAGTAACTTCCCGGTGGTCTACAGCGACACCAAGCTGGAAGAGCTGATCCCGCTGACCGTGACCACCGATGCGCCCTTCCCGGTGGTAGATAAGACCCACAAGCTGCTGGGCGCGGTGGACCGGACGTCGGTGATGATGGCCGTGGGGGGGAAGGAACAGCCGCAAGCGGGCGATACGACTGGTTAGGCGTTTCTTCAGCTTTATAAACCATTCCCTGGGCAGTCCTGACCAGACCGAACCCGCACCGGTTGATAGCCCAGGAAGGAGGCATCACGATGCTAGCAGACAAGCAATCTGGTGAGCGGATTCCCGGTTACTGCGCTCTGTGCGTCTCAAGGTGCGGCTCAGTTGCCGTCGTCGAGAACGACCGCTTTGTCGCCTTGGAGCCGGATCCATCGCACCCTACTGGCAAGGCGCTCTGCGCTAAGGGGCGGGCGGCGCCGGAACTCGTCTATCACTCCGACCGGCTGCTCTACCCGCTGAAGCGAACCCGGCCAAAGGGCGATCCCAATCCCGGCTGGCAGCGCATTAGCTGGGATGAAGCGCTTGACTTGACGGCTGCCAGACTGCGCAAAATTGCCGAAGAGCGCGATCCGGAGAGTGTCGTCTTCAGCACAGTTTCGCCGTCTACATCGGCATCGGACGATTCGCTCGTCTGGATTCAGCGCCTGACGAACGCATTTGGAAGTCCAAACTTGTGTGTGTCAATGGAGCTGTGTGGATGGGGGCGTTACCTGGCCCCACTGTATACCTTCGGCACCAGTGTTCCCGGCGTTTACATGCCTGACCTGGAGAATGCTGGCTGCATCCTGTTCTGGGGCTACAACCCAAACCTGGCCCGGCTGGTCCATGCGACCGCCACTGTGGAGGCCCTCAAACGCGGCGCGCGCCTGATCGTGGTTGACCCACGCCGCACGGGTCCCGCCAAAAGGGCTGATGTCTGGCTGCGAGTGCGGCCGGGTACCGACGGCGCTCTCGCCCTCGGCATTGCCCAGGTCATGATTGAGCGAGGTTGGTACGATCGCGACTTCATCCGTGACTGGACGAATGGTCCCCTGCTTGTGCATGCGGACAGCGGCCGTTTGCTGACCGAAAGCGACCTCGCCACTGGCGGCAGTGCTCAGCGATATGTGGCCTGGAGCGGAGCTATGGCCCGTCCGATCATTTATGACCCCGCCACCGGCGCCTATGAAGGCGATAACCCGGATCCAGACCTTTTCGGCACGTTCACCGTGCAGACGCGGCAGGGCGAGGCCATCTGCCAGCCGGCGTTCGAACTCACCGCCGAACTTTGCCGGCGTTATCCGCCGGAGCGCGTGGAGGCGATCTGCGGCGTCAGCCGCGACCAGATCGAAAGCGCGGCGCGGATGCTCTGGGAAGCGCGGCCGGTGGCTTATTATGCCTGGAGCGGTGTCGAGATGCAGACAAATGCCACCCAGATCGCGCGGGCAATTGCCCAGCTTTACGCATTAACCGGCAGCTTCGACACCCAGGGCGGCAACGTGCGGTTTGCAGGCGTACCGAAAGCGGACGTCGAAGGGGGAGAACTGCTGCCTGCCGGGCAGCGCGCGAAGACCCTCGGCCTGCCGGAGCGGCCGCTGGGCCCATCGCGGTGGCAGTTTGTCACCTCGGACGAGTTATACCGGGGGGTCCTGGAGCAGCAGCCCTATGCGGTGCGTGGCCTGGTGGACTTCGGATCTAACCTGCTCCTGTCACATGCTGATAGTAAGCGTGGACGAGAAGCTCTAAAAGCGCTCGACTTCTATGTCCACGCCGACCTCTTTATGAACCCAACTGCCGAACTGGCTGACGTGGTGCTGCCGGTGGCGAGCGCCTTTGAGCGTGAGGCTCTCAAGATTGGCTTTGAGGTGAGTGCGGAAGCGCAATCGCTGGTGCAACTGCGCCGGCGGGTGGTCGAGCCGCGGGGAGAGGCCCGCTCCGATACCGAAATCGTCTTCGACCTGGCCTGCCGCCTGGGTCTTGGCGCCCACTTCTGGGAGGGTGATATCGAGGCGGCTTACCGTTACCAACTCCACCTGTCTGGCGTTTCGCTCGATGCGCTCCGCGAGAACCCGAGCGGAGTGCGGGTGTCGCTCCAAACACATTACCGCAAGTTCGCCGCCCAAAAGGACGGCATACCCCAGGGCTTCGCCACCCCGACACGGAAAGTCGAGTTGTATTCCGAGACATTCTTGAAGCACGGTTATTCGCCCCTGCCTGAGTATGAAGAACCATTGATGAGTCCGTCTTCGCGTCCGGATTTGGTCGAGCGTTTCCCGCTGATCCTCACCTGCGCCAAGCATACGCTGTTCTGCGAGAGCCAGCATCGGGCGCTGCCGAGTTTGCGCCGGCGCGCGCTCGAGCCGGAGGTCGAGCTGCACCCGGCGGCTGCCGCCGAGCGCGGCATCGGCCCGGGCGACTGGGTCCACATTGAGACACCTGAAGGTAGCGTCCGGGCACGCGCCCGGATAGATGACACACTTGAGCCGAATGTCGTCTGTGGCCAGCATGGCTGGTGGCAGGGATCTCCCGAGATCGGTGCGCCCGGCTATGACCCTTTTAGTTCGGACGGAGCCAACTTCAATCTGATCATCGGCAACGAGGCGATTGATCCGGTCAGTGGCTCGGTGCCGCACCGCGCCTACCTCTGCCAGGTCCGCCGCGTGGATTGAGAGGTGTGGCGATTCCTGGAGGACACGGCAGATGGGGATCAGCGTGAGCGTCTACCCGGTCACAGATAGCCGGATTAGCCGGTTCAGTCAAGACCCGAGCCGGATTGACGAGTTCATCCACAATACCCCTAACCATCGTGGCTGTTACCTGGCGGATTTTTGGGATGGCCTCCATTTTCTGCTCACCGGGAGGCCCGACTCGCGGGAGCTGCCGCTGGCCGCCCTCAAAAGAGGCGATGTGGCGTTTCGGGGCGTCTCGGATCAGGCCCACGCCATCTTCAGCCGTACCACCCAGGCGTTCACCGTCGAGCTGCAGAGCCTTACGGCGGCAGTGCTGCGGGAGCGTTTAGACCTGGGCAAGATGGTGGAGGCGCCGGTTTATCCTGTCCGGCTGTGGTTATTTCCCGAACACGAAGAGAGCACGTTCAGGGAGCTGATGTTTTACTTCGACCGGCTGCGTGATATTGCGCTGGAGGCGTCGGTGGGAGGGCAGGGGCTTCTTTTCAGCCGCTACGAGGATTGGTGACAGACCTCGCCATAGACAGATTTTTGGAGGAGTAGCACCATGGTCAATCTACAACGCCTGAACACTTATTTTGAACTGCGCAAGCGCGACGGGTGGGTGCTGGGCGCGTTTGGCGCGCTCATCCTCCTGATCCTGCTCCTCAATGTGATGCCGTTTGAGGTTGGTCCCTTCCCGGCAGCGTGGAACATCGGCCTGCGCCAGCCGATTGACGATTTCCAGGGCTGGGTCATCGGCAACCGTGCCGAACACCCGCTGTTTGTCTACTTTTTCGACCCGTTGAGCAATACGATTGACATCGGCATCAGGGCCGTAGAAAACTTTTTGCTGTGGCTGCCCTGGCCGGTTATTATCATTGGAATGTTTTTATTGGGCCAGTATGCGGGCGGCCTGCGGCTGGGACTGTTGTGCGTTTTCGGCCTGCTGTTTATGGGCGTGGTCGGCCTGTGGGACGCCAGCATGCAAACCCTGGCCCTGATGGGCGTGTCGGTTTTTATTGCCCTGCTGATCGGGATTCCGCTGGGGATCCTATCAGCCCGCTTCGACAAGTTTGAGGCCGGCCTGCTGCCTATTCTGGATGGCATGCAGACCATGCCCGCCTTTGTTTATCTGATCCCGGTGGTCCTCTTCTTTGGCATTGCCCGCGTCCCCGGTGTGGTCGCCACTGTCATCTATGCCCTCCCCCCGGCCATCCGCCTGACCAGTCTCGGCATTCGCCTGGTGCCTGCCGCCACCATCGAAGCGGCGACCGCTTTTGGCTCAACCAAACGGCAGACCCTCTTGAAGGTGCAGATTCCCCTGGCCATGCCTTCAATCATCGTTGGCGTTAACCAGACGATTATGATGGCCCTGGGCATCGTCGTCATCGCCGCCCTGATTGGGGCCGGTGGCCTGGGGCGGGAAGTGTTGGTGGCTTTGCAGCGTCTCCAGGTTGGCCAGGGGCTGGAAGCCGGCTTGGCTATCGTCTTCATGGCCATCATCCTCGACCGGGTCAGTCATGCCGCCAGCAAGATTGACTTCACCCACCGGCCCCAGGAAGGGCACGACTTTCGACTGTTCCCCAGCAAGTGGGCGCGATTTGATGTGATCTGGTCTATCGAGCAGGGGCTGACCCGCCTCTATGGCGCGTTTACCGGCATGGCTAAAGCTCTGGCGACCGCTGTGGCCGCGCTCATTAGTCCCCTGGTGCGCACCCTCGGCTACAAACACGCCGCCGAAGCCACTCCCGCCCTTCTGCGGACCTACTCTTACGCCCTGGCGGCGATACTGTTTCTGGTGGTGCTGTTGGCCATCAGCCGCTTGACCCCTTTCCTTAACGAATTTCCCGCCTCGTGGAACCTGTCGCTGCGCGGCCCGGTTGATAGCGCCGTGGCCTGGTCGCGCGATAATTTGTACCGTATCGGCGACCTGCCGATCGGCACCGGCCCGTTAAGCGACTTTTTGACAATCTACTTTCTGAACCCGCTGCGTCTCTTCCTGCAACAGCAGCTACCCTGGTTTGTCGTCATTTTGGCGGTCGCGCTGACGGCTTGGGCGGCGGTGGATTGGCGGCTGGCCCTGTTTACGGCAGTAGGGATGTTCTTCATCGGCCTGTTGGGCATGTGGGAGAACGCGATGGATACGCTGAGCCAGACCATCGTGGCAGTGCTTGTCTCCCTGCTGATTGCCATCCCGGTGGGCATCCTGGCCTCGCGCAGCGATGCCTTTGCCGCCTTTCTGCGGCCCGTGCTGGACACGCTCCAGACGATCCCGCCTTTTGTTTACCTGGTGCCGGTCATTATGTTATTTAACGTGGGACGGGTCCCTGGCATTATCGCTTCGGTGCTGTATGCTTTACCTCCGGCCATCCGGCTGACTAACCTCGGCATCCGGGAAATTTCGGCCCAAACGATTGAGGCGGCGGCCGCGTTTGGTTCGACCCCCTGGCAGACCTTGTTCAAAGTGCAGCTACCCCTGGCCCTGCCTTCGATCATGGTCGGCGTCAACCAGACGATTATGATGGTCCTCTCGATGGTCATTATTGCCGGCCTGGTCGGCGGCGGCGGGCTGGGCCTGGAAACGGTCATCGGCCTGGCGAAAAACCAGACCGGGCGCGGCGTCGAAGCCGGCCTGGCCATTGTCATCCTGGCCATCGTCATTGACCGGATTACCCAGGCCTGGGGCAAAAAGCGCGAGGCGGGAGCGCAGGAACATTAATGGAAGACTGGAAGATTGGAAGGTTGGATATTATTCTCTACCCTTCCAGTCTTCCAGCCCTCCACCCTTCCTCTCAATCCCCCATACACGTTCCCAAGCGCCGGGCGCTGTCAAGCCAGGGATGATCGAGCGGCACGGTTTTGCGTTTACCGACGACATCTTCCAGGGGGACCGGGACGACCCCCTCACCACGGGCGGCGACCATGACCCCGGAGACACCCTCATTGATTAACGTGGCACAGGCTGTTCCGAGGCGGGTTGCCAGCAGCCGGTCCACCGCCGAAGGCGTGCCGCCGCGCTGGACATGCCCCAAAATTGTCATGCGCGTCTCCAGGCCGGTCAGCTCTTCCAGTTGGCCGGACAGCCGCAGCGTGCCGCCTGCTTGCCTGGCTCTGATTTCGGCCAGTTCGCTTGAGGCTTTTTTCTTTTCCTCTTTATTTTTGGCGTTCTCCTTTTTTTTCTCTGCCGTCCGGATCACCGCGGCGTCTTCTCTGGACATCGCTCCTTCAGAAATGGCAATGATGCTAAACCCTTTGCCGCCGTGGCTGCGCCGGCGAATGGCGTCGGCGATCTTGTGGGCATCATAGGGAATTTCGGGGATCAGGATCACATCCGCGCCACCGGCAATACCGGCTCCCAGGGCCAGCCAGCCAGCGTTATGCCCCATGACCTCGACGACAATGATGCGGTGGTGGCTGTGAGCCGTGCTGTGCAGGCGGTCAATGGCCTCGGTGGCAATGCCCAGGGCCGTGTCAAAGCCAAAGGTTACATCGGTCAGGGCCACGTCGTTGTCAATGGTTTTGGGCAGGGTGATGATATTCAGACCTTTTTTGAGCAAGGTCAGCGCATTTTTCTGCGTCCCGCCGCCGCCCAAACAGACCAGGGCATCCAGGTGATGTTTGCGGTAATTTTCAACCATCACGTCGGTCATATCCATCGTTTTGCCGCCCATCGGCATGCTTTCCGGCTTGTCGCGGCTGGTGCCCAGGATAGTGCCGCCAATGGTCAAAATCCCGGAAAGGGCCGGGCCGTCCAGGCGCGTGGTCCGGTTTTCCATCAAACCCCGGAAGCCGTCGCGAAAGCCGATGACCTGCATGCCAAACGAAGTTTGGGCTGCTTTACCAATACCGCGAATCGCCGCGTTCAGGCCGGGGCTGTCGCCGCCTGCGGTCAAAATACCGATATACTTAGCCATATCTCCTCCTTTTTGGCCGGTGAAACAAAAAAACCCCAGTACCTGCCGGGACCGGGGGTTTTGCCATTCCATTTAATTTACTTCAAGGGTTTCTTTAACCGCCTTATTGCAGCCAGGCTTTCCAGACATCTTGATGCCCGTCAACCCAGGCCTGGGCGGCTTCCGCCGAACTCTTATTCTCCAATTCAACCGCCGCAATCATACTGATCTGATCTTCGGTGGTGTATTTAAAGTTTTTGAGCACTTTGTAGGCATCGGGCGCTTTATTCTGGAGGTCGCTCCAGAAAATCTTAAACAGGACATCGGAGGGGTAGTCGCAATCCACGCCGCCCGACTCGGTTTTGGCATAGCACTCCTCCGAATATGCTGGCAGTTTGACTTCAGTTAAGTCGTATTTAGCATGAACCGAATGCGGCGTCCAGAAATAAAAGAGGATTGGCTCTTTGCGGCTGTAAGCCGAATCTAGCTGCGCTAACACCGCCTGCTCTGAACCGGCCACCACCGGCTGCAAATTCAGGCCCAAATTCTTGATAATCTGGTCGTCATATTGCACCCAACTGGGGTCGCCAGCCAGGAACTGGCCCTGGTCCCCGGTTTCGGCAGTTTTGAACAGAGCAGCCAGTTCCGGGTTTTTGAAACCCTCCCATGTCGCTAATTCGGGATGCTCTTCCACCACGTAAGCCGGCTCGTACCAGCCAATTTTGCCGATCACGCCTAACTCGCCGCCGTTCTCCACGACTTTCTGTTCATCTATGTACTGCTTGACATTCTCGGCGTGCCCCGAAGGCCAGACTTCCAGGCTGGCCGACAGGTCGCCTTTGGCCAGGGCGGCCCATTGCGCGTTCTCGTCAATAGTGACAATCTCGACCGGATACCCTAACTCTTTTTCAAGAATTACTTTTGCGACTGCCACATTAACAGCCGAGCCGGTCCAGGGGTTTTCGGCCAGCTTGATGGTGATTTTTTCACCGCTGGATTCTGCCGGAGCCGCCGCTTCTTCTTGGGCTGGCTCGGTTGCCTCCTGCTTTTGTTCAGCCGGAGCAGCAGGTTGGGCAGCACCCCCGCAGGCAGCTAATAACACCGCCAAAACCAGCAGCAGAGATAGAAAGAGTAACTTGCTAAAAAGTTTCCGACACATTTTCTCCTCCTCGAGCAACTTTTTTGATTTAACTATGGGCTGATTGTCGTCTTGCAGCGAGAGCGAGTATAGCATTGTCTCGACTGCATGTCAAACACTTTGTTTCGACCACCACTGCTTTAACGAGAAACCTCTCGGCTGATGAGGCCGAGAGGCTTCCTATAGAATCTATTCGATTGTAAGGTTAGATGCTTATTGGGTTAGACAGTTCCAGGTTTGCGTTCCTTCTCCAAAGTTCACGCTGACCAGGATCAGGTCAAAGATGTCAATGATCCCATCACGATTTATATCGGTCGCTAAGCCCGAACCTGTCTGGCCAAAACTCACCCCAATTGCCGTCGCATCGGCAATGTCCACGTGGCCGTCGTCGGTAATATCACCGCTCAACAGATTGACGCTCGTCAAGTCTGTATTGGGGGTGATGATCGTAACGGCCGTACACACCGCCGGGAGATAGCCGGGGCTGTCGGCAGTGATGGAGGAATGTGCCCCGAACGCCACAGCGGCAATTGCGAATTTACCCGTGGAGTCGGTGTTAGCGCTCTGCCCGGTGTCATCTATCGTCACCGTGCCCCCCGACCAATCGTTGTTGGCCCGTCCGGGCAGGATTACCTGACCGGAGACGGTGGCGTTGGTGGGGGTAGGAGTCGGTGTTTCTGGAGTAGCAGTGGGTGTGCCAGGGGTCGGCGTCTCAGGCGTCGCGGTCGGGGTCTCGGGCGTGGCCGTGGGTGTTTCCGGGGTAGATGTTGGGGTCTCGGGTGTCGCGGTTGGGGTTTCGGGCGTGGCCGTGGGCGTCTCAGGCGTAGCGGTCGGCGTTTCAGGGGTAGCGGTTGGGGTCTCAGGTGTGGTCGTGGGCGTCTCAGGCGTAGCCGTTGGTGTTTCTGGGGTACCGTTAATCACGAGGGTGAAATTCTTGGGCGTCAGGGTCAAAGGAAGTGCCTGGGGATCACCTACTTTTACTCCGGCGAAGCTGAAGGTCGCAGTACCGGGG
The DNA here is from genome assembly GCA_023382535.1 of Anaerolineae bacterium. The sequence goes on along the minus strand of JAHDWA010000015.1, from coordinate 67,009 downwards.
ACAGCGAGAGCCGTCGCCTGGAAGGTCAGCAGGGTAACAGTGCCGGTGAGACCAGGCACTCGGCCCTGCCGGCTGGCCACCAGCGTGATTTTGCCCAGCGTATTATCGGCATTGTTTTGCATGACATAGGAGAGATCAGGATTGATTTGCAGATTGCCAACCGAGAGCAGGGCCGGGTCAAACTGGATTTCAAACTGAGCGCCATACAGGCCGCTCCCAGAGACACCCTGGGCCTCAACGCTCAGTTGGACCGTCTCCCCCACATTAACGGATGCCGGTCCATTGATTGCCAAAACCATTGCTGCCGGAATAGGCTCATCAGTCGGTGCAGGAATCGGCGAAGAAAAAGCCGATGCGTTAAGCACGTTGATTGAATTGGCGCCCAGCAAACAGCCTACGATGAGGACAATAATCCCAAATCCTCGTAAAACTTGTTTCTTTTCTTTCATTTTTACCTCCTACGGCTGATACTAAGTGGTTTGGCTAACTTAGAGACAATAAATAAGGCCCAATTTCCCGGCCGTAACCTGGGAAATTGGGCCTCACCATTTACTCAAACAGCCTGGCATTGACTGTCTAAGTTGTTAGCTTTACCCTACAACAAATTTGACTAACCTATACAATTGGGCCAAGTTGAAGAAGTTTTGAAAATCTAATCTTCACCTTAGCCCGCTCATCTTACCACACCTCTTGTTTTCAATCAAGACAAGTAAATGGGAGAAATGTCCTATCTTTTGAGTTGAAAACCGGCAAAACTTCAATAAACGGGGTGCTTTACATTTAGTTTTTAGAGATTTGACTTCTTTCAAAATCCTAATATACTGCGCAAACTCGATTATATATTATTGATATATCACCTTGCTGACTGTTTAAATTCTACCAAGATGCTGCCAGCCACGTTGCTTACCGCTGCCCGCCAGCGCCGGGTTGATCACGACTCGCGGAGTGAAGCAGCGTACCGTATTCTAAAAGAAAAAATTGTCACCCTCGAACTGCCACCCGCCAGCCTGCTCAACGAATCCGATTTGATGAGCGAACTTCGTTTGGGCCGAACGCCGATTCGCGAGGCCCTCCAGCGGCTGGCCCTGGAAAATCTGGTCGTGATTCTCCCGCGCCGGGGCACCATCGTCGCCGACTTGAACCTGAGCGACTTGCAGAAAATCTTCGAGATGCGCCTTGAACTGGAGATTTACGCGGTCCGTCTGGCTGCTGAACGGGCAACTCCGGCTGAAATAGCCGAAATGGAAGCTTTACTGGCCAAATCCGATGAGATTCTCCAGCGCGGTGATTACCACCAGTTGATGCAGTTGGATCATCAGGTTCACCAACTGCTGGCCCGGGCCGCTCACAACGAATTCTTGGAAGAAACCCTGGAGCGGCTGTATACCCATGGGCTGCGGCTGTGGTACATTTCCCTGCACAAAGTCAGCCGCTTGCACGAAGCGATTGCCGAACATCGGGAAATTATTGCCGCCATCAAAAGGGGGGACGGCGCGCGAGCGGCCGAGATCATGCGGACTCACATTGCCGATTTTCAAACGCAACTGTCCGCGGCCCTGTAGCCGGTCGCAAAAGACATTATCGGCATTAAGCCTAGCCATGTCATTTCGAGCGACGAAGGAGCGAGAAATCTCTACAGCGCTACTTTTTAGCCTAGACTCGAGGAATGACATAAGAACCCTAATTTTTATTTCCGATAAACTCTAAAGTTGCCGGTTGCGGGTCGCAAGTTGGAGACTCACCTACCATGCATTCCGTTTTACGCTTTACCCACTCCGCAACACACCCTTTTAAAAGTGTAGCAGCCAAAGGAGTCATCTATGTCTGATCGAGAACGCCGTTCGAGTCGTCGTGAAGAACGCCGGGCGCGGGCAGGGACCCAAATTGCCAGTTCGATCAAGCCCCTGGTCAACAAGCTGCCCCTGACCGAAGTGCTCTCGCCCGAAGGCGTCGAAGCCGTTCACCGCGCCTCAATGCGCCTGCTGCAAGACCCCGGCATCCTGGTCATTGATTATCCCCCCGCTCGTGAAACCTTCAAAGCCAATGGCGCTACGGTTGAAGACGAACTGGTCCGCATTGACGAAGATACGCTGATGCACTTTGTCCGCCAGGCGCCCTCTACCTTCACCCAACTGGCCCGCAACCCGGCCAACAGCCTAAACTTTGGCGGCCGCACCACCATCTTCGCCCCGGTCTACGGCCCGCCCTTTGTCGGCGATTACGAGCGGGGCCGCCGCGAGGCCACCATTCAGGATTTTCGCAACTTTGCCAAGCTGACCTACATGGCCCAGCATCTCCATCACAACGGCGGCACACTGGTCGAGCCGAATGATATTGACGTCAAAGAGCGTCACCTGGATATGCTCCTGGCCCATATCACCCTGAGCGACAAGTGTTTTATGGGCAGCGTTACCCATTCTGAAAATGCGCGCGATACCGTCATCATGGCCGAGATTCTCTTTGGGGCAGAGGCCATCCGCGAGAATCCGGCGGTGCTGTCTTTAATCAATGCCTCCAGCCCGCTGCGCTTCGACGACCGTATGTTCGGCGCGCTGGAGGTCTATGCCCGGGCCAAGCAGGCGGTGCTGGTGACGCCCTTCCTCATCGCCGGGGCGATGTCGCCCAGCACCATGGCCGCCACCCTGGCCCAGCAAAACGCCGAAGCTCTTTTTGGCATCTGCTATGCTCAAATGCTCAACCCAGGTACACCCTGCATTTACGGCTCGTTCCTGGCCAATATTGACATGCGCAGCGGCGCGCCCTGCTTTGGCACGCCGGAAGATGCGCTGGCCCTCTATGCCGGGGCGCAGATGGCCCGCCGCTACAATTTACCTTTCCGTTCCGGCGGCAACTTCACCGCCTCCCGCATCCCCGATGCCCAGGCCGGCTACGAGTCGGCCGGCACTATCTGGCCGACAGTGCAGGCCGGGGTCAACTTTGTGCTGCACGCCGCCGGCTGGCTGGAAGGCGGCCTGATTGCCGGTTACGAGAAGTTCATCCTCGACCTAGAAATGTGCGGCATGATGGCCCGTTTTGTCAACGGCATCGGCCTGACCGACGAAGATTTTGCCTGGGACGCCTATACTGAAGTGGGGCCGGGCCAGCACTTCCTCGGCGCGCAGCATACGATGCGTCACTATGAAACCGCTTTTTACCAGCACACCGTTTTTAATATGGATAATTACGAAAAGTGGGAAGAAGAGGGCAGCGCCGACACTTATAAACGAGCCAACGCTGTCTGGAAGCGCATGTTGAGGGAATATCAGGCTCCGGCCCTCGATCCGGCCCTTGCCGAAGAACTCAACGCCTTCGCCGAACACCGCCGGGCCGAAATCCGCGCCGGTAAACCACGAAGCGAGTGGCGAAGATAATAGGACACAGACACTTGCGCCTGCACGCAAGTGCAGGCGCAAGTGTCTGCGTTCTGTTACTATCTTACCACTCAACTTTTCGAGGAGTATCCATGACTAACATCCGCAGTTTTGAAATTCCAACCGTGATGAAACACGGCCTGGGCGCCATTAATGCCCTGGCCGACGAAGCCAAGTCTCTGGGGATGACCCGCCCCTTGCTTGTCACCGACCCCGGTGTGGTCAGGGCCGGGCTGCTCGAGTGGGCCATCGCCCCGCTGAAAGCCGCCGATCTCAGCTTTGCCGTTTTTGACGGGGTCGCGCCCAACCCGCCCATTGCCCTGGTAGACGAGGGGGCCGACCTGTATCGCCGGGAAGAATGTGACGGCTTGATTGGCCTGGGCGGCGGCAGCGCGATGGACACGGCCAAGTCCATCGGCGTGGTCGCGGCCAACGGCGGCTCTATTTTGGACTACGAATGGGCCAGCCCTCAGCCTATCCAGTGCCGCATCCCGCCGACCATCTGCGTGCCGACCACCGCCGGGACCGGCAGCGAAGTGACATTGTGGGCGGTCATCACCGACCCGCAGCGCAAGATCAAGTTCAACGTCGGCGGGACAGCACTGATTGGGGCCTGGGAAGCGCTGATTGACCCCGAACTGACCTTCGACCTGCCCCCGGCTGTCACTGCCGGCACGGGGATGGACGCTCTGGCCCACGCCATCGAGTGTTATACCTGCGCCTATGCCCAGCCTCTGCCCGATTCGACGGCTCTGCTGGCAATGGAATACGTTGCCCGTTACTTGCGGGTCGCCTTTGCCCAGGGCCACAACACCGAAGCCCGCTACAAAATGAGCATGGCCGCCATGCTGGGGGCGTTGTCTTACGGCACCGAGAGCGCCGGGGCGGCCCACGCCATGAGCCAGTCGGCCGGCGGAGTGCATAATGTGCCGCACGGTGCGCTGACGGCCCGGCTGCTCGGCCCGGTGATGGAGTACAATTTTAAAGGCGAGCCGGAAAAATTCGCCCGGATTGCCGTCGCTATGGGTGAGGATATTCGCGGTCTGAGTATCTGGCAGGCCGCGGAAAAAGCCGTAGAAGCGGTCATGAAGCTGACCGAGGATGTCGAAATCCCCACCTTGCAGGCGTTGGGTTTTAGCGAGGAAGAAATTCCCATGCTGGCCGAAATCGCCTACAAAGACCCGCAGACCATCGGCAACCCCCGCGATTTGAGTCTCCAGAGCTACGTGCAGATTTACAAACGGGCCTTCGAGTTGGGTCAGAAGTGAGCGGCTGAAACAAGAGTCGGCTGCTTCCCAAACTGAGTTTGGAAACCAGCCGGGCAAAAAAATCGCCAGGATTAGGGGATTAGGGGATAAAACAAGGTTCAAAAACCTCCTGGTCACCCACTTCTGGCTCAAAATGGTTTATTTAAAATAACAGGAGGACACCATGCACAAAGATGTGATTGTTATTGGGGCCGGAGTGATCGGCTGTTCGACGGCCTTTGAGCTGGCCAAGCGAGGTTACAAAACCGTCAATATTGACAAAAACAACGATGCCGGGGCCGGTTCAACCATCAATTCCTGCGCCATTGTCCGGGCGCATTACTCCACCTGGGACGGGGTCGCCCTGGCCTATGAGGGCTTCAAATACTGGGGTAACTATGAAAGCTGGCTGGGCGTCAAAGATGAGCGGGGCATGGCCAGATTCATGAACTGCGGCACCCTGCTGCTCAAAAGTAAAGGCCACAACTGGCGCAAAGTGCTGGAACTGTACCGGCAAATGGGCGTCGAGCATGAAGAATGGGATGTCGAAACCGTTAAGGAGCGCATGCCCATCTACTTTTTGGGCGAATTCTGGCCGCCTAGCCGTCCCGAAGCGGGTGACGACTTCTGGAAAGAGCCGGAAAGCCATCTGGAAGGGGCTATCTTTACGCCTGGCTCCGGCTACGTCAACGACCCCCAGCTTGCCACTCATAATATCATGCGCGCCACCGAGAGCAAAGGGGGAGAGTTCCTCTTTAACAGAACGGTTGTGGAGATACGGACAGAGGGAAATCGGGTCCAGGGCGTCACGCTGAACGACGGCACAAAAATTGACGCGCCCGTCGTGGTCAATGTGGCCGGGCCGCACTCCTACATTATCAACCGCATGGCCGGGGTCGAGGAGACCATGAACATCAAAACCCGGCCGCTGCGCCACGAAGTCCATCACGTCCCCTCGCCCGAAGGTTTTAACTTTGAAAAGAACGGCAAGCACACCTCCGACGGCGACAACGCCATCTATTTCCGGCCCGAAGCCGGCAACACTATCCTGGTCGGCAGCGAGGACCCGGACTGTGACGCCAAAGAGTGGGTTGATAACCCGGATGAGTACAATCAGAATGTCACCGATGCGCAGTGGAAGGCCCAGGTTTACCGCCTGGCCCGGCGCATCCCCGACCTGCCCGTGCCCAACCAGCCGCGCGGCGTGGTGGATCTGTACGATGTTTCAACCGACTGGCTGCCCATTTACGATAAGTCGGACTTGGACGGCTTTTACATGGCCATCGGCACCAGCGGCCACGAGTTCAAAAACGCCCCGCCGGTCGGCTATATGATGTCGGAACTGATTCATCGTGTCGAGAACGGCCAGAAGCACGACCAAGATCCGGTCAAGTATAAGGCTGTCTACACCGGGCTGGAGCTGAATGTGGGCTTTTACTCTCGAAACCGGCAGATTAATCCGGAGAGCAGTTTTTCAGTAAACGGATAAGGAGGGAAACAATGAGCACACTCCCCACCCAGGCACGCGTCGTCATCATTGGGGCGGGCATTGTCGGTAACAGCCTGGTCTATCACCTGGCCGAGTTGGGCTGGAAGGATATGGTCCTGCTTGACAAAGGGCCGCTGCCCAATCCCGGCGGTTCCACCGGACACGCCTCCAACTTCATCTTCCCGGTGGACCACTCCAAAGAAATGACTCGGCTGACCCAGGACAGCATCGCCACCTATAAGAAGCTGGGTACCTTTACCCAGAGCGGCGGCATCGAGCTGGCCCGCACCCCGGAGCGGATGCAGGAACTCACCCGCCGGGTCACGTCGGCCAAAGCCTGGGGCGAGCCGGGTGAAATCATCACCCCCCAGCAGATCAAAGAGATGGTGCCCTATGTCAACACCGATCTGGTGCTGGGCGGCTTTTACAGCCCTTCGGCGGGAGTGGTTGACTCGCTGCGGGCCGGGACTCTCATGCGCGAACGGGCTATGGAGTTGGATGCGCTCAAAGTCTTTTCCAACATCGAGGTGACCGGCATTGACGTGCAAAAAGGACGGGTGGTGGGCGTCGAAACCAAGCAGGGTTACATCGGCGCGGAGTATGTGCTGGTTGCCTGCGGCGTCTGGAGTCCGCGCCTGGCCCACATGGCCGGCGTTCACATCCCTCTCACCCCGATGGTCCACCAGTTTATCACCGTCGGCCCCATCCCGCTCTTTGAGAAGACCAAGGGCGAAATCGAGTATCCCGTCATCCGCGACGTGGACAGCAACATGTACGAGCGCCAGAACGGCAGCGACCTGGAAATTGGCTCTTATGCCCACCGGCCCATGTGGCACGAACCGGATGAAATTCCCTCCATCGAGCAGGCCGCCCTCAGCCCGACCGAACTGCCCTTTACCGCCGACGATTTTGACGACAGCATGGCCACTGCCCTGGAACTGATGCCCGACATCCTCGACCGCGAAGATGTCGGCATTCGCCACGCCATCAACGGCTTGATGTCGCTGACCCCCGATGGCATGCCCATTATCGGCGAGACGCCGGAGGTCAAGAATCTATGGTCGGTCGCGGCCATCTGGATCAAGGAAGGCCCCGGCTTTGGCCGGGTGGTGGCTGAGTGGATGACTTACGGCGCGCCGGAAATCTGTGATGCCACTGCCTCGGATATTGCCCGCTTTTACGACCACTCCCGGACCCAGTTCCACGTCCGCGCCCGCACCGGCGAGTCCTTTAACAAAATGTACAGCATCACTCACCCCGCCGAGCAGTACGAGTCCTCGCGCCGGGTGCGCCTCAGCCCCTTCTACGCCCGCGAGAAAGAATTGGGCGCGGTCTTTTTTGAAACCGCCGGCTGGGAGCGACCCTACTGGTATGAGTCGAACAAAGCCTTGCTGGACGAGTACGGCGAGCGGGTCATGCCCCGCCCCGCCGAGTGGGACTCGCGCTGGTGGTCGCCGATCATCAACGCCGAACACCTGGCCCTGCGCGACCGGGGCGGCATGGTGGACCTGTCGGCTTTCTGCGTTTTTGACATTACCGGCCCCGGCACGCTAAACTGCGTGCAGGGGGTGGCGGTGAACCAAATGGATGTGCCGGTCGGCCAGGCTGTTTACACCCCGCTGCTGAGCCCACACGGCGGCTTTAAGGCCGATCTAACCATCATGCGCCTGGGCGAAGACCATTTTCGCGTGGCCACCGGTGGGGCTTACGGCAATGTGGACAAAAAGTGGTTCCAAGACCACCTGTCCGCCGACGGCAAGACCCACCTCCAGGATTTAACCTCGGCCATTTGTACGCTGGGGTTGTGGGGACCAAAAGCCCGCCAGGTGCTGCAATCGGTAACGGCGGATGATGTGTCGCACGGAGGCTTCCCCTTTGGCACCGTTAAGGAACTGGTCATTGAAAATATCCGGGTGCTGGCTTTCCGCATCTCCTATGTCGGCGAGTTGGGCTGGGAAATTTACACCGCCATGGAGCAGGGCGGGCGGCTGTGGGATATTCTCTGGGAGGCAGGACGGCCCCACGGCATCGTCCCGGTGGGTATCGGCGTCTACGGCACGACCGCCCGCCTGGAAAAGGGCTATCGCGCCTTTGGCAACGAGCTGGAGTCGGAATACGACCCGGTCGAGGCCGGTTTGGCTCGCGCCAAGGTCAAAAGCGCCGATTTCATTGGTAAAGAGGCTTATCTAAAGGCCCGCGAGGAAGAACCGGCGGCTATCCTCTGCACCCTGACCCTGGATGATCCTACCGCTGCCACCGGCCAGCCGCGCTATATGCTCGGCCGCGAGCCGATTCTAACCTCGGCTGGCCAAGTCATCGCCGACCGTAAAGGCCGGCGTTCTTACGTGACCAGCGCCGGCTCGGGGCCGTCAGTGGGCCAGCATATTTTGCTCGGCTATCTGCCGCCGGAATATGCCCAGGTTGGCACAAAATTGCAGGTGGAATACCTGGGCGGGCGTTACCCGGTCACCGTAGCCGTGGCCGGCAACACCCCGCTGTTTGACCCGAACAATGAACGGATGAAGTGTTAAGCAGGGAGTAAGGAGTAAGGAGTAGGGAGTAGGGGAAAAATTCCTTATACTCCCTACTACCTACTCCCTATTTGATGGAGCCACCATGAACATACTCGTCTGTGTAAAACGTGTCCCGGCGACCGGGGCCAAGATTGTGCTGACCGATGATGAGCAGGAGATTGACACCCGCCACCTGGGTTTTACTATCAGCCCGCATGAAGAGTGCGCGGTCGAGGAGGCCATCCGGCTGAAAGAGGCGCACGGCGGCACGGCGACAGTCCTAACGCTCGGCCCGGAGCCAGCCGCGGAGCAACTGCGTTTCGCCATTGCCCAGGGGATTGATCGGGCTATTCTGCTTGAAACCGATGGCCGCGATTGGGGGCCGCAGGCGACGGCCCAGGCTATTGCCGAGGCCATCCGCGCCCAGCCGCAGCCCTTTGACCTGCTGCTCTTTGGCAGCGAGTCGGCCGACTCCGGCGGCTATCAGGTCGGCATCCGGGTGGCCGAAGCGTTTGACCTGCCCTGCGTAACCGGCATCAAGGCGCTGGAAATAAAAAACGGCACAGCTACTGCCAAGCGGGAAATTTCCGGGGGTTGGGAGGTGTACGAGACGACGCTGCCTGCCGCGTTTACCGTCAGAGAGGGAATTAATCTGCCGCGTTACCCTTCGCTGCCCGGCCGGCTGCGGGCTAAAAAGGCTCAAATCGAACAGACAAAACCCCAGCCCCGGTCTGAAGGACTGGAAAAAGTGCGGCTCAAAACGCCGGTGGAACAGCACAAAGGCGCGGAAATTTTGGGCCGCGGGCCGGAAGCTGCGTATAAGGTAGTGGAAGTTCTCAAGAAGGCGGGGATAATCTAAAGCTACTCGTAAACGATTTTGAGTCGGCTCAGTGCCGACTTGAATTACACCTGCACTTGCGTGCAGGGGCAAGTGTCAGCCTGGGATTTGAATCCCAGGCAAGGGGTAAAGGTTATGATTCTGGGATTAATCGAACACGACCGGGGCAAACCGCATAAAGCCTCGTGGGAGATGCTGACCCTGGCCCGAAAATTGGCAGGAGAACTGGACACGCCGCTGGAAGCCGTGATCGTCGGTGAAAGCGGGCGGAGTTTGGCTCAAGAAGCGGCGGCTTACGGCGTCGCCAGGATTCACCTGGTGCAGCACGAGCGCCTGGACGACTACGCCCCGCAAGCCTGGGCGCAGAGTCTCATCCAACTCGTAGAGTCCGAAAAACCCCAGGCGGTCCTCGCCGCCGGTACCGACCGGGGCAACGAGGTGCTGGCCCATTTGGCCGCCAAAAGCGATCTACCCGTGGCCGCCAACTGCACGGAAGTCCAGCCGGGCGAGAGCTACCGGGTGACGCGGGTGCGCTGGGGCGGCAGTCTGCTGGAAGAGGCCCGGCTGCACGGCCAGCCCAAACTTTTAACCGTAGCGCCGCACGTCATCCCGGCGGAGCAGGTTCCTGGGGCCGGGGAGGTGGCTCTGAATCTGATCACACCCACCCTGAGCGACAAGGATTTCCGGGTGCGGGTGGTCTCGCGGGTTGAGTCGGCCAGGGACAAGATCTCGCTGACCGATGCCCGGGTGGTGGTCAGCGGCGGGCGCGGCGTGGGCAGCACGGAGGGTTTCGAGAGCCTGGAAGAGTTAGCGGCTCTGCTCAACGGGGCGGTTGGCTGCTCGCGGGCCGTTACCAACGAGGGCTGGCGTCCCCACGCCGACCAGGTCGGGCAGACCGGCTCGCGGGTTGCGCCGGAAGTCTACTTTGCCTGCGGCATCAGCGGGGCGATTCAGCACTATGTCGGCTGCAAAGGCTCCAAAAATATCATTGCCATCAACACCGACCCCGAAGCGCCGATCGTTGCCAAAGCCCACTACGCCGTCATCGGCGACCTGCATCAAGTGGTCCCGGCCATCAGCGAGGCGATTAGAAAAGCGCGGGCTGGATAAGTATGGCTCGTGTTGGGTTTTCGTTTTACGCAACATGCAACACGCAGTACGAGTAAAAAGCTGTTGTTTCTGAAGGAGGCAAGCCGATGACGCAAACCGATCCCCTCCTCCAACCCTTTCAATTAAAACATCTGCGCCTGAAAAACCGCATCCTCAGCACCAGCCACGAACCGTCCTACTGTGAGGATGCCAAACCCAAGCTGCGCTACCAGCTTTACCAGGAAGAAAAGGCCAAGGGCGGTGTGGCCCTGACCATGTTTGGCGGCTCGGCCAACATTGCCCCCGACTCGCCGGCGGCCTTTGGACAAATTTACGTGGGGGATGACTCGATTATCCCTTATTTTCAGCAGATGGCCGAGCGCATCCACCGCCACGGCGCGGCGGTCATGTGCCAGATTACCCACATGGGCCGGCGAACTTACTGGGATACCGAAAATTGGCTGCCGACCATTGCCCCTTCCGGTGTCCGTGAGCCGGCCCACCGCTCTTTTCCCAAAGAGATGGAAACTGCCGACATCAAGCGGGTCATCAAAGCCTACGGCGCTGCGGCCCGGCGCTGCAAAGAGGGCGGCCTGGACGGCGTCGAGATCGAAGCCTACGGCCACCTGTTCGACAGCTTCTGGACGCCGCTGATCAACCGCCGCACCGACGAATACGGCGGCAGCCTGGCTAACCGCATGCGCTTCAGCCTGGAGACCCTGGCCGAAATCCGCCGGCAGGTCGGGGATGATTTTATTGTCGGCATCCGCATGTCCGGCGATGAGAGCGTCGAAGGCGGGCTGACCTTTGCCGACTGCGCCGAAATCGCCCGCCGTCTGGTGGCGACCGGCATGCTCGACTTTGTGAACATCATCAAGGGCTTCATTGCCAGCGACGAAGCATTGTCGCACGTGATCCCCAACATGGGCACGCCGAGCGCGCCCCACCTGTCGCTGGCCGCGGCCATCCGCGAGGAAATTGATATTCCCCTTTTCCACGCCGCCCGCATCGCCGATGTGGCCACGGCTCGTCACGCGGTTGGCGTCGGCATCGTGGATATGGTCGGCATGACCCGCGCCCACATGGCCGACCCCTATATTGTCGCCAAAATCGAACGCGGCGAGGAAGAACAGATCCGCCCCTGTGTGGGGATGGGCTACTGCATTGACCGCATCTACATTGGCCGGGAGGCGCTCTGCATTCATAATCCGGCCACCGGCCGCGAAGAAACCATGCCCCATATCATTCCCAAAGCGACAGGCCAACCTCGCCGGGTCGTCGTGGTGGGGGCCGGGCCGGGTGGCTTGGAGGCAGCGCGGGTCTGCGCCGAGCGGGGCCACCAGGTGGTCTTGTTTGAGGCCAATCGCGAGCCGGGCGGGCAGGTGCAGATTGCCGCCCGCGCCCCGCGCCGCCAGGATATTATCGGCATTACCGGCTGGCTTTACCAGCAGGTCCAACGGCTGGGGGTGGAGGTCCGCCTGAACCATTACGCTCAAGCGGCCGACGTGCTGGCCGAAAAGCCGGAGGTCGTGATTGTGGCTACGGGTGGGCTGCCCAATACCACTTTTTTGCCTGCCGGGGCCGACTTAGTTGTCAGTTCCTGGGATATTTTAAGCGGCTATGCTAAACCGGCCGCGAACGTGTTATTTTTCGACGACCACGGCAATTACGAAAGTTACTCCTGTGTCGAACTTATGGCCGGAATCGGCTCCCAAGTGGAGCTGGTCACGCCGGACCGGATGGTAGCCCAGGAAATCGGCGGGACGAGCTACCCGGCCTACCTCAAAGTTTTTTATGACCGGGGCGTCACCCTGACCCTGAACCATCGCTTGACTGCCGTGCGCCGGCAGGGTGATAAGCTGGCCGCCACGCTCTACAACGAATACAACAAGTCCACCGTCGAGCGCGTGGTAGACCAGGTGGTGGTCGAACACGGCTCGCTGCCGGTGGCCGACCTGTATTTTGAGCTGAAAGAAGGTTCGTCCAACCTGGGCGAGGTGGATATCGAGGCGCTGATTGCCGGCCGGCCCCAAACGCTGGTCAATAACCCGGCTGGACCGTACCAGTTGTTCCGCGTCGGCGATGCCGTTGCCAGCCGCAACATCCACGCCGCCATTTACGATTCGCTCAGATTGTGTAAAGATCTCTAACTTTAGATATCATCGTGGCCTGAGACGCACCACCGACAATGAAACGTAGCAGGATAGCAAGGTTGCAGGGTCGTATAATTGTCCTGTCTACCGTCTATTGTCTACTATTTTTACGAGGAACGTTCATGAAGCCCTGGCTTCGCCGCCAGCGACGAAAAAGCCCTCACCCCGTCGCTGGCGCGACTCCCCTCTCCCACTGGGAGTGGGGTTGGGGGTGAGGGCTACTTACGAGGAGCTTCAAATGCCAGAACGTCGAACGCCATTTTACGATTTTCATCTGCGTGCCGCCGGTCAACTGGTCAAAGCCGGCGGTGACTTTATGTTCCCGCTCTCCTACACCGCCTGATGATGACGACAACTTCATTTCTGCAACGCGAACTTGGCGAGTTATCCCCGCACATGCAGGTCCAAACTGCCGACCGGCTCAAAAATCTATTTGACCTCGAATGAGTTGAATGGCAAAGAGCCGCCTATGCCTAATGACCGAGAAATCCTCGCTGCCCTCACCAAATTAAATTCTCTGAGATAAGGCAACAATTCCCAGGTCAGCCCTATGCAGCAAAAATTGAATGACCTCGTCAGTCAGTTGGATCTTCGTACCAGTTTAAAGAATGGACTCTTCCTCACCCTGGGTGCTTTTCTCCAGATTCTCAATGTGGATATTTTCCTGGCTCCGGCGCAGCTCTCACCCGGCGGCGTGACCGGCCTGGCCATTATCGTCAATCATTTCATTAGTGTGCCGATTGGCATGATTATGATGGCCTTTAATATCCCCATGATGATCCTCGGTTATCGCTACCTGGGGCGGTTTCGCTTTTTGGTGAACACACTGTACGTGGTGCTGCTGATTAACCTGGGGGTAGATTTTTTGGCGCGGTGGCTGCCGCGTGGCATCACCGACGATTTGCTGCTCAATGCCTTATACGGGGCGGTACTGGGCGGGCTCGCTACCGGCTTGATCTACCGGGGACAGGGGACGACCGCCGGCAGCGGGGTTATTTCACGAGTATTGCAGATTAAAACGGGCATTCCCATCAGCCAGATATACATTCTGATTGATGGTGGAATTATTTTGCTGGCCGGGTTAGCGTTTGGCTGGGAGCGGGCGCTTTATGCCCTGCTGGCCCTATTTTTGTGGGGCGTTGTGGCCGATTACGTACTCGAAGGTCCCAGCGTGGTTCGCACCGTTTTTATCGTGACCGATTCGGCCGAAGAGGTCTCGCAGGCACTGCTGACCCGTCTGCAAATTGGGGTGACCGGCTGGCCAGCCCAGGGTAAGTTTACCCATACCGAACACACCGTCCTGTTTTGTACCGTCAGCCGGCCCGAAGTCAACACCCTGCGCTCCATCGTTACCGACGTAGACCCCCATGCTTTTATCGTGATCGGCCAGGGCCATCAGGCCAGCGGCGGCGTGCTGCGGGTAAGGAAGAAAGAAAGTAGATCGAAGATAGAAGATGGAAGATAGTTCTTCTCAATCTACTATCCTCTATCTTCCATCCTCTACCCTTTACCTTCCGCGCCACCAATCCTTGCGGACGCGCGGGTCCATAAATTTGCCGGTGTCCCGAATAGCCACCTGAATCTCCACCCCGCGGGCGCGGCCAAAGGGCTGGCCGGCGCGCAGAGCGGGCAGTTGCCTCCGCCCGGCGGCATTCATCCGGTTGTACAAGTCCAGCAAGCGCGGTTCCACGCAGATGCCTTCAACATGGATGGCGTAGCCGTTGACCACGCTGTCTTCGCCGGTGTATTTCAAAGTGATGCGATTGGGGTCGGCGTAAAGGACGAGCACCTGGTTGCCCTGACCAATATCATAGCCCGCACCCGGCACGTGGAGGGTTTCGCCGGGTTCTACTTCAAAACCGGCCAGGGTCACTTCAAAATCGGTGATTGGCCCGCCGCGCTTGCCGGGACTGGGCTGCGGTTCCCAGTTCCACTTGTTGACGCTGTAGACACTCGTCAGCACCCCCGTCCGCTTGTCGTTAAAAAGATCGGCCAGTTGAGGCGCGCGGTTGTCGGTGGCGCCGGCCATGTCAATCAGACTCAACCTGCCGGCCGTGGGCGAAAAACTGCGCAGGGCCAGGTTGAGGTCGGCGTGTTTATCCGCGGGGCGGTCGGCGGGCGGGCCGACAACGGGCAGGGCGCCGTAATTAACATTAGGAATGGGCGCGCACGGATCAACCACGGGTGCGGGAGCCGGTGCTGGTGTGGGCGGGGAGGGCGCCGGAGCTGGGGCAGGCGTGGGCGGTACAGGTGTAGGAGGAGGTGGCGCAGGCGGAGGGGGCGGCAGCGGAACCGGGGCCGGAGCTGGCGCAGGTGCTGGAGGCGGCGGGGCAGGGGGAGCCGGTGTCGGCACGGGAGCAGGGGGGGGTGCAGCCAGGGCGGGGATGACCAGCACCTGGCCCACCCAAATCTGGCCGGGATCGCTGAGGTTGTTGGCTTGTTGGATGAGCGGGTACTTATAGGCGTCCCCATAAACGGTGCGGGCAATACGGCTCAAGGTATCGCCGCGCTGAACGGTGTAAGTTGTTATAGGGCCGCTTGACCCGCCTTGAGCGTAAGTCGTGACCAGTTCGGCCACGAGCTGTTCGAGCGTTTTGCCCTCTCGTTGGGCGCGCGCCAGGATTGCCTGGTAGGTTGCCTCATCCAGATTAAGGTTGAAGTTTCTGAGTGTCATAAAATTCCCCTCTCCCCAAGATTATGTTATGTTAGTCCAATTATACCACACTAGCCAGAACTACTCAACCAACCCCGCCACCGAAGGCAAAACAATATCCGCATGCGGTCCCAAAATTTCCGCCGAACTGACCCCGGACAGCACGCCGACAACCAGACCCGCCCCGGCAGCGCGGCCCATCTGCAAATCGGCCACATTGTCGCCGACCACGACGGTTTTGGCCGGGAGAACGCCCAGCGTCCGGCAGAGGGTCAAGACCATGTCCGGCTCCGGTTTGATGGGAATGCCGTCATCGCCGCAGGCCAGGGCAGCGACAAAATCGGCCAGGCCAAGTTTGGCCAGAGTGGCCGCCGTAGGGGCACGGTCGTCGCTGGTGGCAACGGCGATGTGCAGACCATGCACTCGCAGCGCCGCAAATAAGCGGTCAAGATCGGCCAGGGGGTGAGCCGTGGCAACTGGGTCGGGGGTTTGCCAGACTTTGGCTACGGCGGCCTCGGCGGCAGCGGGCGAGAGGCCCATATCGCCCACCAAGACCTGGATAGTCAAAAGGCGTAGGCCGGCCATGGGCGTCACCGAGAGGGCGCCGTGGGGAGCAATCTGGCCGGTGTCGGCGTAGAAATCCAGGGCTTTATATAGCCGTTCGGCCATCGAACGTCCGGTTATGGCCTCCAATTTTTGAGCCAAATCAATGGCCCAGGCCCCCCACATGGCCTCGAAATGAATCAGGGTGCCGTCCTTGTCGAAAATAACCAAGGCGGGGTTTAATTGAGCCAGGGCCGGGATGAGTTGCGGCATGAATTTACCATCCTTCTTGAAGAACGAAGCCCCAAAAGGCACTTTAGACAGCGGCCAAGTTTCCAGCGCTTTTTAACCGTCGGCGGTTGTAGGCTGCAAAAGAGCAGCCGGACTGTGCGCCCGCGCGTCGGCTGGAAGGGTGAAGGTCAGCATCAGGGTAAGGGTTAAGCCAAGGATACCGGCGATCAGCGGCCAGGCGGGATGATAAGCATAAAGCAGACCGGCGACATAGGGCGCGGCGGCGAGGCCGGACCGCATAGCCATCTCCCGAAAGCCGTAGCCAAAACTGAGCGTGGCCGGGGTGAGGCTATAGGCCAGCCGGGCGTCAACAATGGGCCGGACCAGGCGGTTGCTGCCATGAATAAAATAAGCCAGGCCGATAAAGAGCAGGGCCGGTGTGTTCAAAAGCAGGATCAGCGCAGCCAGGGCGACAAGTTGACTCAGGAGGAGCGATCCCCGCCGCTCGCTGGGTAGATTGCTTAGCGCCAGGCTGAACAGCATGATACCCAGTGAACCCAGCGTGCCCAGCCAGCCAATCTGACCGAGCGTCAGGCCACGTACATCTTCCAGGTAGTTAGGGATCATCACCTGGCCTAACTCAAGGGCAAAAAAGAGCAGGAAGATGAAGGCGATCTGCCAGATAAAGGCCCGATTTGAGAGTAAATAGCGGGGACCGGCTGAGGGGGTGCGGCCTGCGGCGGGCAGGACAGTGATGGGCCATATAGTCAGGGTAGACAGACTAAAGGTGACTGCCGCCCCAAAATAGACGGCCCGCAGCCCCCACTGCTCGCCGATCCAGCCGCCCAGAGCCGGGGCAACAATGCTGCCGATGGTAAAACTGCTGGTGATGATCGCCAGAACCCGGTTCAAACTGCCGGGAGGAGTGCTGGCGGCCAGGTGGCCGTAAAAGGCCGGCATGGCAAAGTTAGAGAGCTGATAGGCGGTCAGCCCCAGGATAACCCAGCGCCAATCCGGGGCAGCGGCGATAGCAAAAGTTGCCAGCGCCCCCAGCAGCCAGCCGGCCCGAATGAGCGGCCGGCGGCCATGTCGGTCGGCCCACCAGCCAATAGGGATGTGCAAGACAGGCACCATCAGTCCACTCAGGGCCAGCACCAAGCCAATCTGTTCTGGCGTCGCCCCCAATTCGGCGATGTAGAGGGGCTGGATGTAGGTGAAGAGCGACATGCCAAAGCCCCAGAGGAGGGTACTTACATAAATTAGGAGTTGGTCACGAGTCGAAGTCATTCTACGTCAGCTTCATGACTACCATGCCGAACACGTTGGCCGCAGCATCCGCCCGATCCGACATGTTCGAGACGTGGCGGTAGACCTCGCGGCGTTTGAGCAGGGCCATCAACTCTTTGAAATCCTTGGGTTTGGTAAACAACTCGGCGACGGCGACTCGATAAAGGTGATCCACCTCGTTTTCGAGCTTCTTGGCCCGCCGGGCATGGTCGCCGGCTACGCGGGGATTGGCGCTGAGGCGGTGCATGGCCATCGCCAGTTCCTCCGCTTCCTGCCGTACCAGGGTAACCATTGTCCGCAGATGCTCGTCGGCATCAACCCTGAGCAGCGTCATCTCTTCCAGGGTAGTCAGGGCATAATCAATCATTTCGTCAATGTGGAGCGACAGGTTGAAGATGTCCTCCCGGTCAAAGGGGGTGATGAAGGTGTTGTGCAGTTCGTCAATAAGAATGCGCCGGAATTCGTCGGCCTCGTACTCTTTGGCCCGCATCTGGTCCAGGGCAGCGGCGTCGGGCCGGTTGAGACTGCTTTCCATGAGTTTGATGCCTTCAACGGTGGTTTCACTCTGCTGGATGAGCAGCTCGACGAATTTATCTTCTTTGTTGCGTTTAAAAAAAGCACTGATACCCATCGGACGCCTCTATTCTGTCAGAAACTTGAGTGGAAAGTAAAGCAGCGCTGCCATCATGGCGGCGGCGGGGATGGTCAGCAGCCAGGCGACCAGGATATCGGTCATAACCCCCCAGCGCACCTGCGACCGGCGCTGGGCTGCCCCCACGCCCAGGATGGCCGAACTGACTACCTGGGTGGTACTCACCGGCCCGCCCAACAGTGAAGCGCCTAGCACCACCAGCCCCGAGGTCAATTGAGAGGTAAAGCTGTGGATAGGGCGGATGCGATAAAATTTACCACCCAGGGTATGGATAATCCGCCAGCCGCCGGTGGCGGTACCGGCGGCCATCGCCGTGGCGCTGAGCAAAATAACCCACCAGGGTACTACAAAATCTTGCTGGAAGCCGAGGACCAGCAGCCCCAGGGTGATAACGCCCATTGTTTTTTGAGCGTCGTTGCCGCCATGACTCAAAGCCAGGCCAATAGCGGTGGGAATCTGGACTTGTTTAAAGAAAACGTTGGCTTTGGGGGTTGCGCCTTGAACCAAAAAAAGAGTTAGTAACATCAGCAGCAGACCAACCACAAATCCCAGGAGCGGCGAGATAAAGAGGGCCAGGGCCACTTTCCAGACCCCGGCCATGCGGATTGCCTCGAGGCCAGAGCTGAACACCACCGCACCCAGAATGCCCCCAATCAGGGCGTGTGAGGAACTGGAGGGGATGCCCAAATACCAGGTAATGAGATTCCAGAGGCTGGCGCTGAGCAAAGCGGCCATGACGACGGCGATGGTGATAGCCTGAGGTAAAGCCACCTCAGTACCCACCGTTTTGGCCACAGCCACACCTAAAATAAACGGTCCGGCAAACTCGGCGATAGCGACCAGGGTCAAGGCGGCTCTGGCCGTCATCGCCCGCGACGAAATCATTGTAGCGACGATGTTGGCACTATCGTGAAATCCGTTGAGAAAATCAAAAACCAGAGCCAGGACAATTAAGATAATTAGGAGAGTAAGCGCGGACATTCTTAAAAATTAATGGCAAATTGATGTGATTTGTGGTAAAATTCACACTTATATTTATAAGGGTTAGTCTCTTGGGGTTACAGAAGCTGTGATAACAGACTGATTATACCATAAGAAAGTTGTCAGGGGCTAAAAGCAATGACTCAAACTACTTTCAAATATTCGCATGTTATAATTGACCTGTGGGAGTTGAGACCACAAGGTAACAAAAATGAGACAGATGTCATCTGGATTCTTGAGTCAATTCCAGGTAGTATAAGTAGATAGGGTGTTTTTGTATCTTGGGGAAAGTTATTCTTGTTTTTTTACTGGCTCTGTTAAGCTTGCCGGCTTGTATAGGTGCCGGAACTGTCAACCCGCCGCCGACTTTAAAGATTGGCCTGGTGGCTCCGTTCGAAGGCTTGCACCGTCCGCTGGGGTATGAGGCCTTGTTTGGGGTCAAATTGGCCCTCCAGGAGCGCAATGCCGCGCAAGGAGTGGGTGGTTATCGCGTAGAATTGGTGGCGCTCAACGATTTTGACGATCCGCTGGAGGCCGAAAAGCAAGCCAAGGCACTCAGCGCCGACCCAGGGGTGGTTGGGGTGATTGGCCACCTGTCGGCGGCGACGACTCAGGCCGCTCTGCCGGTGTACCGGAAAGCCAACCTGGCTTTGGTCATTCCGTGGAGCGCTGCTGCTCTGGAGTCAGATCGAAACGGGGTGGTCAGTGTGGCGGCTAATCTGGCCGAAACCGAAGCTCACCTCGAAACGATGGGCCGAAATCTGGGTTTAAACTCTATAGTAGAAATAGTTGAGCCTGATGCCATCGCAATCCCCGCCTCAGTCCAGGCGCTGGCCGTGAGGGCAGAAGGGGTGACCGCCGGGGAGATTCTGGTTGCCTTGCGCCAGGCAGGGAAAACTCTGCCGGTTTTGGGGCAGGTGGAGACGGGCAGTCCGCAAACGCTGCAAGTGGCCCAGACTGCCGCCGATGGTTTCATTTTTGTTTCGCCCGGCCCTGACCCGCGGCAGCTTGATGAGGCCCCGGCCTTTGTCGAAGCTTATCAAGCGCTGGCCGGGTTTCCGCCCGGTCCGCGAGCGGTGCTGGCTTATGATGCAGCTCATGTGCTTTTAGATGCGTTGGAGCAGAGTCTGGCCGCTCACCAGATGCCTTTACGGGCTAAAGTGAGCGCGGTCATTGGGACGGTGCAGCGCCAGGGCCTGAGCGGCGAGATTGCTTTTGATCGGCGGGGGGAACGAATCAGTGCGCCGGTATGGGTTTATCGAATGACGGAGACAGCCTATCCGGGGGTGCTGCTCTCTTCGCATTAGGAGGTATACGATGCAAATTTTAATGCTTTCTTGGGAATTCCCGCCCAATGTCGTAGGCGGGTTAGGTCGCCATGTGGCTGAGTTGAGCCCGGCCCTGGTACAAAAAGGGCTAACTGTGCATGTGGTGACTCCTACAACGAATGAGCAAAACGCAGGGGTTACGGCTGAAAATGGGATGACGGTACACCGGGTCTTTGCCCCGACGATGGGAGTCGAGACAACTGACATTTATCAGCAGGCACGCGAATTAAACCAGGTCTTGACTGATTACGTCCGGCAGATCAGCGCCACAGCCGACCCTTTTGACTTAGTTCATGTTCATGACTGGCTGACCAGCTTTGCCGGTATTGCCCTGAAACAAGCTTTAAATATTCCCCTGGTGGCTACCATCCATGCCACTGAGCGCGGACGGGTCCGGGGTCACCTGGGGAGTTCTTTACAGTGGTCTATTGATGGGGCCGAACACAATTTAATTGCCGAAGCTTCACAGGTGATTGTGTGCAGCCGCTACATGTACCATGAAATTCAAAATCTATTCGGCGCTCCGACGAGCAAGCTAGAGGTAGTGCCAAACGCGGTTAATCTAACCGACGTGCGCAATGGGTATGGCCCGCAAGAGCTGACCGTTTTCCGGGCTAAATATGCTGATCCGGACGATCAGATTATTTTTACTATTTCTCGCCTGGTTTTTGAAAAAGGGGTCCACCGTTTGGTGCAGGCAGCGCCTCGCGTGCTGGCCGAGCACCCCAATGCTCGAATTTTGGTTGCCGGGAAGGGACCTGAGGCTGACAATCTGAAGCAGGAAGCGGCCCGTTTGCATGTTTCCGACCGGGTCAATTTTGTTGGTTTCATCTCCGATGAAGACCGCAACCACCTCTTCCGGACGGCGGCCTGCGCCGTTTTCCCGAGCCTCTACGAACCATTTGGGATTGTGGCGCTGGAAGCGATGGCGCTGCTGTGTCCAATTGTGGTCAGTGATGTTGGCGGCTTTTCCGAAATGGTGAAGCATCTGGATACCGGCATTACCGTCTACCCGGATGATGCAGCTTCAATCGCCTGGGGTATCTTGCACACGCTCAATAATCCGGACGGGGCCCGCAATCACGCCCTGAAAGCACGCCAGTCGGTTGAGATGTTGTTCAATTGGCCGCGCATTGCCGGATTAACAATTGAGGTGTACCAGCGAGTTTTGGACTCACAAGCGGGCGAGAAACCGAACCCGCAACCCACTTGACAGGTTGCGCTAACTGTGCTAAACTCGCCTGAACCTGAATTTTAACGTGTTGAGATGATTATTTTTCCCTTGAATGACAGGAGCCCTCGTACTTAGCCAGACCCGATGTCTGGATAGTGGGCTTTTGTCTTCTTCCAAGCGGCTCCGCAGCCGACTCCAGACATACGGGGTCGGCTTTTTTGTTATCAAGGTAGCAAGTTGTAAACAGCTTTTTGCGACTCTGCTACTTTGCTACCCTGTTACCTTATATTATAGATGAGTTAAAACGATGATAAAAGTAGGTGTTTTTGGCGCAAGCGGGTACACCGGGTTTGAAACCCTGGCAGTTTTGAGAAAACATCCGGCGGTGGAGGTCGTTTTTGCCACCTCTGAAAGCGCGGCCGGGCAAAAGTTGAGTGATCTGTATCCCATAGCCTGGGACCTGCCCCTGACACCCCTGGCCGATGCCCCTTGGGCCGATGTGGACGCCGTATTTTGCTGTCTGCCGCACGGAGCCAGCATGCCGACCGTTATCGCGGCGCGGCGGGCAGGCGTGCGGGTAATTGACCTGTCGGCTGATTTTCGTTTGACCGATGCCGCGCTGTACCAAAAATGGTACGGCTTACCCCACGAAGCACCGGCGCTCCTGGCCGAAGCGGTTTACGGCCTGCCCGAAATCAACCGGGCCAGGATTCGTGAGACGAATCTGCTGGCCAATCCCGGCTGCTACCCGACCAGCGTGCTGTTGGCCCTCTATCCTTTGCTCAAGGCAGAACTGCTCGATGCATCCGCGCCGGTCATCGCCGACAGCAAGAGCGGGGTCAGCGGGGCCGGGCGCAAGCCTACCCTCAAGGTCCATTTTGTTGAGGTCAACGAGAATTTGTCGCCCTATAATATTGGGCAAAGTCACCGCCACGTGCCAGAGATGGTTCAGATCATCGCCAACCTCGGCGGTCCCGGCGACAAGCTCATCTTCTCGCCGCACCTGGTGCCGGTCAGCCGGGGAATGCTGTCTACCGTTTATGTTACTTTGAATGATGAGCTGTCTGCCCCGGCGGCCCAGAACCTCTATGTCGAAACTTATGCCGCCGAGCCGATGGTCCGGGTGCTGCCGGCGGGCCAACTGGCGACAATGGCCCACTCCCAGCGCACCCAACTGGCTGTCCTGTCGGTCACCTGGCTTAATCCGCGCCAGTTGATCATTTGCTCCTCCATAGACAACCTGGGCAAAGGCGCTGCCGGACAGGCAGTCCAGAATTTTAATAGTATGTTTGGGGTAGAAGAGACACTCGGACTTTTATGAGGCGAGGAGGGTGAGGTAGGGAGGCGAAGATTTTTTCTTTCGCCTCCTCGCTTCTTTGCCACTTTGCCTCACAGGAGACAACATGGTGCAAGTCATCAAAATCGGGGGCAACGAACTCGACGATCCCGTCTTTGTTGCTAACCTGGGCCAGGCGGTAGCGGAACTGCAAACGCCGACCATTCTGGTGCATGGCGGCGGCAAAGAAATTAAGGAATTGCAGGAAAAATTAGGCATCGAGGCCCAGTACATTGACGGTCTGCGCGTCACCGATGCCGAGTCGCTGGCAGTGGTCAAAATGGTGCTGGCCGGCCGGGTCAACAAGCGGCTGGTGGCATCGCTGGTGGCCGCCGGGGTGGATGCCTTTGGCATGTCCGGGGTGGATCGAGCCTCGATCAAAGTCGAAAAGCTGTACCATCCCCAGGGTGATTTGGGTCAGGTGGGCCGGGTCACTTTTGTCCGCACTGAAGTTTTCAAACATTTGCTGGAAGAAGGCATCACGCCGGTGCTGTCGCCCATTTGTTACGGGCCGGATGGCAGCATCTTCAACGTTAATGCTGACCACGTAGCCATGGCCGTCGCCGCGGCTATGCCCGCCGACGTCTTGGTTTTTGTCTCCAATGTCCCTGGGGTACTGCGGCAAGGTGAGCTGCTGGCTCGTTTGACTGCCGCCGAGGTGGAGGTGTTGATTGCCGAAAAGACCATTGTCAACGGGATGATTCCCAAAGTCCGCTCGGCTACCGAAGCTGTCGCCGCCGGCGTGCGGGCCGTCAGAATTACGAACCTGGCCGGGCTGGAAGCGGGAACAGGGACGATAATTACCTCAGAATAACGGTATATGGCGTGGTGGCTTTTACGGAATACGCCACACGTCCAAAAACTTTGCGCAGGGGGAAAACTTATGACTATCAATACCCAAGAGATCATTGCCCTGGAAAAGCAGTATGTGCTGCAAACCTACAAACGTCCCGACCTGGTGCTGGAGCGCGGCGAAGGATCGTGGCTGTACGACGCAGCCGGCCGCGAATATCTGGACGCCGGGGCAGGGATTGCCGTGACGGCGCTGGGACACCATCATCAGGTGGTGATTGAAGCCATTCAACAGAGCGCCGCCGGGTTGATCCATACCTCGAACCTCTACCATACCGCGCCACAGGCCCTGCTGGCCCGCGACCTGTGCGAGGCCTCCTTTGCCGGCCGCGTTTTCTTCTGCAATTCCGGCGCCGAAGCGAATGAGGGCGCGCTCAAATTTGCCCGAAAATACGCCCGCGCTATGGGTCACTCCGACAAAAGCGGCATTGTCTCCTTTAGCGGCTCTTTCCACGGGCGGACCATGGGCGCGCTGGCCGTTACGGCGACGGCCAAATACCGAACCCCTTTTGAGCCGCTCATCAGCGGCGTGACCTTTGCTGAATTTAACAACCTTGATAGCGCCCGCCAGGCTGTCACGGCTCAAACCTGCGCGGTGATTGTCGAGCCGGTGCAGGGGGAGGGCGGCGTTACCCCGGCGGAGCCTGAATTTTTGATGGGACTGCGGGCGCTATGTGATGAAAGGGACGCGCTGCTCATCTTCGATGAGATCCAGTGCGGCCTGGGGCGGACGGGCAAGTTATGGGCCTATGAAAATTATGGAGTCACGCCCGATCTTATGACCCTGGCCAAGCCGCTGGCCGGTGGTCTGCCGATGGGCGCGGTGCTGCTCACCCAGGCTGTTGCCGAGACGCTGGAGGTCGGCGACCACGGCAGCACCTTTGCCGCCGGTCCGCTGGTGTGCAGCGTGGCCAGGGTCGTCTTTAACCAGATCAACCAGCCCCACTTCTTAGCTGAAGTCAAGGCGAAGGGAGATTACCTGGACGAAAAGCTCGCTGAAATTGTTGCTCAATCGCCGCTGCTGTTGGGCCGGCGCGGCAAGGGCTTGATGTGGGGACTTCTCTCGGAGATACCGGCGGCTGAAATTGTGGCCGAAGCGCGCAATCACGGCCTGATTATCCTGGTGGCCGGCGAAAAAGTTGTCCGCCTGCTGCCGCCGCTGACCATCACCCAGGCCGAGCTAGATATTCTGGCCGCGCGGCTGTCAGAAACATTGGCGGCGGTGGGGTGAGGCGAGTGAGGCGAGGACGCGAAGAAAAGAGTTATCACCTCCTCGCCTCTTTGTGTCCCTCATAGAAAAAACGATAGACTGTAGGATAGAAAAGGACAATTAATCGTGATCAATGTTCGCAAAGCCCGCTTAACTGACGTGTCGCGGATGATGCCGCTGTTGAATGAATACGCCAAGCAGGCGGAGATTTTGCCCCGGATGGAGGCCGAGGTGTACCAATCCATCCGCGATTGGGTGGTGGCTGAGGCCGATGATAAAATTGTGGGCATGGGATCGCTGCTTATCATGTGGGGCGACCTGGCTGAAATCCGCTCGCTGGTGATTGACCCGGCTTATCAGGGCTACGGCATCGGCCGGGCGCTTGTGGCTCAATTGCTGGACGAGGCGCGGGCGCTCGGTTTGCCACGTGTTTTTGCCCTGACCCGCAAGCCCGGTTTTTTTCTGAAAACAGGCTTTCAGTTGACCCGGATTGAGCATCTGCCGCGCAAGGTGCAAAAGGATTGTGTCTTCTGCCCCAAGTTCCACAGTTGCGACGAGGTAGCGGTGATTATGCCGCTCGATGAGGCGGCGGTGGCCGAGCATAGGCCGGAGCTATCTCGAGTCAACGGTACGCTCAAGGGGCAGGCTGTTATTCCATTGATTAGCAACCAACAAAGGTAGCTAATTCACTTTGTTATACTCGTTCCCAAACTGACGCGAAGCGTGGGAACGAGCGTATAAGGGTAGTTTAAGGCGATTATGGAGGACATTAGCCCCCGCTGGCGTAGACTACTGACAAATTTAGGGTGGTATCTCTTATTGGTAGCCATCTCGATGGTCCTGGTTTATTTTTCTCGCTCACCACGGTTTGGGTGGCTGCCCTGGCTGGTCGCCCTGGGGGGAGGGCTGTGGTTGGTTTGGGTTCAACTAAAAGTTAAACCGGAACTGGCCGATGACCAGGCCCGCCTGGAAGGTTACCTCAAACAAACCCGGGCCTATAAAATGCAGCTTGACCAGGCCATCAAATCGGCCGCTCAGCCGGGCCAGCGGCCTCATTTACAGCAACTGGCCGGCCAGCTCGATACCTGGACCGATACTATTCAGGATTTGGTCGAGCGGATTGGCAAACTGGGCCAGGACGAGATCATTCGCCGGGATATTAAGGCTGTGCCGGCGGCCATCGCCGACCTGGAAGCCCGACTGGGCCGCGAAACCGACCCACCCATTCGCGCCCAACTCAAACGGACTCTGGCCAACCGGCGTAAACAACTGGCTTCGCTGGATCAATTGCAGAATACGGTCAAACGGGCCGAAATTCAAATCGAGAGTACGCTCTCCTTGCTGGGCACTATCTACTCCCAAATCCTCACCGGCCAATCCACCAGCCATGTAGCCGATACCAGCCGCCTCTCCGCCGACGTGGACGAGGAGGTGCGTCTGCTCCAGGATCAGTTGGAAGCGCTGCGTGAGGTCAAACTGGGGGAGGAGTAAATGCTACCCGGACAAATTCGGGCGTTGGTGATTTGTGTGTTTAGTTATCAAGGTATGATTCTGGCTGCTGAAAGTTTTGACCCGCTCAAGCAAGAGATTTTTTATCGCCCTGTTGGGGGCGGCATTCATTTCGGCGAGTACAGCCAGGAAGCCCTGGTCCGCGAGGTTCGGGAAGAGTTTGGCGCTGAAATTACGCAGGTGCGCTACCTGGGTGTCCTGGAAAATGTTTTTACTTACGACGGACAGCCAGGCCATGAGATTGTCCAAGTTTACGACGCTCAATTTGTGGATCGGTCGCTGTACGAGCAGCCCTGGCTGGCGGGTCACGAGGACAGTGGCCTCACCTTCAAGGCAATCTGGAAACCTCTAGCGGAATTTCAAAGCAGCCTCAAGCCCCTTTATCCGAGCGGCTTGTTGAAGCTACTCCAGCAACAGGGGTATATGACTGCTCCAGGACTTGGATAGGGATCAGAATTTTTACCAGGCATGATTTAAGGTTGAAAGGTTTTGAGGGTAATCCATGGTGACATCAAATCAGACTGATCAGAGGCAGATCTATCAATGTAAAGTCTCACTAAAGGGCCTTATCCCGCCCATTTGGCGGAAAATTCAAGTAAGCGGCGACATCCGGCTGGACGAATTCCACCGGGTCCTGCAGATTGTGATGGGCTGGGGCAACTACCACAGCTATCGTTTTATCATTGACGGCGTTACTTATGGCCCGTTGGGCGATGTCTTTGCGGACGCAACCGTGCGGCCGGCGCATGAGGTCCGCCTGAGCCAGGTCGCCGGGACTGAGGGCAGCAGGTTTATCTACCTTTATGATTTAGCTGACGATTGGCAGCATGTGGTTAAAGTGGAAAAAATTCTAGCGCCGAAACCAGGCGTCCAATATCCTGTTTGCCGGGCAGGCCAGCGCGCCTGCCCGCCGGAGGAGTGCGGCGGTATCTGGGAATACACCAACCTGCTGGAGATTCTACAAGATCCGCGCCACCCGGAGCATCGCGAGATACTGGAGCCTTACGGCGGTGACTTTGACCCCGAAGCGTTTGACCTGGACCGGGTTAACCGCGCCTTGCAGCCGATCCGGGAAGCCCAGGTCCGAAAAACCAAAGAAATTATCCCGGTCCAGCAGTGGACGGAGGCC
Source organism: Anaerolineae bacterium (assembly GCA_023382535.1). The sequence continues at coordinate 39,424 of JAHDWA010000015.1, read as the reverse complement.
GACTCCAGGCTGTACCAGGAAATTGCGGCCGTCGCCGTACCCGCCCGCGAAGAACAAATTGCGGCGCTGCTGACCCTGCTACCCTTCTCCCAGGCCGACTCCTTTCGTGCCGTCGAGTTGGGCTGCGGCGAGGGGTTTCTCTCGCACGCGCTCCTGAATTGTTTTCCCCAGGTCCAGGTCGTTGCGCTCGACGGTTCGGCGGAGATGCGCACCCAGGCCGCCGCCCGTCTCAGCGCCTTTGGAGCACGCGCCTCGGTTGAGCCGTTCGACCTGAACAGCGGCGATTGGTTATTACACCTGGAAGGGACTGATTGTGTGGTGTCGTCTCTGGTCGTGCATCACCTCGATGGCGAGCAAAAACAGCGGCTGTTTGCCGCGATTTATGAGCGTCTCCCGTCACGCGGCGCTCTGCTCATCGCCGACCTAATCCAGCCGCAGCGGTCCGAAGCGGGCGAGCTGTTTGCCGCCACCTGGGACCGCTCGGCGGAAGCGCAGGCCCTGGCCAAAACCGGCTCCCGGCACCTGTATGAGCAGTTTGTCAAAACCGAGTGGAACTACTATCGTTTCCCTGACCCGTTTGATAAACCCTCGCCCCTGTTTGAGCAATTGACCTGGCTTAAGGCCGCCGGCTTTGCCGTAGTGGATTGTTTCTGGCTGCAAGCGGGACACGCGATTTATGGAGGCTACAAGTCAGCGCCCGATGACTCTTCCGGCGGAGTTTCCTTCACTACAACCCTAAGATCTGTCCAGGCCGCCCTACGCGGAGCTTGAGTCATTGATAACCTTCATAAACAAGGTTTTGAGTCGTTGAAGTCCCACTATTGGATGTGGATTAACGCGGATCGAGCGGATTTAAGCCATTTTTATCCGTAAAATCCGTGTCCCATTCCCCACGAGTCTTATGGTGAAGGTTAGCTACTTGCTATAAATAAGGCAGGACGGTAAAATTCCGGCTATCATAATTCCTTTGGAGGCGTCCTCTTGAACGAAAACCCGCAGATCGAGTCCATTGACCAGGTCCAGGAAACCCTGAAAGAACAGCTTTACATCGCCGACCGGAGCCTGGCGACCGCCATTTTTCTGGCCCTGAAGCTGGGCAAGCCGCTCTTTTTGGAAGGGGAAGCCGGCGTGGGCAAAACCGAGATCGCCAAAGTGCTGGCGGCGATGCTCAACCGCCGGCTGATCCGTTTGCAGTGCTACGAAGGGCTGGACGTGAATACCGCCGTTTACGAGTGGAATTACACCCGCCAGATGCTCGAAATTCGCCTCCTTGAAGCCGCCGGGCGGGTGGACGAACAGACTGCGCTCAAAAAGATCTTTGGACCGGAATTTTTGCTCAAGCGGCCGCTGCTGCAAGCTATCGAGCGGATTGACGGCGTCGAGCCGGTGCTGCTGGTAGACGAGCTCGACCGGGCCGACGAGGAATTTGAAGCCTTTTTGCTGGAAGTGCTGTCTGACTTTCAGATTACCGTGCCGGAAATTGGAACGATCAAGGCCGAGCAGCCGCCGGTGGTCATTATCACCTCCAACCGCACCCGCGAAATCCACGATGCGCTCAAGCGGCGCTGCCTGTACCACTGGATTGATTACCCCTCGTTCGAGAAAGAGTACAATATCGTTTTGGCCAAAGTTCCTCAGGCGCCGGAACGGCTGGCCCGCGAAGTCGTTTTGTTTGTGCAGGAGTTGCGCCGCGAAGACCTGTACAAGCTCCCCGGCGTCGCCGAAACCCTCGACTGGATCGCCGCGCTGGTGGCCCTCGACCGCGAGGATTTGAGCGATGAGGTCATCAACGACACCCTGGGCGTCTTGTTGAAGTACCAGGATGACATTCAACACGTCCAGGGAGCGGTAGCCCAGCGAATTATGGCCAACGCGAAGAACAGATAATAGAAGATAGAAGGTGGTAGATAGACTATCTTCTATCCTCTATCCACTATCTACAGATTACTCAATGCGGACTGCTAAAGCAATCATTAACCCCGATAGCCAGGAAATCTCCCTTGAGCCGCTGGGACCAGGACACGGCCACCTGCTGCGCAATATGGTCTTGTTTGGGCGCATGCTGCGGGCGTTGGGGATTAAGGTCACGCCCACCCAAATCCTTGACCTGGTGGAGGGGCTGAAGTACATTAACATGGGCCGGCGCGAGGATTTCAAAAATACGGCCCAGGCCATCCTGGTCAGCCGCTACGAACACCTGGAACTGTTCAGTCGCGCCTTTGATTTGTTCTGGCAGGCCCGCGACGAAACCGAATTGATGGAAATGGACCTGGGCACGTTCCTGAAAAAGCCGCCCCAGCCCAAGCCGGAAGAGTTGGAGCCGGTGGGGTCGGAGGCCCAGGGCGATGGTTCGGAAAAGCAGGCGGAAGAGCCGGTTATTGATACCGTGTATACCTACAGCGCCCGCGAAGTGCTGCGCCAGAAAGATTTCGCCGACCTGACGCCGGAAGAGCTGCAAGAAGTCAAACACCTGATGCAGGCGATGGTTTGGGAACTGGAGCAGCGCCGCACCCGGCGGCGCACCCGCGCCCGGCATGGCCTCTACCCGGATATGCGCCGCACCTTTCGCCAAAACCTGCGTTATGGCGGCGAACCGCTGCAATTAGCTTGGCGGCGGCGTAAACTCAAGCGCCGGCCGCTGGTGGTCATCTGCGATATCAGCGGCTCGATGGAGCGCTACTCGCGGGTGCTGCTCAAATTCGTCTATGCTATCAGCAACGGCCTGGAAAAGGTCGAGGCCTTTGTCTTCAGCACCCGGCTGACCCGGATTACCCATCACCTCAAAGAAAAAGATATTGATACGGCCCTGGATCAGGCCACCCTGGCCATTCACGATTGGGCCGGCGGCACCCGCATCGGCGAGTCGCTTAAAACCTTTAATTACGAGTGGGGCCGACGGGTATTGGGCCAGGGGGCGATTGTTCTGCTCATCAGCGACGGCTGGGACCGAGGCAATATTGACCTGCTCCGGCGCGAGATGGACCGCCTGCAGCTTAGCTGCCATCGCCTGATCTGGCTGAACCCGCTCCTCGGCTCTGAAAGTTACGAGCCGCTGACGCGCGGGATTCAGACGGCGCTGCCCTATGTTGACGACTTTATGCCGGTCCACAACTTAAAAAGCCTGGAACAGTTGGGCAGTCTGCTGGAACGGCTGGGCGAGTATCGCCCGGAGCGGCGGCAGCATGCGCTGCAACATCAGACTGGTTGAAGTCGCTTTGACAATTATGATTTAACAAGTTAACATTAGACCAAATATCACCGCAGGGGTTACCAACCACGTAACCTTACTTACGAACCCAGCGAGGGGTCTACCATGATTACCGCTCAAGTCATCCTCAAACAAGGACGCGAAAAATCCGTTGTCAATCGCCACCCCTGGATTTTTTCAGGAGCCATCGCCCGCGTTGAAGGGAATCCGGCCAACGGGGATGTGGTGGATGTGTGGAACAGCAAGGCCCGGTTTGTCGGGCGGGGTATTTATAACGACAAATCCCAAATCCAGGTCCGTCTGCTTACCTGGAATCCCAACGATGCTATAGACGAAGATTTTTGGCGGCGGCGCCTGCGCCGGGCGATTGCCGGCCGCCAGGCCTTGCTCGAAGCGCCGGATACGGACGCCTTTCGCCTGGTTTATTCTGAGGCCGACGGCGTGCCCGGCTTTATTGCCGACCAGTACGGCACCTGGCTGGTAGTCCAGTTTTTATCCCTGGCCGTCGAGCGGTACCGCCAGACTATTTTGGATATTTTGGTTGACCTGGTCGCGCCGCAAGGCATTTATGACCGTAGTGAGGGCGAAGCGCGGGAAAAAGAGGGGCTGGTCTCCGTAACCGGCCCGGTCTGGGGCGAGATTCCCCCAGATATGATTGAGATTATGGAGAATGGGCACACCTTTTTGGTGGATATTAAGCTGGGCCAGAAAACGGGCTTCTACCTTGACCAGCGCGAAAACCGGCAGAAGGTCAGCAAGTACTTATTTAACAAGGAAATATTAAATGCGTTCGCCTATACTGGGGGGTTTTCAGTCTATGCCGCCTATGCCGGGGCCAAACGCATTATGAACGTTGACTCCTCGGAGCGCGCCCTGCAAATCGCCGAACGAAACATGCGCCGCAACGGTTTTGGCGACCGGGAAGATGTTTACGCCGTGGCCGACGTGTTTGAAATTATGCGGGCCTATCGTGATAACAATTGGAAATTTGATACGGTCATTTTGGACCCGCCCAAGTTTGCCCATAGCAAGCGCCATGTCGAAAAAGCGACCCAGGGCTACAAAGATATCAATCTGCTGGGGATGAAACTCCTCAAACCCGGCGGGGTGCTGGTGACCTTCTCCTGCTCCGGCGCGGTCAGCGCCGACCTGTTTCAAAAGGTGCTGTTTGGCGCAGCCGTAGACGCCGGTCGGCATGTCCAGATTATCGAGCGCCTCTCCCAAAGTTCCGACCACCCCGTTTTGTTGACTTACCCCGAGTCTGACTATCTCAAGGGGCTTATCTGTCGGGTTTGGTAAAAGGGAATGTTTAACGTTTAACCTTCAGCGTTAGACATTTCTCTCTGAAAGAGTTCCTGTTCCAGCGCCCGCAGTGCCTCTTGGGCGGCCGCCTGGGCAGCGTTTTGCTTGCTGAAGCCCTTACCGCGCCCGTAGACTTTGCCCCCAATCACCGCTTCCACCGTAAATTCCTTGGCGTGATCCGGCCCTTCCTCCTGCACGGTACGATAGGTGGGGGTCAACTGGTAATGACTCTGGGCCACTTCCTGCAAGCGGCTTTTAGCGTCTTTGTCGGTGTCCAAAGCCAGGATGCTCTGCAGCGCCGGGTCAATCAAAGCGCAGACAAAGTGCCGGGCCGCGTCAAGGCCGCTGTCCAGGTAGAGCGCGCCGATAAACGCCTCAAAGGCATCGCACAAAATGGCCGGACGTTTGCGTCCGCCGCTCTCCTCCTCGCCCCGGCCCAGAAAGAGATAATTGCCCAGGTTCAGTTGGGTGGCGAAGCCGGCCAGCGTTTCGGTCCGCACCAGCGCCGACCGCAGGTTGGTCAGCCGGCCCTCCGGCATTTCGGGAAAGCGGTGGTACAGATATTCGCCGGTGATAAAATCAAGGATGGCGTCGCCCAAAAATTCCAGGCGTTCATTGTCTTCCAGGGGATAGTCGGGGTTTTCGTTGAGGTACGAGCGGTGGGTTAACGCTCGCTGCAACAGGGCTTTGTTAGAAAAGGTCAGGTTAAGCGCCTTTTCCGCATCAAAAATATTGGTCATGGTTCTCCTCGAGCGAACCGAGGATACGGAAGAAACCAAGATAATAATTAATGGTCAATAGTGAATTGTTAATTGTTAATGAGATATTCCTGGGAGGGTGTTTACAATTAACAATTAATAATTGTCAATTGACAATTGTCAATTATCTTCGGTTCCTTCAGTATCACCAGTTTCTAAAATCTAAAATCAAAAATCGCAAATCACCTCGCATCGCGGGTGGAAGGGAGGTAATCCCCCTCAACCCATTCGCTGCCATCCGGGCTGACTTCCTTTTTCCAAATCGGCACAATTTGTTTGAGCCGGTTGATAGCGTACTGGCAGGCTTCGAAGCAGCCGTCGCCCCGGTGCGGGCTGGACACAGCCACAATGACCGCGTTATCGCCTACCTCTAAATGGCCGATGCGCTGGACGATAGCAATGTCCACAATTTGCGGCCACTGCTCGCGGGCCTCGGCGGCCACCTGGCGGAGCTTGGCCACGGCCATCTCCTCGTAAGCTTCGTATTCCAGGTGTTCAACCTCTTTGCCGGCCGACACGTTACGCACCATCCCCGCAAAAACAGCGACCGCGCCGGTTTCCGGCCGGCGCACCCGCGCCGCCATCTCGTCGAGGCTAATCGGCTCGAAAGTAATGGCAAATTTATCGTCGTTCGCCCCGGAGCCGCCGCTGACAGGCGGGAAAATGGCGACCTCATCCCCCTCGACTAATGGAGTTTGTGGATCGGCAAATTCCCGATTTACCGAAACAGCCGTCCGAGCTACGGCCTGGCCGAGCTTGGGAAATTCCGCCTCCAAATCTTGCAGCAAGTCAGTAATGGTAGCATTATCGGCCAGGTGCCGCTCCAGGGTATGGGTCCCGGCCAATTCCCGCAGCCGGGCAAAAAGCTTGACAGTGATTTTCATTGACTACTCCGATCCAGAGAGGTAGTAGTCAGCAGCCAGATTTTTTCTGACTACTGTCTACTCCAATACTATCTCCCCACTTTTGCCGCCGCTTTTCCGGGCCAGGCGAACCGCGTCAATCTGCATGGCCCGGTCAACCGCTTTGCACATGTCGTAAATGGTCAGCCCGGCGACGCTGACCGCCGTCAGCGCTTCCATCTCTACGCCGGTTTTGCCGGTGGTCCGGACGGTGGCGCTGATATCAACGACGGCTAAACCATCCGGGCTGTCGGCGGGATGGGCTTCAAACGCCAAGCTGACATGGGTCAGCAGCAGGGGATGGCACATGGGGATCAGTTCGTGGGCGCGCTTGGCCGCCATCACCCCGGCGACCTGGGCTACACCCAGCACGTCGCCTTTGGCAATGCCCCCCTCCTGAATGAGGGCCAGGGTTTCCGGCTTCATCAAAATGCGGCCGCGGGCCACAGCCTCGCGCTGGGTGTCGTCTTTGTGGCCGACATCCACCATCCGGGCGCGGCCATGTTCGTCGAGATGGGTTAAGGGCATAAAAATCCTTCGCTTCATTAATGTGTAAGGATTATAGCCAACTTAAAAGGGTGTGCAAAAAGCAATACTTTTCAAGAAGGAGTCCGACGTCCCCCGACGTCGCAAAATCAGGGGATTTTGCACTCCACCGGCGATGTTACAACCTGACCTGCGGAAAATAAATTGGACTTTGCCAGCCGGGTAGCTTTATTGCATAATTTCTGTTCTTGGAGGTGAATTTAATGACCCATAAGTTGGAACATCTTAAACAATTGCTGCATGACATGGAAAGTGTTGTTGTGGCCTATTCCGGCGGTGTGGATAGCACCCTGCTGCTGAAGGTGGCCCACGATTGCCTGGGAGAACGGGCGCTGGCTGTTACCGCGATTTCGGCCAGCCTGGCGACCCAGGAGCGGGCCGAAGCCGAAGCGGTGGTGGCCCAGATTGGAGCGCGTTACCTGCCCATCGAAAGCCACGAAACCGAGGATCCGCGCTACCTGGCCAATGCGCCCAATCGCTGCTATTTCTGCAAAAGTGAGGTCTACGACAAGCTGCTTGACTACGCCCGGCGTGAAGGATTTCGCTATGTAGTGGATGGCACCAACCTTGACGATGTGGGCGACCATCGCCCCGGCCGCCAGGCTGCCCGCGAGCGGGGGGTGCGCAGCCCGCTGCAAGAGGTCGGCTTGACCAAAGCGGAAATCCGGGAACTGGCCCGCGATTTGGGCCTGCCCAACTGGGATAAACCGGCCGCCGCCTGCCTCTCCTCGCGCATCCCCTACGGGATGGCGATTACCCTGCAAATGCTGTCGCAGGTGGAGCGGGCTGAACTGGCCCTGAAGCAGATGGGCTTTCGCCAGCTTCGAGTTCGCCATCACGACGATGTCGCCCGGCTGGAAATAGAAGCCGGTGATTTTGAAGCCGTGCTGCGCCAACGGGAGCAAATTGTGGACCGGCTCAAGACATTAGGCTATACCTATGTCACCCTCGACCTGACCGGCTTTCGCTCCGGCAGCATGAATGAGGCTTTGGTGGCGCATGGACATTGATAAACTCAAGGGATTGCTGGCCGAGGTGCAGACCGGGCAGATCGGCGTGGAGCAGGCGCTGGAACGTCTGCGCGGCCTGCCCTACGACGACATCGGCCACGCCCGGCTCGATTTGCACCGCTCGCTACGACAAGGCCTGCCGGAAGTGGTCTTTTGCCAGAACAAAACGGTGGAACAGGTTCTGGCTATCCTGAACAAACTGTGGCAGCATCACGAGCGGGTGTTGGCGACGCGCGTCTCTGCCGAAATGGCGGCGGCTATTCAGAGCAGCCTGTCTGAGGCGCACTACCAGCCGGCCTCGCGATTGCTGACCCTGACCCGCGCCGAATTGCCGTCACCCGCCGCCGATGCCCCTTATGTGATGGTCGTAACCGGCGGCACGTCCGACCTGCCGGTGGCCGAAGAGGCGGCCCAAACCGCCGAGTTTTTGGGCAGCCGGGTCGAGCGGGCCTATGATGTCGGCGTGGCCGGGGTGCACCGGCTGCTGGACCAGCGCGAGCGGTTGTTCAACGCCGAGGTGATTATCAGCGTGGCGGGCATGGAAGGGGCGCTGACCAGCGTCGTCGGCGGCCTGGTTTCCTGCCCGGTCATCGGCGTGCCGACCAGCGTGGGCTACGGCGCGCATTTCGGCGGCCTCGCGCCGCTGCTGGCCATGCTCAACTCCTGCGCCACCGGCGTGGCCGTGGTCAACATTGACAACGGTTTTGGTGCGGGTGTCTATGCCCACCTTATCCTCCGCCGCATCCATCGCTCTCCTGCCTAATTCCCCAAAAACCTTTACCTGGGGTAAAATTGGCCGATTTTATCAAACACAGGAGAGTAGCTTGTCTGAACTTGTTTTACTCAAATTGGGTGGCTCGGTCATCACCGATAAGACCCGGCCTTTTGTCGCCCGGCTGGACGTGATTGAACGCCTGGCTGCCGAAATCAAAAATGCCCTGACGGACCGGGGCGATGATCTGCGCCTGATTATTGGTCACGGCGCCGGCTCGTTTGGTCACGAAGTGGCGGCCAAATACCAGACCCATAAGGGGGCTGTTGCGGCTAATAGCTGGCTGGGCTTTGCCGAAGTTGCCGCTGCCGCCGCCGAACTCAATACCATCGTCATGAAGGCGCTGCGCCAGGCCGGGGTGCCGGCGATCAAGTTTCAGCCGTCGGCCAGCACCCGCACCCGGGGCGAGCAGTTGATGTATTTTGAAACGTTTCCCTTGAAGGAAGTGCTCAAGCACGGCCTGGTGCCGGTCATCTACGGCGATGTCAGCGTGGACGCCAACCAGGGCATGAGCATTGTTTCGACGGAGAAGCTGTTTGACAACCTGGCCCGCGAGCTGTCACCCGGCCGGATTGTGTTGAGCGGCCAGGTGGATGGCGTTTACGACCGCGATCCCTTCACTAACCCTAACGCTGAATTAATTGAAGAGATTGACAGCAGCAATTGGAGCGACGTCGAGGCCAGGCTGGGCGGCTCGCACGGTGTGGATGTGACCGGCGGCATGTTTACCAAAGTGCGGGACATGTACTGGCTGACCCTGGCCATGCCGCCGATGCAGGCCATGATCATTTCGGCAGAACAGCCGGGGAATGTCGAAAAGGTGTTGAAGGGGCAGGCGGTCAATTTTGGGACACTCATCAATTAAACCGTTTAATCAGGGTCTTTCAGGTGCGGGCTGAGCAAATGATCCAGGGCCAGGAAAAAGGCCTTGGTATGGCGGGTCGAGAGAATGCCCAGCACCCAGAGAGGGACAAGGGTAAAAAAGAGGAGTTGGGCGGTGGAGAGATCAAAGTAGCTGTCGAGCAAAAACAGCAGGCCAATGCCGACAAAAGCCACGATCGCAAAGTTGATCATCCACAGGGCAAACAAAAAATAACCCGGCTCGCGGTCGTAGGCGTAGCCACAGCGCGGACAGCCGGGCAGCATAGTAAACCAATCCGAAATGCTTTCGACCCGGCGGGCCGGGGGAAATAGAGGTGAGATGCCGCACTCGGGGCAGCGCAGACGGGCCGTTCGATTCAGGTAAATCCAGCCTCTTCGGATTAACGGTTGTTTCCTGCTGGCCGGGACTTTATCAGCCATTGCCATCCACAATAACACCCTCGCTGGGCATAAAACGCTCCCGGGAGAGAATAACGGCGCTATGACCTATCCCCTCGCCGCCGGCAGGCTGGTCCGACTCTGTTTCGGGTTTCAACAGAGCAGTCAGTTGCTCCATTTCAACCGGCGTCAAAGAAAACCGGATGGCATGGCGTAATAAAAATTCAGCCAACAAGCGCTCAATCTGGCGGCGCAGGTGGGCGGAATCCCTAAAGTGCTGCCACTCTACGCCCGTGTCGCGCGCAAAGGCTTGACCGGCCAGGGTCCGGGCCAGCCCCTGCTTGAGGAAAGCGCTGATCGGGCGGCGCGCATAGACGGCGGTATGCCACTCCAACCCAACCGGGGCGCGAATATCGCCGCCCAGCAGCAGGAGGTACAGGTCAGCCTGGCGCACCGCTTCCAGGTCGAGCGGCTCTACTCCTAAAGGGGTTTGCGTAATCCGCCAGGCCAGCGTGACCGGCAGGCCGGCGATCATCCGCCCTAAGGCCTCGCGTTCAGCCATCAAATCCGAGGCGGCGGAGATATAAATGGTCACGGGACGGTTTGTAGGGATGTTTTCGTTCATAATCTACACTCTTACCGTGAAATGTGACGCGTAATGCGTGATTTTTTATCGTGGTTCACGCTTTGCTCTGCAGTTTGTGGACGAAACAACCTGAAGCGCATCGGCAGCAGCCGCGGCACGCGCTGCTGGTAATCTCGATAGGCTGAACCGAACTCGGCTATCAGCCGCCGCTCCTCAAAAAATGACCCCAGGTAAAAATAGAGGGTGAAGAGAAGATAGACGGTGAGCAGGTTAGCCGTCATAGCCGGCGTCAGCCACAGAAACAAGAGGCTGAAAAAGTAGAGTGGATGGCGCACCCAGCCGTAGAAGCCGCCGACATTCAAGGTCCCGCTTTCAGCCGGCCGGTCGGCGACAAGTTGCGCCAGCCCCAGGAAATGAAACAAACCTGTTTGCAGCAGCGCCACCGCCAGGCCGGCCAGGGCCAGCAGTTGCCCGCCGACCATCAGCCAGCTCCACGGGGCCGGGACAATGTAGAGGGTTTGTGTTGGCAGCCAGACTAACAGGGGGAACAGGGGCAACAAGGTGGCGCCCCCAATGATGTTATAAACCAGCCGGTACCAGCGCTCAACCCCAGCCCCAAAAACCCGCCGCGCCCGGTTTTTAACGGGTAGAGCGGCCAGCAGGCTGTGCAGCACGGCGTAGGCGGTAAAGAAGATGATTAGAATTAGGATACTCAAGGACCAATGCATAAATTTCTCACATAGTCGCGCATGTTGCGCTCAAAAATTACAGGACGCGGATGGTACGGATTATACGGATTTAAAATTAAAAATCAGTTCGGTCCGTGTTCCATTCAGCTCATTTAGCACATAATTTGAGATTATCTCAAATTTGGTTACGGCCAATTGACCAGCGGCAGCCCTGTTTCGGCTTCGATAGCTAACAGGCGGTTGTACTTGGCCAGCCGCTCCGACTGGGTGATCGAACCGACCTTGATTTGATCTCCGGCCCAGCCAACGGCCAGGTCGGCCAGCCAGTTGTCCTCGGTTTCACCGCTGCGGGCGCTGATGGTAACCCGCCACCCGGCTGAACGGGCCAGGCGGCAGGCTTCGGCGGCTTCGGTCAACGTGCCAATCTGATTGACCTTGAGCAGCAAGGCATCAGCCGCCCCGCTGGCGATGGCCCGGCGGATGCGGGCCGAGTTGGTACAGAGCAGGTCATCCCCCAAAACCAGGGCTTGCCCCGCAACTTTACGCCGCAGCTCCGGCCAGTACGCCCAATCCTCCTCGGCCAGCCCATCTTCGATACTGACAATCGGATAACCCTCCAGCCAATCGAGCAACTGCTCGATCATCCCCCGGCTGTCAAGTGGTTCAGTCCCCAGGTGATAACGCCCCTGCCGGTAAAAATGGCTGGAGGCTACGTCAACCGCCAGGGCTACCTCCCGGCCTGGTTCCAGCCCGGCGGCCCGAATCGACTCGACGGCGTCACTTAACATCGCTTCGGCGCTGGGAAAAGGAGGGGCCAGCCCGCCTTCGTCGGCGGAAAGGGCGCGCATACCGTACTGGTGATAGCTCAACTCAGCCGCGGCCTGGTACACGGCAAAGGTCACGGCCAGCGCCTCATCTATGGTCCGGGCGGAAGCAGGCACGACCAGCACATCCTGGATCGGGGCTTGCTCCCCGGCATGCTTGCCGCCGCTGAAGAGATTAATGGTCGGGCGGGGCAGCGTTGAGAGAGACTGCCCCAGCAGGCCAGAAAAATATTGGTACAGCGGCTCACCTCGTTCGGCGGCGCAGGCGCGGGCAAAGGCCAGCGAGACCGCCAGGACAGCATTCGCTCCCAGCCGCGATTTGTTGGGCGTGCCGTCCAGTTCGAGCATGGCTTGGTCGAGCTGGCGCTGCTGCTCAAAAGAGCGGCCTGAAAGCGCCGCGTTGAGGTCGCCGTTGATATGCCCAACTGCCCGGCGGCAGCCCAGGCCGCGATAACGCTGCGGGTCGCCGTCGCGCAGTTCCAACGCCTCGGCCGCGCCGGTCGAAGCGCCGGAAGGCACAGAGGCCGTGCCAACTGCGCCGCTGACCAGCTCACAGGTCGCCTGAAGCGTAGGCCGGCCCCGGCTGTCGAGAATCTCCAGGCCGGAGAGACGGTTGATAGTGGCCATGAATTCACCAGTAGACATAGATTTAAGAATAATTATAGCTTGGCGATGAATTGATTGACAAGATTGGGGATGTTCGCTGGCAGGTTTGATAACAGCGCCAGCACCGCTTCACGTTGACGCTGGCGCGCCATCTCGTCCAGGTACTCCAGGGGGGAGCGGCCGGCCACGCGGGCCAGCAGGCAGGCCAGGGTATGGCGCACCGCGCGAGCCTCGACCTCCCCCAGCCTCCCCTGTGAGGGGGGGAGCAAGAAGGCGTCGCCGATGGTTTGGGTGTAAACGCGCCAATACTGGTTTGCCGCTCCGGCAAAAGCGCCTCGCTGCTGAGGCAGATGGTGGGCCTTGCTCAGGAGATGGGTCAGCGAGAAGCCCAGGTCAAAAGCCGGGTCGCCCCAGTGGATGACCTCATGATCGAGCAGGATGAGCCGATTTTGATGGACCAGCACATTTTTAGGGCTGTAGTCGCCGTGCACCAGGGTCAGGTGGCAGGCGCGGGTTTCTTCAATCAGGGTATGGAGGAAATCGGCGGCCGCCGGGACCTGGCCGGCAGTGTAGCTGTAGTACGGCTCCAGCCGCAGCGACTCGAAGAAGGAACGGTCGGCAAAGACCGGGGCAACTTCCTGGCGGCGCTCAAGGGCATGGCGGTGAATCGCGCCAAGCAGCCGGCCAAACTGGTTGATGTGCTCTTCTTCCAGGCGGCCGGCCAGCAGCAGCGATTTCCAGTTGTCGTGGGGGTGGGGCACGGCCTGCATGGCCAATAGGTGATGGGTGTGGTCCTCAAAAACGAGCGGGGTGATCGCGCCAGGCGGGGCCAGTTGGGCCAGCCAGCGTAAACCCAGCGCCTCACGGTGGACTCGCTCCGGGCTGCTGAACCAATCCACGCTGACCCGCAGTTTGGCCAGGGCTTGCTTCAATACCCAGGCTTCGCCCGTCGGCCGTTCTACCCAGACCGTACGATTGGAGACACCCCCGGCCAGGACGCGGATGAGGGGCTGCTCATCGGCGGCGATATGGCCCTGCTCGCGCAGGTAGGTTAGGAGGGCGTCGAGTTGTTCGATGTCGAGGGATGGACTCATTCCTCCACCTCCACTTCCCCCAGCTTGACTGCCCCATCCGGCGACCCGGCCACGGTTAATCGCTCGCCCGTGTCGGGCTGGTAGAGGCCGATTTGGAGGGTGTAGCGGCCGGGGGGCAGGTCGTGCAGCCGGTGCTCGTCGGCGATGATTTCGCCGGGGTCCCACAGGCTGGTGGGGTAAGCGCCAGCGGCGGGCGGGCTGTCGAATTGGGCAACCAGGTTCCCAAACGGGTCGAGCAGGTGGATGAAGACGGTGTAGTCGGCGGGGGGAGGAGAGTCGGCGCGCCAGAAGAGGGTTAATTGTGAATTGTCAATGGGAGAGGTCAGAGTAAAGCCAAGGAGGGTAATTTGATTGTCGAAGGAGATATTCAACGGATTTTGGGGATGAGCTTCCGGGATGGTCACACCGGGCGGCGGGCCGCCGACCTTGAGCGGGCCGAGACGGACGCTGTTGCGGTCGAGGGGCTGGCCGCTGGCAAACAGGGGCAGGGAAAAGGTGGGCTGCCCGGAGGGGTAGAGGCCGACGTCGAGCCAGTAGACGCCGGGGGGGGCAGTGCGGGCGACGGGCACATCGTAGGCGTCGGAGACAATTTCGCCGGGGACCCAGAGCAGGGTGGTGTAGTAAAGCTGCGGGGTACGGTCTGCGCCGCCGCGCTGGACGGCAGCCTGGTCGAGGAGATGGTTGAAGACAATTAAGTTTTGGCCCACGGCGCGTTCGGCGCGCCAGTGAAGGGTGATCGGGAAAGTTGCTCCTGGCTGCACCCGGCGCCGGGGCAAATCGTAGCCGAGCAGGGTGAGGGCGCCGGCAAAATTGGCGTTGACGGTATGCTGCATTGGGGGGAGGTCGAACTGGCGGAGTCGGTTGGCAACGTTCAACGTTAAACGTTCAACGTTGAACGGCAAATAGTACTCGCCGCTGGGCCAGTTAGCGGCGACGATGAAATGGGCAACAGCGCCGGTTGACCCGGAGATGATATGAGTGGGGGAAAAGGTTTGGCCGCTCGGCGCGATCAGGTCAGGCGGGTCAGGATCGGGGAGAACGAAGCTGAGGGTGCTGCGATAGGTGAAAGGGGCAGCGGGGGGGAGGTCGTCGGCGCGGAGGTGGGCAGGGGTGCGGGGGTGCGGGGGAGCAGGGGAGAGGGTTGGAGGGCTGGAAGATTGGAGAATTGGTAGATTGGAGGCGAGGATGAGTGGGTTAGGCGTGGTGGGTTGGTTGAAGGAGTCGAGCAGGCGCAGGCTGAGAGTGATCGGACCAGGGGGCTGATCCGGCAGCAGAGATACAGGAATGGTATGGCGCAGGATGTCGCCTTTGTCCCAGGCGCGGGTGGGGTAACGCCCGCCGAGAGGATGGCCGAGCCAGCCGCCGGCAGGCTGGCCGGCTGCGTCAAGCACAGTCAGCTCGGTAAGGTAATCGTCGGTGGGAACGGCGTCGGCCTGCCAAACCAGGGTGAGCGGCAAAACGCCGGGAGTGACCTGACCCACTTCGTAACCAATCAAGGTGATGCTTTTAGCGACCTTGAGGTTTAGAAGATTGGCGGCAGTGGCGGCTGTAGTAGTAGTATGGAGGGGAATGGGAGGCGGGTAGCCGGCCTGGATGAGATTGAGGCTGGAGAGGCTGAGGAGGAGAGCGAAGAGAGGGAGGAGGAGACGTGAGGCGTAGTGCGTGATGCGTCCCAAGGGGAGGCTGCGCTCTGATGCGTGATGCGTGATATGCAGCGAGCGGTATGTGGGGTGTTTGACTTGCGACTTGTAGTTTGTAACCTCTGACCTGCGACCCGTAACCTGCAACCTGCAACGTGACAGTCCCCAAACGAGGGTCAGGGTGATGGCGGGGAGGGCGGGGAAGAGGTGGCGGCCCTGAGCGGTCTCGACGATGCTGCCGGTGAGGATGAAGCGGAGGAGGGGTAGCGGGAGGAAGAGAAGGGGGGAAAGGAGGAAGAGCGTGGAGCGTCGGGCGTGAGGCGTGAGGCGAGAGGTCTGGCTCCCAATCCCTGACCCCCAACCCCCCACTCCCGGAATGAGCGCCAGCAGGCATAAGCAGGCAAGCAGCCAGTAACTCCACGCCGGTAAGTCAATCGTGCTGCCGCCGCCGAAGCTGCCCCAGAAAGTCTCGAAGAGGGTAGTGAACCACTCCAGCCAGGCGGCCAGGGAGGGGAAGGTCAGAGCTGGAGCGGTGGACAACTGGCGGAGGGAAGCGTCGCTGGTTCCGGCGGTCAGTGCCGCCAGCGAGCCGGGCAGCAGGCCGAGGGTGTCAACCTGGTTGAAGTGGAGCCAGATGAAGATGAACCACCAGCCAGCAGTGAGGAGGGAGGCAATGGAAAATGGAAGGATGGAAGACTGGAAGATTGGAAGAATTTCTTTTCCCATCCTTCCATCCTTCCACCCTTCCAACACTCTCACTATACTCCAGATTGCGACCAAAACCCATAAGGGTAGAGCATTGTACTTGGCGATGGTTGCCAAACCGAGCAGCGCGCCTAACAGGAAGGCGCGACGAGCGCTGGCGCGGCGAGGATAGGTAATGAGCGTGAGGAAAATCAGGCCGGCCAGACAGATGAGCAGGTTGTCGTCGTTGAGGACGCTGCCGATGAAGAGAACCTGGGGGATAAAGGCGTGCAGGGCGGCGGCGCTGGCAGCCAGGATGCGCCGGCCGGTGAAGCGCCAGGCGATGGCATAGGTCAAGGTAACAGCCAGAGCGGTCAAAGCGACGGAGATGAGGCGGCCAAGATGCCAGGCCAGGGGCAGGCCGCGCCAGGGCGGAGCTTCGTCGGCGGTATGGATGAAGGCGGCAATCGTCTGGCCGTTGGTCGGGATGAGGCGGCGGGGGGTATCGCCGACAGCTTTCAGGCGGGTGGGGGGCGCATCGCCGACAGCGGCAAGAGGGCCGGCCACCAGAAAATGGTACAGCGGCGGCCAGGCCGAACGATAGCCGGCCTCCCGGCGTTCGGCCAGTGTGGTCGGCAGGCGGCCCTGCCGGGCAATAAATTGGGCATAGCTCAAATGGGCCGGTTCGTCGGGCGCTTCGCCGAGGGGCACTTGCCGGGCGTAGGTGAGGGAAAGGGCCAGGTGGAGGAGGAGAATCAAGAGAAAGGGGAGGTGGCGAGGCAAATAATTGTCAACGGTCAATTGATACTTGTTAATTGCCAACGGTTTTAACCCGGATGATGACATTCAAGGTTGTAAAATCGCCGCTAGATTGGCCCTGGTTAGCCAGAACCGGGACCCGCTCCTGGGTGGTCGAGTTGTACCAGCCGACGCGCAGGCGGTGGTCGCCGGGAGGGGCGCCGGCGGGAACGGTCAGGGTATATTTGTCGGTGATTTTTTCGCCGGGCTGCCAGAGAGTGGTCGGGTAGCTGCCCCAGACCGGGAGGTTATCCTGGCCGGTGCGGTTGAAGCCATCGGCGGCGATGAGGTGGACAAAAACGGTGTAGGAAGCGTCGCTGGGGCCGGCGCTGAGCCAGTAGAGGGAGAGGGTAAAAGAGTCTTCCGGCTCAAGGGTGAGCAGATACGCTTCCTCTTCCCCCGTGGATGGAGCGGTCAGGCGGGGGTCGCCGTCTTTATCAAAGATTTGGAAGCCGCGCAAGCGGGGGCCGTGAGCAAACGCAACCGGCTGGCCGATGAGGGAGGCGTCAATGGCGGGCGGACCGAGGTAAAGATTGAGGTTGTAATCGGGGAAGAAGATTTGATGGACCCGGTCGGCGTGGCGGTCCAGCCAGTTGAGAACATCGCCCTGTTCGTCGAACCCCTGGCGTAATAAGGGCAAAAACCAGATGCGTTGATAAGCGCTGGCAATTTGCCCGGTCTGGGCCAGGCGAGATGCAGCCGGTTGGTCGCGTTCCGCGGGGATTACATAAAAGGGCAATTCATTAGGGCTGTAGTAGCTGACTGCGGCTTCCGGGAAGTTGGTCAGCATAACATCGCCGGGGCGAGCGTGACCGCTGACGTAGTCGTGATAGAGCTGCCAGGGTGGGGCTTTGGCATAGGCAGGGTTGGCGAAGTAATTGGCGAGGGCCAGGAAATTGACCCAGAGCAGGAAAGCCAGGAGGAGGGAGGCGAGGAGGCGGGAGACGTGAAGCGTATTGCGTGTTGCGTGTTGCGTGTTGCGTGAAGAGATAGTTGCCACTCGCCACACTTGCCCTGCGGGTTCGCTATTCGCTATTCGCCGGTTGCTGATTCGCCACAGGCTCAAAAAACCGACAGCCAGGAGCAACTCAAACGCGGGCTGGGCCTGGATGAGAAAACGCTCTTTGAAGAAAGGCCGGTCAATGGAAAGGGCAATCACGCCGAGCACGGGCACGGCAAAAAAAAGAAGCCAGAAGCTGCCGGAGACAAAATCACGGCGGAGAAGGACGACGATACCTATGAGCCACAGCGGAGCCAGGAGCAGACTGGCCCATAAGCCCCAGGTGCCGGCCAGGGTGAAGCCGGTCAGCAGCGAGGTGAAGGCCAGCCGCAGCAGAGCGGGGGTGGCGATTTTATCAATCCCCCCGGCCGCTTCGCCGACAAAGTTATAAGCCAGTTGCAGGCCAGGAAGCATCAGCAGAGCCAGGGTTACTTGTGAGGCCAGCCACGGCCACTTTTGCGCCCAGAACCGCCGCCTATTGCAGAGTACAAACAAGCCCTGGAAGGTGATGAGAAAGGCGGTGTAATAATGAATGTAGAAACAAGCCAGGGTGAGGAGCAGGTAGATGAGCCAGGGGGTAGAGCGTGGGGCGTGGAACATATACATCTGGCTACTGGTTACTGACTTCTGACTACTGTGCAAGGCTCGCCACAAGGCCCAGGAAGAGAGCAGCCCCAGCAGGGTAAAAAAAGGATAGGACCGAATATCTTGGGCCAGCCAGATTTGGAGCGGATTGACTGCCAGCAGGACGGCGGCGAGAAGCGGGGCGGCGGCCGTCCGCAGGGTCCGGCAGGCGAGGGCGTACAGGGCGGCGACGGCCAAGGTACTGGCAGCGACCCCGGCGAAGCGCATGGCCCAGGCGCTCTCGCCAACCCAGCGCTGCCAGGGATGAAGCATTAAATAGTAAAGGGGCGGATGCGGGTCGGTGACGCGAGACAATTCCCACAAGTCGGAGACCGGCAAAGCCGAGTAGAGCACGGTCGCCGCTTCGTCGCCTCGCAATGATTGGCTGTCGAGCTGGTAGACGCGCAGGAAAAAGGCGAGCAGCAGGATCAGCAAGCTGGCTCGTTGGGCCAGGCCCGGTGAAAGGCGAAAATTGAAGCTCAAAACTTAAAACCTCACGACTGATAGCGCGGACTTTCGTCTCGATCAAACATCCTCCAGTGTACCACTCAAGAATAAAAGGTACAATCTTCGCCTCTGGTTCATCAATTGCCCATAATCTCTAAAGTAGGGGGTTTTTGTTATTTAAACTTTGGCAAGTAAACTGACCGGTACAATAAACCGTTAGTAAAGGAGGCTTCCATGAGTCATTTTTTTGCCTACCTGGCCCGGATGAAATTCATTCAACGCTGGGGGTTGATGCGCAATACCCAGCCGGAAAATATCCAGGAACATAGTCTCCAGGTGGCTATGATTGCGCATGGGTTAGCTTTGATCAGGAATAAATTTTTCGGCGGGACGGTCAATCCAGAACGAACGGCCGTGCTGGCTTTATTTCATGATGTGGGCGAAGTTATTACGGGCGACCTGGCCGCCCCCATCAAATACTTTAACCCGAAGATCAAACAAACCTACGGTGAAATCGAGCAAGTGGCGAGCCAGCGGCTGCATAATATGCTGCCGGAAGAATTAAAACCGGCTTATCAAAGCCTATTTTTCGCGCAAGAAGAGGATCGTGACCAATGGCAGCTTGTCAAGGCCGCCGATAAAATCTGCGCTTATTTGAAGTGTCTGGAAGAACTAAAGGCCGGCAATCAAGAGTTTGCCAAAGCAGAAAAGGCAATCAAGATGACCTTGACTGAGCTGAAGCTGCCGGAGGTGGATTACTTTATGGAAACATACATTCCCAGTATGGCCTTGACCTTGGATGAACTGAATTAGGATGAGCAGAAAAAGGCTAGGCAAACCGGTAGCCGATTTCCCCTTCGGTGTGGATCAACTCAGGCTGGGCCGGATCTTTTTCCAGCTTGCGCCGCAGATAATTAATGTAGCGGTGCAAATAGTCAGTTCCGCTGTTGAACTCTGGTCCCCATACTTGCTTCACCAGAAATTGATGTGGCAGTAAACGGCCTTTGTGTTGGACCAGAACTGTCAACAGGCGGAACTCGGCCGGAGTTAAATGGACCCTCTGGCCGGCAACGGTCACTTCTTGCCGGTCAAAATCAACTACCAGCTTTTTATAAGTAAAAAGAGAGCCTTGACCGTCACCCCGCTTGGTTCTTAAGCGGCTGGCCCGGCGAAGGACAGCCCGAACACGGGCCACCAGTTCTTCAGGCGCGACAGGCTTGACCAGGTAGGCGTCAGCGCCCAATTCGAGGCCCTTAATTGAGTATTCGGCTATATCCAACGCGGTGAGGATAATAATGGGCACATCTGACATTTCCCTCAAGCGGGCGCACGCCTGCCACCCATCCAGATCGGGCAGCATGAGGTCCAGAATAATTCCATCCGGCTGGAGGGTAGAACTCTTTTGGAGTCCTGTGCTGGCATCATAGGCCATCTCCACCTGGAAGCCCTTCCGGGTAAGAACGAGCTGCAATAAGTCACAGGAGTCAAGATCATCCTCAATCACTAACAACCTGCCAGACATCATCCCTCCTACATTTGTCTGAGACATCAATGAAACAGACCCGCTACCGTTTTACCCAGGGCCGGGTTAGGGGCTTGGTTAGAGACCAGATCGCGGTCGCCTCTGGCCGTGACTTTTACGCACTCAGGGAGGAGACACCAAACTCTGGCGACAACTTGAGCAATGGCTGGGAATCAAGCAGGGAAAGTTCTATTTGTAGCAGGGGATGACGAAAGCGTGATAAAATGGCGACCTGACAGTGTTAAGATACCGTATCTTGCTTAGAGATTAGTAGGAAAAAAATTAGAAAATGGTTAGAAGCGAATTTTCATTAGCGTTTATAACAAAGCCTAGGGAGAGTTCTTGCTCACGTAAATGAAATTGGGCAAATCCACAAAATCTTGCCTCTGATTTTTCAGCGGGAGGCGCTGGCCGGTTTCAGACTGGTACAAACCCAGGCGCAGGGTGTATGGCCCCGGAGCCAAATCTGGGGGTAGGAACAGGGTATGGGCGTCAACAATGGTTTCGCCGGGACTCCACCAGGAGGTTGGGTAACGACCTTGCTGGGGCGGATTATCCTGCTGGGCGCGAAGCTGGCCGGCACGGTCCAGTAAATGGGTAAAGACGGTGTAATTGGGCAGAACAGCGGCCCGGGCCTGCCAATGAAGGTTAAAAGACAGGGATTGGCCCGGGCGCAGGGTTGAAGTTGGCCGATCATACCCGGTCAAAGCAATGGCCTCACCAAACTGAATATACTCCAGCGGATATTGAGGCGGGGCCGGCGGCTGCTGCCACACCTGAATTTTACCCAGGATCAATTTGTCGCTGGTGAGGGTAGTATCGCCGGTACTCACCGGCAAACGCTGCTGCGAAGCGGCTTCGTAGAGACCCACTTCAAAGCGATATGCGCCGTCGGGGGCATCGGCGGGCAGGGTAAACAAATGCCTGTCGGGTACGGTCAGACCAACGGGCCAGCGATGGGCATTGAAGAGCAGGCCGGTCAGGGGTGTATTCACCTGACCCCAGCGCCGGTCCTGGACGACATCGAAAAGGTGGATAAAGAGGTAGTAATCCCCATCTATTGGCCGCTGGGCCTGCCAGTTAAGGAAAAGAGTTACGCTTTCGCCGGGTTTGAGAGTCGCCGGTTCGACGCGGTAGCCGGCTAACAGCACTTCGCTTTTGAAACTGGCCCGGACAGGCTGCCAGGTTGATTCCTGTTCGCCGCCAGAGAGGAAGGGCGTATCAGCCGCCAGGGGGTAAACCTGAGCAATTGGCTCGCCCTCGCCATCGAGCAGCGTTGAGAGCGGGGAAGCGGCGCGGGTATGGCGGGCAAGCGCCTCGCTCTGGGCGGGGGTTAACGGGGGGAGAAGATAGGCGGTCCCCTGGCCATTGGCAGCGGGAACGAGGAGGACAAAAAGCGACTCGGCGGTTGACTTGTCTGGCAACAGGTAGACGCTGGCCGGCCACGAAGCCAGCAGAGCACGCAGGGTAGCACTGTTCCCATTATGCAGATTTGGATAGCGGGCTTGTAGTAAAAAATTAGAGACACTCTCACTGTAGAACCGGAGCGGGGTGAGGCTTAGCTGACTGGTTTGACCGTTGAGGTAGTCGGCCAGCCGGGGCGGATGATCGCTGAAGTCATTGTGAGTGGTCGCCCAGATGGAGAAGTAGTTGTAGCTGCTGGTGAAGCCGCTAAATATAAGCAACAATATAAGAGGGATAAAGAGGCGAAGAAGCGGGGAAGCGAGGAGACGATTCCGGGTGTAAGTCGAAGAGACGTTTTTTTTCACTACTGCGCCGATGCGCTGACCTACAGTCACCAGACCTATCGCCGAAAGCAGATACAGGGCAGGCCAGGCCATTATGCCGCGCAGCAGCGTCGTCGTTGCGGTCCAATCCTGGGTTGAGAGCAGGATGGGCGCTGTGCCGATGGCCCACCATAACAGCAAAAACAAACAGGCCGGTTTTTTGAAGTGGTAGAGACAGGTCAGCAGGCCCACCAAAAGCCCCACCGCTGCCAGGAGGTCCAGGGCCGGCCACTGCCCCAGCCAGGTGTGAGCGAAAAAATGGAGGCGCAGCAGCGCCAGGAGATTGCTGCCAAACATGGTCACAGGGGTGTCGCCGGCAAAAACAGAAATAGCCCCGGTGCGGCTGCTCAACGCCTGGGGATTCTGTTGAAAGTAAAGAACCAGGGGAATAGCGGTCAGGGCCGCAGCGCCCGCAAAAATCAAGAGGCCCAGCAGATTTCTTATTCGGGCCGGCGGATTACGGATCAATTCGACGATCACAAAGGTAACAAAAAGGACGGGCAGCAGCCGAGCCGCCAGGTAGGTGTAAAAGGTCAATCCCAGAAGGAAGCCGGCGGCGGCGAGCCAGCCAAATCTTAGGCTCAGGCCTTTTAGGAAGGAGTCATTACGAAGCCTTGGCTTCACCACCAGCGATGAAAAGCCCTCACCCCGTCGCTGGCGCGACTCCCCTCTCCCACTGGGAGAGGGGTGGGGGGGAGACGAGAGACACCAACCGCGCCAGAAACACCAGATCAGGGCCAGCAGCAGGGGTGGGAGCAGAATCGCTCGCAGGCTGACCCGGCTGAAGTAGAGATGCCAGTAGGATACGGCCAGGCCGGTTGCTGCCAGCAGGCTAACCAGCCTGGAACTGGCATATTTGAAGGTTGCCCGTTCTAGCCCTAGCCGCTGCCCTACAGCGTACAAGAGGGGGATCGTCAGAGTGCCGGCAAGAACTGAAGCAAAACGCAGGGAGAAGATAGAAATACCCGCCAGCTCCAAAAGCAGCCCTTGCAGGTAAAAAAATAGGGTTTCGCGGCCAAAGTTGTTTTGTAAAAAGGGAGTGAGCCAGCCCAGCCGGATGAGTTGCAGGGCATCCAGGCCGTCAACGGCTTCATCGAGGCTGAGCGACAGGGGCAGTCTGTTTAAGTAGACCACGCGCAGGCCGAAAGCCAGGGTGATAACAAGGACTAAATAGAAAAAGGGTAAAGGAGAAGGAGGCTTGGAAGGCTGGAAGACTGGAGGATTGAAATTTTTCTCCATGCTTCAAATCTTCCAGACTTTTCTTAAAATTCTATTCTGACTCGTCGGTATCCTGCCCAACCAATTTCTTGGCCAGTTTTTGGTAGGCTTTGGCCCCTTTGTGGTTGCTGGCGAACTCGGCCATGGCCCGGTTGGCCACCGACGCTTCGGCAAAGCGGATACTCTTGTGAATGACCACGTCAAAAACCTTTTCGCCAAAAGCCGCCCGAATTTCTTCCAGCACCTCGCGCGCATGGATGGTGCCGGTGGAGTACATGGTTGCCAGGATGCCGGTCAGTTCCAGTTCGGGATTGAGGCGCTCCTTGATGCGAACAATGTTGTCGAGCAGGTCGCGCAGGACACGCATGGCCAGGTATTCGGTCTGCAAAGGGACGATAACGCCGTCGCTGGCACATAAAGCATTGACCGTGAGCAGGCCCAGACTGGGCGGACAGTCAATCAGAATGAAATCATACCAGCCGTCCAACGGCTCCAGCACGCCATGCAAAACCATTTCACGCCGCAGTTCGGGGATTAGCTCGATCTCGGCGGCAGCCAGGTGGTTGTCCGCCGGAATGAGGTCAAGGTAAGTTTGGGCCGGATAAATAGCCCGGTTGACCGGCAGATGGTCGGGGTTCATCAGCAGGTCATAAATCGTGTGCTCTACTTCATTAGCGTTAATGCCCAGCCCGGCGGAGAGCGCCCCTTGCGGGTCCATGTCCACGACCAACGTTTTTTTCTTCATTTGCGCCAGGGCCACGCCCAAGTTGATAACTGTGGTGGTTTTACCAACTCCCCCCTTTTGATTAGCAATGGCAATCGTGTGTGTCATATCCCCTCCCAGGTGAAAATCTATTCGGTTTTGTCCCTATCCAAAGGTGGCATGGCGGCAACCGCTTCGGTCAGGCGGGCGTAATCTACAGCCCCGCGACTGCGGGGTGCATATTCAAAGATGGTTTTGCCGGCGCCCGGCGCTTCTGAGAGCTGCGTATCAACCCGAATAGGCTTGGTGACACGCTCGCCAAAAGTTTTTTCCAGTGCGCCTAACACCCGCTGGCTTACCCGGCGGCGCGGGTCATAAAAGGTCGGAATAATGAGCCGGATAGTGGCGCCCTTGCCGAGGGTGCGGCTGATGGTTTTCAGATACTCCAAAAATTGCTGCGCTCCGGCCAGGGCGAGCAGTTCCATCGAGACCGGAATGAAAACCTCGTCCACATAGGCCATCGCATTAACGGTGAGCAGCGACACAGAGGGCGCGCAGTCGAGCAGCAAATACTCGTAGCCGTCTAACCCGACAAACAATTCGGAGAAAATCTCCTCGCGGGCCAGTTCCAACACCATGCGCTGTTGAGCTTTAAACAGGGCCAGACTGCTCGGCAGGAGGTCAAGATTTTGTCGGGCCGGCAGCACACACTCTTCCGCTTTGGCTTTACGGATCAGCACGTCAGCCAGCGACTTCTGGAAGCTGTTAATGCCCAGAGCGATGGCTACGTTAGCCTGTGTGTCCGTATCTATGATCAAGACCCGGTGTCCCCGCAGGGCCAGCGCCGCCCCCAGGTTCACACAGGTGGTTGTTTTGCCGATACCGCCCTTAAATCCAACGATTGCTATCTTGCGCATGTCAACTCCACAGTGCCTTTCGGAAGTGAAATCTGTTTGTTCAGTTCAAGCAGTTGACTGTTAATAGTATATCTCTACTTTAAGTTATGGTCAATTATTTTTTGAGTGGAAGACGCACCGCAGCCGGAGCTTATCCATTATCTATCGCCTAAATAGAAACGAGCCCGAAATTGTGGTATAATTCGCTTGACTTCCTGGCCTGCGGCGGGAGGTCAAACTATCAGGAGAGTGCAAAGGAGATTCCATGTGAAACTGCATGAATACCAATCTAAGCGTATTTTTGCGAAGTATGGCGTACCGATTCCGAGTGGGGATGTGGCGACGACTCCCGCCGAAGCGCAGGAGATTGCTAAACGTCTCGGCGGCCCGGTGGTGATTAAAAGCCAGGTGTTGGTTGGCGGGCGAGGGAAGGCCGGTGGGATTAAGGTGGCCAAAGATGCCAACCAGGCTGAGAAGCTGGCCGAGCAGATTTTGGGCATGAGCATCAAGGGCATCACCGTGGATAAGGTGTTGGTGGATCAGGCCGCCGATATTAAAGAGGAAATCTACCTGGGGGTGGTGATTGACCGCGCTCAGCGCAAGCCGGTTATTATTGCTTCAGCCGCCGGCGGCGTTGAGATTGAAGAGGTGGCCAAAACCAATCCCGAAGCGATTATCCGCCTGCCGATTGACCCCCAAATGGGACTGCTGGATTACCAGGCCCGCGACCTGGCCTTTGACCTGGGGCTGCGGCGCGATTTTATTAACCAGTTTGTCCAGATTGTCAAAGGGCTTTACCAGGTCTTTATTGACTCCGATGCCAGCCTGGCCGAAATCAACCCGCTGGTCGTGACCGGCCAGGGACGGCTGTTGGGCGTTGACGGCAAAATTGTCCTCGACGACAATGCCCTCTTCCGCCACCAGGAATTGGCCGAACTGCGCGACGTGCAGGAGGAAGCGCCCGCCGAACGGGAAGCCCGCCGGGCCGGGCTGAGCTATGTCAAGCTCGACGGCGAAATCGGCTGCATGGTCAATGGGGCGGGTCTGGCCATGGCGACGATGGACATCATCAAGCACTATGGCGGCGAGCCGGCCAACTTTCTCGATATCGGTGGCGGGGCCAAGTCCGAAAAAGTGGCGGCGGCGCTGCGGATTATTCTGAGCGATCCCAAGGTCAAAGCGGTGCTGTTCAACATTTTCGGCGGCATTACCCGCTGCGACGAAGTGGCGCGCGGGATTTTGGAAGCCCTGCAAGAAGTCAAAACGGACGTGCCGATGGTTGCCCGGCTGGTTGGCACCAACGAAGAAGAAGGGCGGCGCATCCTGGCCGAAGCCAACTTCCCCAGCGCCTCCAGTTTGGGCGAGGCCGCTCAAAAAGCCGTCGCCCTGGCGAAGGGAGCCTAAATCATGAGTATCTTGGTTGGAAAAAACACCCGTTTATTAGTGCAGGGGATTACCGGGCGCGAAGGCGCTTTCCACACCCAGCAGATGAAAGAGTACGGCACCAACGTGGTCGCCGGGATGACGCCGGGCAAGGGCGGCGAGTGGGTCCACGGCGTGCCTGTCTTTGATACGGTCAAAGAAGCGGTCAGCACCACCGACGCCAACACCAGCATCATTTACGTGCCGGCCCGCTTTGCCGCCGACGCGATTATGGAAGCGGCCGACGCCGGCATCAAATTGATTATCTGCATCACCGAAGGCGTGCCGGTGCTGGACATGGTCCGGGTGCGCAGCTTTTTGAGCCAAAAACAGACCCGCCTGATCGGCCCCAACTGTCCGGGCGTCATTACCCCCGGCGAGGCCAAGATCGGGATTATGCCCGGCCACATTCACAAACCCGGCAATGTCGGGTTGCTCTCGCGCAGCGGCACGCTGACCTACGAAGTGGTCCAGGCCCTGACCGACCGGGGCATCGGCCAGAGCACCGCCGTCGGCATTGGCGGCGACCCGATCATCGGCAGCAGCTTTATTGACATCCTGACCCTGTTTGAGAGCGACCCGCTGACCTACCACGTCGTCCTCATCGGCGAGATCGGCGGCACCGACGAGCAAAAGGCGGCCCGCTTCATCGCCGAGAAGATGAGCAAGCCGGTCACGGCCTTCATCGCCGGGCGGACCGCCCCGCCGGGCAAGCGCATGGGCCACGCCGGGGCCATTATCGAAGGCGGCGAAGGTACCGCCGAGGAAAAAATCAAGGCGTTTGAAGCCGTCGGCGTGCCGGTGGCCCAACTGCCCGAAGAAGTCGCCGCGATGGTCGCGGAGCGGATGTAAGTGTTAGGTTCTTTTCGAGAAAACAGAGGCTAAGGCTGAGGCTAAGGCTAAGAATTTTTCTGGCTCAGCCTCTGCCTTAGCCTCAGCCTTTATAGGGCAGTAACCCGTGGACAAAACTCAAGAGCCTTCTCCCCAACTTGATCTCTCTCCCTACCTCAACCGCTGGATTGCCCTGGTGCGCGGGCGGGTGGTCGGCGTTGGGCTGACCGCCGAGCAGGCCGAGCGGGCCGCCAAGCGCGTCCGGCCCAAAGAGAAGGCGCGGGTGGTGTTTGTGGATGGAGAGGGAAGAATAAACAAGGAGGAGGAAAGCAACTCTGATAAATCTATGGGCAGAAGACTGATACGTGAGGAACTTGAACAAATAGTGGAGTCTGCACGTAAAAAAGGTGAAAGACCAGATTTCCGAGAAATGGACCTCAGCGGATTGGATCTTCGAGGCATGAATCTTCACTTGTCAGAATTTATTGGGCCAAATCTTGCTGGTGCAATTCTCAGTAAAACAAACCTTAGTAAGATGAATCTCAGCAGGGCTGATCTGAGCAGATCAAATCTTAGAGAGGCAATTCTTGAAGAAGTAAATCTCGGCGGAGCAAACCTTAGCGGGGCTGATCTTACAGGTGCCAATCTCAATAATGCCTATATGGTTTTAGCCAACTTTGATGAAGCAAACCTCAATGGTGCTGGCCTTCGGGGTGTAAACCTTAATCGAGCATTCCTCAGCAAAGCTAACTTAAGCGAAACCAAACTTATAAAGGCCAACTTGAGCGAAGCCGAATTAAATGGAACTATCCTCAGTGGGGCTATTATCGAATACAATATATTTGGAAATGTTGACCTGAGAGAAGTTTTAGGGCTTGATACAATAAAGCATATTGGTCCTTCATATATTGATATTCATACCCTCTATAATTCGGTTGGCAATGTATCTTGTGATACTTTTTTCATAGAAGCTGGGGTGCCAGCTTATCTTGTAAATCGTATTAAAGAAACCAAAAATCCAGTTCGTTGCCTTTACACTTCAGATGAGATAGCTAAAGAGATAAGTATATCAAAGGAACTGGTAGCAAAATATAAGAAAAATATTGCAATTGTTGAAGAGAGGATAGCAAATAAAGGGATAGATAGAGGGGTAATGGATATAAATGAACGCGACGAATATAATAAAATGGTAGAAAGATTTGAGACCATGATCATAGAGTTCAGACAGCATCGTGAGTACAACTGTCCCGTTTGTACTGCAAAACGTCAATAGTTCCTTTTTGATGGTGGCGATGATGTATCGTCACCCATCTTCAATCGGCTTAAGCCGCAACAACCGAGGTATGGGTGAATCCACGCTTCCTTATCCAAACGCAGCGGCGGATTAACATCCGCTGAGGATAGGTTACGGTTTCAAAACTGTAACCAGCATAAGGCGTTACCAAACTCTGTTTGGTAACGAGTTCGGGAAGTTTTACGTCAGCAAACTCGATCTAAACTAAACTGTGACTGAGATTGACCGGAGGAGCGTCACGGCTATACTTGAATCATGGAGATATGACCGATAAGGAGCGGAAAGCCTATGGACGCAAATAATCTCAGTAGTATCTCTCAAGGGGATACCGATGAAAAGATGGGGGAGTTTTGGGATAGCCATGACTTTACCGATTTTGACGATCCCAATACGCCTGATGTCAATTTTGAGATTAGCTGCGCTGTGCCTGTCGAAGTGGAGTTGTTGGCAGCCCTGGAGAAGCAAGCTCACAAGCGGGGGATACAGGTTGAAACGTTAGTCAATCTCTGGCTGCAACAAAAACTTGATGAGCAAAAGGAAAAATCGGCGGCCTAGCCCGGCTGTAACTTTCCGCACAAGAACTGTCCATTGAAAACGATTAAACAACCACCTTTTGACCTGACTGAAGGCTGGTTAGACAAATACCCTCTTTTACAAAAAGTCATCCATATTCTCCAAACCCACCGGCTCGAAGCCTACCTTGTCGGCGGGGCCGTGCGGGATATGCTGCTGGGGCGCGAAGCGATCGTGGACCTGGACTTTGTTGTGCCCGGCGACGGGCTGGCGGTGGCCCGGCGGGTGGCGAATGCGCTCGATGCGGCCTACTATCCGCTCGATGCGGAGCGCGGCACAGGCCGGGTGGTGGTGGAGAAGAGTTATCTCGACTTCGCTTCCATGCGCGGGGCCACCCTGTTAGATGACCTGGCCGACCGGGATTTCACGATCAACGCTATTGCCCTCAGCCTGGTCGAGCCGTTTCAACTGATTGACCCGCTGCGCGGCCAGCGCGATTTGGAATTGGGCCAGATTCGGGCGGCCTCGGCGACGGCCTTCAGCCACGACCCGGTGCGGGTGCTGCGGGCCGTCCGGCAGGCCGTCGAGTTTGGCTTCTCGCTTGAAGGCGGCACCGAGGCCGCCCTGCGAGACGCCGCTCCTGGCCTGCCCGCCATCTCCCCGGAGCGGCAGCGCGACGAGTTGTTGAAACTGCTCAATACACCCGCGCCCGGCCAGGCAGTGCAAATGCTGCGGCGGCTGGGTGTCCTGCCCCACATCCTGCCGGAAATCGAGCCGATGATTGGCGTTAGGCAGGGGCCGCCGCACCACCTGGATGTCTTTGACCACACCACGGCGGCGCTCGATGCCTGGGCCGGGCTGGTTCAAAGCGGGTTTGCCGGCCTGCCGGCCCAATTTCAGACTGCGATAACTCAAGAATTGAATGAACCCCTGGCCGGAAACCTGACTCAGCAAACGTTGTTACCGCTGGCCCTGCTGCTGCACGATACCGGCAAGCCTTCGACCCGTGAGCCGGCGCCGGACTCGGCGGCAGTCCATTTTTATAGGCACGAACGGGTCAGTGCTAAAATTACCGGCAAAGTCATGCGGCGTTTTCGTTTCAGCAACCAGGCAGCTAATTTTGTCGAGACGGTGGTGGCGCGGCACATGCGGCCCCTGCTGCTCATGATGGAGCGGCGGGTCAGCCGCCGGGCGGTCTATCGCTTCTTTCGCGACACGGCCGGGAGCAGCTACCAGGCCGGGGTGGCGGTGGCGCTGCATGCCCTGGCCGATCACAGCGCCACTTACCGGCCCGGTCAGGGGGAGCAGGAATTGCGTGAGTTGCGGGAAGTGGTGTATAAATTGGTGGCAGCCTATTTTGAGCAGCGGGAGCAGGTGGTCGAACCGGCCCCTCTGCTGACCGGGCGCGACCTGATGGATACCCTGGGCCTGCCCGAGGGCAGGCTGATCGGCATTCTGCTTAACCGGCTAAAAGAGGCCCAAGCCGCAGGTGAGGTGACCGACCGGGAGGCGGCGCTGGCTTTCATTCGGGCAGATCCGGATTACCCGCACAACCGCCGACTACCGTCCACCGGTTACCCAGTGTAATCAAAGTTATCTTGCGGCGGTCAGCCGTCCGCCGTCGGCGGTCTCACTTTCAGGGGAGTTTACTTTGGCTAAACTGATTATTTATGAAGAAGCAGCAGGTGAAGGTACTGTCTTTGAGGATTTTGAACTGCTGGCGAATCGTATCTTGATTGGCTCCAGCCCGGATAATCAACTGGTGCTGGATGCGCCAGATATTGACCCGGCCCACGCCAGCCTGGAACTGCGGCTTGACCGCTGGATTTTGCAAGATTTGGGCGCGCCGGGGGGCACGGTCGTCAATGGCATCACCATCGAAGGGCCGTATTATTTGCAGCACAATGATCTGATTGAACTTGGCTCGATCAAACTGAAATTCCGGGAGATGGAAGCTCAGGACGGGGCCGAAGCAGAGCCGCTTGAGCAGGAACCGGCGCATCTTCAAGCCGATCCGCCCCTTAAGGGACGGGTCTGGTTTGCCAAGGTCGCCGCCGGCACGGTAGCGGTCATCTTTTTGATTCTGCTGGTTTTAATCATCGGCCACTATTGGGGTCTGCTCAATATGACCGATTTACTGCCGCCGTGGCTGTCAAAAATGATGTGAAGGGGCGACTCTCTACGAAACCGAACAAGTCAAGAAAAAGACCGCCGAGATTTACTAAGTTTCGGCGGTCTTTCTTTTGGAGTAAATTCATTGGGCCGCGTAAACAGCCACGACAATCTGCGGGGTAATATTGGCCTCGATGTAGGCGGCCAGGATCAACAACGGCACGACGACAAAAATAAGGATCTTGATAAAGTTGGCCAGGGTTAGCATCAACCCCTGCCCCACATCCAGCCCTTGCGGCGGCGAGACCAGGGCGGCGCCGATGCGCAGGGCAAAAGCCATGCCCAGGAGAATAGCCGGAATTTCAAAAATCCCGTGGGGCAAAATGAAGGTGACCGTAAACAGCCAGGGATTGTAACCTAAAAGCACAATTTGGGTGATGATAAAGCTCACCAGCCCTATGTTAATCAGCGTCAAAAATAAGGTGAGCACCCCAAACGAAAAAACACTGACTACCGCCGCCAAAATAATCACCCGGAAATTATTAAAGAAAATAAACGAGGTATTAATTTCGGGCAGCAGGCGAACTTTTTGCAGGTTGCCAAAGGTATTGGCCGAAATTTCGTCGAGCGGCAGCAGGTTGGCCGGCAGTGGATGCTGCACGGCAAAAACCGCTCCTAAAATCCCCGCTGCTATTGTCGCTATCAAAACGACCAGCAAAGGCAGCCCTTGCTGTCTGATCAGCAGGGGAATATCGTGCCGGTAAAAACGGATGGGATTAAATTTGGCCGAACCCTGATCTCCCCGGTTGGTGGCTGCTTCGGGGGGGCGCAAAAAGTACTTTATAAAACTGCGCCACGTATTTTTCAGGTTTAGTTCATCCATCTCTTTGGAGAGAATCTCTTCGCGGTTGAAGATACGGATGCCCATCCGCACCAGGATTAAACTGACCACCATCAAGGCCAGCACAATCCACCACAAGGCATTGTACTCGGCGTAAAACATGATGATGCTCTGAGCCTGCACCAGCAAAGCCATGGGAATGATAATGAAACTGGCCAGCAAGTTGGCCGCCCGCACGCTGGTGGTTTGGCTGGAGACCACCACCGCCCCGGAGACCATCACAATGGCCTCCATCGTGGTCAAGAGCAGCATCAGAACCGCCAGGTCCAATGGCGGCACCCAGCGGGGTGTGGTCAGCAGGCGGCTGAGCAGAAAAACGGTAATACCCAGGTAACTCGCCAACAGCGGCAGCAGCAGCGAAGAAAGCATCTTGCCCAAATACAGTTCCAGATCGCTGACCGGCATAGACAGAATCGGTTCCAGACTGTTGCGTTCTTTTTCACCGACAAAGGACTCCAGGGCGATAATCAGCGAAAAAGAAATCGGGAAAAAGCCGACAATCATCAGCAAAAAGGGGTTGATCCGCTCTACTAAAATCGGGTCGGTATACTGCGACACCCAATTGGTCGCCCAGCGCGAGGTGAAGTCCATCAAAAAAGGAAAGATGATGGTCAGCACGATAATCGGGGTGACAATTCGCCAATCGCGCAGGCTGTCGCGCAGTTCTCGCCGGGTAATGACCAGCGCGGTGCTCAGACTGCCGCGCTTCTGCCGGGGAATGGCTTGAACGGCCATGTTACTTCACCTCCGTTTGGTCAGCTTCGACAATCCGCAGGTAAACTTCTTCCAGGCTGCGGGAAACTTCGCTCAGGGTAATAACCGGAACCTCCTGGCGGGTCAATTCATTCAACAGGGCAGGGTTAAACTGCGAAGGGTCGGAAACGGTGTAACGGATCCAATCCTGGCCGTGACCAACGATGTTCACCCGTTCTTCCAGGTGGCTGACCAGCCCGTTGAGCGGCGCTGCCAGCCGAATTTCCATCAACGGATCACCCAGCAAGCGCTGTTTTAGTTCATTCGGCGTACCCTGGGCAATAATTTGCCCGCGGCGGATAATGGCGATGCGATCGGCCAGTTGCTCAGCTTCGGCCAGGTTATGAGTGCAAAGAACAATGGTCCGTTTTTCCCGGCGCAGGCCGGCGATGGCATCGCGCACCAGTTTGGCGCTGTGGGGGTCCATGGCCGATGTCGGCTCGTCCAGAAAAAGCACCTGCGGGTCGTGCAGCATTGCCCGCACCAGGGTCAGTTTTTGTTTCATGCCCTTGGAATAGGTCCCGACCTGTTTATCGCGAGCCTCCCACAACTCAAAACGCCTGAGCAGTTCCTCGCTGCGCTGGCGGATAGTGGACTTGGGCATACTCTGCAATTCGCCAAAAAAGCTGAGATAGGCCAGGCCTTTCATGCGCAAATAAAGGCCGGGAAACTCGGTGAGCAATCCAATTACCTGGCGGACAGATTTGGCTTCGGCGACCGTATCATACCCGGCCACCCGGGCCCGACCATGGGTAGGCTTCAGAATAGCCGCCAACATCCGCACCGTCGTCGTTTTGCCCGCGCCGTTAGGCCCCAGCAGGGCCAGTACTTCACCTTCCGGCACATTCAGCGAGATCTCCCTGACGGCGGTGAACTCGCCAAACTCTTTGGTTAAATTAATGGTTTCAATCATGGAGGGCCTCAGAGGTTGGGAAAAGGGTTAGTTTAGCTGAAGAAAAGGTTTCACTCAAACAAGATATAGATTGTGTGGGGCGTAATCCATTCATTTTACGCACCGCACAACACGAAGCTAAGGGAAAAACTTTACACCTTTATGTTATAAAAAGTGTAGCCGGAATGGAAAAAGTTGTCAATGTGCCGATTGGCCAATCTGTTACGGCTGAGGCAGCGAATAGTCAATGAGGCTGATAGCGGGTATAATGGAGGCTAAGTATAATTAAATATGACCAGTACAGCCACGACAGCAATCGAGCCAAATTCCCATAAAGCGCGCTGGGAAAGTTTTCCTACAAGTTGCTGTTGGGCCAAACCCACCAGAACGTAAAAAATCAGCAGCAGGAGCAGCCCGGCCGTAAGTGCGCCGATGCGCCAATAATTCAAGGCCCAGGTAATCTGGCCGAGGCTCAGGCCGATGATGCCGGCAAACAACCAGGTTTTGGCAATAGCGCTGCGCTGCCGCAGCAGGGCCAAGGCAATCATGCCGCTGACCAGCATAATCCCGGTTGCGCTGATAGCACTGCGGCTGCGGGTCCGGTAAATAATTATGAAAAAGAGCAGAGCCATCGTGTAACCCATGAATTGCTGCCAGACATAAGCCCAGCGATAGCGCTGCGAGGGGATCATCCTGATTTGCCAAAATTCAGCGATGATGGTCAGCCAGAGCAGTAGCCCCGTTACTACCAGGCCCACCGCCCAGGCAACGGGGTTAGGGGCCAGACCCAGGGTTTGGGTCGCTAGAAATACCAGCAGGCCGGGCAGCATCCAAAACGTGGCTAAATAACTTAACCGCCGGGTAGATAGCGCTGGATGAATCCGCATGACCGCATCGGCGCCGGCCATGGCCAGACCTCCCAACAAAAGCGCCACCAGCCACTGCCGCGGCGAATCCAGGGTGAGCGGCGAACCCAAAATGGTAAAGGCGGCTGTTTCCGCAGGAAAGGCCAAAACAAAATAGAGCGTCAGCCCAATCAAAGTCAGACTGACTACCACACTGACACGTTCATAGACTAGCATTGTTGGCCCATTCTAAGCCGACCCAAATCGTTTGTCAAAATGCGTCTCTTTAATCGTCCATCCTCCAGTTTATATGTGGGCCTCATTCTTGTTCTGCCGTTGGTCCTCTTTTGGCGCTGGTTGCTGCGAGGCGAGGTTCTTTTCTGGGGTACGAGCCTGCTGCAGTTTTGGCCCTGGCATCATTTGGCTAAAGTGGGCCTTCTGACGGGAGAGTGGCCCCTCTGGAACCCGCTCCTGGGCAACGGCACACCGCTGCTGGCCAATCTCCAAACAGCCCTTTTTTATCCCTTCAATCTTTTGTATCTTGTCCTGCCCGTCGAACACGGGCTGACCCTCTCCATCATTTTGCACCTGGCTCTGGCCGGCCTGTTGATGTATCTCTATACCCGCCATCTCGGCCTGCAGTCCTTTGCCGCTACCCTGTCAGCCATAACCTACATGTTGAGCGGCTACATCGTGGGGCGCACCCAGTTTGTGGTGATGGTCAATGCGGCTGCCTGGTTTCCGCTGCTGCTTTTGTTGGGCGATCGGCTCGCCACCCGAAGGAATCATTTGGATGTACTGGGGCTGGCCCTGGTTCTGGCCGTTCAATTGCTGGCCGGTCATGCCCAGTTGTGGTTTTATGGGCTGTGGATGATTGGTCCGTATGTGATATTCAGAAGCTGGCAGGAAATGAGCCGGCGAATGGCGAATAAGCGAATGGTGTTTCACGCCTCCTTCGTTTATCCGCTGCTTGGCTTTTCTGTTGCAGTCATCCTGGCCGTGCTGCTGGCCGCCGTTCAACTCCTCCCCACCGCCGAGTTTATGACCCAATCCCCGCGCAGCAGCGGCGCGGAACCCATCTTTGCCCTGACTTACTCCTTCTGGCCGTGGCGCCTGCCGACCCTGCTGGCCCCTACCTTCTTTGGTCACCCGGCGAGCGGCGATTATTGGGGCTACGCTAATTACTGGGAAGACCATGCCTACCTGGGCATATTACCCTTCTTACTGGCGCTGGTTGCCGTGGGGAATTACGGCCTGCGCCGAGCCTGGGGACCGGCGAGGACGGAAGAACCCATGACCGGCCACGCCTGGCGGGTTGTACCCTTTTTTGCCGCCCTTGTCCCCATCAGCTTGATTTTGGCCCTGGGTTGGAACACGCCGGTCTATCTGTGGGTTTTCAAGTTTGTGCCCGGCTTCGGCTTTTTCCAGGCCCCAGCCCGGCTGCTGATAGGGTACACCCTCGCCATGGCGGTTCTGGCCGGAATTGGCGCTCAGTCTTTCAAGCTGACTCCTTTCAGCCGCCGGAGCTGGCAGCGGCTGTTGGTCGGGGCGCTCGGCTTAACGATAGCCGGCGTGGCCGGCAGTTTTATTTTGACCGGGCGCAGCCAGACTTTTTTGGTCGCAACCATGCTGTTGGGTCTATGGCTCACCATCTCTATTTCCTTGTTGTTGATTCGTCCCAGAAAATACCGCATTCAATTAGATGCATCGCGCGAGGCCGTTTCAAAAGAGATTTTCTGGCAAGGGGCCGTGCTGGCTGTGGTTACTTTTGACCTGTTGGGTGCAGCCTGGCCGCTTATTCCAACCCTGCCTCCGGCCGTTTTCCGGCACACTACAGCCAGCGCAGAATTTCTCAAAGCTCAGCCGGGGGGCCAGCGTTTTTTTGTTGACGAAGAATTTGACTACGCCACCAAGTTTGATCAGTATTTTCGCTTCAAAAGTTTTGGCCCTCTCGATTTGAATTACTGGCAGGGTCTCAAGGAGACGCTTATCCCCAATTTGGGTGTTTATGCTGAATTGGCTTCAGCCAACAATTACGACCCGCTGGTGGTGGGGCGCTGGCAGCGGCTGACCAATTTGCTCAAAGACGCCGATGCCGCGCAGCGCGCCCGGCTTCTGGCCTTGATGCACGTCGGTTATTTTGTTGACGATGGTTCGCATCAGGTAGGACCCATCCTCTACACCGCCGGCATGACGGCCATTCAGCAAGTTCCCGACCCGCTGCCGCGCGCCTACTTTGTGTCGCAGGTCTATTGGGCCAAAAACGAAGCTGATGTCATCAGCCGGTTAACCTCACCCGATTTTGATTATCACCGAGAAGTGATTATCATGGAGGGTGAAAGTCAGGCACAGGCTAAGACGGAGGCTAAGGAAGAGACCAGGACAGTTAGTGTT
The DNA here is from genome assembly GCA_023382535.1 of Anaerolineae bacterium. Next base: position 2,591 of record JAHDWA010000015.1, on the reverse strand, counting down.
GTTACAGAGGAAGCGAACCGGGTTTTGCTCAAGGTCGAGGCTCCTTCTGCCGGCTTCGTTGTTTTGACCGATACTTACTATCCCGGCTGGCAGGTGCTGATTGACAACCAACCGGCTCCGATTTGGCCGGCCAATCTGGCTTTCCGGGCCGTAGCTGTTGAGGCCGGGGCGCACGAAATTTTATTCCGTTACCGGCCGCGGAGTTTCACTTTTGGTCTGTGGATAAGTGGGCTTGCTTTGGCGCTGGTGAGCATAGCGAGTATTTTTCTAATGAAAAAAGAATCCCAATAGTATCTCGGCAGTCGGCGATCAACGGTCGGCGGTCATCCCGAAAAGGATCAGACTTGATAATTCCAACTATTCTCTACGCGCTGCTTGGCTGGCTGGTCGGCATTGCCATCAATCATGCCGCCGATATTTTACCAAAACGAGAGACTGTTCTTCAATGGCCCAAGTGTTCAGCTTGCAAGGCGCGACGGCCGGTACTGGCCTGGAGTGCCTGGCTGGCTGCCCTGACTGGGCAGCAAAAATGCGCGCAATGCGGCCAGCCGCGCCCGCGGTTTACCCGTTCGCTGCTTGTCGAAATAGTCACACCGGTCTTTTTTATCTTTCTGATCACTTATTATGGGCTTTCAGCCTATCTGGGCTGGGTGTCGCTGTACACAGCTATTTTGATTTTGGTCACAGTGACCGATCTGGAACACCGGCTCATTTTTAACATCGTTATTTTACCGTCCATCCTGCTGGCCCTGGCGGGCACTTTTGCAGCCGGCGTCCCGCCGTGGCCGGCGGCGCTGGTGGGAGGTGGGGCGGCTTTTGTCGTAGTTTACATCGCGGCCCTGATTTCACGGGGGGGCCTGGGTGAAGGCGATGTTACCCTTTCGGCTTTTTTGGGATTGATTATGGGCTTCCCTTTTGTTCTGCTGAGCTTGGGCTTTGGCGTCTTTTTGGGCGGATTTGTAGCGGCGCTGCTGCTTGTCAGCCGGCGGGTTGGATTAAAGTCCTTTATTCCCTATGGCCCTTTTTTGACCATTACCGGCTGGATTATGCTCGTTTGGGGTAAGGAGATTTGGGATTATTATTTTTAGAAGGAGTTGATTGGAGATGAAACGGGTTCGTATTTTAATCGAGGGCAAGCTGCAAGGCGCTAACTTTCGCTATCACACCCAACAGGAAGCCCAAAGGCTTGGTTTGGCCGGCTTCGTTCGGAATCTCTCGGATGGCCGGATTGAAATAGATGCCCAGGGCGACGACGAAAGCGTGGAAAAGCTGCTGGCCTGGTGCCAGGAAGGACCACAAAGCGCCCAACTCAAGAGCATCCTCTTTCGCTATGATGAACCCAGCGAGCACGGGACGGATTTTATCGTGCGCTGATTTTTTAGACCTCTCAGGTCTTTAAGACCTGGGAGGTCTGTGCAAAAACATTATCAGTAGCTCCGAGGACACCATGCAACGTGAAGAAGCTATCAAACTGATCAAATCAGCTCGCCATGAGGGTAAGATACCCGACCTCAGCCAGGCCGACCTCCGCACCGCCGACTTACAGCACCTGGATTTGCGCGGGGCTAATTTACGCGGGGCCAACCTGGCCGGAGCGAACCTGAACAAGGCCAATTTGCTTCGCACCAACCTGGCCGGAGCAAATCTAAGTCAGAGTAAATTGATCGGAGCAAGGCTGCACGGGGCCATTCTAGCGGGGGCCAATCTCAGCGGAGCCGATTTAACCGGCGACCGCATGGAGACGGCCAACTTAAGCCAGGCTAACCTGGGCCATGCCTGCCTGCGCCAGGCCAGTCTGAAGGCAGCTCAGCTTGAGGGGGCCACCTTGACCGAAACGAATCTGCAAGGCAGCGACTTAAGCCAGGCCAACTTGAGCCAGGCTAATCTGCGCCGGGCCAACCTGCGTGATGCCCGTTTGGCTGGGGCTGAATTAGCTCAGGCCCAGTTGCAGGAAGCCAATTTGAACAAAGCCGATTTGATCAAAGCCAAGTTGAGCGGCGCCAATTTAAATGCAACCAACTTACGGGAAGCAAATTTACATCAAGCTGACTTGAGTAAAACCGACCTGAGCAAGACGTTTCTATGGGCCGCTGATTTGAAAGAGGCGGCTTTGATGGAGGTCAATTTACAGGGGGTTGACCTGCATAAAACAAACCTTCACGGGGCTAATTTAAGCGGGGCTAACTTGCAGAAGACCCAATTGGTCGGCAATGATTTAAGTCAAACCAACTTGAGCGGGGCGAATTTGAGCGGAGCTGATCTGAGCGAAGCCAACCTGAGCGGAACCAATTTAAGCGAAGCCAACCTGCGCGAAGCCAAAATCAGTGAAGCTCAACTCAATGCCGCCCTGACTCTTTCAGGGGCCACGATGCCCGATGGCGCTAAGCGGCCGGTTGATCCCACCCCGTCCGAGCGTTCTGGCAGTAAACGCAAACCTGATGTCAATCGTCTGGCCGAAGCGGCGGCGCGGTTGCGGAAAAAAGCAAAGTGACAAAACTTCTTGACATGGGTTTCACTCAGTGCTATAGTATGTGTTACATGGTTAGGGAGTAGCCACCCATTTTTGTGGGCCGGCCAGTCGTCAATACAGA
>JAHDWA010000014.1 GCA_023382535.1 Anaerolineae bacterium | reverse complement strand
TGGAGGCCGAAGCCAGCCAGCAGCGCCTGGCCCTCCTGGCCGAGATGCGCGAGCGTAACCGCCTGGCCCAGGAGCTGCACGATACGGTGGCCCAGGCCTTGGGCTATTTGAATATAAAAATTGCCATGACCCATACCCTGCTGCTGAGCCATCATACCGAAGCGGCTGAAGCTAATCTCCAGGAGTTGAAGCAGGTTATCGGCGAGACTTACACCGACGTGCGCGAGGAGATTTTTAACCTGCGCTCCAAGGTGCTGGCGGGGATGGACTTCATGGAGGTGTTGGAGCGATACATTGACAAGTATCGCCGCTTTTACAAATTGGAGATCCAGGTGGTGAAAGAAGCCGATCCGGCTTTGTTTGAGTTTTCAGCCGAAGTGACCTCCCAACTGGTCCGTACCATCCAGGAAGCCCTGATCAATGTTCGCAAGCACGCCCATGTTAATTCGGCCGTTATTCGGCTGGGCCAGGAAAATGGAGAGGTGCTGATCAGCATCGAAGACCAGGGGCGAGGCTTTGATCTGGAAAAAACGAAGGAAAAAACCTCCAGTTTTGGCTTACAGATTATGCGCGAACGGGTCGAGAGCGTCGGCGGCAGCCTGGAAGTTCAGACCGCTCCCGGCCAGGGGACACGGATCAGTTTACGCTACAAGAAATAATCGTCCGCACCGTCTCGATCCCAAACTGAGTTTGGGATCGAGACGGCGGTAACGACAAGAGCTATCGAAAGATAGCTCTTTTTGCTTCCTCAAAGTCACCCATTTTGGTGTAGGGGTGAAGTTCTGGACGTGATAAAATCTTAATAATCCCAGCAAGGAGCTTTGTATGTCCAATTTTCAGGGAGTCATCCTTGATGTAGATGGAACCTTGGTTGACAGTAACGATGCCCATGCCCAGGCCTGGCTAGAGGCGCTCGAAGCGGAAGGCTTCGAGGTGTCTTTTGAGCAGATTCGCCGCCTGATCGGCATGGGCAGTGATAAGCTTTTGCCGGAAGTCACCGGCCTGAGCAAAGACAGCCCCACAGGCCGGCGCATTAGCCAGCGCCGGGCCGAGATATTTAAGACAGACTATTTGCCCAGCCTCAAACCCTTCCCCCAGACGCGAGAGCTGCTCCAGCGGCTGCACGATGACGGCATAGAGTTATTTGTCGCCAGTTCAGCCGAACAAGATGAACTGGGTAGACTGCTGGAGATGGCCGGCGCAACTGACCTTATTCAGGAAAAGACATCATCGGACGACGCCGAACATTCAAAACCAGATCCGGACATTGTTCAGGCAACCCTGGGAAAAATGGAATACGCGCCCTCAGAAGTAGTGATGCTGGGTGATACACCTTATGATTTGCAGGCGGCCCAAAAATCCGGCATCGCCCTGATTGCTCTGCGCTGCGGGGGCTGGACCGACCCGGACCTGGCCGGGGCCATTGCCATTTATCACGATCCGGCTGACCTTTTGGCCCATTATGGCACGTCACCCTTCGGTCAAAATGGCGGGCAGAAATAGTTTCCTCTCGTTGTCCTCTCGTCCCCAAGCTGACGCGAAGCGTGGGAACGAGAGAAAGGAGAGGATAATTTTTATACTGAGTCTTAGAGAATGAGGAATTAGCCATGAATAGAAGAAGTGTAACGTTGGGCATTGGCGCGGGGTGCGCCATTTTGATTTTGCTTTTAGTGCTGGTCGGTTCGCTGGTGTTTCCTTTGGTGCGGACAATGGCCATGCCGGTCAGGCAGGTGAGCCAGCCGGAGCTGCCCGCCGAGGAGCAGCAGGCCAATGAAGTGCTGCCTACGCTCACCCCCGCCGCTCAAGACGGAGTCGAGCCACCCATCTCGTCCACGGTCACTACGCCGCCGCTGCCCGGGTTAGAGGCCGGTTCGCTGGCCGGGCTGTACGAACGCCTCAATCCCGGCGTGGTCAGCATCCAGGTTTATATTGAACGGGAAACGCTGGGGGGCGCAGCCGCGGGGTCGGGCTTTATTTTAGACACCGAGGGGCACGTTGTCACCAATAATCACGTCATTGCCGACGCCACCCGGGTCACTGTTGTCTTCTATGATGGAACTGAGGCTGAGGCTGAAGTGATTGGGGCCGATGCGGAGAGCGATTTAGCCATCCTTCGGGTTGAGCAGTTGGGCCAGGGCGCGCACCCGCTGCCGCTGGCCGACTCCGACCAGGTGCAGGTGGGTGAGTGGGTGGTAGCCATTGGCAACCCCTTTGAATTAGGCGGCAGCATGAGCGTCGGCATTGTCAGCGCCGTCGGCAGAACTATTCCTACCGGCTCGACGCCGTTTGTCATTCCGCAGGCAATTCAGACCGACGCCGCCATCAACCCGGGTAACTCCGGCGGGCCGTTGCTCAACCTGCGGGGTGAAGTTGTTGGGGTGAATGCGCAGATTTTGAGCCGGAGTGCGATGCCGGCCAACGCCGGGGTTGGCTTTGCCATCCCTTCTAATATCGTCCGGCGCATCGCCCCAACCCTTATTGAGCATGGCGCCTACCAATGGCCGTGGCTGGGCGTCCAGGGGGGTGACGTGAGTTTGACGGTTATGGAAGCCAACCAACTGGAAAGCCAGTTGGGCGCCTATATTGCCGACGTGGTGCCGAATGGTCCCGCCGACGAAGCGGGTCTACAAGGCTCTTCCGGTTTTCAAGAAGTTGGCGGGCTGGAAGTGCCGGTGGGAGGAGATGTGGTCGTCGAGGCCGACGGGAGACCGGTGGCTGATTTTGCCGATCTGTTGGTAACTGTGGCTTCTAAAAATCCAGGTGAGACCATAGTTCTGACTATTCTGCGCGATGGCCAGCAACAAGATGTAACCGTGACCCTGGAGCCTCGACCCGAAAATGTAGATTAACGGGGTTAAAAATGATAAAAGAGATCAAAGAAGTTCTGGAGTCAATTGAGAATTGTATCCAGATGTGGCGGCAAGGCCGAAAACTGGGTGACGAAACTATCATTGAGTTGCTGTACTTACAGTCAAAGATTTTGACTCACGTGGTCCAGTCGTTAGAAGAAAGAGAAGACACTTACTCGACATCACCCAAAACAGGCGAATAAGCTATAAACCAGGCACTTTTCAACGTAAAACAGGCTGGTTTTGTTCAAATAAGCCCAATGAGTAGTCCAATAAGTGCCTGTCACCTTTTGGATTAGGTCAACTTTTTCCAGACGAGGCTCAGGGTTTCAAACGACCTTAAATGCACTGCTCCTCTGTGAGAAGTAACTGCCCGCTCTTCGTTCCGAGGCCAATTTCTGGGCACGAGCAAAGGCCCGCTTGGCCATGATGTCGCGGTAGATCGAGTCCACAATTAATAAAACAAGTGCTACCTCAAGAGTTTCCGGATCATTGGAGGGGGCATACAACGCCGCATCACCCCACACGCGGCGCAGGCTCGGGGTATCGCTCAATACCAGAGCGCACCCCGCGCGAGCTGCTTGCAGAACCGGCAGATGAGAGGATTCGTCGCCCGCGAGCAGAAGGCAGATCGAGGCCCAGGCGAACCACAATTGCAGTTCCTCAAAATCCACCCGTCCCACCCCGTTGATGTGCCGAAGTCGCGCCGGGTCGCCGCTGACCTCCTTCGGCCCGGCCATGTAAATGGGCCAGGGCAACCGTGGCGCGACCGCCTCCAAAGCCTTCATATTTTTGGTCCCGTTCTCCAGCCGGCTGGCAGCAAAGACGAAGGGCATTTTTTCACCGGTTGAGCGGGGGAAGGAAGAGGGCAGAAAAAGCTGGCTTTTTTGCCCCGTGTAACTGCTTGAGCCATTTTGGCTAACGTTTAGGATTTTTGTCATCGTAAAGCTCCTTACTTTTGGTCTTTAGAGTTGTGCGCTAGCAACTTCCAGGGTTAAGAGGGGTTCGAGGGACATCTGCCGGGATCGAAGGAACCAGCGGTATAGTTTTTCAACGCCGGCGCGCACACTGACTCGCGGCTGCCAGCCGGTTGCTTCCTGGAATTTTGTAATGTCTGACACGTAATAGCGCTGATCTCCCGGACGCCACTGGTCAAAATACAGCCTGGGTTTCTGGCCGTGGATCTGGTCAATCAGGTCAATGAGTTCAAGCAAGCTCACGGTATTGCCTGGCCCGCCCCCTATGTTGAATGCCTGGCCAGAAAGAGCAGCAATATTTTTCTGAGCCAGTAAGAACGCCTCGACCAAATCATTGACAAACAAAATATCGCGGACCTGCTTGCCATCGCCGTAGATAGAAATGGGTTGGTGGTCAATCGTTTTGATTAAAAAGTGAGCGACCCAGCCCTGATCTTCAGTGCCACACTGGTGAGGCCCGTAAATACCGCTCATGCGAAACACGACGGTAGGCAGTCCGAAGATGCGGGCGTAATCTAAAACATATTGATCGGCTGTACCCTTTGAGCAGCCATAAGGCCCGTGAAAATCGAGGAGGGTATTCTCGCCAATGCAATTGGCTTTTTCACCGTTGACCGGTTCGTAACGACTGGGCGTGACGCGCAACGCCATGTCGTCAAGCGCCCCATAGACCTTGTTGGTGGAAGTAAAAATCAGAGGAGGGGGGTCTGGCAAAGAACGCAGCGCTTCCAGGAGGTTGAGCGTTCCCTGAGCGTTCACTCCAAAATCATGCGCCGGATTCTTCAGACTGGTCGTCATGGCCACCTGAGCGGCAAAATGATAAACCTGGCCGGCATACCGGACTGCCCTTTTTAGAGCTGAGGCGTTGCGGACATCGGCGATTTCAACATGCAGCCGGCGATCATACCGCTCGCGCAGCCAACGCAGGTTTTGTTCGACGCCGGGCCGGGAAAGGTTATCAAAGATCAAGACTGAATGTCCGGCGGCCAGCAAACGTTCGGCCAGGTTTGTCCCGACAAACCCGGCGCCGCCCGTTATCAAGACGGCTTCTTTACCCCTGCTTTTCAGGGTTGAAGGGCAGGTCGCCAGCTTAAAGGTATCCCGGACTGCTTCAAATCCTCCCTTTGTCCAGAGCCGATAGAGAAGTTTGGGAGTTCCATCCCCATGCTTGAGGCCAAAGTGATGCCCCTGCTCATTTGAGAAAAAGTGCTCCCTGTTAGGCAAATTTGGATCAAGATCATAAATCGAGGTCCAATAAATTCGTTCTACCGGTGCGGTCAGGGTTTTCAAAAATGCCCCTATCTGTCCGTACTCATCGTGCTGCCAGGTAGAAAAGCCGGTATCCGTAATCCACAATTGGGTATTGATTTCAAATTGATTAAGGAAACCGCGTAGTTTAGCGCCTGCGTCAGGCCCGCTCTCCCCGAGTTGGTTTTGACCGCCAGAGTAACTGTTGATGCCGATGGCATCAACGTAGTCAATGACTCCCAGTTCAGTCAGCAACGATAAACAATGCGGATCAGTGGGATTCAGGCCAGCCAGGACTGTTTTCTTACCTCGCTGATGGCTGCGGTAGGCAGCCACCCCCATCATTTCGCAAAAAACGGACCAGGGCGGGCTTAAAGTCCAGCCGCCTCCTTGAGCCGGTTCAGGCCGTAGTTCAATCCACTCGAAACAATCGCCAAAGCGGTCAATAACCGCCTCCACAAAATCGCCATAATTTTTGGCAGTACGCGCGGCGGTCAGGGGCTGGGGGGAATGGCCGTTCGTCCCGGCAGCGAAGACCCGAGAGGCGCCTGTTGCCGGGGCAAGGTTCAGCGAGGGAGGTCTATAAACGACACAGGGAAGGACATTTACCTCCGGGGCCAGACGGGGCAGTAACCACTGATACCATTTTAGGCCTACAGGTGTGTTCCACGTGGTCCAGGAGATAAAAGTGCATAACTCGGTTACGCCAAGCAGATGCATGTCTGCCAAAACCCGTTCGACATGCTCATACGCACCCACTCGAAAATATTCTCGCAGGCCGATTTTTGGGGAGCGGTCTCCAGATTCAATGGTGTCCATATTCAATTCTCCGAGTTATTGTTGTAAATGTTTTATGGATAAACCAGCGGTGAGATGAATAGAATTATCACTACTATAACATCTCCCCTGCCTGCGCCCTACACTCTAATGGGCGACCTTCTCAGACATAGAAGGAGTATTTTTTATAATTCCAAGAAGCTCATAAAAGGCCCTTTTGCCCTTATTCAACCAGGGCGGTTCTGTAAAGTTTTCTTTTCCGTTAAATGTAAAGATTTCTTTTCCCTTTACCCCATAAATACCGGAATCTAATGGCAGGGGATATAGCTCGACTAGGGGATCAGGATTACCCGGTTGGTTATCTTCAAAGATCAGAAAGATAATCCTTCTTCAATGCCTTGAACCACCCAAGTTAGTGTAGGCAAAGAGAACAATAACAGCATACAATACGGGGAAGAACTCCCGCAGCGTTCCACTCCAACTTGCAGCTTATCGAAGTAATTGAATGTAGATTGACTTTTTGGAGGCAAAAATGGGGCCAACCAACGACAATCCAATAGTCAAGAACTTGTTCCTTCAAATCGGCCCGGCAACGCTGCGTTTAGGTGGAGTATTGCCGGGTTTTTTACTTGTAATCGGCGAAAATCCCCCTGTCCTCTCCCGGCTGGAAACCCAGGCGGTGGGGACGACGCAAACGGCCAGTTTAGGCTGGATTTTGTTCTGGCTTGGTGCCTTTGTCTTCGGCGGTATAATGGGCATGTTCCTCTATCCCCTGTTCCGCACCCAGCCCGGCCTGGAAGAAGGCGATTTAGGCCCACGGCACGACAATATCCTCCTCATTGGGACCGGAGTCTTAACTGCCCTCGCCCTGGTCGCCCTCTACCTGCTGACCCAGAACACCCTAACAATCCTGGCCACCCCGCAAAGACCGGTTGAGTTTATTATAGAGATGAAGCAAGACCAGCAGCGAACCAGAGGATGTCCTGACCCCGCTCTTATAACCTCGCACGAAGCAGCAGGTTCAGCGGGTACACCCGCTATGCTCAAGCTAACCTTAGCCGATACGCCCCAGGACTGGCCCGTTTACAAACTTCACCGGCAACAGCCCGCCGGCTGGCAAACCCAACTGCCTGCTCAAACGAAGGCCAAAGAGACTTTAACCCTGGTAAGGGATCGGCGCATCTTAGAAGTTGAAGCCAGCCTAAACAGCCAGGAGCCGCTGCAGGTCAGTTATTAACCCGTAGGTGCTACTTAGCGCAGTATAATCTTATGTTAAACAGAACCCAAACGCATATTTCAACTGTTTCCAAAGTTTTTCAAGGAGTTCGAGGCAATTGGCGTGATTACCTGGCGCTCACCAAACCGCGCGTCGTTTCACTCCTCTTATTGACCACCCTTTCGGCCATGCTCATTGCCGGTGAGACGCTACCACCACCGGCAACCATTGGATTGACTTTGCTGGGGGGCTACCTGGCTGCTGGCGGCGCTGGCGCGCTTAACTGTTACCTGGACCGGGATATTGATCGAGTGATGTACCGGACCCGCCGCCGGCCGCTGCCTGCCGAGCGACTCAGGCCGGAACAGGCGCTCTATTTTGGCCTTATGCTAAGTTTCGCGGCTTTTATTATTCTGGCCGTGGGGGTCAACCTGTTGGCCGCGGGGCTGGCTGTCGGTGGAATTATTTACTATGTGCTTATCTACACCAAGTGGCTCAAGCGCCGTTCGCCCGAAAATATTGTTATTGGCGGCGGCGCAGGGGCCATTCCACCCCTGGTTGGTTGGGCAGCCGCAACCGGTAAACTTGCCCCGCTGGCCTTCTTTTTGTTCGCGATAATTTTCTTTTGGACTCCTCCCCACTTTTGGGCCCTGGCCCTGATTTTGCACAAGGAGTACAAGCTGGCCGGTATCCCCATGCATCCTGTGGTTTACGGGGAGCGAGCTACCCGCACTCACATTGTGCTTTACTCGTTTCCCCTGGTCATTTTAACCCTTTTACCCGTCGTTTTTGGCTATCTAGGACCCTATTTTGCGACAGTAGCGCTCTTGTTTGGCAGTCTGTTTATTTACTCGGCGGTACAGGTCCGGCGCAGGTTTAATCTAAAAAATGCCTGGTGGCTCTATAAATACTCGCTCATTTATTTGGCCGTACTATTTGTGGCAATGGTTGCCGATCGCATTTTATAATACCAATTGCCCTTAAGAGCTATTTAAGTTGTAGAGAGATTACCCAACCGGGTAATAACAGAGGGAGATGAACCTGATTAAGAGCTATCAAGGATAGCTCTTTTTTGTTGGCAAAGTCACCCGACTCAGTGTAGAACGGGGCAGTTAAAGATGCTACAATAACGGCATTACTCAAAGAGTCATCTCTTTCAAGCGGCTAGAACGAACCGGCCGGCTATTTTTGAACAACTTTGACTGATTAACCAAACAGAAAGGAGAAATGACATGTTAGGCACGATCTTACTCATCCTTTTGATCCTGCTGCTGCTGGGAGCCATCCCGGCGTGGCCCTACAGCCGAGGCTGGGGTTACGGCCCAAGTGGGGTTTTGGGGTTTATCCTGGTGGTGGTCCTGGTGTTAGTTTTGCTGAGAGTATTTTAGGGATGAGCTGCATCCGGGGATAGGGAGCCCATCGGTGGTGATGGCGCTCCCTTATTCTTTAAAACTCTGGAATAGAAAGGCAAAATTGTGGTGGAGTTGGCTCAAAACAATAAGGTTATCGAAGCAAAAGGAGTAACCAAGCAGTTTGGCAACGAGGTTGCCGTACAAGATATTACTTTTGAGATTCCGCGAGGCACTATTTTTGGTTTTATTGGACCGAGCGGCTGTGGCAAAACTACTACAGTCCGCCTCTTGACCGGCCTCTATGAACCAAGCGGAGGGGAGGTCTGGGTGCTGGGTAAACGTCCCCAAAAATTTAGCCAGCATATCCAGCGAAAAATTGGCTATATGCCCCAGCTTTTCGCGCTTTACCAGGATTTAAGTGTTTGGGAAAACATCAATTTTGCCGCATCCCTGTATGGCGTCAGCCTGCGGCGGGGCCAGCGGCTTAATTCCCTGCTCGACTTTGTCGAGTTGAGCGAGCACAAACACAAATTAGCCCGAAATATTTCCGGGGGGATGCAGCGCCGGCTGAGCCTGGCCGCGGCCCTGGTCCATAACCCGGAGCTGCTCTTTCTGGATGAGCCAACCGCCGGCATTGATCCGGTTTTGCGCCGTAAGTTTTGGGATCATTTCAAGGATCTGCAGAACCAGGGCCGCACCTTGTTTGTGACCACCCAGTACGTGGGTGAAGCTGCTTATTGTGATTATGTAGGGGTGCTGTCCCAGGGACGCTTGCTGATGATCGAAACCCCGGATGGGCTGCGGCAGCGGGCCTTTGGCGGCGAAGTTGTGGATTTACGCACCACCGACCGCATCGGTTATGACGATTTGCAGCAGCTCTATCAAGTTCCGGGGGTGCAAGGCGAAATACAGCGCATAGATAATAATACCGTGCGCCTGACGGTGGACGAAGCGAGTACCGCTATGCCCGCTCTGTTGGAGTGGTGCCAGGCGCAGAGCCTAAAGGTCGAATCCATTCAGGAATTTCTCCCACCCTTTGACGACGTTTTCGTCGAACTGGTCAAGAAGGAAAACGCCAATGAGTAGGCTCGCTCGTTTTCTGATCCGGGTCTCCGCCTTTTTGGGTAAGGAAATCTTTATTATTCTACGCCAACCGATGCTGGTGCTGACGCTGGTCTTGGGGCCGTTTCTTATTTTGCTTTTGTTTGGCCTGGGTTTTCGGAATGATCCCCAGGCCTTGCGGACCCTCTTTGTAATTCCTAAAACAGAAAGCGATTTTGCCCAGCAGCTCCAGGAGTACGTGACCACCCTGGGGCCGCAGCTCATCTTTATGGGCATAAGCGACGATCAAGCCCAGGCCATTGAACAACTGCGGCGGCGAGAAGTTGACATAGTGGCCGTTATCCCAGGGAATGCCTACGAGCTGATCCGCCACAGCCAACCCATCACTATTGAACTGAACCATTACGAAATTGATCCCTTTCAAGTAGAGTATGTCAACATTTTTGGCCGGGTGTACGCCGACGAAATAAATCGCCGGGTGCTGCGCACGATTACCCAAGAGGGCCAGCAGAATACCCTGTCTATCCACGACTCGCTGGCTGCCACCCGTAAGACCATCGCCGATATGCGCCAGGCACTGGCCGCTAATGATGAAGCCCGGGTTGATCAATACAAGCAAAAATTGGAAAGTGATGTCAGCACCGTAGATGTGGTAGCGGGTGCTACGCTGGGTTTAGCTGGCAGTGTCCAACAGGCCATAATCGGTGATAACAGCCAAGACAGCCAGATCATTTCAGACCTGCTGACAAATATCCGTGAAGATACCCACTCCCTCAATGAACCAAACAGCTCGAACCCCGATAATCGAGCCACTGTCGAAAAACTCGATAAAATTGAGGCGGATTTCTCCAAATTGGAGACGTTACTGGGGGAATTTCAGAGTATTGACGCCGACGTGCTGGTTAAACCGTTCCGCAGCGAAGCCAAAAGTGTAGCCACCGTCCAGCTTCGACCCTCCGATTTTTTTGCGCCTGCGGTCATTGCCCTCCTCTTGCAGCACCTGGCCGTAACCTTGGCCGCGCTGTCTATTGTACGAGAACAACGGGATGGAACCATGGAACTCTTTCGCGTCTCCCCTGTTTCCGCATTTGAGACGTTACTGGGAAAATACTTGAGCTACTTATTTTTTGCCGGCATTCTTGCCGCTGTTCTTACTCTAGCCGTCGTTTACGGGTTAGCGGTACCCCTGCTAGGTAGCTGGTTAAGCTATACGCTGAGCATCGCCGCGCTTATTTTTACATCCCTGGGGCTGGGGTTTGTCATTTCTATCATCGCCAAAACTGACAGCGAGGCCGTGCAGTACTCCATGATCTTGCTGCTGACCAGTGTTTTCTTCAGTGGAGCTTTTGTAAATTTAAACACCCTTTGGAAACCGGTCCAGGTTGTCTCCTGGGCTATGCCGGCTACTTATGGGATTTCTCTGCTTCAGAATATTATGTTACGCGGCTTTCTGGCTAACTCCGTTTTACTCGCCGGCCTGACTGCCATTGGGGTCGGTCTCTTTTTTGGGGCCTGGCTCCTCTTGCGCCGGATGATGGCTCGAAGTTAAATGTGGGCTTCAGCAGGTGACTTTATAGCCCAATCGAGCTATAAAAAGATAACTCTGTTGTGCTCTAGCATATCGCTCAGGTTAGTATAGCCGGGAGGATTATTACATGATATGCTCTTCTGCAGGGCAATACAAGCAAACATACGGGAATAAAATTCATCCCTGGATGAACTTTATTCCTTTTTAATTTTGGGTACAACAGACAAAGTCAGAGAGGGATTAATGCGGTTTACTGAAAAAGTGGTTATTGTAACCGGAGCCAGTTCCGGGATTGGGAAAGCCACAGCTTTGTTGTTGGCCAAAGAAGGGGCCAGGGTTGCTCTTCTGGGTGACGACAGAGAGCACATTGACGAGGCAAATGCCGAATTTCAGCAGGGCGGATATGAGACGCTGCCCCTTGTAGCCGACGTGGCCGATGCGCAGCAGATGCAGCAAGCCGTTGAGCAACTGATTCGGCGCTGGGGGCGTCTTGATATTGTGTTTGCTAATGCCGGCATCAACGGCCTCTGGGCGCCGCTGGAAGAACTGCCCGTTGAAGAGTGGGACAAAACCCTGGGCATTAATTTGAAAGGTACATTTTTAACGGTTAAATGTGCTGTCCCTTATCTGAAAAAGCAGGGCGGCGCTGTTATTATTACCTCTTCGGTAAACGGCACCCGCATGTTCAGCAATACCGGAGCAACCGCTTATGCCTGTTCCAAAGCGGCTCAAGTGGCCTTCACGAAAATGGTCGCTTTGGAGCTAGCTAAACACAAGATCCGAGTTAATGTCATCTGTCCGGGAGCGATTGAAACAAATATTGATCAAAGCACCGAGCGCAAAGACCTGGAGGAGATTAAAGAACCGGTCGAGTATCCTGAAGGCGCTATCCCCTTGACCGAAGGGGCGCCGGGCCACGCTGAACAGGTGGGCCAACTGGTGCTGTTTTTAGCCTCAGATGCGGCCAGCCATATCACCGGAACAGAAATATGGATTGATGGCGGACAATCCCTCTTACAAGGTTAAACCCAAGCTATGTTATTCAAAAACAGTGACCTGTATGAAAAATGAAAGTGTAGACAGAGCATGTTGCCAACAGGAAAACAAAAATTAACACAGGATTTAAAACGAGTAGAGATGATGGTTGGCGAGATGACAGCCTATCTTGGCAGTGAAATACTCTTTTGGCCCAGCACGTATGCTGGCTTAACAACGGTAACACTGGGCAACTATTTAATGTGTCAAAATCGCCTCTTGGCCTTACGTAGTTCTGCCCTGAACGCCCTGGCCCAAGATAGATTAGATGTCACCGTGGCCCGTTTCGACCGGCTGCTTTATTACAATACGGAGAAATTTAAGCAAAAAATAAGCTGCGAACTGGAAGCTCGCCTTCGACAGTGGCGTGAATATGTCCAGCAACTGGCCAGGGAAGAAAGCAAGGCCAACTGTTATGAGACTGAGGTCGAGAACCGGGTTATCATCGAGGATATCTTTCAAAAACTCTCCATCCTCACTTGTTATCCTGAATCTTATATCGCTGAAGAAATAGAGCAGCTTGACTTAAACTTGCGCCAATGCTGGCAGCCCGGAAAATTTATCTGGCCGGTCGAGTGGCAGCCCGCTTACCCTCAAGCCATCTACTGGTGGTTGTACGGTCAGTCTCAAAGCAGGGTGAAGGTCCGGGTAAATATGAGCGAACGAAGCCCTTATGTCCCTCAACCCCGCCTAAGGCCCAGTGTCGGCTTATCCTTGGCGACAGAGATAGGCGGGGTATAGACCACCTCGCTTGCTACTTAACCCCAGTTGTTACCCTCTTGAACAACTAACTCCTCTCCGGATTCTCGCTCATTCGAGCTACTTTTTTTATGTGGCAAAGTAGCCATCTGAGCAGCGAAAGCTAAGAGAACTCCTCCTAGAGTTATCAAAAGATAACTCTCTTCTTGCTGCAAAATCGCCTAACCTGGTATGGGCAATTTGATCCTTCACTTTGTCCCCAGTGCGGCCAGACCATGATCGAGCGAACCACAGTAACCCTTGAGCCTCCCTCTCATTATTACAATTAGCTCAGCCAGGATCAGGTTATCTTTATCCATCTACTAGAGCTACTGGAAAATAGCTCTTTCTTTTCACCAAATTTAGCCTAGGCGGGTATAGGCAGAATGAACTAAAAGCCGTTATGATAGGCTATGTCTATGTCTGGAAGGGCACAATCCATCTCTAAGAACGGTGAAGAAAGGAGATCGTTGTGACGACAACGGTGGTAGCTTTGTACGATACGCTGGCAGAAGCGCAGCAGGCCACGCAAGATTTAGTAGAGAGCGGCTTTAATCGCGACAACATTAGCCTTGCCGCGAACGACGCTTCAGGCCAATATCGGCGCCATTTGGGTGATTTGCAGCAGACAAGCAAAGAGACAGGGCATCACGAAGACGCGGTCGTTGATGTCGGCGCTGGCGCCCTTGTTGGAGGCATTAGCGGCCTCCTGGTTGGCCTGGGAGTTTTATTGATTCCTGGCATTGGCCCCATTATTGCCGCTGGTCCCCTGATCACCGCCCTGATGAGTACAGGGATCGGAACTGTTACCGGCGGCCTGCTGGGCGCTCTCATTGAGATGGGCATTCCTACAGAACAGGCCAATTCCTACGTCGAAGGGATTCGGCGCGGCGGCGTCTTGCTAACCGTTCAGACAGATGATGAGGGGGTTGACCAGGCGAAAGAAATTCTGGACCGCCATCACCCCGTTAATCTTAACGAACGCACTGGCCAGTGGCAGCAGGAAGGCTGGAGGCCCTCTACCTCTGACTCCACATCTGACGCGAGCCAACAGTTACCCTCCGATAAGGCTTATCGCTCTGCTTTTACGGGTGTTGATCCTGATGAATTTAACCGGTATGAAGCCAGGTTTCGCCAGCATTATCAAAGCAGCTATGTTAATAGCCGATACAACTACGATGATTATGCCGCCGCATACCAGTACGGCCTCGATTTGGCCAACTATAATTACTACTACGGCAGCCGAAGTTGGAGGGAAGTGGAATCGGAAGTGCGCGCCTCATGGGAAGAAAAGAACCCGGGTACCTGGGATCAGTTCAAAGCTGCGGTTGCCTATGCCTGGGAAGAAGGCACTCGTTCCCTCAAGCTGGAGGATGATTACGATACCTATGAAGACAACTTCCGGCGGCACTATATTAACCACTATGCCAGAAATGGCTCCGCCTACAGCGATTATGAGCCAGCTTACCATTACGGCTATAATTTATCTCACGACGCCCGCTTTCAAAACCGCACCTGGGCCGAAGTGGAGCCGGAAGCACGGCATGCCTGGGAAGAGCGGTATGTTGAGTCGTGGGACCAGTTTAAAGATGCGGTTCGTCATGCCTGGGAAGAAGCTAGAAGGGCTGTAGGTGTACGCTAGACCAGAATCTTATAAGTAATTAGAGTCTATTTATAGCAGAAACAGGAGAAAAGTATGGAACTCAACTCATTAAAAACTTTGTTTATTGACCAGCTCAAAGATTTGAAGGACGCCGAGAATCAACTAACCAAAGCCTTGCCCAAAATGGCCAAAGCAGCCTCATCGCCGGAACTGCAACAGGCCTTTGAACGCCATCTGGAGCAAACCAAAGGGCACCTGGAGCGGGTCGAGCAGGTTTTAACCGAAGTGAGCGGCAATAACCGGGGTAAAAAGTGCAAGGCTATGGAAGGCTTAATTGAGGAAGGCGCCGAGTTAATGAAGGAAAAGGCTGAACCTGAGGTGATGGACGCCGGCCTCATTGCCGCCGCTCAAAAAGTTGAACACTATGAAATTGCCAGCTACGGTACAGCGCGGACCTACGCTAACCTGTTAGGCATGAATCAAGCGGCCAAAACGCTGCAGCAAATCCTCGACGAGGAAGGGCAAACAGATAAGATGTTGACCCAGATCGCTGAGAGTATCAACGTGGAAGCGATGGCGGGTGACGGCGCTCGGCGCTAAAAAATAGCTATACAAAAGACCTCTGGCAAGACTTGCCAGAGGTCTTTTTTGCTTTAGTCGGGATACGGCGGCATAGCCGGTTACCTGAGTTAGGGTGGCGCTTGCCACTTGGCCACCTCGTTGAGCAAAAAGGTTTCGGTCAGGCGGTGGATACGGTAGCGGGGCTGTTCCAGATCGGCGCTAACTTCCAGCAGGGAGAGTGTGACCAATTCTTCCAGGGCCTGGGTCAGGCCGGTCCCATCCAGGTCGGTCAGGGCGGCAAGGTGGGCCAGCGTCCCGCCCTGGGCAAGCGGCATGACCAGCAGGGTTTGGCGGCCGGCTTCGTCCAGAGCATGCCAGGCTTGCCAGTAGATGTAGGTATACAGGTCATCTATCTTTTTGCTGCGCGCCTCCCGCAAATTATCCAGCACTTGGGTCAGAGGCAGCACCCGGGTTTGTCCCACCACCAGCTTCAGGGCCAGGGGGTTGCCGCCGACCACCTCGTAGATGCTGGCCAGTTGGGCCAGTGTCGCGCTGGCC
The DNA here is from genome assembly GCA_023382535.1 of Anaerolineae bacterium. Next base: position 194,898 of record JAHDWA010000014.1, on the reverse strand, counting down.
AGGGCTGTCGCACCGCGAATTTCGGCTTCATAGCTGAGCAGGGCCAGGGCATCCGGCTGGCTCAGTTCCTTCAGGCTGAAGCAGTAAATATCGTCGTAGGCGTGCAGGGTGTGGCGGCTGGTTAGCAGAAATTTGGTAGGGTTGGCCCATTCCCGCAGGACCGGTAACAGGGTCTGGTAGTCAATCACTGTTTCCAGGTTGTCAATCACCACCAGGTAGGGCTGCTTTTTGAGCAGGGCAACCAGGCCCGCCTGCTTCTCCGCCGGGGAACGAGTCAGCAGCAGAGGCTCGCCAAGCTGCTCCAGCAGCGTGTCGGTTAGCGTGGCAGCGTCGAGGGCGGGCCGCTGGAGAGCTTCACGTCCACTTCGGGATAAAAACTCTTCCTGCTTGGCGCTGATCCAGGCAATGCGGTGAAACCGGTCCGTCGAGACCAGCTCACGAACCAACGCCGCCGCCAGTGAGGATTTGCCAATGCCGCCGATGCCGTCAATGGCGATCAGCCAGGGTGCTTCAGCCTGATCCAGTACCCGGCGAAGCTGCTGCTGCTCGCGGCTAATTCCAAACAGATGGGTGTCGGGCAGCCCAGCCAGCAAAGCAGGCCGGGCCGTCGTTCCGGGCGGTCGAGAGGAGAGTTCAAGTGGAAGAGGAAGGTTGGGAAAAAACTTTTGCAGCTCTGCCTGAGTCAGGCTGTAACCGGCATGCCCAGCCCACGTTTGCACTTCCGCCCCAGTTAAGGAGTCAGCAAAGATTTCAATAAGGCGCAGGACGGCAGTTCGGTCCGGCCGCCAGCTCCGGCCCCGATGTTGATAAGCTCGTTCCCAGATGGAAATCAGGTCGGTGCTTACAGGGAGTTGCCGGGCCAGAGCAGCCTGAGACAAGCCCCGGCTGGTTCTCAATTCTCGCAACTTTTGGCCGAATTCTGGCAGGTTCATTGGCAGTCTCATCGCTCAAAGTGTACGAATTTTGTACGGCTTTTGTACTTGATAGATAAAAGGATTTCATGTTAAAATTAGGTTGCAACAGTGGGTATGAGTAGCTAAAAGTCGACAAAGCGTGGAAATTTCCTGGGCGGAGAGGGATCCGATTTAGAAAACCTATTATGCCGTTTTCCTGTAATTTTGACAATTGGGGGTTTCAACATGGACGAAATTCTAACCGTCCAAGAAGTGGCTAAATATCTCAAAGTCAGCCGCAGCACCGTCTGGCGCTGGTGCAACCAGGGGCGGCTGCTGGCCTTTAAGGCCGGTCACGGCTGGCGCGTGCATCGCACTACGGTTGAGAAGATGATGGGCTTCCCACTCGAGCCATTCGAAGCAGAGGAAGAGACAGCTATTCAGACTTACTCAGGGGGATAAAGTTTAACTGGCGATTCGACAAATTCAGGAGGAAACTAGCCATGATCATAGCACGGCTAGAAAAGCAGCCGAACCAGGACTCGCGCGATGCCTGGTGGCTGGCAATAAATGGCGTCATCGAGCCGGAATTGCTTCATTTTTCCCAAGCAATTGACAACCAAACCCTTGTGCAAAAAGTTGTAGCAGCCCAGGCCCAAAAATTTGTGATAGACCTGAGTACCCTCAGCAGTTTCGACTCGCGTGGTTTGCTGTTGCTGCTGCTGCTGTACAAACAGTTGTCTGACAAAAATATCCCCCTGGTTCTCCGCAATCCCAACGCTTATCTACAGCGGATTCTGCGCATTATGCAGGTTGATCACTTCTTCGAGATCGAAGTTGGCGAAAACTCCAGGGGAAACAAGGAAAGCCATGACGAATCGGCTCCTTCGTGACAGGGAAAAATGATCAAACTCTATCGCCCCTGCGATTGCCCCGCCTGCGCCGACATCGAAGCCACCTTGCAAGAACTGGTTGTGGCGCACCGGGTGATCACGGTCGAAGAAGACAAACTGCAAAACGATCTCGATCCAGAAGTCGCCCTGCCGGCAATTAATGATAACGGCCAAATTATCAGCGGCCTCGCAGCGATTTCAGCCTACTTAAAAGAGTTGGAGAAATTTGTGGCCGATTGGCAGCGGTTTCAATCGGACTCGTGCTATATTGATGACAATGGTCAGCCATGTTAAAAGAAGAACCCCGAAGAATCGCGGGAACTTATGCATCTTCTTTTGTCCTAGCTTGTGGAAAAGGTTATTGATCTACGGGGGTTGGACAGGTGCTTTTGCCCATAGGATTTCAATACCCACTCCGCCAGGGGAATGGCGTTGTAGATGCTGCGGGGATTAAAACCAAATCGGTACAGTCTAAGCGCCAAGACCAGGTGCGGGCGGGCGTGAAAAGCAAGGGGCGTTTCTAACGCAGCCTCATATGCAGCCCGAATTTCGGCGGCCTGGGCCGGGACGAGCAAGGCTGGGTTGGGGTAGTCCGAAGCTTTGCTCTTGGCAAACTTAGGAGGGGTGTCTGGCCTGAGAAGTCCTTTAATCCTGTTGACCCTGTCCGAAACAATCTGCGCCCGTTCCATTCCTTACCCCTATCATTTGTTAATTCAAAGTGAAGCTTATTTTACAGCATTCCCCTCAAAGACCGGTTTAATCTGTTAATCAGGTTGGGCCGCTTCTTTTTGGCTGGGGAGGGGAGTAAACGATATTTAATTGCTTCTATCAAGTCCTGGGGGTCGTGGGCAACCCGGACCGTTTTTCGGCCTAAGTGGCGGATAACGATCACATTATTTTGTAGGGTTAGACTGATCATCCTGATGAGGGGTACCGCTTCCAACAGAGTGGTTTCCTCTAAAGGCGCACTGGAGTTCAGGCCGGTATTGGCCCAAATGATAACCTCTGGCTTCAGGGCCTTGATGCGCGCAATGGCTTGGGTCGCATCTATCTCCTGGCCAACTATTTCTACATCAGGCGTGAGCAGGCTCTTAAGCCCATCACTAAACGTTAAACTGTCTGAAACAATAAAAACTCGTACCCGGCCCATCTCTTGATCCTGCTGGACTCCTTAAATCTTTCTTGCCATAATCCCTGTTTATCTTATCTAATTTTGCCACTTCTGGAAATACCCACCTGAGTTATTTTTCAAAATCTACTAGGGTGATTTGCAGGACAGGGTTAAATCACCCCTCTGCCAGCTTTTGAGGGAGCTATGGATTGCTGAATTAATGGCAATTGGCTAGAATTAGCAAGAATTTCAGGGAATTCCTGGAACTAAAGGAGCTTAAGTTCCCCTCGTTCCGGTGAGTCCCTTATGCTTCCCTAATTTCTCCAGAGTGAACGTTAATTTAAGGAACTATCATGAAAAATTGGACACCCCCAGCCCATTGGCTCAAAATCACCACGGTTGACGCCCACACCGAGGGCGAGCCATTCCGGGTTATCACCGGCGGCTTCCCCGACCTGCCCGGCGCAACCATTTTAGAAAAACGTCGTTACGCGAAAGAAACGTTGGATCATCTGCGGACAGCCTTAATGTGGGAGCCGCGCGGCCACGCCGATATGTATGGCTGCCTCGTCACCCCGCCGGTCACACCCGGCGCGGACCTGGGCATCCTGTTTATGCACAACGAAGGCTTCAGCACCATGTGCGGCCACGGCATCATCGGCATCGCCACTGTGGTCCTGGAGACGGGGATGCTGCCGGCCACTGAGCCGGAAACTACCCTCAAGATTGACACCCCCGCCGGACTGGTTACGGCTCATGCCGTCGTCGCGGGAGGGCGGGTCCAGCGTGTCCGCTTTCAAAACGTGCCCTCTTTTGTCCTGGCTTTGGATGAGCTTGTTGATGTGCCGGGGCTGGGCCGGGTGCGCTACGACCTGGCCTTTGGCGGCGCTTTTTACGCTTACGTCCAGGCTGGCGAGCTGGGGCTGACCTGCACACCGGAAGATTATCGCCCCCTCATCGAAAAGGGCATGGCCATCAAACGGGCGGTGATGGCCGCCCGGCCCATCCCCCATCCCTTTGAAGCCGATTTGAGTTTTCTCTACGGGGTCATTTTCGTCGGTCCGGCGCTGGCCGAGGGCGGGCACAGCCGCCATGTCTGCGTTTTTGCCGAGGGAGAGGTAGATCGCAGCCCGACAGGTACAGGCGTGAGCGGCCGGTTGGCGCTGCAACATGCCCGAGGTGAGATTGGCGTTAACCAACCTCTCACTATCGAGAGCATTATTGGCAGCCGCTTCACCGGGCGGGTCCTTGACACGACGACTTTTGGTTCCTACCCCGCTGTTATCCCTGAAGTCGAAGGCACAGCCCACCTCACCGGCCGCCACGAGTTTTTGATTGACCCGGAGGATCCTTTGCGGGCGGGATTTATGCTTCGTTGAGAATACATCCGTAACTGCTCAGGCTAAAGGTGACTGGCACTTGGTTAGCTCTAAGCTTCGCTGTTCTCAATTGTTTTGCCAAAAGAGAAAAGAACCAGTCACCTGATTTGAACCCCCAGGCTAAAGGTGACTGGCACTTGGTTAACTAAAGAGAAAAGTGCCAGTCACCTGATTTGAACTCCGTCGCGCCTACGCTGGTAATAACGGCGCATTTTAGCGCGGCTGCCGCACAAATTCATGCTGCACCAGCGCCGGCTCTGATTCTTACTGGTATCCACAAATAACCAATCGCAGCCGTCGGAACGGGCACATTGGCGGACACGGGGCAAATCAGCCGAAGTCAGCAGGTCTGCCGCCGACCAGGCAATTGGCCAGAGCATGGTATCTAAAGCACTCGCATCCTGCTGCCACTGCCAGGTAAAAACCGCCCCCGTCGAAATAAGCTGCGGCCGGCCCGGTGCTTCAGCCAGCCAGGCGTTCAAAGCAGTGACATCCGCTGGCAGGGGCGTCTGTTGGCGGGCAACGGCCGCAAAAATCCGATAAATCGTCTCTCGCAGGGCAATGGCCCGATTAAACACGTCTGCGGCCATAGTGGGATTATCCGCTGCTTTCTGATCAAGCTGCCGGGCCTGATCGTCGCTCAGCAGGCCGGCGTGCCGGCTCCAGGCCAGCAAGTCCGGGTAGCAGTGGAGGTATTCATGCTGGAGTACCTCGGTTTGGGTATAGGTGTTGGTAAAATCCAGGCATAGCTGCCCGCCAATTAATTCCAGGTTACCGGCTTCTCTGCGTTTACGGGCCATGGCTCCACTTCCATCTCATCAAAAAGTATTTGACAGCCCTCCTCACTCATGCTATTTTACTACCAGCAAAATCAATTATAGCAGGTAATAAACTGATCCAAAAATCAGCGCCTGCTCCCCGCCGATTGCTGTGCCTATCGCCAATGATGAAAATGCAACAAGTAGCAGGGCCGCACCACCTATCGCGCTACGTAATACTATTACCTGGGGAGGCTGAATGGAACCATGAACGTTAAACATCGCAACGTACCCTTGTTTCTGGCTGGTCTGAGTATAGCCGGTTTGCTTTGCCTTTTTGGTCTCCTTTGGCTGCCCCCTTCGGTTGAAGCCGGGGTAATCAGCGGTACAGCAACACCTCAGGCAACAACCATCCCTTCCGGCGGCTGGAGCGACCTGCTGCGGGTAACTCCTTTTGCCTATACGGACCCCCTTCCCGAACCCGTCGAAAGCCCTATAGACGGAACCTACGCCAAAGTTGATCCCTCGTGGCCGCAGTGGTGGCTGTGCCGGCGCTGCGCCGATTACCGGCCCGCAGGCGGGGTCTGGAAGCTGCAATTCGATCAAGGGGTTATGCGTATCTATTACGACGTTACCGGCTGGCACAGCCTGGCCTCGTTTACGGTTTCCGGCGACCGGCTGACCCTCTTTAACGATCCCTACTGCGGTGAAAAAGGCGAATATACCTGGAAATTAGCAGACGGGCAACTGGAGTTAGAGGTCATTCAGGATTCCTGTTCGTTTGAGCTGCGGGGAAAAAACTTTAGCAAACAGCCCTGGCTGGCCTGTCCATCGCCCGACAGCCCCCAGCAAGGGCAGCAACCTCCGGGGTGTGTGGACCATCAACCCCTGCCGGCGACTCCGGTTCCGGCGGAGCTGCCCGTCACCGTCACCGTTCATGGCGGAGACAGCCGGTTTTTTGAAAACCCCCCGGATATAATTGCTTTTGCCAACAGCCCGGCTAACTTGCAGCCGGAGCGCGTCCGCGTTACCTACCAGGCCGAGAGTATTCCCTTTGGGTTCAACCGGGTTCTGTGGTGGAACGGCGACTGGATCGAAGCTTCAACGGACCGGGCCTTCACGGCAATGGGCGTCCAGTTTATGGGTGACCCCCAGACCGGCTGGGCGCGAGTGTTGTTTGATGGGGTCGAAGTGTGGCGGGGCAATACCGCGGATATTTGGTCGAAGGCGGGCCGGCATGGCGGTTATATTGAAATCTCCGGGTTTGATCCGGGGCCGCATACCCTTCGCGCCGAGAGTCTAGGGTTTGATTACCATCCTGTACCCGTAGCGAGCTTCGGTTTTAGCGAAGAGGAGAGTGTCAGTTCTGTGGCCGTAATTACCCGCACCGCTCAGATTGATGGCGCCACGCTGGTTTACGTACCGGCCGGGCAATTTCTCATGGGCAGTGACAGGGCCGATCCTGAGGCTGAACAGGACGAGAAACCTCAACACGCTCCTTTTTTAGATGCCTATTGGCTTGACCGCACCGAGGTGACTAACGCCATGTACGCGCGCTGTGTAGAAGCGGGTGCTTGCACGACGCCGATGCATTCAGCCCGTTACCCGCTGCCGGAATATGCCGATCATCCGGTATCCGGGGTTACCTGGTTTCAGGCCGGCGAATACTGCCGCTGGGCAGGCCGGCGTTTGCCAACCGAAGCAGAGTGGGAGAAGGCGGCGCGCGGCACGGATGGACGGCTCTATCCCTGGGGCAACACGGCGCCTGATGCTAAACTCCTGAACTTTGGTAAAGAGGTTAACGACACGACCCCCGTAGGCAGTTATCCCGCTGGCGCCAGCCCCTACGGGGCACTGGATATGGCCGGCAATGTCTGGGAATGGGTAGCAGATGGATATGATCCTACCTATTATACTGATGCGCCGACAACCAACCCACCGGGTGGAACCTCAGCCAACCAGCGGGTCGTGCGGGGGGGAGCCTGGGGAGTAGACGCTCGCGCCGTCCGGGCGGCCAATCGCTTCTGGGCCTTTCCGGGCCGGAACGATACCGATGGTTTTCGCTGCGCCGTAAGTGATGGCTACAATTAGTTTTTTAAAGGAGAGCGCCCTTCAATTGAAGGGCGCTCGCGGTAGGCATAGGGGTTAAGTAATTAAATTTTGTGGGCGGCGGGTTCTCACTGGAACCCTCAGCACAACCCAGCTCATTGTTTGTTGTGTTCTCCCTGCCGTACCATCTACCCCTATATTACCATAGTTTTTGTTAGAAATCCGTTAACGAATCATTAGAATTAGATTAAGATACTCGCCCTCTCTATATCTCGATCATAACCTTAACCACTCGATCTTGATAAACGGCATTCATTGCAAAGGCTTCCGGCGTTTTTTCCAGGGGAAAACGGTGGCTGACAACGCGCAGCAGATCTACAGCGCCGCTGCGAGCCAGGCGAATGGCCCGCGGGTAGGTATGCTTCATGCGCCGGGCCAGGCGGATGGTCAAGCCTTTACGCCGGACAGTGGAGTGTTTCAACTCAAGCCGGTCATTCTCAGAAATGCCGACAATGACCATACGTCCCCCCAGGCGAGCCATCTCCGCCGCTTGTTGGACGGAGTGATCCGCCCACGCTGCCTCAATAGCGACATCTACCCCCCGGCCATGTGTCGCGCTCAAAACGGCTTTGACCGGGTCGGTCTCGTCGCAGTTGATCGGGATGGCCCCATAATGCTGGGCCGCTTCGAGCCGCCAGGGGAACTTATCGCTGACAAAGATAGGCTGCGCCCCGGACAGCCGCGCCAATTGCAGAATGAACAGGCCCACCGAACCGGCCCCCAGGATGGCGACGCTGTCCGCCACCCTGATTTTAGCCAGGTCAATGGCATGAATGGCAATACCTAGTGGCTCCAACATGGCCGCGCTAACATCGTCCAGGCTGTCGGGGACAGGGAAACAGCTCCGGGTGGGCATGTGCAGCCACTGGCATAGGCTGCCGTGGTCAGGGTAGGAGCCGCAAAAATGCAAATGCAGGCATAAGTTCGGCTGGCCCAGTTCGCACATTTCACAGTGCCAGCAGGGCTGCGCGGGATCAACCGCCACCCGCAGTCCCGGCGCCAGCGAATGGAAGTTGCCGTCCAGGTTGTCTGGCCCTGGCCCAACTGCCTCCACCACCCCGGCGAACTCGTGTCCTAACACGAGCGGGCTTTGCAAAGCCACATCCCCAATACGAGCATCTTTGTAGCTGTGCAAATCGCTGCCACAAATGCCCACGGCGGTAACCCGTAGTAATACTTCACCTGGCCCCGGCGGCCCCGGATGGGGAATCTGTTCGACCCGCATATCCGACGGGCCGTGAAGTCGGACGGCAGTCATCATTGATTGGCTATCCATGGTTGAGAGTTCTCCTTTTGTTCAAATGAACACCTTAAAGTTAGTGGGATTTGTAAATACTTCAGGAGTGCAAAAGTCACTTTTGCATTCCTGAAATCAGACTATTGTCTCCTCAAGGCGACACAGTCAAGAGATGCTCATTAAAAAAACCGGCAATCCGGCGTTCATATTCCTCCGGCCAGCGGTCGCCGTATCCCCCATGACCGACCTGGGGCACCAGCCAGAGTTCTTTGGGCTGGCCGGCGGCCTCAAATTGAGCCTGAGTGCGATTAGCCTCAGCCTCATACTCTCCGGCAATAAAGAACAGAGGACGCGGACTGATTTTGGCAACCGAGTCAATGGGTCTGACCAACGCCGGGTCAGTGCCCGTGTAGTAGCGAAAAAAGAAAACGATAAAGCCTTGGACCAAACTCCCGACCAGGGTCTCGCGCGCGCCACGGGGAGTGATATTGGTGGTTAAATCGTCAAAGTTCCCTTCGGCGACCACCCCCTTAATTTCGGGCAGGCGGGCCGCACTCTCCACAGCCAGAACACCGCCTATTGAAAAGCCCAACACGCCCATTCTGTCGCCTATAATGTCCGGCTGCTGCCGCATAAATTTTACCGCAGCAGCAATATCTGCAATTTCGGCCTGGCCCATAGTGTGGACAACACCTGGTCCGGCGCAGGGGTGCGGGTCGAGCAGCATGATCCCGTATCCATGCCGGGCCAGGATGCCGGCTTCCGGCAGCATGCCATCACGGGCCGTCCAGTGTCCTTGTAATAATAAAACAGCCGCTCCATTTTGGGAAGGCAGATACCAGCCGGTGAGGGTTTGGCCGGGTTGGGGCTGAATTTGGACCGTTTGATAGTGAGTCAGCCCTATATCAGCCGGAGTCCGGCTTGGGACCGGGCAGTCCCAGATGGTTAATCCGGTCACGATGCGCCGGCTGATTTCGGCCACCATCAGGGTCAGGCCAAGCAAAATAATAATCACCGCAAAAGCTGTCAGTTTGAGAATATAGGACCATTTGAAATTCCAGAGAGAGAAGGCAGGCTTTGTGTTTCTCATTCTGTTACTACTCATTCAGTCGAACGAGTGCCCCGCCCCGGAGCAGTACTTTATTTCTAGCATAAGCGCTCGGTGGTCATTGAATGGGCATTTGCCATTGTCCTGTCACATCACGCGCTAACGGGAAACAGGCGACAATCGCCGGCCGATTAAGCAGGCCATAAATATGAGGAAACAAGGTGTTCGGATCGGGCTGACGCCTGGAAGCAGTCGCCCTCGTTGCCTGCGGAGGAATAGGCGGCTCAAAGATGAGGGGGGCGGCCAGCCGGGCCGGGTCAATTTCCAGGACTAACAACTCATCCTGAAGGGCAGCAAAGTAGAGGTTAGCAATCTCGATCAGCTTTGCCGCGCCGGCCGTGCAGTGAATAAAACCTTCCTCGGCAAAAGTGGCGGGCTGGTAAGGTTGGTCGAGGGGCTGCTGACGATAATAACTGGCCGGAGCAAGATGGTAGATGCGATTCTCGAACCTGTTGGGACTCATTGCTTAAACTTCTCCGCCAGAATTTCGGCCAGGGTGGGCCGGCCAATCTCCTGCAAATCGTAGCGCACCCGCTGGTGAGAATGCTTGATGTCCAGCAGTTTGCCCAGGTCAATCGGCGTACCGATGATAACCAGATCGCACGGCGTAGCGTTAATGGTTTGTTCGAGTTCCTTCATCTGGGCTTCGTCATAACCCATCGCCGGCAGCACTGCCCCGGTTGTCGGGTACTTTTCATAAGTCGCCAGAATCGAGCCAACGGCATAAGGCCGCGGATCAATGATTTCGGCTGCTCCGAAGCGCTGGGCGGCCACCACCCCGGCCCCGTAGGCCATCTCGCCGTGGGTCAACGTCGGGCCGTCTTCCACGACCAGGACACGCCGGCCGCGAATGGCGGCAGGCTCGTCTACCGTAATTGGCGAGGCTGCGTCAACCACCCTGGCCCGGGGTGCGACTGCCTGAACATTCCGGCGCACCTCGGCAATAGCAGCGGCGTCGGCCGTATCAATTTTGTTGATAACGACAACATCAGCCAGACGCAGGTTGGCTTCGCCGGGATGGTAGGTTACTTCGTGGCCGGGCCGGTGCGGGTCAACCACAACGATGTGCAGGTCGGGCTGGAAGAAAGGCAGGTCGTTGTTGCCGCCATCCCAAACGACTATGTCGGCTTCGGCTTCCGCGCGGCGGAGAATGGCTTCGTAATCCACGCCCGCATAAACAATCGTGCCCCGGTCAAGGTGCGGCTCGTACTCCTCCCGTTCTTCGATGGTACACTCGTATTCATCCAGGTCGCCGTAATCGGCAAAGCGCTGCACCGCCTGGACCACCAGGTTGCCGTAAGGCATGGGATGGCGCACCGCCACCACTTTTTTACCCGTGCTCTGCAAAATCTCGCAGACCCGGCGGGTAGTCTGGCTTTTGCCGCTGCCTGTCCGCACCGCGCCAATCGAGACGACCGGCTTGCTGCTCTTGAGCATGGTGTGGCGCGGTCCCAGCAGCCGGTAATCGGCCCCGGCGGCCAGCACCGCCGAAGCCTGGTGCATCACGTATTCGTGGGGCACGTCGGAGTAGGCAAAAATGACCTGGTCAGCCTGGAGCGATTGAATGAGTGCAGTCAGCTCAGACTCGGGCTGGATAGGAATGCCAGTGGGGTACAATTGACCGGCCAGTTCCGGGGGATAGAGCCGGCCTTCGATATTGGGGATTTGGGTAGCGGTGAAAGCGACAACTTCGTAGGCCGGATTGTCGCGGAAGTAGACGTTAAAATTATGAAAGTCGCGCCCGGCGGCGCCCATAATAATCACACGTTGCTTCGACATCGAAGTACCTCCAGAAGTCATAGTGAATAGTGAATTGTGAATGATTAATGTGATAACAATTCGCCGACTTGTTGACTTGCCGAATTGTTGGCCGATCAGGCCAGGTAAGAAAGCAGAATACTGAGGCCATACAGGACAATCAGGGGGAGCATAACCAGCCCCATGTTGAAGGGGTCCACGGTGGGGGTAATCATTGCGGCGGCAATGGCAATAATGACAATGGCAAAACGCCATTGTTTGAGCAAAAACTGCGGCGTGACCAGCCCCAGCTTGGTCATAATAAAGATAATCAATGGGGTTTCAAAACTCAGGCCGACCCAAAAGACCAGCGACGTGACAAAGGGGATGTATTCGCGGGATTGCCACTGCTGGATAAAAATTTCGGGCTGCCAGGTACTGAGAAAACTCACGGCGGCCGGGGTCAGGATATACCAGGCAAACAGCACCCCAATGAAAAAGAGCAGGGTGGCAAAAGGAACACCCCACAAGATGTACTGTTTTTCGCCGGGTTCAAGGCCGGGTAAAATAAACATCAGGAACTGGTAAACCAGGAAGGGCATGGCTATAACCAGGCCAGCGGTCAACGCCACTCGAAAGTAGATCGTGATCCCTTCGGTTGGCCCCAGCACCTGCAATTTTTGGCCGTAAGGGGCAATCAACAGTTCCAAAATCGGGGTAGTAAAAGCCGCGGCCAGCAGAGTACAAACAAACACGGCGATGGCTGCTTTAACCAGGCGGTCACGCAGCTCTTCCAGATGTTCTAACAAAGTCATCTGGTTAGCCAGTTGCTCGGCTGCCTCTTTCATGCGCGAGGTGGTGCTGCTCATTCAGCCGCCTCGGTCGGAGAGACGGGTGCCGGCTTCGCCTCCGGTTGAGTCGAAGGATGAGCCCCATTTTTCTCTGTTCCAGCTTCATCCACGGACGAGGCGGAAGCTTCAGGAACAGGAGCCACCGGCGAGTCAGATGCGGGAACAGACTCGCTGGCTGCTTCGATTTCAGAAGTTTCCGAAGCGGGAGGCTCAGGTTTTAGAGAAGGGGTTGCGGGGGGAGCGATACTCTGACTAACAACCGTATTGGCAGTCTTGCTTACCTGCGCTGCCTGAGAAGTAATTTCAGTTCGAGATTGGGTCAGGGCTTGCTTGGTTTCTTCAAGTTCCTTGCGAACCTGCTCTATTTCTTCCATGCGCGCCGCCACCGTGATTTCTCGCTGCCACTCGGCCATAAATCCCTGCGACATATTGCGCAGGTCTCTCACATATTTACCGGCCTTACCTGCAATTTCGGGCAGGCGGCGCGGGCCAAAAACCATCAGGGCAATGATAAAAATAAAAAGCAGTTCGGGAAACCCGATACCTAAAATATCCACCTTTAAACCGGCACTTTCAACATTTGACGAAGCTTCACCCGATCTCGTGAAACCAGGCTACCCAGCACGCCATTCACAAAACGCGGCGAACTTTCACTGCCAAACATCTTGGCCAATTCCACAGCTTCGTTGATCGCCACTTTGGGCGGAATTTCCGGCTCAAAGAGAAGTTCATAAATCGCAATCCGCAGCACATTGCGGTCTACGGCAGCGATTTGATCAATCGGCCATTCTGGAGCCAGGTCACCCACAACGCTATCGAGATAAGTTCGATAAGTTTGGACGCCCATGGCCAGCGAGCGCGCAAAAACTTCGGCGGCTTCAGGCAGCGGGCGGTCTTCAAACCTACCTTCAAGGGCGGCTTTAGCCTCGTGCTCGGTAAAATCAAGCTCGTAAAGCACCTGCAAAACTACCGCACGAGCGCGTCGTCGAACTTTCATAGGTTGCTCCCTTCCTACGTGACGTGAAAAGGCTGTCTGGGTATTCAATAAAATGTGAATGTTCAAACGATTTTCGATTTCTGATTTTGGATCTTCGAAAATCTAAAACTAAAATCTATTGCATGACCAGGCCGCCATCCACAGTTAAAACCTGACCTGTGATAAAAGCGGCCTCATTCGATGCCAGAAAAAGCACCGCATTTGCTACATCTTCGACCGTCCCTAACCGGGCCAGGGGTGTGTTGGCAATTGCCGCCTGGATCATCTCTGGCGGCAGGACGTTGGTCAAAGCGGTCGGAACAAAACCCGGCGCCACTGCATTGACCGTAATATTCCGCGAACCAACTTCTTTAGCCAGGGATTTGGTAAAGCCGACAATCCCGGCTTTGGAAGCGGCATAGTTAGTTTGCCCCGCCTGCCCCGCCAGCCCAACCACCGAGGTGATATTGATGATCCGCCCGCTGCGCTTTTTCATCATCGGGCGCACCGCTGCCTTAGAGCAGTAGTAGGTGCTGGTCAAGTTAGTTCTCAGCACCAGCTCCCAATCCTCATCCTTCATCATCATGATGAGGGTGTCGCGAGTGGTACCGGCGTTGTTAACAAGTATATCTATTTGACCGTAGGTGTCAATTGTCTCTTTAATTAAGCGCTGCGCCTCACTGCTCTGGCCCACATCAGCCTGGATAATGATCGCTTCGCCACCGGCGGCTTTGATCGCTGAGACAACTTCCTCTGCGCCTTCCGGGCTGTTACGATGATTCACGACGACTTTGGCTCCCTGAGCAGCCAGCGTTTGAGCAATGCCCGCTCCGATGCCCCGTGAACTGCCGGTAACAACGGCTACTTTACCTGATAGGTCGAATTTCATGGGTGCTGTTTGTATCCGTTCGTTGTCATTTTTTAGGGGAGTCCCAAGTAACTCTGGACTCTGCCTACCTTCACCCTGCCAGAAACGCCGCGATATCTTCGGCTTGGCCGATACTGCGCGTCTCGACGTCTTTGGCAATCCGCTTGATCAGCCCGGTCAACACGTCTTTGGGACCAAGCTCGATAAACCGGGTCACGCCTTGATTGACCATCCCCAGGACCGAGTCCGTCCAGCGCACCGAAGCGGTCAACTGGCCTTCCATCTCGGCCCGAATGGCCTCCAGCGAGTCAAGCGGCTCGGCGGTGATGTTAGCCACAACCGGAACTTCGGGCAAGTTTAGCGGCGTTTGGTTAATCGCCGCGCGGAACTCATCGGCCACCACCCGCATCAACTCCGAGTGGGCGGCGATGCTGACCGGCAGTTTGATCGCTCGCTTGGCCTTGGCGGCCAGGGCTAACTCGATCCCCCGCTCCACCGCCGCGTTGTGGCCGGAAATGACCACCTGGCCGGGCGAGTTGTAGTTGGCCACCTGCAGTACGCCATCGCCTTCGCCGGAAACCTGCCGGCAAATCTGCGCGACCGCTTCATCATCCAGCTTCAGGACAGCGGCCATGCCGCCCGGATTCAGCTCGCCCGCCTTTTTCATCAGCCGCCCGCGCTCGCGGACCAAGCGCAGCCCATCCTCAAAAGTCAACACACCCGCCGCCACATAGGCCGAGTATTCGCCCAGGCTGTGACCGGCGACAAAGGCGGGCCTGGCTTGATAACCTGCCGCTCTCAACGCGGCCAGGGCCGCGATGCTGGTTACAAAAATCGCCGCCTGGGTATTGAGAGTGTCGTTTAAATCGGCTTCCGGCCCCTCAAAGCAAAGCCGGCTGAGCGGAAAACGGAGTACCTGGTCGGCCTGATTAAAGATACGTTGGGCCGCCGGGTAATTCTCTACCAACGTCCGGCCCATGCCCACTTCCTGGGACCCCTGGCCGGGGAATACAAAAGCGATCTTGTCGGTCATCTTTTTTAGGCAAAATAAGAGCCGTGCATTTTAGCACGGCCACCATAAGTAGCAGGTGGTGGATGGAGGATATTAGATAGACGTTCTTTTTCTATCTTCTATCTTCCATCTTCCATCTTCTTTACTTGGCCGGAGCGGCATCCTCCATGGCAATCACCTGCACCCCGTTGTACGTGCCGCACTTGAGGCAGACGTGATGGGACAAATGCAGGGTGTGGCACTGGGGACATGGGACCATCGTCGGCATGTTGAGGCGCAGGTAGTGCGCTCGCCGGCGGTCGCGCCGGATGCGGGATACTTTTCGTTTCGGTAATGCACCCATAATTGATAAATCCTTCCTAAATTAAAACTTTCAATCTTCTAATAAGGTCTGTAGACCAGCCCAGCGGGGATCAACCACGTCGTCCTGGCAATTACAAGAACCTGTGTTGAGGTCCTGGCCGCAGTGAGGGCACAAGCCTTTGCAGTCGGGGCGGCAGTAAAGCTGAGGCCCTCCGGCCACCAGAAGTTCCTGCCGCACCACTTCCGATAAATCCAGGATGTGCTGCTCGTCAATGAGATTGGCTTCTTCTATTTCCGGCGGCTGGGTGATGGCCGCGCCGGTGATAATATCCAGGGTTGGAAAAAACTCCTCTTCCAACTCAACGGCCACCGGCGCGGTGAAACTGGTTAAGCAGCGGCCGCAGTTCTTTTCAATCGTCGTTTGCAGCTCACCTGTCGCTAAAATATTCGGCCCGGTGCGCAAAAACCTCACCTGGCCGGTTAAGGGTCCTACAATCTTTACCTCTTCATCATCGAAGTCGCCCTGGAGGTCTATCTCAACCTCATACGTGCGAACCGCGCCGGTTGCTTCCTTTAATAACTGGGCGACATTAAATTCCAGCCCATGCCAGGGGTGTTTAACCCGATTTTTATGCATAAGCCTGAATTATAAGCCAAACCGCCGGAAATTCAAAATCAGGGAGCAGAGGAGCAAAGTCACAAAGTAGCAAGGTCGCAGGGTAGCATTTATCAATCTTTACCCTGCTACCTGTTACCCTACTACCTTTCTTCTTCTAGCACTTCTTGCTCTTGGCTAATACTTTCCCGATCCGATTTCTTAGCCTGGGTTTCTCTGACCTCGCGCAGCCCGTTGCGGACGGTGGTCAGCGTCTTCATAAGCTGCTCTTCCAGTTCACTCAACTGATCAACGATGTACTCGTCGGCCTCGGCAATGATTTCCTCGGCCTGCCGATGCGCTTCCGCTTCGATTTCCTGGGCGCGTTCCTGAGCATAGACAACCAACTCATGGTCGTTGGCCAGAGATTTGGCTTTTTCACGGGCCATTTCCAGCAGGCGATTGGCCTCTTCCTGGGCTTGCAGCAGGGTCCGGTCACGCTCGGCTTCGGTGCGCTTGGCTAACTTCACCTCTTCAGGAATCGAAATACGCATCTGGTCAATGATGTCCAGAAAAGCATCTTCCTGCACAATTACATTGGAAGTAAACGGCAGGTGAAAACTCTCCGTTACCAACGATTCGAGCCGGTCTATCAGGTGAAGAATGTCCATAAAACAACCACCCTTAGGAGTAGATCAATTTCAATTATCAACGGATAATTGATTATTGTCAATCTCGCACCGAAACAATTTGGATGCGGCTGTGGCCGTCCTCATCCACCATCGCCTTTTTTCGCAGCGCCTTAACGACGACCGGCGGGGCCAGATCCTCAATCGGGCCGCCGTTCATAGCAATTTCGCGCAGAATACTGGAACTAAGGAAAGAATACTCCTGGCTGGCCATCAAGCAGACCGTATCAATATCCGGCTCAAGCTTGTGATTGGCCAGCGAAAGCTGTAACTCCCATTCAAAGTCCGACAGGGCGCGCAGCCCGCGGACAATGTATCCGGCATTTTGCTCTTTAGCAAAATTGACCGTCAACCCACTGTAACTTTTCACCTGCACATTCCTTAAATGAGCCAGCGCCTCGCGGGTCATTTCCAGCCGCTCTTCGATAGTGAAGAGCAGGCTTTTCATGGGCCGGTCATACACACCCACCATCAACTCATCAAACAGCGTCGCCGCCCGCGCGGCGATATCAACATGACCGTTGGTAATGGGATCAAAAGTGGCCGGATAAATTGCTCGTTTCATTAATTTAAGTCACTCCGTGGACTCCAAAAGTTAGCCAGTTGGCGGGCCAGCAGCCGATTCTGAGGGGTCTCCAGACCGGGATCTTTTTCAAAAATAAATTGGGCCTCCTGGCGGGCCAATTCCAGTAATTTGGTATCGGTCAGCTTGACCAACTTCAAATCGGGCAGACCGCTCTGGCGCGTGCCAAAAAATTCGCCGGGGCCGCGCATCTGCAAATCTTGCTCGGCCAATTCAAAGCCGTTGTTGGTCCGTTCGATAACGGCCAGACGCTGTTCGGCTTCGGTGGAAGCGCTGTCGGCCAGAAGCAGGCAGTAACTTTGGTGCTCGCCCCGGCCAACCCGTCCCCGGAATTGATGGAGCTGGGCCAGGCCAAAGCGGTTGGCCCCTTCGACCAAAATAACCGTCGCATTCGGCACGTCAATCCCAACTTCCACCACCGAAGTTGAAACCAAAATATGCATCTCCTGGTCGCGGAAAGCAGCCATCGTCTTTTCTTTTTCGTCGGCTTTCATGCGCCCGTGCAGCAAGCCTAACTTCAAGCGGGGGAAGATGTGACTTTGCAGCCGTTTGTGCTCCTCAACTGCAGATTTGGCTTCCGTCTTCTCCGACTCTTCGACCAGCGGGCAGATGATGAAGGCTTGCCGCCCCTTTTCAATTTGGGAGCGAATAAAGCTGTAGGCCCGCTCCCGCTCCTTGGGCGTTAACCAGCGAGTTTCGATGACCTGACGGCCCGGAGGCATCTCGTCAATAATAGACAAATCCAGGTCGCCGTATAGAGTCAGGGCCAGCGTGCGCGGGATGGGCGTAGCCGTCATGACCAGCATGTGCGGGTTAAAACCTTTTTCCCGCAGGGCCGCCCGCTGTTCCACGCCAAAGCGGTGCTGCTCGTCAATGACCGCCAGGCGAAGGCTTTTGAATTCGACACCGCTTTGGATAATCGCGTGCGTGCCAACCAGAAGATCAACCTGCCCTCCGGCCAGGCCATCGAGTAGTTCCTTGCGCTCGGAGGCGGCGGTACTGCCGGTCAGGAGCCGAATTTGGAAGGAACGTCCCAGCGCTTCGCCGACAGTGGCTAACAAGCGGCTCATGCCCTGGAAGTGCTGCTCCGCCAAAATTTCGGTGGGGGCCAGGATAGCCGCCTGGCCGCCGTCTAATACAGCCAGCACCATGGCCGCCAGGGCCACTACGGTTTTGCCGGAGCCGACATCGCCCTGCAGCAGGCGGCTCATTGGCGTGTCCCGCTGCAAATCGGCGATAATCTCATCCAGCGCCCGCCGCTGGGCGGAGGTCAGGGGAAAGGGCAGCGCCAGAAGCAATTTTTCAACCGCTTCTGGATTGATATTGACCGGCTGGCCCTGCTGCGCCTGCCAGGCCCGGCGCTGGCGCAGCACACCTAACTGGATCAGCAAAAGTTCGTCAAAGGCCAGGCGGCGGCGCGCGGCTTCCAGCTTGTCCCAATCGTCAGGGAAGTGAATCTGGCGAATCGACTCGTCCAGCGGGGGCATGCCCAGCCGCTGGCGCGACTCCTCCGGCAAATAATCCGGCAAGCGGCGGGTCCAGTAATCTACGGTGGCTTTGATCTGGTTGCGCAGCCACTTGATGGTGATGCCTTCGGTCAGCGGATAAACGGGGACCAGCCGCCCCGTATGAATCAGATTCTTATCCAGCTCCTCCCACTCCGGCGATTGAAAGGTCAGCCGGCCCAGGTACTCGTCAACCTTGCCGCTGATAACGATTTGCAGGCCGGGCTGCAATTTTTGAGCCAGCCAGGGCTGGTTAAACCAGGTGACTTCAATCGTGGCCGTGCCGTCGGACAGGGTGCTGGTGATAATGGGCCGCCCATTGCGGGTATCACGCTGGCGCGTTTCCCAAACCTGGGCAATGATCGTCACCTCTTCGCCGTAGCGAAGCTGATTGATCGGCTTAAGCTGGCGGTAATCATCATAACGGCGGGGGTAGAGGCTGAGGAAATCACCGATAGTGCGCACTCCCAGGTTGGCTAACTTTTTAGCCATCGCCTCTTTGATACCTGGCAGCCTAGTCACCAGGGAGTCCAGCCCGGCATTACTTAAATCCACCTGCGCCTCCCTGGAAAGTCGCGGGGGGGCGGGCGGAGTTGGCCGAGGTGCGGCAGGAGGGCGGGGCGGAACATCGCCTCTTTGGCCCTGGCCAGATGGTGGGGCAGTTTTGGGCCTCACTCTGGCTTCTGGCTGGGGCAACGGCGACTCTTGCCTCATGATGAGAGGTTCAATAGGCGGCGCGGGTCGCGGCGCTGCCGGGGCCGCTGTTTCCCTTTCTTGATGACTCTTTGGCGGTGTGGACGTCCCGGTTTTGTGCAATTTGACCAAAAGACGGTGAATAAAATGGGGCCGGTCAGCTTCGGCCACCTCGGGGTAGCGAGCCAAATCTTGCACCATTTCGTTAATCAGCGCCCGTTCCTGGTCGCTGCTGGCCTCTTGTAACGCCTCGTTGCCCCAATTAGAAGCCAATCTTTCCAGGCCGCCAAAAACGGCTTTATTTTTGTAGCCCAGCCTTTTTTCCTGGGTGAGCATTCGGCTCAATTTATCAAAACTAGATAACATGATAGGATTTACGATTTTAGATTTTCAATTTTCGATTTTCGATATTGCCCATTCATTAACAATTAACTATTGACTATTCACCATTGACTATTTAAAAGGTCATGCCCTCATAAACCACAATCCCCATCGCGTTTGGCCCGACACGAGTGGCCAGGTCGGGGCCGTATTGAATGATGGGAAAGCGCAGGCTGGGGAAACTCTGTTCCAGCCGTTCTTTAAGGGTTTTGGCCTCTTTGTTGGGCTGCTTATTGGGCTGAATAATAGCAGTTTGCTCTAAATTATCAAATTCAGCCACAAACTCAAACAGCTTCTCGATAGCTTTTTCGGTCGTGCGGACTTTTTCCAGGGGAATAATATCGCCATCCTCCATAAACAGGATCGGCTTGATATTCAACATTGAACCCAGAATAGCTTGCGCCTTACCGATGCGGCCGCTGCGCTCCAAATAATCCATCGTTTCGACATAAAAAACCAGGTAAATGTGAGGGATCATCCCTCGTACCAGGCGGACAATATCGTCCAGCGTCGCGCCGTCATTGGCTGCTCTGGCTGCCGCTTTAACCAGAATCCCCAACCCCACCGAAGTGGTCATCGAGTCAACCAACTCAATGGTGCAGCGGCCCAGCAAGCTCTCTGCCCCAAACCGGGCTTGCTGAAGCGTTTTGCTCAAGTGGCTGGAAATATGAATCGAGAGCATCTGGTCGGTTTGCTTATGAAGCCTGGTGTAGAGTTCTTCAAAGACCGCCGGGTCGGGCGGCAGGCTGGCCGGATAGGGCGCACCGTAATTCAAGCGGCGAAAAAGTTCATCTGAGTCAATATTGGTCCCTTCTAAAAACCGGTCGTTACCCAACTGAATGGTCACCGGGATAACGTGGACGCCCAATTTCTCGGCTTCACCCGGTTCAAGATAAGCAGTGCTATCGGTGATTATGGCAACTTTTCGTGACAACGTGAATCTTACTCCAATGAAATAATGTAGTGATAATAAGGCTGACCTCCATCGTGAACTTCCACTTCCAGTTCAGGATAAAGCGCCCTGATTTTTTCAGCTAAAGTGCCGGCCTCAGCCGGTGAACACTCCTGGCCAAAATAGATGGTAATGATCTCGTGCGTCCCGGCTTCAACTTTCGCCAGCACATCGAGGGTCACTTCGTCATCATCCTGGCCCACGCTGACCAGCTCATCGTTGAGCAACCCCATTACATCCCCTGATTTTATGTTGAAACCACTCAAGCTGGTGTCGCGCACAGCCCGGGTAATTTCTACGGTCTGAACCTGCTGGGCGGCGCTAAGCATTCGCTCGGCATTGGCCTCCAGGTCAACCTGATAATTCAGCGACAGCAGCGCCGCGATGCCCTGAGGAATGGTTTTGGTCGGCACCACACGCACATTTTTATCCGCCAATTTTTGGGCTTGCTGGGCGGCCATCACCACGTTGCCATTGTTAGGTAAAATCAGGACATCTGGCCCGTGAATCTTGGCAACAGCTTCCAACAGTTCCTGCGGGCTGGGATTCATGGTCTGCCCACCCAAAACAATCTGGTTTGCGCCCAGGCTCTGCAAAATATGGGCCAAACCCTGGCTGGGAGCCACGCAAACCGTGCCAATCGTGGTCATACTATCGCGCAGCCGGTCGGTCAATTGGCTTGGCAGTGACAGCGGCGGTACGTGTGTCCCTCCCTGCTCCTGGACAAACTTTTTGGCCTGCACCTCCATATTCTCAACCACAACATCAATGAGGGTACCCAGGCTGGCTCCATAGCTCAGCGGAATACCGGGGTCTTGCACATGGACATGAACTTTGACTGTCCGCTCGTTGCCCACCACCAGGGTTGACCAGCCCAGGCGGTCAACCTGTGCCCGGATTTCCTCCACATTCAGCCGCTCGCCCTGAATGAGAAACTGAACATCATAGCCATACGGCGTCTCCTCCGTAGTCAGGGTTGACGGCAGTAACCGCGCGGCCAAACCGGTCGGGTCTGCTTCGACCGGCTCGCCTTGCAGAAAACGCAGGCTGCCTTCCAAAATATAGACCAAGCCCTGCCCCCCGGAGTCGGTCACTCCGGCTTCCTTCAGAATGGGCAGCAGTTCCGGGGTGTTGGCTTCGGCTGCTTTGGCCGCGGCAACCATATCTGCCAGTAAGACCGCCAAATCTTGATGGGTACTAGCTCTTTGCTGCACTGCTTTCGCCGCCTCACGCGCTACCGTGAGAATGGTCCCTTCAACGGGGTTGACCACGCTCTGATAAGCTGTCGCTACTCCCTGTCGAACAGCACGCGCCAAATCTTCACCCGTAAATTTCTCTTGACCGGCCAAGCTGAGGGCCAGGCCCTGTAAAAATTGTGACAGGATGACTCCAGAATTACCTCGAGCGCCCATCAAGGCCCCGTGGGCAATGGCGGCAGCAACTGTCTCTACCCGGTTATCACTGGCAGTCTCGGCTTCTGCCATAGCCGAACGCATGGTGAGAACCATATTCGTACCCGTGTCGCCGTCGGGCACCGGGAAAACATTAAGACTGTTGACAATCTGGCGGTGCGCTTCCAACCATTGCCCGCCAGCTCGGAGCATGGCTTTCAATCCTAGGCCGTCGCCGGCCAGGATAGTCTGATGATTTACTTCAAATCCCGGCAGAATCAGTTTGCTGTTGGATGCCCTCGCCATTGCTCTCATCATCGTGTTTGCCAATTTCAAACGCGTGTGATATTATATCACAGCTAATTGCAACAGTCGCGTTGCAATTTTTTTCTGTAAAAATCATCCGCTGGCTCCAGCCAAGCTCTGTTATTTTAGAAAGAAGAAAAGACCATGGCCAAGTGTGAAATCTGTCAGAAAAAAACAATGAGTGGTCACAATGTGAGCCACTCCCTGCGTCATACCAAGCGACAGTGGAAAGCCAATGTGCAAACCGTCACTGTCTTTAAGGATGGCCAGGCTCGCCGGATTAAAGTTTGCTCGCGCTGCCTGCGTACAGCCAGCAAAGCCTAACCCTCGACATTTCCACTCTTTAAAGGCCAGCAATGATGCTGGCCTTTTTTATGCGAAACGACGAGCACACCCACAACGAGACAACATCATACAACGTTCACCCTGAAAATGCAAGGTGAAAGTAAGGGTAAGTTTCAGATCTGCTTCTCTTTTTATACCCCTGCCAGCGAGAGCACCTCGCCTTTACTGTGAGCATTGTGGAGCTGGCCACAACCAGCGGCAATATCAATCCCGCGACGCAGCCGCACCGTGGTGGGAACTCCGGCAGCCTCCAGGCGGTCCCGAAAGGCATAGACCCGCTCATCCGGGGAGCCGCTCCAGGGCGAGCCGGGGGTGGGGTTGAGCGGAATCAGGTTGACGTGGCAGAGCAGACCTTGCACCAGTTCGGCAAATTGATCGGCCTGCCTATCGCTGTCGTTGAGCCGGTCCATCAAGGCGTATTCAAACGTGACCCGCCGGTGCGTGGTCGCAATATAATCGCGGACAGACTGCATCAACATAGCCAGTGGGTAGCGGCGATTAATCGGTACAATAGTGTTGCGCAACTCATCCGTCGGCGCGTGCAGCGAGACCGCCAGCCCGACCTGCTCCGGCTCTTTGCTCATGCGGCGGATCGCCGGCACCAGGCCCACCGTCGAGAGGGTCATGTGCCGCGCGCCCAAATTAAAGCCGGCCGGGTCGTTCAAGCGGCGGATGGCCTGCCACGTTTCGGCGTAGTTAGCCAGCGGTTCACCCATGCCCATAAACACAATATTGGTAACGCGCTTGCCCTCCCGGTCAAGCTGCCGGGCAAAGTGCAGTACCTGGGCCACAATTTCGCCGGCGCTCAGGTTGCGCAGGAAGCCAAGCTGCCCGGTGGCGCAAAAGGGGCAGGCCATGGCGCAGCCGGCCTGGGTGCTGATACACAAGGTCTGGCGCTGCTCGTAGCGCATCAACACGGCTTCGACTTCCCGGCCGTCTGGCAGGGCAAACAAGGTTTTGCGGGTCAAGTCATCCGTCGAGTCCAGGGTCACGACCGGCGTGAGGGGATTCAACCCGGTTTCCCCGGCTAGGCGCAGCCGCAGTGATTTGGGCAGGTTGCTCATCTCAGCCACATCGGCCGCATGCCGCTGGTAAAGCCAGGTTTCAATTTGGCCGGCCCGATAGGCCGGTTCGCCCCAGGCGGTGAGTAATTCTTTTAATTCAACCGGTGAGAGGTTGAGAAGATAAGGTTTGCTCGTCATACTTCTCTAGGCTGGCGTCAACGGGGCAGCGAGTTTCTCCATTCGTAGATCAACTTCACTTAATGTTTCCTGAATTGCGTCAACCGTTTCTTCCTCAAAAAGCGGTTCGCCACATTGCTCACAGACCCAAGCGGGTACATGGTCAATAATCAAGTGGTATCCCTTCCGCGTCGCCGTATAGCTTACTTTCTTTCGAATCAATTTACCTCTGCAATATAAACATTCCATAAACTTTACTTTCTCCTCCGGGTTTGCCAATCTGGTTCCCATTGCTTAGAGCTAGGCAAATAAGCTGTAATAATAGCCAAATAATCAAACTTTGGTGCGCAAATTACGTGGATTGGCCGATCTTCATGACCTTGTCCCAGTATCAAGCAACTATGTCCACGCATATCTTCAGGATAATCCTCAATAACCATCCCCTGAAAGATAACTTCCCTTACCTCCTTGGTAGAAATCATTCGTTCAGGAGCATTCATCTGATTGAGCGCATGGGGTAGAAAAAGAATGCGCTTTGCGGCTGCCTCTTTAACCCGTGCGAGAATATCCTCAGTTATCATTCTCTAGATGGTGTTTGTCTTTCCGACTAACCAAGTCAATAATTTTACGCGGAACAAAGGCAATAACTCCCCAAACAAAGCCCAAAATCCAAAAGACAGCTCGAAAAATCCTTGTCCAGAGATTAACAAAAAAGCGGATATAAGCCGTGAAGCCTCGCTGGGCCGTTTCACCAGCTTTTTTGGCCCCAGAACTCATGGCCGGGCCGACCGTCTCGGCCATGCGGCCCGCGCCGCTCATGACCGCTTCCCCGGCGGCCCGACCCGCCTCGCCGACCTTACCCGCGCCGAAGGCAATCGCCTCGCCGGCCGATCTGCCGCTTTCGGCCAGCCAGTCACCGATTTTGCGTTCATCCACGCCGGTCACTGCCCGCAGGCTGTCGGCCCAGGTGGGCACGGCCTCCGGCCCCAGCCGGAAATAGGCATCGGCCCGCTGGCCGATAAGGTAGGTCGAGAGGGCATTTGTCCCGGCGGAGGCAATTACCCCGACAATGGGCAGGGCTTTGAGAACCGCTTTCTCAGCAAAGCGCTCCCCAACTTCCGTCGCAATCTTGGCGCCGGCCTTGCGCGCCAGAGCGCTGCTGCCGGCGCTGAGGCCGGTAATCAGCAGGACAAGGTGCTGCTTCTCACTCTCGGTCAGCGGATAATCGTACACGGCGGCGATTTCCAGCACCAATTCGGCCTGGTACCTGAAGGTCGCCCCGATGTCCGCCGCCACACCCAGAGTCAGGGCTGCGGCCGTGCCGATGCCGGGAATCAAGCCAGCGCCAGAAGTGGCCGCGCCAACCGCACCGGTGCGCTGGAGCTTGTCTCGAATTAATCGCTGCGATAGTTGCTCTGGCGTCTCGCTGGGGTACTTTTCCTTCAATGCCTTGACCCGCTCGGCGGCAGCGGCAATATCCACGTCGTGGATCACCCCAAACAGCTTCTTCATCAAAGTGGTCGCTATGTCGTCAACCTCTTTTTGAACCGCCGGCGGTTTCGAGTCAACCGTCTGCAGTTCCCGGTTAACGGTGGTCATAATTTCCTGAGCCTGGGTTTTGAGTGATGGTTCGGTCATAAAAGTTGGATTCCCCTAAATGTGGCGTGGTGCGTATTGCGTAAAAGGTAAAATTTGCTACTTTGCTACCTGCTACCTTGCGACCCTGCAACTTGCTCTCTAAATTATAACAAAAATCAGCCGCTTGCCCAATGACTGATACGATTGTATACTCAACAAAGTCCCAAAAGTTTAGCGTGCAAGCGAGAGTCTCTCAGTGAAACATTCGTCATCCCTCATCCAACAAATCGAACAACTCTCCGCCGAGAGCCAGGCCAGGCTGGCCGAATATGTCGCTTTTTTGCAGTGGCAGGAGGCGCAGACGCAAGCTGCCGAGGCACAGGGCTGGAGTTTCAGTTTCATTGAGGCCTTCAAAGGGGCAGCCGTTTATGCCAGCCGGGAGGCGGCGGGGCTGGATGTCAGCATGGCCCCGGCGACGGTCGGGGGCGAGACCCGGCCGGCGCTGTGGGCGCACCCGCCTGTAGTCGGGCAGGCGGTGATCGAGTATCACGTACCGGTGCCGCAGCAGGTCCATGAGGTGCGGCTGCGCCTGGCGATTGGTATTCGCGATGGGGCCAAGATTGCCCCGGATAACCTAGTTGCCTTTAGCGTGCGGGTCAACGGGCTGCGGGTCTGGGGCCAGCAGAGCAACGCCCAAAGCTGGCAGGCCGTCGAAATCCCCTTGAATTTACTCAGCGGCGATATGGCCCGGATTGAGTTTGCCACCGAGGCTCTGGGCAGCCACCAATGGACCTGGGCGGTATGGGGAGCGCCGGAATTGAGTGGAACGTTAAACGTTTGACGTTAAACGTTCAATCGTTAAATACTCGCCCGGTAATCCTTCAAAATTGACGCCCCGATAAACTCCCGCAGCAGGGAATTGTCGGGAACTAAATCGGGAGCGCAGGGTTGAAACCACTGCAAAAATGAGAGCAGGCGCTTGGCTTCGACGTGCTCCGGTTTGCGGGCCTCAATTTGCAGCAGCAGCGGCTCGGCAATGGGTTTGATGACCGCCAGCTCGTAGGCCAGGGCGGAGTTGAACATGACGTCGGCGTTCTCCTGGTAGGGAAAAATCCAGCGGTGCTCGCCCCGGCGCACTTTGGGCCAACGGTTGATGGTGTCTTTGGCAGTGTAGCCCCGCGTCTGGGCATCGCGAATGATCCGGCGCAGCAGGCGGGTGTCGGTGGTCGCCACCCGGTTGTGCCGGTCCAGGTTTAGCTGGGTCAAGGCCGACACGTAAATGCGGAAAATCTTGTCGGGTGGAATCTGCGGCACCAGGGCCGGGTTCAGGCCGTGAATCCCCTCGACGATGATGATATGCTCCTGGCTAATCGAAAGTGTTTCCCCCCGCTCGCGGCCGCCTGTGAAAAAGTTGTAGTGAGGCAGAGTGACTTCTTCGCCGCGCATCAGGCGCAGCAGGGTGTCATTAAACAATTTTGTATCGGTCGCCTCGATACTTTCGTAATCATAGTCCCCGTCTTCATCACGAGGCGTATGACTCCGCTCGACAATAAAATCGTCCAGCCCAATCGCGACGGGCCGGATGCCGTGGGCCAGCAGTTGGATGGCCAGACGCTTGCTAAACGTTGTTTTACCCGACGACGACGGGCCGGAAATCAACACCAGGCGCACCTTAGGATGCAGCGAGGCCAGCAGGGTAGCAATTTGAGCGATGCGCTGCTCGTGCAGCGCCTCGGCCACCAGGATCGTCTCGACCAGCTTGTTGCCGCTGATAATGACCTCATTCAAAGCCCCCACATCCCGAATGCCCAGCTTGGTCATCCAGTCGCCATATTCGTCAAAGATACTGACCAGCCGGGGATATTCGACTAACGGCTGCAATTCATTGGGACGGCTGCTGCGGGGATAGCGCAAGACGAAGCCGTTGGAATAGGGGGCCAGGGCGAACGTTTTGAGGTAGCCCGTGGAAGGGACCATATAACCGTGCAAGTAATCCCGGTAATGATGAAAATTGTAGACGGTGAGGTAGGGCTTGCGCCGCGCCCGCAGCAGGCGTAACTTGTCGTCGGCCCCGCGTGCTTTGAATAGGTTTTCGGCTTCCTTGATCGAAATACGCTCTTTATGAATGGGCAGGTCTGCCGAGACCAATTCATGCATCCGCCCCTCAATCTGCCGGAGTTCAGCCTCGCTGAAGGGCGGGCGGCCTTCGACTTCACAGTACAGCCCGCCAAAGTTAAGCCCGTACTCGACATTGATTTTTGCTTGGGGAAAAAGCTCGTCGGCCACGGCAATGAGCAGGAGCGACAGAGAGCGGCGATAAACCCGCATCCCGTCGCTGTCGGCCAGGGTCAGCACGCGCACGCGCAGATCGCGATCGGCGTGGTAGGTCAATTCGCGCAGTTGGCCGTTGACCAGGCAGGCCATTGGCTTTGGCTCCGGGAGAAAGTTACCCGCCTGGATAAACGCTTCAATCGTTGAGCCGAGAATTCCTTCTAACACCTGCCCGTCGCTAAATTTAACCTGGGCAGTAGTGCGGGGTTGAGCAGACCAGATATTGGCGTGAGTCATTGTCTTTACTGGAAGTTTGGAAGAATGGGGAATTGGAAGGCTGGAGGATGCATGGTCCAACCTTCCAGCCCTCCAGCCTTCCATTTTTTATCCTTCTAGTTTGGCCGGACCGGACACCAGGGCCAGAAGCAGTTTCACCGCATTTTGCACGTCGCTGTAGCTAACCATTTCCGAAGGGGTATGGACGTAGCGGCAGGGAATGGACAGCGCTCCGGCCGCACTGCCTTCGTGCGCCAACTGCATGGCACGGGCGTCTGTTGTGCCGAAGTTCAGAATTTCCATTTGATAGGGAATTTTATTTTTGGCGGCGGTATCGGCCATCCAACGCTTGACGCCGGGATGAGCCAGCATACCGTGATCCATCACCTTAATGGCCGGGCCGTTACCCATTTTGACCTCAAAATGCTTGCGTTCGGGAATATCGCCGCTGTCGGTCACGTCAACGGCGATGGCAATATCAGGGTGAACTTTATAGGCCGCAGTTGTCGCTCCACGCAGGCCAACTTCCTCTTGCACGGTGAACACAAAATGGAGTTCGTGGGGCGTCTCTTGAAGCTGCCGCAATGTTTCAATCAGAATAGCGCAGCCGATGCGGTCATCCATACTTTTGGCCACCAAGGCGTCGCCCAGGTCCGCAAAGGGCCGTTCAAAGCCGGCCACATCGCCGACCCGCACCGGCGCAGCTTTTTTACTTTTGACGCCGAAATCAAGGTATAACTTGCGCTGCGAGGAGTCCAGGCCGTCGTGCAGCAGCCAGTTGTCAATGTTGATAACCCCCAGCGCGCCGTTGGTGAAGATGGCCCGGTTGCCGACCATCGTCTCCGCCCGAACGCCCCCCAGGGGGGTTAAGCGGGCAAAGCCTTTATCGTCAACGTGGGTCACAATCAGCCCGATTTCATCCATATGCGCAGCCAGCATAATTTTGACCCCGCCGCCGCGCCCATTCTTAACCACGTGGAGGTTGCCCAAGGGGTCGGTTTCAACGTGATCGGCGTGAGCGGTGATATGGCCCTGGATGATGTCGCGCACGGCATGTTCATAGCCGGGCGGGCCGTAGGCTTCGGTGAGTTGTTTAATCAGGTCTTTCACAATTTGCTCCAACTGGTTGGGTTTCTAAATTACCGGTTAAGGTGACAGGCACTTATCGGGCTAAGAATGGGACTTATTCGAACAAAAGTGTCTTAGTGTTGAAAAGTGCCTGTCACCCAGTTCCCTGTTCCGGCAGTCGCTTAAGAGCGGCCTGCATCAGCTTGACCGTATTCCAAAAGTCGGCCAGGTCCAGAACGGCCGCGGGCGAGTGGATGTAACGAGCCGGCACACTGACCGCTACCGAGGGCACACCGGCGCGGGCCATGTGTACCGCCCCCGCGTCGGTACCGCCAACGCCCGGCCGCTTGAACTGGTGGGGAATACCCTCGGCTTCGGCGGTGGTAATAAGCAGGTCCACCAGGCGGCGGTCGGCGATGAAGCTGCGGTCCATAACGGTAATGGCCGGGCCATTTCCTAAGCGGGGAAAGCCTTCCGGTGCATCTTCATCAGGCGCGGGCAGATCATCGGCGGCGGTACACTCTAAAATAAAGGCCAGGTCAGGATTGGCGGCGTAAGCAGCGACTCGCGCCCCACGCAGGCCGATTTCCTCCTGCACGGTGAAAACAGCCACCAAGTCAACCGGATAATCGCCCTTGAGCAGTTCCAACAGGATGGCGCAGCCAGTCCGGTTATCGAAAGCCTTCCCCTTGACTAACCCCTGGTCACGGCGGCGGCGACCCTGCCCGCCCAAATAGCCAAATTGAGTGGCAAAGGTGGCGAAATCCCCCACATTGACTTTGCCGCCCCCATCGTCGCCACTGGCCCCGATGTCAATATACATCGAGTCAATCTCATCCACCCTGTCGTATTCACCCCGCTTGAGCAGGTGGACCGGCTTGAGGCCAATCACCCCCGGCACACGCTCTTTACCCACCACAACGGCTTTTCCCAGCAGCACCCGCCGGTCAAAACCGCCAATAGGTTTGAACTTTAAACGGCCGTTGCTCTTGATTTCAGAAATCATAAAGCCGACTTCGTCCATGTGAGCCGTAATCATGACCCGCCGGGGCGAGGAAGAACTGTCATCCCTGCGGTTGCGGATGACAAACAGGTTGCCCATCGTATCTACCTGCCACTCGTCGGCATAAGGTTTGGCCGCTTCGATAATGATTTTTCTAACGTCGCCTTCGACACTGGATACACCGAAAGCATTGGAAAGTTGTTCGAGATGCATAGGTTCTATCGGTCAATAATCAATAATCAGCGATTAATAGTCAAGAGGCGTGAAAGGTATTGCGTAATGCGTGATGCGTAAAACGTAAAACCTGCTACCCTGCTACTTTCGACCTGCTACCTGCTATCTGCTCTCCAGCTTGAAGCGCAGGCTGCCAATGCCGATAATGTCGCCTTCCGTCAGAGGAGTGGGTTTTGAAAGCGGCGAGTCGTTGAGCATGGTCCCGCTCCGGCTGCCCAAATCCTCCAGCCACCAGACTCCGTTTTCCCGATGTAAGCGAGCATGCGCCGCCGCAGCCGAGTCATCTGTGACGACAATTGTATTTTCTGCCGCACGTCCGAGCACAGTAACCGGCTGCAACGGCAAGGTCTCACCCACAGCCAGCACTTGATCATTCGCCGCGGCGACCACCCGCAATTGATAACTCGATGGGGCTTGAGGCGCAGCTTGAGCTTCAAGATGTTTCAATTCGCGCCAGACAATATAGAAAGCTAAGCCCAAAAAAGTGTAAAGAATCAGGGTCGCTACAATTCGCAGACCGAGTAGAATCCATTCCAGACTCACAACACCACCAAACCAATCCACTTAATCTTAAAGACTGTCTGCATTATAGCGCAGATTCGGGGTATTGGAAAAAGCGGGGAATATAGAGAATAGAGAACAGAAGATTGAGGATAGAGGATAGAAAAACTGCTACTATCTTATATCGGCCATCTGCCATCTACTATCTACTATCTTCTACCTTTCCTCCTCCACAGCCATCCTTTCCCGCCGGCTGAGCCGTTCCCGACGGCGCTCGCGGCGGCGCTCGTCGCTGTTAATGTCTGCGGCAGTGGGTCGTTCTGGAATCAACCCCTGAAGATGGGGGAACCCATCTATGGTATGAGGCAGGCCCAGCGCATCCACAAAACGGGCCTGAAAGTTCGGTTCGATAGCTGTTTCGACGTATTGAATCCAGCGGGCCAGTTCGCGGGCGCGTTGGCGGCGCTCCCGGCTCAACAGGCACAGCACCGCTCCATCGCCCGCCGAGTTGCCCACCGGGTAGACATTGTCCAGGTCGCAATCAGGGAAAAGACCGAGGATCATGGCCCGCAGCTTGTCAATATGCGCCCCAAAGCCACCGGCCAACAGCACCCGGTCTACCTTGTCCACCCCCCGGCGTTCCATGAGCAACTTGGCCCCGGTGTAAAGCGCGCTCTTGGCAAACTGGATGGCCCGGATGTCCTGCTGGGTAATCACAATCTCTTTGCCGGTCGAGGTCTGCTCCGCCGTAGCGACGATGTATTCGCCAACCTGCTGCGTAATCCTGAAACTGGGTGAGGGCGTTTCGCGGACAAACTTGCCACCGGCGTCAATAATACCCGATGCAAACAGTTCGGCCACCAGATCAATGATCCCGGAACCGCAGATGCCCGCCGCTTGAATTTCTTCTGGCGGCATCTCATCACTCCAACGCTCCTCGCCGATGACCCGGAAGCGCGGGAGCAGCGTTGACCGGTCAATCTCCACTTTTTCAATCGCCCCGGCTGAGGCGCGCATACCGTGGCTGATTTCGCCGCCCTCAAAGGCCGGTCCGGTCGGGCTGGAAGCGGACAGCAGATGCTCCTTGTTGCCGACCAGAATTTCGGCATTGGTGCCGATATCCACAATCAGCACAATATCCTCGGCTACTTGAGGTGACTCGGCAATCACGACGGCCATGTTGTCCGCGCCGACGTGGCCGCCTTCCACGGGCAGGATATGTACGTTAGCACCGGGATGAGCGATAATGCCCAGGTCGCGGGCTTTAATATCCAGCGCATCGTTGGTGGCCAGGGCAAAAGGCGCGCCACCCAGCTCGACCGGGTCAATCCCCAACAGTAAGTCCACCATGGTCGTATTGCCGACCAGTACCAATTCGGTCACATCGTCCGGCTGCAATTTAGCCGCGCGAGTGGCCCGTTTGACCAGTTTTGACAGCGCCTCGATGATGGCCTTGTGCATTTTTTCCACCCCATCGGGGTTCATCATGCCGTAACTGATGCGGCTCATCAAATCTTCGCCGTAGGTCGTCTGGGGATTCATCATCGCTTCGGTCGCCAGGATTTGGCCGGTGCGCAAATCCAACAGATGGCCGGCCACAGTAGTCGAGCCGATGTCCACCGCAAAGCCGTAGGTCCCTTCGGCATAGCCCGGCTGCACCCGGATAATCTCGTGGTCATTCCAGATCGTGACCGTTACTTCCCAGTCACCCTGGCGCAGAGTCTTTTGCAAGTCACGCAAAGCGAAGTAGTCAATCCGCAGATCGCTTAAGTGGTGCGTTTTGGAGAGACTTTCTTTCAGCCGCTCCCAATCGCCCTGGCGATTACCCAACTCGGCCGGCTGCACTTTGACAAAATATTGGCGAATGGCCGGATCAATTTCAATCTCGCGCACAGTGGCGCTTTTGCGGACAATCTGCTTGCGGGCCTGGCTCTCTTCCGGCACGTTGATCACCAGATCGCCCAGCACGCAGGCGGCACAGGAGAGACGATAATTCCCCGGATCGCGTTTGCGCTTGGTCCAGTAATTTATTTCGTCGCCGCCGGCCGGAGACATATGCTCCTCTTGGGAGGTAATGCCGTACTTGGAGAAATTACCCACATCGGCCACAATCTTGCATTTGCCGCAGGTTTGCTGCCCGCCGCAAATGCTCTCGATCTCCACGCCCATCTCGCGAGCCGCATCGAGCAGGGTTTGCCCGGCGGGTACGAAAGCCTGCCGCCCGGAAGGTTGGAAAACAACCAGGAATTTCTGTTGGGTATCGCTGCTCACGTCAATTCAAATCCTTTAGTCCAGGTTGGGGACATTTTTACCACACAAATAATAAGGCCCACCAGAAGCGGGCCTCTTTAACCGACTGGAATTATTATAATCTACTTTATAAAAAATCAAAAAGCAGCAGGTTAGGAAGAAGCCGCCTCCCATCCTCCATTCCGGGCCATATCACGCAACCTTTCTTCGGGATAAGCCGCTTCCAGTTCGGCCACCAGGACCTCAACCACGGTTTCCGCTTCGCCGTCGCGCTCCTGCCAGTCCGACTTGCGCCACTCGGCCAGGTAATCGTCGGTATTGATCGCCCCCGCGTGCATCGCCGCCCGGTCAATGGCCCGTTCAAAACGTTCCGGCAGTTGGCGCGATGGTCCCCCCCGACCCTTCACTTTTACCTGGGCCGGGATGTCGCGCCAGTAAATGATTTGATAGGTTGTTGTCATCGGTCATTTCCTCCGCTAGATAAGCTGGTTTAATGCTATTGCCTCCACGCCACCCAGTATACACCAGAGTATAGTTTTGAAAAAGAGAGGCGCGGTTCACAATGGCAAAGGCCCAAAATCTGTGCTATACTTACGTTATGTCTCAATCTACTGAACTGACTATCATCGGCGGCGGATTGGCCGGAACTGAGGCGGCCTGGCAGGCGGCGCAACGTGGCGTAACTGTGTCATTATACGAAATGCGCCCGGTGCGCCAGACGCCGGCCCATGTCAGCGACCGGCTGGCCGAACTGGTTTGCAGCAACTCGCTGGGCAGCGATTTGCCCGACCGCGCCCCCGGCTTGCTTAAGGCCGAAATTCGCCGGCTCGACTCGCTGATCATGCAGGCGGCGGACGAAGCGGCTGTGCCTGCCGGTGGGGCGCTCGCCGTTGACCGGGAGAAGTTTGCGGAAATCGTCACTCGCCGCATCGAGAACCATCCCCTGATCGAACTGCGGCGGGAAGAAGTTACCCGTATCCAGGCGACTCCAACGATCATTGCCACCGGCCCGCTGACCTCCGACGCCCTGGCCCAAGAAATTGCCGCCCTCTCCGGCAAGGAGTATCTCTATTTTTACGATGCCGTCTCGCCCATTGTCGAGGTGGATTCAATTAATATGGACGCCGCCTTCCGGGCCAGCCGCTACGGTCGGGGCGAGCAGGAGGAGGGCGATTATATCAACTGCCCGCTCGACGAAGCTGAGTACAACCGCCTGGTGCAGGCGCTGCGCACGGCTGAGCGGATCGAGTTGAAGCAGTTTGAGCAGGAAGACGAGCACTTTTTTGAGATGTGCCTGCCGGTCGAAGAAATTGCCCGGCGCGGCGACCAGGCCCTGGCTTTTGGCCCCATGCGCCCCGTCGGCCTGACCG
This sequence comes from Anaerolineae bacterium, assembly GCA_023382535.1. The sequence continues at coordinate 160,491 of JAHDWA010000014.1, read as the reverse complement.
ACCCGCGCACGGGCCGGCGGCCCTACGCCGTGCTGCAGCTCCGGCAGGACAATCTGGCCGGGACCCTCTACAACCTGGTCGGCTTCCAGACCAATTTGAAGTGGGGCGAGCAGCAGCGCATCTTCCGTATGGTTCCAGGCCTGGAGCAGGCCGAGTTTATGCGCTACGGCATGATGCACCGCAACACCTACCTCAACTCGCCCACGCTGCTCCTGCCGACGCTGCAATTTCGCACCCGGCCCGATCTGTTTTTCGCCGGGCAAATTACCGGGGTGGAGGGGTATGTCGGCAATGCCGCGACCGGCCTGCTGGCGGGTCTCAATGCGGCCCGGCTGCTGCGCGGCCTGTCACCGCTCACCCTGCCGCCGACAACGATGCTGGGGGCGTTGTGCCATTATGTCACCCATGCTGAGCCAAAAGATTTCCAGCCCATGAAGGCCAATTTTGGTTTGATGCCGCCGTTGGAAGGTAAAATTCGAAACAAGCAGGCCCGGTATCAAGCTTATGCCGAGCGAGCGTTACAGGGTTTGGCAGCAGTTATCGAGCAGTTGCCGGAGCTACACCTCCAGGCAGCAGTTTAGCCCGAAACTATCTAACCTGCTGCGTGCTCTGTTTTAGAATATCTACGTAAGACGCTCAATTTTTTACGCCGGCGGTCGGCGGTCCTTACCGGAGCATCACCATGCAAAATAAACGACTGGCAAAATGGATCCAAGACCATACTGAAATGTTGGGCAGCACCGACCGTGAGGAAGATCAGGCGCTCCACGCGGCCCTCTTTGAAGGGATCGTTGATATGGCCCTGAACGGCGAGACGCGCCTGGTTAACTCGGTGCTGGAGAGTGCCGCGGCCCACGCCGTCGCCGTAGGCCGTCCGCTGACCCATCTTTTAGGCGTGCCGCAGCGTCTGCGCGAGCGCATCTGGCAGCGTATTGGCGAGGAGGTTGACCCAGAGCCGGCTTTCATAATGCTTTCCGGAGTAGATGTGATGTTTGTCCACATTATCCGCGTGACCATTGACGCTTACGAAGAAGCGACCAAGCTGGCTACGGCGGCCAAAGCTACCGAAATTTCGCGCCTGTACGCCGAGTCGGAGCGCAAGGTGATGGAATACACCGCCGAGGTGGCCCGGGCTAACCGCGAGCTGGCCCGGCTGGAGCAGGCCAAAACCGATTTTATCAGCATTGCCGCCCACGAATTAAAAACGCCCCTGACCCTCATTCAAGGCTATGCCAACATCTTGCGGGACATCCTGACGGACGAGCGAGCCATCCCTCTGGCTGATGGCATCCGCCGTGGGTCCGAGCGCATGGGCACCATCATCGAAGATATGCTCGATCTTTCGGCCATTGATACCAACCGGCTGAGTCTGTTCCTGGAGCCGGTCAACCTCCACAAAACCATCCAGTTAATTGTCCGGCAACTGGAACCGGCGCTGCAGGAGCGCAAGCAGACGCTGCAGACCAATGGCCTGGATAACCTTCCGACTATCGAAGCTGACACCTATCGCCTCCACCAGGTTTTTGCCCAACTTATCAATAACGCCATCAAATATACCCCTGATGGGGGTAAGATTACGGTCAGCGGCCAAACGCTTGAAGCCAACAAAAAGATGCCGGCCTGCGTCCGTATTACGATCCAGGATACCGGCGTCGGCATTGCCCCGGAAGACCGGGAAAAAATCTTTGAAAAGTTCTACCGGGTTGGCAGTTCCGACCTGCATTCGACCGGCCACACCAAGTTTATGGGCGCGGGGCCGGGCTTAGGTTTGACCATTGTTAAAGGGTTGGTTGAGGCCCACCAGGGCCGGATCGTGGCCGAAAGCCAGGGCTTTGACATCCAGAATTGTCCCGGCAGCGCCTTCATTGTCACCCTGCCTATCGAAGCCATGCCCCGCCCCGGCTTGCAAGTTACCCGGCTGCCGAAGGTGGCTGAAGCGGGAGAAACTACCTCCCAGACAACATCCTCATAAGCTGGTCGCCAAAATATGGCGGTCGGCGGTCAATTCCCTATTAAGGAGAAGATCAAAAACCATGCTGCGCCCTGCCAAACGTGCTGAAAATTTACCCGAACTCTTTTTTGCTACGCTCCATCAAAAAATCGCGGTCCTGCGGGCCAAGGGCGCCGACGTTATCAGCCTTGACGCCGGCAGTCCCGACATGCCGCCTCCACCTGAATTAATTGACACCTTGAAACACAGCGCCGATGACCCCGGCAAGCACAGCTATGGCGGGTACGCCGGCCAGCCGCACCTACGCCGGGCCGTTGCCGACTACTACGGCCGGCGCTTTAGCGTCGAACTGGACGACAGCGAGCTGCTGCCGCTCATCGGCTCCAAGGAAGGGCTGGTCAACATGCACCTGGCCTGGCTCGATCCCGGCGATCTGTCGCTCATCCCCGACCCGTGCTATCCGAGCTGTTACTTTGCCCCGCTGCTGGCCGGGGCTACCAGCGAGCGTTTCCACCTTCAGCCGGAGCGCGGCTGGCTGCCCGATTTTTCCACCATCCCCGTTGAGAAAGCCAAAGCGGCCCGTATGCTCTGGCTCAACTACCCCAACAACCCAACCGGCGCCACGGCGACGCTTGACCTCCTGGCCGAGGCGGTAGATTTTTGCCGCCGTTACGAGATCCTGCTCTGCCACGATGCCCCTTATGTAGACGTGACCTTTGACGGCTATGTTGCGCCCAGCGTGCTGCAAATCCCGGGCGCCAAAGAAGTGGCGATTGAGTTTAATTCGCTCTCCAAAACCTACAATATGGCCGGCTGGCGGGTTGGCATGGCTGCCGGCAGTAAGGTGGCGGTCAAGGCGCTGGCCACGGTTAAAACCCAGATAGACTCCGGCATCGCCCGGCCCATTCAGGATATGGCCGCCGCCGCCCTGACCGGCGATCAAAGCTGGCTGGCCGAGCGCAACGCCGTTTACCAGGAACGGCGCGACCTGGCCCTGGCCGCCCTGCGCCGGCTGGGTTTTCAACCGGACACGCCCAAAGCCGGGCTGTACCTCTGGTTCCGCGTGCCGGAGGGCATGACTTCACTGGAGTTCCACACCTGCCTGCTGGAAGAGGCCCATGTTTCGCTGACGCCAGGCCATATTTACGGCAAAAATGGAGAGGGCTATATTCGGTTGTCGCTGGCGGTAGCGACGGAACGGTTGAGGGAGGCGTTAATGAGGTTGGAAAGGGTGATGAAGGGATAAAGGGTGAGTAGCCTCCACTTGTTGTTCACTGAGGACCAAAATTTGTAAAGAAGGGCAGACTACCAAAGGAGCATTAATGTCCGAAACTACTGTTGAAATCCGTGTTCCTACTCCGTTGCTGCAACTCGGCATTGACCGAGAAGAAGTGCAGCGGCGGGTTACAGAATGGTTGGTGTTATCATTGTTCACCGAAGAGCGTATTTCGTCAGGCAAAGCAGCTCGACTCCTGAATTTGAGCCGGGTTGATTTTCTGGCCTTACTTCGGGCGCGAGGCATTGCCTACATTGATTATTCTAAAGATGAATTGGCCGATGAATTTGCCGCCGTTGTTAACTTGCCAGTGCAGAGAGACGAATGATTATTGTCTCCAATACAACCCCACTAATTGGACTGGCGAGTATTCAACGCTTTGAGCTACTTCATAAACTGTTCGGGAAAATCTATATTGCCCAAGCTGTCTATGATGAAGCTGTGATTGCTGGACGAGAGGTAGGTGGAGCCAAACTCGAAGTGTCTACGGCTTCCTGGATCGAGACAGTTGCAGTTAAAGATCGTCTAGCTGTCGAAGTATTGCTGGACGAATTAGATTTAGGTGAAGCAGAAACTATAGTGCTGGCTCGTGAGATTGGCGCAAATTGGGTACTAATGGACGAAAAGAAGGGACGCCGAAAGTTGTCTGAGTTAGGATTAAACAAAATTGGCACTCTTGGAATTTTGCTTAAAGCCAAGCAGATTGGTCTGATCCCAATTATCCGCCCCGAACTTGAACAATTGCAGCAACGAGGTTTCAGTCTAAGCCAAACCGTAGTTGATGCCGTCTTGCACCAAGCGGATGAGTAAGCGGTTACGCTTCTCCTATGATCACCTCCACCAAAAACCCGCGCATCGTCGAAGCCCGCAAGCTGGCCGAGCGCAAATACCGGCGGCAGCAAAACCGCTTCCTGGTGGAAGGGCTGCAACTACTCAGCCTGGCTGTGGAGGTGATGGGTATGCCGCAGGGTCGAGCCAGGGTCAAGCCGCTCGAACTCTTTTACAGCGAAGCGCTCTTCACCGGCGAAACCGCGCCGCGCCTGCTGGCCCAGCTCAGCCAAGCCGGGGCCGAAGTCATCCCCGTCGCCCCCCACGTGCTGGACTCTCTCTCCGAGCGGGATGTCTCGCAGGGATTGGCCGCCACCTTTGCTTTAAGCAGTTTGGAACACTCCTTAGAGGAACTGGTGCAAACTGTCCCTGCCAACCCTCCAACCTTCCAATCTTCCTCAAGCTTAGCCTCCGCCTCAGCCTTGCTGCTTGTTCTCGACAACCTCCAGGACCCTGGCAACCTGGGCACGCTCATTCGCACCGCGGATGCAGTCGGAGTACGGGGCGTCATCCTGCTCGAACCGTGCGTGGACCCCTTCGATCCCAAAACAGTGCGGGGAACGATGGGCTCGCTGTTTACCATGCCTTTTGCCCGGACCAAAAATGGGCCAGAGGCGATGGCCCAACTGGCCAAGACGGGGTATCGGCTGGTTGGGGCGGATGGACGGCAGGGTGAGCTGCCCTGGCCGGGTGACGTCCTGGCCGGGCCGGTCGCCCTGGTTCTGGGCAACGAGGCGCGCGGCCTTAGCCTGGAACTGCGACCTCATCTGCACGCGTATGTCCGCCTGCCCCTGCGCGGCCACGCCGAAAGCCTGAACGTCTCTGTCGCCGGGGGGACGCTGATGTATGAGTGGCTGAGGGTGAACAGTGAAACGTGAAGCGTAGTGCGTGGTGCGTATTCCGTCTATCCTCGTACCACACCCTACGTATTACGCTAGAGGGGCTTCTGAAACAAGGGGGGGACCAGTGAGCCTGACTTTCCGGCCCGTTCAGACAAGTGATTTTGAGGCGATCCTGGCCATCAATGCCGCCGGGATACCCGGCGTGGTCCGGCTGGCCCTTGAAGAGTTGACGGCCGTGCTGGCAACTGCGCCTTTTTTCTACGTGGCCGAAGTGGACGCTCAAGTGGCCGGCTATGTGATTGCCTACACGGACAAAAACAGCTACGACGGCGACGAGTTTTTGTGGTTTCAGACCCGCTATGCTAATTTTCTGTACATTGACCAGATTGCCATTGCCCCGACTGTCCGGCGAGCGCGGGTTGGCTCACATTTCTACCAATTCATAGAACAGTTTGCCCGGCAAGCCACACTGACCAGCCTCGTCTGTGAGGTTAATTTGGAGCCGCCTAACCCGATCTCGCTCAATTTTCATACCAAGAACGGGTTTGTCGAAGTTGGGGTGATGGATACGCCGGATGGACGGAAGGTATCGTTACGACGAAAGGAATTAAATCTATGATCCCAGCCCAACGCTTATCTACCCTGACCGAGTCGGTCATCCGCGATATGACCCGCCTGGCGATCAAGCACGGCGCGGTTAATCTATCGCAGGGTTTCCCGGATTTTGACCCGCCGCCCGCGCTTTTGAACGCGGCCGTTCATTCAATCCAGGGTGGCCACAACCAGTATGCGATCACGTGGGGATCGGCCCGCTTACGGGCGCAGATTGCCGAAACCTACGGGCGCTGGTACGGTATGAGCATCAACCCGGATACCGACGTGACCGTCACCTGCGGGGTGACCGAGGCGATTATCGCCGCCCTGCTCGGCACAATTAATCCGGGGGAGAAGGTCATCATCATTGACCCGTCCCACGAAAATTACGTGGCCGGGGTGCGCTTTGCCGGGGCTGAGCCGATTTTTGTCAGCATGAAACCGCCCCTCTTCACGCTCGACGAAGCGGAACTGCGCGCGGCGTTTTCCCAAAAGCCCAAAGCCATCATTTTCAATACACCCCATAACCCCAGCGGGCGGGTCTTCAGCCGGGAGACTCTGCAACTGATTGCCGGCCTGTGCCAGCAGTACGATACCCTCGCCATCACCGACGAGATTTACGAAAAAATTCTGTACGATGGCCGCCAGCACATCCCGATCGCTACGTTACCCGGCATGGCCGGACGGACCATCACCACCTCCGGCCTGACCAAAACTTACGCCGTCACCGGCTGGCGCGTCGCCTGGGCGATTGCCCCGGCGGAGCTGTCAAAGTCGCTGCGCACCGTGCATGACTTTCTGACCATCTGCGCCCCAACTCCCCTGCAAGAGGCCGCCGTCACCGCCTTGACCCTGCCTGACAATTACTACGCCGAGATGACCCGGGCCTACCACGTTCGCCGGGACAAGATGATGGCCGTGTTGGAAGAGGCCGGCTTTCACGCGGTCCCGCCGGAGGGATCCTATTACGTGATGGCCGATTATTCAGCCCTCCAGCCGGAGATGGATGAGATGGCCTTTGCCGAGTGGCTGACCACCACCAAGCGGGTCGCCGTAGTGCCGGGCAGCAGTTTTTACCGGGGTGATCCCAGCCTCAGCCGGGGCCTGGTCCGCTTTGCTTTTCCCAAGCAGCTCGACACCCTGGAAGAGGCCCGGCGGCGGCTGGTGGGATAGTCTCCGCAACCTGTTGTTATAGGGGGGACATTACGCCTATTGGCAAAGTTCCGCTGTCGTGATAGGCTTTAGGCCAAGCCCTTAAGTAAAATCTAATATTCTAAACCAGTAACCAGGAGGAGATTTCATGCAGCACCAGAATTTCAAGTGGGTCATTCCGTTTTTCATGTCGGTTCTTGTCATAGTCCTGTCCGGCTGTGGGGGTCAAAGCGAGAGCCAGAGCGTCACCCCCGCCGCAACGTCCACCCCTGTTCCCCCGCCTAGCGCGGCCCCGGCTGAACCGGAGCCAACGGCTACACCTGCACCGACAGCTACAGTCGCACCGACGGTGGCGGCCGTCGAGCCAACCGCCGAGCAGCGCGCCGAATCCAGGGTTGAGTCACCGGATGGTGAACTGGACATGCGCACGCTGCCCCGCTTTGCCGATGCGGAAGTCATTTACGAGGACAAAGCGACCACCATCTATGTGACCCCGGCTGAAGTGGCCGCCGTGGCCGATTTTTCTCGCCGGGAATTAGGAGCGCTCGGCTGGCAGGAGTATACCCAACCCAATACGGCCATGGCTGATGACCCCACGATGAAGCAAATGACATTCAAAAAAGACGGCCAGGGGTTGTCAGTTTTTATCACCGTAGCCCCGGCCCAGGACAATAAAACCAGTGTCCAGTATGCGCCCATCCCCCTCCTAGCTGACCTGCCGGCGCTGGCGGATGCACGTAACATCGAGTTCAGCGACTCGCAATTATACCTGGGCTACACGACCCCGTCTGATTTTAACGCCGTTATCGCTTTTTACCGGGAGCAACTGGTCGCGCCGGAGTGGGAGGAAGTTGCCGACCGAAGTGTGATCGAGGCGGAGAAGGCCCAACTGCTTTTTGCCGGTAAAGAGATGGCCTTGTGGCTGGAATTGACTCCTGCCGGTGATGGCCTGACCCAAGTTGTTCTCCAGCCGCTGGGCAGCGAGGAAATCGCCGCGCTGGCTAACCCGGAAACACCCACCCCGGAGGCAACCGAAGACACTGAACCGGCAGCGACCGAAGAAGCAGAACCGGTCGAAACCGGCGGTTCCGGCCTTGAACAGTTGCCCCTGCCGAGCGATGCCCAGGAAGTGGTCTATGATAGCGACTTCCAGGAAATTACCTTTAACAGCCCCTCAAATATCAACAAGCTGGTCGAATTTTACCGCCAGGCTCTCCCGGTCCAGGGGTGGACTGAAGATGAAACAATAGCTTTGGTTTCGCCCAGCCTGGCCGCGTTGGAGTTTGCCCAGGGCGACGCTTCGCTATCGCTGACGATCATGAATCTTGGCGCCGGCCAGGATACCGATGTCATCTTGAGTGTGAGTGGTGAAATGGCCGCAGCACCCGGCACAGACTCGAATGTAAGCGAGACGGACGAAAGCTCACCCCCTGCTGATGCCGGCGAGTTGGTGGCCGAAGATAAAGATGGCTTGCCGGTTCCGGACAATTATGAAAATTTCTCGGATGAAAACAGCCCCTACCGCCGCTCCCTTTATGTTACTTCCCCGTCCCCGGTCAAAGCATTGTTTGAGTTCTACAACCGCGAGTTGTCGGCCCGAGGGTGGCTGGCCCTGCCCAGCACCGTCGGCGCAACCGACGATCAAGCGACCCAACTGTACGAGAACCCGGACGGTCAGTTGGACTTGCGGCTGACCAAAAATAGCTCCGGCGGCACCGACATTAATCTGACCGTCAAAATGATCGCTGCAGCCAAAAAAGACGGGATTCTCCCGCCTTCGGGGCAGGCCCGGATTTACTTCGGCAACTTTACGGATGGCCAGATCGTCTTCAATATTGATCAAAAAGAAATCAAGGTGGAAGTGCAGAACCCTGGCCAAACCTCGATGGAGGGCGTCCCATTTGTAGATGTACCGCCCGGCGAGCATGTCTTTACCTTGACCCTGCCCGGTGAAACGCCGCTGAGCGATAAAATCACAGTGGGCCAGGATGAAACCTGGGCCTTGGCCGGCGGACCAGGCGGCGCCTTACCGCTCCAAATGTATTGATCCCACAAGCCAACTCTAGCAAAGACCCCCGGTTTTGCGGCAAAACCGGGGGTCTTTTGTTTCACCCCGTAACGCTTTTCGTAACGATTTCCAGACAATCACCGGTTAAATTATAGATAGCCGCCAAAAATTTGATGGCAAGCGGCAATTTTCCTTTGGGTAGGTAGTCCCGGTGAATTGAGGGAGAACGACCATGGCTATGGTGAATTTCTTTAAAAATTATCAACAATTTGAGTCATTTCCGGCAGGTCACATCATTTTTCAGGAAGGGCAGCCGGGTGATCTGATGTATGTAGTCAAAGAAGGAGAAGTGGACATCTTTATTCACGGCCAGCATGTCGAAACGGTTGGGCCGGGGGGCGTCGTGGGAGAGATGGCCCTGATTGACCACACCCCACGCAGCGCTACCGCTATTGCCAAAACTGACTGCCAGCTTGTACCTCTGGATGAGAATCGTTTCAACATTTTTGTGCACCAGATTCCGTTCTTTTCAATCCAGGTCATGCGGGTCATGGCTGACCGGCTGCGCCATATGAACACCCACCTTAATTAAGGAGCCAGCACCAGCCTTTAGCCTGCCACCCTATTGGGATTAAGGTGACAGACACTTATCCAGCTTAAATCAGACCGTTTTGAGCCAGATATACCTACTTTTAGCGTCAGAAGTGCCTGTCACCTGGCTTTCGTCTTATTCCCGATAGAGTCTAATGAAAACTGCTGCCTGAACCTGACCTTGAGACTGATCCTATTTTTAAGGAGATATCCGATGCAAAAGTTTGACATTGCACCCCAACACCTCTTTCGGACCGAAGCCAGTAAGCTGATCCCCGTTTTTGGGATAGAACTGGTTGCCATTCATCACCTGGGCAGTATCAGCCGCTCAGACATAAAGGTTAAGCCGGTCATCGAGATTTGGGTTGAAGTGGGCGACATCATCCAGATCGCCAACATTGACTTGCTGGCCGAACTCTCCAAGGATGAATTGCTTATAGACCAATTTACTCGAAAAATGATCGAGCTGGGCTACGTGCCGCGCGGCGAGCAAGGTCTGGCCGGGCGGCGTTTCTTTAGTAAACATTCAGATCCGGCGGCAACCTATCACGTCCACCTTTACCAATTTGGTCATTTTCAACCTGGGTACCAGCAAAGCCCGGCCAATTGGGGCATCCTCATGCAGTGGCTGGCCGAGCCGGAAGGCACTTTTCTTGCCCCCTCAAAAGCGGTCAAAACTCGCCACACCAGCGATTCTTTTAGTTTTGTATGACTTTTATTTGTTTTGCCTATAAGATATTGGACGCGATGTATTGGGCAGAGTCGCCCACCCCAATCAGGAAGCCCGATTTCTCTGAGGGCATCCAGGGGATGCCGACGAAGTATAAGCCTGCGTAGTTGGTAACCCCACTCGCCTGGATGGGAAAGCCATCACTATCACGGATAGGTAGCTTCACCAGGTGGTAGTCGAAGGTGTAACCCATTGCCCAGATGACGGTGTTGATGCCGGCTGCTTTCAAATCAACTTCCTCAATAATAGGTTGCTCGTAACCGTCACGCAGATGGGGTAGATTTTCTGCCGACGCGGCGAGAGCCTTCGCCTGGATGTAACCGTCAATCATTTTCAAAACCTCAAGTTCAAACCGGTCTACTTTGGCCAGGTTCCCGTGCAGGTCAGGAGCAAACCAGACTTTGTCGCTCGCTGTACCGCGCAGGTGGCCGAGCAGAGTCACGCCGTCACGCGCGAATTGATGCAGGTTAATCGTATGCCCGCCGTTTGTACCCGAAACATGGGGGATGCCTTCAAACTTAGACATGCCGGGTGGCAACTGTTCGGGCGTTAGATCGAAGAAGCCGCTCAAATGCAGCCACTCGATGATATCCTTGCCACGATAGCGCCGGGGCACTCGCCCGGCGCTGCCGGTACACAGGAAAACTTTCCGGCCATGTTGGTAGAGTTCCTCGGCAATCTGGCAGCCTGACTGCGCGCTGCCGACAACGAGCACTGCACCCGCTGGGAGTGATTCGGGATTGCGATAGGCGCTGCTGTGGAGTTGGGTGAGACGGGGTGACAAATCCGCGGCAAACTGGGGTATCTTGGGCTGCTGAAAGAAGCCGGTCGCCATGACCACGTTCTTTGCGGTGAAGGTGCGCCCGTCCGTTTGAACGCGGTAGCCTTGATGATCCAGCGGCTCCACCGAGACCACGCGCGTGTTGTATTGGATGGGAAGTCTGAATTGTTCGGCGTACTGTTCAAAGAAGGCCACGACCTCCTCGCGCCGCATAAAGCCATCACGGTCAGGGCCGCTGTACTCTGCCCCAGGCATCCTGAAGGCCCAGTTGGGCGTAATCAGGGTGAAGGAATCCCACCGCTCATTGCGCCAGACACTGCCTGCTTGCGCTGCTTTCTCCAACACGATGTGTTCGTGCCCTTGTTGGGTTAGATAATAACTGGTCGCCAGCCCAGCCTGCCCGCCTCCGACGATTACGGTTTCTATATATTCCACCATTTTAGTCTCTTTCCTACCACTCTGCTTCGAGGGTGTAATACTCGGTCTGCCCTGATTCGATGACACCGGGTAAGGCCGCTTCAGCCTCTTGGAACTCCGGGTTCGAGAATATGACCGTCCTGAGCCGCTCCCACTCGGCCAAGCTCTCTATCTCTATCTCCTGGACAACTGTATCAAACGGGCCGCTCAGGTCGGTGAGAATCCGGGCACGCACGTGCGGGCCAACCAGTGTGCGAACAATTTCCCCAGACCGCTTGAAGCCGGCCACAACTTCACTGGCCTGACCAAATTTGGCTTGACAGACAAATCTTACGATTATCATTGGTAATCTCCTTATTAACTATTGGCTCAATCTACGGCCAGTATAAAGCAAGGAAGGGGTAACATGATGCCCCGAATGGGGTATTTAAGCGGGGTATTTTTGAAGGGAGGGGAATAGGTGGAAACAGCCGCTAGTCGAGCAGGTCCAGTTCTCTGGCTCTGGCCGCAGCCTCGGTGCGGCTGCGGACACCCAACTTGGCGTAGATACTGCCGGTATGCTTTTTGACCGTCTCCGGGGAAACGACCAATTGTGCGGCGATCTCCCGGTTGGTCAGCCCGGCGGCGATCAGTTGCAGGACTTCCTGCTCCCGCGGGCTAAGCGGTTCTGGCAGTGCGGCTTCCCCGGCGTCAGGAGAAGTAAGATCAGCATAGACCGGTAGCAGCTTGACGACGTAATCTGGCATCACCTCACGGGAACGGGCCTCCTGCAACAGCCGGGCCATGGGCAGCCCGAGGTCGGCGAAAAGGCGCACGTAGCCTTCGGGTTCTGCCAGCCTGAGGGCATGTTCCAGCGAGGTCATCGCCTCGGCCCGCTCACCGCGTCGCCACTGAGCCAACGCCTGAAACACCAGCGCCTCGATCTGAGCATCCGCCCGGCCTTCCGCTTCCGCTGCCTGGAGCAGTCGTCCAAGCAGGGCCAGCGCACGCTCGATAGAGAGCGCATCCCCTTTGACGATCAACACCCGCGCCACTGCCAGTTGAGTGATCTCATTCTCTGGTCGTTCCTCGACCGCTCTGGCTTGCAGCACTGTATCGGCCCAATCCACGGCAGTCCGGAGCCTGTCCTGCGCCAGCCAGAGCTCGAGTTGAAAACGTTCGAAGCGGCTGGTCGAGTCTGGAAATGGAGTCTCTTCCACCAGCGGACGTACTCGCTCCAGGTACTCCGCCGCCTCCTCGATGTCGCCACTCGTCAACTTCGCCCGGCCTGTCAGCAGGTAACCGGCAATCATCGCCCTTACGTCGCCGCCCAGTTCAGCCCGTTCCAGCCCTCGGGATAGATGGTCACGGGCCTGCTCCAGCTCGTTCCACTCGTATAGGATCTCAGCCAGCCGAATATACACCCAGCCGATCACCGGGAGCGGATAGCTGCCCCAAGCTGCCTGATCCTGGATGACTGCCAGGGCCTTTCTCCAATACCCCGCAGCATCTCTGAGATGGCCTTGCCGCAGCTCGAGGTCGGCCAGGGCGCCAAACAGATGCACTGATTCGATCTGGAAGTCAGGCGCGTGAGGGAAGTCAAGCACCTTAAGGTAACATGCTTTCGCTTCCTCCCAGCGCCCATGGTGGCGGTAGGTATCCCCTAGCGCACCATACACATCGGGTCGAAAGCCAAAATCATCTTCTTCCGGCAGATCCCGCAGCGCCTGGTCAGCATAACTCTCTGCCCCGGCCAGATCATGTTGAAAGCAGGCAATAAAGCAGCGCATCGCGGTCACCCTTGCCAGGTGCGGCCGGGTGTCCTCGCATTGTACAAGCACCAGCCGTTCGATCTCGTCGAGACAGCGAGCGCACATCTCAAACTGGCCGGTGAAGATCAGGAAGGCTGCCCGGAAGAAGCCAAATTCCGGGTGGCTGACATACCACGCCTCCGGGAGCGATTCGAGCCACCGTTTCACGAGCGTGATCTCCCCGGCCTTTAACCTGGCAACACTATAGCGGTTGGCAATATCACTGACGAGTTTCACATCCTCGCCCGCAACCGCGTGAGGGAAAGCTTGCTCCGGCAGGTCATGCGCCAGGTACCAGCGGGCAGCCCGGCAATGAAGACCAGCGACCTCAGCAGGATGATGGCGGTGAAGCTCTTCCTGGAGAACGTCGGCAAAGAGCCGGTGATAACGGAACCACTCCCGGTGGTCATCCAGCGGCACAAGGAACAAGTTTTCTCGTTCCAGGAGTTCAAGCATTTCTTGGCCGCCTCCTCCCCCGGTGACGGTATCACAGAGCGACCCACAGAGGCGATCCAGGAGACTGGTCTGGAGCAGAAAGCTCCGCAGACTGTCGGGTAAGGGGGCCAGCACATCTTCACTCAGGTAATCGGCGATGAAGCGATGTTTTCCACTAACGACCAGCTTGTCCGCCCCCGCGAGGCGACGCTGGAGGGTCAGCGCGACCAATTGGAGACCGGCAATCCAACCTTCCAATTGGGCTTGCAGCCTGACGACCTCATCAGCGGCCAGATCAAGCCCCATCCTCTCATTCAAGAAAGCCTGCGTCTCTTCGGGCCAGAAGGTTAAATCTTCAGCCCGAAACTCCATCAGCTCATGATGCGCCCGGTAGCGGGCCAGAGGCAGCAGCGGTTCTCCGCGACCGGCCAGTACGAAGTGGAGCATCGGCGGGAGATGGTCGAGCAGGAAAGTCAGTGCCGTGTGGACAGAGGGGTCCTCAATCAGGTGATAATCGTCGAGGACAAATATAATAGGAACAAGCGCCTCGTTGGCAAGGTTGACGAAAGCCGATAAGACGGCTTCAGGATCTGGTGACATCCCACCGAGGAGCAGGCCCAACGGACTTTCCCTGACCCCCGGCTGAACCTTCTCCCACGCCGCCAGCAGATAGCGCAGGAAGCGCTCCAGGTCGTTATCCTCCTCGCTGATTGACAGCCAAGCTATCGGAAAGCGGCTCGAATGCGCCCATTGGGCTAGCAGTGTTGTCTTGCCATAACCAGCCGGAGCCGAGATCAGGATGAGCTTATAGTGAGGAATTCCGCGCTCGAGCGTGTCAGTGAGCCGGGCGCGGCGCACCCCAGCATGAGGTTGTGGCGGGACCCTCAGTTTGGTTGCCAGGAGAAAAGTATCCATAAGGCCACCATTCTGTGTTGATTCCCCTCTATCCTCATTAGACCAACACGGCACTGAGAGGGTAGTCCAAATCCGCCCACTTCACAATGCCTCCTCGCCATTCTTGCGACGGTAGGACATGCATCCTTGTTTTGGAAAACGCTTTACTATCTTAGTCGCACGAGCAATATCATAGGGTCGGTGATTGAGGTAAGCATACCTTGAACCATTAAAAAATAGAAATGGACTCCATCGGAAATAAGGAAAAATCAGGTGACAGGCACTTTTTGTTCAAATAAGCCCAATTCTTAGCCCGATAAGTGCCTGTCACCTTAATCCCGAAATGTCTAATGTTTAAACTCTCTAACTTTCCCTTCCACCCATATTACTGCGCCTGGACCAAGCGTGGGTTCTGATAGGCTAACTCCTCCTGTACCAGCCGAACCAATAAGTCATCCAGATTTTCTACGGAGTAGTCATCCACGTGATGGGTGGTCTCATCGCCGGGCGCGCCGCCGTTGGTCGGGCCGGCATAAGTCAGGAAAATGAAGCGGCCCTGGGTGTACTGCGCCAGTTGGCGGAAAATATACTCACCCTGGTCGTCCAGGCCGCTGCTGGCAATGGGGAAAATCTTGATCCCGCGCCGGGCGGCCCTGTCCATTTCCACGGCATAATCATAATCCTGAGCGTAATCCAGGTGCGGGGGCGCATCGGCGACCAGGAAGATGAGTTGGACCGTATCGCCGTCGCGCCACTCGACGCCGTTCACCGCCGCATGCAGCGCTTCGTTGAGCGATTCCGGAGTATCGCCGCCGCCGTCGGCATAGACGCCGCTCAATTTCTGCGAGAACTCCCGGACATCAGGCGTAAATTCATAGGTTTGGGTGACAAAAGCATCGCCCCGATCGCGGTAGGTGACCATCCCGTAGCGCACCTCCGGCTGGCCGGGCAAAGCGTCAATGCGGGCAGAGACATCAAAAATAGTGCTCTGGATTTTGGCAATCTCGTCGGCCATACTGCCGGTCGCGTCAACAAGGAACAAAACATCCAGGTTAAGGCGATCCATCTGCGTCTGCGTGTCGAGGGTAACTGTCCAGCGCTCGCTAAAGGAGGCAGATACCTGGCTATGGATACGGCTGAGGGTAAACTCTTCGTTCAGGTTATCTTTTTCGACTTCAACCTGGAACCGATCTACCTGCTCCGGCGGCAGATTGAGCGCCAGCGGGTGAAACAGAACCTGGCCGTTAGCAAAGGTGCGGGCTTCATAGATGTCCTGCCCGTTAGCTAAAATGCGGACAGTTGCGCCCAATACGGGCTGACCCTGGCCGTCCTTAACCTCGATCACGTAGCGCTCGCTGACATCGCGGTCATGGACCGGCGGTCCCTGGTAGTTGCGGCGATAGAGCAGATAATCATCCCATTGGGCGTTGTCGTCCACCTCACCGGCCCGCAGGGGATTGGTTTGCTGCGGCACGGCCACCGCACCGGCGGCGCTCTCGACGGCGGGGGATGATGTCGCGGCTAAAGTAATCGTTTCGGAACGGGCTTCGTCAGCGGTAACTACCTCCGCCGGAGCCGCAGGCTCGCCTGCCAAGGCTGTATCCGCCTCTATGACCACCTCAGCCTTAGCCTCGGACTCAGCCTCTTTTTGCGGTGCCGCACTACCAAAACTACACCCGGCTAAAAGCATCACCAGTATGAATAAAACCAGTCCTCGTTGCTTAACATTTAAAGTTGACATCTTTGCCCTCCTTTAGATAATATAATGGAATGATCTGTTGCAGGTAAGACGATAGAAGGTGAGAATTAGTTCCAAGAGATGATCGCAGACAGTAAACCACCGACCCCTGCAATCTCCAGGATAATTTTTTGGTGGTCGGTGGTCGGCGGTCGCGAGGAGGGTATGATGGCCAGAGAAGACGCGAAACTTATCTTAATTGCCGACGATGAAACCCGCATGCGGCGCTTTATCAAGATGAATCTTGATTTGGAGGGCTACCGGGCCATCGAGGCCAGTAATGGATTGGAGGCGCTCGATCGGGTGCGGGAGGATTTACCCGACCTGGTGCTGCTCGACGTGATGATGCCCGAACTGGACGGCTTTGAAACGCTGCGGATTATCCGCGAAACCTCTACTGTACCGGTGATTATGCTCACCGTGCGCGATGAGGAGGAGGACAAGGTGAGAGGGTTAGAACTGGGCGCCGACGATTATGTGACCAAACCTTTCAGCCCGCGTGAGCTGAGCAGCCGGATCAAGGCAGTGCTGCGCCGCACCGAGCTGGATAACCCGGATAGTAGCTCGTTGGTGGTGGTAGACGATTATCTACAAATTGACTTTGGCAAGCGGCAGGTTTTTGCGGGCGGCAAGGAGGTCAAACTGCGCCCCACCGAATACCGGCTGCTCTATCACCTGGTCCAGAACGCCGGGCAAGTGATGACCCACGAAATGATTCTCAACAAAGTCTGGGGGTATGAGTATCGGGACGAAAGCCAATATGTCCGGCTTTATATAACCTACCTGCGCCAAAAAATTGAGCCGGACCCCAGCAACCCACGCTACATTTTAACCGAGCGCGGCGTCGGCTATCGCTTTGTGGATTTTGAGCGCCGGCCATGAGGCTCTGCTTTATTGTTAACCCGGCCGCCGGTTCGGGCGGGTTCCAAAAACTGGTTGTTGAGGCGGCCGATCATCTCAGCCGGCTGGGCTGCACCGTCGAACGGGTCGAGACGAACGGCAAAGGCGATGCGACCAACCTGGCCCGCCAGGTCGCAGAGAAGCGATTTGACGTGGCCGTAGCTGTCGGCGGCGACGGTACGATCAACGAGGTCTGCAATGGATTGGTGGGGACCGAAACGGCCCTGGGTGTCCTGCCTGCCGGCACGGCCAACGTTTACGCCGCCGATGTCGGCATCCCCATCTGGTGGCCGCTCAACCCCGGCGCGGTGCTCAACGCCGCCGAGGTGATTGTCACCGGCCAGCGCCGCCGGATTGACCTGGGCCGCCTGCGCCTGACCGATGGCACCGAACGCTACTTTTTGATGTGGTGCGGCATTGGGCTGGACGCCGCCATCAGCCAGGCCATCAAACCCGGCGACACCCGCCGCCTGGGCTATGCCGCCTGGATTTTATCCGGGTTGATGGTTACGTTTGATTTTATGGGCACACGGGCCACCATCCTGACCGACGAGGGGCTGGTCAAGGGCCGGGTGCTGCTGGCCGTGGTCAGCAACGGCCAATTGTATGGCCGTATCTGGCGCATGGCCCCCGAAGCCAAAATGGACGATGGCCTGCTGGACGTGGGGATTATGATGGGCCATGGCTGGCCCTCGACCATGAGACACCTGGCCGGGCTGACCTTCCGCCAGCATGTCAAAGACCCCGATTTTCACCTTTACCGCTCTAAATTACTCTCCCTCGCCGCCAGAGAGGCCCTGCCTGTGCATGTTGACGCCGAACCCGTCGGCACCACGCCGGTGGAGATCGAGGTGGCTCCCCTGGCCTTGAGCGTGATTGTTCCTCAAAACGCGCCCCAAAATTTGTTCGCGCACAATCCCTAATCCGCCCGACTCCGAACCAAGAAGGAACATAGAGACACGCAAAGGCTTCACAAACGCAAAGCGCACAGAGAGATTAAAAAATCTCTGTGCGCTTCGTTTTCTCCGGATAAAAATTTCTTAGCCAAAGGTTAAAGAGTCTACTGAAACCCGCCGCTGGTCGAGGCCAAGCCGCGCTCTTTCCGAATCTTCTCCTCGTAGCCGCTGGCCCGGTAGGCAGCGATGGGATCAAGCGGCACGCCCATCTCTTCGCGCACCTGGCCCAGCAAGGGGCGCACGTCGGTGCGATAAGCCTCGTTGAGGAGGAGGTGCGCCTCCAAAACCTCTCCGGCCAGTTGGGCTTGAGCCAGCTTCTCGCGCGGCACCAGCAGCGACTTGGCATAGGCTTCCTGGCAGTTCAGCACCGACAGGATCATGGGGGCCAGCTTGCCCTCGATATTGTGGCACTGGTCAATCATGTAAGCCACGTTGTGGGCCGTTGTGCTGGCGGGCTGCTCGCTGCTCTGGGCCGCGCCGGTCAATTCATTGTAAATGAGGAACAGCTCGTAGGGGTTGACGCTGCCCACGATCAGGTCGTCGTCGCCGTACTTGCGATTGTTGAAGTGAAAACCGCCCAGCCGCCCCTCGTCGAGCAAAAAGCCGACAATCTGCTCGATGTTGGTGCCCTGGGGATGGTGGCCCAGATCCACCAGCACCTGCGCCTGCGGCCCCAGCTTCAAACACAGGGCATAGGCGGTGCCCCAATCGGGCAGATCGGTACTGTAGAAGGTCGGCTCAAAAAACTTGTACTCCACCAGCATGCGGCTGTTGGCCGGGAGATTTTGGTAAACCAGGCGTAACCCCTCTTCAAAGCGACGCTTGCGGCCCCGCAGGGTGTCTTGCCCGGCGTAGTTGGTCCCATCGGCAAACCACAGACTGAGCGCATCGCTTTTGACCCTGGTCATAATCTGGCAGCATTCCAGGATGTGATCGAGCGCCTTCTCCTGCACGCCGGAGTTGGGGTTGCCCAGAGAGCCAAGTTTGTACTCATCGTCCTGGAACACGTTGGGATTGACCGCGCCGATGACGATGCCGCGCTCCTCGGCGTACTGGCACATACCGACATAATCATCATCTTTGGGCCGGTCCCAGGGAATGTGAATGGCTACGGAGGGGGCGATACCGGTCATTTTATGGACCATGGCCGCGTCGTCGAGTTTTTGCTGGGTGGTGGTGGCCGCGCCGGGCCAGGCAAAGGCCTTAAAACGAGTACCGCTGTTGGCGTAGCCCCAGCTTGGGGTTTCGATATGTTGTTTCTTCAAGGCTGCCTTGACCGCCTCGACATCCAGGCCACGAGCGGTCAGTTCTGCTGCCAGTACTTCGTAAGCAGCTCGATAATTGTTCATAATTTTACGTCTCCATTGAGTAAATAGGTTTCCATCGTGATAAACCGCACAATTTTATAATAGGAAAAAATTATTTGCAATAACCCGGGAAGCCGGTTTGACAAAAATAAAGTTTGGTGCGACAATACCCCGCAAAAGTTGTCCTACAACCCAACGACCCTACCGGCGTCAACGCAGATGCTCAAACGAAGTCCCTCTTTAACCGAACAGGTCAAATCTTACCTCAAGCAGCGGATCATTGCCGCCGAATTTGAGGCCGGCCGTATTCCCTCGGAGGCCGACCTGGCCAGCGAGATGAGCGTCAGCCGCAACACGGTGCGCGATGCCTTGAGCCGGCTGGAAATGGAAGGCTTTGTGGTCCGCCGGCAGGGGGCGGGAACTTTTGTCAACCAACACGGCCTGCTGGTTAAAACCCGCCTGGAAGAGATTGTCCCTTACGAAATCCTGATCCGCGAGCATGGCTATGAGCCGGCGGTTCATCTGCTCCAGGTGGAGGAAAGAGTGGCTGACCCTCCGCTTGCGACCGCTCTGAATCTAACCCCCGGCCAGCCGGTGATAGCGGTCCAAAAGTTGTTTTTGGCCGACACTCAGCCGGTCATTTTTAACCATACCTTTCTTTCACCCCACCTGATCAAGCGGCCCTATACCGCCAACGATTTCAGTGAGCCAATGTATCAGTTTTTGCCCAAATTTTGCCAGCAGGAACTGGCCTATTTCTTCAGCGAAATCGTCCCGTTGATCGCTCCATCCTGGTTGGTGGAGCGGCTGGAACTGGCTTCCTCGCCGGTGGCCCTCCTCTCCCTTCAGGAAGTGGGCTACAACCAGGATAACGAACCGATTATCAAAGCCAGTTCCTATTTTCGCGACGATTTGCTGCGACTGCGCTTGATTCGGCGGCAGGGGCAGTAGAAGACGAACCGTCAATTGTAGGACAAGCTGTTAGCTTGTCCGAATCTTGGACAAACTGAAGTTTGTCCTACATAGCTTTCGTAGAGGAGGCAAAAATGTCCGAGAAACAAACTTACACGTTGACCGTCAACGGGGTGCAGCGCCAGGTGACAGCCACCCCTAAAACCTTTTTAATGGACGTGCTGCGCGACCAGTTGCGCCTGACCGGGGTCAAAGATGGCTGCGGAACCGGCCACTGCGGCAGTTGCATGGTCATTCAGGATGGCGAGGCGGTGCGCTCCTGCCTGGTGCCGATGAAACGAGCCGAGGGCGCCACCATCACCACCATTGAAGGGCTGCACGGCCCTGATGGGGGCTTACATCCCGTCCAACAGACCTACATCGAGCAGGGCGCGACCCAATGCGGCTTCTGCACGCCCGGCTTTATCATGTCAACCGTGGCCCTGCTGGAGAAAAACCCCCATCCCACCCTCGAAGAAATCTATGACGGCCACCAGTTTAATATCTGCCGCTGCACCGGCCACAACGCCATTATCCGGGCGATCCAGCAGGCCGCCGGGCAGGCCGTGCCGCCCCTGCCAGCAGTCAAAGCGCCGTTGAAAGCCATCAGCCGGCCCCTCCCCCGGCCCGATGCGGTGGATAAAGTGACCGGACGGGGCATCTACGCCGACGATTTGTACGTCGAAGGCATGCTGCACGCCAAGGCGCTGCGGAGCAAGTACCCTCACGCCCGGCTGCTCAAAGTGGATGTCAGCCAGGCTAAAGCCATGCCCGGCGTCGTGACCGTGCTGACCGCGGACGATATTCCGGGCCGGAAAGATTGCGGCGTGCATGAAATTGACTGGCCGGTGCTGTGCTATGATAAGGTGCGCTACGTCGGTGATGCAATTGCCCTGGTGGTGGCCGAAAGTGAAGAGGCGGCTGAAGCCGCCTTGAAAGTAATTGAGGTCGAGTACGAGCCGCTGCCGGTTGTTCCCGGCCCGAAAGAAGCGGCCCAACCCGACGCGGCCATTCTACACGATCTTTCGCATGTTGAGGGGCACGCCCCCGGCGCGCACGGCAACTTCCTGGCTCACTTTCACCTGGAAAACGGCGATTTAGCCAAAGGGTTTGCCGAGGCCGATGTCATCGTCGAGCGGGAATACTCTACCCAGACCGTCGAGCATGCCTTCATCGAACCGGAGGCAGGACTGGCCGTGCCCGAAGCCAACGGGCGCATTACCGTCTACTGCGGCGGGCAAATCCCCTTCAGCGACCGCAGCCAGATTGCGGCCACGCTGAACCTGCCGGAAGAGAAAGTGCGGGTCATCAACTGCCTCATCGGCGGCGGTTTTGGCGGCAAAGAGGACGTGTCGGTGCAGATTCATGTGGCCTTGGCGGCCTGGGCGACGCGGCGGCCGGTCAAAATGGTTTTCAGCCGCAAGGAGTCGCTGCTGGTCCACCCCAAGCGCCACGCCACGATTATCAAGATGAAAACCGGGGCCAAAAAGGACGGCACATTGACCGCCCACGAGGTCGAAATTTATGGCGACGGCGGGGCTTATGCCAGCCTGAGCAACCACGTTATGCTGCGGGCCACGACGCATGCCGCCGGACCGAATGAAGTCTCCAACGTCAAGGTTGACACCTATGCCATGTACACCAACAACGTGCCGTCGGGCGCGTTCCGCGGCTTTGGTGTGACCCAGAGCGGCTTTGCCATGGAAGTCCAAATGGACGTGGTGGCCGAGGCGCTGGGCATGTCGCCGCTGGAACTCCGGCGCAAGAATATTTTGAGCTACGGCAAGAAAACGCTGGCCGGCCAGGTGATGACCGAAAGCTGCGGCCTGCCTCACTGTTTGGAAGCCGTCGCCGCCGAAATGGAAAAACATTCCTTTGTAGCCACGGAAGGCGACAAACGACGGGCCTGGGGCATCGCCTGCGCCTACAAGAACACCGGGTTTGGCAGCGGCGCGTACGATGCCGCCGGGGCCGAGGTAGAGGTCTTTGCCAGCGGCCGGGCGATTGTCCGGGCCGGGGCCGCCGAGATTGGGCAGGGGCTGCCGACGGTGCTGGCCCAAATTGTGACCGAGGAGTTAGGTGTCCCCTACGAGCAGGTGGATGTCCTGCTGTCCGATACCGACCTGACCCCTGACGGCATGGCCACCACCGCCTCCCGCCAGACCTACGTTACCGGCAACGCCGCCCGCTACGCCAGCAAGGAAGTGCGCGCGCTGCTCAGCCAGACAGCCGCCGAGCTGCTCGACGCGCCGCCGGAGGAGCTGGTTTTTGCCGATGGCTTTGTCAGCAGCAACGGCCACCATGTTTCTCTGAGCGAGGTGGTCAAGCAGGCCCGGCGCGAGGGCCGCCAGCCGAAAGTCATGTACCAATATGTGGCCCCTTACTGCGAGCAGTACCACCACTTTGCCTTTGGCTTTGGGGCGCAGGCGGCGCTGGTGGAAGTGGATGTCAAAACGGGCGAAACCAAAGTACTTAAGGTCATCGCCGCCTGCGATGTGGGCCGGGTGATGAACCCGCTGGCCCTCCTGGGGCAGGTCGAGGGCAGCATTTCGATGGGCCTCGGCATGGCCTTGCAGGAGAACTTCGTCATGAAAGATGGCTATGTCCAGACCGACTCGCTGCACAAGTGCCACCTGCCAACCATTGACCAGACCCCGGAGGTCATCACCTTCTTTGTCGAGGAAGAGACCAAGGATGGGCCGTACGGGGCCAAAGGTGTGGGCGAATTGGCCTCGATTCCGACCGCTCCGGCTATCATTAATGCCATTTATAACGCCACCGGCGTGCGCTGCTACAACTTGCCGGCGGACAAGAAGTGGCTCAAGGCCCAGTTAGTACAGAATTTTGGATAGCTTGCGCATCTGGTCAATTGGGTGTAGTCTATAGCAATTTATTAAGGGGGGTAGTAAAGTCGCCACAGTTACCGCGAGGTGATGCGTGAAAAATTTGCAGTGGGTGCGATTGTTCAATGCCTTCCTGCCGCTCCTGGCCGTAGTCAGTGCGCTACTGGTTGGGGCGGTTATCTTACTTCTACTTGATACTAATCCCCTGGAAGCCTATAAAGTCTTGCTCAGCGGCGGATTCACCAGCAAGAATGGGCTGGCCGATACGCTGGTCAAGGCAACCCCACTGCTGTTAGTCGGGCTTGGTATTGTTATTGCCTTCCGGGCCAACGTCATCAACATTGGCGCGGAAGGACAATTAATTGTTGGGGCGCTGCTGACCACTTTTTTGGCTTTGCAGTTAGGCGAAACGCTGCCCGGCTTTCTGGTTATCGTCATCTGCGTGCTAGCAGGCAGTTTGATGGGGGCAATTTGGGCGGCCATTCCCGGTTACTTGAAAGCCCGGCTGGGCGTTAACGAGATCCTCAGCACGATTATGATGAACCAGATCGCCATCCAGGTGGGCTATTACCTCCTGCGCGGCGTGATGATGGACCCGGCGGAATTGGAAGCCGGAACCAACATTCCTCACTCGGCCCGCCTGCCCAGGGCCACCGATTTACCCCGCTTTACCGACATCGCTGCCTGGCTGGGTTTTACCGACTCAGCCAAGGATTTGGGCCTGACCGGAATTCGCGCCGAACTCTACGGCCTGCTGGTCGAGCCGACGCGGCTGCATCTGGGGCTGATTCTGGCGATTATTATGGCCATTCTCGTCTACATTTTTCTGTGGCGGACGACCATTGGCTATCGCATCCGCGCCGTCGGACTGAATCCCAATGCTTCACGGTATGCCGGGATCAATGTGCCGCGCTATGTGGTGTTATCGCTGGGGTTGAGCGGGGCGTTTGCCGGGCTGGCCGGGGCCATCGAAATCCTGGGGCTGCACCACCGCATGTTCGAACCGGCGGCGGTGTCGGCGGGTTACGGTTTCTCCGGGATTGTCGCAGCGTTGTTTGGCAAACTGCATCCTCTTGGCGCAATTCCCTCGTCTATCTTGTTTGGCGGCCTGCTGGTTGGCGGCGACAAGATGCAGCGGGCGGTACAGGTCCCCCAGGTGCTCGTAACCGCCCTGCTGGGCGTCGTTGTCCTTTTTGTGGTCAGCAGTGAGATTTGGTCCCGGCGGCTGGCCAGCCGCCAGGTTGCTCTGCCCCCTGAAGAAACACCCACCCCTAAAGTGTCAGGCAAGCCCGGCTTGGAGAGCTCCTTATGAATGAAAATTTAACCGTTCTGGCTATCATCGTCGGGATTGCCCACTCCGGGCTGCGGTTGGCGACTCCCTACCTCTACGCAGCGATTGGAGAGATGTTTGCCCAGCGCTCTGGTGTCCTTAATCTGGGTGTGGAAGGGATTATGCTCATGGGCGCTTACAGCGGTTTTTATGTACTGTTCCAGACCGGCAGCCCGTTGCTGGGACTGCTGGCGGCGGCAGCCGTGGGCGCCCTTTTGGGCCTGGCGATGGCCTTTATCAGCGTCACCCTCAAAGCCGAGCAGGGCATCAGCGGCATTGGCCTGTTTATGTTTGGCCTGGGTATTTCCAGCCTGCTCTTCAAAACTACCCTGGGCACAGTAGAAGGGGTGGACGGCTTTGGCGAGTTGAATTTTTGCCTTACGGACACTTTTTGTCTCAGTCAAAT
This sequence comes from Anaerolineae bacterium, assembly GCA_023382535.1. Next base: position 135,771 of record JAHDWA010000014.1, on the reverse strand, counting down.
CCCGGTAATCGGCGAAATCTTCTTCCGGCACAGCGTCATGGTCTACGGCGCTTTTGCCCTGGTGCCCCTGGCCTGGTGGGTGCTCAACAAAACCACCCTCGGCCTCAAGATCCGAGCGGTGGGCCAAAATCCGCAGGCCGCCGATTCGTTGGGGGTGAGCGTGGCCCGGGTGCGTTACTTTACCGTCACCCTGGGCGGGCTGCTGGCCGGTGTGGCCGGGGCTTCGCTGTCCATCTCTCTCCTTAACATCTTTCAGGAAGGTATGACCAACGGCCAGGGTTTTATCGCCGTGGCCCTGGTTTACTTTGGCAGTTGGACGCCTTTTGGCGTTTTGGGTGGAGCGCTGCTTTTCAGCCTGGTAAATGCGCTGCAACTGTGGGTTCAGGTTCTTGGTCTCAACCTCCCCTCCGACGTGGCGGTGATGCTGCCTTACCTGTTGACCATTATAGCCCTGGCTTTTCCTTTCCGGCGCGCCCTCCAACCCGCTGCCTTAACCAAAGCTTTTGAACGGGGGCAGAATTGAAGAAAGGAGGTATTAGCCAGCAATCATAAATTTTTGAGTCAGGCTCTGTATCTTCCAGGGAGATAATGCACTCCGTGTAGCTCGTCGCTGCAGAGTGGGCAAGCAAAGGATGTCGTAACGAAGCGCCCTGTGGGGAAATGCTCTGAGGTTGCTAACATGATTCTTTGGGCTTTGCTCAGCACGATGGCTTCACCTTCGTGCGCCCTGACCAACTTTTTGAAACTTCTATCGAGCCTCCCATTATTTCTAAATAAGCCAATCATTATGTACAAATTGATGCAGGAGAAGAAAAAATGAATAAACGAATATTCTGGTTGCTAGGTATGCTAGTAATCGTAAGTATAGTCCTGGCGGCCTGTACGGGTAGTCAACCTGCGGCTCCCGCCGAGGAAAAACCCGCCGCTACCGAAGAAAAAGCGGCTGAAGCCGCGCCGCCTCAAGCTCCGGCGGCAACGGAAGAGACCGCGGCAGAAGCCCCAGCCGCGACCGAAGAGACCGCAGCAGAAGCCCCAGCCGCCGAAGGCTGCACCGACGCTATCGGCTGTGTGGATATTGCGGCGGGGGATCCGATCCACCTGGCCTGGATCCAAAGTGTTTCCGGGGCGACCGCTCCGCTGGGCACCGATGAGGTGCGCGGCGTCGAAATGGCCATTGACGACAAGGGCGGCGAAGTGCTCGGCCATCCGGTTGAACTGACCGGCGAGGACTCGCTGTGCAGCGCCGAAGGCGGCCAGACGGCCGGAACCAAGATTGCTGCCGACCCGACCGTCGTCGGCGTTATTGGCACCACCTGTTCCAGTGAAGCCCGCGCGGCTATGCCTCTCCTGGCCGATGCCGGCATGGTCATGATCTCCGCTTCCAACACCAACCCCGACCTGACCGATCCGAACCATCCCGATCATTATCCGGGTTATCTGCGCACGGCTCACAACGACCTGTTCCAGGGCCGGATTGCCGCCGAGTACGCCTACAACGAGTTGGGCTTAAAGACTGCCGCCACCATCCACGATGGCAGCCCTTATGCCGAGTCGTTACAGCGGGTCTTTGCCGAGGTCTTTACCGAACTGGGTGGAACCATCACCAGCCAGGAAGCGGTCAACATCGGCGACACCGATATGAAAGGCGTCCTGACCAAGATTGGGGCCGACAAGCCCGAAATCATCTACTTCCCCATCTTTGAACCCGAAGGCGATTTCATCGCCGCTCAGAAATGTGATGTCCAGGACCTGGCCGACACCTATCTGATGGGCGCTGATGGCTTGTTGTCCGACACCATGCCCGAAGCCGCCGGCGACTGTGCCAACGGTATGTTCCTGTCCGGCCCTTACGTTCATGGTCAAGCCTACGATGACTTCGTCGCCAAGTACACCGAAAAGTACGGCGAAGCTCCCATCAGCGGCTATCACGCCCACGCCTATGATGCAGCGAATATCCTGATTGCAGCCATCGAGAAAGCAGCCGTCCAGAAGGAAGATGGTTCGCTCAGCATCGGGCGGCAGGCGCTGCGAGACGCGATGTATGCCACCAAAGACTTCCAGGGTCTGACCGGAAACCTGGGCTGTAATGAAAATGGCGACTGCGCCACCGGCGAAGCCCTCGCCGTCTTCGAATTGACCGAAGCCGAGATTGTAGATGGCAATTGGCCGCCCCAGGCCATCTGGACCCCGGGCGGTGACGTTGCCCAGGCAGCAGCGGCTCCGGCTGCGGGTCAGACCATTCCGGCTGGCAGCTTTACATGTGAAGATACTGTTGGCTGTATGGATATTGCGGCGGGGGATCCGATCCACCTGGCCTGGATCCAAAGTGTTTCCGGGGCGACCGCTCCGCTGGGCACCGATGAGGTGCGCGGCGTCGAAATGGCCATTGACGACAAGGGCGGCGAAGTGCTCGGCCATCCGGTTGAACTGACCGGCGAGGACTCGCTGTGCAGCGCCGAAGGCGGCCAGACGGCCGGAACCAAGATTGCTGCCGACCCGACCGTCGTCGGCGTTATTGGCACCACCTGTTCCAGTGAAGCCCGCGCGGCTATGCCTCTCCTGGCCGATGCCGGCATGGTCATGATCTCCGCTTCCAACACCAACCCCGACCTGACCGATCCGAACCATCCCGATCATTATCCGGGTTATCTGCGCACGGCTCACAACGACCTGTTCCAGGGCCGGATTGCCGCCGAGTACGCCTACAACGAGTTGGGCTTAAAGACTGCCGCCACCATCCACGATGGCAGCCCTTATGCCGAGTCGTTACAGCGGGTCTTTGCCGAGGTCTTTACCGAACTGGGTGGAACCATCACCAGCCAGGAAGCGGTCAACATCGGCGACACCGATATGAAAGGCGTCCTGACCAAGATTGGGGCCGACAAGCCCGAAATCATCTACTTCCCCATCTTTGAACCCGAAGGCGATTTCATCGCCGCTCAGAAATGTGATGTCCAGGACCTGGCCGACACCTATCTGATGGGCGCTGATGGCTTGTTGTCCGACACCATGCCCGAAGCCGCCGGCGACTGTGCCAACGGTATGTTCCTGTCCGGCCCTTACGTTCATGGTCAAGCCTACGATGACTTCGTCGCCAAGTACACCGAAAAGTACGGCGAAGCTCCCATCAGCGGCTATCACGCCCACGCCTATGATGCAGCGAATATCCTGATTGCAGCCATCGAGAAAGCAGCCGTCCAGAAGGAAGATGGTTCGCTCAGCATCGGGCGGCAGGCGCTGCGAGACGCGATGTATGCCACCAAAGACTTCCAGGGTCTGACCGGAAACCTGGGCTGTAATGAAAATGGCGACTGCGCCACCGGCGAAGCCCTCGCCGTCTTCGAATTGACCGAAGCCGAGATTGTAGATGGCAATTGGCCGCCCCAGGCCATCTGGACCCCGGGCCAAGGAGCGGTTGAAGGTGGCGCCAGCGAAGCCCCTGCTGAAGCTCCCGCCGCGGCTGCTGCCGAACCGGAAGCCATGTCCGTAGATATCGAACCTATCCGCATCGCCCTGGTGATGCCCAGCACTATCAGCGACTATGCCTGGAGCCAGTCCATGTATGACTCGTTGAAACAGATCCAGGAAGCTGCCGGGGGCGAAGATGTGGTCGAGATTGCCTACACCGAGAATATGTTCAACGTCACCGACGCTGCTGCCGCCATTCGCGACTACGCCGACAACGGCTACAACCTGATCATTGCCCACGGCGCGCAGTACGGCACTTCCCTGTTTGAAATCGCCCCCGACTTCCCTGACACCAGTTTTGCCTGGGGCACCACCACCAACACCGGCGCAGACCAGGGTATCACCAACGTCTTTGCCTATGATCCGCGCGGCGACGAGGGCGGCTATGTGTCAGGCGTCTTGGCCGCAAAAATCACCAAGGCCAAGATCATCGGTTTGGTCGGTCCGGTTGACGCCGGTGACGCCAAGCTCCATGTGGATGGTTTCCTGGCCGGGGTGAAGGCAACTGATCCCGATGTCCAGGTCAATGTGTCCTTCACTGGTTCCTTTGGCGATACCTCTCTGGCTGCTGAGGCGGCGAACGTACAGGTCAATGCTGGGGCCGATGTATTGACCGGCTCATCCCAGCAAGTGATTGGCGCTATCGGCGTAGCCAAGGAAAAGGATGTCCCCTGGATTGGCATTCAGGCTGACCAAAGCCCGGTTGCGCCTGAAGTGGTCGTTGCTACCGCCTTGTACGACTGGCGGAACCTCCTGCTTGAGATGATCAACAGCCATCAGGCCGGTGAAATGGGCGGTAAAGTCCTCCAACTCACCTTCGCCAACGGCGGTATCCGCATGATCTACGGCGACACGCTGCCGGAAGAAGCTGTGGCTGCGGCCAAAGAAGCCGAAGCCGGTTTGATTGATGGTTCTATCGAGATCGTAGCCGAACCGAGATAAGCTGTTGGTTATCGTGTTGCGTGTTGCGTGTCAACCAGTAACGGAACACGCAATACGCAACACGTATTGAGAGATTGAATACAACCATCTATGAGCGAAAAAAACCTCCTCCCTTCCGGCCTGCCTCGGATCGAGTCCATTGAAATGCGGGGAATTGTCAAACGATTCCCCGGGGTGTTGGCCAATGATCATGTTGACTTTGATGTCAAAGCCGGGGAAATTCATGCCCTGCTGGGCGAAAATGGGGCTGGCAAAAGCACGTTGATGAAAATCCTCTACGGTCTGTACCAGCCTGATGCCGGTCAGATTCTACTCAACGGCCGGCCGATTCGGATTCATTCGCCCCTGGACTCGATCAACTGTGGTATCGGCATGATTCACCAGCATTTCATGCTGGTTGACTCGCTGACGGTGGCCGAAAATGTAGCCCTGGGACTGAAATCGTCCCGCGAACCGCAGCTTGATTTGGATAAGGTGTCGGCCCGGATTCGGGAACTGGCTCATAAATATGGGCTTCAGGTAGACCCTGATGCTCAGGTGTCGCAATTGGCCGTAGGCCAGCAGCAGCGCGTCGAAATAATGAAGGCGCTTTATCGGGGTGCGGCGCTGCTGGTGCTGGACGAGCCTACCGCCGTCTTGACACCCCAGGAGGTGAACGACATCTTTGCCATCTTCCGGCAAATGGCTAAAGACGGCCATGCCTTGATCTTTATATCCCACAAACTCCACGAAATTCTCGATTTGACCGACCGGGTGACGGTGCTGCGTGACGGCAAAGTGATCGGCACCCGCCCAACCGCCGGCGCGACCAAGCGCGACTTGGCCCAGATGATGGTCGGCCGGGAAGTAACGATGGAACGCGACCGGATGGCGGCGAAACCAGGCCAGGTGCGGCTCAAGCTGCAAAACGTTAAGGCGGTCAACAGGCAAGGCATACCGGTGCTGCGTGACCTTAATTTTGAGATCTGCAGCGGCGAGATTGTCGGCGTGGCGGGGGTGTCGGGCAACGGCCAGAAACCGCTGGCCGAAGCGATTGCCGGGCTGTGGCCTCTGAGCAGCGGCCAGATTTTTCTGGAAAATAAACCGGTGACGGGTCTAACCCCGGCGGCCATGATTGACGCCGGCCTGTCCTACATTCCTGAAGAGCGCATGCACGATGGGGCGATTAAAGATTTCACCGTGGCCGAAAACCTGATTTTACAGGACCATATTCGTCCGCCTTACAGTCAAAGTATCTTTCTTAATTTCGGCCACATCGCGCAGCATGCCGGCGAGATGATTCGCCGTTTTAACGTTAAGACGCCCAGCGCGGAGACTCCGCTCAAAAATTTGTCGGGCGGCAATATCCAGAAGCTGATCCTGGCGCGAGAGCTGGCCCGCCAGCCGCGAGTCCTCATTGCCGCCCAGCCCACCCGCGGAGTAGACATCGGCGCGACCGAGTACATTCATAACCAACTGCTGCAGCAACGGTCCGAGGGCCTGGCTACCCTGCTCATTTCAGAAGACCTGGACGAAATCCGGGCCTTGTCTGACCGGATTATCGTAATGTTTGGCGGCGAAATTATGGGCATTGTCGAGAACAGCCAGACGACGGTCGAGGAGTTGGGCTTGATGATGGCCGGCGAGCGGCGCGAGCTTGTTCCAGCAGAAACCACGTAAAGTTGAACGCAGATGACGCCGATTGGGCTGATTTTCGCAGTTTTGTTATATTTGTCCGCGTAAATCTGCGAGATCAGCGTTTACACTGACACCTGCTGCGTTGCACCTACACGTGTCAGCGTTCTGTTCAAAAACTGCCCACACAATGAGATTAATCGGGTTAAGGTTTAATCATGGAATCCCATCTTCAGCACCTTCGCCGGGCCATTGAAGTAGCCCGCCGTTCCAGGGAACACGGCAATCATCCCTTCGGAGCCATCCTGGTTGACAAAAATAACAAAGTCATCCTGGAAGCAGAAAATACGGTTAACACTGAGCGCGACTGTACCGGTCACGCCGAAACGAACCTCATCCGCCTGGCGACCCGTCAATTTAGTCCGGAAACACTGCGCACAAGCACCCTCTACACCAGCACCGAACCGTGCGCCATGTGCTCCGGGGCCATTCACTGGGGCCAGGTGGGCCGGGTCGTTTACGGCCTGAGCGAAGAGGGCTTATATGCCATGACCGGCAGCCATCCCGAAAATGAAACAATGTTTCTCCCCTGTCGCGAGATTTTTGCCCGCAGCGGCCGCCCAGTGGAGGTCATTGGCCCGCTGTTGGAAGACGAGGCCAAGATGGTCCACGAGGGGTTTTGGACGTAAGATCCTTTCACGTTTTACCGAATATAAACCTTAAAACAAAGGAGTTAAACAATGAGTCAAGACCGAGTAGCCCTCTATTTGCAAGACGCTCACGAGCTGCGCGAGGGGATGAAGATTGCCCAGTATGCCGAGAAACACGGTTTTGAGGCCGTGTGGCAGGCCGAGAGCCGCCTGGTGCGGGACGCCATCGTGCCGATGGCCGCCTTTGCCGCCGTGACCGAGCGGATCAAGGTCGGCTCCGGGGTTATCAACAACTGGACCCGCAACATCGGCCTGCTGGCGGCGACGTTCCTCACCCTCGACGACCTGGCTCCCAACCGGATCATCTGCGGCATCGGGGCCTGGTGGGACCCGCTGGCGGCCAACGTCGGCATCGAACGGCGCAAGCCGTTACAGGCCATGCGCGAAACGATCGAGGTAATGCGCCGCCTGCTCAATATGGAAAATGTCACCTATGAGGGCGAATTTCACAAGGTCAAAGGTATCGAACTCGACGTGGTGCATGGCCGGCGCGAGCCCCGTCATGTGCCGATCATGATCGGCGCCACCGGTTTAAAAATGATGGAGATGACCGGCGAAATAGCCGACGGAGCCGTGCTCAACTACTGTGTGCCACCCGAGTATAACCACGAAGCGTTAAGCGCCTTGAAAGCCGGCGCAGAACGGGCCGGGCGCACCCTGGCCGACATTGACCGGCCTCAACTCATGATTTGTTCGGTTCACACTGACAAAGCCCAGGCTCTGGACGGCGCACGCTGGATGCTCACCCAATACCTGGCCCAGCAGCCCCATATTGCCAAGGCCAGCGGCGTCAGCGATGAGGTGGTCAAGAAAATCCAGAGCATTTTGGGCTGGCCGGCCACCAAAGAGCAGATCAGATCAGCCATGCCCCTGGTGCCGGATGAATTAGTCCAGCGCATCACGGCCAGCGGCACACCGGAGGAGGTTAAGGCCAAGGTCCGCGAGTACGTGGCCAACGGCTGCACCTGCCCCATCCTCTACCCGCTGGGCGATCCATATTTGATGATCGAAGTCTTCTCCGACGGCTACAGCCAGTAAAGAATCTCACGGAAACCGTCATCGAGGCTGTCGTTCTGAACGGAGCGGAGTGAAGAGTCCATCCAAAGCTTCATTTTTGGGCAAGTTTACCAGACTCTTCGCTTCCTCCGTTGTTCAGGCAAAGCCGTGAAATTTCCCATTAAAAGATGACTATCGTCAATGTTGTTTTTGACAAAAACAACATTTTGCCCCAAAATTCCCCGCACCCAAAAAGCGATACCAGCACCCTCTTATAGGCTAACTCTTTTTCACAACCTGTTACGTTCCGATCTGCTGCCGTACTTCGTCATAGTTATAACTTGAATATACATCCATCGGGCAAAGATAACCGCGAAAGCACAGCCCGACCAAATTTGTCAGCCATTTTGGTTTCTGTGTTTTGGCGGTTTTTATTTTCACTTGACACCCAATGAGGTGGTGATGATAGAGGATGCAGTTCTGGTCAAGGATTGGCACCCCGTAGCTTCTCTGGAAGACTTGACTGATGGGCGAGTGTTCGCTCTGCGACTTTTGGACGAGGATATTGTCCTGTGGCGGGGCAGCGATCAGGTCATGGCCTGGCAGGATTTGTGCCTGCATCGCGGCACTCGTCTCTCCCTGGGCAAAGTGGCGGATAGTCAATTGATTTGTCCCTATCATGGCTGGACATACGACCCCAGCGGGCGCTGCGTGCGCATCCCCGCCCATCCTAACCAGATTCCGCCGGCCAAAGCCGTGGCCAAAACTTACCAGGTGCAGGAACGGTATGGGTTGATCTGGGTATCGTTGGGCCAGCCGGAGCACGATGTTCCCCCTTTTCCCGAGTGGGCTGACGCCAATTATCATAAAGTGTGGTGTAAATTTCAGGCCCAGGCCAGCGGGCCTCGCCTCATCGAGAACTTTCTGGATGTCGCCCACCTGCCTTTTGTCCACGAGGGTATTTTGGGGGACCGGCGTTATCCCGAAATTCCAGAATATGAAGCAGAAATTGGCCCCCACGGAGTGCAGTCGGGCAAAATTGGGGTGTACCAGCCAAGTCCCTACGGCGACCAGGGGGGCATTGTTCACTACACCTACAGCGCCTTTCGCCCGTTGACTGCCCATTTTCTCAAAGAGTCGGCCAAATCTAACTATGCCATTCTGTTAACCATTACCCCCCACGAAATTCTCAAAAGTACAGCCTGGATGTGCATGGCCACTACCTTTAAGAGCGGGTCAGATGAAGAAATGCGCCTGCGTCTCGGCCAAATTTTTGGACAGGACCAGCCGATTGTGGAATCGCAGCGGCCGGAGCTTTTGCCCCTCGATTTGCAGGCCGAACTGCACCTGCGTTCGGACCGCATGGCTATTGCCTATCGCAAGTGGCTCAACCAATTAGGCCTATCTTTCGGGACGGCTTAATTGCGGAAAACGTTTACCGGAGAGGGTTTGTATGATAGACGATCCAGTTCTGATTAATGATTGGCATCCTGTAGTCAGTTCTACCCAACTTAACGAGGGTGAAGTGCTGGGAGTTAGTTTGTTGGGAGAAGCTTTAGTCCTATGGCGAATCAATGACCGGGTCCTGGCCTGGCAGGATTTGTGTATTCACCGGGGAACGCGGCTGTCATTGGGCCGGGTTGAAGGAGAATTTCTGGTTTGCCCTTATCACGGCTGGACTTACAATGAGCAGGGCAGGTGTGTCCGTATGCCTGCCCATCCTGACCAGCAGCCGCCGGTCAAAGCCCAGGCCAATACTTATCGTGTTCAGGAGCATTACGGCCTTATTTGGGTCTGCCTGGGAACCCCCCGACACGAGATCCCCCCCTTCCCGGAATGGGCTGACCCCGCCTATCGCAAAGTTCTGTGTGGCCCGTATTCAGTTAATGCCAGCGGCCCGCGCATTATTGAAAATTTTCTCGACATTGCCCACTTTCCATTTGTTCACGAGGGTATCCTGGGGGTCGCCAGTCACCCTGAAATCGAGGACTACGAGGCCAGGATCGAACCGGAAGGAGTGGTGGCAACCGGGGTGCGCGTCTACCAGCCTGACCCGTATGGAACGGGCCGGGGGGATACCGTCGCTTACACTTACCGCGCTTTTCGCCCGCTGACCGCTTATCTGCTGAAAGAGTCGACCGGGCCTCGCTTTTCTATCTTGCTGATCATTACCCCTCACGACGTGGTCGAGAGCACAGCCTGGATGTGGATGGCCATGAACTACGGCCATGATATTCCCGAAGCGGAACTGGTTGCCTATCAGGATACTATTTTTGCCCAGGATCGCCCCATCGTGCAGTCCCAGCGGCCGGAGCTGTTACCCCTGGATTTGCAGGCTGAGCTGCATTTACGCAGCGACCGGACGGCCATTGCCTACCGAAAATGGCTGAACCAATTGGGTCTCACCTTTGGCACATCCTGACGTCGGGCTGAGAACGAAGGAGGTGGTTATTTCAATTTCAGATTAAGATAACAATCCAATAAGATATTGTAAGTTGGTTTAATCTATACCTAAAGTAAAGGGGGAGTAAAACAATGAAAAAGATTTCTATTATAACAGTTGCCCTGCTGACGGTTGCTATCCTGCTGGTCACTGCCTGCGCTGCCGCCCAGCCCGCGGCTCCGGCCCAGACAGAGCAGCAAGCTCCGGCAGCCGAACAACAGGCCGCCCCGGCGGAAAGCGGTTCAAAGGGAAAATTTGCCCTGGTGCTCAGCGGTCCACGGGATGACAACTCCTGGAATGAAGCGGGCTATGATGCCCTGATGGCTTTGAAAGATGAGGGGGTTGACGTAACCTTCTCCGAGCGGGTCGCCCCGGCTGACGCGCCCCGTGTTTTACGCGAACTGGCCGACGCTGGCTATCAAATGATCGTAGCCCACAGCTTTGGCTACCAGGACGCTGTTTTTGAAGTAGCCAAGGAGTATCCCGATACTAATTTTGCCTGGGGCGGCGGCATCAATCGCACCGACAAGAACGTGGCTGATTACGATCAGCCCTTCTACGAATCGGCCTATCTGGCCGGCATCATTGCCGGGCACGTTTCCAAAACGGGGAAGTTAGGAGCGATTTATGGCTTTGATATTCCCGTTTGCCATGCCATGGGCGAGGCGCTGTTGGCCGGCGCTCAAACGGTCAAGCCGGACGTCACTTTAACTTCTGCCGCTGCCGGGGACTGGTATGATGCCGCTAAAGCCAAAGAAGCAGCCCTGGCCCAGGCCGATACCGGCGTTGATTTTTGGGTCCAGTGCGGCGAAGGTCCTACGCTGGGGGCAATTGAAGCGGCCAAAGAAAAGGGCGGCTATGCCACCGGCTATGTGGGCGATATGACCGAGAGCGGGCCTGATGTCGTCTTGACCAACATCGTCTGGAATCTGCGCCCCATGTTCAAAGATATGCTGAAGACGACTCTCGACAAGAGTTTTAATGCGCCTTACTATCGCTATGGTATTGCCGAAGGGGCGCTCGATTTGACCGTTAATCCCAAGCTGGCTGACAAAATCCCGGCTGAAGCCATGCAGCAGATTGAAGAAGCCAAAGCCGAGATCCAAAGCGGTGAGTTAGAAGTACCCTTTGTACCGGAAGCAGCCAAGTAGATGATGAATTTGGGAAGCTAAAGTCCCAACTTCTCTTCTCGATCTGATTGATTAACAAGTTCAATTCTTCACCACAGAGACGCGGAGAACGCCGAGAAATTTAACCAAAATCTCTGCAATCTCCGCGTCTCCCCCTGGCACTTGCCATGCCAGGGGCAAGGACGCGGTAAATTTCGCTCACAATGTTAAGTATGTCACTCGGCTGGCGCCCAAACATTCTTTGACGCCCAATAAAAATGACCAATGAAGTATTGCCAAATCAACCGATTGTCCAGCTAAAAGGGATCGTCAAGCGTTTTCCCGGCGTTCTGGCCAACGATCACGTTGATTTTGATTTATACCCCGGCGAAGTGCATACCCTGCTCGGTGAAAACGGGGCGGGGAAGACAACCCTGATGAGTATTCTGTATGGTTTATACCATCCGGATGAAGGAGAAATCTTTGTCAAAGGCCGGCGGGTTCACTTTACCTCGGCGCAGGACGCGATCCGCAGCGGCCTGGAAATGGTTCACCAGCATTTTCAGTTGGTAAAAACCTTTACGGTGGCTGAAAATGTGATGCTGGGGCAGCCTTCGTCTCGCGGCCCTCTGTTGGAAGATAAGAAAAAAGTTCACCGCCGCATTTTAGACATCTCCGCCCAGTTCGGCTTAAATGTTGATCCCGATGCTAAAATTTGGCAACTGTCGGTGGGGGAACAACAGCGGGTTGAGATTTTGAAGGCCCTTTATCGCGGGGCCGAGGTACTGATTCTCGATGAGCCGACCGCCGTGCTGACTCCCCAGGAAGCCAGCGAGCTGCTGATCATTATCAAAAATCTACTGGTGGCGCAGGGGCGAGCCATTGTCTTTATCAGCCATAAACTGAATGAAGTCTTAGCCATCAGCGACCGGATCACCGTTCTGCGAGATGGGCACGTGGTTGAGACCGTGCGGCCCAAAGAGCAGCACATCACCCGGAGTGATTTAGCCCGGATGATGGTTGGGCGCGAAGTTTTGCTCAATGTACCCAAGCAGCCCAAAGAGCCGGGCGAGGTGCGCCTGGCGGTTAAAGATTTGTGGGTGCGGGATGACCGGGGCTTGCCGGCGGTTAAAGGGGCCAGCTTTGAGATTCGGGCCGGTGAAATCCTGAGTTTTGCTGGAGTCGCCGGCAACGGGCAAAGAGAATTAGAAGAAGCGCTGCGGGGTCTGCGGCCGGTGGAAAAAGGCCAGATATTAATGGATGGTGAGGACATCACCCAGGCCCGGCCCTTCGATATTATCGAGCGGAAGATAGCCCACATCCCTTCGGACCGCTACGGCCAGGGCATGCTCAGCGATACCAGCGTGGCCGAAAACCTGGTTCTGGAGAAGTTCTGGCAGGAACCTTACACCCACCATTCTTTGCTCAATTACCCGGCTATTCGAGCGACGGCGGAGCAGTTGGTCAAACAGTTTGATGTGCGCACCCCCTCGGTGATGACAAGAGCAGGGAAGCTTTCAGGCGGCAATGCTCAAAAGATGGTGCTGGCCCGCGAGCTGTCGCTCAAGCCCCGTTTTTTACTGGCCGCCCAGCCCACCCGTGGCCTGGATATCAGCGCAATTGAATATGTCCACCGGACCCTGATTGAACAGCGCGACCGAGGCGTGGCTATCTTATTAATTTCAACCGAGTTGGACGAAGTATTTACCCTCAGCGACCGCATCGCCGTCCTGTATGAGGGACAGATCATGGATATTGTACCAGGCGGCACAGAGTATATGAAAGAAGTGGGCATGCTCATGGCCGGCGTCAAACTGGAGCAGCATTGAGAAAGGACAGGTTATTTTGACCCAGCCCGTCGAACAATCCTCTTTTCTTACTCCCGCCGCGTCAAAACAAATGAGGTCGCAGGGGCTGCTCCGCCGTCTGTTACTGGCGCTTGGGCCATCGCTGCTGGGCGCGCTGATCGCCTTTCTCATCGGCGCTGTCTTGATTCAACTGGCTGGTTCTGACCCGTTAGTGGCCTACCAGGCGATGGTGAGAGGCGCTTTTGGCGGCAGCCGCCAGCTTACGGAAACTATCCTGAAAGCGACGCCCATGCTGCTGGTCGCACTGGGCCTGACCGTCGCCTTTAAAGCGCGGGTCTGGAACATTGGGGCCGAGGGGCAGTATTTTATAGGAGCCTTGTTGGGCAGCGTCATTGCTCTCAATTTTTCAACGCTTCCGGCCATCATCTTAATTCCGGCTATGCTGTTGGCCGGGGTCATCGGGGGGGCGCTGTGGGGTTTACTCCCGGCTCTACTGCGGACCAAACGCGGCATGAGCGAAATCATTTCGACGCTCATGCTCAATTATGTCGCCATTTTAATCGTCGAATATGTTTCTCGTGTGCCTCTGCGGGATCCCAACGGCTTCTTACCGGAAACAGCCCAATTTGTTGACGCGGCGCGTTTACCCGGTTTGTTCAGCTCGCGCATCCATGTCGGTGTTTTAATCGCCCTGGCCCTAATCCCGGTGGTCCAGGTGTTGATCTGGCGGACGCCGATCGGCTTCCGGCTGCGGGCCATTGGCTCGCGGGCCAGCGTCGCTCGTTTTGCCGGGATTAATGTCGAAGCGGGCATTATTTTTGTCCTGTTGTTCAGCGGCGCCCTGGCCGGGCTAGCCGGAATCATGGAAGTGAGCTATTTGCACAGCCGGCTTAAAAGCGCCATTTCCGGCGGGTACGGCTTTAGCGGCATTTTGGTCGCCCTGTTGGGGCGGCTGCACCCGGTTGGGGTGCTGTTTGCAGCCATTTTCTTTTCGGCCTTGAGCATTGGAGCCAACACCATGCACACCCTAACCGGCCTGCCCGCTACCCTGGCCGATGCGATTCAGGCGCTCGTGGTGCTGTTTGTCCTGGGGGCGGATGCCTACTTTCGGTTGAGGAGATCGTCCTGACATGTCTTTTGAACAAATGTTTACGGTTTCGTTCTTAACCGTTATTTTGGCCTCCGGGATTCGGCTGGCCATTCCGACCCTGTTTGCCGTTATCGGCGAGATCATTACCGAAAAGAGCGGGGTGCTCAACCTGGGACTGGAAGGTATCATGTTGATGGGGGCGATGTTAGGCTTCCTGGTTGCCTGGCACCTGGAGAACCATCCGGTCGCACCCCTCGATCCAACCCTGGCCGCCTGGATTGGGCTGCTGGCCGGGGCCGTAACTGGGCTGTTCATGGGCTTGATCATGGCCTTCCTGTCGGTCACCCTCAGAGCAGACCAGGTGATTAGCAGCGTGATGTTAGTGTTGTTAGGGCAGAGCCTCAGCGCCTACCTCTTCAGACAACAGTTTGCCGACTTTGCCGTCCAAATCACGGGTCTTGTTCCTATCCCCATTCCTGGCCTGTCCGACATCCCCATCCTGGGACCGGCCTTTTTCCAGCAAGATATTGTGGTTTACCTGGCCGGTTTGGTGGTCCTGGGAAGCTGGTTCTTGCTCAACCGGACCACCCTGGGGCTGAATATCCGGGCCGTGGGCGAGAATCCCAGCGCCGCCGAAACGTCGGGGTTGAACGTCAGCCGGATTCGTTATATTGCCACGCTCATCGGGGCTTCACTGACGGGATTGGGGGGCGCTGTACTGACCGTAGCCCAATTACATTTTGCCCGCGAAGGCATTACGGCGGGTCGGGGTTGGATTGCCGTTGCCCTGGTTATTTTTGCCCGCTGGAATCCCTGGTTGGCGGTTGTCGGGGCCTTGCTTTTTGGCCTGGCCGATGCCGTTCAATTCCGCATCCAGGCGCTGGGCGACCAGAGCATCCCTTACGAGTTACTGCTTATGCTGCCCTATGTTTTGACCATCCTGGTCTTATTCCGAGGGATCAAGAGAACGGAGCAGCCCGAAGCGCTGGGGCAACCCTACATTCGCGGGATACGTTAAGCGGCATCAAGCAGAGAAGGAAGGAGAAAATCAAGTGATTAATGACCCTGTTCTCATCAACGAATGGCACGTAGTCGGCCGCTCGGCTGATTTAGTCGAGGGGCAAATCAAGCCGGCCCGTCTCCTGGGGGAAGACTTGGTCCTGTGGCGGCTGAAGGGGCAGGTCATGGTCTGGCAGGACTTATGCGTCCATCGCGGCACCCGGCTCTCCCTGGGCAAAGTTGAGGCCGATTGCCTCGTCTGCCCCTACCACGGTTGGACCTACAACAAGCAAGGCAACTGCGTGCGCATCCCCGCTCACCCCGATCAAGCCCCGCCCGCCAAAGCCCGGGTCAAGGTTTACAAATCTCAAGAGCGCTATGGGGCCATCTGGGCCTCGCTGGGTGAGCCGAACTACGACCTGCCTGACCTGGCGGAGTGGCAGGACCCGACCTATCGCACCATTATCTCCGGTCCCCACCCCTACCAGGCTCACGCGCCGCGGGCCATCGAGAACTTTCTGGATATGGCGCACCTGCCGTTTGTCCACGAAGGATACCTGGGCGAGCCAGCCCAGGCCGAGGTAAATGATTACGAAGCCGAAGTTGGGCCGGAGGGCATCATCGCCAGGGACATCCGCATGTGGCAGCCTGACCCCGACGGAACCGGCGTCGGGGCAATCGTCTCTTACACCTTCCGCGTCTTCCGGCCCCTGCTGGCCCATTTTTGCAAAGAAAGATATGCGGCCATGCTCGCTGTCACGCCGGCGGATGAAAGCCACAGCATCGGCTGGATGATGGCCGGTATCCAGGGCCGGGAGGATGTGCCCGAACAAGCCCTCTACGATTTTCAGAGGCTTATCATCAACCAGGACGTGCCCATCGTCGAGTCGCAGCGGCCGGAGCTGCTTCCGCTTGACCTGCAAACCGAACTCCATCTCCGCTCCGACCGCACGGCGATTGCCTACCGCAAATGGCTAAAGGACCTGGGAGTGACCTTTGGCGTCGCCTAAGTTCAGGAGTCCAAAGTGATTTTTGGCCTCCTGAGTATCTCCCTATATTTTTTCCCGGGCCAAAATTTGGTCAACTAAAGCCCGTTCCTCGTCTAAACTGTTGATCAGGCCATCCAGCCGGGCGTCACGCAGGGCGTCAATAATAACTCGATAAATCGGGCCGGGGGGCAGACGATACTCCCTTTTCAGGTAATTGCCGTCAATCAGGGGTGACACATGGCGCAGGTCGCGCTGGAAGTGGGCTAAGTGGGCGCGAGCGGCTTCATCTTCCAAGCCCAGCCAGGTAATCAAGCGGGCCTCATCGGAAGCTGGAGCCAGGAGCCGGTAAAGCGTGCTGGCCGACTTGGCTGCCGCAATCTGGGCCGCATTACGCCGGAGCAGGTAGACTTGATTGAGGATGGCCCGCTGCCAGGTGCGCAGATTGAGCCGTTCAACCAAAGCGGCCAATTCATCGCCGGCCAGCCAGAAGGTCATCAGCCCCAGGTAATGTACCGAGGCGGCTTTTGTCCCGGCCCAGGGCGTGCCTGGCAGACCGCTTTGCAGCATTCTTAATCGTTCTACCAGCCAATTATCCACCATCAAGCCGGGGTGAATTGCCGCCAGAATTCCCAACCGATCGAGCTGCTGCAAAGCCTGTTCGGGGTGGCGTTCTTGGAAAATCAACTCCAGTTCATGGGTAATCCGCTCACCGCTGACGCGGGACAGCAAATCCAGGGCGTGGGCCAGCAGTTCAGCCGTGCGCTCCTCCAGGGTAAATTCGAGCCGGGCGATGAGCCGGGCTGCCCGGAGCATGCGCGTCGGGTCTTCGACAAAGCTGAGGCTGTGCAGCACCCGGATGAGCCGCGCTTCCAGGTCGTTCTGGCCGCCATAGAAGTCAAGCAACTCACCAAAGTGATCCGGCGTCAAGCGCAGAGCCAGGGTGTTGATGGTAAAATCGCGGCGGTGCAAATCCTGGCGGATTGAACTCTGCTCAACTTCCGGCAGGGCCGAGGGGTGGCGATAAAATTCGGTCCGAGCCGTGACAAAATCGAGCGAGGTGAGCGGCGCATCTTTGGCCGGAGGGATCGAGCCAAAGGGAATGGGGTGAGACAGAATCCACTTGGCTGTGCCAAAACGCTCGTGGCTCCGTACCCGCCCACCCCGACGCTCGCGCAGGCGCTGCGCCAGCGGAATTGCTTCGCCTTCCACTACCAGATCAAGGTCAAAACGAGGGCTGGCCTTGGCTCTGGCGGTCTCACTGTTGCCCATGAGCAAGGTCAACAGCAGGTCCCGCACAAAGCCGCCGACCAGATAGAGCGTGTCACCGCGCTGGGCAGCCAGCTCGCCAGCGTCACACAGCAACTGCAGCAGCTCCGACGAGAGGGTTTGTTCGAGTTGCTTGGCTAAATTGGGCCGGGCCGGTTTATCGCCGGCGGCAAGCTGCCACAGGTTGATCAAATCGGTCCGGGTGACGATACCAATGACCGGTCCACCCGGCTGGCTCACCACCGGAACCTGGCCAATGCCTTCACGGGTCATCAGGCTCTGCACGGCGTCAATACTGTCGCCTGGCGTAACAAAAAACTCGCCCTTTTTCATAAACTGGCTGATGGCCGTCCCGCCCAATTTGTGCCGCCGGGCTTTATCAATCTCGCGGCGAGAGAGTACGCCGGCAATTCGGCCTGTGGACGGGTCAACCACCGGAAAACCTTCGTGACCGTAACGATCCATCATCTCGGCGGCATGGCGGACGGTGTCGTTTGGAGCCAGGGTACGTGCTCCCCTGGACATAATTTGCACCACTGTCGTCGCCGGCTGTGCTTCAAGGTGCAGCAGGTGGATCAGTTCTTTTTTGAGGTGCGCCAAATCTTTATCTTTAACCAGGGCCGCCGCCGCCCGCGCATGTCCTCCGCCACCAAAGAACTCGGTCAGCCGGCCCACGTCAATGGCCTCAGTAACAGAACGAGCTACCATTTGCACATGGTCTTGCATTTCCACTAAAATAAAAAGAGCTTCGGGCTGGTATAAATCGCGCAGGCGATGAGCCAGGGTGCTGATTTCCTCAACATACCGGTCGGTCTTGGCAGAGCCAATGATGATGGTATGGCCGTGAATGGAGAGTGTTTCCAGATGCTGGATCAACTGCTCGTAGAGCGCCTTCTGAATGTCGCTCATGGCGTAGTTCAAATACTCGCGCACCAGATCGAGGCGAGCGTGTCCTTCCGCCAAGAGCCAGGCGGCAGCGTGTAAATCGCGCGGTGTGGTGCTGGCGTAGGTCAGCGAGCCGGTATCTTCGTAAATCCCCAGCAACAGGAGCGTGGCCTCGATAGGTGGTAAACGCCCGGGGAGTTCGCGGATTTGCTCGACCAGGAGGGTGACGGTCGCCCCGGTATCGGTCAAACTCAGGATTGCTCCAGGGGGAGGTGGTTGGTGGAGGTCGTGATGGTCAATGATGTGGACCAAGGCATCCGCTTTTAACCCTTTCAAAGAGGGAATTTGCTGGCTGTCCACAATGGTCAGCCGTTCTACGGGTTTCCGCTCTAACTCATTAAGGTGGGCAAAGGGGAGCTGGCTTTCGTACAGAGTGATAAAGTTACGCACGTTGCGGTTAACCGTATTCGGCAAAACCGGCGTGGCTTCGGGGTACAGCCGCCACGCGCCCAGCAAAGAGGCGATGGCATCAAAATCGGCGTTAGGGTGGGTAACGATAATGTGCATAGAGGCAGTATACCACAGAATGGGAGGGAGAGGAATGGAAGCTTGGAAGGCTGGAGGATTGGAAAAATTTCGATTTTCCAACTTCTATGCTTCCAGCCATCCAGCCTTCCAGTGAACCATGAGCGAAGAAATCACCCTGCGCCCGGCCGCTCTGGATGATGCCAAAGTATTAGCTCAATTATGGGTCTCGACATTTCCCGACAAATTTGGGCCGATCCTAGGCGATAAGGCCGAGCGCGTTTTGTGTGATTGGCTGCGTTTAAGCCAGCGCCATCTGCAAACTACTATCGTTGCCGAAATCCAGGAGGCAGTGGTCGGTTTTATCGTGTTGGAAACGCCCCTGGCGCCGCGGGCTGACGATGGGCGGTGGCTGTGGCATGCTTTGCAATTAAACAACGGCATTTTTGGCGCGCTGCGAGGCATGCTGTTGATGCTGCTTATTGATAACGATCGTCAATTGAGCGACAACGAAGTTTACATCGAAATGCTGGGCGTTGACCAAGCCTGGCGGGGCCTGGGAGTCGCTCGCTGCCTCATCGAACATGCCGAGGGAGCGGCCCGCCAGCAGGGATTAAACCATTTAGCCCTGGCTGTCGCCAGCGATAATACAGCAGCGATTCAGGTGTATGAAAAAATGGGGTTTACCATCCGGGCCGAGCGGCACAGCAGGGTTTTTAAGTGGGTTACCGGCCACTCCGGGTATTATGAGATGGCCAAGCAACTATCAATAGCTTACGGGTAACAGTCAGTGGTTAATTAACAATTGACTGTTGAACTCAGCTATCCAGGTAAGGCAAGACCTTGTCCAGGATGGCCTGCTTAGGTAATGTGCCGACCATTCGTTCAACCGGCTGGCCGAATTTAAAAAGGATCAGGGTTGGCAGATTTAACACATTATAAGTTGACGTAACTACCGGGTTTGATTCGATATCCACCTTGACAACTTTGAGTTGTTCAGAATACTGGCTGGCAATTTCATCCAAATAAGCGTCAATCGTTTTGCAGGGAGCGCACCACTCCGCCCAAAAATCGGCAATCACCGGAATATCGCACTTCAAAACCTCGGCATCAAAGCTGTTGTCAGTGGCGTGGACGAATATTGCCATCCTATTCTCTCCTCGTTGTAAAATATTCACCCAAATATACTCTGACTGACAAACTGTGTCAATAAGGGCAAGTTGCGAATTAATTCTACTCCTTTGCAACCTGTGGCCGTGTTACTTGTAACTCTGCTAATTGGGGCAGGTTAAATGTGTCATTTGTCCAAGATATTTATGACATTTATCACTAACGCCGGGCTGCTTTATTAAATATGATAAAAAGGTTGAGAGCTACCAAAAATCCGCAATAAATCCCCAACTCCTAGCTACGCTAACCCTACACTTACCATACCCTTCTCTTGACACTCTAGGAAAAAAGTGCTATGATGCGGCGGTAACAAATGTTCATAGATGGGAAGACTATGAACATCTGTCCAGCACTCCTCTTTCAGTCTGTTACACCACTCAAACTGTAGTTCAGTAGGTCCAACCGGAGTTTGTGATTATCTGACCGTTCACAGAGCCGTGTAGTCCTAAATGAGCATGCCATACTTGACGATGATGTCGCATAAATCCGTATCTCCACAAAATCTGCCTGTATCTGAACTGAGTATTATTCGGCTCTTTGCCACAGTCCAAGAAGGCATAAGCTTGACCAACCAAAAAACAGGTCAAGCTTATGCCTTTTTTCCTAATCAAAGGCATGCATTCCGGAGTAATTAAAGCGACCTCTGTGAATGCACTCCAACAACTTAATATATAGGCATTTGGGTTATCACCAGCCTCACAAAAAGGTTGGTTGATCAGGCTAATCAGGAAAGGAGGGTGTTTTATCGAAGAAGTTGTGAAATGAATCACCTAGAAGTTGTTACTCTAAAGCGAAACCCGCCTGCCTTGCACTAGGCTTTGACAATGGGGTTTCAAAGCAAAATCGTCTACAAAGACAAAACATCAAAAATCTAATGTGTGAGGGGAAAAACAACTATGAGTATCTTATTAGGTGAATTACTCGGCACCATGATGCTGATCATCCTGGGTGACGGCGTCGTCGCTAACGTAGTGCTAAACAAAAATAAGGGTCAGGGTGGTGGCGGCGGCGGCGCCTGGATTGTGATTACCACAGGCTGGGCTTTTGCGGTGCTCATCGGCGTCTTTACGTCCCAAGCGTTTGGGAGCGCTGGCGCGCACCTCAACCCGGCCGTCACCTTTGGTCTGCTGGCCGCTGGCGTTGTTCCGGCAGGGGATGTGGTATTTTACCTCATTGGCGAATTTGTCGGGGCCTTCATCGGCGCCATCATCGTCTGGCTGGCCTACATGGACCATTTCGCCGCAACCGAGGATAAAGGCGGCAAATTAGCCGTGTTCAGTACCGGCCCGGCTATTCGCAGCACCGTGCCCAACCTCATCACCGAAATCATCGGCACCTTCGTGCTGGTGCTGGGCGTGGGCGCTATCTTCCAGATTAATACACCGGTTAGCGGCATTCAGGTGGCTGGCGGTCTTGGTCCCTATCTGGTAGCATGTCTGGTCTGGGGCATCGGCCTCTCCCTGGGCGGCCCGACCGGTTACGCCATCAACCCGGCCCGTGACCTCGGCCCGCGCATTGCTCACTTTCTGTTACCGATCCCCGGCAAAGGCGACAGCGATTGGGGTTACTCCTGGATCCCGGTTGTCGGCCCGATTATTGGCGGTGTTATCGCCGGAGTACTGCTGACCATCCTCTAAATAAATGTTTTTTAGATTGGATCGAAAGGAAAGGTAGTATGAAAAAACTTATCAACAAGCCGGAAGATGTAGTCGCCCAATCGCTGGCCGGCGTAGCCGCAGCCCACAGTGATTTGGTGAAAGTTCACTACAATCCAAACTTTGTGGTGGGGGTGGATGCTCCGATACAGGGCAAAGTGGGGGTCATCTCCGGCGGCGGCAGTGGCCACGAGCCGATGCACGGCGGCTTTGTCGGCATGGGCATGCTCGACGCGGCCTGCCCCGGCGACGTGTTCACCTCACCGACACCGGACCAGATGGAAGCGGCAACTAAGGCGGTCAATGGCGGCGCGGGCGTGCTCCACATCGTCAAAAACTACACCGGCGACGTGATGAACTTCGAAATGGCGGCTGAGTTGTGCCAGGCCGAAGGGATTGACGTGGTGGCCGTTGTAACCAACGACGACGTGGCGGTGCAGGACAGCCTCTACACGGCGGGCCGGCGCGGCGTCGGCATTACCGTAATAGCCGAGAAAATCTGTGGGGCGGCCGCCGAAAAACGGATGAATTTGCAGCAAGTGGCTGATATTTGCCGCAAGGTCAACGATCAAGGCCGCTCGATGGGCATGGCTCTGACCTCTTGCACGGTGCCCGCGGCGGGTAAGCCCACCTTTGACATCAGCGACGACGAAATGGAGATCGGAATTGGTATTCACGGTGAGCCGGGCCGGACCCGCATGGGCCTGAAAACGGCTGACGAAATCACCGAAATGATGGCCGAAGCCATTATCTCCGACCTGCCCTACAAGAGCGGCGACAGCGTCATTGCTATGGTCAACGGCATGGGCGGCACCCCGCTCATCGAACTGTACATCATCTTCAATAAGCTCAACCAGATTTGCCAGGGCAAGGGGATCAAAATTGCCCGCAATTTGGTGGGCAACTACATCACCTCGCTGGAGATGCAGGGCTTTTCCATCACGCTGCTCAAAACTGATGATCAACTAACCGCGCTGTGGGACGCACCCGTCCTCACTCCGGGACTACGCTGGGGAGTATAACTTTATTATGGTCAACCGAGATAACCTTTTGGCCTGGATTGACGCTCTCGTCCAGATTTATGCCGAAAACAAACAATTTCTAACCCAACTCGATTCGGCCATTGGCGACGCCGACCATGGTATCAACATGGATCGTGGCTTTCAAGCCGTTAAAGTTGACTTGGCCAAAACCAATCCACAGGACATCAGCGCCCTCCTCAAAACTGTGGCGATGGCTCTGATTCGCACCGTTGGCGGCGCAGCCGGGCCTCTATACGGCACCTTCTTTATGCGAGCCAGCGCCGCCTGCGCCAACAAAACCGAACTAGGACCAGCCGATGTGGTGGCCCTGTTTGAGGCTGGCCTGGAAGGGATCATACAGCGCGGCAAGGCCGAACTGAACGATAAAACCATGGTAGATGCCCAAAAGCCAGCTCTTGAGGCCATGAAACAAGCCTTGGCGGATGGAGCGGATGTGAAAACAATCCTCCAAAAAGGCGCTGCCGCTGCCGAAGCAGGGATGAAAAACACCATTCCCTTGCAAGCCCGCAAGGGCCGGGCCAGCTATCTGGGTGAGCGCAGCATCGGTCATCAAGACCCCGGGGCCACCTCGTCGTACCTGATGATTTTAGCTGCGGCTGATCTCTGGGCCTAAGGTTATCTCGGACTAAATAGTAGCCGGTTGTTCTCTGCAACCTGTTACACCAATAAAATGTTGTCACCGTGATGTGACCACTTATCATTCAATGCTGAAGGAGAAAAATTATGGCTAAATATGTTGCCGCAGTAGACCAGGGTACCACCAGTACCCGCTGTATGATTTTTAATCACGCCGGGGAGTCGGTCGGTATTGACCAGTTAGAACATGAGCAAATCTATCCCAAATCGGGCTGGGTAGAACACGATCCCATGGAAATTTGGGCGCGCACCCAGGATGTCATCAAAGGCGCCATGAAAAAAGCGGGCATTACCGCCGCCGACCTTGCCGCTGTGGGCATTACCAACCAGCGCGAAACAACCGTTGTTTGGGATAAAAACACCGGCAAGCCTTACCACAATGCACTGGTCTGGCAAGACACCCGCACCGACGTAATTTGCAACGAGCTGGCCAAAGAGGGCGGCCAGGATCGCTTCCGCGCCCAGGTAGGCTTACCCCTGGCCACCTATTTCTCCGGCCCCAAGGTCAAATGGCTGCTGGACAATGTTCCCGGCCTGCGCGCCGCCGCAGAGAAAGGCGATGCGGTTTTTGGCAACATTGACACCTGGGTTATCTGGAATCTGACCGGGGGTCCCAATGGCGGCGCGCACGTAACCGACGTGACCAACGCCTCCCGGACCATGCTGATGGACCTGGATGGGACGCATTGGGATGACGCCATTTGCGCTGCGATGACCATTCCCAAGTCTATGCTGCCGGAAATTCGCCCCTCCAGCGACCCCAAGATCTATGGTTATACCTTACCCGATGGCCCCTTTGGCGGGCGCATTCCGGTCTGCGGTGACTTGGGTGACCAGCAAGCGGCGACCGTAGGCCAGGCTTGCTTCAGCCCTGGCGAGTCCAAGAACACCTATGGCACCGGCTGCTTCATGATCCTCAACACCGGCACCAAGATTGTCCCCTCTAAGAGCGGCCTGCTGACCACCGCCTGCTACAAGTTTGGCGACTCGCCCACCGTGTATGCCCTGGAAGGCTCTATCGCCATCACCGGTGCGCTGGTTCAATGGCTGCGTGACAACCTGAAGTTGATTGACAAATCCAGTGATGTTGAAGACCTGGCCAAAACGGTTGACGACAACGGCGGCATCTACTTTGTCCCGGCTTTCTCCGGCCTCTTTGCCCCCTACTGGAAGAGCGATGCCCGCGGCGTTATCGCTGGCTTGACCCGCTACGTCAATCGGGGTCACTTTGCCCGCGCCGCCCTCGAAGCGACGGCCTACCAGACCCGCGAAGTGCTCGACGCTATGAACGCCGACTCCGGCGTGCCGCTGACGGCGCTCAAGGTTGACGGTGGCATGGTCTACAACAACCTGCTCATGCAGTTCCAGGCTGATGTGTTGGGTGTGCCGGTCGTGCGGCCCAAGGTGGCTGAAACCACCGCCCTCGGCGCGGCTTATGCTGCCGGTCTGGCCGTAGGCTTCTGGAAGAACACCGACGAAATGCGGGCTAACTGGGGTATGGACAAGACCTGGGAACCCTCCAAGGATGACACCGCTCGCACTAAGCTTTACAAAGAGTGGAAGAAGGCCGTTACCCGCACCTTTGATTGGGTTGAACACTAAGCAGGTAGATGGGCAGCGAAGATCCTCTTCGCCCCGCCTGTCGGCGGTTAAACTGTTATTGATAACCGCAAGCGTAGCAGTTACTTAACAGGACAGGGGGAAGGAATTCACTTCCTTCCCCCTATTTTAGACTGGCAAATTATGGCTTTTGCCATAGTCCGAGGTGAAACGTGGTTAGCTTATGTTTCACCAGGAGTATCCTTCATGCTTGATTACCATATCATCGTTATTGGCGGCGGAGGAACCGGCGCGGCGGTCATTCACGATCTGACCCAGCGAGGCTTTAAAGCCACCCTGGTGGAGCGGGGAGAACTTACCTCTGGCACCACAGGACGCCATCATGGCTTGTTACACAGCGGGGCACGATATGCTGTTAAGGATCAGGAGTCGGCGATTGAGTGTATTGAGGAGAACATGATCCTCCGCAAAATTGCCCCTGAATCGCTGGAACTTAACGAGGGGCTATTTGTGGCGATTACCGACGAAGACGAAGCCTACGCCGAGGCTTTCCTGGCCGGCTGTGAAGCCTGCCATATCCCCACCCGAACGCTTACCCCTAAGCAGGCCCTGGAGCTGGAACCCAAATTGAATCCCAAGCTGCGCCTGGCCGTGCAGGTTCCTGACGGCACGATTGACGCCTGGCGCTTACCCTTGCACTTCTTTGCCACGGCCAAGCATCGCGGCGCGGATATTCGCACCTATGCTGAGGTGATTGGTTTTCTCCAGCAGGGCGGAGTCGTAAGCGGGGTGCGCGTGCGGGATCATCGCACCAATCAAGAGTATGATCTAAAAGGCGACCTGGTGGTAAACGCCACCGGGGCCTGGGCCGAAAAAGTTACCGCTATGGCTAATGCCGATGTGCCCATCCGGCCTTCGCCGGGAGTCATGGTGGCGGTTCGCGGGCGCTACCACAATATGGTCCTCAATCGCCTGCACGCTTCTGGCGATGGTGACATTATTGTGCCTCAACGTAACCTGTCGGTAATTGGCACCAGTTCCTGGGTTGTGGACGACCCCGACAAGCTGGGCTTGCCTGAAGATCACATCCAGGCCATGTTCAAATATGGTTCTGAAATGGTCCCAACAATTAAAGATGCGCCCTTCCGCGCGGCCTGGTCGGCCGCCCGCCCCTTAATCGGCAGCAAGGGCGAGGATGAAGGGCGCGAATTGAGCCGCACCTTCAAATGTTTTGACCACAAAGAGCGAGACGGGGTTGAAGGCTTAGTCACCATCAGCGGCGGCAAAGCGACTACCCTGCGCGGTATGGCCGAAACGACGGTGAATGTCGTTTGTCAAAAGCTGGGTCTGGATATTCCCTGCCGCACCAAAGAAGAAATTTTACTGCCCTATCGGGCCTATTATAATTGACGGAGGATGGGGACACAGGAGCCGGTTTTTGCCTGTGGCTCCCTGTATCCGGTCGAGCACATACACCTATGGCTGAGAAAAAAGTTCGTTTTAAAATATTTCGTTACAAACCAGGAGCCATTGACCCGCCCCGCTATGACACCTTTGAGGTGCCGGTCGGTCCCCGCACGGTGGTGTTAGATGTCCTGGAAGATATCCGCGTAGATCACGACCCAAGCCTCATGTATCGCCACTCTTGCCACCACGCCTCCTGCGGCACCTGCGCTTACAAAATTAATGGCCAGGAAGGGTTGGGCTGCGTGACCAACGTGATGGAGTTGGGCACCGACGAGGTGGTGGTTGAGCCGCTGGATGCGCTGAGCCGGGTCGTTGATTTAGTGGTAGATATGTCCGAATTTTACCGGGACATCTCCCCTGACTGGACCTATCTGCGGGAGAGTGAGTGGTATCCGGAGTCGGCTACTGCGCCGGAGGTAGAACATCATGTCCGCTTTGAGAACTGCATCGAGTGCGGCGCGTGCGTATCCTCTTGTCCGGTAACAGCAGCCGGTGATTTTTACATGGGGCCGGCAGCCCTGGCCCTTATTAACCGGGAACTCAGTAAGGGCAACGGGGCAGAGGCCGGCAGCCTGCTTGACCTGGCTGGCAGCGAACGCGGGGTATGGCAGTGCCATACCGCTTTTGAATGCAGCGCCGTCTGCCCTTCCGATGTCAACCCGGCCGGGCATATCATGGAACTACGCCGCCGGTTAATTATGCAAAAAGTCAAAAACCTGTTTGGCCTAAAGTGAGGTGTTTGCTATGGAAAAAATCGTCGGAGTTCAAGGCCAGGGTCTTGGCTTTCTGATCCAACGCTGGCTGTTACCGCTCAAACGTAGTATTGGCACCTGGGCTTTTGTTTTCAATCGCTGGTCGGGGATTTTGCTGGTGGTTTACCTGTACGCGCACCTGGGTGTGTTGACACCCATCGCTTTCTCGCCCAATGCTTACGATCAGTTCCTGGTCATTGCCCGATCACCCCTCGGCCTCATATTTGATGTGGGCCTCATCTTGCTGCTGCTTTATCACGGCCTGAATGGGCTGCGCATTATCTATACCTCCCTGGCCGGGCGCATTGAACCGCAGCGAGGGCTTTTTTGGGGAGTCATCGGGTTATCACTGCTGCTGACCGCCTACAGCGCCCTGCTCATCTTTAGCAGTGAAGGAGGGTGAAAGCATGCAGCTTGAGCGCCAGAAAAAAGTTACCCGCCAATCCCTGGGCTGGATTGGTCAGGCGGTTTCCGGGATCTTGTTGATTGTAATTGTACTGCTGCACATGTACTTTCACCATTTCCAGCCGGGCGGCATGCTGAGTGCCAGCGAGGTTGTGACCCACGTTTCAAGCAACATTATTTTTGTCCTGGAAATTCTATTCATCTTGTTTGTGACTTACCACGCCATGCTGGGGGTGCGCGCAATTCTCTTTGACCTGAAGCTCAGCGAGACCGCCCGGCGCAGGATCAACGTCGGGTTGACCCTGCTGGGCGTAGTGACCGCTGTATACGGACTCATCCTGGCGGTCTTGATTCGGACGCAAATGTTTTCTTGATGAATGAACTTGACCCGTGGGAAGCCCGCTGGGCGCCTTACGACGAACCGACCTATCAAAGTGTCCTCAGCAATATCCGGCCCGATGACGTGGTGCTGGATATTGGGGCCGGCGACCTGCGGCTGGCAAGACGGATGGCACATACGGCCCGGCGCGTCTTTGCCGTCGAAAGGCAGCCCGCTCTTCTGGCTAACCAGGAGTCACTGCCGTATAATTTAGCCGTTCTCTGTGCTGATGCTCGCTTTATTCCCTGGCCTGCGGGCGTTACTTTGGGCGTGTTGCTCATGCGGCACTGTACCCACGTGGGTTTGTACGCGGCCCGGCTGCGGGTGGCGGGCTGCCGACGCTTAATTACCAATGCTCGCTGGGGGTTGGCTGTCGAGGTGATGGATTTGGGGCAACGCCGCCCCTGGCAATCTGTAGATTTTGGCTGGTACGCTTGTCTGTGCGGCCAAACCGGCTTTGTACCCGGCCCTCCTGAGCAGTTGACGGTAGAGCGCATGGATCAAGTCATTGAAACGGAAAACTGTCCAGCCTGCTTGCGGTTACAAAGGGATGATTTTCCAATCCAAGTAAATGAACGATTCTGATTTTAGTGCTTTAGGCCACTTGAGGGAACAAGATAAAGCTTCTAAACGAGATAGAGCATCGGATGTCTAAGTATATCATTGCCATAGATCAAAGTACTCATGATACCCGCTGTGTGATATTTAATCGTCTCGGTGAAGTCGTAAGTCAGCGTGCCTTAAAGCACCGGCAACTCCATCCAGAGGCAGGTTGGCTGGAACATTATCCGTTAGAAATTTGGGCCAATACCCAAGTTGTAATTAAGAGTGCCATGGATACGGCCGGACTCAAAGCAGGCGATATCGCCGCGATTGGTCTGGCCAATCAGCGCGAAACTACGGTTGTTTGGGACAAAACCACCGGCAAACCTTACCATAATGCTATTGTTTGGCGGGATATTCGCACCGTTGAAATCTGCCAGCAGTTAGCCAGCGACGGGGGGCAGGATCGCTTCCGGCTGCAAGTTGGCCTACCAGTTGCGCCCTACTTCTCTGCGCCCAAACTCAAATGGTTGCTGGATAACATTGAGGGGCTGCGGGAAGCCGCCGAACGGGGTGAGGCTATTTTTGGAAATATGGATGCCTGGTTGGTTTGGAATTTAACTGGCGGCGTCAGAGGAGGCGTTCATATAACCGATGTAACCAACGCCTCACGCACGATGTTGATGAGTTTAGCCACGACTACCTGGAATGACAGTATCTGCCGCTTGATGACTATCCCTAAGACGATGCTACCCAAAATTCGTCCTTCCAGTGATCCAAACATCTACGGGTATACTCAACCAGATGGAGTGATGGGTGGCAGCGTACCCATTTGTGGTATTTTGGGTTCGCAACAGGCAGCTGCGGTGGGTCAAGTTTGCCTGACTCCCCGCGAAACAAAAAACAGCTATGACGGGGCCTCATTCGTCATTATGAATACGGGAACCAGGATCATTCCCTCTCGGCATGGCTTGCTGACCACCGTATGCTACAAATTTGGCGATCAACCGACCGTCTATGCGCTGGAAGGCTCAATTGCTTTTACCGGCCTCATCATCGAATGGTTGCGTGATAATTTAGGATTGGTAGAAGAGCTTGCAGACATTGAAGAGCTGGCTGAAACTGTTGAAGATAATGGCGACATTTACTTTGTGCCGGCCTTCAATGGCCTGTTTGCCCCTTATTGGCGCAATGATTCACGCGGAGTCATAGTTGGTTTGACCCGCTTTACTAATAGAGGTCATCTAGCCCGGGCCGCTTTAGAGTCAATTGCCTATCAAACCCGCGATATTCTGGATGCTATGGAAGCCGACCTGGGCACAGAACTGACCACCTTAAAAGTTGATGGGGCGATGACTTCTATGAGCTTGCTGATGCAGTTTCAAGCAGATATCTTAGGCATACCGGTAACCCGCCTCAAGGTGACGGAACCAACAGCCCTGGGCGCGGCTTATGCGGCCGGATTAGCCGTCGGCTTTTGGCGGGATACGGCCGAAATACAGCAGCAATGGTCGGTTGATAAGGTCTGGAAGCCCGGCATGAGCCGGCAAACACGGACCAAACTGTATAAAGGATGGCAGAAAGCCGTAACCCGCTCGCTGGAATGGGTGACGGTACCCTTAGCTGAGAGAGAAAACCTTGCGCCAGTAACCTAGGGAGGATATAGAACTGATGGCTAAACGACGCCCCACCCAATTAACCCCGGAGCAGCGGCATACCGCTCTGATGAAACGGCGTAACCTGCTACTTGCGATTGTCTGGGCTTTTGTCGTGATTGTGGCGGTGTTGTACGGCTATTCACACGGCTATCCGCTGGTTGCTGCTGGGCAGACAATACAGGGCGTTTTAATTGGCATGGCTTACGGGGGGGGCGCTTTGCTAGCCATCCTGATAGCTTTCTTTCTCAACCGTAAATTGAGGGGGTTATAATAACCTTATGATCGGAATTGTAATCGTTTCTCACAGCCACCTGCTGGCTAAGGGATTGCAGGATATGGCCATCCAGATGTCAAAAAATATGGTCAAGATTGAAGCGGCCGGCGGGGTGGATGATGTGAATATCGGTACCAATGCCGAGCGAATTCACCGAGCCATCGAGGCGGCCTATTCCTCCGACGGCGTCTTGATTTTGTTTGATCTGGGCAGTGCCCTCTTCAGCACCCAAATGGCTATCGAAATGCTGCCCGCAGAACAACAGGCACAGGTTAAGGTCAGTGCTGCTCATCTGGTCGAAGGGGCGATTGTCGCTGCGGTAGAGGCGTCACTGGGACACAGCCTGGAAGAAGTCAACGCGGCTGCCGAGGCTGTCAAAGATATGCAGAAAATTTTATAAAAGCGTAAGTACCTCACCAATCAAGGGATGATTTGCTGTGCAATCGAACACTTTTATCATTCAGAATGAAGTTGGACTCCACGCTCGGCCGGCCGCGCTGTTTGTCCAAACGGCGGCCAAGTTTAAGGCTAAAATTAAGGTCAGAAATGCCACCAGAGGCACACCTTTTATAGACGCCAAGAGCATTTTGAGTGTTCTGGGCCTGGCCGTGGCTAAGGGGCATGAAATTGAAGTTACGGCTGAGGGGGAAGACGAGGAAACGGCCCTGGAGACAATTGCCCGCTTAATTGAGGGTGATTTTACCGAGTTGACGACAACCTAACTTTCACTTGGCATCTACAAACTAAAATATGTCTGAGGAAAAGTTAGCCCTGCTGGCTAAGGTAGCCAGCCTTTACTATGAGAAGAATCTAACTCAGGCAGAAATTGCTAAACGTCTTAATATTTCTCGCCCGCAAGTTTCACGCCTGCTGGCTGAAGGCCGGCAGGAGGGCGTTGTTGAAATCATCATTCACCATCCAACTACTAAATCCACCTCGCTAGAGCAAAATTTACTTGACCGCTTTGCCTTGAAAGAGGTTAGACTTTTAGCCTCAGGCCAACTGGGCTATGCTCAACTGATCGAGCGCCTGGGTGTGCTCGCTGCGCGACATATGGAAGAGCGCCTGGAAGATGGAATGATCCTGGGAATTTCCTGGAATTCAGGTGTTTATCAGGTGGTAAATGCCCTGCGTGCAGCCCGGCGGAAAAAAGTAACAGTAGTCCAGCTTACCGGCGCCGTTGGCTCGATCAACCCTTTGATTGACGGCCCCGATCTGACTCGCTGGCTAGCTCAAACCTTGGGTGGGCAGTACAAGTATCTTCCCGCGCCGCTGTTGGTAGAGAGTAAGGCCACCCGTGAGGCCCTCCTTCACGAACGCTCCATCCGCGAGACACTGGCCTTGCTGGATCAAATGGATATGGCTCTCATCGGTATCGGGAGTCTCTCACCCGCCCTATCGAGCCTGCTCCTGGCCGGCTACATCACCGAGGCTGAACTGCGCGAAATCATTCGACAAGGCGGAGTTGGCGATATTTGCTCCTATCATTACGACCTGCGCGGCAATGTTTTGCCCCTTGAGCTGCACCGACGCTTGATCGGCGTCTCCCTGGAAATGCTCCGGAAAACCCCTTATGTCATTGGCGTAGGGGGCGGTATTGATAAAGCCTCGGCGGTGTTGGGGGCGCTCCGCCTGGGCGTCCTTGATTGCCTGATCACCGATGAAATTGCGGCTCGTGCCGTCATCAAGATGTCGAACCCATGAAAATTTTAATCATGGGGGCCGGGGCCATCGGCTGTTTTGTCGGCGGCTGCCTCGCCGGCAGCGGCCAGCAAGTCACCCTGGTGGGTCGTGCTTTTCCGATGCAAAAAATTGCCAGGGAAGGTCTAACCCTGCGCTGGCCCGGCCGCTCACCCCAGATCGTCTTTCCGGCCACAACGACGACTATCCCCTTCGATACCGATTTTGATTTCATTTTGTTGACCGTCAAAGCGCCTGACACCCTTCAGGTTATAGAAGACTTTGCAGCTCTAACCCACAAAACTTACCTCGTTTCGCTCCAAAACGGGATTGGCAACGAGGAGCAGTTAGCCGGCGCTTTTGGCCCGGAGCGAGTTATCGCTGGGACGGTTACGATTCCCATTCAAGCGCCGGAGCCAGGGGTGATCGAGGTCAGCAAAGCCAAGGGCGGGCTGGGCCTGGCGGCCCTGCAGCCCGGTCAGCCGGTCAACAGTTTGGCCCAGGCGCTGGACCAGGCCGGTTTGACCACCGCACTTTATGACGATTACCGGGCCATGAAATGGTCTAAATTGCTGCTCAATATCGTCACCAATGCTTCCTCGGCTATTCTTAACCTCCCGCCCGCCGACATCGTCGCCCGGCCAGAGTTGTTTGACCTGGAAATCAGGGCGCTGCAAGAAGGCATAGCTGTCATGCGCGCCCAGGGCATCCCCGCCGTTAAACTGCCCGGCTACCCGGTAGATTGGCTGGGCCGCCTCTTAGCAGCGCGCTGGCTGCCTCTCCCGGTCGTCCGCGCTCTCTTACGTCCTTCGCTGGTGAGTGGCCGGGGCGCCAAAATGCCCTCCCTCCAGATAGACCTGGCCGCCGGGCGGTCTACTTCAGAAATTAACGTCTTAAATGGGGCGATTGTCGAAGCCGGGCAGAAATTCGGCGTAGCGACGCCGGTCAATCAGGCTTTTACCGAGATTTTGGGCGGCCTGGTAGCGGGCCGGCTGCAATGGGCCGATTATCAAAATCAGCCAGGGAAGTTAGAGGAGGCAGTAGCAGCTAGACTAACCAAAGGCTAAATTAGGGGTATTTTTGACAATCGGTCAAGGTAGGGTTAAACTCGCATCTCTGCAATCTCGTGCAGAAATTGCAGAGAAGAGGTCTAAACTGAACATGCGCAAATTAGCCGGTATTCCCGCCAGCAATGGCATTGCCAGCGGACCTGTTTTCCTCTATCAGCCGGAAGCGCCCGTCGTAGAGCGGCGCTCCATCACCGATCCCGCTGCCGAAGTGACTCGACTCGGTACGGTTATCGCTGCGGCCGCTGCTGATTTACAGGTTCTGAAAGCCAAAACCGAAGCAGCGGTCGGAGCCGAAGAAGCTCAGATTTTTGAAGTGCATCGCATGTTCCTGGAAGATCCTGCCTTTACCGGAGCAATTAGGGAAGCGATTGAAACGAGCCAGATCAACGCCGAGGCAGCCGTGAGTCAAACAGCCTCGGCCCTGGTTGAACAATTCGAGGCGCTGGATGATGAATATTTCCGGCAGCGCGCTGCCGATATCAAAGACATCAGTCAGCGCCTGCTGCGGCTGCTCACCGGCGCTGGCGGCAGCAGTCTGGCCGGGCTGACCAGTCCAGCCGTCATTCTGGCCCACGATTTGACTCCTTCCGATACGGCTACTGTGGACCGCCAGATGGTCCTGGCCTTTTGCACGGCCGTCGGCGGCGCAACCTCTCATACGGCTATTCTCTCGCGCAGTTTAGGGATTCCGGCCGTGGTTGGACTGGGCCAAGGAGTGCTGCATCTGGCTGCCACCGACCATGTGATCGTGGATGGCGGGGCGGGCGAAGTCTGGATCAATCCCGATCAGGGTACCATTACCACTTATGAACAGCGCCGCCAGGAACAATTGCAGGGCCAGGCAGAGGCTTTGCGTCACGCCCACGAGCCGGCCATCACCCGTGATGGCCGCCAGTTTGAGGTTGTGGCCAACATCGGCAGCCTGGCCGACGCCAAGCAAGCCATCGAAATGGGTGCGGAAGGCGTTGGGCTGCTGCGCACTGAATTTCTGTTTATGCAACGCGATACCCTGCCGGGCGAAGAGGAACAGTACCAGGCGTTACGTGCTATCGCCGATGTCTTCCAGCAACGTCCCCTGGTTGTCCGCACCCTCGATATTGGCGGCGACAAGCCTTTGCCCTACCTTGACATGCCGGAGGAACAAAATCCCTTTTTGGGCCGGCGAGCCATCCGGCTGACTCTGGCCGAGCCGGAGCTTTTCCAGGCCCAACTACGGGCTATCCTCCGGGCCGGCTATGAGCGCAACATCAAGATTATGTTCCCTATGATCGGCTCGATCAGCGAACTGCGCCGGTGTCGTACCCACTTTGAGCAAGCCAGGACCGCCCTGGCTGCCGAGAAAATTCCTCAAGCGGAGTCGCCGGAAGTGGGGATTATGGTTGAAATCCCCTCCGCGGCGCTCCTGGCCGATGCTCTGGCTCCGCTGGTAGATTTTTTCAGCATCGGCACCAACGATCTGGCCCAGTACACCCTGGCCGCCGACCGCACCAACCCTCTGGTCGCGCCTCTGGCCGACCCGCTGCATCCGGCGGTACTGCGCCTGATCCGGCAAGTCATCGAGGCCGGACATGCGCATGGCAAATGGGTCGGCATGTGCGGCGAACTGGCCGGTAACCCTCTGGCGGTGCCGGTCCTGGTGGGGTTAGGGCTGGACGAGTTTAGTATGACCGCCTCGGCTATTCCCGCCGTCAAAGCGTTAATCCGCCGCTTATCAATTCCTCAAGCCCAGGGCATCGCCGTTGAGTGTCTAAAACTGACCGACCTGGCACAAGTCGAGCAATTTTTAAGCAACTCATTTTGACACTGCCGCTTTTTCTGCATATACTCAGGCCCAGACTACCCCATCGTGGAGCAGTGTGTGAACATCATCCTGGCCTTGATTGCGATTCTTGTAGCTTATCTGTTTGGCTCAATTCCGGTTGGTTACCTGGTGGCCCGTCTATACGGTGTTGATGTGACGGCTTCGGGCAGCGGCAGAACGGGTGGTACTAATGTCTTGCGCTCCGTTGGGCCTGTTGCCGCGGCCTTGACCGTACTGGGAGATATCCTCAAAGGGTTAATTCCCGTCTACCTGTTGGCCCCTGTAGCCCATCCCCTGGTCACGGCTCTGGCCGCCACTGCAACCGTGGTGGGTCATAACCACTCCGTTTTTCTGCGTTTTCGGGGCGGCGTCGGTGCTGGCACGGCGATGGGCGCCCTGGGAGGCTTGACTTTTCCCGGAGCTTTAATGGTGGCTGTTTGCGGACTGGTCGCCCTGGGGGTCAGCCGGTACGCTTCGGTGCTTTCGACAACCATCGCTCTGGCAAGTCTTGTTGTATTAATTGTTTTTGCCGCGCTCGGCTACACCCCCTATGAGTATATTCTCTCCGGTATTTTAAGCCTGCTGGTCATGTTCAACGCCCTGCGTCCTAACTTTGCCCGGCTGCGGGCCGGCACCGAGCGCAAGATTGGTCAAAAATCCGAAAATGTTGTCCGGGTGTCGCCTCATCATTGATTGATGGCATGACCACGGCATGATGATGACCGCTACAATACCCTGGCTGTAGCGGTCTTTGTTTTTTTCGTTACTGCTCAGGCTAAAGGTGACTGGCACTTGGTTAATCCTGGAAGAAAAGTGCCAGTCACCTGAACAGTAACTTTTTATCAATGTTAAAGCTTTCTTTTGGCGAGCACACATTTTTCTAAAATGACTAGATATAGTATGATACTTGTATAAGATCACAAAATGTAGTGAGGGGGGTGAGAATGGTCAATATCTAATTAAAGCCATCACAGTTGGTCAGAAGGTAGCGTAGGGGGGCTTATAGCTGAAAAGTGGTTTTATTTAGAGCTAACTACAAAAGGGAGAGACAACAGATGACAAAAAAATATTCTATTGCCATTGCCGGCAACATGGGGGTGGGGAAAAGCACCCTGACCCGCCTCCTGACGGAAGATTTAGGTTGGACGCCCTTTTACGAAGCAGTAGACGATAACCCTTACCTGGTTGACTTTTATAAAGACATGCGCCAATGGAGTTTCCATTCTCAGGTATTTTTCCTCTCTCGCCGCTTGCACTATCAACGGGAAATCGCCAATCATCCCGGTCCAGTCATTCAAGATCGTAGCATCTACGAGGATGCCGAAATTTTTGCCCGCAATTTACACCAGCGCGGCAATATGTCTCAGCGCGATTATCAAGTCTATCGCGGCCTCTACGAAGAATTCATTCAATTTTTGCCTCGGCCTGACCTCATCGTTTACCTTAAAGCCAGCCTGCCTACTTTGATTACTCGCATTCACCGGCGGGGGCGCGATTTTGAGCAAGATGTCTCCCCTCTCTATTTACAGCAACTCAACGAATTATATACCGCCTGGATTGAAGATTTTACCCTTTGCTCTATCCTCACCGTGCCCGCTGATAATCTGGATTTTGTGCGCTTCAGCCAAGATTTTGCGCTGATTAAAGAAAAAATTATGGAGAAACTGGCCGGACGAGAAAAAGTACACTTCCCCTAACTGTTGAACCGGTAAAGCGTAGGATCATCTCATGAATCAAAAAACCTCGCCTTAGATAGACGAGGTTTTTTTTGCGAGATCAGAGTGTAACTGCTTTACAGCTTCACCACGTTGCTGGCCTGAGGCCCTTTGGCGCTCTGTTCGACCGAGAATTCAACCCGGTCGCCCTCTTCCAAGTTGCGGAAGCCCTCCGCCTGGATAGCCGAGTAATGCACAAAGACATCAGGGCCATCGTTGCGGGTGATAAAGCCATACCCTTTGGAACCGTTAAACCACTTAACGGTACCGGTGATCCGCTCGCTCATGGGGGATTATCCTCCTTCCCTACAAGTTTCATAGGGCAGTCCCCATTTTTCGGCTCGCAAAAACTCGCTCAAAGCCGGTAGGCGAGCGTTTCTCTGGCGTAGCTGAAACTCGGGAATGATGCATCCTACTGTGACAAGTGTAACATACAGCCTCCAATCCGTCAAATATTACCTATGTCAACTCACTTTACTCCTTGATATACCTAGACTTTCTATGTATAATCAGAGAAGAGCGCCCAAATTGGTTTTCTAATAAGTTGACTGCGATTTGATGTGACCGTCTGAAAAATCTATAATTTCAGTTAAGATTTTCTTTTATCACTGCTTTAAGCGTAAAATTTATGACTCAAATTGCCGCCCAAACTCCGGAAACAGTATTGTCCCATATGCCCCGTCCCTCCTATAAAAGCCTGACCTTGCTGGAAGCGATCGAGTTTATTGACCGGCTCGAGGAGAACGTCAGCCAGGCGGCGGTAGTCAAACCCCCGACCTTGAAGCTGATTTTAACCGCTATTTTAGGACGCGGTCACCTGCTGCTAGAGGATGTGCCCGGTGTAGGCAAAACCCTGGTAGCCAAGGCTCTGGCCCGCTCGATCAGCGCCAGCTTCAAGCGGGTCCAATGCACCCCCGATTTGCTGCCCAGCGACATTACCGGTGCCTCTATCTACAATCAAAAGGAGCAGCGGTTTATTTTTGTGCCCGGCCCGCTGTTTGCCCAGTTTGTGCTGGTGGACGAAATCAACCGGGCCACTCCCCGCACCCAGTCGAGTTTATTGGAAAGCATGGCTGAACGCCAGGTGACGGTGGATGGGCAGCGCTACACCCTGGAAGAGCCTTTCTTTTTGATTGCCACCCAAAACCCGGTGGAAACTGCCGGCACGTTCCCTCTGCCTGAAGCTCAATTGGACCGTTTTTTAATTTCACTCAGCCTGGGTTATCCCCAATTTGAGGATGAAGTGTTGATTTTGGAGCGCGAGGA
Source organism: Anaerolineae bacterium (assembly GCA_023382535.1). The sequence goes on along the minus strand of JAHDWA010000014.1, from coordinate 97,853 downwards.
ACAGGAAGATCCGTTGACCCACCTCGAAGCCGTTCTCTCTCCCGGCGATGTGCTGGCCCTGCAAGAGTTGGTCAAAAATGTGGGCGTGGTCCGCCCGCTCAAAGAGTACATTGTCAACCTGCTGACGGCTACCCGCAGCCACCCCGACGTGTTGTTAGGCGTCAGTCCCCGGGGCGGTGTCGCCTTGCAGCGTGCTGCCCAGGCAATGGCTCTGCTCAATCATCGTGATTTTGTTACCCCCGACGATATTAAGACCGTGGCCAGGGCTGTGTTAGGCCATCGCCTCATTACTCATGAACGCTCGACCGAATTGGCCCACCGCATCGTTGACTCAGTGCTCAATTCTGTTCCTGTACCGGTCCATGCTCCGGGTAAAGCTGCGTCCGCCACCCTGCGGCATCTTTCCAACCGGCTTAATAACGAGACCTAAGCGTAATGCCCAGCACGCGAGCCTGGAGTCTCTTTACCCTGGCCCTCATTCTCTATTTTTTGGCCAATCAAACTCAGGTGGGGTGGGTCTACATTTTCACCGACATGCTGATTGGCCTGCTGGTTGTGGCTGCTCTTTATTCGTGGGGTATACTGAATTCGCTTCAAATCAGCCGAAACATCCGCCCAGGGCCATCCGCCTCAAGCGATTCCTCTTTTGAAACGCAATTCAGCCATAATACCGCAGATGGGCCAGGTGAGGTCGAGCTGGCCCCGCTCTCCGTTCACGAAGATGACCCTCTCGAAGTCACCTTACAATTTCAGCATACCGGCTTGAGACCCGCCTTAATGGTCGGCGGGCTGGAACAATGTCCCTTTGCCCCGGCAGATGATCAGGCCCAGCCTTTTTTTATACCTGCTTTGTTCGCCGGTCAAGCCAGAAGCTTGACCTACCAAACAAGCTGCGACCGGCGGGGTGTCTACACTTTTGCCCCGTTTCGGTTGTGGTCTAAAGGACCGTTCGGCCTGTTTCAAAGCCGGCATACCTTAAACGTCCCCGGCGAGATTTTGATTTATCCGGCTTATTACCCTCTCAAACGCCTGCGTCTCTTTGAGAAAAGAGAGTTTGCCGAACAATCAGCCCTGCGTTTGGGCCGGGGCAGCCAGGTGGTCGGCACGCGGGAGTACCGCCCCGGCGACTCGCTGCGGCAAATCCACTGGCGGAGCACTGCTCGCACCGGTCAACTGGTCGTCAAGGAATTTAGCGAGGATGAACAACAAGCCTTCACAGTCGTGCTGGACCTCCAGGCCGACCTCATGCCGGATCAGAGCAAATTTTCCCCTTTTGAAACGGCCATCCGCCTGGCGGCCAGTTTTGGGTATTATGCCACCCGTAACACTATTCCTTTTCGTCTCTGTGGAGCCAGCCCCCAGTGGACGCCTCCGGCCATGCCCCTCAGTTGGTGGGCCACCCTAAATTACCTGGCCAAAGTACAGAACGACGGCCAAGAGCCACTGGCGAAAGTCCTCCGCCGCCTGCCCCCTTCGACTTTTGTCGTCGTCTTGATCAGCCGCCCCGACGAAACGATTATCAAGGCGCTGTCCACTTTGGCCCAGCCCGGCCGGTCAACCCTGGCGATTTTTATCACCCCGGACGGCGTGCTCCCGCCGCTGGCCGCATCGCTGAAAAGCACTTACTTGACCGTCAAAAGTGTGAATCCCTATAACTGGCTAGATTTTTTGACCGATTTGTAACCTATGAGATTTTTTTCTTCTCAAAAGGAACCCGAACGCTCTCGTACCCTCCGCTACCTTATCTTGGCGGCCATGCTCGTGCCTCTGCTGGCGCTGGCGCGGGTGGGCAACCTGTGGCCGCAGGTGTTACTGGCCGGGCTGGGGATCAGCGCCGGGCATTGGTACAGTTATGCCCGGCTGGACCGCCAGAGCCGGCTGGTACAGCTGGTTATGTTTGTGGCCATTCATGTCGCGCTGCTGTGGATGTGCGCCGGGCTGGTTAACGGGATCACGCTCCCGCAGGCGCAATTCGCTATCTTTGCCCAGGCCATCACCAGCTTCGACCTGCGCTACCGCCGCAGTTTGTTTAACACCCTTATTCACAGCCTGGCGAATCTCTACATTGCCGCCTCGCTGAGCCGCACCGCCGAGTTGGGTCTATATCTCATCCTGTTTGTCGTTTTTGTCTTGGCCGCCTTTTTTGTCGCCGAAAAAGAGGATGGCCTCAAAGCCGCTAAACTTCACCCGCCTGCCGCTACCGCCTCGCCACGCTCGTCATCACACCGCCGCGGCCTGCTCAATTTCAGTCTCGTTTTCGGCCTTTCGTGCTTTTTCGCCATTTTCGTGGCTTTCGTGTTCACCCCACGCTTTGCCGGCCGCCCGCTGGTGCCGCCCTTTACGATCAACGTGCCTCTGCGCGACGGGATCAAGTCCCAAATCATCAATCCTGGCGTGCCCCTGGTCCAAATCAACGGCTGGAACGACGGCAGCAGCGACTATTTCTACGGTTTCGATACCAACCTGGATTTGCGCTATCGCGGCGGCCTGAGCGACGAGATCGTGATGTACGTGCGCAGTCCCAGCCGCAGCTACTGGCGTAGTCACAGCTACGATTTTTACAGCGGCGAAAGCTGGAGCCAGAGCAACCCCACCGTCACGCCGGTGCCGCGCCGCCGCCGGGTCTACTTTGAAATCTCGCCGCCGCTTGGCTCGCCTCCATCGTCAGCTCAGGCGGGACAGGCCGAACAGCAGATCGTCCAGTCATTTACCCTGGCCAAAGACCAGCCTAATCTCGTTTTTGCGGCCTATCGCCCGGCTGAAATTTTTATTGTCGCCGAGAACCTTTCCAGGGACAGCGGGGACGGTCTGCGCCTGCCCGAAACGCTGAAAACGGGCATGACCTACAGCGTGGTTTCTTACCGGCCCAATTTCGATCCCGCCCTCCTACGGCAAGCTTCCACTCGCTACCCGTCCGACCTCGGCCAGCGCTACCTGCAACTGCCTGCCAACATCTCGCCGCGGGTCAGGAACCTGGCCCAAACTCTCACCGCGCCTTATTCCAACAACTACGATAAAGTCATGGCCCTGACCGAGCACCTGCTGACCAACTACCCCTACAATTTCTTTCCTCCGCCCCACCCACCCGGCGCTGAGGTCGTAGATACTTTTTTATTCGAGGATCGTGAGGGCGTGTGCGAACAGTACGTAACAGCCCTGGTGGTCATGGCCCGCATCCTGGGGATTCCGGCCCGGCTGGCCACCGGCTACGGCTCCGGCGATTACAACCCCCTGACCGGCTACTACGAGGTCCGGCTCAACCATGCCCACTCCTGGGCCGAAGTTTATTTTCCCGGGTCCGGCTGGGTCCCCTTCGATCCAACGCCGGGCTGGACGCCGCAGCCTTATCCCACGCCGGTGCAGGCCTGGCTTTTCTCCGGCAGCCAGGTTTTTGGCTTTGACCTGCCTATTGCCGGGCTGGTTTCCGGCGGAGCGGCCGGCCTGGCCTTTATGGCTCCTTTCCTGATCGGTTCGGCGGTTGTGGTGGGCTTGGGGCTTTTGGTGTTTTATTTGTACCGACGGTTCAAGCCAGCTTTCGCCCTGCCGCAGTTTCAGCGCGCGCCGGCGACCGACCCCACCCGGCGGCTGATCCTGAATCTGTATGAGCAGGGGTCCAAGCTTTTAACCCGCCGTAAGTACCGCCAACGGGAAAAGTGGGAAACACTGCGTGAGTATGCACAAAGGGTGGGGAAGCTAGCGAGCCTGAGCCGGTTGACCCAGGCGGCCGAAATCGCCGCGTACCGGCCCGAAGCGCCGGATGAGGAGATAGTGGATGAGGCGAAAGCAGCGTTAGTCTCTTTACAGAACGAGGTCAAGCAGCTACCAACCTGAAAAATAAAGCGCTGCTCCTACCGGTGAAAGTAAACCGTGGCCGATTTTTCAGTCCAGTTTAATTAACTAATGCCGTCTTTCCTGTATTCTAAAAATCAACCATACAATACCACCCACAACTGCACCTATAGTCATTCCAGTGATGGCTCCAATACCAATTCTGGAAATTATCCCAATAGGTTTTTCCATTTCAAAACCAAAAAGCAATCTGACCAATATTTCAGCCAGCCCAACAGATACACCAGTAATGATACCGAAAATTGCCCCCTGGTTAGCTGTGAATGTTGGTCTAGCAAAAGTACCGTAAACTGCTCCTGTAATCGCTCCAGTACATCCCCACATAAAAATCCAAATCATTCTCTCTATAAACGAAGTCAATAAAAACTCACCGCTTATTCTCATTAGTTGAGCAGAGTAAATGCCCATAATCGCTCCACTAACCACACCTATGATTGTCGCACCTAATACTCTCGTGAATCTTTCAGTTCGAGTTTTCTTGTAATTCTTGTTTTGGTTCAACATTAGATTACGATATTGAATTTCGCTATTTTGATAGGGAGATGAGAACAGCAAGGGCTGAATAATTTTGTTCCGGCTAACAACTACTTCAGGACTTACGCAGTGGGTGGAAAAGCCCTCCCTAAATCCCTCCCAAAGGGAGGGACTTATGCTGATTCTCCCCCTGTGGGGGGAGTTAGAGGGGGGCAAATCCTTCAACTGCGTAACTCCTGTGCTTGATGGATACGATTCTTACTCATCATTGCTCTCAAATTCGTTTACCCGCCTCACCACCACCAGGGTCATATCATCTGCCGGGCCGACGCCGTTGGCGAAGGTATCGGCGGCCTGCAGGAGGGCCTGGAGGGCGGCTTCCGCCGATTGGCCGCGCAGGTGCTCCAGCGTGGTCATCAGCCGCTCAAAGCCAAAAAGCTGCCGGGCCGAGTCCATGCGCTCGACCAGGCCGTCGGTGTAGAAAACCAAGAGATCGCCAGCGGCCAGGGCAAACGACAGTTCCTCGTAAGCCGTAGCGGCGATAATTCCCAGAGGCAGGTGGTCGCCCGGTGTCTCGATCAGGCGAATTGGCTCACTCCCTGCCGGCACCAGCAGAGGGGCCAGTTGGCCGCCGTTGCTTAACGAAACTATCGGGCCGTCGGCCGCCAGGAGGGCGTAGGCGGCGGCGACAAAGGCTCCTTCCGGCACATCCTTATACAACAGGCGGTTGGTTTCGGTGATGACCCTGGCCGGCGAGTGATGGTCGGAACCTTTGGCGCTGACAAGGCTTTGAGCCGCTGCCATCAGCATGGCCGCCTGGATACTCTTGCCGGATACGTCGCCCACCACCAAGCCCAGGGCGCCATCCTCGCGCTCGACAAACTCGTAAAAATCGCCGCCGGTTTCGCGAGCCGGCAGGCAGACCGCTGCTATCTCCCAACCGGGTAGCTGGGGAATCTTTTCGGGAAAGAAGCCCTGTTGAATCTGGCGGGCAATAATCAATTCCTGTTCCACCTGTTTGACTTCAAGCTCATACAAACGAGCATTTTCCAGGGCCACCGCAGCCTGGGTGGCCAGCAAGTGGAGCAGGTCCAGCTCATCGGAGGTAAAGTAATGGGGCTGGTCGTAAAACACATTCAACACGCCCAACACCTCATCCCCTTTTTTAAGCGGCGCGCCGATAATCGCCTTGAAGCCGTGGGCCGCATCTTCACTCTGAAAAAGCGGATGCTCCAACACGTTGGGGACGGCCACGTAACGGCCTGAGCGAGCCACGGTCGCGGTCAAACCATCCCGGCGCGGCTGCATCCCCTTGATTTCCGCCGGGTCAGCGCCGTCTAGGGTCGTGGCCAGGGTAAAGGCATCTGTCGGGGCGTCGTAAAGATAAATCCGGGCCTGCTGGGCTTCCAACAGCGTTAAAACAGCATCGGCAACAGCCCGCAGAACCTCTTTCAAATCCAGAGAGACGGCGATACCGAGGCCAATCTCCTGCACCGAAGTGAGCAACTCGGCCCGCTTTTCGGCTTGCCGGTACAGGCGGGCATTATGGATGGCCATGGCCGCCTGCCCGGCAAAGGCCTGGGCCAACTGAATGTGCTCCTCGCTGAACTGGTGGGGGGAATAGCCGTCAATGTTCAAAATACCGGCAATTTCACCTCTGACGCTCAACGGCAGGCCCATCCATGATTTGATCGGGCTGCCCGGATTAATTTTCCACTGGTCATGTTCACGAGTGTGGCTGAGCAGGAGGGGTCTTTTATGTTTAATGATCTCACGAGCGCCCCACAGTTCATCCAGGGGGATAACCTGGCGAAGCCGGTAGGTGCTGTAAACCCCTCGATGAGCCACCAGTTGGACTCCGCCTTCCACCAGCAGGTGAATCGAGCTGCCGTCAGCCGAGATCACTTTGTGAAGCTGCTCTAAAATCAACGACAAAATTTCGTCGGGGTCGAGGGACTCGCCCAATACGCGGTTGACTTCGTGCAGAGTTTGGGCCTGGCGGCGGCTGCTTTCTGCCGCTTCCAGGGCGCGGGTGTAATCTACCGCCACCGCAATCTGGCTGCCGATGATGTAACACAGTTCCAACTCGGCTTCGGTAAAGGTTCGCGCCTCACGAATAGCATCCAGGCTCAAACTGCCGACCAATTTATCCTGAACGACCAGGGGAATAATGACAATAGACTGGATGCCCAAGGCCCGCATCGTGGGCCGGGCGCTGCCCATGGCCGGGTCGTTTTGGGCGTCCAACACAGCCAAAGGTTTCCGCTCCACCTTTAAACGCTCCATCAGCGGATAGTCGGTGAGCGGCACTTTCAGCGCGACAGCGCCCTGGTGGGGGTATTCGGCGATGACCCTGCCCTCAACATCCTGCTCGCTAAAGAACAAAACACCGCTGTGCTCAACCTCAAACATCTCAACCAGTTGGCGGGCCACGTTGGTCAGCATCTCGTTGAGATGGAGCGAGGAGTTGAGCAGGGTCAGGAATTTTTGGAGGTTGGCGAGGGTTTCGGCGGACTGCATGATCTATCCTATACGTATTAAGGCTTATGGTAAAAGCAAAATGACGCTTTGTCAAAAGCATGGCTGGAATGTGCTTTGACAAAGTAGAAACTCTCTTTTACAATCCCCACTGATTAACTTTGAAAGCGCCATTTACAACAAAGGTTTAATTGTGGACGAGAGTTCAACAGCCAGTAGTAGTAAGGGCCATCTGCCCCTTCTCCCCATACTGCTGACTCAACCAATCAAATAACCCCCGGTTGGCAGTCCGTAACTGAATGCCTCCGGGTAGTTGACCCTACAGGAGGTGTTCCATGGACCAAATAATCCTCGAAGATGTGCTGGAGCAGTTGCGCACAGCCCTGGAAGCGAATGACCTGGTCACTGCTTCATCTATTATCGAGGAACTCCGCCCGGCCGACCAGGCCGATCTCTTTTGGGAATTAGACGAAGACGAACAGGCGGCGCTGCTGCCAGAGCTAAATCCGGCAGATGCCGCTGATATATTGGAAGAACTCTACGACGAAGATGTGGTAGAGCTGGCCGAAAATTTGCCGCTTGACAAGCTGATAGAGATTGTCAACGAGATGGAACCGGATGAGGCCGCCGACCTGCTCGACGACCTGGAGCCGGAGCAGGCCCAGGCCGTGCTGGCAAAATTGAAAGAGGCCATTGAAGTCAGGTCGCTGGCTGATTACGATGATGATACGGCCGGCGGTCTGATGACCTCGGCTTACATTCCCCTGTGGCGGCGAATGACAGCGCAGCAGGCTATTGACGCCATTCGCGCCTGGCGCCCCGACGAAGAAACTATTTATTACCTGTTTGTCACCGACCGGCTCAAACGGCTGGTCGGCCTGGTCAATCTCCGCCAGCTCATTGTCGCCGACCCGGCCACGCCTATCACCGAAATTATGGATACCGATGTCGTCTACGTTTATACCGACACCGACCAGGAAGAGTGCGCCGACCTGATGCAGCGTTACGATTTGCTGGCTTTGCCGGTGGTGGATGAAAACAAGATCTTGCTGGGTATCATCACGATTGACGATCTGGTGGATGTGATCCAGGACGAGGCCGGTGAAGACATGCAGCGGATGGGCGGGACCGAACCGCTGGATCGCGGCTATCTGGATACCAGCATTTTAGCCATTACCCGCAAACGGATTGGCTGGCTGCTCCTCCTTTTCATCACCGCCACGCTGACCGGCCTGGTGATGGACTCGTTTCAGGATGAGCTGGCGGCAATGGTCGCCCTGGGTATTTTCATTCCCATGCTCATCGGCACCGGTGGCAACGCCGGTTCGCAAACCACTGCGACCATTATCCACGCCATGGCTGTTGGCGATGTGGATTGGAATGACGCCTGGCACGTCTGGCTGCATGAGATGCGGATTGGGATAATTTTGGGTTTAGGGATGGGTGTGGTGGCCTACGGCCTGGCCATGTTTTGGGTCAAGGATCATCGCCTCTCCCTGACGGTGGCTGCCTCCATTTTTGGGATTGTGCTCTGGGCCACCGGCGCCGGCTCGCTCCTGCCGCTACTGGCCGCTCGTCTCGGCATTGACCCGACCGTCGTCTCCGGTCCGGTCATGAGTACGATGGTTGACGCCACCGGGTTGTTTATCTATTTTACCATTGCCCGCTTCATCCTGGGGTTGTGAGGGGATCAGGTTGCAAGTTGCAGGTAGCAGGCAGCAAAATTCAGGCAAGAAGCAACATGTACTACGCACCACATATCACGTTTTAGAGCCGAAGGCCCCCTAGTGGCGTTTTACGTTTTACGTATGGTATAATCTGGCCTGGCAAGTACGGCCTTGAAAAAATCACTCGACGTTCTCATTTTATTCATCCTGGTTACTGCCAGAGTCCGCATTGATACCCTGGCCGATCTGGTCTTGCCCCAGCGCCACGAAGACGTCCGGCGGCTGGTCGGTAACTGGTGGCCGGCGGCCAGTTTAGACCGCCTGGCTCACCCGGAAACGGACCCGGTCAGCACAATGCTGATCGTCGCGGCCTTTGCTTTGCTGGCGATTTATTTTGTCGTTGACTTGTTTAGCCAGGAGAAGCGAGCCAAAACCGTTTACCGTTTGAAGCTAGGATTGATCTACGGCATCATCACCCTGCTGGTTTTTGGAAAAACCATCCTGCTCATTAATTTGCGCCACATCAGTGGGCCGGCCAGCTACGCCCATGACGGCGGCGTGATCCAGACTGAGGTCACGATTGATTATTTTCTCAACGGCCGCAACCCCTACGTCGAGGATTACCTCAATACGCCGCTGGCCGAGTGGGGCTTTAACGAATATCGCACGGCGCTGTATCACTATCCGTACCTGCCCTGGACGTTTGTCTTTTCGGCGCCGTTCTACCTGTTAAGCCAGGCCCTGCTCGGCTGGTTCGACGAGCGTATGGTCTACCTGCTGCTTTTTGCCTTGACCCTGGCGCTGGTGCACCGGCTGGTCCAACCGCCGCGAGAGAAACTTATCGCTTTAGCCCTGGTGGGACTCAACCCCATTCTGGCCGTCAGCGTGATTTTTGGTGAGAATGACCCGTTTGTGTTGTTTTGGCTCGTCCTGGGGCTGTGGCTGGTTCATTCCATGCCGGACAGGCCGGAGCCACGCCGGTTATGGTTAGGTTCCGCCGCTGTGGGGCTGGCCTGCGCCAGCAAACCGACGGCCTGGTTCCTGGTTCCATTCTGGCTGCTCTACCTGCTGCGTAACCAGGGGGGCGACATGCCCTGGCAGTCTCACCTAGCCGCACTCTGGCAGCGGGCCTGGAGCTTACCCCTTGTCTTTGGCCTGCTGACCCTACCCTGGTTTATTTGGAGTCCCGATGCCATGATTGACGATGTCTGGCGCTGGTCGGCGGGGCAAGGCCCAACCGGCTACCAGATTTGGGGCTGGGGTGCGAGCAACCTGGTCCTGGCCTTCGGCTGGGTGACGGATCGGTTTGAGTACTGGCCCTTTATCATGCCCCAACTGCTCATCGCCGGGCCGCTGTTCTGGTTTTTGCTGCGCCGCCAAACGCGCCAGAACACGATGAATTCTATGCTGTATGGTTACGTCGTCTTACTGCTGGTTTTTTTCTATCTCTCCCGGTTTCTCCAGCCGAATTACCTGGGCTACCTGGCGGCTGTTCTGACCCTGGCATTTATGGTAGAGGAGACGCGAGGCGGCGAGGAGGCGGAGAGGCGAGTGAACGAAGTTTAATTCGGAGCGCAAAAGCCGGGCTTTTGCACTCCACAAAACCATTTATAAAGGGAGTAAAAATGCTAAACGAAAAAGATGTCGCCCCTGATTTTGAACTATCCGACGATACGGGCAAGCCGACCAGACTGTCGGATTTTAAAGGGAAGCGAGTTGTGCTCTACTTCTTCCCCAAAGCCATGACCAGCGGCTGAACCAAGCAGGCCCAGGGAATCCGTGATGATTTCCCAAAATATCAAGCGGCTGATGTGGTTGTGGTTGGCGTCAGCCCCGATACGGTTCAGGATGAAGCCAAATTTAAAGCCAAAGAGAATTTGCCTTTTCCGCTGCTGGCCGACGAGACTCACGAAGTCGCCGAGAAGTACGGGGTGTGGGTGGAGAAATCCATGTATGGCAAAAAATTCTGGGGCGTGGAGCGAACCACATTTTTGATTGATCCCAACGGGGTGATTGAAAAGATTTTCCGCAAGGTAAATCCCGAAACCCACAGCGAGCAGATTTTGGCAGCCCTGAAGGAATAATTCGATCTATGGAAGATGCAGCTAAAGTTTCCCCTCCCGGCGACTGGCGGGATAACCTGACCTGGTATACGCATGAGACGGCCTTAAGTCGGATTATAAAAGGGGTGGGGGGCCTCTATTTTCATGCCATAGCTAAAGTGGAACGGATAGGGTTCGACAACTTTCCAGCCAGCGGGCCGTGTATCCTGGCTTCGAACCATATCAGCAATCTGGATGTGATCTACCTGGGCTTGTACGCGCCGCGCCATCCCCACTTTATGGCTAAAGTCGAGTTATATAAAAATCCCATCTTCGCCTGGGTTATTCGCCTGTGTGGTTCGTTTCCGGTCAACCGCGGCGAAAATGACGCCTGGGCGCTGCGCCAGGCCGGCCGGGTGTTAGAAGCGGGACAAATACTGTGCATGTTCCCGGAAGGGACGCGCAGCAAGGACAAAGCCCAACTGCGCCGGGGCAAGGTCGGCGCGGTTAAGTTGGCGCTCGATTACCACGCCCCCATTATCCCTGTTGCCGTTAGCGGCACGGAGAACTTTAGTTTTAAGGGGGGGAAGGGAAACAAGATCCGAATCCAGGCCGGCCCGCCCCTGGATATGGCAGCTTTGGCCGGTCCGGCGGTTTATGATGGCGATACGCTGCGGGAACTGACGACTGTGTTAATGCAGAGTATCGCCGCGATGCTGCCCCCTGCTTATCGAGGGGTCTATGCCTGAAGCTTTGGTTAAATTGGCGCTGACCTGCCGGCGGATGTCGTGAAAAATCTCTTCCAAATAAGGGTAGGCCAGCCAAACCGTCGCCAGGCCAAAGATAATACCCGTCAGGTTGCGTCGAAACAGGTCACTCTGGTAGGGGCCAAAATAGTTCAAGTAGATCAATCCCAACGGGCCAGCCGAAAAGTAGAGAAAGCTGTGCCAGGTGAGATACTTGAAACTGTGCAGGATGGCGCTGGTAATCCCCATCGCAATCAAGCCAATGGCCCATAACATACCCATGGACAGGCCCAGCTCAAGCCAATCACTGGCAAGCTGCATGCCGGCATCCAGGGCAATCGGCCACAAGAAGAAAACGTACCAGCGCAGTTGGGGCGGCCTTACGCTCGACCGGACCAGGCTGTAGCCCAGCCCGCCCAGGAAAAAAGCGCCATAAATCGCCACATCCCGGTGGCAAAAGGCTACCTGCTCGCCCAGGATAAAATAAGAGCGCGAGGGGAGTTGGTGGCAGGCAGCCCGGTAAAAGCCATAAATGGTGTTGGCGGCGCTGGAATAACCGTTGGCCAGTAAAACAGGGGCCAAAAAGGGCAGGCCAACGTAAAGGAAAAAGAAGGTATTAAAGACGGCCAGCCAGTGCTGGGCCAGCCATAAAATCCGGCGGTTGGCCCAGAGGGTCAGGCTGCGGGCCAAACCGGTGACGGGACGACGATTTGAGGACACCGGAGTCATAAAACGGCGCGGCTGGGCAGGATGGAACCGGCCAAAAAAGCTTTAACGTCAGCGGGGGTGAAGGGCCAATCAAGTTCAATCTTGCTGTGAGGGCGGGCTAGGACCGGAATACGGAAGGCGTATTTGTCTTGAAGATGGCTATTGTGAGCATGGGTAATATCTACCATATCAATTTCAAGCGGGATGTCGAGGGTGATCTCCATCAACATCAGGTAGGCTTCCTGGCACAAGTGGCAATTCAATTTGGTATATAAAATTACTTTTTCCATACCCACTATTATACACAAAAGGCCGGAGATGCAATAGCCTCTCCGGCCTTTATTTGGTTGATCCCTCTAAATATTTTCGAGCAGCCAGGCCGGCGCAAGCTGGTTGGCAATGGTATTAAAATAAGTGAAGGTACCGGTTAACAGCATGACGCCAACAAGAATGATAAAGGCGCCGCTGACTCGCTCAATCAGAGGCATATGCCGGTTGAGTTTTTTTAGTTGGCCGGTTGCTGCCGTTAGCATCCAGGCGGTGATCAGAAACGGCACGGCCAGCCCCATCGAATAGATGAAAAGATAAGACATCGCCAGCCCAACATTTTGTCCCTGGATCGCCAGGGTGAGGATTGCGCCCAGGAGCGGGCCGATACACGGCGTCCAGCCGGCGGCAAAGGTCATGCCGACAAACATGCTGCGGGCGTAACTGGGAGCCTGGCCGTAGCCATACTCCATTTTCTTCTGCACGTTGAAAATGGGGATGGTGATGACTCCCATGATGTGCAGGCCAAAAATAATCAACAACAGGCCGCCGAGCCAGACCATGTAGTCGGCCACTTTGCCCAACGCCCCCCCTAAAAAGCCGGCTGGCACGCCAAACACCACCACAAAAATAAAAGTAAAGCCGGCCACAAACATCAGAGCGTGGGCAAAGACGTAACTGCGGGGAGGCGCTTCGTCGGCACTAAGGGTTGAACCGCTCAAATATCCCAGATAAACCGGGATCAAAGGCAAAACACAAGGAGAAATAAAAGAAAGCAGACCGGCAATGAATGCCGCAAAAACCGTAATATTTTCAAGTCCCATGGGTGCTTCTTTCTTTTTGAGTTTCCTTTACTTTAAGACGCAAATGTAACGAATTTCTTACCAGGGATTCATTCTTTGCCCGCATCCCGCTGAGCGAGCTGTTCCAGCATCTCTAAGCTTTTCTGCAAATTCCGCTGGCGGCTGACCAGGGTATAGATAAAGACAAAACTGACAATCCAGAAAACGGCATAACCTGCCACCAGGTACATCATATCGTCCATTGAAAATTCCTTCTATATAGTAATAATGCAAGACGAGGTTACTGATACATTATCTCCTGCTTGACCGCCTCTACCCGCCGCTTCAAATTCTCCAGTTGAATCCGGTGGTACATCAGGGCAATATAGAAAACCGTAAAAGCAAAAAGGCAGAAGAGGAGGGTCAGCAGGATATTATCCGACATGCCAAAACCGCCCATGGCCTCACTATTGTTGCCGGGAGCAACCACGGCGGGATGAATGGTCCGCCACCAACGAATGGCCATCCAGTTGATCGGTACGGAGATAGCCGCCATCAGGGCATACACGGCGGCAAAACGAGCCTGCCGCTCCGGGTTGTCCACCGCGCCCCGCAGCATTAAGTAGCCAATATAGAGCAGCCAACTGATGGTTGAGATCGTTAGCCGCGGGTCCCAGGTCCACCACACGTTCCAGGTTGGTTTCGCCCAAATGGGACCACTGAGCATAACCATGGTAAAAAAGGCCAGACCAATCTCAACTGAGGCCAGGCTCCAAATATCCCATTTCGGGTTGCGGGTGGTCAGATAGAGTACAGCCGCAACTGCGGCCACAATAAAGGCTAAAAAACCTATCCACGCCGCCGGGACATGGAAGTAAAAAATCCGTTGAGCGTACCGTTCTGCCGGCGCTTCCAGGTTGAGCGCATCGGGAGCCCAGGCCAGGGCCATATAGAGGGCCGCCAGCATCAGCAGGCCGCTGGCGATAGTCAACCCCAACCCCCAATTGAACCCGCTTGCCGTTTCTGTTTTCACCTGCCCGGATAAGGCCGTTTGTGATGCCATAAAATTGCCCCCAATAAGAATTTAGAAGATTATGATATTCGCCCTTCACTTACTCCTCAACCACGTATTCAAACAGCATGAAGGAGGCCGCGGTGAAGATAGCATCGAAGGCGATGAGTAGGGTTAGCCAATGACTCACCTCGGCGAAAGGGGTTTGATCTAAAATAGCCGAGGTCAAACGGACGGCTGACAGCAGCAGCGGCACGATCACCGGAAACAGCATAATCGGCAGCATGACTTCACGAGCGCGCGTATGGACCGCCATCGCCGAAAACAAGGTCCCCACACTGGCAAAACCAATTGTACCCAAAATGACCACACCACACAAAAATGGCAAAGTCCCCGCCGCTTGATTAAAGAGAATTACAAAAATGGGGAGAATAAAAACTTCGACCAGGCTGATGAACAAAACGTTGCCGATCATTTTGCCAAAGTAGATGGCGCTGCGGTCTACCGGGGCCAGCAGTAAACCATCCAGCACACCCCGGTCCCGTTCCAGCACAAAGCTGCGGCTTAACCCCAACATCCCGGCAAAGGCAATCGCCACCCACAACACGCCCGGAGCGACAGTTTTTAGATTTTCTGCCCGCAAATCAAAGGTAAAATTAAAAATAAAGAGAATCAGCAGCGAGAAGACAAACATGGCGCTGATCATCTCTTTGGTGCGGATTTCGGTGGCAATATCTTTGCCGACGATTGCTGCCACTTTGCGCACATAGCCGCCAAAGCCACGCGGTACCGCTGGCGAAGCATGGACTGAGTTGGTCAAAGGCTGAACTTGTTCGGCCATCGTAATGAGTGAGTCAATTCGTGGTAACGTATTGATAGTACTGCTCTCGCACCTCGGCCATACCGACGTCTCGGCGCTGCACGTCGTAGGCAATCTTGCCCTTGGCCAGGATAACGATCCGGTTGCCCAGGGACAGTCCGCGTTCTAAATTATGGGTGGTCATCAGAATTGTCCGCTGATTGGCCCCAACGGCACTGAGCAGCTCATTTAACTTGTCGGCGGCATGCTGGTCAAGGCCGGTATCGGGTTCGTCCAGCAGCAACAGGGGCGGATTGGGTAGCATGGCCCGGGCAATGGCTAAACGCTGCTGCATGCCCCGCGAGTAAGTCCGCACCGGGTCGTGCTGCCGGCCCCACAGCCCTACTTGATTAAGGAGCGTTTCAATCCGGTCCGAAGCGTGAGGCACGTCATACATCCGGGCGTAAAAACGCAGGTTTTGATCAGCCGTCAAATCGTCGTAGAGCAGGGTTTTGTGAGAAACCAGACCAATGAAGCGGCGCAGTTCGGTAGCCGCGTCAGCCGTGCTGTAGCCACTGATCGAAACGCTGCCTCCCGTCGGTTTGCTCAACGTGGCGACAATATGCAACAGCGTCGTTTTGCCCGCGCCGTTGGCCCCCATCAGGGTGACAAAATCACCTTCGTTGACGGTTAAGTTGACTCCCCGTAGAACAACACGGGAGCCAAAGGCTTTAATCAGATTATGAATCTGAATCACCACCCCTCCATCAACTGAACCAACTCGGCCTTATACTTGGCCCGGGCGCGATGATAAATCCGTTTATCCAGTTCGCCGGCTTCAAAAGCTTTATCCAGGCGAGCCAGCAGGAGTAGCAATTTTTGGCGGCGCATGCTTGAGTCTTCTTCGGCAGCAGGTTGATGGGTTAATTGGGGCCGCAGGTAGGGATATCCTAAAGCGACAAAGAGGATAGTGAGTCCACCTAAGCTAACTACGATCCAGCGTAAATGATCCTGGTTAAGACCGCCGCTGGCAGCAGCAACGGCGCCAGGAGCATCAGGCGCAGCGGCAAAGGCCAGCTTATTGAGATCGGTCAGTTGAAGCACCAGATCTTGATCTTTTTTCAGATTAGCGGCATTGTAGATTGAAAACGAGTCACCCTGAAACTCCCGTTTTTCAACAAACTGGAGTTGGGGGCTGTTCAGCTTGGCTCCCTGATCCTGCATCAGCACGTTGGCCGAAGCGATATCGGCGGGCAGGGGGACTTTGATCTCTAAAGAGTCGGCCAGGGGAACTTTATAAGCAGCCACAATGGACAGGCTGTCTTCGCCGGGAGTAATCGGCTGGGTATCCGCGTAGCTGTCCTCAGCCTCAATGAATCGCATTCCAGTCGGATCGTTCTCAAAAGTCACACTTTGGGCGTTTTGAGGCAGCTTAAAAGGGAAGGTTTGGCCGTTTGCACCCACATAAGTTTGCTTGCCCTGGTTGCCCACCACGAAAATTTGCACCACGTTGACCGCATCAGGGGTAAAAGAGATGAGGTAATGAAGTTGTTTTACGTTGATGGCTTCGGCCTTGGTTGTGGTCTCATAAACATTCAGGTTAAGAGTGGTTTCAGTGCTGTCAGGCGTAAAAAGGCCGGGTTCATCACTCAAGTAAGTGATATCTTTATAACGTCCCTCGACCGCATATAAGATCGAATGATCGGTGGGCAGCTTTTCGAAGGTATAGTTGCCGGCGCTGTCAGCCTGGGTAGTCATGTGTTCAACTTCGGTATTGCCTTCAAAAATGCGCAGCGTCACCGGGATATTACCTTGGGGCTTATTGGTCGTCGCGTTGATCACTTGCCCTTTCAGGATGCCATCACGCTGTGGTACCTTGAAGGAGAAGGAGCGAACGTAGTTTAAAACCTGGCTGATTTCTTGCTCAGAGAGTGTATTTAGCGAAGCATGCTCTGAGCTGGTCTTGAAGTTAGCTTGCAAGTCAGCCTGGCTTCGTTGGGTCATCATAGCCAGGTCGGTAAAGCTGGCCATATTGGCCGATGCCTCCGGTCCATCGCCGACTCCCCCGCTGCCGTGACAGGCTGCACATTTTTC
Source organism: Anaerolineae bacterium (assembly GCA_023382535.1). Next base: position 80,935 of record JAHDWA010000014.1, on the reverse strand, counting down.
CGTGTAAAGGGTTTCACCCGCCGCCAAATCGGCTGGTTTGACGCTTAAATTCCAAACGTAGGCGGTCAGGTCCCAGATTTGGGCGTCACTTAGCCGGTTGCCCCAGGGCGGCATCAGCTTTTCAACCCGGCCATTTTTGATAACATCGAAATTTTCGGCGGGGATATGCTGCCAGGCGGTTTCAGGGTCGGAGAAATTGGGTAAGGGGTCGGGAATATTTTGACTCGCCGGCCCATCACCCTGACCGGTAGGCCCGTGGCATGGCTGACAATTATCGGTCCACAAGGCCCGTCCGCCTGACACCGAGGGGGGCGTATCGGGGGCCTGCGCCGGGGGAGCAGCCAGGAGGGGTGGAGAAAAGGTGGTAAAGATAAGCCCCCCCAGCACCAGCCAAATAGAAATGTTGAGTATTGAACGTTGAACGTTGAACAGATGGCGCCTCACCCGGTCACCACCTTTTCATGGGGCTGCATCCGTGGACCTTCATTCAAAGCTTGCCCACAACGAGCACAGAAAATGTCACCCGGCTGATAGGCATAGCCGCAAGCAGGGCAGGCTTCCTCGACAATCTCCGGCACAACTTCCGGCAGAGCTTGGCCGCAGCCGGTACAAAAGGCATCGCCCGGCAAAAAAGCCCGGCCACACTGCGGGCAGGCAGCTTCTTCAACCCCGGTAGAATCGAGCCGAATATTTTTCAAAGCCTCAATTTCGGCATCTACCTCGTCAAGCAAAACTTTGCTGCCATCAAGCTGACCCATTTGCAGTTGAGCGACGAGCCGCTCTATTTCAACATCCAGCGCCGCTTCTTTATCTGCAGCCGTGCTGTGGTTCAAGCGATCAATCTGGTGGCGAATTTCGGCCGCCTCGAGTTTGCTTTTAGCCAGCGACTTTTCATAATCTTCAGCAGAAATTTTACCCATTTCACGATCGAACATAAGATCTTTGATGGCATCCAGGGCGGCTTGATAGCGGGCCTGGTATTCTTCCAGGGTTTGGCCCGAACGATCAGGAGGAAGCGCCGCTTCAGGATGAGTTTGCTGCCACAGGGGATACAGGATCAATCCAAACGCCCCCGCAACGAGGGCCAGGGAGAGGGTGAGGGTGAGGGCATCCATCGCTTAGCTTCCCTGAGTGGGTTGGGTAACCAACCGGTCTAACAAGCCATACAGTTGATCTCGTTCAATCGGCCCAATTTGGACATGCGCAATATTGCCCTCTTGGTCAATAAAGAACGTTTCAGGCACACCGGTAATGGCATAGTCTTTAGAAATTTTGCTCCCCAGGTCGGGACCGGAAGGGTAAGTAATTCCATATTTCGCCATGTAAGCCAGGCCCTCTTTGTCGGTGTCCAGGTAATCAACGCCCACAAACATGACGCCCCGATCTTTATAATCTTGCCAGGCCTGCTCCAGCAAGGCTGCTTCCTTGTAACATTCAACGCACCAACTGGCCCAAAAATTGACCACAACTACCTTGCCGCGCAGGTCGGCCAGGGCTAATTGGTCCTGCTCGAACTGGTCGAACAACGGTAACGAAAAATCGGGAGCTTTACGGTCCTTCAAATCCACCGATTCTACTTTTTGCAGGTTAATTGCCATAATCGCCATCAACCCCAGCAGTAACAAGATGCCAACAACCAGAAGAATATTCCGGCCGGCAGTTGACTGTTTTGGCTGAGAAAGGGTTTGTTCCATAATCTGCTTAATCTCCATCTCCCAGGTTTAGATCTTTCTCAACCTGGCCCAAATAATGGTGAGGTGGCTGCGGTACATTTGAGGCCGGATTGATTTCTGGCGATGCAGTCGCAACCGGCACTACCTCTCGGCCCGCCCATCGCCGCAGCGCAAAAGCCAGCCAGACACCACCCGCCAGCAAAATTGTGACCGGCAAGACCCACAAAAATAGAGTTGAGCCACTTTTAGGGGGTTCTTGCAGCACTTGTTCGCCAAAACGGGTAACAAAATAATCGAGTACTTCTTTGTCGCTGTAACCCTGCTTGACCAGATCATCAATTTGGTCACGCCACTGCTCGCACGTTAAAGTCCGGCAGTCAGCCAAGTTAATCCCAGCGCAGGTAGGACAATTTAGATGTTTGGCAATTTCATTGACCCGGTCGTAGTCAGTTTCTTGAGCGAAGGTGGTAAAGTAAGAAATAGGAAGGAGATAGTAAGTAGTAAGGAGCAGGTAGACGATAATTGCTAAAAATAGGGATAAAGTAAGTTTAAGCGTGACCTTCTGAAAACTCATCATTATGTTTTACTTTGCCGGGGCGACAGTCGCCGGAACTTTGGCCTTGGCCGGAGCGCGCTCGCTGCTTTCCTGGGCGGTAGGCCAGGCAGCGACCAGCGTCCCGATGATAAACACAAAGCCACCAATCCAGAGCCAGTTGACCAGGGGGTTGATGTAGGCCTTGAACGTGGCCGTCTCGCCGTTGCCTTCCCAACCCGCCAGAATTACGTACAGATCATCGGCCAGGGTGCTGCGCTTATCGGGAATGGTCATTGGCTGCTCCTGGACCACAAAATACTCACGGGTGGGAACTAACACCCCGGCGGGCTGGCCGTTGAATTTGACATCCAGATTGGCCTCCGTAATAATCCGGTCATCAGGGCTGTCTCCTTCCCGGAGACCGCGATAAGTTAGCTCATACGTCCCGATGAAGTCGCTGCTAATGGTCATAGTTTCGCCAACGGCCAGGTTGTGCTGAGTTTCTACCTGATAGAATCGGCTGCCGACAATTCCAATCGCCACCAGAATAATGCCGATGTGGATGAGATATCCGCCGTAGCGGCGGCGGTTGCGGCCCACTAATCGCCACAAAGCCACCGGGTAGCTCTCCCCCTTGCTCCGATGACGAGCACTGACCCCGCGCCAATACTCAATCAAGGTTGCTGCTAAGGTGAAGGCGCACAGGCCAAACCCAAGGAGCGCGCCAAATATTTTCACCCCAACGAGGATATAAAGTACCGCTATCGTCAGCAGGCCAAAAGCGGCCGGCCACAGCAAGGTGTCGCCTATCTTTTTGAGGGAAGCACGCCGCCAGGGGATGAGGGGAGCTACGCCCATGAGCAGGATGACAATAGCCCATAAGGGGGCCGTCGTCTGCTCAAAGAAGGGCGGTCCGACCACAATTTTCTCGCCCATCAACGCTTCGGAGAAGAGCGGAAAGTGCGTACCCCACCACACGGCCACGGCCAACCCGATAAAAATCAAATTGTTTAACAAAAAGAACGACTCACGGGAGAAAAGGGAGTCAAGTTCATTATCCGAACTCAAATCATTCCAGCGCGACACAAAGAGGTAAAAGGAGGCGATGAACATCAGGCCGATAAAAACCAAAAAAAGCGGTCCAATTGCGCTTTGGGCAAACGTATGGACCGAGGAGATAACTCCGGAGCGGGTTAAAAACGTGCCTTCGATGACCAGACAAAAGGTCAGGATAATCAGGGCCATATTCCAGCGTTTGAGCATACCCCGGTTTTCCTGCATCATAACCGAGTGCAAGAAGGGCGTTGCTACCAACCAGGGAATAAGGGAGGCGTTCTCGACCGGGTCCCAGCCCCAATAACCGCCCCAGCCCAGGACATCGTAAGCCCACCAGCCGCCCAACAGTAAGCCCGCGCTCAGGAAAACCCAGGCAGTCAAGGTCCAGCGGCGGGTCGTTCGAATCCACAAGTCACCGGATTGGCGCGTAATTAATGCAGCGATAGCAAAAGCATACGGAATGACGAAGGAGACAAAACCAATGTAGAGCACCGGGGGGTGAATGATCATGCCAAAATGACGCAGCAGCGGGTTGAGGCCGCTGCCGTCAGCCGGCACAAAATCCAACTGAGCAAAAGGGTTGGCCACAAAAACAACCAACATCACAAAAAAAGCAACGGTGATCTGAGTGACGGCAATGACATAAGGCATCATCACCCGCATCGAACCCCACTTGCGCAGTAGCACCAAAGCCGCAAAAATAGACATCAACCATGACCAGAACAGCAGTGAGCCATCTTGGCCACCCCACAGGGCAGTTATCCGATAAAACAGCGGGGCTGCGCGGTTGCTCACCTCAGCCACATACTCTGTTTGGTAATGTCCGGCAATAAGAAGGTATTCGATAATGATGACGGCCAGGGTAAGCAGGCCAGTGACCCCAAAAGCAGCGTTGCGGGCGCTGGCCACTAATTCCGGCATGCGCCGCTGTGCTCCCACAACAGCGACCACTGCCGCATAAACAGCCAGGGCCAGGGCTAACGTGAGGGCGACATATCCGATATTCGGCATAAGGACTCCAACCTTTCAGTGTTTAACGTTCCTCGTTAAACGTATTATTTGACTGCCTCTACCTGGACTTCTTCGATTCCCTGCTCTTCATAGCGGCTGGGGCATTTGAGCAGTAAAGTCTGGGCAGTAAAGGTTTGGCCATCATACTTGCCTTCGACAATAGCCTCAGCGCCCTCGCGCATTTGATCGGGTTTAGGGCCATTGAAAACAACAGGCATGCGCTGGCCGGTTTCACTGGTGACATCAAAAGTCAGCAGCAAATCGCGGTTATTAAACTCAATGGTTGTGGCATCAACTTTGCCTGAAACACGAACGGTCTGGTTTTCAATTGCCACCCCTTTGGCATACAACTCATCAACGGTGAGGAAATAAGCGGCCGAGCTTTGCACACCGGTGTAGATTAAGTAAACAATCGCCAGGGCAATAATGACACCCCCAATAATGAACTTGATTTTTTTGTTGGCTGCCTGGCCGGCAATCTGTACTGTTGGTGTAACTGTAGATTGAGCCATTATTCTTCTCCTGTGAGGGGATTTACGTATAGTTTACACTGACATACTTAAAATTACTTTAAGAGAATACAATAAAGTTTTAGCGCTTGGCAGTGACAAAAGTCATAAAAATCACGGTCAAAGAACACTGCGTTATTATAAATGGCTAAAGGGTGGCTGACAAATTGCGAACCAAGGCTATTCTTGGCACAATTTCTGAATTTCGTTCCCACATTGACGTAAGGCGAGCTTTAGCATTATAATCAACAGCCTAAACAACTTTGTGGGTGATGGGAGGCTGCATGAAATATCGGCGGCTGGGGAAAACGGATTTAAAGGTCTCGGTTATTGGCCTTGGCGCGTGGCAGTTTGGCGGTGAATGGGGTCAATCTTTTACGCCGCAGGAGGTCAAGCGGCTGCTCGACCGGGCCAGGGATTTGGGGGTCAACCTGATTGACACGGCTGAGTGTTACGGAGATCACTTGTCCGAGTCGCTCATTGGCCAAGCTGTTGCAAAAGAGCGGGCATCCTGGATTATAGCGACCAAATTCGGGCACAAATTTTCGCGCCCTTTTGAGCGGATCGAGCAGTGGTCGCCCCAGGAGGTTTTACAACAGCTCGAAGCCTCGCTCAAGGCGCTGCGTACTGACACGATTGACCTGTACCAATTCCACTCCGGCACCGACGAGGTTTTTGCTCAGGACGATCTGTGGACCATGCTGAACCGGCAAGTCCAGGCGGGCAAAATCCGCTACCTGGGTATCTCCCTCAGCAGCCGGATTGATAGTATCTACCAAACCGAGCGCGCAGCCCAGGTGGGGGTCAGTGCGATTCAGGTGGTTTATAACCGTTTAGACCGAACACCACAGGAACGGGTCTTGCCTTTATGCCGTGAGCAGGATTTAGGGGTGCTGGCCCGGGTACCCTTGGCCAGCGGCTTGTTGAGTGGCAAGTATCAGCCGGGTACGCTCTTCACCCAGGAGGATGATGTTCGATCCCGCCAGGACCAGGTGGACCTGCAAAGGCGGCTCCAACAGGTGCAGGAAATTCAGCAGAACGAAGTCCCTACCGGAATAGCCATGGCCTCCTGGGCGCTGGCCTGGTGTTTACAGCATCCAGCCGTTACATGTGTTATCCCCGGCTGCAAAACAGTTGAGCAGGTTGAAACAAATGCCAGCGCCGCCGACTTGGAGCTGGTCCGTCCCGATCACCCGCAAGCGCTGCCGAAATAGTCGCCGCAAAAAATGGTCCACTTGATCTGTGGACGCTATATCTACACCGTCTCGCCGCTGGCAATAAAGTCTGTTTGGAAGTGGGACTCATTGGCATGGGGATTAATGATCGCATTATGGCCAATCTTAAGTCCAGCTGGAATACGCGCCCGCTTGCCAATAACGGTTAAGCCTGTGTTCAGCCGTTCCGGGTGGCGCCGGTTGGGAACATTATCTACCCCATAGCCGATCTCCGCGCCTTCGCCAATCCAAACCTCTTTGTCAACGATGGCCCGTTCAATCTTGGCATTGGAGTTAACTACTGTATCATTCATTATCACCGAATCGCGCACCACCGCTCCCGGCGCAACCCGCACCCCAGGCGACAGGACTGAACGCTCGACAATCCCTTCGATGATACAGCCATTGGAAAGCAGATTGCCCCCAACCCAGGCATTGGAACCAATTTGCACCGGCGGCTGCTCTTCGCTGCGGGTGTGAATCACCCACTGGGGGTCGTACAGGTCAAGCGCCGGTGTCTCAGCCAGCAGCGCCATATTGGCTTCCCAATACGCTTGCAGAGTGCCTACATCCGCCCAGTAACCCTCAAAAGCGTAGGCGTAAATCTTGTGCGAGTGCAGAATAGCGGGCAAAACATCCCGGCCAAAATCATTCAAGTTCTCATCGCGCAGAATTTCCCGGAGGGCTTTAAAGTCAAAAATATAAATTCCCATCGAGGCCAGGGTTTCTTTAGAGCGGCGCGGTTTTTCTTTAAAGCCACTGACCCGCATATCACCATCCGTGCTGACAATCCCAAAACGATGGGTTTCAAACGGGCTGACCCGGCGCACCCCGACGGTGACATCAGCCTGAGTTTGCTGGTGAAAGCGCAGCATCGGGCGATAGTCCATCTTGTAAATGTGGTCACCGGCTAAAACAAGCACATTGTCTACCCGCTGCTCTTCGACAAAATCCATGTTACGGCGCACCGCATCGGCAGTGCCGCGCTGCCACCCACTGTTATCGCGCCCGACGTAGGGCTGTAGCAAGCGCAAACCTCCCTGAGAGCGGTCCAGGTCCCATGGCTTACCAACCCCGACGTGATCATTTAGAGAGCGGGGCATATATTGAGTGAGCAGAGCCACGTGGTACAATCCGGAGTTGACCGTATTGGACAAGGAAAAATCAATAATCCGAAACTTGCCGCCAAACGGAATCGCCGGTTCAGCGCGTGTAGCAGTCAGCACGCTCAAATCTTCACTGGCTCCACCGGCCATAATCATGACTAGAGTTTTCATTGCCCTTCACCTTGTTTGATAAGCGAATAGCGAACGGACGAATGGCGAATAGCAGCTCTTATTCGCCCATTCGCTCATTCAAACTGTTTCTCCACTCCGAATTTCACTGGTCGGGAATTCACTTTCCAGCCGCTCGCTATGGACAAGCACATTGCGACCAATCACCAGGCCACCAGGGATGTGCGCCCCCGCACCCACTACGGTAATCCCGGTATTGAGTTTATCGGGCATCTGCTGGTTGGGCGTTATATCATCGCCGTAGCCGACAAATGTCCCGGCGCCAATTACGGCATTTTCATCCACAATAGCCCGCTCAATAATCGCCCCCGGCCCAATCCAGGTGTCATTGATAATCACCGACTCGCGCACAATGGCCCCTGGCGATACATAAACCCCCGGCGACAACACTGAACCTTCTACCCGCCCTCGAATAACACAACCGTTGGAGATAAGGCTGTCGGCGACTTGCGCCTGCGGCCCTAACTTGACTGGGGGGCGCTCCTCGCTGCGGGTATGAACAACCCAATTAGGGTCGTGTAAGTTCAGGAGATCGCTGCCACTGGGTTTGGTCAAGGCCAGGTTTGTTTCCCAGTAGGATTGGATGGTGCCAACATCCACCCAATAACCCTCAAAGGCATACGCATAAACTCTATCCTCGGCGATCATGCTCGGAATAACATCCTTGCCAAAATCAATGCGCGGAGCCTCAGCACTGCCTTCACTTAAGCGCCGGATAAGCACATCCGTACTAAAAACATAAATACCCATAGAAGCAAGCGTTCCTTTATCCCGCTCTTTGGGTTTCTCAGTAAACGCAGTGACCCGCATATTCCGATTGACGCTCATAATCCCAAAGCGATCTGTCTCTTCCAGGGGAACATCCATCACGCCGACAGTTAAATCAGCTCCTTTTTCCTGATGGTATTCTATCATGGGCCGATAGTCCATCTTGTAAATATGGTCGCCGGAAAGGATGAGGACCAGGTCTGGCTGGTTATCTTGGATAAAATCCAGATTGCGAAAAACCGCGTCGGCAGTGCCGCGATACCAATCCAGGTCGGCGCTGCTGCCCTGATAGGGCTGGCGCAGGTGAACGCCCCCCCTTTGCCGGTCCAAATCCCACGGCTTGCCAATGCCGATGTGGGTATTGAGCGAGTGGGGCCGGTATTGGGTTAGAACGGCAATATCATAAATGCCGGAGTTAACACAATTGGACAGGGTAAAATCAATAATCCGGTATTTACCGGCAAAAGGCACCGCCGGCTTGGCCCGTTTATCTGATAGTACAGTCAGGCGCGTGCCGGCGCCGCCAGCCATTAGAATCGCTAAGGTTTTCATGGTTGACTCCAAGCTAATAGCTGCTAGAGTAGCAGGGTAGCACATGACAAGGCAGGCAGGTTCACAAATCTTTTCTGCTACGTTGCTACCCTGTTGTTTTGTTAAGGGAAAAGACGACGGGTTTTAACCTCAGCCACCGCATCTTCACGAAAGCGATACAAGCGAGCAGGACGGCCACCCGTATCCCGGTAGCCATCCACCATCTCTACTGCCTGGGTTTTGCGCAACTTGCTGCGAAAATTACCTTTGTCCAACTTCGTACCCAAGATAATTTCATAAGCATCCTGCAATTCGCGCAGGGTGAACTTTTCTGGCAAAAGCTGGAAGCCAACAGCAGAGTATTCCAGTTTGTAACGCAGTCGGGTTAGGGCGTAATTCAGTATTTCAGCGTGGTCAAAGGCCAGTGGGGGTAAACGGTAAACAGAGAACCAGCCCACATCTTCGGCATCGTCGGCGGCGTGAGCACTGATTTTATCGGCGCTTACCAGGGCAAAGTAAGTTACGGTAATAACCCGGGTGCGCGGGTCTCGATCCGGCTCTCCAAAGGTGTAAAGCTGTTCCAGGTAAACATTTTCGTTTGTTACCCCGGTTTCTTCGGCCAGTTCCCGGTAGGCAGCGGCTTCCAGGCTTTCATCCATTTTAACAAAGCCGCCGGGAATAGCCCACATCCCTTCACAAGGCCAAACTTTGCGCTTGATCAGGAGTACTTTTAGCTCCTCATCCAGGATACTAAAAATTACCACATCCACCGTCACCGAAGGACGTTCGTACTGGCTTACGTCGTAGGTTTCGGCTGTTTCGGGCATGTTCATTGGCGGCCTTCTGGAGCTGACTATGTAGGGGCTTTTAGTATAGTCTGAGTTAGCCTTACTGTCAAAATCCCCGGTTTAGCGACAACTACAGCACCCGCTCAAGCTGGCGGGTCAATTGTTCAAGGGTCAATGGCTTCTGCAGCCAGCCAACGATTCCCTGAGCTAACAGATCTTCACTCTTTATTTTCAGAGGATAACCCGTCATACCCAATATTTTAACGGCCCGATTTTTGCCGTGCAGGGCTTCGGCCAGGGCCAGCCCACCCATTTCGGGCATGGTCAAATCGGTGATGACCAGGGCGATATTGGCCTGATGCTGCTCATAAATTTCAAAGGCGCGCCGTCCGTTGGGGGCGGTCAAAACTTGATGCCCCAAGCCCTTGAGCATAGCTTCTACTACCTGCAGGACAGAGGGGTTGTCTTCGACCAATAGAATCAATTTCTCCTGGTCTCGTTGCTTTCCTTTGTCGGGAGGCCTTGTTTGGGCGACAACAGATTGGGCTGAAGATAGCGCCGGGAAGTACAGGGTAAATGTTGTACCTTGTCCTACCTGGCTTTCGACCTGAATACAGCCCTCATGCTGCTTTACAATTCCTTCAACTTGGGCCAGTCCCAAGCCTGTTCCCTGACCCACCTCTTTGGTGGTGAAAAACGGCTCAAAAAGGTGCTTTTGTACCTCCGGCGACATGCCTGCACCCGTATCCGCCACCGCCAACACTAACCAATCACCAGCAGCCAGCTCTGGGCAGGGCCATGGCTGAGCTGCGGTCGGGGTTAAACGGCCCAGAGAAAATTTCAAGATTCCGCCCCGGGGCATCGCATCGGCGGCATTGACTGCCAGATTGGTGAGGGCCTGCTGCAATTGAGTTGGATCGGCGTTTAGCATGTATCCTCCCCCCGATTCAACAGCCAACTCAAGCGAAACAGTTTCAGGAATTGTCCGTTCCAGAAGATTGACTATATCTTCAAGCAGTTCGCGCAGGTTTATGAGTCGTTTAGTTACAATATTTTTGCGGGCAAAATCCAGGACCTGGCGTACCAGGCGAGCCGCACGCTGCCCTTGCTGAACAATGTGGCCTAAATCATCTCTTACTGGCGCCGGCACATCTGGCGCATACCGAGCCAATTCGGCAAAACCGATGACACTGGTCAGAATATTATTGAAATCATGGGCAATACCCGCCGCCAATTGGCCTACGGCAGCCAGTTTCTCTTGCTGCTGCATCCGTTTCTGAATGTCACGCTGGTCTGTGGTATCTCGTATTACCATCACCCAACCTTCAGCCTCGGGTCCGCCCACAATGGGGCGAGCATAGACCTCGAAGATAGGCCGGGTTAGACCCTCTGGCGTAATCTCGTGATATGGCCCCTGCTGGGGCGCAGTTAGTAACTCCGCCAGGGGACGTCCACCCAGGTGCGTACACGTCTGGCCTATTTCGCTCCCGGCTAACAGCAACAAATAATTCTGCCCGGCCGGATTCGCCATCTTAATCCGGTAGTCAGGATCAAGCAGAATAATTCCACTCACTATCGTGTTCAAAATCTGCTCCAGTTGCCGGGCCTGCTGTTGGGTCTGTTGATATAATTTCTGCGTTTCGGCGTAGAGGCGGGCATTTTCAATGGCAATCGCCGCCTGCTGAGCGATACTCTGACACAGAGCAATCTCATCCCGTGTAAATTCGCGCCGCTGCCGGCTTTCCCATAGATCGGCGAAGGCAACAAGCTCACCGCTGAAGCGTAAGGGGATCAACAGCGCCGACTGGCCATCGAACTGCCGCAAATGGTTTCGTTCGCTTTCAGGCGTGTTCGGGTCGTCGCGATGCAAGATTTCCACTTGCCCCGCCCGCAGACAATCCAGATACGCCGGATTGTCCTCCGGCATAGAGTAGGTAACACCCAGATCAGATATATTTTTTTCTTGCGGCGAAGCTTCTGGCCCGTAATACTCGGCCAGCACCGTCCAGGAAGAGTCGGGGTTGTAAATAGAAATGTAGGCACTGGTAACGTCTATAGCCCGGCCCATTTGCTCAGCAATAAGGCTTAATACGCCGCTAAAACCGAGGGTTGAGGAAATGATGGCCCCGGCCTCCCGCAGCGCCGTCTGCTCTTTGAGCCGCTGCTGCGTTTCGGCGTAAAGCCGGGCGTTCTCCAGGGCAATAGCGGCGGCATTGGCCAAAGACAGGAGACGATAGGCATCCTCATCCGAGAATTTACCAGGGATATCGCTGTCCAACCGGAGTAAGCCCAGCACCCGCTCTTGTAGACAAATCGGGACGGAAATATAGGAACGAATCCAAGCTACGGCAGGCCACACTACCCAACGTGATTCTAGTTGAGTATCAGGAACAGCCAACGGTATGCGTGACCCGATGACTAACTGATCAAGGGGGAAATTAGCCACCGGCTGAAGCAAACGAAAAGCCATCTCCTGTTGGTCAAAACTTTGATAACCGTACCAACGGCCGACCCGTAAAAAATCACCTTCTAGTAGGGCAATATGGGCCGTCTTAAAAGGTACAATCCGCTGCGTCTGGCGTAAAATTTCATCTAGTACAGCCGCGTGGCTCGTTTGCGAAGTGAGAGCCAAGACGACTTCTTGCATCGTTTCAGCCAGAAGACGCTGTTCTCGTTCGGCCACCAGCAGCCGTTCTCGTTCCGCCTCAGCCTGTTTGCGTTCGGCGACTTCTCGTTGGAGTTGTTGGTTCGCCGCCCGGAGACTGGCCGTGCGTTCAATCACCAAGTCCTCCAAATGGTCACGATACCGCTGCAACTCTTCTTTAGCTTGCTTCTGCTCGGTAATGTCCCGGCTCAGGCCGACCAGCCCAACAATTTGCCCTTGACTGTCACGCAACGGTACTTTGGTCGTCGAGAGCCACTTTCGCTGGCCGGAAGGGGTAACATAAAGTTCTTCGTGGGCAATTAAAGATTGGCCAGAATGGATAACGCACTGCTCATCAGCATAATATTGGGAAGCCAACTCCGGCGAGTGCAAATCAAAATCGGTCTTGCCAATCATTTCATCCGGCTCGGTCAGTTGTCTAAGCAGCAGCGAAGCGGTATTGACCAGAATCAGGCGACTCTCCACATCCTTAACAAAGATCAAATCCGGCACATTATCAATCAGGGTGCGCAGCAAATTACGTTCTTCAGCCAGAGCTGCCTCAGCTCGTTGCCGCTCGACAATTTCCTGCTGCAACTGCTGGTTGGCTTTGGTCAAAGCCTCGGTCCGCTCAAAAATTTGCTCTTCCAGGCTCTCCTGATATTGCTGCCAGGTTGTCTCGGTTTCTTTGTGGCGCCGGTGCAGGGTCTCTTGAAAGTGAAGCGCTTTCACGGTAAACTCGGTGATAAGGGTAGGATCGGGTGGACTGGGGGGGTATTTTGTCCGCCCGGCCTGCAATTCCGACAGCCGGTCGGGCCGGTAGGTAGCCACAACTTCCTCTAAAAGATCAAGGGCGCTATTGACAACCTGAGGTTCAAAGCTCCAGAGGGTATCAAATTGCCGGGCAGCTTCGTCCGGAGCGCCAACCTGGCACTCCTGCCCGCTCAAAACTACGCTAAAGGCTTCAGACAAAATGGTCAAGAACCACTCCTGGCGCAAAGGATCATCACTGTTCAGCGTAATATGGAGCGAAGCCGCCTTACTTTCAGGGGGTAAGGGAGGACCGGCAAAGATGCAGACCTGTTGAGCTACCTGTGCCAGTTCCTGGTAACGTTCTGTTTCTGCCCGCCAATAGGTTGACTCTTGAAAGCCTGCAAAAATCATCGCGGGCCTACGCCGGCTCAAAACCAAATCTTCCAGAGTATGCGACAGATGAACCAGGGTGGCCTTGGTGCAGCGGATAACAGGCAAACTTGGATTTAACTTCTGCCGCACCTTATTAAATAACGAGGCAGGCAAAGTCGAGCCTTTTTTAGCAGGCATAGGAACTCCCATCGGGGCAGAGCCATTATTTCACTCATTTTACCAGAACTGAGCCTGTTACTTAAATCTAATCTCTGGGAATAGTAAAAAGAGGCGCCCCTCAAGCAAGGACGCCTCTTTTGAGTCCGGCTATTCCGGCTAAAATCCGGCCAGAGGTAATTGGTACTCAGTTTGCTTCCCATTGAGGAGGATAAAAGGCGCAGCTCGGCCTGTGTGAACCCCAAGCTGCCTGAGTTGTTGCAGGCTGCTAAGCATTCCCAACCGGCGCGCTGCTAAAATCGCCTCAGTCGTTTTGGGGCCAATGCCCGGGATACGCAGAAGTTCAGCCCGGCTGGCCCGGTTGATTTCAGTCGGTCGCTGGCTCAGGTGAATTTTAGCCCACATGAGCTTGGGATCGACGTTCAACGGCAGATGCCCCTGCTCGTCAAAGGGCAGTTCGTGGACGGCAAAGCCGTAGAAACGCAGCAACCAGTCGGCCTGATACAGGCGCTGCTCCCGCATCAAAGGCGTTTTGGGCAGATTCTCCAAAACTGTGCCGCGAATAGGATTAAAAGGAGAGTAATAGGCCCGGGCCAGATTTGCTTCCTGGTAGAGCATATTGGCCGTCGTCAACAACTCACGATCAGACTCGCCCGCCGGGCCAACCACAAATTGGGTCGTGATGCTGGGCGGCCTGACCCACGGCCCCAGGCTGCGTTGGTTCTGGCGCACCCAATAGAGCGGCGGCAGCAACTCTTGCCAAAAGTCCTTCTTGGGGGCCAGGGCCAACAAACGCTGCTCGTTAGCTCCTTCCAGGTTAATCGAAAGACGGTCGGCTAGGCGCGCTGCCCGTTCAATCTGCGCCGATTCAGCCCCGGGCATAACCTTGAGATGGATATAACCGTGATATTCATACTTGCGCCGGAGGATTTCCACCGTGTCCAGCATGGGATCCATAGCCTTAACGCCGCCGCCAATAATACCGCTGCTTAAAAACAGCCCTTCAACCAGCCGCTTGCGCTGCATCTGGTCAAAAGTGGCAGCCAACTCGTCCGGCTTGAAAGAAACCCGCCGGTAATCCCGCCCCGCTTGAAAGGGGCAGTAGTAGCAGTTTCGCTCGCAGGCGCTGGTCTGCATCGTCCGTAGAACCGGGATTTTTCCCCGCTGTGGGTGCGTCACGTAGACCCGGCTCTGATCAATAAATTGGGCCTTGCGTTCTTCCCGAGTCATTGCCGGCGGCCCTTCACAATCCAGAGCGGCCGCCTGGCCCAAGATTTCAACCTTTTGCTGGATGTCCATATTTTGCCCCCTTTCGGATTCAATTATAAGAACATCCGTTCTTTTGGTCAAATCATTCCTACGCCAACAATCTCTCCCTTCGTCACCCGCAGCAACTCCCCCGGCGTAAGACGCATCATCGCATTAATATCTCCCCCTCCGCCAAAGATGACCTGAAGCTCGGTGATAGCCGGGTCAACCAGGGTCCGCAGCTTGTGCCGGTGTCCAAAGGGTGGCATGCTGCCAACCACATAGCCGGTGATTTCAAGGGCCTGCTCCGCGCTGGCAAATTTGACCTGCTTTCTGCCGACGCCCAGCCGTTCGGCAATCTTGCGCTGGTCCACTTTGGCCAGACCGTTGTTGATGACCAGCAGCGGTTCATCCTTGACCAAAAACACCAGTGACTTGATAATCTGCTCCGGTTCGACGGCCAGGACGCGGGCCGCGTCGGGCACAGTCGGCGTGTGTTCGGCCATCGGCAAAATGGTGGCTTCGATTTGATGGGTCTCGATAAAGCGTTGCAGGTCGGCGCTGGTAAACGGCCCTGGGTTTTCCATTTATCCTCTTTCTTCAAGCTGCTGTTTCTACCGGCTTAACCGCCGATACAACTCGGCGGTGTCTCGGGCAATTTTTTCCCACGTGAACAAATCACCCAACTGCTTTGAACCCAGGGCTAATTTCTGGCCCAAAGCCGGATCGTCGGCCAGTTGGGCTACCGCTTGGGCTAAAGCAGTGGCATCGCCGGGCCGGGCCAGCAGCATATTTTCTCCGGGACGAATTTCGGGGATAAGGCCGGGGTCAGCCGGGTAGGTGCTGACCACCGGGCAACCGTGCCGCAGCGCGGCAATTAACGTGGTGCGGCGAAACGACACGCCATCGCGGTAAGGCATAACCACGGCATCGGCGGCCAGCAGGTTGGCCGAAACCTCGGTCAGACTCGTATAACCGGTGCGGTAGACAAAATCGGCCAGATGGCGCCGGTCAATAAGTGCCTGAACTTTTTTGGCGTAAGCCACGTTTGTCGGGTCGGCGTGGCCAACATCCCCGCCAATGAGCAACAAACGGGCATCAAGCCCCTGTTGCCGCAGCAGGGCCAGTGTCTCGATTAGCTCCTCGCCCCCTTTGCTCTCATTCAAAAAGCCAAAATAAGCCAAAAGCAGCGTCTTTTCGTCAGCATAATACTTCTTACGCCACGTCACTCGCTCAAAATCAGGGGGCGGCTGGGGTTCGACATTACTGCCGAGAGGAATAAGCGTGAGCAAGGGAGCAAGGGAGCGGGGGAGCGGAGGAGAAATTGGATCATTAACCATTGATAATTGATTATTGACCATTGACAATTGCTCCAGATCTTCCCGATTGGTACAAATAACCGCATCGCTGTGACGGGCCAGGGCCAGCATGGATTTCCAGCGAAAAGCGCCGGCTTTGGGAAAAATGTAGGGAACCCGCAAATCGTGAAATGTAGTCACGATGCGCGCAGGAGTGCCTCGCTTTTTAAGAAACCACGGCAGCCAGTTGACCCAGCCGCCTAAACCAAACGCCGCCGCCTGGTACTGGATGTGCAAGATATCAGGTTGATAGGTCTTTAGAAAGCTGGCGACGCCGGGCCAACAGCGCCAACTCCAATCAGGGAGAGAGGCAAAAACAGGAGGTGAAACCTCAACGGTCTTAAAGACCGCTGAGGTCTCAGCATCCTGCCAGCGCCGGCTGATTAAAACCGAGGAGTCAAGGCCCAAAGAGGCCAAATGTTGAGCGAGGTAGGCTGTGTGGTCGGCAATGCCGCCCTGCATAGGCGGGTATTCGCCGCTGAGGAAGGCCACTTTCATCACAATCCCCGCAGTACCTGGGCATAAGCCGTCATTCGCTCTCGACGCAGGGCACGCCGGTGGCCCAGCAGCCATTTGAGGCATTCCTCGGCCCATTGGAAGGCAAAGGTGAGCCACAAAAAAAGCCGTAACAGGCTGGCCCAGCCAGGACCAAAATATTTACGGGTGTAACGCAGTTTACTCCGCTGAAAGCGTAAGGTCCGCGCCGCCGCAACTTGCTCGCTGGATTTGCCCTCGTAGTGGGTGATCTGCACTGTGGGTAAATAATGCGTTTCCCAGCCTGCCTCGGCGCTGCGCTGGCACCAATCGGTTTCTTCAAAATACATAAAAAAGTCCGGGTCAATCGGGCCGACTTGCTGCCAGGCTTCACGCCGAATTAAAATCGCCGCGCCGACGACCCAATCTACTTTTTGAGGCTGGTCGGCCGGCTGGTCGGCCAGGTGGTAGCGCCGGATATAGCGGTTTTCAGGCAACCACTGCCCCAACAGGGTGCTCTCCCAAAACAGGCTGCCCGGCGTGGGAAAGCAACGGCGGGAGGATTGAATTGAGCCATCGGGCCAGAGCAATTGCGGCCCTAACGCCCCCGCTTCTGGATGAGCGTCCATGTAGTCAACCATGCGCCCCAACACGTCTGGTTGAATAACAGTATCGGGATTGAGCAGAAACAGGTAGCGGCCCCCGGCTGCCTCCGCACCAGTATTACTGCCTTGAGCATAACCCAGATTCTCCTGGCTGGCAATTAAGCGCACTTGGGGAAACCGGTCGCAGACCATCTGCGGGCTGCCATCGCTGGAGGCGCTGTCAACGACAATGATTTCAATCGCCAGCTCGGGCGCTGAGTGAGCGGCCTTCAGTAAAGATTGAAGGCAAACATCCAGCAGCTCTTTGACATTCCAGTTGACAATGATGATTGATAAATCCATCTTCATCAAGTTGAGGCTAAAAATGACGACGGCGAGGCTCTCTGAATTAACCTCGCCGTGGGTGAGCTTGAGAGACGCTCGCTCAAATATCGCGGGCTACGGTGTAATCGGCGATACCGTGCATTGCTTGCCGATACGGGTTGTTAGGCAGAACTTCTAAATTGGCCTGAGCCTGGCAGGCAAAGCGGCGAGCTTCTTCCATCGCCTTCTCAACACAGCCGGAAGCACGAATTTGTTCCACCACCGTCAAAATTTCCTTGTCACTGATCGGCTCGCGGCGCACCGCTTTGAGAATAGTGGGATGATCGGGCGATTTTTCGGAGAAGAGCATCACCGGCAAAGTAACAATTCCCTGGCGTAAATCATTCGCTACCGGCTTACCGATACGGTCTTCGTCCCCGCGAAAATCAAGGACATCGTCAACAATTTGAAAGGCCATGCCCAGGTGATAACCGTAATCATGCAAAGCTTGTACTTCATGTTCAGGCGCGCCGCATAAGATACCCCCGCTTTGCGTTCCCGCCGCAAAAAGTGAAGCGGTCTTGGCATAGATCCGCTGATAGTACTCGTCATAGCTGGGTATCCGCCTATGCCCATCATTAAACAACTGCTGCAACTCTCCTCCCACAATCGTCATCAACGTTTGGGCAAAAATTTTGACAATCCGGACGTGGTCTGTCTCAGCCGTCAGCTCCGCCGACCGGGCAAAGAGATAATCGCCGGTGAGAATCGTCGCGCCTGGACTCCAACTGGCATTAAGGGTCGGCAGGCCGCGCCGGAACAATGAATTATCAATCAGGTCGTCATGGACCAGGGTGGCGGTATGGAGCAGCTCAACCGAGGCGGCCAGCGAATAGGATTTCTCTTTATCCACCGGGTAAAAATTGGCCGCCATCAGCGTCAGTGCCGGGCGCAGGCGCTTACCTCCCGCTCCCATCAGGTAGTCAATAACCGCCTGCAAATCCTGATATCGCTCCGAAACACCGAAGCGCATCTTCTCTTCCACGCGTTTAATATCGTCCGCAACCAAATCAAGCCAAGCAACGGTTTGGGTCATGGGTGTCCTTTTACAACCTTTTATCCAGTACTTTCAAAAAATTCTGAAAGTTATATAGTTTATTTTATCACAAGGAGAGGGCTGTGTCAATAAAAGTGGTAGTTACTGGCTTGAAGTAAAAGTTGAGAGATCAGGGTTAGACAGCAGGGATGCCGGCAGTCTAAAGAGGGCAACAGTATTTTCGGTCAGGCGGCGGCTCATCTCTGCCAAAGATAATCCTTTTAAGGCCGCTATCCGCTCTGCCACCAACTTAACGTAGGCCGGTTCGTTCCGCTTACCCCGAAAAGGATGCGGGGCAAGAAAAGGGGCATCAGTTTCGACCAGGAGACGCTCGGGCGGTGTAGCGATCACAATTTCCGGCAGGTCGCGGGCGTTTTTGAAAGTGACCGGCCCGCTGACGCCCAAATAAAAGCCCAGCTCAAGCGCCTCTTCGGCCATAGCTCGATCTCCTGAAAAGGAGTGGAGGACCAACCCGGGATGCTTCTGACCTGCGCCCCATTGGCGGAGCACGGCCATGGTATCCGCCGCCGCTTCGCGTTGATGGATGATGACCGGTTTGCCCACTTCTTTGGCCAGGGCCAATTGTTGTTCAAATACCCGCCACTGCACCGGGCGAGGAGCTTTATCCCAATGATAATCCAAGCCGATTTCGCCGACCGCCACGACCTGAGGATAACCGGCCAGGGTATGCAGTTCAGCCAGCGCCGTCTCGTCAAAACTGGCAGCATCGTTGGGATGGAAGCCAACAGCGGCATAGAGATTGGGATTTTTCTCGGCCAGGGTGACAATCTGGCGGCTGTCAGCTAAATCAGTGCCGGGGTTGATCAGGGCCACGACGCCGGCCGCCCTGGCCCGCACCAGAACTTCTTCCCGATCTTGGTCAAAAGCATTAAAGTTGAAGTGACAGTGAGAATCTATGAGCATAATAGCCAAGATCTATTTTACCATAAATTAAAATTATTGGACTCTTTGGCAGCTATAATTTATAATATTACTGAGTCAGGCAGCTAATTCCCCATTTTATAGTCAAGTCAATCAGTCAGGGAGAACCTGGAATGTCTACCGAAAACGAGACATTGATCATCAACCCCTACATTGCTGGATCGCCGGTCAAAGACGCCGCGATGTTTTTTGGCCGCGAGGATGTATATGCCTGGCTGCGCCAACATTTGCGGGGCGCCTACCAGCACAACGCCATCGTACTTTACGGGGAGCGGCGCAGCGGCAAAACCTCCGTGCTGTACCAGATGAAAGACAAGCTGGGTGATCCTCTTTACATCCCCGTTTTACTGGACTTACAGGGGATGGGACTGGAGGGCATTGACGGTTTTTTATGGGAAGTGGCGCGAAAAATCGTCCTGGCCTTGCGGGGGGTTGAGGGCATTCCCAACTTAGAGCGGCCCGCCCGCCAAGATTTTGAAAAAAACCCGCGCCACCAGTTTGAAGATATTTTTTTACCGCCGGTGGTCGAAGCGCTGGGAGAACGCTCGCTGCTGCTCATGTTTGATGAGGCCAACCGGCTGGCCGAAAAGGTCGAGGCCGACGATTTACCCCATGATATTTTTGATTACCTGCGGGCCTTAATTCAGCAGACAAATCGGGTCAATTTTCTCTTTTCACTGGGCAACCGGCTCGAAGCCAATTCCAAAGGTTCGTCCCAGCTTTTCAATCTGGCAGTCTACCGCAAAATCAGCTTCCTGGAACAGGATTTTGCCGAGGACCTGATTACCCAACCAGTAGCCGAATACTACACTTATACCCGGCCTGCGATTGAACGTATCTATCAGCTTACCTCCGGCCAGGCTTACTATACCCAACTGCTGTGCCATAATTTGTTCACTCGCTGGACCAAAGACAAACCGGCTCAATTAGGCGTTGCTGATGTAGAGGCCGTCCTCCCTGATGTCATCGAACAAGGCACACCAAACTTCCAATTTGTCTGGCAGGACTCTATCCCGGTGGAGCAGGCTATTCTCGCTGCCCTGGCCAATAGAGTCCCTCAGTACAAAGCGGGGGTGATGCGCCGCAATCTGGATCGGGCCATGCACCAAGCCAAATTATACCCGCCCAGCGGCGATGTAACCAGCGGCTTGCGCCAGCTCTTCGAGCGGGATGTCGTTAATGATCAGGAGCCGTACCATTTTAGAGTAGAATTAATGCAGCACTGGATCAGCAAGTTCCGCCGGCTCGAATGGGTCAGAGAGGAACTGGGCGATGTCGCCAGAGAATGGGAGCGGATTGAAGAGCAGCGCCGCGCCCAGGCCCCTACCACCAGAGAGCGTGTTTTGCGTTGGGCCACGCCTGTGTTGGCGGTACTGTTAATGGCAGTTCTAATTGTCGGTTTTTTCCTGAGACAACAATCCACAGCGGCGCTGGCGCAGGCTGAAGCTCGCCGCGGCACCGAAGTCGCCCAGTTGATTCAAGCCAATAGCACCCAGGCGGCGGAGAGTCAAATGCTCCTGGCCGCCGCCAGCACCAAGGCTGCTGAAGCGGTGCAGCGAGGTGACAACACGGAGGCCGATACAGCCCGGGCCACAGCCAATGCCCTGGTCGCTTTAAATGAGGCGCTGGCAGCAACGGCGACCCAGGCGGCTGCCGTCGAAGCGACGGCCCTGACCCAGATTGCCGCCGCAGCGACTCAACCTGAACCGGCTACACCTACCACCGCCCCCACCCCGGTCCCAACCGAAACACCGACCGAAACACCTGTACCGACGGCCACAGCTTCACCCACGTCTGCGCCAACGGCTACAGCTACGGCTACGCCAACGCCGCAATCCATCCTGGCGGGGTCGTTGCGCGGAACTATTGCTTATCCTGCGTTTGAAGGTGAAACCTACAATCTTTACTTTGGCAATTTAGAGGATGGCAGCAGCCAGCTCATTCGCCAGGGCGCCAGCCAGCCTGCTTTTAGTCTCGATGGTTCGCGGATTGCCTTTATCGCCTGGTCGGGCGGGCCAGGGCGCGGCCTGGTTACGGCCAATCGCACCGGTGGCAATGAAATTCTTGTTGGTCCGGCCCCGGAAGACAAATTGCCCACCTGGAGCCCGGATGGGAGCACTATTTTGTTTTTTACCCGGCGCGCCGGTGATCGCGCTTCACAGATGTACTTGACCGGGGCCAATACGCTTGGCGTTGCGGAAAGCCAAAGGTTTATGACCGAAGGTGAATATCCTGCCTGGGGGGCTGATGGCCAGGTAGTATTCCGGGCCAAAGGACGTACCGGGATCGGCTTGCGGCTGGCCGGAGCTGCGCTTGACAATCCGCTGGCCTTGACCGATCGTGACGAGGATACTGCGCCCGCCCTGGCCCCCAATGGCCAGACGGTTGCCTTTATGTCTCGGCGCGATGGGAATTGGGAAATCTACACCATCAAGGCCGACGGTTCCAACCTGACTCGTCTGACCGATGACCCGGCCCTGGATGGCCTGCCCACCTGGAGCCCGGATGGCCGGGCCATCGCCTTTGCCAGCAACAGCGGCGGCAATTGGGCCATTTGGGCCATAACCCCTGATGGGCGAGAACGACAACAAATTTTAGCCATGAGAGCTTCACCTGATGGCCGGGTATTTTTTGATCAGGCCAATTCTAATGGTTGGACGGAGGAGCGAATTAGTTGGACCCGATAAAAGAAGGCTAAGGCCAGGGCTGAGGCGAAGTGTAAAGATTTTGCTGAGCCTTCGCCTTAGCCTTAGCCTCCCCAAAAGGGGCGGGCCAGTGAACAGGAGTTGAGTTCTATGAGTATTAATCCTTTCAGTTACGGCAAACCTATTGACGACCCGGCCCGCTTCATTGGACGTCGTCGGGAAATTGAACAGGTTTACAGCCGTTTACTCTCGGCCTTTGAGTCGAGTTCTATCGTCGGCGAGCGGCGAACCGGTAAAACATCCCTGCTTAAGATCCTGGGCCATCCCGAAACCCAGACTAAGCTCGGCCTTGATCCAAAAAAATACAGCTTCATCTATCAAGACTTCCTGTTCTTGGATGAAAATACAACACCCTCGCGCTTTTGGCAGCGCGTCCTTAAAGCAATGCGGCGAGCCGTCGCCGCGAATGCTAACGTTGTAGCCGAAATTGATTTCGCTCTAAAAGCGGAAACCATAGATAATTATGCTCTGGACGACATTTTTACCTTGGTTGACGAGGAATCGTTATACATCGTGCTGCTGTTGGATGAGTTTGAGCAGGTCACACGCAATAAAAACTTTGATAACGACTTTTTTGGCGGCCTGCGCGCTCTGGCCATTCACCACAACCTGGCCTTGATTACTTCCAGCCGCCAGGATTTGGTCCAACTGACCCATTCGGAACAGATTCGTTCATCGCCGTTTTTTAATATTTTTGCCACGATCAACCTGCGCAACTTCAGTGAGCAGGATGCGACAGAGTTGATTGACCGTTATCTGGCCGGCACGGGCGTCCGTTTTCTACTCAGCGAACTGAATGTGATCTTTGCCATTGCCGGCTATAATCCCTATTTCTTACAGATGGCCTGCCACCATCTCTTTTCCGCGCACCAGCAAGGGCTGGATGACGCCGCCCGCCGCCGCTACCTGGCCGACGAAGCCCGCCGCGATATTGACACTCTCTTTAAGGATGTTTGGGCCAGTTCCCCACCGGCTCAGCAAATTCTACTTACGGTGATGGCCTTGCGAGAATTAGAACGGAAATCCGATAAAAATACGCCCGCTCATTCGTTTAGCACCGCTTTTGTGGGCACACCTGGCGGCGAGGATACCATCACCGACCTGGAACGCTTTTACGCCCGGGCCAGCCAGGTCATTGGCGACCTGGAAAACCGCGGTCTGGTCATCAAAAACCCGGAGACTTCAGGCTACCATCTTTTTTCAACCGAGATGTGCGAGTGGATTGCCGATGAAATTGTCGGTGATGCCGCCGATTTGCGCGCCTGGCGTGAATGGCAAAAAGATGAAACGATGGTCGGCAAGTTATCCGTGAATATCAAAGACATGCTGGCCCAAGTGGTAGATGGTCTTAATGCTCAGTATAAAAGCACGCTCGGCAACTGGCTGCTGGAACGACCAACCCAGATGGCCGCGCTGCTTTTGATGCAGACCTTTGTCAGCCGCTATGAGCAGTATAAAGAAACTCGGACCGAACGTGATGCGGCCGCGACAATGGCCGTTGACGATGCTCCCGTTGGCAGCACACCGAAAGGCATCTTTGGCCTGGTCAAGAATCGCCTGGACGACCGCCAACGCGGCGTCTTTTCTATCCCGCCCAAACCTCCCGCCGGGGCCGGGGAGGGACTGGATCAAGAGTACCGCGATGTGCAAATTTCGGGCATCAAGCGCCAACTGATTGACCAGACCCGTAATCTAAACAAGCTCCTGGAAGAAGCGGCCAGTTATGGCAGCCGGACCAGCGCGCCCTTGAAGCTGCAAAATGAGATTGACAGCATTGAAATGAATATCGAGGAGTTGAAAGAACAGTTGGCTGAATTGGAAGAAGGCGCTTAAATCTCAGGAATTTCCTCTGCGAATCAAAAGAGCTTCGGCAAATCCAAGCGAAGCTCTTTTTGTTTGCTTCAGACCCTAAAGGTCTTAGAGATCTTTAAGGTCTAAAAAACAAGTTATCGCTGGGCCACTTGTTGTGGAGCGTTAAAAGAGCGAGCCACCATCTCGATCGCGGTCTGTTCACCAACCCCGCTAATGACATAGGCGGAGGTTCCGGCATCAACATAAAAGCTGGTCACTTGACCGGTCACCTTATCAGAGAAAACGATGACTCGTTCAGCCGGGTTGCCAGCGAGGGTCAGCAGTTGGCGGCTGATCAGAATATCGTGGCCCAGGCTGCGGTCCACAAAGGCGGCCAATCCAGCAGCCGGCAGAGGACCGACCGCTTCGATTTTAACCCGGGTGGTGTTATCCGGCGACTGAAAAATGACCACATTAGCCGAAGGCTGCTCTTTGCTCCAATCCACCGGATAGCTCAGGCGATAATTGAAAATCGTATTTTCAAAAACCGCGCTTTGATCAACCAGGGGCCGGACACTTTGCGCTTCAATTTCTTCCACAGTCGTGGCTTGAACACTCAGGGGTGCTTTAAGCGGAACGGCAGCCGGCGCGGCCTCAACCACTTCTTCGGACTGGCTCAGGTAATATCCACCGCTTAGTATCACTCCCAAAAGGACGATTATGGCTATCATGGATTGGATTTTCATCTTGTTACCCTGGAGATCGAAGATAGATAAAGCTACAATTTATAAGGTCAGTATGCCACAAACAGCGCCCTAAAACATCGGCTGACCTGACATAATTCTAAGTAGGCGCATCATCCGATCATCCTTGTCGAACATGCTTAGGCAGTAAGCGTTTTGGCTTAGTTGATTGGGGGTACGAAACCCGCCCAATTTATGCTATAATCATATCATCAAAGGAGGTGGAATAATGATTCTTTCCCGGCAGGATATCGAGGCTCAAGAAGCCGAACGGCTGGCCCCTTACGCCATGCTCAGCCGTGACTCCAGAGGACGGGCTTATGCTGAAGAAGAACATGCCTACCGCACTGCATTTCAGCGCGACCGCGACCGGATTATCCATACGACCGCCTTCCGGCGTTTGGAGTACAAAACCCAGGTCTTTTTAACCACCGAAGGGGATTACTACCGCACTCGCTTGACCCACACCATTGAAGTCGCTCAAATTGGCCGGACGATTGCCCGCGCCTTGCAGGTCAATGAGGATATGACCGAGGCGATTTGTCTGGCTCACGATTTAGGCCACGGTCCCTTTGGCCACAGCGGAGAAGCTGCCTTGAATGGTCTGATGGCCGAGCACGGCGGCTTTGACCACAACTATCAAAGTTTTCGCATTGTCGAGAAGTTGGAAAACCGCTTTCCCGATTTTCGCGGGCTGAATCTGACCTGGGAGGTGCGGGAAGGCATTTTGAAACACGAAACTGAGTATGACCGCAGCGATGTGACCGATTTTGAGCCGGATTGGCGGCCTACGCTGGAGGCGCAGATTGTCAACTACGCCGATGAAATTGCCTATACGACGGCTGATTTAGATGACGGCTTGCGTTCGGGAATGATTACCCCGGAGCAACTGGAAGACGTTGAATTTTGGCGGCGGGTAGCTGAAGAACTTAAGCTCAATCCGCGCCAGAGTTTTAACGATATGGACCGGCACCGCATGATCCGGCGGCTGGTGGGGACAGAGGTCAGCGATGTCATCAATGCCGCTCACGAGCAACTTGAATTGCACCAGATCAAAAGCGTAGACGATATTCGCCGCTTGTCGCACAATATCGTCAGGCGCTCGGAGGAGGTCAAGCAGTTGGACCGCCAGTTGAAGGATTTCTTATTCCAGAACCTCTACCAGCACTGGCGGGTGATGCGCATGGATCGGAAAGCCCGGCGCTTTATTGCCGATCTTTTTGAGGCTTATGTCAACTCGCCGGTGATTCTTCCCCAGAGCGTCCAGGAGATTGCCCAGCAGCGCGGCCTCTATCGCACCGTCTGTGATTACATCGCCGGGATGACCGACCGCTTCGCCTTGCAGGAGTACAACAAGCTTTTTAATCCCATGGAACGGGTTTAACAGTATACTTTAAAGTTATCGCTACTACTCAGGTGTCTGGCACTTTTCTCCTGGCAAGACGATTGAAAACGGCAAAGCTTAGGGCTAACCAAGTGCCAGTCACCTTTAGCCGGTTACAAGTTATCAAACAAAAAGAGCGATGGGGATGCCATCGCTCTTTGATAGATTCAAGTGGACTTACCGGTATTGATCGGGAATGTCCATCGTGCCAATTTTGAGATCAGCGCCCTCTTTGACAAAAACGGATAGGCTTAACTTGAGCTTATTGAAGTAAACGTTGCCGCCCGGGCCGTACTCCATCTCATCAATCTTGGCCTCCACCCGCATCGCCGACGTTTCCAGGGTGAACTTCTTGCCCGGTTCGGCCAGGATGGCTTCAGCCTGGGGATTTGCTTCAATTTTGGCCCGCATGGTTGGGTCGTTGTAAGCATGCTCGCTCATCACTACGCGCGAGAGGGTGGTGATGTCGGTCTTGTCAAACAGGCCCACGTCAAAAGCAGTTACCTGCTTGGGACTGGAGCCGGGTACCGTCTCCATAATACCCATACCGCTCTCGCCCAAAAAGTCACCATTATCTGTCTCAATGGTAAAAAACTCATCGTAATTGTCCTGGCCGAGGGTGTAGGTTCCGGTCCAGCGTTTAATCGGCGCGGGGCCTTCTCCTTCCCAAACGGGTTGGGCGGGCTTCCTGGCTTTGGTGCGATTCTGCTGCCAGCGGCCTAACAACAACACGGCGGCGACCAGGAGTATCAACAATAACAAACACGCCAGCACCCAGCGCCAGGGAAAACCACCCCCACTTTCGGCGGGAGGCGCAGCCGGCGCTGCTGTAGCCTGAGCAGGAGGCTGGCCGGCCGGCTGAGCAGCTTCCTGGGGCACTACATTTAGGTTAGCGCCAAAAGCATTGACCGCCTGTAATCTGGCGCTGTCGCCCTGGAACTCGCTCGCCAGTTGGCCGACCTCAGCCGCAATCACGTCGGGGCTCCAGTTTTCGGCGGCTCTCAGATTCGCCGCCAGTTCATTGACTGCTTGCGCCTCGGCGGCCTGACCGTTGGTTGTATAAGCCACGGACCATTTACCCAAGGCATTAACTTTAGTAGCCGGATCAAAGGATTTGAGACGGTTCTGAGCATCAGGTAGATTTCGGTGAACCTGATAAGAGTCGATCACCATGGCAATGTAGTGATCCTGATAGTTTTGGGTCAGCTCGTTGGGATAGGCTCCCCCGGCGTAAACCGGCGGATTCTGCTGAATATAAAGGCCAACCAGGCCGGCGCCAATGGCACAGCCCAAGATAAGCCCGACCAAAACACCCACGATTAGAGTCCGTTGCACTGATTTGATTGAGGGTCTTGTGTCGCTCATGAACATTCTCCTCAGATGAGGGTATAGAAGACCGCCTTAACCTAACTTTATGTATAGTTTACCATAGGTGGATTATTCGTGCAAGGCTCTCCTTCGTAAATAGCCCTCACCCCCAATGGGAGAGGGGAGTCGCCCCAGCGACGGGGTGAGGGCGTTTTCGTCGCCGCTGGTGAAGCCGGAGGAACTTTATGAATGCCTCCTGTGAGGGTTAAAGACTCAACACCGCCTCTTTAGGGGCGGATGTTAAAATTTCAAGCTGCCCGTTTTTCACCAAAGCCATATCCTCGATCCGCACCCCGCCCCAGCCGGGGATATAGATGCCCGGTTCAACCGTCATAATGGCTCCGTCAGGGATTTCATGGGGGTAGGTGAAGCTGAAGCGAGGACCTTCATGGATGGCCAGCCCCACCCCATGGCCCAACCCGTGCCCAAAATAGTCGCCAAAACCGGCCTCGGCGATGAGGTCACGGGCCAGTTTATCCACCTGCTCCCCGGTCATGCCCGCTCTGGTTCCGTCCTCAGCCACTTCTTGCGCTTTCAAGACGGTATGCCAGATGCGCAGATATTTATCATCAGCCGGCTCGCCCAGGCAAACAGTGCGCGTTAAATCAGAACAATAACTCTCCACCACGCAGCCGAAATCCATGGTGATGGGTTCGCCGGCCTGCAGAACGCGGTCGGTGGGTCGGGCGTGCGGCATTGCCGAATTGGGGCCAGAAGCGACAATCGGCTCAAAAGAGAGAGCAGTAGCGCCATGCGTGCGCATGTAGCTCTCCAGCTCCCAAGCGACCTGCCGCTCGGTCATGCCGGGCCGCATCCAGCGGGTAATGTGGACCAGCGCTTCATCGGCCAGGGCCACGGCTTTTCTGATGCTGGCCACCTCCGCTTCATCTTTCTGCATGCGCAGGGTTTCCACAAAACCTTCGGTATCTACCAACACCAGCCGGCCTTTCAGCGCGCGTTCCCAATTATTCAGCACAGCCACAGTAACGTATCCGGTTTCAAAGCCCACCCGGCGCGCGCCCAACTCGAACTGGCGCAGTGTCTCCAGCATATTCCCGACAAAATCATAACCGGCTTCAATTAATTCCCAATCCGGGCACTGCTGGCGGACCTGCTCATAGTAACGCGAGTCGGTCACAACCGCCTGGCGCTCGGACGTGATAATCAGGATGCCGGAACTGCCGCTAAAGCCGGACAGGTAGCGCCGGTTTTCGGGTTGGGTGATCAGAAAGCCATCAATTGTTTGCTCGGCCATCAGTTGACGAAATTTTTCCAAGCGGGTCATAGTTACTCCTCGCAAATAGTCTTTGCAGGACACATTTAAGTTTGTCCGGCATTTTTTAGGCCGGGATTAGGGGATTAGGAGATTTTTAATTCTTGTTTTATCCCCAAATCCCGACACCAATTATGCACTTTGACTCATTCCCTGGGCAATACAAAAAAGCAAGAGGCACCTGTCTCTTGCTTTTAACTCTTTACACAACCGCCAATTCCGGCTCAGGCACGGGAGTCTCCGAGCCTGCACCGGGCAGTTGGTTCAGCTCAAACTGCTCTTCGCAATTCAAACACTGGGCCCAATTGCGATTCTTCTGCACCAGCAGACCCTGGCAGTTGGGACAGGGCTGCGGCAGGGGCCGTTTCCAGCTACTCCATTCGCACTCCGGGTAGTTGGCGCAGCCGTAGAAAACCCGGCCCTTTTTGGTGCGCCGCTCGACCAGCTCACCCCCATCGTTGGGGCAGGCAATGCCCAGCTTGACCAGGTGCGGTTTAGCATTGCGGCATTCGGGGAAGTTGGAGCAGGCCTCAAACTTGCCAAAGCGGCCAAACTTCAAAACCATCGGATGGCCGCATTTTTCGCACAGCTCGCCGGTAGGCTGGTCTTCAATCTCGACTTCCGGCATGTGGGCTTCGGCATGGGCCACAGCCTGAGAGAAAGGTGAATAAAATTCTTCCAGCACCGGCGTTAACTCCATCTCGCCGCTGGCAATCCGGTCGAGTTCATCCTCCATCTGCGCCGTAAATTCCACGTTGATAATATCCGGGAAATACTCGACCAGCAGTTCGTTGACAATCTCCCCCAACTCGGTTGGATAAAGCCGTTTATCCACCGTCTCGACATAGCCGCGCTGCTGAATGGTGGTAATGATCGGCGCATAGGTACTGGGCCGGCCAATACCGTATTCTTCCAGAGTTTTGACCAAAGTGGCCTCGGTGTAGCGCGGCGGCGGCTGGGTAAAGTGCTGCTCCGGCAGCAGCCTGAGCAATTCGACCGCTTCGCCCTCGCTCAATTCCGGCAGGATCACGCCTTCGCTGGCATCCGGCGTGGCATCCTCGTCGAGCGTTTCCTCGTAAACGGTCAGGAATCCCTTAAAGCGCACCCGTGAGCCGCTGGCTTGCAAGCGATAAGGCCACTCCTCATCTGTAGCCGGCGCGGTTGCCGGGGTCGCCCCGACGACCACCGCCATGGTGTCATAAATAGCATTGGCCATCTGGCTGGAGACAAAGCGCTGCCAGATCAGGGTATAGAGACGTTCCTGGTCGCGGCTGAGGAAAGCCTTAACCTGCTGCGGCTCCCGCCAGACGCTGGTGGGGCGGATAGCTTCATGCGCTTCCTGGGCGCCCTTGCTCTTGGTTTTATAAACCGGCTGCTCCTCCGGCAGCAGTTCCTGGCCATAGCGCTGGCCGATAAAATCGCGCGCTTCGTTCTGGGCCTGCTGCGAGACGTTGGTGCTGTCGGTTCGCATGTAGGTAATCAAGCCCACCGTGCCTGCTCCATCCAGCTCGATTCCCTCGTAAAGCTGCTGGGCAACACTCATCGTTTTGCGCGCTCCAAAACCCAGCCGGCGCGAGGCTTCTTGCTGCAAGGTACTGGTGGTAAAAGGAGCGGCAGGTCTGCGCCGGCGCTCACTCTTTTTGACCTCGACGACCGTGTAGCTTGACCTTTCCAGGTCGGCCACAATAGTCTGGGTGTCCGCTTCATTGTTTAGGTCAACTTTCTCACCCTGAATCCGGGCCAGTTTGGCTCTGAATTGACGCGCTTCCGGCTTCGTTTCTGGCGCGGCTTGTTCAGTTTGGGCCAAATCGGCTTCGATGGTCCAATACTCAACCGGGTTAAACTCGTCAATCTCATGCTCGCGCTCGACGATCAGGCGCAGGGCCACGCTCTGCACCCGGCCCGCACTGGTCCGGCTGCGTACCTTGCGCCACAACAGCGGGCTGATTTGATAACCTACCAGGCGGTCCAAAATGCGCCGGGCCTGCTGCGCGTTG
Organism: Anaerolineae bacterium; assembly: GCA_023382535.1. Next base: position 50,322 of record JAHDWA010000014.1, on the reverse strand, counting down.
ACCCGCTTCATATCTATCTCGCGGGGATGGGCAAAGGCTTCAGCCACCGCGTCTTTGGTTATTTCATGAAAGACGACCCGTTTAGCGCGGGCCTCATCCATATCCGCCGCTTCCATCAGGTGCCAGGCAATGGCCTCGCCTTCGCGGTCGGGGTCGGTGGCCAGATAGATATGGTGGGCTTTGTCGGCGGCAGTTTTTAACTCTTTCACCACCTGCTTTTTTTCATTCGGCACGCGGTACTTGGGCGTAAAACTATTTTCTACATCCACCGAAAGCTGCGAGCGCAGCAAATCGCGCACGTGCCCCACCGAAGCTTTGACCGTGTAGCCGCTGCCCAAGAACTTGCCCACCGTCCGCGCCTTGGCCGGCGATTCGACGATGACCAGTTTGCCGTGGCGGCGGGGCGTTTTAGCGGCTTTCTTTTTACCTTTATGATCCGTCCGCTCCGGCGGCGCGACATGCTCATGAGCCGGGGTGCGGCCCATCTTGAACATCTTGGTCCCGCAAACCGGGCAGACGCCGCTCGTCCCCGGCGTGCCGGTGGCCGTGTAAACCGCCTCCGGCTGCTTCATTTCTCTTTTTTCTTTGCACTTCACACAGTATGCAATCACAGACTCTTCACTCATTCAAACAAATGCTCCCATCAATTTAACAAATCGCAAGCTGTACCGGCATTCATCTATCTCACAACAATTCACTGCGCCCCTGCGCCTTCAACCACTCCACCACCTTCTTAATATCCTGCACCTTATCCTTGGCGCAGACCAGCAGCGCATCGCCGCTGTCAACAATCACCATATCTTCCAGCCCAATCGTGGCGATAAGCCGGCCGTTACCCTGCACCAGTGTTCCACGGGTGTTAATGGCCAGGTGTTCGGCCCCCAGGGCGACGTTGCCATGCGCGTCAGCTTTGCCGGCAACCGTATTAATTTCGTGGATGGCCGCCCAACTGCCGACATCATTCCAGCCAATGCTGACCGGCACAACAGCCACTTTGGCCGCCTTTTCCATAATGCCGACGTCAATGCTCTCCGGTCGAATTTGCTGCCAGATGGTATCAATCACCTGGCCGGCCGCCACCGCCTGCTCCATCTGGCCGAGCTGCTCGTAAAACTCCGGCATATACTCGCGGAAGGAATCGAGCAAAGTCGAAAGCTGCCAGATAAAAATACCGCTGTTCCAATAATACTCCCCACTGGCTAAAAACCTTTCCGCCGTAGCCAAATCCGGTTTCTCCAAAAATTGTGACACCTGATAAACCGGATGATGATTGTAGCGTCCCAACGCTTCGCCCCGCCGGATATAGCCGTAGCCCGTCTCCGGCTTGTCGGGTGTAATGCCCAACGTGACCAGATAACCTTCCCGGGCCACTTCGGCGGCGGCCAGCAGGGCCTGGCGAAAGCCCTCTTCGTCGGCAATAAAATGGTCAGCGTGGAGCGAGGCCATCACCGTTTCAGGGTCCAGCCGGTGCATGTGGGCGGCGGCCAGGCCGATACACGGCGCCGTATTTTTGGCGCTGGGTTCTTCCACGATATTGGCTGCCGGCAGGCCGGGAAGCTGCTCTCTAATTAAAGGTCCATACTCGCGATTGGTGGCGACAAAGATGTGTTCCAGGGGGAGAAGCGGCAGAACTCGCTTGACCGTAGCCTGCATCATCGTCTCTCCACCGGTTAAGGCGAGCAATTGTTTCGGCAAGGCCGCGCGGCTGCGCGGCCACAAGCGAGTGCCGGCTCCCCCGGCCAGGATAAGTGCGAACATGTGGGATTTCCTCGTGTTAAGCCAGGATTGGAAATTTTCACTAAATCCCGGCAATTTTTCCTTGCTAGTTTTACTCCAGAGTGTACTCGGCGCCAGTCTCGCGAGCAACAACATAATTCATGCCACCTACCTGCCGGACCATGCCCTTCAGTTCCATTAAGGTCAGGGCACTGGCAACTTCGGCGGCGCTCAGGCCGGCCACCTGGCCCAGGTCATCCACGTGGACCGGTTCGGTGGATAGCTGTTTGAGCAGCAGCGCTTCAAGGTCATTTTCAGGGATAATCGCTCTTGCTTCGACATGCTGGGCAACCATCGTTAAATTAAGTTCCTCTAAAATATCGTTGACCTGAGTCACTAATTTGGCCCCATTCTGAATGAGGTAGTTAGGGCCGGAGCCGCTCTGGCGCAAAATACTGCCCGGAACGGCAAATACCTCACGACCCTGCTCCAGAGCAAAATCGGTCGTAATACGCGCGCCACTTTGCGTTGTCCCTTCGACAAACAGGACGCCCAGGCTCAGGCCGCTGATGATGCGATTGCGCCGGGGAAAATTACCACTCTCCGGATTAGTCCCCAAAGGATACTCCGAGACCAGCGCGCCATGCTCAATGATCGCCTGGCCCAACTTTTTGTTTTCAGCCGGGTAGATAATGTCAACCCCACAGCCCAGGACCGCAATAGTCCGGCCGCCGGCGTGGAGCGCCGTTTGGTGCGCCTCCGTGTCAATCCCGTAAGCCATGCCGCTGACAATGGTGATCCCATTTTGGGCTAACCCATTGACGAGGAGTTGGGTGCATTCCTTACCATAGGCCGTCGCCTGGCGCGTCCCCACCACTGCCACCGCCCACTCATCCTCAGGTAACAAGCTGCCCCGGACATACAGGGCCAGGGGGGCATCGGAAATAGGACGCAAGAGCTTGGGATAATCCGGACTATCCCAAGTAAAGACCGAAATATTCAACCGGTTAAGCTTCTCCAGTTCGGCTTCAAGGTTAAGCTCACTTCTGACCTTAACCAAATTTTCAACCGAGCGCCTGTCGAGGCCAATGGCCCGTAACTCGCCGGGGTCAGCTTGCCAGGCTAAAGCTACGTCGCCATAGTAATCCAACAAGGAACGCAGCCGCGCCGGGCCAATCCCCGGCACCTTGCTGAAGCCAACCCAATAACCGAGATTATCTGTCACAGCTTCTCAACCAGACTTCCACTACCCCAAAGGATTGAGAGACCTTTAGGGTCTGAAACAAAAAGTTATTTTGGGGCAATCGTTGGCTAGCATACCACGATGACGAAGCAGTTGTCAAGGGGTATTCGATCCTGGCCTGCCAGGACAAATTAAAAAGGAACACCACCAGGCGTTCCTTCCGCTTGAGTCAGACTATACTGAATGTCTAACCGATGTCAAATCAGCCCATCCAGCAAATGCACGATCATAATCCCCGTAGTGATGTCCACGCTTTTGACGACATCTGGAATAGCGGGCAACAGCAGCTCTTGACCTTCGTGCTCAACCACGTATACATCGTTGGCGCCCGTTTCCAGCACCTCCTTAATCGTACCGAGGAATTTACCCGAAGTATCTTCAACCTTCAGCCCAATAAGTTGATACAGATAGTACGATCCATCCGGTAGGGTTACGGCTTCTTCAAGAGGAACCTGAACCAACTGGCCTTTCAACAGTTCGGCCTGGGTCCGATTTGTGACTCCCTCCAGGGTGAGCAGCACATTTTGTTTGTGCCAGCGAAAGCTTTTTAGACGATAAGGAGCGGCCTCAAATTCATTGCCCAGGTAGACCCACTCCGTTGTTTCAAACCGCTCCGGGAAATCGGTCAACACTACTACCGAAACTTCTCCCCGCAGCCCATGCGCTCGGATAACCCGGCCTATGGCTAAATAGCGAAGTTCAGGCTGCCGCATACCTGAACTTCGACTATCTCCCCCCATATTCTTTTGACTTGGACCGGATGGTCCGGTCATTTAAACAATCTCCAGGGTAACGCGCTTGCCTTCTTTTACCGCAGCCACGCGCAATAGAGTTCGCATCGCGTTGGCAACTCGCCCCTGCTTACCAATTACGCGCCCCATATCGTCAGGGGTAACGCTCAATTCGTAAATGGTTGCGCTGGAGCCTTCAATTTCGCGCACGATAACAGAATCTGGATCGTTGACTACGGCCTTGGCCATAAACTCGACAAGGTCTTTCATTGATGACGACATAGTCCGGGCACCTCCTTCTCGACGGTCAATTTGGGTTAGGGATTGGGGTGATAAGAATCGGGACAATTACATCAAGCAACCGCTGCGGCTTTATGCCCGTCTCTTGTTCTTGGCCCCATCTGGTTTCAAGCATCCTCGGAGGGGGCATAATCCGAAGACTGCCAGTCCTTACTTAGCAGTTCAATACGGTCTACGCGGCAGGCGTAACTGAAGATTCTTTAGCTTGGACCTTGGTTTGAGCAAATCGCTCTAATGTGCCGGATTTTTTAAGTAGTTTTTCAACCACCTCCGTTGGTTGGGCGCCCACTGCTAACCAGTGCATCGCCCGGTCTTCGTGAATATTGAATGTCACCGGCTGGGTGCGCGGGTCATAATAACCAAGAATTTCTACAAAACGACCATCCCGCGGCGAGCGCGCATCGGCCACTACCACCCGATAGGTGGGCTTTTTCTTGCTGCCGGTACGGCGCAGACGAATTTTAACCATGTTCTGAAATATTTCCTTCCTGCATTAAACAATAGGGTTTTGGGTATTAAAAGCCGGTAACTTGTGGGTATCGTTGCCGGGCTTATTATAAATCTTTTTAGAATATTTGCCCAATTTGTCACTACTCAGGTGACTTTATCTCGATCCTGGACTGTGCGAAGCGTAGGAACGAGATTAATTGGCTTAGCGAAAGCCGCCAAACATGTTCATAATATTTCCGCGCGCCCGTGGATTGCGCAACTGCTTCATCATCTTTTGCATCTGCTGAAATTGTGAGAGCAGTTGGTTAACTTCCTGCACACTGGAGCCGCTGCCCTTGGCCACCCGGCGCTTACGGCTGCCATCCAAAAGTTTGGGATGGCGGCGCTCCTTGGTCGTCATCGAATTGATAATGGCCTGGGTGCGCTTTAACTGCCGCTCCATATCTTCCTGAGGAATAGCGCTGGAAAGTTGACCCATCCCCGGTATCATTTCCAGAACTTTATTGAGCGGCCCCAATTTCTTGATCTGCTGCAACTGCTCCAGAAAATCTTCCAGGTTAAAGTTGCCCTCCATCAACTTCTTGGCTCCGCGCTCGGCCACATCCTCGTCAATCACTTCTTCGGCCCGCTCGATAAGCGACATGACATCGCCCATGCCCAGGATTCGCGAGGCCATCCGGTCGGGGTGGAACAGTTCCAGATCGCCGGATTTTTCGCCAGTGCCCAGGAACTTGATCGGCACGCTGGTAACGGAGCGAATGGAAATTGCCGCCCCGCCGCGGGCGTCGCCATCAATCTTGGTCAGAATCAGGCCGGTCACGTTAACCCGTTGATGAAAGCCCTCGGCTACCTTGACTGCCTCCTGGCCGGTCATGGCGTCGGCCACCAATAACACTTCTTGCGGGCTGGTTTTGGCCTTAATCTGGCTCAACTCCTCCATCAAAGCTTCGTCAATTTGCAACCGGCCGGCCGTATCCAGGATGACAATATTGTAAGCCCCGGCTTTGGCGTGTTTGATGGCGTTGACACAAATCGTTGGCGGCGGCACAGCGGGGTCCTCAGAGTAGACCGGAATATCTAACTCCCGCCCCAGCACCTTTAACTGTTCGATGGCCGCAGGCCGGCGCGTGTCGGCAGCCACCATTAAGGGGCGATGTTTTGATTTTCTGAGATAGAGCGCCAGCTTGGCCGCCGTTGTGGTTTTACCGGAACCCTGCAAACCCACCATCATAACGACGTGGGGCGACGCGCCGCCCAGGTCGAGCCGGGCCGGCTGCCCCAGGGTTTCCAGCAGTTCCTCGTGAACAATACGGACCACCTGCTGGCCCGGCGTGATCCTCTTACTTAACTCAACGCCGACAGCACGCTCGCGTATCCGGGCAATAAACTCCTTGACTACCTTGAAGTTAACATCGGCTTCAAGCAGGGCCAGGCGCACTTCACGCAAAGCCGCATCAACGTCGGCTTCGGACAAACGGCCCCGCTTGTTTAACTGATCAAAGACGCCCTGGAGACGATTTTGCAGACTTTCAAACATAAGCTCTATGAGGCCAAATTATAACCCTTCGATGGATGCAACTTCCTCGAAGGGTTACAATTAAGTACTTCTTATAGATTTAATAACAAATGACCATTATATAGCAGGGGCAGTGATGCGTCAAATTTTGTTTTAACCCTTGCCTTGCCCTGAGTTCTATGCCATAATTTGTGCTATGAGTAGTTTGCCTGTGTCTGACCATGAACCCCCCTTACAATTGAGCGAGCGCGAACTTCAAATCCTGGAAATGGTCGCTACCGGGGCCAGCAATCAACAGATTGCCCGCCAGTTGGTGATTAGCGTCAATACGGTCAAGGTCCACCTGCGCAACATCTTTGAGAAAATGGAGGTGCAATCGCGGACCGAAGCGACGATGCGGGCCATTCAAGAAGGCTGGGTCAAGGTTGCCGAAGAGGGCGCAAAAGCTGCTGAAGCGACCGCTGCTCCGGCCAGAACCTTTCTCTTCCCTGAGACCCGCCGGCCGTTGGCGCGGTGGCAGCAAATTTACCTGCTTGGAGCGGCCCTGCTGGCATTGGCCCTGGTCTTTATTCCTCTCTTGCCCGAACAGAGAGCTGCTGAAACCCCCAATTTACCGGTCATCTATGCTCAAGCACCCACGCCCGCCCCACTTCCCGCGGCTAACACTCCCTCCAATCGCTGGGTATCGCACGAGTCCATGCCAACCAAGCGCGCTGGATTGGGGTTAGTGGCGCTTAATGGTAAAATCTATGCGATCGGTGGGGTCAAAGACAATAATGAAGCCACCCGTTCGGTTGACATTTATGATCCGATCTCCAATCGTTGGATTGAGGGCGGGAGTAAACCGACCGCCGCCGCCAATATTGCCGGCGCAGCCCTAGCTGACAAGATCTATGTGCCCGGCGGCTGCACCAACGAGGGCAAAGCCCTGGCCGCGTTAGAAATTTACGATCCAAAGGCGGATAGCTGGAGTAAAGGAGCGGCGCTGCCCGCTGCCCGCTGTGCCTATGGCCTGGTGGCTTTTCAAGATAAGCTGTATCTTTTTGGCGGCTGGAACGGCAAAACGTTTGAAGAGAGCGTTTTTGCCTATTCGCTCAATACCAAAAAGTGGGAAACCCTGGAAAGTGTGATGCCCCAGGCTAAAGGATATGTCGGCGCGACGGTACTGAATGGAATTATTTATGTTGCCGGCGGTTATGATGGTCAGGATGAATTTAATCAACTCTATGTATTTGAGCCGGATACCGGCCGGTGGGTGGAAAAGGCCCCCATGCACGACAAGCGGGGCGGTCTGGGTTTGATTGCCGCTGCCAACAACCTGTACGCCGTTGGTGGGGGATGGAACCACCCCCTGACCGCCAGCGAAAAATATGATCCGGCCAGCAATACCTGGACAACCTTTGAAACACCCTTCTCCGTCCAGTGGCGTAATTTGGGCTTAACCGCCATTGACACCCAAATTTACGCGATGGGCGGCTGGAACGGCGATAAAAGTGAGTATATGGACTCCGTTGTTTCGTACCAATTTTTGTTTCAACTGTTTTTGCCGATTTCCACCTCGGAAGAGGAGCCGGATAGCAAGTAGGGCTTTCTTGAAAATGCGTGAATTAAAAATCGGTTCTTCCGTATTTCGCTGGGGCAGCCAAACCTATCTCATGGGCATTATCAATGTCACCCCCGACAGTTTTTCCGGCGACGGCTTGTTGAGCGACCAGTGGTGGGTAAAAAGAGCGATCGAACAGGGCGTCCGTTTTGCGCAAGAAGGCGCGCACATTCTCGATGTGGGCGGGGAGAGCACCCGCCCGGGGGCCGAGCCGGTTGAGGCTGAGGTCGAATTGCAGCGGGTTTTGCCGGTCATCCAGGGCCTCAGCCAGGAGGTTAACCTACCTATTTCCATTGATACTTACAAGGCCGAAGTAGCCGCTGCTGCGCTCGATGCCGGGGCGCACATGGTCAACGACGTGTGGGGCTTGCAGATGGACCCCGGCATGGCCGGTTTGTGCGCCCGACGACACGTACCCGTCGTAGTGATGCACAACCGGAGCCGCCCGCGCAATGCCGTTCAGGAGGCGCGCCTGGGAGGGCGCTATGTGGGGACCGTTTACAATGATCTGCTGGCCGACATCGCCAGCGAGTTGCAGGTCAGCATTAACCGGGCCAAAACCGCCGGAGTGCCGGATGAACATATTTTGATTGATCCGGGCATTGGTTTTGGTAAAACGGTTGAGCAAAATTTGAGGTTGTTAAACCAGTTGGATGCCCTCAAAGTTCTAGGCTATCCGATTCTCCTGGGCACCTCCAATAAGTCGTTCATCGGCTATACTCTCAATACCCCCCCCGAAGACCGGCTGGAAGGCACGGCCGCCACGATCGCGGTTGGCATTATTCGCGGGGCGGATATTGTCCGGGTGCATCAGGTCAAAGAGATGAGCCGCGTCGCCAGAATGACCGATGCGATTGTGCGAGAACGACCACCGAGTGCAAAGCCTCCCCTTGGGACCACTGAACATTGACCTCCACCTCTGACTCAGGAGAACTTACTGCTTATTGTCTACCAACCCAAGCAACCAGTTGTTGACTGGCCACCACTGTCCTCTTCAACAACATCAATTATATTATCTACCACAAGGAGAAAAAAATGATTACCGTACCACTACTCGATTTAAAACCCCAATACGCCTCGATTAAGGAAGAAGTGCAGGCTGCCATTAGCCGTGTGTGCGACTCTCAATACTTCATTATGGGGCCGGAAGTGAGCGAGCTTGAAAGCGAGTTAGCCGCCTACTGCCAGACCAAGTTTGCCCTGGGTGTCTCCTCCGGCACGGATGCCCTGATCTTAGCCTTAATGGCCATCAATCTAAAGCCGGGCGATGAGGTTATTACCACCCCTTACACATTTTTTGCGACCGCCGGCTCGGTGGCCCGGCTGGGGGCCACAGCGGTTTTTGCCGATGTTGACCCCAAAACTTACAATCTCGATCCCGCTCAGATCGAAGCCAGAATCACCCCTAGAACCAAAGCGATTATGCCCGTTCACCTCTACGGCCAGTGTGCGGATATGGACCCGATTATGGAGATCGCCCGGCGGCACAACCTCTACGTTATCGAGGATGCGGCGCAGGCCATCGGCTCTGAGTACAAGGGCCGGCGGGCCGGGAGCATCGGCCATATCGGCTGTTTCTCTTTCTTCCCCTCCAAGAACCTGGGCGCGTTTGGCGACGGCGGCGCTGTTACGACGAACGACCCCCACCTGGCCGAACAACTGCGCATTCTGCGGGTGCATGGGGCCGAACCGAAGTATTACCACAAGTTCGTCGGGGGCAACTTCAGGTTAGACGCGCTGCAAGCGGCGGTGATTCGGGTTAAGCTCAAACACCTCGATAGCTGGACGGCCGGGCGGCAGCACAACGCGGCTCGCTACAACCAGCTTTTCATCGAGGCCGGCCTGACCGACATGTCTGGCGAAGGCAATGTGCTTGTCCTCCCCTGTGAGTCCCGCGAGAGCGGCCAATACGCGCTGCGCACCGAGGCGGCGATTGATCCTTTCCCCGGTCACCGCCACATTTACAATCAGTATGTCATCCGGGTGAACCGCCAGCGGGATGAGCTGCGGGCCTTCTTGACCGAGCGTAAAATCGGCACAGAGATTTATTATCCGGTCTCGCTCCACCAGCAGGAATGTTTTGCCGAGTGGGGTTATCAAGCCGGCGAATATCCCCACAGCGAAAATGCCGCCGCGCATACCCTGGCCGTTCCGATCTATCCAGAATTGAGCGACGAGCAGCTTCAAGCTGTTGTTCAGGCCATCGCCGAGTTTTTTAAGCAAGATCAAGGTTTTTAAAACCCTTTGAGGTCTATCTGACAAAGATGTCAAACTTAACTAACCTTGACCTGGAGCGACATTTCACTTTTTTGAAGAACGCCGGCCAGGAAGTAAAGAAGCAGCTTTGGCAGCACGCCCAGATCAAAGAGATTCCGGCAGGCGCGTCCATTTGTTGGGAGGGCGATACCTGCACCCAACTTGCCCTGGTTTTATCCGGGGCCGTTAGAGTGTACAAGGTGGGTGAAAGCGGCCGGGAGATCACCCTTTATCGGATTGAAGAAAACGAAAGCTGTATCCTGACGGCGTCCTGTATTCTCAGCCAGACTCAATTTCCGGCTTTTGCCGTTGCCGAGACTACCGTCCAGGCCGTATTGGTTCCTGCTTCAATCCTGCGTGAATGGGTCCAACAGTACGAGGTCTGGCGGGATTATGTATTTGGCTTGATGTCACAACGCCTGACCGCTGTCATTGCTACCGTTGAGGAGGTGGCTTTTCGGCGGGTAGATGCGAGAATTGCCGAATTTGTGGCTAACCTGGCTGAGGAACAGCAAGAGGTCAAAATAACCCATCAAGAGATTGCTTTTGAATTAGGGACTGCCAGAGAGGTGGTCAGCCGTATTCTCAAAGATTTTGAGCGGGAGAAGCTCATTGCTTTGTCCCGAGGATCAATTGTTATCCAGAATAAGCAAGCTTTACTGGAAAAGGCCAAACTGCCTTAGTTGTGTGATATAGTCACATACTTTCTGCGCTCCTTTTGTTATCATTAGGGTCAAATAAATCGTTCAATCTAAGATAACAAAAGGAGATTGTCATCATGAAGTGCAATGTGGGTAAAACTGATCGCGTCATTCGAGTTCTGATCGGGCTGGCTCTACTGATTGGCGGGGTTTACTTTGGTAGCTGGTGGGGAGCTATTGGCTTGGTTCCGCTGCTCACTGCGGCTATTGGCTGGTGTCCGCTTTATGCACCTTTTGGTTTATCAACCTGTTCTATTGAGAACAAGTAACGGCTCAAGTACGATGTTTGGCCAGACCCTAAAGGTCTTCGAGACCTTTAGGGTCTGAAACAAAGAGCATAGTTACCACAAAAAGCAGAAGATACACAATTTTGAGGGAGATGGAAACTGTGATTAAATAGAGAGATGCTCACGCATCCGATCATATCTCACCTCTCCCGCCTCTACCTTTGGCCTTTTTTTCTCCTGCTTGCGGCTAATAGTTTAATCTTCTCACCCATTCCACCCATCTTGCGCTACTTTGCCGCCCTGATTTTGCTGGCCTTTTTGCCCGGCTGGGTCTGGCTGAACGTTTTTCATCCCCAAGAGCAAGCACCAAAACAGAGTGAGCCTGAGAATTTACCCCTACCTGGCGAGTATAAAGTATCGCCCCTGCTGGACATAGCCGAACGCTTGACTCTGGCTGCCGGCCTGTCCCTGGCTCTGACCATCTTCGGCGCGATGTTCGCCGTTTATCTGCCCGGCCCGCTCGACCTGCCCCGATTGCTGCTCATAATTGATGCCCTCATCTTGATTGGATTAGTTATCCTGTGGTGGCAACTACATCATTCCGTGCCTCCACCACCCTCACCTTCCCCCTCCTGGCGTCCTCGCCTCCTTGCCTCCTCGCTCCTCCTTTTAACCGCTCTACTTTTTCTGGCAGCTTTCCTCCGCCTGCCCCGCCTGGGCTACGCCGAATTTCACGAAGACGAAGTCGAAGCGCTGATGTTGGGGGTCCGGCTCCTGCAAGGCGAAGATTACGCCCTGTTTCTGCATCGCAAAGGCCCGGCCCAAATGCTTATCCCCCTGGCTGTCTGGCTGCTGACCGGCCAAATCACCGAAGCCATGGCTCGTTTTCCTTTTGCATTGAGCAGCATCCTCAGCGTGGCTACCCTTTTTTTCATTGGGCGGAGGTGGTTCAACTGGCAGGCAGGGGCGATAGCGGCATTATTGTGGACTGTTAATGGTTACTCTATTGCCTTTGGGCGAATGGTCCAATACCAGGCTCTCATCTTTTTTTGGGGACCGTTAGCGCTGTCCTGCCTGTATCTGGCCGGGGTGGAAGGGAGGAAGAATGGAAGACTGGAGGGTTGGAGGAGGGGTAAATGGTTAATTTTGGGGGCGATTTTGTTGGCGGCTTGTCTGCTGGCTCATTTCGATGCGCTGCTGCTGCTGCCGGCGGCGGCGTATTTGGGTTGGGTTGTGATGAGCAGGGAAGCAGTCTCAGAGGAAGGCTTCGCTCAGGAGCGGAGGAGCGGGGGAGAAAAGAATTCACCGCTGCCCCCCCGCCCCCCTGCCCCCCTGCTGTTTATGGCCCTCATCGCTCTCACCCTCTTCCTCAGCCTGCTGGCTTCTTTCTACATCCCCTATTTCCTCGATCCTGAATTTAAGAACACGGCTGATTATCTGGCCGGTTCGCGGGTCAAGCCCGGCTTCATTTACAACAACTTGGGGTTATTGAGCCGCCTGGATAAAGATTATAGTTCCCAATTCTATCTACCGCTTTTGGGGTTGGGGCTGACGGGTTTCGTCTTCTGGCCCGGTCTGCGTCGCAAGTGGAATGAAGCTTTTGCCAGCGTCGAAGCCAGGGCGGCATGGCTTATGTTCGGGGTAGGTTTTATCGGCTACGTTTTTCTGGTGGATGACCCGCGCACGCATCTGTACATCATGTACCCCGGCGCGGCGCTGCTGGCCGGAGCGGGCTGGAAGATTTTAGATTTTAGATTTTGGATTTTGGATTTACGATTTAAGCTTCTGCAACTTCTTGGCTCACTGTTTTTTATAGTTTTTATGGGATTGATTATTTGCTACACAGCTATAATCTTCCTGCTCCAAGAGTCAACCCTGGATCGCTTGCGCCAACAGTGGGACGGCTCCAACTGGTTGGCAACAATTTATCAGGATTTGCCCGAAGCGCGAGAGTACTTTGGCTATCCGAAACGCGAAGGCTGGAAAGCCATCGGAGCGCTGCGGGCGCAGGGTTTATTTCCCGGCGATTTTCGCGGCGTCAATGAAGATTTCATTCTCCCGATCTGGTATAACTTTGGCCAGGCCCGTTCCTGTTATGATTCCCCGGCCCAGTTTTTTGTCCGCGCCCCAGGATACGATTATTTTATCCCAGAACCAAAAATTCAGGAGTACGGCGAAACCGGCTGGATCGAGCGGGAGGGTGAGGTCCGGCTGCGCATCTTCTCGGCGGGAGTTACAGCCACAGCGCCCCCGCCCGTTTATCCCCTTGAAACTTTAGAACCAGCCTTCGATGATCTGACCACACCTCAACACTTCATTCAACAGGCCGAACCTTCTCGGCCGATTGTGACGCAGTTTGGCCCGGCGATTCAATTCCTGGGCTATGATCTGCCTGCAGCTACCGTCACCCCGGGTGCAACGCTTTATGTGAACCTCTATTGGCAGGCGTTGCAGCCCCCCGGCGACAATTACCGCGCTTTTGTCCACCTGACCGACGGGACCCAGCTATGGGGCCAGCAGGACGACAACCCGGCTTGCCGCTTGCCGACTTCGATCTGGCGGCCTGGGCAGCGCGGCCTGGGCCAATTCCGCCTGCCGGTCAAGCCGGAGACGCCGCTAGGCCGTTATCCCTTGATTGTCGGCCTGTATCAGGCCGACACCTTGCAGCGGCTAAAAATCACTGCCGGCGCGGGAAAGATTGGCGATGACTTTTTATGGTTAGGCGATATAGAAGTAAGGGAAAAATGATGACGCTCAATACTCGGCCGGAAGCGAGGGGTTACGGCAAAATATCCTGTTTATTGGGGCAGGTTCAACGCCTCGACCAGGCAAATCATGTAAAAATCGTTTTTCAGCACGGGTTGGGGGCAGACCTGTGCCACCTGATTTAACAAATCCTGGCGCATCACCGGATCGTGGACCCACGCCGAAACAATATAAGGGTGAATGAGCAGAATATCCGCCGGGTGTGGGGTTACGCCGGGGTAGCGGCGGCGGTCGAGGGGATAATTGATGCGGCCGGTTAAAGGAGGGATTTCGGCGGCTTTGTGGGCAAAGGGATAATAGACATTGGCCTCAGGCGGCATCCGGGCGATGTACTCAACAACCTCATTCTGAGCAGCACGGGGAATGATGATCCAGGGCAGCGTAGCGTCGTAATTGTTGTTAGCCCGCTTCTCCGCCCAGTAAGGCACAATTTCATCCGGTAGAAAGAAACTCCGAACATAGGGTTGGCTGGCAAAGCCCCAGCCAATTAGCACCAGGAGCAGCAGCCCAACGCCCAGCAAAGCAAGTCGAGCTGACCGGCCAAAACGCAGCGGCACGGTTAACCCACTGGCGCGTACCAGAGCTAAGGGAATGGCACACAAGAGGATGACGGCCAAAATAAGACCAAACCAGTAATGGCGCACCCACCCGGTTTTGGCTAAACCCACAAACCAGGCTGTATGCGCCAGCCAGCCTAACCAAATTGGCCCTAGCAAGTTTCGCTTCTCCTCTCCTTGCCATAACCACAACAGTGTCAGACCGCCGAGGATAATTCCTGCCGCCACCAGCATGATTACCTCCGGCTGGGACTGGGTAATCTCCTTGAGCGCCAGGAATTTACGCCACATGAACTCCGGTCCAGACTCGGTTCTGAGCCGCAGGCCGCTGCCTTCATCCAGAAAACCAAACCAACGCTGCCGGCCGTGCTGCAAATACATCTCAAAGCCGGTCAGCCGGGTCAAAATAATCAGTTGGACCAGCTCCCAGCCAAGCCCGACCAAAACCATACCGCCGCCCAGGCTCAACAATTCGCCAAAACGCACTTTTTTTCGCTCGAATAGCCACAAATACCCGGCCCAGGCAAAAATCCCGCTGCTTGACAAAAGCGCCAAGAGTTTGGCATTGGCCGCTAACCCGGCCAATAGTCCCACCCCCAAAAAGCGCAGCCAGCGATGATCTTGTCTTTTTAGCACGCTGACAAAAGCCAGGAAAGCGCAAAGTTGATAAACCATGCTCGGCATCTCGCCCAACGCCTCATAGCTCAGAAAGATAGAGAGGTGAGGGTAAAAGAAAAGAAAAGCGTGAAAGAGGACAATCGCCCCCAGGCCGGCCAACTGATACACGGTATAGGCCGCCAGCAGCAAGAACACCGTGTAAAATATAAGCGGCCCAGCTCGGAGTGCCCAAAAGCTAAACCCGAAGAGTTTTAAGACAACTGCCTCCGGCACAACACTGGCGGGGCCAATGCTGGTCGAGGTACGGAACCAGATGCGTCCATCTGGAGCCTGAATATCAAATTTTTCATCAACGTTAACAGCGGCCGGCACATTCGGATCAACAATCGTACTGACCATGTAGGTATATTCACCGCGTTCTGCCAATGAACGCGCCGCGCCAAGCGTCCAACCACTATCGTGTTCGATGCCTCCGTAGACATTAATAAAGGCGATGACCCGCATAAGCTGGTAAGCTGTCAGAATGAGGGTGATGATGATTGGAAAAGATTTATTGCTGGCCGGCTCAACCAAACGCTTCAATTTCTCATTTCACCTGGATAGAGGAGTGTAAATTACAAAGGCCGAAGTTTTTCAACCTTACAAATCACGTAGAAATCATTTTTCAGCTCTGGCTCAGGGCAGGCTTGCTCAACTTGCTGCTGCAGTGCCTGCCAAATAGGTGGATCATGGGTCCAGGATGAGACAATGACCGGCGGGATAAGCACCACATCGGCCGTATGGGGGGTAACGCCGGGATAGCTGCGGCGGCGGAGGGGATATTGGATACGGCCGGTCAAGGTTGGAATTTCGGCCCCTTTATGAGCCAGGGGATAGTAGACATTCGCTTCCGGCGGCAGGCGTTTGATGTACTCCACCACCTCTGCCTGAGCGGCGCGAGGCACGATGATCCAGGGCATGCCGGTTCGATATTTGTTGGTCAGGCGCAATTCTTGCCAGTACGGCACAATCTCATCCGGCAGGAGGATGTGCCAGACATGCGGCTGCAGGGCAAAACCCCCACTCAGCAGCGCCAGTAACAATACTCCCGCCCCCAGGGAGATCCACCGGCCTGACAGGCTGCGAGCCGGGTTAGCGCCGGGCCAGCCGGTTTTTACCAGGGTCACGGGGATGACCGCTAACAGCAGCGCCGCCAGGATCAACCCAAACCAGTAATGGCGCGGCCAGCCGGTTTTAGCCAGGCCAACAAACCAGGCCGTATTGACCAACCAGCCCACCCAGATCGGTCCAAGTAGAGCGTGCTTTGAGAGCTGGTTACGCCACAAATACAGAACAGCCAACCCGCCTCCCAAAATACCGACAAAAACGAGGGCCGTGACCCATCGCTCCGGGTGAGCAATCCAGGCCAGCATAAAAAATTTGTCCCAGATAAACTCCGCCCCCGAATAGGTCTGCTCGCGCAGGCCGCTGCCGCCATCCAGGATAAAGTCAAACCGCTGCTGCATCCGGCGCAAGTATATTTCAAACCCGGCAATTCGGGTCAGAACCACGAATTGGATAACTTCCCAAATTGCCGGCATCAGGGCCGCGCCGGCCCCCCATAAAACGATTTCGACAAGACGCAAACGGGGCTGTCCTCGCCACCATAACAGGACAGCCCAGCCAAAAATGCCACACAGTGAGAACAAGGTGATCAACTTGGTATTGATCGCCAGGCTGCAACAAATCCCGGCCAGCAAGAAATACCACCCGCGCCGGCTTTGCTTTTGGACAGCCCAGGCAAAGGCCAGGTAAGCCAGCAAAATCAAGGCCATTCCGGGGACCTCGCGCAGAGCCTGGTAACTGAGAAAGATGGAAAGGTGCGGATAACAGAAAATGAACAGGTGGAAAAGCAATACCGCCCCCAGCCCGGCCAGTTGATAGGCAATGATGGCGCCCAGGAACAGCATCAGCGTATAAAAGATCAGCGGCCCGGCCACCAATGCCCAAAAATCGGTCCCGAACAGCTTAAGAACCAACGCATCGAATAAAATACTGGGGCCGGCCACATCACTGATCCGAAACCAGATACCGCCGTTAGGCGCTTGAACTTCAAATCTCCCATCCACGTTGACCGCCGCCACGGCTGCCGGGTCTTCAATGGTGCTGACCAGCGAAGTATAGGCGCCATGCTCAACCAGGGCACGGGAAACGCCCAGCGCCCAGCCGCCGTCGTGCTCCAGGCCACCGTAAACATTGACAAACGCGATAACCCGCACCAGTTGGTAGGCTGTCAGGATGAGAATAAGGCTGAAGGGTAAAAACGGTTTAATCCGGGCCAAAACAAACCTTCTACGGAGCGCCACTGAGTTCCTCCGGCACTATTACTTGATCGGCTAAACATATTTTGTAGTTACCATTTTCCTGCACCGGCCGGGGACAGCCCTGGGCCACCATGCCCAGCAAACCGGCTCGAATGCCTGGATCTCGCCACGAGGTGAGTACCGAGGCCGGAATCAATAGAATATCGGCGGGGTGGGCAGGCAGACCGGGCCGGCCCCGCCGGCTATAAGGATAAAAAATCCGAGCTGTCTGGAGGGCAATCTCAGCGCCCTTTTGATTGGCCGGATAGTAAACATTTGCCTGGACCGGCATGCGTTCGATGTAATCAATGATGGGGGTCTGGTCGCTGCGGGGGATGAGATACCAGGGCAAACCAGCGCCCGGCAAAAAATAGGTGGCCTGCCGCTGCTGCCAATAGGGTACAATTTCATCCGGCAAAAAGATGCTCCCCACGTGCGGCTGGCGGGCAAAACCCCAGCCAATCAGCGCCAGCCAGACCACGCCCAGAATTCCGGCGGCTTGGCGCTGCGTCGAACCGAACGGCCGATAGGCCAACGGATTGGTTTTTAGCCACCCTGAATAAACAAGCAGCGGGGGAAGCGCGCTGAGCAACAACACAGCCAGCATCAACCCAAACCAGTAGTGACGCATCCAGCCCGTTTTGCCGAGTCCGACAAACCAGGCCGTGTTGGCCAGCCAGCCGAGCCAGATAGAGCCGAGCAAGGCCCGCTGGCGGTCATCCCGGCCCAACCACAAATAGACTCCGCCGCCCAGTATCAGCCCCATCACAATCAACGCCGTCCACCCAAACTGGGGCTGGGCAATCTCGTTGAGCAAAAGGAGCTTACGCCACACAAACTCCGGGCCGGCATAACTCTGCTCCCGTAAGCCGCTGCCCTCATCCAGAAAACCAAACCAACGCTGCTGCGCGTGTCGCAGATACATGCCAAAACCGGCCAGCCGGGTCAGGATGGCAAACTGGGCCAACTCCCAAAGCGCCAGCGGCAAAATGAGGCCAACGCCGAGCCAGATCAACTCCTTGAAGCGAACTTTTTTTGCCTCAAACCACCACAGGTACCCGGCCCAGAGTAACAGGCCGCTGATTGACAGCAAGGTCAGGGCTTTGGATGCAACCGCCAGCCCCGCCAGCAGCCCCGCGGCAAAAAAGTAGAGGGTCCGGCGGCCCTGTCCCGACACAGCCAGGGCAAAGACAATCAGAGCGCAGGTCAGGTAAAGCATGCCCGGCATCTCGCCCAGGGCCTCGTAGCTGAGGAAAATGGACAGGTGAGGGTAGAAAAAGAGGTAAGCGTGAAACAAAACAATGGCCGCCAGACCGGCCAATTGGTACAAAATATAAGCCGCCGCCAGCAAAAAAAGCGTGTAGAATAACAGCGGCCCGGCCCGCAGCGACCAAAAGCTGACCCCCGACAGTTTCAACACCAGAGCATCCGGCAGGATGCTGGCCGGGCCGACGCTGGTCGAGGTGCGAAACCAGATCCGGCCAGCGGTGTCTTGAATATCAAATTTGCCGTCAATATTGATCCCGCCTGGCACGGTGGGATCTACCAAGGTGCTGATCATACTCGTATAAGTGCCCCGTTCGGCCAGCGAACGGGCTGCCCCCAGGGACCAGGCGCTGTCATGTTCGATGCCCCCGTACACAGCGATAAAAGGGATTATCCGGACGAGTTGATAGCTCGTCAGGAGGAGCGTGACCAGGAGAGCGAGCAGAAATTTTTTGCGGGGTGAGTTAAACAGAGCCATAAGCGGTGCTTGCTTTTACTTATTATTACCCGGCTCAAATGTACCAATGATCAGGCGGTGATTGGCATCGAAACTTAATTCCGCCGTCTCGGCTTGCAGATATTCCCCGGTCTCCGGCACCCACAGGCCAATCCCAATCTGTAAAGGTACCTTTGCGGCCAGGACTTCTCGCGGCAAAGGGATAATGTCCAGGTAAATCCGGTTGGCCTCCCAGGTAGAGGTGGGACCTTCGGCCTGCCTGGCCCATGTCCAGAGCTGGTGATCCGCCTGCCCTACCACCTGGCCGTTGGCGCCGGTAAAATGAAGGTAAACCGTATAATCCTGCGATACCGGCTGCTCCAGGCGCCAGGCCGTTACCAGGGCCTGGGGTGATGTCGCCTGGAAGCCCAGCGGATAGACCGGCGCTTGATCTACAATATGCCCCATGAACTGAATTCCGGCCGGGGCAAACTGAGCCAGAGGCCGGTCAAGGGGTAGATCACGCAATTTATAGATGGCAATCTCGTCTTCGGCGTAGACTTTTTCATAGTAGGTGGGGTTCTCAAACTTTTCGGGGTAAAGCTCGGCGCTGCGGTCCGCCGGCCCGACGTAGACATAGTCGGCGTACATCTCCCTGAACATCTGGTAACTCCACAGCGGCAGGCGGTTGAGAAAAGCATAACGGCTCAGGCCGAATTGATAAATCACCTGGGTTAAATCGGGATGAAACACCGCTGCTTCGACAGTGAAGAAGCCGGGCGAGCGGTCACCGTACATCAATTGGTAGGCCGAAACATCGTCGTGCGTGCGATGCTTGACCACAGACAGCGGTTCGGTAACGGCGGGCATCGCCTGAAGGGCACGGTAGGCGGCCGCATTCACCCGGGGCGGCTCAAGATACTTGCCCACACCCATCGCCCAAAACTCCCAACTAAACGCCAGGAACCCCAAGACTATCATCACCCCAATCAAACCGCCCAACAGCACTTTTGACCAGCTCCGGCGCTGCTGCCATAACTGATCCAGAAAATAACCGGCAAAAATCGCCAGGGCGGCCTGGGCAGGCATAATCGCCCGGATGCCCAGGTCGTTATTCAAGGTAAAGCCCATGCCGGTCCAGGACCGGCCCGAAGCCAGGCAAGAGATGGTCACAAAGCCAACGGCAATCGCCAGCGTGAGCAAAGGTAATAACGGTTCGCCCGGTTCCTTCCGCCGAAAAAGCCGCCAACCCGCCAACCCGCAGACCAACAACGCTCCCAACTCAAAGAAGTAATGAATCAGCAGGTCGAGCAGCCGCGTCCACCAATGGTTGGCAAAGTAGACTCTGAAGGGGGTCAGCACCGACCAGCTCCCGCTTAAAGGAATTTCAAAGACCAGCCCGCTTTTGGGGGCATCCGGCCCGCTTATTTCGCGGAGCAGCGGCAGGGCGACGAGGAGAAAACAAACGGCCACCAGAACATACGCGCCGAACATGGGCCAAGTCTGCCGGTCCTCGCTTCGCCACCGCTGTACCAAATCAAACAGGGCGTACAGCCCCAGACAAGCCAACCCGACCAGCGCGATCCAGGCGCTGTGCCCCAGTATTGCCAGCAGCAACAGCGGCGCGACCGCCACCAAGCGGGGTCTATTTTTAACTTCCCGGAAAAAGTAAAGGCTTAGACAAAATGCCAGCAGGCCGGCCACATGCTGCGGCACCCACAGATAATGAACGTAAAGCGCATTTAAGCGCAGGTGTGGCGCAGGCGCCCAACCATCTACGTGATGGGTGCCGATGATCGCCGCCAGCGTCAGCGGTAGGTCGGGAAACTGCTGTTTCAACCGGTTAACCGTGTAAGGAATCAACGGAATTACGTCCAGCCCGCCGATAACCGTCACAAACAGCAGCGACCCCAGGGCGGCGCTAACTCTAGCCAATACCTGTCGCGCCAGCATGTAGAAAACCAGGACAAACGTCACGGCCACGGTCAGGGTCAGCAGCACAAAGGAGAAGTAAATGGAAGAAGTCCCACTGTGCAGCAGGTCGAGCGTGGCCGCCGTGAGATGGAAAAAATAGTAGTAGGCCAGTTTCCCCCGTGACGGATCGCCATAGAAAAAAATGTCCGCCGGCGGGACGCCGGTGTAGCGGATAGACCAGGACACGCCGTAATGTTTGAACCAATCGGCCATTTCCACCGGGTAAACCCCGGCCGAGGTGCGCCCCTCGATATAGGGAACAATCAGGGCGATCAGGAGGATCAGCATCAGTATGGCCAAGAAGATAGATTGGCGGCGCGTGTCGCAGAGGCGCAGCGGGCTGGGCTGCGTTGTCGGCCACAGATCGTTGAGCCAGGCCAGGCCGAGGGTCAGCCCGACCAGGGTGGCAAAAACAACCGGCCGGTTGAACCCAAACAGGAGGCTGGCCCAATGCAGAAAAATGGGCGCCAGCAGCACCCCACTGGCGATACTTAAGACCAGGCTGCGAGTTTCGCGCCAAGCGGCAAACAGGCCGGCCAGCCGGACAATTTGCCCTCCCGGCAAAACGGTTAACAACAGCAGCGCTGCCGGAAAGCTGATCCAGGGCAGCGGCGTGAGCGCCCCCAAAACTGCAACCAGGGTCAGCAAAGCCGTTACGGTTAAATTATTCTCCAGGCGCTGCCCCCCCAGAGCGTCGAATATCTTTGTTAGCTGCATGTCTTACTTTTCGGCCACAGGCACCAGTTTCTGTTCAATCAGCCAGCGGGCAACGGTTTCTCCGGCCAGCTTATTGCCGGCCACTGTCCAATGGGGGTCTACCGGCCAATATAAGGCTTCGCCACCCGCCTGCGCTGCCTCCACAAAAATCGGGTGCAGGTCTAATACCGGCAGGTTGCGCCGCTGCATCATGGCGCTGAAGCGTTGATTGGGCAGCGTTGAATTTACGCCCAGGCCGGTTGCGGCTTTGACGGTTTCTGCCAGCGACCGGGCATAGGAGGCTTCCACATCGCTCTCGACGGCCACGTTGAAAGGGACAATCACCAGCGCCGTCTTTGCATCAATTTGCTGCGCCTCCTGGGACAGGTGAACCATGAGTTCGTCTGTCATTTGATAGGCATACTCCAGGGCTTCATCAGCGCCGGTAGCCTGATCCAGCCAGGGGGTATACTCACTGGCAAAATGAACCCGTCGAAAGCCACGCATAATGACCGGTTCCAGTTGTTGATACAGGCGTGAACTATGGTAAAGATAACTTAACCAGCCGCTTAATACTTTCAGAGTTGAAGAGCACTGCTTCCAGACGGGCGGAGTTCCCGGGGCGGGAAACCAGGGCTCTGGATCGAACTGACCGTCACAAATAGCAAAGTAGGGCCAATAACAGTTAAAACCTGAGCCGGTCAAACGCTTGTAGGGCAAAACATCCGACAAGTCGTTGGCCGGCAGCCAAAATAACAACAATAAATCCGGGTTGTAAAATTGTCCCCGGTAACGAAAGTAGACAAATTCCTGGGCCGGTCCCCAAGCCCGCATACCGGCACTGATAACCTCAAACCTGGTTCCCGGCGGGGCCGATTTATTGAGCGTTTCCTGTAAAATATGAAAACTGGTCTGCTCTATTTCGACTTCCGAAGCCTCGATAAAGGAGTCGCCAAAGACCATAATTCTAAAGACGCCCTCCTCTTTTTTCAGGGAATGGTCAAAATCGTGAAACCCTTCCGAATTCCAGGACAGGGTATGCTGGTAGCCATCGGTTTCAAGCACGGCCGAGGTGTTAGGCGGGCCGCTCCAGCCAAGCAGGCGATGACATTGATGAAGTTTATCGCCCTCCTGGTAGGGCGGCGCCAGGAGGCGGGCCGCGAATTCAAGCAGGAACAGGCCGGCGATTAAGCCGGCCAAAATGAGGCCAGCTTTATTAGCTGCAGCCGCCAGGCGCTGTGGTTTAATCATCGAGCATGCTCTTTACAAAGTAGATCCTCTGCTCACGGTTTGGCTGAGTAGACGGTAATTTTCTCAACCCCATCCTCGCGATAGACCGGCGGCCAGCCGACAAACTGCTCTAACCATGGCCCGGCGGCGTTCGTGTGGTCAATAATGTAACGTACGTTGCGCTCAGCCAGAGCCGCCTGGATGGCCGGCCGGAGCACGGCCGGATCGGTCATGGCCTGGCCTTCCGGCCCCAACAACAAATACAAAAAAACTTTTTCCATGCGCCCTTGATCCAAATAAGCCGCCTGTTCCTGAGGCAAGCGGGCCAGCCAGCCCCCTAGCAGGGGTTTGTGGTGAACGGTCTGGGCGTGGAGCAGGTAGTTGGCGTCCCATTTTAAGTCAATCACCGCATAATCAGACTCGTCGGCAGCCAGCAGGGTGTAAAACCGGGGCAACTGGGTGCCAGACCCGGCCACCGGCACGGCCAAAAATTCCAGGGAAACCAGCAAAGCCGCACCCAGGGCAAACCAGGTTGAGCGCTTGGGCCAGCGCCGGGCCAATTCGGCCAGACCGTAGCCGGCCAGCACCGCCGAGGCCAAGGATGTCATGACCACAAATCGTCCAGGGATACCGCTGATAGAAAACCCGGGCACAAAAGCATCGAGATAATAATAAGGCAGCTTTATTTCAAAAATTTGACCGGCCACCTGCAACTGCGGTCCCAGGGCCAAAAGGGCAAAGCTCAACCCCAGCCCCAGCCACCACCCGGCCATTTTACGCTCCCGCCCGGCCAATCCAACCAAGCTCAAGCCCAGAACGCTGTAGCCCAGGTAGGCCGACGCGCCCGGCTCACGCTTTTCGGCGGCGTAGGAAGCCCACACCTCTTGAAACCAGGCCGCCCAGGTTGAAGGCGGGCCGGGCGTCCAAAAGCTGAGCACATCCACCGAATGACGCAGTGGGTTGTGCTCGCCGACCCATTCGGTGCTGCGTAATAAGCTGAACATCGGTACGATAAGCGGCGCTAACACCAGTCCGGCTAACACCAGAACCAGGCCCACCCGCCCCAGCAGGCGCGACCAGGCCATCCTTCCTCCAACGCCCCAGGCCAGGACTGCCAGCGACAGGAAACCGCAAGCAAAAACATAATACCAGGAGGTCAAGGCGTTGAGCAGCATAAACAAAACGGCCAGACCGGCAAAACGGAATCGCCCCTCCCGCACGAACTTAAACAAAAACAGCAGATAAAACGGTATCCATTGGATGGTGAACAAATTGAGATGGCCCAGTTCCAGCCGCAAAAAATGGTAGGGCGACAGGGTAAAGACCAGGCCGGCGACAAAGGCGGCCTCCCGGCGGCGAGTCAGGTAGAGCACCACATCATAAACGCCCAACCCGGAAAAGACAAATGACAGCAGCACGATAAGATTGTAGGCCACATCGCCGCCGACCAGGCCATACAGGGGTAGAGCCAGCAGACCATCGGCGACATCCAGGGGGTGAAACAGCAGCGTCACCCCCTCTGGATGAAACAGGTAGGACGTAAAAAAAGGCGACTGTTTAAGCGTCAAAAGGGCCTCCCGCGTCCACCATAAGGCCCACATATTTTGCCCCCAATCGCCGAAACCCGGCACCCAACCATCCAAGCGCAGCACCAGCGGCCAGGTTGCCAGCAAACTTACCAGGGTGTAAGCGGTGACAGGCGCAAACCAACGCCAGCGTTGCCACACCGGCAGGCTGCTCGCAGCATGAGCCGGAGCAGGGGCAAAAGGCCGGCCGGTAGTCATTGGTTCCCCTGCTGCCTCTCCGGCAGGCTGACCTGGAGCGTACCAACTTCGACAAAATCGGCTGTGCCTCCCGGCGTCTGCACGGGCAGGCGCTCCAGAGTAGTGCTGTCATACAGCCCGGCAATTAAGCGGTAGACTCCCACCGGAGCATCAGCCTTAATTTGAAAGGCGTAATCATCGCCGACCGCCTGTCCGGGCAGCCACAGGGAAGTGCTATACCAGCCTCCTTTGGGTTGATTATCGTACTGGCCCCACACCTGCCCATCCGGACCAAGGAGTTGGGTAAAAACGGTCAGGTCGCTGGCAAGGGGCTGGTCCACCTGCCAGACGAGGGTAAAGCGCAGCCAATCACCGGCAGCCAGCTCTGTTTGGGCCAATTGATGACCCACTAAACGAACAGCCTGGCCCCAAACCGGCCGGCCACTCTGATTTGCCGAAGCTGCGGGGAGCGGGGCAGGGTGAATAACCACGGGCAGGGGCGGAATCTGGTCGGTGGGGATGGTTACGCCCTCGGCGGTCACAGGCAGACGTTCCCGTCCTTCGGCGGCGCGCACGTAAATCCGCAAGCCGTAGCGTCCAGGCGGCAGGGAACCCGGCAAGGGTAGAATGCGCTCTTCACTCGTTTCAGGGGCAGACTCAAGCCAGGGCTGCCCCCTGTCTTCACTGACCAGCCGGCCAAAGGGATCAAGCAGTTGCACAATGGCTGTGTCGCCCGGTTGGCCGCCGCTCCACTTTAATCCCAACCTCAGCCGGCCGCAAGTGGTTGGGGCTTCCGGCGTGAGGCTGTAGGCGGCCAGTTGCGGCCCGTCGGCAAACTGCAAACCCAGCGGCTGCCAGGGTACTGACCCTCCTTCTGAAAAACTCTCCAAGGTTTTATGCGCCTCGGAACTTTCGGCGAGCGCAATCGTCCGGTCAAGCGTGGCCAGCCAGGCCCCCGTTACCTGCTGGTCGCTGGACAGGGGAGATAGAATGGATTGAACCTCGCCTGCCGGGGTGACCAGGGGTTCGGTGAAATTTTTAATCGTCTGGCCGGCCAAGGTCAGGCGGCTCGGCCGCTGCACGTCGGCCACAAAAGCGGCTGGGCCGGCGTTATGATACGTCACCTGGACGGCCCCGGATAAACCATCCGGCCCGACCGCAGGGGCCAGGGTGGCCGTGATCTGATCCAGTTCGGCCTGGCAAAGGGAGGGGGTGACCTGGAGAATCAGCGCTTCGCCCACCTGGTTCACCTGGCTGAAAGCGGGCCAATACAGCGGCAAAGCGGTCAAAAGCTGCTGCCACTCCTCCTGGGAATAGGCCGCCGAGTGCAGAATGACCCGGTCAATCCCTAACTGCTGAATGACGTCCACCGACCGAGCATCGGGGAAGGTTTTGAACCACTGGCGCATCTCTTTGTAAATGGGTGGGGTAAAGCCTGTGCCACCGTTGGCCAGTCGCCGCCAGTGGTAGGATGAATAATATTCATACATAAATTCCGAGGTGTTCTGGTAGGGCAGTTCGAGGAGGACTTCGTCCGGGGCAGTGCTAGATCGCAGCCAGGGGTAGACAGCGGGAATAGCCGTCCCCGCTGGAATCTCAGGGCCGATGAGAGGAGCGGACCAGGACTCAAGGAGGATGAGAGCGGTCAGGGTGAGGGCTATCCAATTTTGGAATGCTCTTTTGGATGTGGGTTGAAGATTTGAAATCTGAAATCTAAAATCCACGCTCGTCAGCCGGGCAGTCCGAAATAATTTAGCCGCTCCCCAGCCGGCCAGCCCAACCAATCCCAAGACGGCCAAAATCCCAAAACGTCCCGGCACGCGAATTCCCTGGAAAAAGGTGACGTGGTGGTAGAGCCAGACATAAGGCGAAAATCTTAAAAGCGGAGCCAGGTCAGGGCCAAGCGCCTCCTCGTTGAGGCCAAAGGAGAGCAGCAGACCGAGAAGAGTGAGCAGCGCCAGAAAAATAACGGATGGGCCATTATAATAACCCCGGCTGAGAGGGGTGAGATAGGGACGGGAGGTTTTGTCACTCGCTCTCCGGCGAAACAGCTTGAGCAAAAAAAGCAGCCCGGCCAGAGCCAGCAGCAGGCCCATAATACCAAAAGGCAGCAGGGGTTGAAACTGGTGGTCGGCCGCCTGCCAGCGGCCAAACGTCCAGCCGTAGAGCAGGTTGTGGGGAATTGCGGTAAAATAATCGGTAATGGCGGCGCTGTAGATCCGTACCTCGCCCGGGGTACGGACTGCGCCCATCACATCGCTAAAAGTAAGATACACGCGCCACACCGGCCAATTGAGCAGCAACGTGACCAGAATCGAGAGGAAGGCTGCCACGCCCAGGCCCCAGCGCCAGTAGACACGGCCACTCAAGGTATAGACCAGGGCCAGCAATGCGCAGGCCAAGGTCAAATTGAAGGAAAAGTGAAAGCCGGACAAAGCCTGCAGATTAAAAACAATCGCAAGTAGAAGCGGGTAGCGCCAGCCGGGCCGGGTCAAGGTCCAGTGGAGGGCCAGCAAAGCCAGGGGCAACCATTGAGTCACCAGTAGCTCCAGGTGGTTCAGTTGGCCAAAACGGTGCGGCGAAAAGGCGAACAGGACTCCCGCGACAAATCCGGCCCAGCGCTGGCCGGTCCAGGCGGTGATCAGCAAGTACATGGTGTAACCGGAGAGGACAAAGGTGACCAACACCGACAGATTCAGACCCAGCAAGTGGCTGTCGCTCAGCAGCAGAAAAGGCAGCGCCTGGGCCGAAAGCAGTAAAAAGTGTTCGCTGTAGGCCAGGGTCAGCGGAAACGGGTAGAAGATATTAGCATTGAAGATGCCCGCCAGGGCCGCCGGGCCGCCGAGAAAAGCGCGGGCGTTCCACTGCATCCGCCACACGTTCAACAGGGGGTCGGTGGGTTCGGCGACCATCCCGGTCAGATTGAGGGAGAGGGGGTAGAGCATGACGAGGGTGAGCAAAAAAAAGAGGCCGAGGATGGCCCATTCTCTGATGTAAAAGGTGAACCGTGGAATATACACGAGAGTTGAACGACCTTTTTAATAATTCCTGATGTCAGGCAATCTTTTGGCTTAAATGATATAACTTCTCAGCATATTGTTCTATCAACTGCCGATGCGAAAGTTTTTCCAACCACCTGTCGGGAATTCCGTTGATCCCATAAAAGGCCCCAGCCAACTGCCCATATACGGCTCCGGTTGTATCGGCATCATCACCTAAATTGACAGCCATTAAACACCCTTCTTCAAAAGTATTACTTTTGTAAAAAGCCCACAAGGCCGCTTCCAATGACTCAACCACATACCCGGTCCCTTTAATTTCTGGGGGTTCTCGACGCTTAAAACTTCCACAAGCAACTTCATATATCTCTGGTGATAAGTCAAAATCCTGCCACGTCTCGCCATGTGGATGGTAACAGTTCGATAAGATTTGCTCTTTGGTCGCGCCGTTGACTGCCCCGACCAATAGTCCGCCCAAATAACGGCAGGCATCCACCGCACTCCGCGCTCCATGCGTGGTTCGGGAACTTTCTCCTGATTTCATGATAGCCTCTTTTGGATTACGAGCATAAAACAATGGCACAGGAGCAAGCCTCATAATCGAACCATTTCCAGCAGATAACCTATCTGTAGGGCCGCTGTAAGGTTCTCGACTTCTGGTAAAGTCGGCTAAAGCTTTCCTGACGGTGTTACCAATATCAAAGCAGGCGCCGGTACTGCTGAGATGCCCGTCGAGATACCAGCGGGTATATCGTTCTAACTGGTCTACAGGATTAAATTCACTGCATTCCACCAGGCTTTCTGCCAGACAAAGGGCCATAGACGTATCATCTGTCCATTGGCCCGGCTCCAATTGAAAAGGACCTCCCCCGATCATGTCTTTTATTGGCTCAAAGCTGCCCGGAGATTTAAATTCCAGCGTGGTTCCCAGCGCATCACCGGCAGCTAATCCACCCAGACATCCTTTATAACGCTCTAGCTTATCCACCATATCGTTCCGTTTTCTAAAGGCTGCCTAACGAGAAAGGTCTGGCAAACTTTTGGCACTAACACTCAAAAAAGCCGATTGTAAATTGTCAATCATCAATTGTCAATTGGTAATGGTTAACTGGCCTAAGACCACCCTATCCCCCGGCGACCGGCCCGCGAGGTTGTCCCAAACGGGCAGCCGCTGCAAGGTAGCCGGGTCGTAAAGGCCAAAGACAATCTGGTAATTACCCGGCGGGGTTGCGGGATCAACCGGCAGGCGGAACTGGCGAGACGAACGCTGGCCTGGGCGCATTTCGGTGGTCAGTAAACGGCAGGCCGGGTCGTCGTCGTGCTGGCCCCAGCGGGTATCATTCGGCCCGACAAGGTGAACAAAACCGCGATAGCGAATCTCCATCGGGGCCAGGCTTTCCCAGTAGACCGTCACCGGCAGCAGGTCGCCGGGGTGGGCGGGGGATGGGGGCGCATCGTAGCCGCGCAGCAGCAGCTTATCCCCAAAGTTAAGCGAGGCTGGCTGGCTGATGATCTCGTCCCGGGCCATGCGGGCCGGAGTTGTGAGCCGGTCGAAGGCATGCCGGTATGCCTCCACGTCCAACACTTCGGGCTGGCGGGGCGCGGCGTTTTTCTCGTAGAGGTGGAGCATCGGCTCCTGATCCACCAAAACCACCCGGGTCAAGGTGTAGCCCCGGTCCATGATAGCCTGCTCCTCCTCCGGCCAACCTTCCAAGTCGTTGCGCACCCAATAATTGTGAGGGTCATCGTAGCAGGAGCGTGGCGTTTGCAGGGTATACCAGACCGGCACGGCAAAGGACTCGTTGACGCTGCGAAAATCGCCGGAGAGTTTGCCGCTGGCCCATAAGTAGCCGGCGGCCTTCCACCCTCCCAGGCGCGGGTTGGAGAAAATTTTGCGCGGGCGGGGCAGGTCGCCGTAAAGGAGGTTGTAAATAGAGTCCGGATTAGCCGCCGAGTCGGCTTTGGCTCGCCAATATGTTGTCACCTGGGCATTGAAGGCCAGGTATTGGTAGCAGATAATGAGGGCGATGGCCAGGGCCAGGCAGAGGACAACCGCACTTCTCAATAAACGGTAAATAGTGGACGGTAGACGGGGAACTTGAATGGAAGCCCCGTTTTGGGTCGCCGGTTGCTGGCTGCCCATTTTCAGGCCAGCCCACAAATCTAACAGGGCGAACGCCGCCAGCAAAGCCCAGCCGGTGTAAGCCACCTGGACGTGGTCGGCGGCATCTTTGGCCAGAAAAAGCAGAGCGCCCAGCGGGACGATAAACCACAGAAAGATTACTTTTATTTCGACGGCAGTTTGGGGCGATAAGATGAGCAGTAAGGCTACCCCGGCGTAAGGCACAAAAGCCAGATTGAGACTGCCCACCTGCCAGAGAGCAGGCCAGGCAACGGTGCTGATAATGGCCAGGCTCAGTCCGGCGAAGGCAAGCCATCCCCACCCATGCCAGCGGGCAAACTGGCGCAGCAAAAGCCAGAAGAGGAGCAAAACCAAAACCAGCGCGTGATAACGGCTGCTGTAGAGTTGGTCTTGGTCGAACAGGTTGGCGACTTGATTGTAAAACAAGCCTTCGCCGATGCGTTCACCGGCAAAATATTGATAAACCAGGCCAATCTCCGGGTCTAAAAAGTAGGGCACGTAAAAGAGAGCCACCAGCCCACCGAAGAGCAGCGCCGCGCCGACCGCCCAGGACCAGGCCAGCCGCCCCTGCCGCATTTTCAACCAAACCAGGTAAACAAACACGGGCAGATAAAGCAGCACATCGGGGTGAGCGATAAGGCCGACCGCCAGAATGACAGCGGTATAAAACAGAAACCGATCCGTACCTTCTTTATACCAGCGATAACCCAACCAGACAGCCAGCGCTCCCCACAAAACAATCAGGCTTTGGTTCTCGACAAAGCGAGCGTAGGCCACATAAAAGCCGTTGACCGCCACAAACCCGGCGGCCAGCAGACCCAGCCCAGCCCGGCCACCGCTCATGCGCCGTCCCAGGACAAACATCATGGGGACCAGCAGAATTGAGGTAATCACAAAGGGGGCGCGAGCGATGCCTTCGTTAACCCAGCCGTTCAAATACCACAGCGCGGCAGGGAGCAACCAGTGAATCGGCCCCTTGGTATCGAGATAAGGGGCATACTCCTCGCCTTTGTAGGCCCGCACAATCAACCGCATATTCTCCAACTCATCCTCGTGAAACTCGGCATAGCCGAGGCGAAACAGGCGGGTAAAGGCAGCAACCGCAACAATCGCCAGGAGAATGAGCCAGACGGTGCGGGAAGGCCAGGCGATTTTCGACTGCCCGTCGGACGGGCGTGGATTTTCGATTTTCGATTTTTGAGTGACCATTGACCAAGCTATGCCGCTCAGAGTAGCCAAGTCAAGGGCGATCAAGTTAGGCGTTTCGGTGAAGGGGCCGGGGAGTAAGAGAGCGATGAGCAGAGCCAGGGCTGACAGCACGGACGAACCGCCGACGATCAGGACGATACGCTCGATACCGTCATCAGTATGCAGCCAATCCAGGGCCGACATCCAGGCCCACCCCGGCAGGACAAAGGTCAAGGCCAGCGCCGCCGGAAAACGCAGCCAGGTCCAATCCAGGCTGCCGTACAAAACGACGGCGTTGCCCAGGAGCAAAGCCAGGAATAGGGTGATCGAGGTTCGGGAGGATGGCATGTCAGGGAGTAAGGAGTAAGGAGTAGGGAGTAAGGACGTGAAGCGGGGAGTAGGGAGTAGACGGTAGATGGTAGACAGGGGACGGTGGACAGGGGACAATTGCGAGAGAGCAGGGGATGCTTATCTGCCACGTGCCCCCTACCACCTGCAACCTGCAACCTGCAACCTGTAACCTGCAACCTATCATTTCTCCACCGCCTGAATCCGGGTGAGCCAGACCCGGTTTTCGGAAATGGGGGAGAGTTGGCTGGAGGCGGGCAGACGCTGGCCGGTGAGCGGGTCATACATACCGACAAAAATATCGTATTTCCAGGGAGGTGCATCTTTGGCCAGTGGCACTTCAAAGTGATCTTCGACCACTTCGCCGGACAGCCAGCCGCTGGTGGGCGCCGCCCCCTGAGCGGGAACGCTATCCCACTGCCCCCGGATCACTTGATCGGGGCCAACGGCGTGGACAAATACGGTGTAATTAGCCGAGGCCGGACGCAAACTGCGCCAGTAGAGGGTCAGACCAAACGATCCTTCAGGAATAACCGTTTCATCAAGTAACTTATAGCCCACCAGTTCAATCTCGTCATTCAGAAAAGCGGAAACAGGCGTTACGCCCCGGGGCAGCGTAAAGTTTCGTTCCTGGGCTTTAATCCTGACCTGGGCAAGGGTGACAGCCGGGCCGGTCGGTTCACCGGTGTCAGGGTCAATCACGCTGACCTGCAAGGGGTAATTGCCGGCAGGAGCTTCTGCCGGAACCCGGAAGCGATAAGCCGCGCCAACCACCTCCGTGCGCCGCCACTGCGAAGCGGGGTAGGACTCCAACAAGGGCGGTTCAGCCACCACATATTGTTTACGCTCGGCAGAGATAAAGGCGAACTGGACGCGATAATCCTTGTCCGGCGGCTGCGCTGCCTGCCAGAAAATTTTGCCTTCAATCTCCGCACCTGGCGCTAACTCACTCTCGACGTAATTGTGTCCCAGCAGGGTTAGCGCGTCATTTACGGGTGTCGAAATCATCGTCTTCAGCTTAAGGTCAGCAGGCTGCGGCAGCTTTTGGGGCGGGGTCAGGGTAATCGAGCCAATATTTTTGGCTACCCCGTAACTCTGGCCGGTGATAAAATCGTACATGCCCACCTCAAAGTGGTAAGTTCCTGGCGGCGTAGCCGGGTCAACCGGCAGCTTATACTCATCGCGGATAAAGTAGCCGGCGTACCAGCGGTCGGGCCGCCAAATCCCGGCCAGGATCAGCCGGTCAATCTGGCCCCAACTGTTGCCCTGATCATCCACCAGGCGGATATAAATATTTTGTTCCCCGTTTATCTGGGCGAGTGTCTCCCAATACAGCGTCACCGGCAGGCCGGCCACCTCCTGACCGTAAAAGTAGGGCGACTCGGACTGCCCCGCCGGGGCGGCAAAACGATCAGCCGGCATACTTACCCGGGGCACGTTCACCCCAATCAGCCGCGCGCCGCCGCCCAGGATGGTTTCGACGGGGAAGGTGTAATTTTGTGGAGCAGTCTGGCTGATAATCGGCCCCGGATAAATCCAGGCGTATTCAATCCCACCCAAATTAACCACCTTGAGCGGTTCACGCTGGCGGAAATACGTTAGGATTTCGCTGCTGGGGAAGCCTCGCTGCACTTGATTAATGTAAAACACCACATAATCTCCGGTCAGGGCGGAACTTTGGTCAGATAGATCCTGGGTAACGCCACGATAGTAGGGGGCGAATTGATTGCTGTACCAGGAAGTTACCTGCGGCGGCTCCTGCGGATTTAGTTCATGCTCGTTTAAATACCGCGCGGCCAGGTCCAGGCCCTCCCCCCAACCAATGTTAACTCGATAGGGAGCGGTTGTACCGCCACCCAGCAGTGGATTGTAATAAGCCAAGTAGTAGGGATGGTAGAGCAGGACTAAAAAAGCTTGCAGCACAATTGCCAGGGCAGCCAGACCGGTTGCCGTGAGATGAAGCCGGCTAAAGAGGGCCGGCAGGTGTCGTTTCAACCCAGCCGCCAATCCCCATAAAGCCAGCGCCGCGAGCAATCCGGCGGCGAAATAGACCGGCAGAATATAACGGTCGCCACGCCGGGAAACGAGAGAAATGGGGGTAATGAAGACCGTGATGTAAGCCACCAACCCCAGGGCCAGGGGCAACATTCGCGCCGCCCAACTTTCGATGTTACGCCAGCGGTCGGCCAGGCCAGCTACAATCAGGCCCAGACCGGCGACAACTCCCACGGTCGCCAGGGGGGTGAGATGGTACGGAAAAACGATGAGGTAGTAGAAAGGGTTCTGATCGCTTTCCTGATCGCCCCAAAAATGGCCGGTGGTAGGATGAGGCATGCTGTTGACACTGCCGATATTCTTGATAATCCATTCCAGGGCAAATAGAGGGCGGGTCCACATAGCCGGCCATAAAGCAAAAAAGGCTGCCAGGGCAATGAGTCCCCAGCCCAGCAGAGCCAGTCCCAATCTTTTCCAGCGCACGGTGCGAGGCGTTCCCGGCGGTGGGAACAGGGCGTAACAGAGACCGCTGACCACCAGGATAGGAGCAAGCAAGACGGCCGGTGTTTTGCTCAAAGCAGCCAGGCCGCCGAACAGGCCGGAAAGTAGCAGCCAGCGCCAGCCGCCTTGATCCAGGTAAAGCAGAAACGCCAAAAAGGACAGAAACATAAAATAGGCCAGGGGCGCATCCACATGGATGATGCGGGTGTGGGCTAAAATGAAGGGGTCAAAAGCGATCATCAGCGTGGCCAGGATGGCCAGACGCTGGCCCAAAAGCCTGCGGGTGAGGAAATAAATGCCCAGGATACTAAGCGAGGCAGCCAAAACCAGCGGGGCGCGCGCCCAGGCGATAAAATCCAGAGGGTATTCAAACACGCCAAATTTGGCGGTTACCTGATCGAGGGTCGGCAGCAGGTTGGCCCGAACCCAGGGAAGAGGCAGCCAGCCTTGATAATGGACCCAATACCGCAGCCACACGCCGATAGCGCCTAAAACCAGGGTCGGGACGCCGGGGTAGCCCAAAACCAGGGCATTGGTCCAATTGCCTCGCAGCGCCGCCCTGAGGAAAGCAGAGGAAAACATAATTTGGTCATCTTCGTCGGCGGTGAGGAAGGTAGCCAGCCCCAGGATACGGGGGATAAGAATCACTAAAAACAGGCCGAGCGGTATGGCCAGGTGCAGCCAGCGCCGGTCAACATGAATCCCGGCCAGAGTCAAGCGCCGGGATGTTGATTTTCCGATAAGTAGGTCCATTAAGCGTTCGTTGTTATTCTATGTTTATGGTGGTCAATGCCACAAAATCACTGCCGCCAGCAGCAGGGCGCAAGCGCTCCTGCGTCTCCAGGCGATACATCCCCGTAATCAGGCTGTAATTTCCCGGCGGCAAATCGGCGGGCAGAGGCAGCCGCACGATGTCGGTCACAATCTCCCCGGCGGGCCACTGGCTGGTAGGGAAGTATCCGCCCAACGGCTGGCTGTCCCAACTGGCCGCCAGCGCTCCCTGGCTGTTCAGCAGTTGGGTAAACACAGTATAATTCTCCTCAAGAGGTACGCCGGTTAGCCAGTAAACCTTTAAATTTAAATACTGACCCGGTTTGACCGGTCCCGGTTCAATTTGATACCCCCGCAGGGCGACTGACTCGCCCAGCCGGACTGTCTGCTCGTTAGGAATGGTTTGACCGGGCGGAAGACGTAACCCAAAATAGATGATATGGTCGTTGTCCCAGACGCGCCGGGCCAGATAGTTGCTTTCAACCCAGGCCAGATAATCCGGCAGCCAGGGCAGCCGCAGACTCCACTGGACTACTGCCGGAGCCTGGACCTGCTCGGTCAGGCGGAGCATCCGTTCCGAAGTCTGCCGCCCGGCTTTGATGGCGACCAGGGCCACATCGCCCAGCGGCGGCGGAGTCCGCCGGCCGGCCATAAAAATGAGCAGTTGGCTGTCGCCCATCACAAAATCGTCAGGGGCCGACACCGCCTGGAGCAGTTTCAGCGCCTCGGCCTCGCGCCCGCCGGTCACAATCGCTGCCGTTTCTCGGTTGGCCTTGACGATGGTGAGCAGGTTGAGCGCCGCAACCATAATGATCAGCGAATAAATCATGATCGCCGGGCGCTGTTCGCCACCCGCCGACAAGCTGGCGATGACTCGGGCTTCATCACTGACCAGTTCCGCCCCCAACAAAATCAGCGGCGGCAGCAGCACAATGAAATGGTGCGGGAAGAGCGGCGCGTGCCACCCAAGCATGGCGATTCCGGCCAGCAGCCAGATCAGCCAAGTTAGCGGGTAGAGCAGACTGGAAGGCTGGAAGGCTGGAGGACTGGATACACTGAAAGAAATTCTCCCCTGCTCCCCCCGCCTTGCGCTCCGCGCTGGCAGTCCTCCGCTCCCCTGCTGTCTTTCTTCCCAGACCCTAAAAGCTGCGGCCATTATACCCCCAAATGCCAGTAACCAAAATCCCCAATGACCGTTAATGAAGAGCTGGAATTGGGTCCAGGTTTCAGCAGCGGAACCGGGAACAGCCATCCGTAATTCGCCGCGAAAGCGGATCAACTGGTCAAACACTGCCGCCGGGTCATAGAGCAGGGGCGCCGCAGCCAGAGGTATGAGCAGGCCCAAGCTCCACAGGAGGCAGTCGAGGAAAAGACGACCGCCGACCACTGACCACTGACCGCCAGCAACTTTCTGACTACTGACTACTGACTTCTGGTTACTTATCACCAGCAGCCAGCCAACCGGCGCGATCACAAAGGGATTGAGCATTTTAGTGATGAAGCTCAGACCGAGGGTCAGGCCGGAGGCCAGGAGCCAGGCTTTGTGGCCTTTCTCCAGGTAGAGGAAGAGAAAGACTACCGAAGTCACAGCCAGGGCTGTGGCCGGGACTTCGGCCATGGCCAGGCGGGAAAAGGTAAAAATGAGCGGGGCCACGCTGACCAGGACCAGCGTGGTCAAAGCAGCCGGCCAGCCCCCGGAGCGATAGGCCAGCCAGCTCAAAGCAGCGGCGAGCAGGCCGAAGCTGGGCAGGATGGCCCAGCGTCCGGCCTGAACGGTCGGCCCGGCCAGCCGAAAAGCCAGCCCTATCGCCTCCAAAAAAAGAGGCGCCTGCACGGCCTGTGTCTCCGTGTAGAGCGGGTAGCCGTCCACGGCCAGCCTGGCCCACATCAGGTGCGCCCCTTCGTCGTTGGACAGGCCAAAGGCGTCCAGGTTTTGGGCGCGCCAGGCAAAGGCCAGGACGAGGAGGAGCAGCCAGAGAGCCAGCCATTTTAGATTTTGGATTTTCGATTTTCGATTTATGTGTTCAGACAATTTGGCCAGTATACATCGGGTAATGAGCAAGGAAAAATAAGGTAATGAAAATATATCTCTACCCAAAGTCAGGGATTTAACGTCAAATTTTCATCTACTTCTAGAATCTCGATTAATTCTCTAAATTCAGCCTCTGTAATAGGTTTGGCAGGTCCGTATTCCTTGCTTAAGAAATATGTTGATGTTTGTTCATTTTTTCTAGTTGTATTCGTAAGGGATACGATCATGATTGACGTCATTGGTTTTTTTCCTGCATAGAAGGTTATTGTCAAACGACCTGGTATGTAAGGGTAATATTGACCATATTCCCAATCATCCGCGTAAGTTTTAAACGTCTCTACAATTGAGTTAATCTGCCCTAAGTCCTCTATAGTTTTGAAGTGGTATGATTCCCATTCTCCTTTCTCATTCTGATTTTTGCCCCAGATTTCAATTCGATTTATGTTATGTAACATTTTGAGTTCATCTAAAGGGCGAGTTGACCCCAATGAAATACAAGCTAATAGATTCAAAGATAATAAACAGATTATCAGAAAACAATTAAAAACCTTCAACTTTACTATCCCTTACCAACTTATAAACGAAAAGCGATGGACAAATTGACTTAATATAAGATCTCCAAGTGATCACTCCCCGAAGTCAACAGCAAACGCGTTCCCGTATCTGGATGATAGAGGCCGATGTGCAGGGTATAATTCCCCACCGGGCGATTCTCCTGGAAGGGCAAAGTAACGGTTTCAATCACGACTTCGCCGGGCTGCCAGAGGGAGGTGGGATACTGCCTTCGGTCGGGGGCGGAGTCATTTTGGCCGTAAATCTGCCCATCGGGGCCGATGAACTGGACAAAGCGAGTCAGGTTGGGGGGAGTGGTCAGAGCTTGCCAGTAAAGTGTTACAGATAATTCTGGCGGTCGGCGGTCGGCGGTCGGCGGTCCAGGATTGGAGATTTGCGGAGTGCTGTAGCCCAACAGCTTGATCTGGTTGTCGAAGTTGGCCTGGAGGGAGTGGGGCGGGTTTGGCAAAGTAAAGTGACGGGGGGTCGGGCCGCCTTCAGGCAGGCCCCAGACCTGATGGATTCGGGCCAGCTCGACCAGCGTGCTGTTAGCGGGGAGGCGAACCGCCCAACCGGTGGGCTGGCTGAGGCTGGGCGGGTAGCGGCGGCTGACCTCCCAGGGATCGCTGCCGTTGACCAGACCAAGGGCCAGCCGGTAGCTTTCGGTGGCGCGGGTGTACCAGGGCAAGGTATTGAAACGCACCCGCACCGTCTCTCCCACCGGCCACTGCACGGGCGGGTACCAGACCAGCGTGGGTTGGAGATCCGCCGTCGCGCCAATGGGCTGGCCCTCGGCGTCGAGCAGGTAGAGCACCGGCTGTAATTCCGGCATTGACGCCAGCGATTGGAGGGGTTCCAGGTCAATGCTGACCTGCACCTCTTCCTGGCGGTTGAAGACGAGAGAATAGCCGTGCAAACGGATCATGGTGCCAAAGTCAATCGTGAGGGAGTAGTCGGGCGGGGAGTCGGGATGGGCGAAGGTGTAAAAGGGAGTAGGGACGCGAAGCGGGGAGTAAGGAGTAGGGGTTGGGGGTTGGGGGTCGGGGGCCGGTTGGAGATGCAGGATGCCGTCTTCAGCCGTGACAACGTGGTAGTTACCGCTTTCCAAAAGGGTTTGGCGCAGAAACTGGTGCAGGCCGCCGCTGTTTTCAAAAGAGGTGATGTCGAGCAGTATCTCTGTGGCTCTGACCGGGGCAGGGTACGTAGGATCGGTGAAGTAGGCAAAATCGGTGTAAATGACGGGCCGGTGGGTCACATGAGGGGCCAGGTTGGACTGGGTGAACAGCGGCGCGTCGGCCGGAATCGTGGACAACAGGTTGGTTAGCCGCTGCTGGTGGGCGGTCACTTGCGGCCAGGCAAAGGGTCGAGCCAGGGGAGTGAAGCCGCGGTAGTAGTGATAAACGGCGGAAAAGAGGAGGAGAAGAAGGCAGAGGAGCAGGGGAGCGGAGGAGCGGGGGAGAGCGGAAGAGTGGAGGATTGGAAGATTGGAGGACTGGGGAGCTAGAGGATTGGAGATTGGCGGTCGGCGGTCAGCAGTCCCAAGGGGAGGCTTTGCACTCAGCGGTCGTGACAGCCATTTGCAGATATGCCGGATGCCATAGAGAGCGGAGATGAACAGAAACGGGGCCAGCGGCGCGCCGTAGTGGAAATCTTCCAGCCGCCAGGTGAAAGGGTTGTCGCTGAGCAGGTTGACGGCCAGGGTAGGCAGCAGCGGCAGAAGGGTGAGAGGGCTAAAGAGAGCCAGAAAAGCCGTAGGGAAAAAGAGGTCGAAGAGGTAGCCCGGTAAATCAACCTGATGCCACAGGTGGTTGAAAACAAGCACCGGCTGGGTAAGCAGCGTTTGCAGCATTTCCAACGGCGTCGTCCCGAGCCAGGCGTAGCGGTCGAGCTGGATATTGCCGCCTGCGGCAAAACGCGGCTGGATGAGAAAGAAAGCGATGCTGAACCAGGCGGCGCTTAGAGCAAGGGTCAGCGCGGCCAGGCGCCAGCGTTGCTTGGCTAAGCCAGCATACAATCCCAACATTGCGACCACCAGCGGCATATCCTCTTTGCAGGCCATTGCCAGCAGCGCAAAAAAGAGGAAACGGCGATCATGTTTTTGCTCAAGCGCCAGAAAGGAAAACAACAAAAACGTCGGTGAGAGTGTCACCGCGTGGAAGTCAAAGAGCACGGCGGACTCCAGGGTGGGCAGGAGGAGGTAGGCGAGGGGGAAGGTGAGATGGAAGATAGAAGATAGAAGATAGAGGATAGAGGATAGATTATTGAGTGTTGATTGTTGATTACCTGTGGCTGTCACTAGCGGCAGGCCATTAATTATTGACAATTGATAAAGCGGCCACGCGCCGATGGCGACAATGGCAGCCTGGAGAATGAGCAGGGTTTCTGGTCCGCCCAGATTGAGCCAGTAGAGCGGAACTAACAGCAGCAAAATTGGTTCGACATGCAGGGCGAGGCGGGAGTGGATGGGTGTCATCAGGGTGAAGTTGAGGAAACGCCCCTGGGCTGTATTCCACAAGGCCTGGTCCACATTGCCCAAGTCCAGGCCGTTGGTTTGAAAGGTGCGGTGCTGCTGCACGGCCAGGGCGCTGAAGAAAATGGCGAAGGCGAGGATGAAGAGAAGGCAGACGGCAGACGGTAGACGGCCTGTGCCCGTGAGGGTATAGACGGTAGATGGGGGAAAGGGGGGGGAGTCGAATTGGGAATGGTTTATGGGTTCAGGGGCTTTTGAAGGAGTCATCTTTTAATAAGTATGCCACAAAAAGTTTGAACGGGCATCGGCTGACCTGACATAATCGGATTGGAAAAATCGCGGTTGACCGTGGAGATTTGGCCTAGCTGAGACGCTCAAGCTTCACTATAGCGGAGGAATTATTTAGGGGAAAATATCGGCCGGAGATTTGGTCAATCAGGGCAAAGTCACCTCGGTGATAAGGATAGCGTCACTGACAGCCTCCCCTGCCTCGTCGAGGACCGGCACCCGCTGGCCGTTCAAGGGATTGTACAGGCCGGCAATGAGCCGGTAGGTTCCGGGAGCGACGGGGGTTGGGAAGGTCAGGCTGTGCGGGTCGGCGATAATTTCGCCGGGCAGCCAGCCGGTGGTTGGGCGCTGACCGGCCGCGGGAAAGCTGTCCGACTGGGCCACCAGGCTGTTATCGCCGGTCAGGAGTTGAGCAAACACTTTGTACCGAGTGGTCAGGGGTGTCTGCGTCTGCCAATAGAGGCTGAGGTCAAGCTTCTGAGCAGCCGGGTGGAGTTCGTAACCGGCTAAAGCGACCCCTTGCTCCAGGCGAGCCGATCTGGCCGGCTGGCTGGCCGAAGCGGGCAGCTCGAATTGATGAGCCGGCGTTGTTACGTCTACTGTACCCAGGGCAAGGGCTTCCCCGGCCGGGTCGCTGCCGGTATGGAGCATGACCACCAGATCGTACCGTCCAGCCGCCAGCGTGGGCGGAACAATGACATCGTGCTGCGAGAGTAAAAGGGCACGGCGGCCCCATTTTTCGATGGGCAGCGGCAGCGGGTCGAGCTGTTCGGCGACCGGTTGGCCATCCTGCCGCCATTCAAACATGACCGAGTTGTTGGGAATCGCGCCGAAATTCAAAAGCGAGGCGGCTTCGCGCCAGGCCAGGTGGAGGGGGAACACGTCGCCGGTGGTAGCAGCAGCCGGAGGGCTGTCGTAGCCAACCAGGCGGGCATTGGGCGCAAGAGATTGGTCAGTGGGATGGGGCAAATCGGATTCAACAGAGAGAGACTGCCAGCCCAATTGGATTTCACCCAGCAGCAGGCCGCCGCCCTGCCCCAACGGCTGGCCGCTTGCAGCCAAAGTTTGGCCGGTGGCGGGGTCGTACCAGCCTACCTCCAGCCGGTAGGTTCCCGGCGGCGTGCCGGGGGGCACAGCCAATTCCTGGGCATCTTCGATGAGCATGGCCGGCTGCCAGTATGAAATCGGCCACAGACCCATCACCGGCGGGCCATCGGACCTGGCCCAGACCCGGCCCTGGGCATCCACCAGGCGGACGTAGACAAAGCGCTTGGACGGCGGCACCGCCAGCACCCGCCAGTAGAGGGTGACAACAAGCGGCTGGCCGGAAAGCTGCGGCTGCGACAAATCGTAGCCGAGCAGGTGGACCTCGCCGCCAAAATCGCCGCCCAGAGGATAGTGGAGGGTTGGGTCAGGGCGCATTCCGGCAACCGGCCCGCGATAAACCCAGGCATACTCTATCCCGGCCAGGCGCACCGTGTATTCCGGCTGGCGGCGAGTCCGGAAGTAGTAGATCACGTTGGGATTAGGGATGTTGCGCTGGACCTGGTTAAGGTATAACACCGTGTAGTCGCTGGTGATCAAATTCTCCGATTTTTTCAAGGTCTGAAGCTGGCCCGGGTAAAAAGCCGAAAAAAGCTGCCCGTACCAGGCTGTCGCCAGGCCTGGCGGCTGCCGGCTGACATAGCGAGCCGCCTCGTCCAGGCCCTCGCCCCAACCAACCAGCAGCGTTTTGGGCGCCCACAGCCAGCCGAGGAAGGCCGGGTTGTAATAAGTCAGATAGTAAGGTTGGTAGAACCAGGCCAAAAGAACGAGCGGCACAAACAGGAGGAGGCGAGGATACGGGAGGCGAAGAAATGAGAGGTGTGAAAGTATACCTGTGGTTATGCGCCGTTCGTTTATTCGCCGGCCCACTTCGTAAAATGCCAGACCCGCCAGCAGGCAAAAAGTGG
The DNA here is from genome assembly GCA_023382535.1 of Anaerolineae bacterium. The sequence goes on along the minus strand of JAHDWA010000014.1, from coordinate 8,692 downwards.
GATAAGCCGGCAATAGGTAGCGGACCGCCTTTTTGGAAGCAATCGTCATTACAAGCATGTAGGTGAGGGCGAAAAGCCAGAGGAGAAGGGAGTGGGGGGCGTGAAGCGGGGAGCGGGAAGCGTGTTTTTTAGGTAAAATGTAGCTTGAGATAGCCTGCCAGCCGCTTAAGCCCAGGCCAAGCAGCAGCCAGGGCGTGGCCCTGAGCAGAAAGGCGACTGGATAGAAAAATGGGCCGGGGTCTTCCACAAAATTACCCAGCCAGAACATGCCAAAATTGCCGGTGCCGGCTTCCTGGTCGGTCAGAAGTTTGTCAAAAGTAAGCTGAAGCGCTTCCTGAGGTCGAGTCCACATGGCCGGCCAAAGAATATAGAAAACAAGAGAGGAGATGAGGGCCACAATGACCAGACCGGCCAATCCCGTGAGGAAAGGCGGAAACAGGAGGCGTACGCTACGCGGTGCAGGCCATGAAACATAGCCAATAATGGCCCAACCGGCCAGCAGGGCGACCAGCATAGGCCCTAGCAGCAGGGCGGTAGATTTGGTAAGCAAAGCCAGGCCGGTGAACAGCCCGGCCAGGAGCAGCCAGGCCCGTCCCCTTTGCAGCCCACCTATGACATCCGCCCAAACGCCGGGGCGCGTAATAAAAACGTCTTTCTGATTACTGGCTACTGATGACTGACTGCTGTTTTCAGAGGAAAGAGGCAGCGCATCGCGCAGCCAGAGCAGTAAGGAAAGTCCGGCCAGAGTCATAAACAGTGTCAGGGGCGCTTCATTGTGCAGCAGGCGGCTGTAGCCCAGGATAAAGGGATCGAGGGCCAGCAGGCTGACGCCGATGAAAGCCGGCCAGCGGCCCAACAATTTCGAGGCCAGGGCATAAAGAACCAGCAGCAGCAGGCTGTTAACCAGGGCAGTCACTACCCGCCCGGCGACGTAGGCATACAGTTCGGTCTGGGCCAGGCCGACCACCGGCGCCGCCCACCATGCGACGGTAACGCCGGGGTAGCCAATCCCCAGAGTCAGCTCCAAATCACCTGTCGCCAAACCTTCGGCAAATTCTTGAGCATACTCAAGAAAAAGGGGTTCATCAGCCGTCAGGAAAACATCCAGATTAGCCAGGCGAGGGACGAAGATGATGAGGAACAGGATAACAAAGTAAACGATTTGGATTTTTCGATTTTCGATTTTCGATTGATTATTCAATCTGTAAGACTCCAAGCAGGAGGGCGTTTTCGCCGCTGGTATCATTTTGCAGCGGCAGGCGTTCGCCCGTTTCTAACAAGTAGAGACCCACCCATAATTCGTAACTGCCGGGCGACAGGTCGCCGGGGAGAGACAGGTAGCTGCTTTCGCGGATAGTTTCGCCGGCAGGCCAAAGGCTGGTAGGATACAGATTATCCAGGGGACGGTGGTCCGCCTGGGCGGCGGTGTCTCCACCGGGCCGGCGCAGATGCACAAAAACGGTGTAATCGTCTGGCAGCGCGGCTAAAGCCTGCCAGTAAAGAGTCAGACGTAATAATGCACCCGGAGCGGGCTGAGCTGGTTCCACTGTGTAGCCGGTTAACCGGACCAGGTTGCCAAAATTTGCCGCAAGCGGCTGGGCCGGGTCGAGCGCCAGCGGCTGCGGGTTGGCTTTGGAACGGAGAATAAAAATCCCCTGAGTTTCGCTGACATAATCGGTTTGGGCCAACAACTGCTGCTGGAAGGGCAGGTCATAATATTCACGCTGCAACCCCCAGCGCTCCAGGATCAGCCAGACGTTTTGCCGGGCCAGGATCTCGTGTAATTCCGCCGGGGTGCGAATGGCCGGCGAGCCAAGCCAGCGATCCACTGCCTGTCCGTTCACATTCAACAGGCGGTAATCGTAGCCCCCTCGCCGTTGGACGCCATAGAAATCGTTTCGCCCCAGGTAAAAGGCCGCCGCCGCCGGTGTGCCGGTAAGGATTGTGTCGCCTTCCTGCCAGCGAGTCCGGACATAGGCAAAGGCGGAGCCGTAGTCGTCGCCGGTGTTGGCGAGAAGCGCCCGGATGGAAGATTGGGCGGTGAGCAGAATAAAACCGGAAGCGAGCAGGGGGAAGATAGAAGATAGCAGATAGAGGATAGAGGATAGAGAAGTCAATTGACTATTCTGGGTTGGCTGCCTGTGGTCGTCATCCGTGATGACAGGCCATTGGCTACCTGTACTCGACAAAGTATTGACAATTGTTTCTCCTACCAAAACCATCCCTTGCGCGCCGAGCAGCAGCAGTACCGGCAGGAGCATGAACAAATATTTGTCGTCACGGCGGTCGGGGGAAACGAAGAGGATCATTTCGAAGGTGGTGATCAGGAGGATGAGGGAGAGGAAAAGGGCAGGGGAGAAACGAGATTTTTCTCGACGGCGCCATCCTTCCATCCCGGCAATGATCGCCAGCAGAGCAAAAGGCGCAAAGATTAGAGCAGGCAATGTCAGGTAAAATGGAGCAATCGCTTGCCAGCCATTAATGGGGTTAAGGGTGAAATTACTATAAATCGTAAAAACTTGAGCTAAACCGGGTAGGACGCTCCCGGCATCCAAAGCCTCAATCCCTTTGGGCTGACCAGCGCGCTTGACCAGAAAGGCGATAGCGAGGATGAGGATTAGAGCGGTTATTTCCAGCCAGAGTTTCCAATGGCGCAGGGGTGAAATCTCCCCCGCTCCTCCGCTCCCGTGCGAAACCTCCCCTAGGGGCTGTCTCCCTGCTCTCTTACGCCACCACAGCCCCAATGCTCCCAACACCAGCGGCGGCACGAGGGCAACCGTCACAAAATGGGTCAGGGTCGCCCCCAGATAGGCGAGCAGGGCGGCCCAACGCCGCTTTGCGCTATTTTGGCTGACGCCTTCACAGGCCAGTGCCAGCGTTATTAAAACGAGCAATTGCAGCAGGGCATACATCCTGGCCCGGCTGCTCCACTCGATAGCCGCCGGAGCGACAGCCAGGCCGGTGACGGCGATTAGGCCAGCGGCTGGCGAAAACCAGCGCCGGCCCAGCCAGAAGGTCAAGCCTAAGGTAAGCAGACCAAACACCAGGCTGGCGTAGCGCACGGTCAAACGCGCCGGGCCAAACCAGGCGGCCAGGCTGCCGGCGTAGGAGAATAACAATCCGTGATCGTAAAACAGGCCGGAGGGCATGACCGGCACGCTTTTTTGGCCAATCATCTGCACCGCCAACAAGGTAACAAATTCATCCGGGTAAAGCTGAACCGTGTGGATAAAACGGAGACGCAGCCACAGACCTAAGCTGAGCAGGGCCACAAACGCCAGGAGTATGATGATCCGGTTGGGTTGACTGAAATTAACTGACACGAGGTCGCATTTTACCAGAAATAGTTATATCTCTCCAATCTTATTAGTTCCTCTTTTGGAGTGAGGCGCTACGGATTGAATTCTTTCCACCCTGGCCTCCAGATGCGTCCCAATTATGGTAAGGTAGGACACACAAAGCAGGCAACTTGTCCCACAGACTTAGCCTCTATAGCCCATTGCTGCCCTCCTGCAAATCTGCTATATTGGATGTAGAAAGAAAGACGCTAAAGCTCTGAGAGACCTTTAGCGTCTGGGTTTTGGAGGATTGCAAAAGCTCAGATTTTTTATAAGCCCGTTGCCGCTGTCAGGTAGCGGGTTTTTGTTTCTTCCCAACCCAACCCATATCCACTTGGGAGACACCACCATGACCAACCCCCTATCTTTCACATCCATTCGACTCCTTCTGGTGATTGCTTTGTCACTCTTCTTTACTGAAGGTAACGCTACGATTTCAGCCGCTGCGCCGCCCTATCCGATCTGTGTCCAGCCGTCGCTCATCCGGGGAACGGTCCCACCCTTCGATAATTCCACCCTGGATCACCAGGTTTACCTGCCACTTATTTTTGGTCCATCGCCGCTGCCGCTCTGCACAGTCTACTGCGGATTGGCTCCGCTAAACGATCCCTACCGGCCCAACGGCTATCGCACCTACTTTGCCGACGAGTTTGACTGCAACCAACTGCTGGATTATTGGACGGTTCAAGGCCAGATGACCGCCGCCAGCTACACCCCACCAGCCACGGGCTATGTCAAAATTGACAACGGCTCGCTGCAAGTCGGCGTACCGGGGAGAGATACCTCTTTCCCTTATCTTTACATGGTTGACGATAGCGCCACCACCTACGATGTTCCCCATACCACCCGGCGGGTAGATTGGCTGCCTAACCAGGGAGATTTTCACCTGGCCCTGCGTGCCCGGTTCAAGGTTGACACATTGGGCGAGCATCGCATCGCCCTTTATGCCGACGGCCACCGGCCCCATTACGCCGGGCCGCTGTTCTACGTGGGTATGGATTACAACCGCCAGGAAGAAGCCTGGCGCGGCCTCGTTGTCGGCGCTGACCGGGCCAACAGCTTTGTGGACCTGGGTGATTACGGCTACGCTGACCCCCACACCGGCTGGGTGGTGGTCACGGCCGACTTTAGTTACAGCACCGACACATTCACCTTGAGTGTTGACGGCGTCCCCCGGCTGACCAAGCCCCTGAGCGCCTTCAAGGGCTACCTCAACGCCGCCACCCGCCCTGATACCCTCTACCTCGGTTCACTGGCGCTGCTACAAGATCCGGTCTCCTGGACCGATTTTGAGCTGGATTGGCTGCGAGTCTACGCCCCCGTCGCCGCGCCAGAGGCTACCTTTGGCCTGCTAACAGCCACCACCGAAGCGGTCCCCATGCCCACCGACACTCCCAACGCCTTTTCTGCTACTCTGCCCGCCGGCCCCTTTGCCAATACCCCCTACTGGAGCGAGCATTTCGGCGGCAGCGAGATGCCTGCTTATTGGCAGCGTGTCTATAATCCTGATCCCGGTTCTTCCTGGACCGAGGTCGGCAACAGCCAGGCCAGCCTTAAAAACGATGGCAGTGCGGCGGGAGTGCCGGTCTGGGCTATTTTCGACGACTTATTGCCGCTTGACATCCTGGGCGGGCTAGAGATAGGACGAGAGGCACCGGCAGATTATTTGTGGCGGCGGGGCGGGTCGCCGTTCTGGGCCCCTCTCGTTGACGGGGAGGGGAGGCAAGTCGGGGCTGCGGCTACCTATCCTCGCTTTGACTGGCGGCCCAATGAGGGCAACGTCCGTTATGCCTGGCGAGGGCGACAAACGGCCAGCGGCTACGGCGTCGAAATCAGCAACGGCGGCCATGTTCCCTATTTCACCGGGGCCATGTTCTACACCCTGCAAGACTCCAGTTCCAATGACGGGCAGGGGCAATTCATCTTTCCCGGCTGCCAGGAACAGTATTTCTGGCGGCTGCACCGGCTGCCGGGCTACCGCGTACCGCACGAGCAGTGGACAACTGTCACCGCCGACTACATCAACGGCACGGTCCAGCTATACGTTGACGGGCAAAAGGTCGGCTGGTGGCCGGAGAGCGACTGTTCGCTGAACTGGTACCTCAAAGGCGAAAACGCCACCTCGCCGGATGTCCTCTTTTTTGGCAACCCGGCCACTGCGCCCGACGCCCCCGGCGGCTGGAGTGAAGTCGGGCTGGATTGGTTTGCCACTTTCCCCGGCTTGGCGAGGGTGGGGCCGGAGTTGTAATTTTCCTCGGCAAGAATACCTCAGCGAACAACGGACGGGTTTCAAAAACCTGTCAGTTCTAGCCACCCGTTCGCTTAAACCATTTTGCCTCTAACTTCGCCATTTCTCCATTTGCCTCCAAACGCGCCAGGGTTCGGTTGACCGCCGCCAGCAGCTCCCGGCTCTGAGGGTGGACAGCAGCAGCGTACCACTCGTCAGTCAGGTAGGCGACGATTTTTAGACCCCCTCCCCAGCCCTCCCCTTGCAATGGGGAGGGAGATAGAAGACTGAGGACGCTGGGCGCGTCAACAATGGCGGCATCGGCCTGACCTTTAAGCAAAACGTCAAGCGCAGCGACAGCGGAGTCTTGGCGAAGGAGAGTCAGTATGCTCCCCTCTCCCTGCGGGAGAGGGGTTGGGGGAGAGGGCGAAGTATTCACTGCCAATTTTTGCACCAGTCTCCGCGCTTCCATCTCGGCCTGACTGCCCCACTCGACGGCGACTGTGCGACCAGGCAAATCCTCAACTGACTTAATCGTTTGGTCATCGGCGCGGGTGACGAGAACCTGCCCAGCGTTGAAATAATTGCTCGTATAAGCCACATCCTCCGTCCAACGAGGATCGTAGGGCAGGCCGGAGATAATCAAATCTACCCGGCGGGCCAGCAGCGCATCGTACAGGCCGTCAAAAGCGATATTAATAAATTCCGCCTCGACGCCCATATCGGCGGCAACAGCCCGGGCAATGTCTACATCCAGCCCGACAATCTGGCCGTTGGCATCAATGGTTTCAAAAGGCGGAAAACTGGCATCCAGTCCCACCCGCAGCGTCCCCCGCCGCCGGATTTCGGCCAGGCTGCCGTCGTCGCGAGGGGAGAGAAAGAACCACAGGCCCAGGGATAACAGGAGAAGCAAGGCTATACCTCCAGTAACCTGTTGCGTCCCGGGGGGAGGCAGCGCTCTGTTGCGTGTTGCGTAAGACTTAAAACGTGAAACGTGAAATATCACCTCTATCCTCTGACTACTGACTACTGGCTACTGTCCTACTGTACTTCTGCACTTCCAGGTAAATCGGCTTGGGGTCGAATTCCGGCGTGACCAGGGTGAAGTAATCCAGGTAGGTGCGGGCCGGCCAGGGGTAACGAAAAGCCCAGACAGCCACCATTTTGGCCCAGGGCCAGCTTTTGACCAGCTCGTAGGCCCGCAGGGTGTACTCGATGCGCTGCGCCGGTTTGACGGCGCGGGTCCAGCGGGGATGGTCGTTCCAGCCGCCTTCGGTAATGTAAATAGGCAGGTCGGCATAGCCGCGCTCAAGCAGCAGTTGATGGACCAACTCCGTCCGCCGGAAGTTGATCACGTCGGGATCAGGCGGGTCGTCGGCGGGGAAGACCCAGCCATAGGCATGGACAGCCAGGCCGTCCATGACCTCACCCGCGCCGGCATCGAACATTCGGCCCAGGTAAACCAAATCGTTCATCGCCTGATCGCTGCCGGGAGGGGCCAGGGTCGGGGCCAAGGCTCCGCCCAGCACCTGCACCTTTGGATTGGCCGCTTTGGCCCGCCGATAAGCCACGGCCAGCAGTTGGGTGTAACCCTCCGGGTCAAGCGGCTGAAAACCCCACTCCAGCGCCAGGTTCGGCTCATTCCAGATGATAACCGCCGCGACCCGATGGCCATACCGCTCTACAAAAGCCTGCACAAAATTGCCAAAATCCTCGTAGCGCGCCGGAGCCAAAAAAGACGAGGCCGACTCCTCCGGCCTGGCCCATTCCGGGGTCATGCCCAGCCGGGCGATGACGGTCAATCCCTGCCGGTTTGCATGGTCAATCACCAGATCGCTGTGGGACCAGTCGAAAAAACCGGGGAACGGTTCCTGGTAGGCCCAGGGGAAGTACTCGACGATCCAGGGTGCGCCCATCTCGCGAACCATTTCCAGGGTGCGTTTTATTTTCCAGGCTTCGACCTCGTCGGTCAGGCGGGTATGCACACCCATTTTGGGATTGGCGGTGATAACGCTTTGCTGGGGGCCGAGTTCGAGGAGGCCAGGCGGTGAGGAGGCAGGGAGGAACAGGGTGAATAACAAAATAAGCGCCAGATAAAGCCAAAACGTGATATCGGATACGGGATACGGGATACGTGAAAGTATCATGGTTCTTTTAGGGCGGACCAGGCCTGTCCCGCAAACAGTAACCCGGCGATAAACTGCAACAAGCCACCCACAGCCGCCGCCGCGCCTAACCAGGTTCCTCCCAACAGGGCTAAACCCGGCTGGCCCATCAGCACCAGGAGCAGGCCCATATTGAACAAAACAAATACCGTCATCGCTGATCCGGGCGGGGGAGACAGCCAGCGGTCATAAACCAGGGCCAGGCCCAGTTGGGTGAGCCAGCCGAGAAGGAAAAGCTGCTGGGTGGCGGCGATGGCGGTATAGGCTAAAGGATTAAAGCCTAGCCAGCCATCGAACACGGAGACAGCCTGGACCAGCAAGCCTAAAACCAGATAGATCAGAGCTGCGGCGAAGAATTTTTTGACGATTGGTGACATCTAGCCGTCCATTATACCGTTAACCCCGCTCCCGAAAAAGAAACATGGTCCACCTCAGCAGGCCAATTGTCATCAAAAAACGGTGACATCTTTCCCTTGACAGCCTTTCCAGCGTGTGCTATACTCATCTTCAAATCCCCCCCCAGGGGGGAGGGGGTAGGTAAGAAAAAGAAAGACAGCACGTCATGAACGAAGAAACGAGCAAAATTGTCAACCGGCTGAAGAGTATCGAAGGGCACGTGCGCGGCGTCGAGAAGATGGTTGAAGAGGAAGCCTACTGCATTGATATTGTTAAGCAGATCGAAGCCATCCAGGCCGCCCTGCAAAAAGTGAGCGCCCTGGTGCTTGACCGCCACTTGCACACCTGCGTCACCACCGCCATTCGCGGCGACGACCCCGCAGAGCGGGAGCGGGTGATTGACGAGATTATGGGCGTGTTCAACGCCAAAGGGAAGAGTTGATACGTGATGCGTGAGAAATTTTTACGCACCCCGCATCACGTGTCACGAAAAAGTGAACGCACAATTTAATTTATACTCATTTAGGAAAGGATGTTGCATTTGATTGAATAGACTGGACATAAGC
>JAHDWA010000013.1 GCA_023382535.1 Anaerolineae bacterium | reverse complement strand
AGGGTGGCTGTGTCTCTGTACGCCTGACCCGGTGCGGCTTAACTCAAACGTTAGCTGGCTGGAAGTACGAAAACAAGATAAAGCAAGAATAGGTTATGATGATAGACTTAACAGAAATCGAGCCTGAACTACGTGACCCAATACCACGTTTAATGCGTTGGGAATTTGAAGCAGGTATGCCTGCAAATTATCGTGAAAAAGTTACTCGGTTGTTACAGCATGGCGTAGCCACACGGGCTTATATCTTGCAATGTGAATGGTTTGATGATGGACGCACCGATGAAATCGGCCCCAGTATTCGGGCACGTTATGAATATTACGACCAGGATAATAGGCAATATATCAAAACATTTGAAGGTAGCTATGACGGCTGGCATCTTGCTCTTAATCCCTCGAATTATTACTCAACCCTGGTTCGGACCTGGCACGTAGGTGGTTATGTGACGGTCCTTTACCCTGCTACCAACCCTCTTGATAGTCATATCTATAATGAAATGTCCATAAAACTTGTTAGCCCACCGCCGGCTAAACAACTCTGTCCTTGTTGTGGTCATCGGACACTCGAACCAGAAGAATTTGTGCAATGTCCTCATTGCGGTCACTACACTCTCAAAAAACCTGCTTCAGAAAAAGTATGTCGAGTCTGTGGATGGGTTACGGATGGTAGCAATCCAGTCTCAATTGAACAGGCAAGACAGAATTATAAACTATTTGGAAGATGCGACGAGGTAGAGATTTACTGGGAACAACCTCAACCCTATCCTGAAGAAATTATTACCTCCCGTTTTGTACCACCTCGTATTTGGCTTGTTGATGGTCTTTCTCCAGATACTTATCGGGAAGGAATTTGTGAAGCCCTTCAGCCATTTCATGCTAAACTCAATGAGGGTTGGCAAATACTTATTGCGCAACATTCGGTAGACAACAAGTTTCATCCAACCTCTTGGTGGGAAATGTATACCTCTACAGAGGTGGGTTTTATCCAATGGCGTTCTACTTTTGAAGAAGCTTTAGCATCTCTTGAATTACCTGAGACAGCAATTCGTAATCTGTGCAAAGCAATGGTTGAGGGTTTAATGCCAAGACATTTCCTTTTAGATACAACGAAGTTAAAAGCGTATGAACCAACTGCTGAATGGTTATATTGGTTTTTGATAACAGATGAATGGCGTGTTATTGAGTGCCGGTTTGGTAAAATCAAGCAAAATAGTAATAACTCCATTGGCTAAAAAGTGCTTTTTGGAGCAAAAAGCCAGCTAAGTTATGGTCAGTGAGGCGGTCGCCCGCCCCACTGCCACTCCCAAACCGGACTTAAGATTTTCACCTTATCCGGCTTTTCAGCCACAGGGCTGTTGTCAGCAGCACCTGGCGTGAACCAAATCGTGACAGTGACCGTGTATCAGGCTCAGATTAGCATAGCGGTTATCGGCGCGATTGCCATTGAGATGATGGACTTCGATCACGTCCTCGGTGGTCAAGCGTAATCCACATTCTTCACATTTGCCGCATTGCCGTTTCAAGAGTTTCACCCAACTGAGCGGTTTGAGGGGATCGCGTTCCAAGCGTTGCGCCCAGTAGACCCAATCGCCATCATACGGACTTTTGTGGCCCATTACTTTGGTGTGCCGCCTGATTTTTGTTTCTTCGTAGGGGTAGAGAGAGTATTCGCCGTCGCTAAAGCGGACCTTGCCTTCGTATCTGCGCCAGTAACGGCGATACCACCAGCTTTTGTCCTGGCGGGGGTGACGGAAGGCCGCCCAGCGTAACAGTTTGTAAAACAGACGAGTGGTCATCTGGTTGAAGATTCGTTTAGCACAACAGGTGCGGTAGTAGTTAGTCCAGCCGCGAATGATCGGATTGAGCGTGACAATCAAGCCCGCCTGAGAACTACCGCGATAATCGCGGATCAGGTGTTTCAGGTGGGCCAGATGACGTTGTTGGGCTTTTTGACTGGGGGTGATGAGGGTCTTGAAACCCGCTTGGCCTCGGTACGACCGGGTTTTGTACCGTCCTACGTGAACTTGGCGGATGGTGAAACCCAGAAAGTCAAAACCTGCTTCTCCCTGGAAGGATTCCAGAGTATGACAGATTTTGGTTTTGCTGGCTTTCAGGTGCAGTCCCATTGATTTCAGCCACTTTTCGGCCTGGCTTTGGAGGTGCTTCAGCGTGGTCAGGTCGTGATGCAAAATGACGAGGTCATCGGCATAACGGATAACCGCCGGTCTTTCTCTTTTAGAATAAGGACCGACCAGAGCTTGTTCCAAACCGTGCAAGGCCACATTCATCAGTAACGGTGAAATTACCCCGCCTTGAGGCGTTCCGGCTTCGGGATAGAGGAGTTGGCCGTTATCCATTATTCCGGCTTTTAGCCAGCCTCCAATGAGTTTGGTTATGGGCTGGATGGTGGACAGTTTTGCCAACAAGGCGGTATGAGAGATACGCTCGAAGCATTTTTCGATGTCGGCGTCTAGCACATACTTGGGCTTGAGCCGGATGAAGTTCCAGATTGCTTCCAGTGCATCGTGGGCACTGCGACCGGGTCGAAAACCGTAGCTGTTCGGCTCAAAAACCGCCTCCCATTCCGGTTCCAGACCCAGTTTGACCAGGGCTTGACGCGCCCGGTCTACCATCGTCGGGATGCCGAGCGGTCTTAACTCCGTCTCGGTTTTGGGAATGTACACCCGTCGTACCGGGTCGGCTGCCTGGTCCAGGTGGCGCAACTCCTGAGCCAAAACCAACCGTTGCTGTGGGGTTAGCGCAGCCACCCCATCTACCCCGGCAGTTCGTTTGCCTCGGTTGTCTTGCGTCACCTGCCGCACGGCTAAACACCGGGCTGACCAGGAGCGCAGCAGCAGCCGTTGTAAGTTGTGGACTTGCCTGATCTGGTTCCGTCGCTTGGCTTGGTAGATGCGTTGTTGCAGGCGGTAAACGTTGCGCTGGTACTGCTTCCACGGCAACCCTTGCCACTCTTCAGATAGCCTATCGGCTTCCGCCATAAGAGATAACCTCCTTCAACACCTCTACCTTCCCTGTGACCGGACCCACGTCAGCTTATCCCTCGCGTTACCAAGGGCCTTTGCTTCTTGGGTCATCCTGTCCTGCTAAGGCTTATAGCCGGCAGCCCACTCGTTTTATCGAGGGCCTCAGCAGGGTTACTCCGTTCCGGGTGTCCATTTTCCGTGACCGTAGGTCGGTGCTTTACGCCGGGTTTCATCCGAGTGGATACTTCGGGCCGCTTGACCCCGAAGCCTGAAACTGTGTCCGTTTTGGACCGGGCCTGTCAACCAGCGTTGGCCCGCTCTGCTTGACGACGCTTCAACCACACCTTCGCTCGTCGCTGACCGTAGTCACCTGCTCGACAAAGTCACCCCGTCTGGTTCGTGGCTTATTGCCTTTCCACCCTTGCTCCTGACGATTGATACCCAGTCGCACGCCATAGGGTGGTGCTGTCCCTCATCCACTTGAGGCGTAGGAGTTGATAGATTGCCGTTTTAGCGGTATCATCACCTACATAGACACCCAGTTGTCAAAGAACAATGTCCGTTCTTTGCCGCCCATCCCCCATCCCATAGGATGGTTTCGGGCGAACGGATCGCACCAAGCGGTTGCAGCCGAATTGCTACCGCCCCGTTTTTTCAAGTGTTTCTTGCTGGCGAAGTTGGTGTATAATGAAACTGGCCCTGCCCACCCGCAATCGGCTGAACCGCACGGCGTTAGGCTGCCAAAGAAAAGTCCTCCGAAAGTAACCGCATAACGGGAACAGATTTTAAGAATTTAATCGTTAGGCAACATCGGTTTATCCAGCTCGGGCTAGTTTCAGGTTGTAAGCGATAATCAAGACAAAAGCCAAAGACAGCATTTTTACAAAAAATCTTGACACCCCACCGATTCTGGCTAGAATATAGCCAGAATGAGATACGAAATCGTCTTTGCCCCTCAAGCAGTTCAAGATTTGAAACGTTTACCCGCTCGACATCGAACTCTCATTCGGGATGCGGTGGAAAAATTTCTTCGCTTTGAACCGGATAAAATCAGTCAAAGTCGTATCAAACGGCTGCAAGGGATTAGATATCCTCAATATCGGTTACGGGTTGGTGAAATACGAGTGTTTTATGATATTGTCGCGGCAGAAGTAGAAGTGTTGGCGATAGTCCCAAAATCAGAGGCCGCCGATTGGCTAACGGAAATGGGGGAAGCAGAATGAAAGAAATACCTTTATCGGAAATTAAAGACCGTTTGTCCGAATATTTACGGTTAGCGGAAGAAGAAACAATAGTGATCACTCGACACGGTAAACCGGCAGGGGTATTAGTTGGTTTTGCGAATGAGGATGATTGGTTTGATTATCGGTTAGAGCATGATGAACGCTTTTTGAATCGGGTCACCCAAGCCAGAGAAAGTTTACGAGCCGGACGAGGAGTAAAACTAGAAGAGATAGATTTTGAAGAAGCGGAAGGTAGAGGCAATTTTCCCACGGAAAAGGCAGCCTAACAGCGGTTCTTGAGAAACCTCGCTACGGGGGTTGGGAGGAAAGCACTACCATATCTGGGGTAGGTAGGACAAGTGTCCCCCCACATCTAGGGGTGTGGTTAGAGGATTTGAGACCGGCCTGCCAGCGGATCAACAGTTATCCCACTCAAAAAGCCCGACCCTGTTTTCAGGGTCAGGCTGGCCTTTCAACTCTATTCGTGTCTTCCCTGCCGTTCCCTACTATAATCCGTAGATTCCTAATCGGGGTCGAGCAAGCTCGCCACCAGGGGGCAAATCACCCGGAAGCCGGAACCACGTTGCAGCGCGAGGCAGACCGGCAAAAGGGTCGCCCTCAGGGCTTGTATCGGTCTTATTTTTGGCCTCAGCCAGAGGGTATCATAGCCGGCCGGTCAAATCAGCCCGCCAGTTTCTCCGGCGGGGGAATACCCGCCCCCGGCGGTAAGGGGCGTTAGGCGGTACACGCAGTCACAGCTCGAGTAGGGTCAAAATATGCAGGAGGTTCATTTTTATGCGTCATACTCGCGAAGAAGTAATCAAGCGCACTATTCAGGAGTTCGAACGCCTGGATCATCTGGTTAAGGAGCTGACCGATGAGGAGTGGAATAGATTGATAACCAGACCCGAGACCAAAGACCTTTGGACCGTGAAAGATGCACTCGCGCATATTACCCATTGGAAGGCCGACGTAGTCAGAAAAATCAAGAAACAACCCCTACCGGTCGAGGAGAAAGGGCTCAATTGGACTGATGGGAACCACCTCATTTACGAGCGGTGGCGAGATCGCTCCCCGCAGGAGGTTTTAGCCTGGCACCGGCAAGTTCAGGATGATGTGCTGGCTGCGCTTCAGGCTGCACCCGAAGAGTGGTTCAGCGGCAGAGAACGCCGACCGGAATGGCCTTTCGATCTTGACGGTCACTCCAGCTACCATCGCGTAAAGGATATCGAGCCCGCCCTGAAAAAGTCAACCAAGTGAGTACCGCCCACTTGCGGCTAACGCACACCGTTGGGTAGATGCAAGAAGGACAGGTGTAGCCTGATTCTCCCCAAGGACCGCGACCCTCGCTTCATCACGATCCGCCGCGGCGGGACGCTCACAGATACGGACCATCAGCTTCTCGCCCTGTGGGCAGCCGCGTGTGCGGAGCACGTTCTGCACCTCTTCGAGTCGGCGCGGCCTTCCGACATGCGGCCGCGTCAGGCGATCGAGCAGATTCGGGCATGGGCGCGCGGCGAGATCACGATGTCTCAGTCCCGCGCGGCGGGGGGCCATGCTATGGCTGCGGCAAGAGAGATGAGCGGAGCCGCCCGGCCCGCCGCATATGCTGCCGGCCAGGCGGCGGTGGTGGCGCATGTCGCCGCACACGAGCTTGGTGCTGCGGCCTACGCGATCAAAGCAGCGCGTGCCGCTGCACCCCAAGGCGAGGGCGAGATTGCCGGCAGGCTCGAGTGCCAGTGGCAGCGCGAACAACTCCCCGATGCGATACGAGATCTCGTCCTGGATGATCAGCGGCTGCGAAACGAGATCTGCTGGTCGGTGTTTGACTGCTGATGCGTGGTAGCGTGTTGAGCACTGCTGCCGATAAAGAAAGCCTGGGGCATCTGACCGACTCTGCTGTCAAAAATCAGCAGCGGTTTGTCAGAGCTTGCTCCAACACGGCTGCCGAATTTTATCGGACGCGGCTGAGGCCCGAGCCGTTATACTCGCGCCTCATCATTCTTTTTGCCCCGGATGCGCTCGAGGATTAGGCCGACGACCAGGCCCACCATGAGGCTCACCGGCTTTGGGTTGCCGGCGGGTTCGACGACAACAGGTTCTCTGGCAGGGAGGTTGCCGGCGGCTCGTACACCCTGCTTTTCGCCGCTGGGAGTGGTTGGCTGTTCCTTGCCGGTCCGCGGCATACCTTGTTGAGCGCGGGCCTCTTCGGTCACAGGAACAGCGTCTTCGTCGGGCCGGATGCGCGAGCCGAAGCGCTTGGCGTAGACCTGGGTAAACTCGGCCCCAAAAAAGAGGATTTGCGCGGAGTAGTAAATCCAGACCAGAATAACGACCAGCGCCCCGGCGGCCCCGAAGGATGAGGCCAGGGCGCTGTGTCCCAGATACAGGCCGATCAAAAATTTGCCAATGGTAAAGAGGAGCGCGGTTACGACGGCCCCAATCCAGACGTCACCCCAGGCAATTTTTACATCAGGCAAGATTTTGAAGATCATAGCAAAAAGGAGGGTGATCACCGCAAAAGAAACCACAAAGGTGATTGCTTCCCCTACATAGGCGATTTTATCCAGACCTGTGAATTGACTCGCTGCCGCCAGGCCGGCGCTCAGCACCAACGACACCATGAGCAGAAACCCAATTCCCAGGACCATGGTAAAGGAGATAAAGCGATCTTTAAGGATACCCAGCAGGCCCCGGCCCGGTTTGGGGGTCACTTCCCAGATAGTATTGAGCGCATCCTGAAGCTGGCCGAACACTCCGGTTGCCCCAAATAGCAGCGTGACCACACCGATAATTGTCGCAATAATCCCGGCAGATTGGTTACTGGCTCCCTGTACCATCTCCTGGACAAGCTGACCGCCCTGCTCTCCCACCAGGCTCTGGATTTGCCCTTCAATTTGGCCCTGCGCCGCTTCACGGTCAAAGACCAAGCCGGCCACGGCAATAACAATGATGACCAACGGCGCAATAGAGAAAATGGTGTAATAGGCTAATGATGCGGCCAGGCGCGAGGCTTTATCCTCGCTCCAATCAGAAAATGTTTCTTTAAGAAGGTCCCAAATTGTCTTCAGGCTCATAGGACAAAACCTCCCAGCTAATCACCGATTTTGAAAATCAAACTTCATTGGAGAGGAAACAGACTTAATCAAGTATATCGCTACCTGTGTTCAGCCCCCTATACCTGATCAGGTGATTCTATTTCCATAGCTGAGCTATTTTTATGCGCGGGCGGTCCCCCTAAAGGATTAAAAAGACAGGAGTTAAAGGTGTGTTTGAAATCATTGATTTGAGTCAGGAAATCTTCTCAGGTATGCCGGTGTTCTCCGGCATGCCGCCCGTGAAGATTACCCTCCACGCCTCGCACGAAGAGTGGGATGGCCTGGCCGATAGCGACGTCGTTTCACCCGCCGTGAACCGGCTGGAGTTGGGCGAACATACCGGGACGCACGTGGATGCCCTCAACCATATGGCCCGCCAGTACCGGGGCCAGTCTATTGATACGATGCCGCTGACGATGTTCTATACCGAGGGGATCTGTTTAGACCTGTCTTATAAAGGTCTGCGAGAGTTGATTGAGCCAGCCGATATAGAACGCGCCCTGTCGGGAGCAGGACTTGAAATTAAGCCGGGGGATACGGTTCTCCTGTATACGGATCATTACCGCCGTGCCTTTGGGACAGACGATTGGACCAAGGGGCCAGGGGTCAGCGTTGAGACAGCGCGCTGGCTGGGGCAGCAGGGGATCGCGGCGTTTGGCGTGGAAACGGCGTCGCCGGGGGTAATTGACGTTTCTAATAAGGAAGTTCATCATGTTTGTGGAGAGTGGGGCTTTACGCATTATGAGAATATGATCAATTTGGACCAGCTCATCGGGCGGGGGCGTTTTCGTTTTGTGGGCCTGCCGCTCAAGATACGGGGTGGAACCGGCTCGCCGGTGCGGGCCATTGCCGTTTTTGAAGGGTGAGATTACCATCTACTATTTTCGCAGGAGGGGCTATGGCAATTCTAAAATTGGTTCAGGCCAGTGCCATCGTTGATGCAGCCATCGCAGAAGGACGCAAACGAAACTTTGCTCCCCTCGCCGTGGCGGTACTTGATGCCGGCGGGCACCTCGTCGCTTTCAAGCGAGAGGACGGGGCTGGCTTCGCCCGCTTCAACATTGCCTACGGGAAGGCCTGGGGAGCGCTCGGCATGGGCTTCGGCACGCGGGAACTGGCAGAGCGGGCGGCTAAATTTCCAACTTTTGTCGCTGCCATCGCGGCTGCCACTCAAGGGCGGATGATTCCATCGCCCGGCGGCGTGCTCATTGTAGGCGCTGACCAGGAAGTGGTAGGAGCGGTCGGCATTTCCGGCGACATAGGCGACAACGACGAAATGTGCGCCAGAGCCGGGATCGAAGCGGTGGGTTTAACCGCAGTTCCAGGGAGTATGGGAGACTAGCGCGTTATACTGGCCGTCAGCAACATCTGTGGACATGAGGTTGGCTCGCTCCAGCGGATTTGGCCGTTAGCCCACCCGGTGCAATAATTAAGAGAACGAGCTGTGGAGGAGATAAATAATGCAGGATAAAATTACAGAGGCGATTGCCCTGCTTCAATCCGGCCAAAAGGAAGCGGGCCGTCGAATTCTGAAGCGGATCTTGGAAAAAGAGCCTAACAACGAAGCTGCCTGGATCTGGCTGTCGGTAGCAGCCGATACCGAAGAAGAAAAAAACTATTATCTGGAGCAATTGGCCGCCCGTAATCTTGACCCTCACCCCCCGGCAGCAGCTAAAGACACGCCGGCTAAAAAAGGCAAGGCTGAACAGCGCCGCTTTACGGTAGAAGATATAAAAGCTATTCGCGAAACCTACGAGTCGCGCACCCTGGGCTTTTTGGCCGGAAAAAATGCCCGGCCTTCCACCGAAATTGCCAGGGTGCACAATTTGAATGAGGCCCAGGTCTTTGCGATTAGAAGTCTGCCGCAACGGTATAACATATCGGATGAAGAAATAGCCAGCAAGCTGCATCTTCTGACGGATCAAATGCAAACGCTCCAGGATATCGCCGATGTCTACGGTATAAAGTTGTAGGGAAATTGCCTGTGACCAGCATTGAACAGGGATCCTCCGATCTTGAGAGGGCGGTAGGCGCAGCGCGCGGGCATTTTCGCTATGAGTCGGGCCACCACGGCGACTTGTGGCTTGACCTGGAGATGTTGTTTGTTGACGCGCAGAGAATGAGGGACTGGGCCAAGGCCCTGGTTCAACAAGCGGCGGTCTGCCGGCCAGATGTCGTCTGCGGCCCGCTGACCGGCGGCGCCTTTGTCGCCCAACTGCTGGCGGTGGAGATGGGGGCGGCGTTTGTCTTTGCCGAGCGGCTCGCTGGTGCGGCCGGACCGGTGCGCTACCGCGTCCCTGAACCCTTCCGTCCCCTCTTGTCCGGCAAGCGGGTGCTGCTGGTGGACGACGCCGTCAACGCCGGCTCGGCTCTGCTCTCGACGCTGGCGGAGCTGCGAGAATGTGAAATCGAACTGGCGGGTTTTGCCAGCCTGCTCACCCTGGGCGAGGCGGCTGCCCAAATCGCGGAGCGGCATGGCGTACCATTCTTTACCCTGGCCTCGCTGGAACGGAGGATGTGGACCCCCACAGCCTGCCCCTTATGCGCCTCAGGCGTGCTGCTTGTTGACCGGGTTGCCTAGTCTGCAAATGTAAGTTCCGGGCTATTGTCGGACGATGCAGATCAGAGGAGGATTAAAAAGTGGCAGAGTCTACAGAAGAAATTGGTCTGACGAGCGAAGTAACAGGCGACGCGTTTGATGGGCTTGGCCTGAGCCAGCCGCTGCGGCAAGCGATTAATGATGTCGGCTACGAAGCGCCGACACCGATCCAATTAAAAACCATCCCGCTGCTGCTGGCCGGGCAGGATGTTATTGGCCAGGCGCAGACAGGCACAGGCAAAACGGCCGCTTTTGCCCTGCCCATTTTGCAACTGCTCAACCCCGACGAGCGCGAGGTCCAAGCCCTGGTCCTGACCCCTACCCGTGAACTGTCCATCCAGGTGGCCGAGGCCATCCATACCTATGCCAAACGTATGAAGCGGGTGCGGGTGCTGCCCATCTATGGCGGCCAGTCTATACAGCAGCAGATTCAGCGGTTGCAGGGCGGGGTGCATATCGTCGTCGGCACTCCCGGACGGGTGATGGACCACTTGCGCCGGGGCACGCTGAATTTCGACGCGTTGAAAATAGTCGTTCTGGACGAGGCGGACGAGATGCTGCGCATGGGCTTTATCGAAGATGTGGAGTGGATCCTGGCCCAAGCCCCCGGAACGCTGCAAACAGCCCTCTTCTCAGCCACCATGCCCCCGGAAGTACGGCGCATCGCCGACCGCTATTTGCGGAACCCGGCCACGGTCGAGATCGAGCACAAGTCGCTGGCGGTGCCGACGGTAGCCCAGCGCTACCTGAATGTTTCGGAAAAGCAGAAGCTGGACGTGCTTTCCCACGTTCTTGAAACAGAAACCGAGCCGGGCGAGGCCGTCCTTATCTTCGCCCGGACCAAGGTGGGGGCGGCCGACCTGGCCGAGAAGCTCCAGGTGCGGGGCTATACGGTCGAGGCGATGCACGGCGATATGAGCCAGGCCCAACGGGAAAGCGTCATCCGCCGCTTGCGGAATGGGCAGGTGGAGATCGTGGTTGCCACCGACGTGGCCGCGCGCGGACTGGATGTGGAGCGGATTGGCTTTGTCATCAACTACGACATCCCCTACGATATGGAAGCTTACGTCCACCGTATCGGGCGGACCGGGCGGGCGGGACGTCCCGGCAAAGCCGTACTCTTTGTCACGCCACGGGAGCAGCGGCTGATGCGCAACATCGAGCAGTACGTCAAGGGGCGGATCGAGCCGATGAAGGCCCCTACCCGGGCCCATGTGGCGGCCCGGCGTATCGCCCTCTTCAAGGAGCGCATCCTCCAAACCCTGGCCGAAGAGGAGTTGGACCTGTATCTCTCCCTGGTGGAAGAGCTGGCGGAGGAGAGCGGCCGTGACATCGCCGAAATTGCCGCCGCTGCGGCCCGGCTGGCCCGGGAGGACAAACCCCTGGTGGTTGAGCTGGAGCCGGAGCCGGAGCAGGTGGCCCAGCCGGAGGAGGGCATGGTCCGTTTCTTTATTGACGCCGGCCGGCGCAGCGGGGTCCGCCCCGGCGATATTGTGGGCGCGATTGCCAACGAGGCCGGTGTACCCGGCCAGGCTATCGGCGCCATTGATATTTATGATCGCTTTACTTTTGTAGATGTGCCGGCCCAGTATAAGGAGCAGGTCCTGGCCGGGATGAGCGATGCGGCTATTCGTAACCGGGGAGCTAACATCCGCGTGGCCACGCCCCGAGATGAGGCCGTTCCCGGCACTCGAAAGAACGCTCAAAAGAAAGACTCACGCAAGCGGAAGAATATCTACCGGGGCAAAAAAAGCGGCAAGAAGTTTTCCAAAGGAAACTATTGAACAACAGTTAGCCCCAAGTGTGCCTTAAAAGGCGCAAAATCGCGGTCACTGTGGAGCAAAGAAAAACCACGTTCTATCACAAACGTGGCAATTAAACAATCTATTGTCTTACGCACCGTAATTCCCTGCTGGCGCAGGCTGCGGAAGTTTTCTGCGCTTTTGATGGCTAATCCAACGCCGCCCATCGTGTGGATGGGGAACTGAAGCAACGCTTGTCGCGCCCTCTCAAAATCTTGCTCGTTACGATAACCCCGGAGCACTTCGCACAGAATAATATCACCGAGGCCAATAGCCTGTTGACCCAAAGCAGAATGGAGAAGATCAGTTTTTATGCGTATGATACAAATCCAAGCTCATTCACATCGCTCGCAGGGCTGCTTTAGCCGCGTGATAGCCACACATGCCATGTACTCCGCCGCCCGGCGGCGTGGACGACGAGCACAAATAAACCCCTTTGATCGGCGTTGAATACGGAACCCAGCGCGGCACGGGCCGGGTGAAAAGCTGCCAGAAATCCTGGACTCCCCCGTTGATGTCGCCGCCAACGTAGTTGGGATTGTACTGCTCAAACTCAGCCGGTGAAAAAACGTGGCGAGCCAAAATGCACTCGCGGAAGCCGGGGGCAAAGCGCTCGATTTGGGCCTCAATCCGAGGGGTCATATCAACAGTAGAGCCATGAGGCACGTGGCAGTAGGCCCACACGGTATGCTTGCCGGCCGGGGCGCGGGTCGGATCAAACAGACTTTGCTGCGCGACCAGCACAAAGGGAGCTTCGGCAGGCGGGCCGTGCCACATGGCCCGCTCGCTGGCCGCGATTTCTTCCAGCGTGCCGCCGACGTGGACCGTGCCGGCCCGCCGGCACTCGGCGGCCTGCCAGGGAACCGGTCCGTCGAGCGCCCAATCCACCTTGAACGCGCCAGGGCCGTAGCGGTAGCCTTCGAGCTGGCGGCGGTAGCCGGGGGGCAGGCGGTCAGCAGCCAATTTCATGAACTGGCGCGGGGTGATGTCGGCCATGACCACGCGGGCAGGCGGCAGATCCTCTAACGATTTGACCGGCGTATTGGTGACAATCTCACCGCCGAGAGAACGGAGATAGGCCGCCAGGGCAGCGGCGATGCGCTGAGACCCGCCTTTTGGCAGCGGCCAGCCGAGAGTGTGGCCCAGAATGCCAAGCACCAGCCCAAAGGAGGCGGTGGGCGGTTTCTCCAGGGGCATGATTGAGTGGGCGGCCAGCCCGGCGAAGAGGGCACGCGCTTGTGCTCCTTTAAACCGGCTTTCGGCCAGTCCGCGACCGGAACGGATTGCGCTCAAGCCGAAGCGGGCCAGGGCAAGAGGATGTCGCGGCGGAAAAGGAAAAGGGCCAAGCAGGTCGGCGGCCAGTTTGTCCCAATCGGCTACAAGAGGAGCCAGCAGCCGGCGATAGGCCTCGGCGTCCGGGCCAAGCGCTGCGCCGGTGGCGGCAATGGACTGCTCAAGTATAACGGCGCTGCCGCCGAGCGGGTGAGCCAGCGGCGCGGGCGGGTAAATCCATTCCAGGCCAAAATCGGCCAGGGGCAGGCTGCAAAAAAAAGGCGAGCCAGCCGCCAGGGGGTGGATCGCCGAGCAAATATCATGGACAAAGCCGGGTAAAGTCAGCTCCGTCGAGCGCATCCCGCCGCCAATGGTGGCTCTGGCTTCCAGGACCAGCACTTTGCAGCCGGCCTGGGCCAGGACAATCGCCGCGGCCAGGCCGTTCGGCCCGGAGCCGATAACGACAGCATCAACCATGCGCCTGTTCCCACTCGGCGGCGCGCGGATGGAGCGGCCTGAGGGTGCGCCACTGCGGCGCTGGCGCAGCCCCCTCCAGTTCACGCACAATCCGCCGGGCGGCGAGGCCGACAATGGCGGTAAAGGTGGGGTAGGCCAGTTCCAACTCGGCTAATTGCTCGGCGTCACGAATGAGCCGGGCTGCTTTGGCCAGAACACGAGCCGGTACACAGCCATCATTGGTACAGGTTCCGCCCAGGCTGCCCCGCTCCACCAGGGCCACTCTTGCCCCCAATTCACAGGCGCGCAAAGCTGCGGTCACTCCCGCCGGTCCGCCTCCGATAACGATCACTTCAAATCTGCTTGAAGCAGGCATCTTTATTCCTCGCTGAAATGAGGAGACAGGCACTTTTAAAGCCGGGCTTCGTTCAAATAAGTCCATTAATAGTCCGATAAGTGCCTGTCACCTTAATCCCGATAATAGTTATTGTTTGGGTAAACTCTCGTCTCGTGCCCCAACTTAATCTGGGGGACGAGATGACAACGCCTATCGCCTGATCATGTCACTCTGATCGCTGCCTCCAGGCGAGCGCAGCCAGAGCGAGACATGCTCCGGCTGCATCGTTTCTTCGACCACCCGCCGCAACTGCTCGGTCAAGCGGTTGAGGTCTACTTCATCCCGGACGGTGGCGCTAAAAGCGGCCAGAACTTGCACAGCATCGTATTTATGGCGGTAGAAGCGCCGGTCAATGAGGGTCTGGATGCGGCGGCGCAGAGGATTAAACAGGGCCGCCATCGCCAGGGTCGAAACGATGATCGCCAGTTGTGACCCATGGCCGGTGAATAGTCGCAAGACGTTCTGGAGCAAGGCTACACTGACGAAATAAACCAGGCCCAGCGCCCCGGTGAGTAAACCGTAAACCAGGGCGCGGTTGATAAGGATGTCAATTTCCCACAAATGATAACGCAGAACGGCAATGGCCAGGGTGAGAGGAAAGAGGAGCAGCACAAGGGTAAGTGCTGTTAAGCCGCTTAAGCGGAACAGAAAAGAGAAAGTAAAAAGAGAAGCGCCCACCCGCTGGTAAAGAATATTAGGGATAAGCGGTCCGCTCAACGACGGGAGAATCACAAACGGCAAGAAGTAGGCCAGCGGTCCCAGCGCGGCGGCGGTTAATCCCAGCATGGCCCACTTGGTTTGCTGCCGCTGGACCAGGCTGGAGACATGCATGTAACGGTAAATCTGGGCAAACAGCCCCACGCTGGGCCAAAGCAACAGCATGAGAAGTTGCAACCAGACCGGCCAGGTGGACAGGCTGAAAGTAGAGTTGGGCCAGAAAACCGCGGCAAAGACCAGGATGGCCCAGATAAAGGCAAACAGGCGTGTCCAGGGAGGTATGAATTGTCCATTTGGAAACAGATACAGCAGGATGACCCCGGAGGCCAGGGCAACGAACGTGACCCCATGTACCAGGACTTGAGCCAGGGCTGAAGCGGAGCCAGGAGGATACATAAGCGACAGGGGAATCATCGCGCCGTTCGTTACTAGGGCGAAACAAACAAACAGGGCCATCCACTCGTCGGGCCGGCGCCAGATAATGACCACGGCCATAACGAGGTGGGCTAAAACAAAGATAAGGTTGAGCGCAATGACCCCTCCCGCATAAAAATCAGCCGGGAGGTTCAGCTCCAGCAGCGAGCGCCTATCCACCGTCCCGGCCAGGTGGGCGAAGTAGTCCGGGATGCCCCCAAAAAGTAAGCCCAGGGTCAGGCAGGTGATCACCAGCCACCCGATCCGGGCGATAGCCAACCCGGAATCACGCTGGTTCAACGCGGTCAAAGGATGTTGAGAAGACACAGGTTTACCCCCTCTGGTTTTGGCGGTCAAATTCAGTAAACGGGTTGGAAGGGCAGATTTTACCGATTTTGAAAATCAAAACTCATTAACTACTGGCGGCAGCGATTGGAGATAGAGCCAGATAGCCTTCAGTTCATCATGACTCAGCTTACCCAAACTGGGCCAGGGCATCATTTCCGGATCAAGCTTGCGACCTTGTGGGTTAATACCGGTGCGCAGGGTGTTCATAAAATCGGCTTCGGTCCAGGTAGCCAGCTCACCCCCTGGGGTCAGGTTTTGCCCGGCTCCGGCCCCCGACTCTCCTGCCAGATTTTCGCCGTGACATGGCCGGCAGAAATGAGTCAGGTATTGGCCGTATTCAACCGTCACGCCAGGCTCCGCCTCGGCCGGGCGTGGCCCGCTGTGGTCAATCACCTGGGCCGGCACCAGCGATGGGTCTTGCAGAATAAAGACCCGCGCCAACGGCCCCACTTCAAGGGGAGGCAATTCGTTGTCCCGGGGCGGCAGGGTTTTGAGATAAGCAATAACAGCCTTCAGGTCGGCATCGCTGAAGTGGTAATAATAATTTGAGGGCATATCAATCAACGGCTTGCCGTTTGGGCGAACCCCGTGGCGCAGCGCCCTGACCCAATCAATGTCGGTAAAGGTGCGGCCGACACCCCCCTGGCCCGCCGTTAAATTAGGCACGGAAATCAGGCCGACGATAGGACCCTCGTCAAATGTTTGCCCGGCCAGGTTGTCGCCGTGGCACTCGGCGCAAAGGCCCAGCGTGGTCACCAGGTGTTTACCTCGATTGACTGCCGCCGAGTCGGCAGGAATGGCGATTGGCTCGACTGAAATCTCGTACGTTTTGTTCAACTGCGCCTCGGTAATAAAATAAACCACTCCAAAAGCCAGCGCTGCTAACCCCACCAGGCCACCCAAGATAAATCCAATCCCCTTCAAAATCCGATACATCCACTCTATCCCCAGTCAAAAGTATCAAACCATTACCCCATAAAACCGGCACGCTTGATTATAGCATCAATCGTGCCGGGCCGGTAACATAGCCTTGAACTAATCCTGGCCTGATTCTAACCGGCCTCACTTCCAAATGACCCATGATGAAGGACAGTCACCATTTGCTCGTATATTATAACACAATTTCGGTCTCATCTTTTTGCTGGAGATAGATGCCAACTTTTGGCGGTAGCCGGCAGGCGGCAGGTCAGGTATACTTTACCAGCGCCAAACCGTCGCCTGGATGATTGGCTAATTGTGGCCTATGGGTCCGGCTCAATCAATCAATTTGTGTCAAACTAAACGCCGATCTAATACTATGTTTGCACTTTTTTAGACACCTAAAAAATCCGTAGAAACCGGGTGTCTCGTCTCGAACCGCAAAGATAGTAAAATTAACACGACTCACAACGAACGACCATGGTTTAAGGAGAATTATTAATGAGAAGGACGATTTTATTCGCTTTTACGGTCATCGCCGCCTTTACGGCGGCAATTCTGGCAAGCTCAAGCCCGCCCGCTTCCTTACACGCGGCAGAAGGTGAGGCATTAATTCGCGTTACCGACGAAAGTAATAAAGTCGGTTTTATCAACGCGCAAGGGGAAATCATTATCACTCCGCAGTTCGATGGCGCCCAGGAATTTAGCGAGGGAGTGGTAGCCGTGCTGGCCGCTGGCAAGTGGGGCTACCTTGACAGCACCGGTCAGGGGGTGATCGAGCCGCAGTTTGACGACGCTGGCCCTTTTGTAGAAGGACGCGCTCTGGTCGGCGTGAAGGGGCCGCAAGGGATCCGCTATGGCTTTATTGATCTAACCGGCCAGTTCGTGGTCGAGCCGCAGTATGGCTCGGTTACTTCTTTTCGGGAAGGGCTGGCTAAAGTGACCGAGCCGACCTTTACCGGCTTCATTGACCGGCAGGGTAACTTTGTCATCGAGCCGGAGTTTCAACAGGCTTTCGGCTTCAAAGAGGGATTGGCTTTGGTGAATGTCGGCGAAAAGTGGGGTTACATTAACCCCGAAGGCGAAGCTGTCATTCCCCCCACCTTTGTTTTCGCTACCGATTTCTCAGAGGGTCTCGCCGCTGTTCCCAACGAAGAGAATAAGTATGGATACATTGACCCGAGCGGCCAATTCGTTATCGAGCCGCAGTTTGACGAAGTCCGCCCATTCAAGGATGGCGTGGCCCTGGTCGGACAGGCCGGCAGCGATGATCCTGAGACCATGCGCTTTGGCCCCTATACGTATTACCTCATTGACCGGCAGGGGCAGACCCTTGTCGAGCTGGCCGTGACTCCCAACGGCAACTTTGTTGATGGGCTGGCTCCGGTGACCACGCCGGAAGGCCGGGCCGGTTACATAGATACCCAGGGCCAGCTTGTCGTCGAGCCAGAGTATGATGTCACCCTGGAATTCAGTGACGGCCTGGGTGTGGTTGGAGTCAACGGCAAAATGGGGGCGATTGATAGAACCGGCCAGGTGGTCATCGAGCCGCAGTTTGATATTCTAAACAACTTTTTTGAAGGATTGGCCAGCTTTATGGCCGATAATAAATTTGGCTTTGTGGACAAAACCGGCCAGGTGGTTATCCCGCCTCAATACGAGTATGCCGGCCAGTTCTCCGAAGGGCTGGCCCCGGTTTCCGTGGACGGCAAATACGGCTTTATTGACCAAACGGGTAACGAGGTCATTAAGCCTCAGTTTGACAACACTTCTCCCTTCGTCAATGGGCTGGCGGCGGTTGCGGCTAACGGCAAGACCGGCTACATTGATCCAACCGGGGCGTGGGTCATTGAACCCCAGTTCGTCTATGCTTTTGATTTTGGCGATGACGGGCTGGCTCCGGCCGCCACCGGCGGGGAGGAAAGCTATATAGATGTTTCAGGTACAGTTGTCTTTACTTCGCCGGGATTGTACGCCGGTGATTTCAAGGAAGGGCTGGCCTCGGTGCAGCAGAACGGCCGCTGGGGCTTTATGGACCAGACCGGCAAGCTGGTCATTCCCGCCCAATTTCAACAAGCCTTGTACTTTTCTGAGGGGCTGGCCGGTGTGCAGGTAGATAATCTCTGGGGTTTTATTGACCAGCAGGGCAGGTTTGTGGTTGAGCCGCAGTACCAGTTTGTCGGCGATTTTAATGACGGTTACGCTATGGTTGTCAAAGGCAATAAAGCCGGCTTCATTGATAAAACCGGCCAGGTAGTGATCGAACCCCAGTTTGAGCAGGCGCTCAATTTTGCCGACGGCCTGGCGGCGGTGCAGCAAAACGGCCTGTGGGGCTTCATTGATGCTACCGGCCAGGTGGTCATCAGCCCGCAGTTTACCCAGATCAACAGCAGTTCCGTGGGCCAGGAGCCCGTCTTTTTTGCCGAGGGGCTGGCCCCGGTGTCTGATCAAAGCGGCTTGTTTGGTTACATTGATAAAACCGGCCAATTTGTCATCGAGCCGCAGTTCGTCTGGGCCGATATATTCAAAGACGGCCTGGCCTTCGTGCAGTTGACCCGTGCCGATGGCCAGCCGCAGCAGGGCTACCTCAACCCGCAGGGGGAGTTTGTCTGGGGGCCGGTGGCGTCGGCGGGCGGATTTGGGATGCAGTAGTCAACCTATTTTGAGTGAAGAGGCGATTCGGTGGGCCGCCTCTTTTTATTGGGGCGGGCAGTAGACCTGGCAGGTCTGACCCAATTTGGCAAGACCGCAGTGGTTTTCTCGAAACGTACCTCTACGATCTAGAATCCGAGACAGACCGGAATTTTTGCTTGACCTTGGGTCCGTGATATAATGGACTTATGGCAACACAAACTAAAACATATAAACAGCCTGCTGTACCTCCAGTTCTCGCCAACATTTTTGCGGTAGGAGTAGTAGGAATTTTCTTACTGGTAGGCGCTTATACCGGCTACCTCTTCTATCACGTCGTCAAGAGTACGGTCAGGGAAATAGCCTCCCGGACTAATTTGCCGACCACTGTCCCTTATATTGACCTGGCGCTGCCTCTGGCCGCCTTGCCCCTTACCGGCGATGGCAGTGTGCCGCTAACTCTGCCCATCCGTGGCGGCGAAACCGGCGCTACCGGTGTCACCGGCGTGCCGTTGCCCAATTACGAACAAAAAGAGCGGGTCAACATTTTGCTACTGGGGACTGACAAGCGGCCCGACGAAGCGATTGCCCGGACCGACACGATGATTCTGGTTACTGTTGACCCCAATACCAAAACAGCAGGTATGCTCTCTATTCCGCGCGACCTGTGGGTATCTGTTCCCGGTTACTATGAAGATCGGATCAACAAAGCTTTTTTCCTGGGCCAGCAGGATAGGTATCCTGGCGGCGGCCCGGCTCTGGCTATGAAGACAATTCAGTATAACCTGGGCGTGCCGATCCACTTTTACGTAAAAGTTGATTTCAGTGGCTTTGAGCAGATTGTGGACACGTTGGGCGGGATTGACATTTATGTTCCCGAAACGATTGATGACCCCACTTACCCCGATAACAACTATGGCTATGAGCCGTTTTATATCCAGGCCGGGCAGCACACTCTAAACGGTCATGACGCACTGCGTTACGCCCGCACCCGTCACACCCCCGGCTCCGACTTTTCTCGGGCCCGGCGGCAGCAACAGGTGCTCTTGGCTATTCGTGACAAGGCGCTGCAACTGGGCATGGTTCCCAAAATCCCCGAGTTGTGGAACACCATGTCTGGCACAGTAGAAACCGATTTACAACTGGTGGATATTGTGGAGCTGGCCCAATTGGCCGACGAGATTGATACAGCCAGTATTAAATCCGTAGTCATTGATCATACCTTAACCGTTGATTACATTGCCGACACCGGCGCGCAAGTGCTGCTGCCGCTGCGTGACAAAATCAAAGTTGTGATTGATGACATGTTTGCCCAAACCGAACCACCGCAAGGTCCCACTCAAGCCGAAATTGAGGCTGCTCAACAAGCCCAGGCGGAGGCCAGAGCGCAGCAGATTGCAGAACAGGCTAAGCGCCAGGAAGAGATTAGAGCTTTTCTTACCCAGGAAAATGCACGTCTGGTAGTACAAAATGGAACTAACGTGTCTGGCTTGGCCACTCAAACGGCGGATTATCTGCGGCAACAGGGGTTCAATATCCTTCAATTTGGGCCGGCCGATACCCCTACCTACGCCGAGTCGGTTATTGTCGTTTACAACGAAAGTAAAGTTTATACGCTGCAGGTTCTAGCCGCCCTGTTTGAAGTCTCAGAAGAAAATGTTCGCCGCAGCCCCAACCTCAAAAGCGACGTGGATTTTCGGGTCATAGTTGGCGGCAATTTTGAATTGCCCACCCCAGCCTCTCTGACTACAGAGCCATAAGTCGGCCGCAATCCAAGTGGCAATCTAAAAAGAGCCTATCCTATAGGTGTAGGGTAGGCTTTTTTGATACACAAAAATTTTTCAACTAGAGATAAGGTACTTTGGGGCAAACGGCACGGTACTTTTTTGGCTCAAATGAGAAATTTTTGCCAGTACCTTTGCCTCTGTTATCTATCCGCAAAATATCTTATAATTTATTCGAGTTTATTGCAGCGATAATTCACGTGTTCATACTCTCCTGTACCTTGACAACCGCAAGCCGATGAAGCCTCGTCTTGCTCCTTTACCCGCGCCAGACACCCTGGCACTGTCCTTTCTTTACTTAATTTGTTAAAATCATTTCCCTGGCGCGCCGAAGTAAAGGCGCGCCATCAATTTTAGCCCGTTTACTGTATATGTAACCGAAGCGTCCAAGGGCAGATGTTATTCTAATTTTTCTCACCGATTTTTGGATTACTGGAATAGGATTGGCTGAGTGTATACCTTATCCGAGTGGTTACAGCTAGATAATCAAGTAATTGCTCCCATTGTGTCTCAAAAGATCAGCACCACGGTTATCTATTTGAATGGCACACGCCGCTGGTTCTTAAGTCAAAGTAAAAACTGGGCTGACTATGTCAAACTGACAGGAGCGGCCCACCGCCAATTATGCCAGTTGTTCTATAACCACGGCATTCAAACGCTGATCCAACCCTTGATGGGGTATGATTTATTGGATCGCGGCCCGGATTACCTAAGGATGGCCGTGGAGCAGGGTCTGGCTGAGCTAATCACTCCCGCTTACTTGAACTGGTACCGTCAAGCCCAGATACGAGTGACTTTTTATGGCAACTGGTTGGACACGCTGAATGAGTTAGGGTTCAATGAGATCGTTAACTCGTTGAAACTTATCGCCGAAACCAGCCGCTATAATAAACACAAATTATTATTCGGAGCCTTTGCCGACGAGGGGTTGGATAACATTGTGAAAATGGCCAAGGATGCCAACCACGGGGAGGAGCTGCTAAGCCGCTATTACGGTCAACCGGTTGGGCCGGTTGACCTGATTCTTGGCTCGGGCCAGCCAGCTATCTGGGATTTACCGCTCCTCAATATTAATAAGGCCAGCCTCTATTTTTTTCAGGCCCCGACATTTTGTTTAAGCCAGGAAATCCTGCGGCAAGTTCTCTATGATCATCTTTATCAGCGCATCAATGACGACGAGCTTTATGATAATCTGACAACACGGATGTGGCAGAGGGCCAAGGTTTTAGGAGTGGGGCAACGCACAGAGAAAGGATGGATGGCCCTATGAGCGACAGCTTTACCCAGTTACTGGCCCGCATGCAAAGTAAGCCTGATCATATTTCACCTTCGGCTTATGATACAGCATGGCTGGCCTGGCTCTACCCCGAAGCCAGAGAGTGGCTGCTAGATGCCCAACTCCCCGACGGCAGTTGGGGTTCGGCCGTCGAATATTATCATGACCGGGTCATCGCCACCCTATCGGCTGTCAATGCGATTGCAGCAACATCCACCAACGGCCATGACTTACAGCGGATTGAACGGGGGATTCGCTACGTGGAAAAAGCTCTGCCGCGAGTAAGCCAAGATGTTTACGATACCACGGCTTTTGAATTACTACTCCCCCGCTTGGTTGAGATGGGCCAGACGTTGGGCTTAAACCTCCAACGGATAGAACCGCTGCTTGAAGCCCAAAAACCCTTATATCATCAAAAGCTGGCCTTAATCCCGCCGCAAATGATCTACTCGCGCAAAACAGTGGTGCCTTATTCCCTGGAGTTCATCGGTTTTGAA
Source organism: Anaerolineae bacterium (assembly GCA_023382535.1). The sequence goes on along the minus strand of JAHDWA010000013.1, from coordinate 202,546 downwards.
AAGCTGGACCACGAAGCGGTTGTCCAACTGAGGGGCGCGAACGGCAGTATTCATAACTCGCCCTCGGCTACCGCTTTTGTTGAAATTGCGTTAAAAGGTTCGATTCCGGGGCGGGCTTATCTTGATGAGCTAATGTATAAGTACAACGGAGCGGTGCCAGGCTTTACCCCGCTCGAACTGTTTGAAAACATCTGGACGCTCTATCACCTGAGCCTCCAGACCGATTTACGGGTGTTGAGAGGCACAATTGATCCATTTATCCAACACTTGAGGAAAGCCTGGACAGAGAGAGGGGTCGGTTTTTCAATATCTTTCCCCATCCCTGAACCCGATGATACCTCACTCGCCTTTAAGATTTTGAGCGACCTTGAGATTTACCAGGATCCGGCGGTTTTTGAGGTTTACGAAGTGGGCGACCACTTTCAGTGTTATCCTTTTGAACGTGACATTTCCCTGGATGTTCATATTCATATCGTTGATGCGCTCAAAAATACCCCGGATTTCCCCCGGCGCGATGACCTGCTCTTAAAAGCCCTTAATATCCTGGGTCGCGATTTAACCACCGAGTTTATTGTGGACAAATGGCACATTTCGCCATATTACAGCACCTCGCATGCGATCATCGGCCTCACCGGGCTGTCTGATAATATCATCAAAAAACAGATCGGGTGGCTGCTCAAAACGCAACAAGAGGATGGTCGCTGGACCTACTATCCCCACTGCCCCAAGGCCGCCATTGAAGAAACGGCTCACGCTTTGCTAGCGCTCATGACGGTTTATGAAAAACGGGGCAATATCCCTTTAGAGGCTATCGAACGGGGTTTTCGTTACCTGGAGAAGCATTATCGTTCGGCGGAAGAACTGCCAGCGCTATGGATAAACAAGGCGTTGTATAATCCTTACTACATTGTTGAGTCGGCGGTTTTAACGGCTCTGGCTAAATACCAGAGCATTAAAAAGCAATAATTCGCCCCTCATCAATGCTGGAGACATAACTGCGCATGGCTTCTTTGTCTCCCCCCAAAACCACAGCCAGTCCCTCCAAAGTAAAAGGTTTGACCATATAAAAATCAGCTCCGGCCTTTTGGCTGAGCCGCACCATCTCTCTCAAATCGTTTGAAGAAAGGACTCCGGCTCGCTGGTGGGGAGCCTGGGCTTTTATCTGCGCCAGGAGCCTAAGCCCACCATCCGGAAGTCCATCTAACCCCATATCAATAAAGATTAGATCAAATTCTTCCTGGTTAAAGGCAGCTATCGCTGCGGGGATGGTGCTGGCTGTCGTCAGGGTATGATCACCCAACTGGCGTAACTGTACTCCAAAAAGAGTCGTGAGTATTCCGTTATCTTCAACTAAAAGGATGTGCATGAAAATTCTCCTTTAACCCTTTGAAAAATCTACTTTTATAAGGAAATTTGTGGTTCAAACAGGTCGGGGTCAACCTCGGCGGCAACAGCGTCACTTTTAGGTAACGTAACCTGAAAAGTGGTACCTGAACCATATTGGCTGCTAAAGGTCAACTGCCCTCCATGAAGTTCGACTAAATTCTTGGTAATGCTCAATCCCAGGCCGGTACCGCCAGCCTTTTGTACAAATTGATCATTGGCTCTAAAGAAGCGGCTGAACATATTAGCCTGGTCGGCAGGTTTGATGCCAACCCCGGTATCCTTAACGCTAATGCACACCGCATCCTCAGACTCGGTAACTTCGACCACGGCGCCGCCTTGAGGCGTATATTTATAAGCATTGCTCATTAGATTCAAGAGCACTTGCATGATCCGGTTCCGGTCCAAATAAAGCTTGGGTAAGTTATCAGTCAACTTTATCTCCAGCCTCAAATTTCTGGTGTCAAATTCCTGCTGCACCATTCTGATCGCTTGCTGCATAATGGTGGTTAAATCAACCCACTCGCGGTAAAGCTCAAACTCGCCGCTCTCCATCCGCGACAGATCAATCAACTCGTTAGCCAAAGTTAAAAGCTGCTTGATGCTGCCCTCAATCGTTTGCAGGTATTCATAGCCATATGGGGATAGGCTGTTTTTTTCCGTATCCAGCAAGATTTTGACATAGCCTTTGATGGCGCTCATTGGCGTTCTTAGCTCGTGGCTAACCATACCCAAAAAGAGTGATTTGGCTCTTTCCAGTTCGGCTTCTTTAGTAAAATCTCTTAAAACCATCACATTACCGGCGTCAACGTGCTGCCCATTGAGCGCCGGCAGGATCACCGGGGCAATAGTAGCCGAGATGGTGCGGCCATGCCATTCGAACTTGACGTTATTTTGATCGGCCGGCTTTTGACCCAGCACCCAGGTTTTAATAGTCTCTCTGGCTTTTTCCTCAATCGTAGTCAAGATGCTGCTCAGGGTCGAGGCATGCAAATCTTGTCGGGCAAGTTGATTGGCGGCCGGGTTGGCAATCAGCACCTGCTGATTGGCATCAAAAAACAATACCCCATCGGCAATCGACTCCAAAATGGTGGTGTTTCGTATCGCCGTCGCGCTCTCGCGATCGAGAGCTTCTGCCAACTGGCGGGTACGATCCTGCACCCGCTGGTCGAGTTCTCTGTTCAAGGCGCTGGCTTCGGCGAGGGCTTTATTTAACGACTGGGCAATGAGCCAGGATACAACGACCAATATCGTCAGAGATATTAGACTTAAAAAAGGAAATAATTTTTCGTCATAAATTGAAAATCCTGCCGAATAGAGCCTGGTAAGATAAACGGTTACAATCACTACGTAGTAAATTAAGCTATAAACCGGCTGGATGAGAAAGGCAGCCATAATAATTGGCAGAGTAAAAATAATAAAAAGTCCATTCAGTTCTTGTAGATCAAAAAAGAAAATAATACCTATGGCTAACAGGAGCACAAAAATATGCCGCATCAACCAGGGATACCAGCGATGCCCCAGCCATATTAAACCCAAGACGATTAAAAATCCAATATTGCTAAAATTGTAATTGGCATATTCCTGCGCATCAATTTCGTTCAAGGTAAAGGTAAGATACAAATTTTGAGCGGTATTAATGAGTGAGATAACCCATGTTATACCTACAAAATAAGTAAAGATTACACCTTTTCGTCTGTCTAAGTCAGATTGGTTATTAGCTGTGGCGATCATAGAACTTACCTAAAAATCCTACTTAAGATAATTAATCCTAAAAATTCCTTCGTGAGTTGAAACATAGGCAATTCCAGCTTGGCTATCAAGCCTGATAGTGCGCTGCCAGGGCCCCACATAGTATTCGGCAATAGGCTGCTGCGTCGTTAGGTCAATAACTTCGAGCCTATTGGTGACTAAACTGCCGCACACTATTAAATTGTGGATTGAGTCGACGGCGATGGCTCGCGCCCCGAAGAGAGTTTTAATCGCTTCTTTACGCTCAAGCGTCTCGGCGTTAAATCTTAGAATCACCGAGGCCGCCGGAGAGGGTACCAGTAGTTCTAATTCATTGGCAACAACGGCAAATGTCATCCGATCCAGGCGCTCAGGAGTGGGGGCTTTAGCCACAAGGCGAAGTAACTGCGTGTCATACACCAGCAACTCGCTATCTCTACGAAAAAAACTCAGATAGAGCCAGGGTTTAGCCGGATGGAGGGCAATGCTTCCGGGGGCTTCGTTACGGGTATCAAGAACTTTCCCTGTTGCCGCATCAATTACCACAAAAGGGTACCCCGTGTGTTCATCTGCCTCAGAAGCAATAAGAATGCTGTTAGAAAATTCGTCCCAGACCAACCAGGCATCCCCCGGAGAGACCTCCGGCGTGGGTACTGATTTTTTGAGCTCCAATGTAGTCGCATTCAAAAAGATAAGTTCGTGGGTCAGTTGGTTATAAACGTACAATTCGTGCGCTGAAGGATTATAGTCAAAGCCTTGAGCGTAACCGTTCTCAACCGGAGATTGGCGAGCAGGTTGGTCAAGTGCGTCTAGATTAAAAGCTTGCAGATAATTTGTGCCAAAGCCGCTGGCGTAGAGGGTCCGGCGCTCAAGATCAAGCTCTAACCAATTGAAGTTTCCTCTGGCAAACAGATGAACCGCCGGGTCTGGCCATAAGGTTCGATGGAGGTCACTCAAGCTGTACGGGTCCAGGAGGAACCCGGCCAGGCCGGAAACCAAAAACAAGGCTGGCAGCGGGACCTCAAATGAGTTAAAAACCTTTGAGGTCTGCCACCGGGCCGGCAGCCATAACAGCAGGGGTTTCACCAGAAGCAACTCCGAGAAACCGATGATAATGCCAAAAATAAGGTTAACAATAAGGCGGCCCGGGTTCTTAGAAATAAAGTTAACCAGCCAGGCATCCGGGATGGTATTGACTGCCAAGACACCTACCAGCAGAAGGGCCATCACAAGAGGATAAGCGTTGGGTATCCAATGAAAGAGGCCCCCAAATAAACCGAAAGCAATACCCAACGGCGCTAAAAAGCGCAGCGGTTTAGCAGGCAGTAGCCTGGCCAAAACGAAGCTTCCACCCAGGATCAGGCCAATTAGCAAAAAAACAGCAACTCTTTCCGGCGCTGTGCCGACCAGATGGATTGCCAAAAGGGTCGCCAGCCAGATAAATTCGTCAGGCCAGAAAAAATAGAGGGCGGCGATCAACAGCGGCAGGCGAGCGACCACCCACAAGCGCAGCAAAAAACCGGGCTGAGCCGGCACGGGGCGAGCCTTGAGGGGGTTAGCCTTAAAAGTGGATAAAAGTGAGCCTGACATGATACTTCTTAATCCGCTTGGCTTAGTCCGATTGATCGGGCGCCGTTAAGTAGGTCCGTGATTTATCGCGGGGCGGGCGGCGAGGGTAAATAAAGGCCGGGATTGGCAGAACATTGGTTGATGCCCGCAGCGGCATGTCCCACAGGTGTTTGACCAACAAGCCATAAAAAATTAGGATGACGCCCATCACCAGCGGAATGTAAATGCTGGGGTCTGTCCAGATGTACAGGTCGGGCGAGATAATGGCCGGGCCAAGGACGACAAAACTGGCGACCTGCCAGAAATCCAGGAGGGCATATGGCAGAAAAACAACCCAGGCCCAAATTTTGGCGCTGCGCTGCGGTAACGAGGCCAGCAGGTAGGCAAAAACGACAATGCCGAGGGTCATTTCCCAAACGATGTCGAGCCAGATGAGCGCCCCGGCATACAGGGCGAAGGCCAGACTCAACGCTAACTGCTGCGCTGACCGGCCGGCGCAACGGGCGGGTCGAAGGAAATGACGCGTGCTAACTACAGCCAGGGGGACTAATAGGAGCAGCTTGACGGCGGTTGCCAGGTGCAGCGCGCCCGGAGTTACGCCGAGCCAGTAGAAGATAATTTGCAGGATAGAGTGGTTATAGCCCAAAAAGCCGCTTTCAGGGCTACGCCAGGGGAAGTTGGCGGTCATGTCGGCCAGGAAACGAAGGTAAGCAAGGTACTGCTCCCAGCCGTAAGCCGGTCCCATCAGCCCAATCGTCGCGCCGGTAATAATCCCATACGCCCCGGCAGTCAGAATAAGTAGCTTAAAGAAGAAACGAGGCCGGCCCAAAATCAGCGGGATTGCCAGCGGAAAGGCCAGGTAAGGTTTCGTCTGCAGGATGAGGGAAACCCACACCAGCGACCAGCCCAGGCGTTCCTCCAGAACAGCTTCGATGAGCCAGGTGCAAATGAGGCTGGTGATTACATAGATATTGAGATAGGAGAGATCGCCCCAGAATGCGGCGAAAACCAGCCAAACCGGCAGCGTCCAGGCCAGCATTTGATTGGCCCGGTCAAGGCCCAGCCGGGTAAAGATCCGGCCCCACCAAAGGTAAAACAAGATATAAGCGCCGATATTGAGCAGGGTCGCCAGCAGGGCCAGCAGGCCAAAGGGAATGGGGAGCAGGGGTGTCAAGGCCAGGGCAAAGGCAGGGGCGTATTGAAAAACGGCCACTCGATCCAGCGCCTCTTGCAGATACAGATCCTGCTGCTGCTGTAAACGGTTGGCTGCCGCCAGGTAGATTTGCAGGTCGTTTGAGATCAGGGTTGTTTCTGAGGCTACCGGGCCGGCTGATAAAACCTGCGCCAAGACCGCACCCTGCAAGGCCAGGCGCAGCGCCAGGTAAATTATAGCGGCCATCATCACCCGCCGGAAGATTTTGGACTCGGCCCAAAATTGACGCACATAATCCCAAGGGGATGGGCTGGGGAACAGGTTCTGTTTTATCAAGTCCAGTTTTTGGCCTGACTTACTCATTCCGCAATACTCGCACAATAGACACGTTAGCCGCCTGTCGCGCTGGGATCAGGCTGCCAATCATGCTGACAGTAACCATTAAGGGAATTAAGAGGAGCACGTACAAGTAATTCAATGTTACATTCACCTCACCAATGCCATAAGCCTGCGCTAATGAAGTCAAGATGCCTTTGGTAAAAACTAGCCCCAAGGGGATACCTGCTAGCGTAGCCAGCAGCCCTAAAAATCCGGTTGAAGTATTTACCATAGTCACCACCTGGCCCGGAGTCATACCCAGTGTCTTGAGCACACCGACGGCCCTCAATTTCTCCTGAACGGCCAGCAGGGACGTATTAAACACATTGACCAGCGCCATCCCGATTAAAATAACCGCCAATCCAAACAGGCCCACCTGGAGATACAAAACACTCCAGGGGATAATTTTATCCACCAGGGTCAAAGTTAAATCGGCCTCCCGGCCTGGCTGCAGATGATGTTTCAACTGCGTCACATTCGCCGCAGGGCTGAGTTTCAGGTAATACGTGGTTGGGCTGAGGTGTTTGACGGCGCGAGTCGCGGTGGGCAGACCCAGCATCAGCATTTGGCCGGCGTTGCTTGGCTCGGCGTAGCGGCCAACAATGCGCCAGGTCAAGGGCTTGTGCTCCTTATCCTCTAAAGTCAGGGTCAGCTCATCGCTTACCTGTAGCCCCAACCAATCGAGCAAGCCCTGCCCGGCAATAGCTTCATAGGCGTCAGGCTGAAAAAAGCGCCCTTCGGCTATTTTAATCGGAAACGCCGTCACGTTGCCCTCGACCGCCCTGATTTGGAAGGATTGGCCGCCCAGTGTCTCCGCGTCAACCAGTTGCTCCCCGTAAAAAGCCTCAACGCCCGGTGCGGTTCGCAGGAGATGCTGGGTCCGGCTGTCGCCGGTTTCATCCCTAGTCACAATGGCGTCATAAACAATGCCCAGCAGGGACGGGTCGGCCATGTAGGCTTCCAGTGTCTCGTTGATAGCCAGGCCAAAGACCACCCCCATCACGCCGATGGTCAGATTTAAGCCCGTTAAAAATGAGCGGAAGGGCCGGGCCAACAGATCGTTGAACCCCAGGACCATGAGAATAGGCAGCCCCAATTGAGCAACCCACTGCGTTCCCGTCGCCAGCTTTGGCTGGGGCGCCTCGGCTCCGATGGCAATCGCCTTGATGATATTCGCCCTCGCTCCCCGGTAGGCCGCGCCGAGGCAGGCTAACACGACCACCCCGGGAACAATGCTAAAGACCAGCGCCGCGAGCATAAAATTAAGCGGGGATTGAAAGGTGGTATTTAAGGAAACGGCTACGCTGTCCAACGCCAGCGGCGCTAGCAGAATACCCAAGCCCAACCCGCACAAGCTGCCAATCAAGCTCAAGAACAGATATTGGCCCAGGTAAAGCCACAAAATTTGATTCTGGGTAAAGCCAATTGCCTTGAGCATGCCAATTTGCTTGAACTGCGCCAGGACGATGGCGCTGATGCTGCTGGCCACCACCAGAATGGTCGCCAGGATGGCAAAGAAGCTAAACGCGCCCAGAAAGACAAAATTGAGCTGCGCCTCAAAAATGGCCGATGTTCTGACATCGCGCCAATCGGTGTGGGCCTCCACCGCCTCGGAGCGGAGTTTCTCCTTGATCTGGTTTAGCACCTGGTCTACCGCCTCCGGATCGGCCAGGCGCAGGCCCAGCGACCACTCCCACGCTGACTCGTCGGGGAAAAGCTCGCGCAGCGTTTTTTCGCTCAGGTACAGATATGGCGGCTGGACGCTGCGATAGGTGTCCCACATGGGATTATAGGTAAAACCACTGACCGGCAGGTAAATCTCCTTGCCGTCTGCCCCGGTCACACCCACGCTTTCGTCCAGGGCGAGCTGGTAGAAAAAGTTAAAATCTTCGTTGGCCAGAAGCTCAAACCGGCGCGGCTCGAGATAACGGCCCTGCTGCAGCAGCAGGCGATTGACCGCCGGTTGTTCCTCCGGTATGACCCGCAAACTGCTCAAAACGCGGGTGTCGTGAATCCGTACCCGGCTCTGGACGCTGTACTGCACCCCGGTACTGGCGGCCACTTCCGGCAGCGACTCGATCCATTCAATATCGCGCGCCCGGATGCGCTCGCGGTTGAAGTAAAGCCAGAGGTGCGCCCCATTGAGTTCCGCAAAGGATTTATCATAGGGGCCGCTGAGATTCATCAAGGTCGCCAGGGCCAGGGTCAGCAGGGTAGACGCGGCGATGATGGTGACCAGAATCAGGAGCGTGATGAGCGGCCGGCTGGTGACATCAGCCTTAATTTTGGGAAGGATGGCATCCATTAACGTAGCTCCGCCAATCGCTGAGCAATCTTTTTGGCGCTCCCACCGGGCATATTGCCCACCAAGCAGCCATCGTGAATGAACAACACGCATTTGGCCCTGGCCGCCGCGACTGGATCGTGCGTGACCATCAAAATGGTTTGGCCCTGCTCGTTGAACTCGCTCAAAATCTGCAATACTTCCTGGCTGCTGGCACTGTCCAGGTTGCCGGTGGGTTCGTCGGCCAGGAGTAAGGTAGGGGTGTTGATCAGCGCCCTGGCAATGGCGACCCGCTGCTGCTGGCCGCCGGAGAGTTCCCAGGGATGCTTTTGGCTCTGGCTGCCGATGCCCAACCGCTCCAACAGCCGTTCTGAGCGTTCGCGGATGGCTTTTTTGTCCTTCTTCTCCAGCAGCAGCGCGGGCAGTTCGACATTCGCCTGCACGGTCAAATTATCTATAAGATTAAAGAACTGAAAAATAAAACCGATGTGGACCCGCCGGAATTTGGCTAAGGCTGTCTCATTCATCGTGTGCAGAGCAAAGTCGCCCACCTGCACCGAACCGGCATTGGGCCGGTCCAGCCCACCGACCAGATGTAACAAAGTAGACTTGCCGCTGCCGGAATGACCCATAATGGCGATGAAATCTCCCGCTGCTACACTCAGGCAGACGCCTTTGAGGGCCTCAAAATAGACTTCGCCGGTCTGGTACACTTTTTTTAAATCGGCAATCTGAACCAACGCGCTCACGATAAAGTATAACCAATCCGGGTAAAAGCTCGTTTGAAACCATTGATCCGCAGCAGGCGTTCCAGGGGAGCGCCGGCTGTGGTTTGCAGCAAGAGGGTGTCTACCCCCTGCTGCCTGGCCCGCTGGACCGCCTCAACAATGAGCCTGAAGATAGCTTTGCTGCCTCGATAGGCCGGAATCACCCCGGCGCTGCCGAGAATGCCAACATTTTGGTAGCAGATCAGCGAACAAATGCCCACGGGCTGTTCCTCGCACCGGGCCAAATAGTGATAGACACCCGGCAGATGCAGCGAAGGGGTGAGCAGTTGGGCCATCGCCGGGGCAAAGTCGAGCGGCATGCCGAAAGCGGTCAAAAAAATGCCGGCAAAGGTCAGGACTTCAGTTGGGTCAATCCGCGCAACGGCGAGGGTTCCCGCGGGCGGCAGGTCAACATGAGGCAGTGGATCGAGCACCAACCAGGCTTCTTCTGCTTCCTGGCGAAAAAAGCCTCGCCGCAGCAGGCGCTCGCCCAGGTCAGCCGGGGTACAGGCGGGCGAGACAAAAATTGCGGGCAGCATCCCTTTTGTCTTAAAATAAGCAACCACTTCGTCAATAAGCGGGTCTACTGTTTGGGGTGTGGCCTGGAGCAAGCAGGCGTGGGTGGTATCGGGGAAAGGGAAAATAATACTACTGGTCAGGATAACATCTTCTCTTAAGTGCAGGTCTAAACCCGGCGTCGCTTGAGTTATCGCCAAGGTCGCTTCATAGTTTATTCGCTCTAATGCGGCAATCTGCTGCCGGGTCGTGTCCATCTCGTCGAACCTTAGCCAAAACTTAAAGGAATCATTCCCAATTCAAGCGTAACTTTTACCGCAGTTTCAATTATAGGTTATCATTTCTGGAAATTACAGGAGCAAAAGTACTGAAAAACAGACCTTTTCCGGGTCGCAAAAGGTACTGTGGATTTTGCCCAAAAGTACCTGATACTGTCTGGACTTTACCCCCTTTAGCCACTCGGCCCAGGTGTGTTATAATACGAGGGTGAGTATGGATATTACCTGGAGAAAGCTATGTCAGAGATAAAAGAGTTTTTAAGACAGATTGAAATGTTCCTGGGTTTATCTGAGAGAATGGTGGAGGAGGTAGCTAAACTTTGCCGGCCGGAAAGCTATGAAGCTGACCACATCATCATGGAACGCAATTCTCCGCCCACCCACTTGTACCTTATCCGAGAGGGTAGGGTTGAGATTAATACCTCCACGGATACGGCCAACACTGCCGAAGCTGTGGTGGTTACATTGGGCAAAGGACAGAGTTTTGGGGAAATGGGTCTAGTTGATAACGGTACACGCTCGGCTACGGTGAAAGCCGCTACCTCTACTGATCTCCTAGCCATTGAGTGCACCCGTTTGAGACATTTGTGTGAAACCGATACCGATCTTGGTTATCTGGTGATGCGCAATATCGCCAGCGATTTGTCGTTTAAGCTGCGCAACAGAAATTTGATTTAAGCGCCTGTCTGGCCCATCTTTGCAAAACTCAGCGAGGAGTCGACCGTGACTGTCTATAAATTAAGCATCGTGGTTCCTGGCCGCCGTGACATTGGCGGTATTCTAAATTTGGATAAAGAACCCCAGCCGGGTGATATTGTTGCTCTCGGCCGCGAGGAGTACAAAATTGCCGATCTCGTTGAGTTGATGCCCCCCCGGGGCAACTTTGTCTACCTGCACGCCATTTGCCAGCCAGCAGAAAAAAGCAACCCCTTTTCTATTTGATATTTCTACGGTGAGCAGTATAATATTAATGCTTTAGAAAATAAGATCGTTGTTTTCGGGGGCTTGGATAAACCAGGCTGAGATACCTTCTTGTGCATAGCACTGTGAAGGTGACCGATGAACCTGATCCGGGTAATGCCGGCGGAGGGAGATAGAGAACGTTTTAGATTAACCACCCTCCACCGGGTGGTTTTTTATTTGAAAAAGTGGAAGAAGGCCGGCGGTTTGATAAATTCTCAATCCGCCAATCTTCCAATCTTCCAGCCTAAGCCTATGTCGCGTATTGTCATTTTTGCTAACGGTATTTTAACCCAGCCGGATCGCCTTCGCCGCCGTCTCCAGCCCGACGACCGGATTTTCTGTGCCGACGGCGGTACAGTCCATGCTCTGGCCCTGGGCCTAACCCCCCAAGCCATCATCGGCGATCTTGACTCTCTGGCATCTGATCTGGTTGCACAGATGGAAGCCGCCGGAGTAGCTATCTATCGCCACCCGGTGCGCAAGGATCAAACCGATCTGGAGTTGGCCTTTCAAGTGGCAATGGCCGAGCAACCCGACGAAATTTTATTAGTCACCGCTCTCGGCGGGCGGCTTGACCAGACGCTGGCCAATATTTTGCTGCTGACCCGGCGCGAATATGCCCCGGCCCGGCTCACCCTGGTAGACGGGTCTCAGTCGGTGAGGGTGCTGCGGCCCCACCAGGCCATGACCTTGACCGGCCAGCCGGGCGACACCCTCTCCCTGGTGCCGCTCACCCCTACCGTCGAGCAGGTTAACTTGACCGGGGTAGAGTGGCCGCTGGCCGGAGCAACCCTCACCCTGGGCAGCACCTGGAGCATCAGCAATGTTTTGACCGGTTCGGAAGCCTGCTTGCAGATTGGCGAGGGTATGCTGCTGGTGGTACAGATTGAAGCGTAGCTCTTTTGAGTGCAAAGATAAGGAGAACTGCTGTGAAAAAAATCATAAATATACTGTCCTTTTTACTGTCACTAAGCCTACTCACAGCTTGCGCCGCTGCAAGCCAATCAAGCCAGGCTGGACCCCCTTCTGCAACGCCACAGGCAGATACCGTCGAACCGGCCCAGGCCGAGTCGACCAGCCCTTCGACTGTAACAAATACCATCACCCTCATGAGTCACGACAGCTTTGACGCCAGCCCGGAAGTCATTGCCGCTTTTGAACAGGTCAATAATGTCAAAATCGAATTTCTGCGTTCGGGCGATGCCGGGGCAGCTTTGAACCAGGCCATTCTCTCCAAAGAGAACCCCCTGGCCGACGTTTTCTTTGGTGTAGACAACACCTTCTTTAGCCGGGCGCTTGACAGCGGCATTTTTGAAGCCTACGCCTCGCCCATGCTGGCCGACATCCCCGCCGAGTTGAAACTTGATCCCGAAAATCGGCTCCTGCCGGTGGACTACGGCGACGTTTGCCTTAATTACGACAAAGGCTGGTTCGCTGAAAAGAAGTTGTCTCCTCCCAGCAGCCTGGAAGACTTGCTGAAAGATGAGTACAAGGGGTTGACTGTGGTCGAAAACCCGGCGACATCCTCGCCTGGCCTGGCCTTTTTGCTGGCCACTGTTGTCCATTTTGGCGACCCCGGCTACCTGGACTTCTGGGAAAAGATGAAGGCGCAAGATGTGCTGGTCGTAGATGGTTGGGAAGACGCTTATTACGGCCAATTTACCCGTTATGAGGGCGTCCGCCCCATTGTCGTCAGCTATGCCAGCAGCCCGCCCGTCGAGGTTTTCTTTGCCGACCCGCCCGTGACCGAGGCGCCCACCGCTTCTGTCATCGGGGATGAAGCTTGCTTTCGCCAGGTTGAATTTATCGGCATTTTGGCCGGAACACAGAAACGAGCGCTGGCCGAAAAGCTGGCAGACTTTCTGCTCAGCCAGCAGTTTCAAGAGGATATCCCGCTCAAAATGTTTGTCTTCCCGGCTAATCAAAAAGCCGCGCTGCCGGACATCTTCCAAAAATACGCCCAGCTCTCGCCTAACCCCGCCACCCTCCCCCCCGCCGACATTGCCGCCCAACGAGAAGAGTGGATCAACGCCTGGAATCAGGTTGTCCTGCGCTAACAATTTTGGATTTTAGATTGTGGATTTTAGATTATCTGCCTCCAATATTAGCCATAAGCTTAAAAAGTTTCAGCCACTATCTTCTATCTTCTATCTTCTATCTTCTATCGTCCCCTTACTCCCTACTCCTTACTACCTACTCCCTACCGCCTTCCTCCTCCTCTTCTACTTTTACCCCCTCCTCTCCATCCTCAGTTTCAGTTTTGCCCCGGAGGGCCGGCTTGACCTGGCGGCGCTGCAAACGCTGGTCACAAGCAGCTATTATGCCAAAACCTTGTGGTTTACTCTCTGGCAGGCCGCCCTCTCGACCGGGCTGACCCTGGCGCTGGCGCTGCCGGCAGCGCATGTTTTTGCCCGTTACCGCTTCCCCGGCAAAAGCCTGCTCCAGGCGCTGACCACCATTCCCTTTGTCCTGCCGACGATTGTCGTCGCCAATGCTTTTGCGGCGCTGTTGGGGCCGCGAGGAATTGTCAACGAGGCGCTGTTGGCGCTGTTTCGATTTGCGATTTTCGATTTGCCGTTGGATGCTCCACCGCTGCAACTCCAACATTCTTTGGCGATCATTCTGCTGGCCCATGTTTTTTACAACTATACCATCGTCTTGCGGCTGGTTGGCGGCTTCTGGGCCAACCTCGACCCCCGGCTGGTCGAAGCCGGGCAAATGCTGGGGCTGAGTCCCTGGCGGGCTTTCCGCCAGATCACCTTACCGCTGCTGTTGCCTGCCATCACAGCGGCGGCCTTACTAGTTTTTATCTTTTGCTTTACCAGCTTCGGCGTTATCCTGATCCTGGGTGGGCCGCGCTTTGCCACCCTGGAAGTGGAGATTTATCGCCAGGCGGTCAATCTGTTCAACCTACCCGTTGCCGCCGCCCTGTCGCTCGTCCAGATCATTTTCATCTTCACCCTGATGCTGATTTATTCGCGCCTGCAAGCTCGTACCACCCGGCCGCTTAGCCTCCAATCCCGGCACTCCACCCAGCACACGCCGCGCAGCGGGCGCGAGCGGCTGTGGGTCTGGGGCAATCTGGGGCTGATGGTCGTGCTGCTGGGGACACCTTTGGCGGCGCTGGCGCTGCGCTCTCTAACCTCAGCCGGTCACCTATCTTTTAATTACTACCGGGCCCTGATTGTTGACATACCCCAAAACCAGAGCCTCTTCTTCGTCCCTCCCAGCGAAGCCATCAGCAACTCTCTCACCTTTGCCGTATCTACCGTGATTCTTGCCGTCCTGCTCGGTCTCTTGGCTGCTGTCGCCCTCACGCCAAACTCTCAATCGAAAATCAAAAATCGAAAATCAAAAATCCCTTCATCACCTGCCCCCGTGAGGGGGTTCATCCTTCATCCTTCATCCTTCCTTGACGCCTTCTTCATGCTCCCTCTCGCCACCTCCGCCGTCACCCTGGGCTTTGGTTACATCATCACCTTTGATCAGCCACCGCTCAATTTGCGCACCTCGCCCGTGTTGATTGTCCTGGCCCACACCCTGGTCGCCCTACCTTTCGTGGTTCGCAGCGTGCTTCCGGCGCTGCGCAGCATCCAGCCGGCCCTGCGCGAAGCGGCAGCAGTTCTAGGAGCATCACCGGCCCGTGTCTGGCGCGAGATTGACCTGCCTATCGCCAGCCGCGCCCTGCTGGTCGGCGCGATTTTTGCCTTTACCATCAGCATGGGCGAATTTGGGGCGACCGTGTTCATCGCCCGGCCCGACACCCTGACCATGCCCGTCGCCATTTTCCGTTTCCTCGGTCAGCCGGGGATGTTGAACTACGGTCAGGCGCTGGCAATGAGCACGCTGCTGATGCTGGTCTGTGCGCTTGGATTTATGGTGATTGAGCGGTTTAGGGTTGGGGGTGGGGAATTTTAAAGTCCGAATTTCAGGAAAAAGGGGAATGAGCTAAAATAAAAGCTATATCCGCTAATCAATTTGCCGATTCTGGATATTGAAACTTATCAGCCCAAGAGGGGTTTTGTCTAATGGCAAGCATTGACCTGGTTCACCGTGCTAAAATTCCCGCAGAAGCTGGCCCAAAGCAGCCAGTCCCCGTCGTGGTGATGGTTCACGGCTGGCTGGGGGATGAAACTGTGATGGGAATTTTTAAACAGACCGTGCCGTCCGGTGTGGCGGTTATCTCGCCCCGCGCACCTTTTGCCTTGAATGGCGGTTATATCTGGTATCAGCGCGACCAGGGACAGCTTCAGCCGGAGCCGGATTCGCTCTGGACGGGGCGGGACCACCTCAACGAGTTTCTGGCTGGCCTGCCGCGCCGTTATCCGGTTGATCCCACCCGTCTAGTTCTGATGGGCTTTAGCCAGGGCGCGGCCGTCTGCAACACGATTGCCCTGACCCAACCCGGCCAGGTCAGCGGGGTGGCCTCGTTAGCGGGGCTGATACCCGAGATTGTGACCCAAACAGCCCGGCCTGATTTGAGCGGCCTGCCGGTTTTTATTGCGCATGGCACGCGCGATGAAACGGTTCCAGTGGCCGCAGCTCGGAAAGCTCGTGATGTTTATACCCGTTTGGGGGCGCAGGTAACGTACGGCGAGTATCCCACCGGCCACAAATTGACCAGCAAGGGTATGGCCGATTTGAAACAGTGGCTGGCTAAAATTGTTGGACAATGAAACAGCATAGTTAATCGTTTTTTAGGGGTAGTATGACCTCAAACCGGCAAGTATCTGCTTTTGATATTATTGGCCCGATTATGGTTGGGCCGTCAAGCTCACACACGGCGGGGGCAGTGCGGCTGGGGCAGATGGCCCGCGTGATTTTGGGAACGCAGCCAACCGAAGCGCTGATCGAACTGCACGGCTCCTTTGCCCAAACCGGCCAGGGTCACGGTACTGACCGGGCGATTGTGGCCGGGCTGCTGGGCATGGCCACCGACGACGAGCGCATCCGCCACAGCTTTGCCGTCGCCGAAGCCTTAGAGATGCAGTTCCGTTTTGCGGAAATTGACCTGGGCGAAGATGCCCATCCCAACTCCGTCCGGCTGACTCTGCGGGCGGGTGAGCGCAGCGTCCAGGTGACCGGCGCGTCTATCGGCGGCGGCCTGGTGGAAATTACCAACATCGAGGGCTACGAGGTCCGTTTTGGCGGCCAGTACGATACCCTCCTGGTCATCGCCGAGGACCGGCCGGGCACGATTAACGCCGTGACCGGCTGGCTGCTAACGCACGAGATTAACGTCGCCTTCTTTCGGGTGGGCCGCAAACAGCGCGGCGGCGAGGCGCTGATGATTGTCGAAACCGACCAGCCGATCCCGGATCACCTGGTTGAGGCAATTGAGGATTTTGACTGGGTGCGCTGGGTGCGCAAAGTTAACAAGGTGGGGGAATAAAATATGTTTGACTCCATGGCTGAACTGGTTGAACGAGCCGAAACGGGCGGACAGCCTTTGCACGAAATTGTGTTGCAAGCGGAGATGGCTCAGAGCGGCGGGATGCGGGAGGATATTTGGGCGCGCATGCAGCGCCGTTTGGAGGTGATGCGCCACAGCACCGAGCAGGGCCTGGCCCAACCAGTCATCTCGTTGAGCGGCATCAGCGGCGGCAGCGCCTATCGTTTCTGGCAGTGGCTGGGCGATCACCAGCCGCTGACCGGCCCGATTTTGAGCCGGGCGCTGGCCCGGGCCATGGCCGTGAATGAAGTCAATGCCGGCATGGGCTGTATCGTCGCCACGCCCACGGCCGGCTCGGCGGGGATTCTGCCCGGCGTGCTGCTGACTTTGCAGGAGTCGCATGGCTTTACGGATGATCAACTGGTGGGGGCCTTGTTCACGGCCAGCGGCATTGGGGCGGTCATTGTTCGCCGTGCCCACGTGTCGGGGGCGGCGGGCGGCTGCCAGGCCGAAACCGGCAGCGCGGCGGCGATGGCGGCCGGAGCGGCGGTGGAGCTTTTGGGCGGCAGCCCGCACCAGTGTGCGCAGGCGGTAGCGATTACACTTAAAAATATGCTCGGCCTGGTCTGCGACCCAGTGGCCGGGCTGGTCGAAGTGCCGTGTGTCAAGCGCAACGCCGCCGGGGCGGCCCAATGTTTTATTGCCGTTGACCTGGCCCTGGCCGGGGTGGAAAGCGTCATTCCGCCCGATGAAGTCATTGACGCTATGGCCAGCATCGGCCGGCGTATGGACGAGCGTTTCCGCGAAACCGCCCAGGGTGGGCTGGCCGCCACGCCGACCGGTAAGCGGCTGGCGCAACTCGTGTGGGCGGAGAAGAAGTAACCACAGACTGCGCAAATTCAAGTGAAATAATCCAATTCAGGAACGAGCCAATGGGCCGAATCAGACCCTGGCTGTACATCGGGAAATATCGGGATACGCTCAATCCAAATTTACTGGCGGCCAACCGGAAAATGTCCCCTTTGAACAGCTATTGATCAAAAGTAACAGGTGAATGGGTTGTACAGGAGATTGGTCCGAGGGCGAAGCTCATTTCTTGGAGCGCTGTTGATACCGCTGGGTGACTCGCTTCCAGGCGGGACTGGGAGTGGGCGGCTGCAGCAGTTTATGTTCGTCTTTACTCAAGTAATAAGCAAAGTCTTCTATCAACACGCCGAAAGGATGCTCTGGCGATTTGGCCATAACCGGAACGCCGGTATTAATAGCGTTGATCAAGAGATCCGGGGTATACGGAATAACCAGATCAATCGGCTGTTTCAAGGCGGCTTCGATATCAGAGCGGGCTAAAGCATGGTGTTGAAATGTGGAATTAAGGACCAGATAGACTTTGTCACGGGGATAGCCCAGGCGGTCAAACATAGCCAGAGTCCGACTCGTGAGGTATACCGATGCCAATTCGGGGGTCATAACAAGGACAATTCGATCGGTAGCGTCCAACCCGGCCAGAGTCGTCTCGTGAAAGTTATGCGGCAGATCAAGCACCAGATACTGGTACCGTTCCTTGAGCAAAGTTATCACCCGCGAGACGTGTGCTGCCGTAACCTTTTCACCCTGTTCCAGCAGGTGAGGGACAGCCAAGACATAGAGACCACCAGGATAAGCCAGGAGGGTACGCTCGATCTGTTCCATTTGAATTTCGGCTGGATCAAGATTGCCCAGATCGGCCCACGAGTGGCGCAAGGGCAGGTTGAGCATCACCGCATCTTGACCGCCGATGAGAGCCAGGTCAAGTAAGACGGCCGGCAGTTGCCAGATTTGGACCAGGCTGAGCGCCAGATCAATGGCCAGCGTGGAAACACCAACACCACCCCGCAGCGAGTAAACTGCCACCACTTTGTTAACCGATTGGGAAACCGTTACCGGAGGAAGAGCGACGCTGCGCCGGATAAGTGATTTAACCCGGGCTTGAAATTCAACAGGCTGGAAGGGTTTAACCAGATAATCGTCCACGCCTGCTTCAAAGCCTTTAACCTTTTCTTCCAGGGTGTTAGCGCCGGTAAGCATCAGGATGGGCAGATGGACATAACGGGGATTGCTGCGCAGCTTTTGGCAAACTTCGTAGCCGCTTATATCGGGCATATTGAGGTCGAGTATCAGCAAATCGGGCCGGATTTGATCTATCCGTTGCAGGGCTTCGTGACCTCTCTGGGCAGTCAAAACTTCATAACCGGCCTGTTTTAAAACTGCCATACTTAACTTTAAGCTTACTACATCGTCGTCTACCACGAAAACGCGATTTGCCATGGGCAACGTCTCCTTTTAGGCTCGGTCGCAGACTGCCCGATTTATTGGTAAGGCGCAACCATGCTGCCATTGCTGCATCAACAAGAGAGTTAATCTCCGTTTTGTAGCTGTCATTATACCGGAAAAACAGCGGCGTCACAACCTGACAGAGAAATCAGATAAATATCATAGTACGCGGCCCGGGTCATGGTGATAAAATCTTTCGAGACCGGCCAGCCGGTGCGCCGGGAAAGTTAAAAAAGGCAGGAGGTGAATCAAATGAACCAGCTTGATTCAACCGTTGAACCGGAACTATTTATCTCCCCCAAGCTGATTCTGAGCGGCTTTGTATTTTTTGGCCTGACCCTGATTTTGAGCAGCGATTACCTGGCCAGCTCAACCGACCGGTTTAAAGCTGTGGGTCTGGGTGTGCTCATTCAGATCGTCGTTTTGGTTACATGGAAATTCTCCGAGCGGTGGCTTAAAGGGGTCCAGTGGTTTATGATTGGCACATCGGTCGGGGTGGTGCTTGCCGGGCTGGTCTGGCTGGATTCGCCAGTTTTTATGGCTCTGCTGGTTATACCGGTGGCCGTGGCTGCAATACTGGGCGGTCTTTCTGCCGTAAACATTACCGCCGGTGCTGAAAGTGTGCTTTTACTTATAGGCTGGCAGATGGCCCTGCTCCAGCTTGATTCTGGTTCCCTGGTGCTGCTGCTGGCAGCCATTTGGATGATAGTCGGCGTGATCTGGGCCATCTACCATCCCCTCTATGAAATTACCCACTGGTCGTGGATAAATTACCGCCAGGCCAGGGATTTGCTGGAAGAAGTGCGCGACCAAAAGATGGAACTAGAGCAAGCCCTGGATGACCTGGCCCATGCCTACCGCGAGCTGGACCTGCTGAATGAGAGGGTGACGGCGATGCGTTTGGTAGCCGAGGAAGCGCAAGCAGCCAAAACCGTCTTTGTCGCCAAGGTAAGCCACGAATTCAGGACGCCGTTGAACATGATTATTGGCTTGACGGATGTGCTGATGTACAAGCCAGAAGTGTATGGCGATACGCTCTCGCCGGCGCTGTTAGAGGATTTAACGATTGTCCATCGCAACTGCGAGTATCTTTCTAAAATTGTCAACGATATTCTGGATCTCAGCCAGACCGAAATCGGCCGCTTGACCCTCCGCCAGGAGTGGACAAATTTGGCTGAGGCGGTTGATAATGCTTTAATCACGGTCCAGCCTCTTTTAGCCAAAAAGCAGCTCGGCTTGCAGGTCAGTTTTCCAGCTGACCTCCCCCCAGTTTATTGTGACCGGACGCGCATCAGCCAGGTACTGCTCAACCTGGTCAGCAATGCAGCTCGTTTTACCGATCAAGGCGGAATCACCATCTCGGCCCAGCCGCAGGGACAGCACATTATTATAAGTGTGACCGATACCGGCCCCGGTGTTTCACCGGAGGATACCGAAAGGATCTTTGAGCCATTCTGCCAGGGCAGCGGCAATCCCTGGCGCGACCAGAAGGGCAGCGGGCTGGGGTTGAGCATCAGCCGGCAGTTTGTCGAGCTGCATGGGGGGCAGATGTGGCTGGAAAGCCCTCCCTCTATCTCCCCTGCGGTCGCCAAGGGGAGGAAGGGGAAGGGAGGGCCGGGCACCACCTTTTCTTTTACCCTGCCTATATCCCCATTGGTTTCCCCTTCGGTCAGCGCGGCCCGCTGGATCAATCCGGATTGGGCCTGGCATGAGCGCACTTCCAAATCCAGGCTGCCGCAGTTACCCTACAAGCAACGGGTCCTCATCTGCGACAATACAGGCGATCTCTACGAATTCTTATCCCACTATGCTAATGAAGTTGAATTTATTAAAACCGACACCCTGGAACAGGCTATCCGTGAAGCGCATGCTGTCCCGGCCCATGCGCTTGTCGTCAACGCAGCCGCAAACCATAATTCGGGGCCGTTGGTTGAGCAGGCCAGGTTAGACCTGCCGGACACGCCGATAATAATCGGTGCATTTCCTACTCATACTAAACGCATCGTTGAAGCGGGCGCCATCAATTATTTGACCAAACCCATTCTGCGGGTTGATTTGGAAAAGGCGATTCATGCTCTTGGCCAGCCGATCCAGCGGGTGCTGATTGCGGATGATGATCCTGACTTGCGGCAGCTTTTAGACCGGATGCTGCTGATCTATGATAACGGCCTGGAAGTGCTGACGGCTTCAAACGGCCAGGAAGCGCTGGCTCAATTACAGCGCAATAAGCCTGATTTGATGCTGCTTGATATTGCCATGCATGGCATGGACGGCTGGCAAACCCTGGAACAAAAAAAGCAGGATGCCTCGATCAGAGACATTCCCACCATTGTTATTTCAGCCCAAGATCCCGCCAGCCAGCCCCTAGCCAGCCAGATTTTTTCAGCAGCGATGGGACCGGGCATTCCAGCCGATAAATTTCTGCGCTGTTCACTGGCCTTTTCAGCTATTCTACTGGAGCTTGAGGGAGAACCTCAGCCAGCGCCTGGATAAATTCCCGCTGACCAACAGGTTTGGGCAAATAGAGCGAGGCGCCGAGCGAGAGGGCCAGTTCCGCCCGGCGGATCACCGAGCAAACGATAATGGGAATGCTTTTACTGGCCGGCTGCTCTTTCAAATGGGTCAGCAGTTCCCAGCCATCAATATCGGGCAGCATCACATCGAGGACAATAATATCGGGGCTGGTCTCTGCAGCGGTCTCCAGGGCATGCCGGCCTTCGTCCAGGTGCACAATCTCATAGCGCGTGCCCGCGGTATAGCGCCGGTAGAAGTGAACCAAATCGGCGTTGTCATCTATCACCAGTATTTTGATCTTATCGGCAGAGGGCAATTCTATCCGAAAACCGACCTGATCTTTTTCCAGGAAAGCCTCAATTGAACCGTTATGAACGGACAGGATTTCTTCAATAAGCTCACTATTGGGTGGATACGGTTTGGCTGCCGGGACACCGCTCAACAGCAGATGGACTCGATCCCCCTTACGTTCGACTGCCACGGTTACTTGACCGGCCGAGATGCTCTGGACCAGCTTCTCTATGGCGGTAATGAGTACCTGGCGGAGGACCGAGGGATGCATCGCCACAATCACCTCTGGCTCTAACGGCTCAATCTGTAACGATACGCCATGTTGGGCCGTTAAAGCCTGGCCTATTTTCATCACGCCACGGATGGCCGTGGCTACCTCGACCACACTCCCCGGCGCGCTCTGCTGTAAAGCGGCCAATTCTTCCCTGACCTGGGTTCGCCAGGCCATTGCGTCTTGCTCCGGCCCTTCATCCAGAGCATGTTTAACGGCGGCGGGTACTGGATGCGGTCTTTTCTCCCAAAAAAGTGTGGCTAAGGCGTGGATGGCCTGCTGTTGTTCGCGCCGCACGTGGCGAGGCGTGATCCCCAGCCGGTCGGCGGTTTCTTCTTGAGTCAATTCTTGAATATAGCGGCAGGTTAGCAGTTCATAGAAACGCAGGTTGCGCAGGCTGGAGGCAGTGCTGGCCGTGGCCGGTTTGAGGCTCTCGATGGTTTGAGTGATGGCGTTTTGAATCGCCTCGACGCCATACTGGGGCCTGTATCCCAAAATTGACCATAGAAATTCGGGGGGGTGATAAGCCGGGTCACGAAAGTGGACCAAGACATGGCGCAAAGCCTGCTCAAACTCTTCAAAGGTCAGCATGTCCTAATTTGAGTCCTGTTTTTTGTCCGCTTTATGCCCTTGTTTACAGCCTCAGCAGGGGTATACAATGATATTTGAATTAACGATAAGTAGGAGTTTTTTCCCAACGGCGTTTATCTTATCACGCCACAGTCTTGTCGTCAAACCCACTTTTCGGCAAACCTTCCCATCTGTTAGTTTTTTTAAAACCGCTGTCCGTTATTATGACTGATCATTTGGAGAAGGAGGAAAGACAGCCAGAATCAAGTCTAAAAAAATAAATCTTAGCTGGATTATTACCCACCAATTTTCGTTGGAAAACCTAAAGGAGGACTACAAAGATGTTTCTGACAATGGCGTTCCTTAAAAAAAGTACAGTGCTGCTTTTAATTATGGCTATCTTGCTTGTGGCGGTCGCTGCATGTGGCGGCAGCGCTGCTCCGACCGCCGCCCCGGCCGAAAAGCCGGCGGAACCGGCCAAAGCCGAAGAACCCGCCGCCGAGGCCCCTGCGGCTGAAGCACAGGAAATCACCTTAACCTTCTGGACCTTTGTGGATGCCCATACCGATTTCCTACAGAAACAGGCGGAGCGATTTAACGCCGAGCACCCCGAAGTAAAACTCAAGCTGGAACCGACGACCATTGCTTACCAGGAAATGCATGATAAGCTCCTCATTGCCCTCCAATCAGGTACCGGCGCCCCGGACCTGGTTGACATTGAAATCGCCAAATTTGGCACGTTTCTGCGCGGCGATATTCAACTCCACGATTTGACTCCCCTCGTTGAAAACACTAAAAATGATGTAGTCCAGGAACGACTTGCTCCTTATCAATTAGGCGGCAAGCAGTACGGGGTTGACTACCACATGGGCGCAGTGGTGATGTACTACAATAAGGAACTGATGGACAAGGCCGGGGTTGATATTGACAGCATCAAAACCTGGGACGATTACATCGAAGCCGGGAAACAGGTCAAGGAAAAGACCGGGGCCTGGATGGCGACCGTCGAAACAACCGACAAATGGACGGTTTCGCCCGTCATGCAGCAAAATGGCGGCGGGGTTTACGATAAGGATGGCAAGCTGATCCTCAATGGCGAGGCCAACGTCGAAGCCTTACAGTTACTGAGCGATATGATGCATGTCCATCAAATTCTCGGCATTGCTCCTGGCGGCACCCACCATACTCCCGATTACTACGCCATGATGAATGAAGGCGACAAGACGGCCTCCGTCTGGATGCCCCAATGGTATATGATCCGTTTTAAGGAGAATATGCCGGATCTTAAAGGAAAAATGGTGGTCCGTCCTCTGCCGGCCTTTGAAGAGGGTGGCATCATCTCGACCATGGGCGGCGGCACCGGGACAGCCATTACCAAACAAATTGACCCGGCCAAGCTGGACGTGGCCCTGCAATTTCTGGAGTTTGCCAAGCTGACCAGG
This sequence comes from Anaerolineae bacterium, assembly GCA_023382535.1. The sequence continues at coordinate 178,734 of JAHDWA010000013.1, read as the reverse complement.
GATGCTCAGGTCCGCTTCTGGACAGATTTAGGCTTTGACCCCTACCGGCTTGATGTCTATGATGATCCGGAACTCAAAAACAATGACGAGTACTTTGGCAACGAGCCGGTGATGCAAACGATTAAAGGCCTGTTAACTCGTTTGGCTCCGGAATATAACGGTCCCAGGTACCCCGAGGCCCAAGTCCAAATTCGAGAAAAAATAGCTTATGGCTTGTTTGAAGAAAAGACAGCCCCGGCGGAACTGTTAAGCACAGCTCAAGCAGAAATTGAAGCTATGCAGTAGTCATATTAGAGGCTAAGGCGAAGGCTAAGGTCAATTTACCCCCTTAGCCTCAGCCTTAGCTTTCTTGATAAGGCAGGTTCGATGATGAAAAGTACAACTGTCCCCTTCTTTCATCGCCCCAGAGTCGTGCCGTTTGTTTTTTTAGCCCCCTTCTTGATTTTATTTTTAATCTTCCGGATTTGGGCCATCATTCAGGCTGTGTTGTTAAGTTTTCAAAAAGTCCAGGGGGTCGGCTCAGGTGAATGGATCGGCGCCGGTAATTATCAATTCCTGTTCAATGACCCCACCTTTTATAAGTCATTGTTCAATACCGCTTATTATACGGTGGGCATCCTGATCCTCCTGATTATCATTCCGCTCATTTTGGCGACTCTGCTTTATTCAGGGCTGGTCAAAAAGGCGGGGGTGTTCCGTACGACCTTGTTTTTGCCGGTCTTGACTTCACTCGTGGTGGTTGGGGTGGTCTTCCGCCTGATTCTGTCCCCGCAAGGTTTGCTGAACAGTTGGCTTGGCCTGCTGGGCATTCCGCCTCGAGGCTGGCTGCAAACCGCCGAGTTAGCTGTTCCATCCATGCTGCTCTTGGCGGTCTGGCGCTGGACCGGCTTGAACATGGTCTATTTTACCTCAGGGCTGGCCAATATCTCCCCGGATCTTTACGATGCCGCGGCGATTGATGGGGCCAACGGCTGGCAGCGCTTCTTCTATATTACCATTCCGCAGCTAAGGCCCATCATTATTTTTGTCATGACCCTGACCCTGATTGGGGGGTTCCAGCTTTTTGTGGAGCCCTTCGTCCTCTGGCCTGGAGCCGTGAGTCCGGGCCAGGGAAATTTGACCATCGTCCTCTTTCTCTATCGGACCGCGTTTACCTCCTTCAACTTAGGCTACGCCTCCGCCATTGGGGTGGTGCTGGCCCTGATCATTGTGGTTCTGTCCCTGGCGCAACTCAGACTGTTCGGATTTTTCAAGAAGGAGGAGTAAATGGACGCAAGTTTAGCTCGCCGTGAACAGGCCGCCGAGTTCGCTCTAGGCCCCCAGCGCTGGCAGCGCTCCCTGGGCAAAACTGCTCTAACCATTCTGTTTATTGGTTTAGGCGTTGTCTTTCTCATCCCCTTCTACTGGATGATTGTGAGTTCCCTTCGCTCCCCTGAACGAATTTTTGCCGACTCCAGCAAACTTTTTCCAACGGAAGTAACCCTTGTTAGCTACCAGAATCTCTTTTCCGAGCTTCCTTATGGATACTGGTATCTGAACTCGATTATCATTGCCTTTGGCTTTGCGACCGTAGCCGTGACCGTCTGCACCCTGGCCGCCTATCCCCTGGCCCGGTTTGAATTTCCCTTCCGCAATGCCATCTTTTTTACCATTCTGGCCTCGCAAATGCTGCCCTTTCATCTGCTGCTCATTCCCCTCTTTATGATGATGGTTAACTTCAAAATGATTGATACCTATATCGGGGTTATCCTGCCGCTGGCGGCCCATCCTTTTGGCCTTTTTTATATGCGGCAGTACATGTTAAGTCTCAGTTCTGAAATTTTAGACGCCGCGCGGGTGGATGGCGCTTCAGAATACCAGGTGTTCTTGCAGGTGGTGCTGCCCCTGGTCAGACCGGCCATCGGCACACTCTTTATTCTCTTTTCGCTGGAAGGCTGGAACGACTTATTGTGGCCGTTGATCGTGCTGCGCAGCGATGAAAAATTTACCCTGGCGGTGGGTATCAGCGGGCTGGTCGGTCTTTATCGGGAGCGCTGGGATTTGGTCATGGCCGGCGCATTTCTGGCGACATTTCCCATCGTCATCCTGTTTCTTTTTATGCAGAGGCAGTTTATTGCCGGGATATCTTCCCTGGGTTCCGGGGTAGAAAAATAACTTTATCTTTCCAACGGAGAAAATTTCTATGGCCATTGAACACAAACGGTTAGGCAAGCATGGCGTCCTGGTCAGTAATTTATGTCTGGGGACCATGAACTTCGGCTGGCACACGTCAGAAGAAGACAGCTTCAAAATCATGGATCGGGCGCTGGAACTGGGCATCAATTTCTTTGATACCGCCGATGTCTACGGCTGGGGCGGGGAACAGGGTGATACCGAGCTGATCCTGGGGCGCTGGTTTGCCCAGGGCGGCGGGCGGCGCGACGCGGTTGTCCTGGCCACCAAGGTTTTTAACCCCGTCACCCGCAAAGCCAATCGGCCGGAACCCAATACCGACACGCGCAACCTGTCGGCTATGAAAATCAAGAAGCACTGTACCAACAGTCTAAAACGGCTGCAGACCGATTGGATTGATCTGTACCAGATGCACCACGTTGACCGTGACTGTCCCTGGGACGAAACCTGGCAGGCGTTTGACAGCCTGGTCAAACAAGGCAAGGTTGTTTATGTAGGCTCCAGCAACTTTGCCGGCTGGGACATTGCCACCGCCTGCCAGGAAGCATCGCGGCGGGGGATGATGGGCCTGGTCAGCGAACAGAGCATCTATCACCTGAATAACCGTATGATCGAGCTGGAGGTCATTCCAGCCTGCCGGCATTACGGCCTCGGCCTCATCCCCTGGAGTCCCCTGGGGGGCGGCCTTCTGGGCGGGGCGTTGGAGCAGCTCCAGACCGGACGCCGGAAGGGGGAAGAGTTTGAGAAGCAAGTCCAGGAAAACCGGGCTAAACTGGAAAAGTACGAAGCTCTCTGCAAAGAGCTGGGCGAGCCGCCGGCGGCGGTGGCCCTGGCCTGGTTATTACACAATCCCGCTGTCACCGCCCCCATCATCGGACCGCGCACGGTCGAACAACTCGACAGTGCCATCCACGCCACCGAAATCAAGCTGGACGAAGAAATTCTGAAGAAATTGGATGAGATTTTCCCCGGACCGGGCGGGGAAGCCCCTCAGGCGTATGCCTGGTAAAATTTCTAGCACGGAACAGTACTTTGATCTTGTGGGAGGATTTTATGAAAACTCGACCCCTGGGCCAGACTGGTGTTGAAGTCAGTGTACTGTGTTTGGGAGCCATGTACTTTGGCACCCGCACCGATGAAGCGACGTCCCGCCACCTGCTTGATCACTATCTTGAGGCCGGCGGTACTTTCATAGACACGGCGAATATTTATGCCCACTGGATTCCCGGCGGCAACGGTGGGGAAAGCGAGGCTTTACTGGGCCGCTGGATGAAAGAGCGCCGCAATCGGCAGCAGTTATTCCTGGCCAGCAAGGTTGGTTTTCAGTATCCGGGGGTGGAGCGCGGGCTAAAGGTCGAACAGATCGAGGCCGAATGTGACAAAAGCCTGAAACGGCTGGGTGTAGAGACCATAGATCTTTATTACGCGCATGTGGATGATCGCAATACTCCCCTGGAGGAAAGCCTCGCCGCTTTTGATCGGCTGGTGCAGGCGGGCAAGGTGCGTTTTATTGGAGCCAGTAACTATCTGGCCTGGCGGCTGGAAAAAGCGGGCTGGGTGAGCCAGGTCAACCGTTGGGCCAGCTTCTGCTGCATCCAACAGCGGTACACCTACTTGCGGGTTAAACACGGCGGTAGCACCGATCCTCAAGTCGTCGTCAACGACGACCTGTTAGACTTTTGCCGGAGTGAAGGTCTCACCCTTTTAGCCTACTCCGCCCTGCTCGGCGGCGCTTACACCCGGCCAGACCGCCCTACGCCCGAAGTGTACCTTGGCCCGGACAGCGATGCTCGGTTAGCCGTGCTCAAGCGTGTGGCCGAGGAAACAGGAGCGACCCCCAATCAGGTGATTCTGGCCTGGATGATGCAGGGTCAGCCGAGTATTTTGCCGCTCATTGCCGCCAGTACGCCCGCTCAACTCCAGGAAAATATTGAGGCCCTGCAACTCCAACTAAGCGCCAAACAGCTAGCGCAACTGACAACTGCGGGAATATGATGATCCAACGGAGAAGTAAAAATGAAAGAAACTATCCTAACCTTGCACACCCAGTTTCAGATTGGCCCGGTGGATGAACGTGTCTTCGGCGGTTTTCTGGAACATATGGGCCGCGCGGTTTATGAAGGCGTTTACGATCCCAAATCTCCCCATGCCGACAAAGAGGGCTTTCGCACCGATGTCCTGGAAGCCCTGCAGCGCTGGAACCTGACCGCTATGCGCTACCCCGGCGGTAACTTTGCCTCGGGCTATCACTGGCTGGACGGCGTTGGTCCCCGCGAGCAGCGGCCCACGCTGCTTGAGCTGGCCTGGCAAAGTATTGATCCCAACCACTTTGGCACCGATGAATACATCAAACTTTGCCGCCGCATGAACTGGACACCGATGCTGACCGTCAACCTGGGCACGGGCACGCCCGAAGAAGCGGGCCGCTGGGTCGAGTACTGCAACCGCCCGGCGGGGACGAAGTTCGCTGATATGCGCATCGCCAACGGCTCGACCGCTCCCCATGCGGTCAAACTGTGGTGCCTGGGCAATGAGATGGATGGTCCCTGGCAGTTGGGGCACGTTTCCGCCGACGAGTACGCCGTCCGCGCCCAGCAGGCGGCCAAAATTATGAAAGATGTGGATAAATCTATCGAATTGGTGGCGGCAGGTACTTGTACCATTGAACTGCCGACCTACATCGAATGGGACCGGCGGGTGCTGGAGTACGTGGCCGAGGCCGATTACATCAGCCTCCACTCCTACGCCGGCAACCGGGCCGACGATACCCCGGATTACCTGGCCATGACCAACGCGATTGACCGTCAAATCGAGGATATGGACGCAGTTTGTCGTTTTGTCCAGGCCAAGCGGCGCAGTAAGAAACGGGCTTACCTGTGCTTTGACGAGTGGAATGTTTGGTACAGAACCATGAAACCCGAATTTCTCGACGGCGATGGCAAATTCGCGCCGCATGTGGCCGAGGAAGTCTACAACCTCGAAGACGCCCTGGTGGTGGCCGGTTATCTGAACAGTTTTGTCCGCCATGCCGACGTGGTCAAGATTGCTAACATTGCCCAAATCGTCAACGCGCTGTCACCCATCCACACCGAAGGTGACCGGGTTCTGCTGCACACCACCTTCTACCCTATTGAGATGTTCTCGCGCCGGCGCGAGGGAATTTCTCTCCAACCCCTTGTCGCCGGCCCCACCTACGAGGGCCAGAAGAACGGCCGGGTATTCTTTCTTGATACCAGCGCCATCCTCAACGAGGACATCCTGCATGTCTTTATGACCAACCGCAGCCTGACCGAGGAGCTGCCCGTCCAGGTGAAAATTGCCGACAAAGCTATTGTTGCCCTGGACAGTGCCGAAATCCTCACCGGCCCCGATCCTAAAGCGGTAAATTCACTGGAACAGCCTCATCTGGTCCGGTCTCACCCCTTCCAGGCGGTCAAGGTCGCCGGCGGCCTGGCGACTGTCACCCTACCTCCGCTGGCTGTGGCCGCCCTAACCTTTCGACTGGGCGGCTGAAATCCAAGAAAATGTAATTCATACCCAGGAGTCCAGACTTAAGTCTGGACTCCTGGGTATGTCACCACGATTTATCCCTTCCTTATGGATTCCTGGATGAATGCCATGATTGCCCCTGGTCCTCCGAGACAAACACCCCGCCTTGGGTCAGCGCGGCGTAAAGGCGCTGCCCGCTGAAAGCCAGGGCGCGGACTGCCTGGGGCTTGCCCTGTTCCGGGTCCAGCGGCAGGCCGTTACTGGCGCTGGACCAGCTTTGCCCTCCATCCAGACTGCGATAGACTCCCACATCCGTCCCCAAATAGAGGCTGTTGTCAGGGCCAAAGGCCAGGGCGCTGCTCCAGGTGCGCTCGCCGGGGAGATTGGCCGTTAAATCCTGCCAGCTTTGACCGCCATTGTTCGAGACACTCAGACCCCCGTAAAGCTCACCCAGGTACAGCCGGCCATCCGGCCCGACCGCCAGCATCTGGGCGAAGGCGCCGCTTTTGTCGCCGGGAATCAGAGTCCAGGTCTGGCCGGCGTCAGGGGAGCGGAGCAGGCCGGCGTATTGCAGCCAGGCATAGGCCGTTCGATCGCGGGCAAAGTTGGGGGAAATGGCAATCGCCCCCACGTCTGAGGCCCCTTCCACAGCAGCGCCGTCAAAAACGACCTGCCAGGTTTGGCCCCCATCCGCCGAGCGAAGGATCTGTCTGCTGGCGTAATTCCCCCCCGCTAACACAATTCCATCGGGCGCAAAATTGGGTGAGACGGCCAGCGCCGTAACCTCAAAGCCGGGCGGCAGCTTGGCTAAATAGGTCCAACTCTGTCCCCCGTTGGGGCTGCGCTCAATGATTGTCCCGACAGCGGCAAAGAGCGCCCCATTATTGGCGACCGCCAGTTGAGCCACCTTGGTTTCGTCGGCGCGGGCGGGGAAGCCGGTATCCTGCCAGGTCCGGCCCGCGTCGCTAGTCTTGAGCACCCCGGCGGCGCTATTGGCGACAAAAATTGAACCATCGGGAGCGACGACCAGCGCCTGCAGGTCAAGCTGAGCCAGGTCCAGGGCTGGGCGACCCCAGGTTAAACTTGACGGAGCGATGACAAAAGGTTGCTGGCCGGTCTTATCGCCGAGGTAAAGCTCGCCGCTGGGCAGGATAGTGGCTGAGGCCAGGTCAAAATTGGCCGGCAGCCCACTCAGCAACGACTGCCAGGTGCGCCCGGCGTCAACGGAGCGCTGCAGCTTGAGCGGCTGATCGAAGTTTTGGTTGAGCAGTAGATAAACGGTCTGGTCGGCGGCAAAAGTGGGCGAAAAGAAGAGACTCTCCACGCCCTGGTTGGGTTCCAGCCCGGCCGCAGCCGGCTGCCAGCTTTGCCCCCCGTCGGTACTGCGCCACCTGCCGGCGCTCAAGACCAATCTGTCGCGGGCAAAGTCGGGCGAAAAGGCGACCTTGCCGGGCGGCAGGCCGGTATCAGTCCAGGTGTCGCCGCCGTCGGTGGAGCGGAGCAGGGTGCGGGCGCTGATAATAACCAGCTTATCCTGGGCAAAGGTGGGCGACACGGCCAGGTGGGAGAGTTGCGAGTCGCCGCCGGCCAGGCTCTGCCAGGTATCGCCGCCATCGCTGGAGCGGAAGAGGCCGCGATAAGTCGTGCTTAGAAAAACAGTTTGATCCTGAGCAAACATGGGCGAGAAGACAACCTGGCTGATGTCGAGATCGGTCAGGCCGCGGGTGGTGGGCTGCCACGTATCGCCGCCGTCGGTGGAGTGATACAGCCCGCCATTGCGGCCAGCGCCCGACAGGCCGACCAACAAGGTGCGGTCGCTTTGATAGTTGGGTGAAATCGCCAGGGCCATGACCCGGCGATCAGGCAAACCTCGCCCCAGCACTACCCAATTTTGGCCCTCGGCGCGGTAGAGCTGGCCATTGTCAATACGGAAATAGTCGCCGCTGGGGGTGCTGAAAAGTTGGGGAGGATCTATGGTTTGTTGAGTCAGGGCCGGCGGGGGCGGGTCGGCAAGCTGACCACCGCTGGCAGCGACGACCAGCAAGTTGCCATTCGAGCCGCCTAGGTAGAGGCGCTGGGCTTGTGGATCGAAGGTTAGCGGCTTGAAGGAGCCATGCAGAGGAATTTCGGTTTGGAGGGCCAGATTACTATCAAAAACTTGCAAGGCCTGACCATTGACTGCATAAAGGGTGTCGAGAGGCGGATTATAAACCAGGAGACCCTCGGCTCCGGCCAATTCGAGGGTGGAGGTGATCGTCTGGGCCTCCCGCTCAAGGCGATGGATAAAGGAGCGGTCAAACCGACCCTGAGCAATGAAGGCCCGCCGGCGATCCGGATCAAAAGCAAACTGGCCGTAGTAGCTAATATCGCCGCCGTTATAGATGACTTGGGGCGGGCCGGAAACATCAAAAGCAGAGAAAGTGTTGCCGCTGTTGGAGCCGGCAACGCCGTTGAAGATGAGCACATACAGGAGTTGATTCTGGGAGTCGAGGGCAGTGTTGATGACACAAGGCGCGGCCAGCGGATCGAGCGGCGGGAAGAGGGTGGTCGTGCCAGTGAGCGTGTTGGTGCTGAGGATGAGGGTGTTGCATTGGGTGGTGCGGCATTGGCAGGGGGTGGTCAAGTAGAGCCGGTCGCTGGTGGGATCAGGGGTAAGCTGGCCGGGGGTGTCCAGGGTGGCGGCCAGGGTCATGGAGGCTGTGTCAATAACCTGGGCCGGGTCGCCGCTGAGATAGAGGCGCTGGCGGCCGGGATCGAGGGCCAAGGCCGGTTCGACCCCCCGGTCGGGGGGCAGACAGCCCGAGGGGTCTTTGCAGTTGAGGCTGGGTTGGAGGTCCAGGCGATCAATCTCGCTGTAATCATTCAAACTCAAAACCTGGAGAGTGCGCTCGTCATTCAAGACATAGAGGCGGCCTGCCTCCGGATCGGCCAGGGCATCGTCGAGCAGCCGGGCGGTAAAGATGGTTTCCGCTGCGCCGGTGGCCGGGTCAACCGCCAAAACATAGCTGGCGGCGTCGCTGTAAGTGGCATAGAGGCGACCTGCGGCCGGGTCGGCGGCCAGATCGCTGGGGTAGCCGGGGATGGTCAGGCTGGCAAATTGGGTCAGGTTTGTCCCGTCAAAAAGCTGTAACTGGTAAGCGTCAATGGTGCGATGGGTGACGGCCAGGTCCGAGCCGGCCAGGACCAGGTGCGGATCGCTGTAGGTGTCGTCGCTCAGGAGAAAGGGGGCCGGCGCGGTCAGGGGTTGGGCGTCGCTGTTAAGGGCGCGCAGGGTGAGCTGCGTCCCGTCGCTGTCAATGAGCCAGATGCGCTGCCCGGCCTCATCTACCACGGCTTCCCCAAGCTGCGCCGGCCCGGTGTAGCTGCCCGCGGGCGCGAGCGAGTCGGCGGCATACGCGGTTAGTATCCCCGGCTGCCGCTGGCCTAGGTAGAGACGGTTGGCGGCGACGGTAATCAGGAGGAACGGTTGGGAGCCGGGCGCCGGGGGTTGGAGGTCGGCGTGGACCAGTTCGGCCAGGGTAACAGGATCGGCGGCCCACAGACGCGTGGCGCTGGCCAGGTAGAGCCGGTCGGGGCCGGGGGCAACGGCCAGGATGCCGGGCAGGGTATCAATAACGCGTTGAGTCTCAAGGTCAATGATGGTCAGGTCGCTGTAGGGTGGGTCGCTGTAGGGGTCGCCGGTGAGGGCGTAGAGACGAGGCCGGTAGGGGTCAACCTGCAAATCCAGCGGGTTGGGCCGGGAAAAAGAAGCGCGAAACTGCTCCGGCACGGGCAGGTTGTCGAGCGGGAGCAGGGCCGTCACCTGATTAGTAGTCAAATCAACGATGCTCAGGGTGTTGCCCTCGTTGAGTTCGGCCAGGCCCTCATTCAGAGTATAGAGCTGGCCGCGCCGGCTGTCAACGGCGACCCGCTGCGGCCGGTGGCCGTTTCCGGCGGGAACGCCGAAGTCAAGTTCGTTAATGATGGCGGGGATGTCAAGAGAAGGCGGAAGGCGGAAGGCGGAAGGATGAAAGAGGTTGGGCTGGGGAGCGGAGGTGGCGGGGCGGTTGAACAGGGCGAGGGCGATGGAGCAAACGACAGAGACCACCGATATTTTTAGCAGGGAATGTTGTTTTTTCACGGTTAAGCCTGACCTGGGGAGACTCCAAAATACATCTTGGAATCCGGACTTAATTTGTCACAAGTATACTCGCATGGGAAAGGTTTTTCAATTTTTATCGAGGCCGGGCAAAGACCAAAATCTGCCAGAGGCCGGTGTGGTCGGTGTGGATAAGGCGCAGGCCGGCGGCTTCGGCCAGGGCGATGATCTGAGGATAGGGGTGCAGGTAGAAGCGGTATTTGCTGCGGAAGAGGGCCTGGAAGAGATCATAGAGGCGGTAGGGCAGGCGGGTCCACCACTCGTCGCGGGGGAAGCTGAGGCAGAGATAGCGCTGGGTATGCCGGGCGGCGGCTCCCAGCAGTTCGGCCAGGTAGGGGTAGCAGCAGATGACCCGGTCCATGAGGACCACCTCGGCGGGGGCAAACGAGGCGGCGGTCAGGGCGAAATCCTGGCGCTCGTAGACCACCCGCTCGCTCAAATTCAACTGGGCGGCGTTGGCCCTGGCTGCCTCCAGGTAGGCCGACGAGGCATCAACCCCAACCGCCCGCTCGGCGATGCCCCGGCGCAGTAATTCATGGTGCGCGCCGCCGGCCCCGCAGCCGATGTCCAACACGCTGACCGGCTCGCGGCAGTGGGCCAGCAGGTAAGCAATCAGCTTACGCGCCCGCTTGTCCAGCCCTTTTTTGAGGTAGCGCCGGGCATCCTGGCGCGCATTGGCGGCGTCGAAGGTGTTATCGAGGTCATTTATGTTGCGGGGCGAACAACAGGGACAACTCATTGAACTATTTGAACCGTTGGTTGGGTGGCAGCTACGCCGACAACTTATCGTTGCCAGCGATACTTACTCTGCAGATAAAGTCATTCTATTCTCGGCATCTCGCTTTAACTCCTGATCAATCCGCTCTTTCAAAAATACCTTTATCAGCGATTGGTACGGTATATCTCGCTTATTGGCAATCACCCGCAGTTCGTTCAGCATTAATTCTGGCAATCGTAATGAAATAGTCCGGGTGGATGGCTTTAACTTGGGCAAAATAATCGCTTCAGCTTCATCCCAATTGATATATTCCGTCGAGTCCTGGCTGGCCCAAAACTCACGTTCTTCATCTTCACTCTTGAAGCTCGGTATCTCTTTTAATTCTTTCGGCATATTTTCTCGTCTCTCTTTGGTTCATATCACGGGCTGAGATCACCCGGATTAAATTATTTCTAACCGTGAACGCGATAAATAACCAACGATCCGTATCTGTTCGTCCTAAAGCGTAATATCTTTGTTCAGTCGTGGAGTGTAGGGGGTCAGAAGCTACAATAAGGGGCAAATTAAAAAATATTTCTTCACATTCACCGCTGGTAACTTGATGAAGATACCAATTCTTATCTGAATTGCCCTCATCCCATTGGAAGCCTTCGCAGTTAGAAATGGCCGTTTTCATCTTAGATGTATATTACAATAATATACATCTTTTGTAAAGCCCCAGGGCAAAGTAATTTTGAGACGCAATAGTCTCTTTCCGCCGTCCAACACCCTCCGCTTTACCCGCCTGCGGGTCGGCAAGAAAGGCGACAATTTAGAATGACTTTGCTGGCAAAGTCAGGTGGCAAACCCGACTGGTAGCAGGTCGGCGTGGAAGCGGTTGTTAGCTGCGACCATAATGACCAGTGCATTTATCTTTCAAAACCACCTTCAACTAAAAACAGAAACTTTCAATCCTCAATTTCCTCTACATTCAGCAAAGTCTCATCATACCAAACATCTACGTAATCTCCGGCTAACAAAATACGCCAACCCGGAGCTAATCCCAAGTATGGCACGATCTGGGGACATTCTTCAGTAAGATGCTTAATATGTAAAGGTTGGAAAAAGTCCGATGCATTTGATAAATCTTCGCCTCCCCAAATGTACCAACCACACGTATCCACTTGAGCAGGATGACGTAAAGCATTAAGCGGTTCTTTCTCCAAAGTATTTAAGGCAATACCGACTTTAGCCTCTGAGTTAGGCAGTAAGCAATCCGCTTGATATTTTCTACAAGTTTCTTCTTGAATTTGCTCTACCGATTTCATTCTTAGGATCAGTCATCCCTATAGTGATAACCGAAGGCTTAAAAACTTCAACAAGTAGCTAACTATTGATCCTGGTGCGGATACCCCAGCCTCGCCAGCGATTCGGTGATTTCGTCCAAAATTACGGGGTCGTCAATAGTGGCGGGCATGCGGTACTCAACCCCATCCGCGATTTTCTTCATCGTGCCGCGCAGCACCTTGCCGGAGCGGGTTTTGGGCAGGCGCTTGACCACGGTCGCCACTTTAAACGAGGCCACCGGCCCGATGCGGTCGCGGACCATGCGGATGAGTTCGTCCACAATCTCTTTTTCGGTCCGGTTGACCCCCGCTTTAAGGACAACCACCCCCAGCGGAATCTCGCCCTTGAGTTCGTCGGCCACGCCGATGACGGCGCACTCGGCCACATCGGGGTGGGAGGCCAGCACCTCTTCCATACCCCCGGTGGACAGGCGGTGCCCGGCGACGTTGATGATATCGTCGGTGCGGCTCATAATCCAGAGATAGCCGTCTTCATCCTTGAACCCGGCGTCGGCGGTGGTGTAGGTGCCGGGAAAGGCGCTCAGGTACGAGCGGATAAAGCCCTCGTCGTTGTTCCACAGGGTCGGCAGGCAGCTAGGCGGCAGGGGCAGCTTGATGACAATGCTGCCAATCTGGTTGGGTGGGGCTTCGTGGCCGCCTTCATCCAAAATCTGGACGTTGTAACCGGGGACCGGTTTGCCGGCAGACCCGGCCTTAACCGGGAACAGCCCCAGCCCGGCAAAGTTGGCCCCAATCGGCCAGCCGGTTTCAGTTTGCCACCAGTGGTCAATCACCGGCACGTTGAGCTTGTCCTCGGCCCAGTGCAGCGTGTCCGGGTCGCAGCGCTCGCCGGCCAGGAAGAGGGTGCGGAAATCGCTCAGGTCATACTTGCGGACATACTCGCCGTTGGGGTCGTCGCGCTTGATGGCCCGGAAGGCGGTCGGCGCGGTAAACAAAACACTGACCTTGTGCTGCGAGATGACCCGCCAAAACGCACCGGGGTCGGGCGTGCCGACCGGCTTGCCTTCGTACAGGATAGTCGTGCAGCCATGGAAAAGCGGGGCGTAGACAATGTAGGAGTGACCGACCACCCAGCCGACGTCCGAGGCGGCCCAGTAGACCTCGCCCGGCTCGACGCCATAGATGTACTGCATGCTCCACTTGAGGGCAACTAGGTGGCCGCCATTGTCGCGGACCACGCCTTTGGGGATGCCGGTCGTGCCGGAGGTGTAGAGAATGTAGAGCGGGTCGGTGGCGGCGACAGGCACGCAGTCAACAGGTGTGGCTTGAGCCATCAACTCCGACCAATCCAGATCGCGGTCCTCAACCATAGCGGCTTCGGCCTGGGGGCGCTGCAAGATGATGCATTTCTCCGGCGTGTGCGCGGCTAACTCAATCGCCGCGTCGAGCAGTGGCTTGTAGGCAACGACCCGGTTGATCTCAATGCCGCAGGAGGCCGAGATCATGACCTTGGGTTTGGCGTCGTCAATGCGGGTGGCCAGCTCATTGGCCGCAAAGCCGCCAAAGACGACGGAGTGAATGGCGCCAATCCGGGCGCAGGCCAGCATGGCAATGACGGCTTCGGGCACCATCGGCATGTAAATGATGGCCCGGTCGCCTTTGGTCACACCCTGGCCGGCCAACACCCCGGCAAAACGGGCGACTTCGTCCCGCAGTTCCCGGTAGGTGAAGCTTTTGACGGCGCCGGTGACAGGGCTGTCGTAAATGAGGGCGGCCTGGTCGGCCCGGCCATTTTCGACATGCCGGTCGAGGGCGTTGTAACAACTGTTGACCACGCCCCCGCTGAACCAGCGGTAAAAGGGCGGGCGGGAGTCGTCCAGCACCTTGTCCCACTTTTTGTACCAGTGGACGGCTTCCGCCGCCTCGGCCCAGAACTCGGCCGGCTGCTCGATGGACTGCCGATACTTTTCTTGATAGCTCACCTTTGAACCCTCCTTGAAAATAGTGGACGGTAGTCAGTAATCAGTGATCAGTAGTCAGGAATGATAGATTGATAACTGTTCACTGTCCCCTGATAACTGTTTCCCCGTATCATACCATTGTCGGTGGTTTCTGTCATCCCCTTTGAGGGGGTTTGGAGAGAACCGAATCGCCTGGAACGGGGTTTATAGTTATACTTTTCCTCAATTTTAATGCGATTGCCCTGCCGCGTCCTGTAAAAACCGTTGACGCGCCTGTTCATTCGTGTTAAAATCGGGGCGCGAAACGTAGGTCGTGTTGTCGAAAAACGGAAGACGCAACACGCAACACGTTTCATTATATCATCCCATCAAAAATAAGAGGTAGTGATGACATCAGCTTTAATCAGCCCTTTTGCCCAGCCAGATCCCAGGCTGCCGATCCGGGAGGGAGCGCCGCAGCTTACCCGTCCGAGCAAGGAAGAAAGTGAAGCTTACCCAGCCGAAGCACAGCAGCTTTTGGTCAATAATTGGGCAGTGCAGAAACCACTGCTTGAGGCGGGCCAGTACGATTTGACCTGGTTGGAGGGGCGGCACATTCTCCTGGCCGGAGCGACCGGTCCGGGACTGGGCGGGGCGCTGGAAACGGCCATCATGGGCCTGGGCACGGCAGCCAGCGTGACCGTCGTGGCCCGCGATTTGAGCCTGTCCTTGGGCTATGAAACCGGCAAAGCAATGCAGGCCCAGGCGGACGAAATGGGCTGGGGGCAGCGCTTCCACTGGCTCAACGAGGGTATGTCCATGTTTGGCAAATCGCTGGAAAACATCATTACGGCCCTCAAAGAGGCCGGAGCGGACCGGGTGGTCTATTTTAACACCGTCGCCGCGGCTATTTCGGGCCTGCTGCCGGGGATGCCGCCGGTCTTTATCAAAGATTACGATGAAAACGGCATGTTCCAGTGGCAACTGACTTACCTGACCGAAAAGGAAACCGGCATCACCAAGCATGTGATGGGCGAGATGGCCGTGGAGTTTCCTCGTGTCCTGGAAGAGAACGACATCGCTGTCGAAGCGGCCGTTTTTGCCGACTGGCGGGGCAGCCTGGACAAGGCCAGCCGCGACCCCAACCTGCGCGAGTACGGCCGCCAGGGCGCTTACTCGACCAGCCTCTTTATGCCCAAAGATATTGTGCAGGAGTACACCCGCGCCAGCTATGGCAGCGGCAAGACCGTGCTGGACATCTTCTACCCGATGATGCGCACCCGCGCTCTGCCGCTGATCCCCGGCGGGATGATGATGGCCAATCTGAACGAGACGCTGATGAAGAAAGAGGGCGTCCGCCGGATAGACGTGCCCGAACTGGCCGTGGCTGCGCTGGACCGGGTCGGCAAGGCGCTGACGCAGGGCTATGACAATCCCTTCCCCCGCCTGGACGCCCACGATATGTTTCTGGACGAGTGGATGTTTGAAATCGCCGCCCGCCTGAACGACGACGAGGACAGCGAGTTTTATTACAAGCGCTGGGTGTGAGCGAAGAGGCGAAGAAACGAGAAAGATAAAAACCCGGCCTGCCGCATCAACAGCAGGCTGGGTTTTTTATTGAGGCAGTTCTATACCGCCACGCCTGTTGGCATTACTTCGCTGGGTAATTCAGGAAGCTGGGCTAATATATCGAGATACCACCACCAGTGGGCTACCGGCGGGTTTTCAAGACGACGCCACTCCTCTATATCGGCCACCTGCTGGATTGCCTGATAAAAGCGCCGCGCCTGCTGTACCAAAATTTTATCAGCTTCGACCAGGCGCGTATATTGCTCAACCGTCAGGTGAGACATCCCTTGGGCCAATTCGCTCCGAGTGTGCAGCATTTCCAGGTGTTCCAATCCACTTACATCAGGGAAGCGGACATCTACTTCATAAGCACTCAGTAATTTAGCATAATCGGTCATGCCAGCACCTCGTCTAATGATTCCATCATCTCAAAAACAGGTTTACTCAAATAAAAATCGGGGTTTTCTACCACGTAAGCGCTTTCCATCACCCCATCCAGTGTAAGCATCACCAGCCAATGACGATTTTGAAGGATAGTCAAGACAGTTATATAAGGAGTGTCATTATGACGATAAAGATAAACTCTTGCCTGTGTGTCTGTTAAAACAGCCTGGATGAGGTGCTCGTAATCCGCCAGGGTTGCTTCAGACGGCAAATGACCGCGCAATTTGCGTTTTAAGAGATGACGCGCCGCACGCCCCGGCCGCCAGCGCACCTGCATTTTTACCGATTGAATCGCAGCAGCAATTTGAGCGCGAAGATTATTCATTGGGATGGCTCAATTCCACTTTCGCCGCTTCGGTCTGAGTTGCCTCCAACCGGTCAGGTTGGGATAAGTGTAACCGGGATAAAGACCGATGTCAAACGCCGATCAAATTCACTATCATCGTGTTTGGTTCAACCCAATCTACGAACTATGGGACCTGATAAGTCCCTATTGCCTCGATGCCATCATCTGATAAACGCAATACTTCTGTCGTAATCGGATAACCTGATTGGGTATACTCACGTACTACGACTGTTCCTACCCTCCCCAAAAGCTCATTATCACCTTCGGGCAAGAAGAAGATGAAATCTCTCGCTGGAATAACTACAAGCACAGGCCAGCCAATTTCACCAGGAATTCAGCAGGCTCAAGTGAAAACCTGATTCTATCTTTAGCTTCTGTCCAAGTATTGGGTAGTTTGCCAGGAAAAGTAAGAACTGTAGCCGCGAAGTTACGAATAATTTCAGGGTCTTTATCACGTAGATAAGTTTTTTCCACGTTCTCAAGACTTACAACAAGTGCTTGACCATTAACTTCGACGGAATAAGTACCATCATTCGTTAATTTGAACGGAATACCCTGAGACTTCAGTACTTCCTCAAAGATTTTCATTAGCTGGTTTCAAGGGCTCCTCCGAAGTGCAACCAAAAAGTATTACTCCAAAGAAAAGGATTAAAGTGGGTATCAAGCAGGAAGAGCGCATAAGTATCGAGAGTCTTTCCGGGAGCCTAATAATTCATTATCCACATCCTACCTCCATCATACCACACCCCCGACCCCTTGTAAACAAAAATTCGGATAACCCCACTGGGGGATCATCCGAATCAGAAATGACTGCTGACCATCAGGACTCTCGCCGGAAATGTGCTGACACAGAGACTCGCGGAGTAACCACAGAGGAGCACAGAGATAAAGTAAAAAGGCTTATGCTCTGCGAATCTCTGTGCCTTCTCTGTGGTCTCTGTGTTCCTAAAACGGCTCCGCCAGCACAGCGCCCCTCACTTGCAGCGGGGTTGAGTCGGCGGCGTGGATGGCCTCGCCGGCGCGGTGGACCTGGGGCAGATGCTCGGCCAGGTAAACCCGAACAATAGCGCGCTTCCGCTCCGACAGCCGGGCGTCTTGCAGCAGCAGCCAGGAGTTGACGATGTAAACGGCCATATCGGTCAGGTCGGCGGCGTAGTAATCAATGACCTCCCGCTCCTGCTCTTTTAAATGGTCGGTGGCCCGTTTGAACAGCTCGTTGGCCTCGACCAATTGGGTTTTCAACGAAGCCAGCTCGGGGCCGTAATCGAGGCCGGCCCACTCGTCCAGCAGTTCGTCCAAGGCGTGGCCCAGCAACTTGCTCATGGCCGCCACAATTTGCAGTTGGCTGGTGCCCTCGTAGATGTTGGTTACGCGAATATCACGGTAGTGTCGTTCCACGTTAAATTCGCGCATGTAGCCCACACCGCCATGCACCTGCATGGCCATTGAACAAACCCGGTTGCCCATCTCGGTGGTGTAATACTTGGTCAGCGGGGTCATGGCATCGGCCAGGGCCGACGCCTGTTTGAGGCGCTGCTTGGCCTCCGGGGTTGGATTCTCGGCGTGCTCGTAGGCCTTGGCCAAGTCTACCCAGCGCCCGGTCTCGTAAATAAGGGCACGCGCCGCTTCGATCTCACCGCGCATGGAGAGCAGCATGCGCGAGACCGCCGGGATGTCGCGGATGGGCTTGTTGAACTGAATACGGGCGTTGGCATACCCGTGCGCTTCACGATAAGCGGCCTCGGCGATGCCCAGCGCCTGGGCCGACACGGCCAGCCTGGCCCCGTTCATCAGCCCCATGGCGTAGCGGATCAGGCCAAAGCGCCGCTTGCCGATCAGTTGGGCCGGGGTGTTGACAAATTGGATCTCGCAGGTGGGCGAGGTGTGGATGCCGATTTTGTGCTCGATGCGGCGGATATGGACCGTCTCATCCCGTTCCACCAGAAAGAGCGACAGCCCCCGCGCATCCACTGTGCCCTCTTCGCTGCGAGCCAGCACGACCATGATCTCGGCGTTGCCGTTGGTGATAAAGCGCTTGACCCCGTTGATCCGCCAGACCCCGGCAGCTTCGTCGTAGCTGGCCCGCGTCTGCACCGAACCCAGGTCAGAGCCGGCATCCGGCTCGGTCAGGACCATCGCCCCGGCCACTTCGCCGGTCGAAAAGCGGGGCAAAACGCGGGCCTTCATGACCTCGTCGCCGTACTCGCCGATGGTCGAGGCAATCTCTTGCAGGCCAAAAATGGTCATCAGCCCGCCCTCGGCCCGCGAGACAATCTCGACCATCATCTGGTAAATCGTCTCCGGCAGGTTCAGCCCGCCGTACTCCCAGGGCAGCATGACCCCCATCAACTCGGCCTGCTTGAGGGCTTCGATGGCCTCCTGGGTCGCCGCGGCGTAAGCAACCTGGCCGTCCTTGAACTGCGCACCTTCCTCGTCGGCCTCCGCCGCCCGCGGGGCAATCACCGTCGCACAGATGTCGCCCAGCACCTCCAGCAGCACCCTGTAATTATCCCTGGCGTCCTGGTAATGGCGCGGCGCGGTCGGGTACTGGGCGTAATAACTGTAGCCCTTTTCTTTGAGTTCGACCACCTCGCTCAAATCCAACTTGTCTAAATGAAACTGGAGATCGTGATTATCCAGATAAAAATTCTCTGCCATACGTCCTCAATTTACGATTTTGGATTTACGATTTACGATTTTCCCGCGTACTGAATACTGTTCTCTTCCTGACCCTACTCCCTACTCCTTACTCCTTACTTCCTATTTCGCCTTCTCCCGCAGCGCCTTGATCAACAGCGGCAGCACTTCGGCCACATCGCCGACAATTTTGTAATGGGCGATCTGGAAAATGGGCGCGTTGGGGTCGGTGTTGATCGCAATAATCTTGTTCGACTCATCCATACCGGCCCGGTGCTGGACCGCGCCGGAGATACCGGCGGCGATGTAGAGCCGCGGCCGCACCGTCGTCCCGGTCTGGCCGACTTGATGCTCGCGGGAGACATAGCCTGCGTCAACTGCCGCCCGTGACGCCCCGACCTCGCCACCGAGCAGGTTGGCCAGATCCTCGACAAGGTGGAACTCCTCCTTGCTGCTCACCCCCGCGCCCCCGGCGACAATCACCGGCGAGTCCTTCAGGTCTACTGTGGACTCGCGGGTCTGCCGGCTCAACACTTGCAAAGTCAGGTCGCTTGGGGCAAAGACCGGCTCCACCGGCTCAACGATCCCCTGGCGGCTGAAATCCGGCTCCCGGCGGCGCATCACCCCTTCGCGGACCGTCGCCATTTGGGGGTGGCGGTGGGGGTTGACAATGGTGGCAATCAGGTTGCCGCCAAAGGCCGGGCGGATCTGGTAGAGCAAATCCTGGTAGGTTTTCTTCTCTTGTTTGGAAGTATAGTCGCCAATTTGCAAATCGGTGCAGTCGGCGGTCAGGCCGGCCCGCACGGCGCTGGCGATGCGCGGGGCCAGGTCGCGTCCAACCGGCGTGGCTCCAATGAGGAAGATGTAAGGCTGCCGCGCTTTGACCAGGTCAATGGCGACCCGCGCGTAAGGCAGGGTGCGGTACAATTCCAGTTCGGGGTCGTCGGCCAGCAGCACCCGGTCCGCGCCGTAGTGGATGAGCGTTTCGGCCAGCTCGCCCACCTGGTAGCCGCACAGCACGGCCCAGACTTCGCTGCCCAGCCGGTCGGCCAGCTCGCGCCCTTTGCTGACCAGCTCCAGGCTCACCCCGGCCGGCTGGCCCTCTTCCTGCTCGATAAAAATCCAGACGTTTCGGTTGTCAGTCATGATTGTTTTCCTTGCTCCGGCTCCCCCTCCCCCTCTTAGGGGGAGGGTTAGGGTGGGGGTCAGCGGGGTCTACCCCACAATATACTCTTTTACCAGTTCCTCGATCAAGGCGCGGATGCCTTCCGGGGTGGGCGGGATGTCCTTGCTTTCCGTTGTTTCCAGCACCACAAAATTGATCTTGTAAACCTGGGTGGGCGAGCCGGCCAGGCCGATTTTGTCCTCATCGGCTCCAATGTCGGCGGCGGTCCAGACTGGAATCCGCAGGTTGTGTTCGGCCAGGTAGGCATCGAGGGCGGCCTCGGTTTCAAACTCCGGCCACTTTTTTAGCAGGCTGCGGTATTCGAGGGGAGTTGCCGCGAGCTTGTACTGGATCCGCTTGCGGGCCGAGGCCGGGCGGGGCCGGTTGGCCGAAGCGACGACCGTCAGCAGGCAGGGCAGGCTGCACTTGACCAGCTCGGTACCCAGGTCAAAAGCCCGCTGGACCACGATTTCGTTTCCGGCCAGGCTGACAACGGACTCGGCGTAGGTGATCTGCGGAATGTCCAGCTTCTCGGCGGTTTGGGGGCCAACCTGGGCCGTATCGCCGTCAATGGCCTGCCGCCCGCAAAAGACGAGATCGAAAGCGCCCAGCTTCTCGATGGCGCACTTGAGGGCATACGAGGTGGCCAGCGTGTCGGCCCCGGCAAATTTGCGGTCGCTGAGCAAAATCACCCGGTCCGCGCCGCGATAAAGAGACTCGCGCAGCACCTCGGCGGCTGAGGGCGGTCCCATTGTAATGACGGTGACGGTTCCGCCGTATTCGTCCCGTATCTGGAGGGCCATTTCCAGGGCGTGCAAATCTTCGGGGTTAAAGATGGCCGGCAGCGCGCTGCGATTCATCGTGCCGTCCCTGGTCATCACCTCGCCGGTGACGTGGTGGGTGTCGGGCACTTGTTTGACCAACACCACGGAGTTATAGGTTTTGCCAGATGACATCCATACCTCCTGGCTGATACAGTAATTCAAAAAATAAGGGCGAAGCCAGCCGAATGCCCCTCGGTGGCCGAGCGGCCGGCTTTCTTCGCCCCCTTTGTTCACAAGAAGGCCAGAGTATACCATCAAAAATTGATAATTCGCAAGTCAGCCCTGTGCTGACCCGCATTTTATGGTTACTCGTCCCCGTTTCCTCACCGCTTCGCGTCCTCGCCTCACAATGCCGGCTTCTGTTTGTGCCACTCCGTCGCCTGCTCATATTGGTAAGCGACGCGCAGGATGGCGCTCTCGCCCAGGGCCGGGCCGATGATTTGCAGGCCGACCGGCATTCCGGCGGAAAAGCCGCACGGCACCGAGATACCGCAGACGCCGGTCAGGTTCAGCGAGACGGTAAAAACGTCAATCAGGTACATTTGCAGCGGGTCGTCCACCTTTGCCCCGATTTCAAAGGCGGCGCTGGGCGCAACCGGCGAGACCATCACGTCCACCTTTTCAAACGCCCCCTCAAAATCGCGGCGGAGCAGGGTGCGGACCTGCTGCGCTTTCAGATAGTAGGCGTCATAATAACCGGCCGAGAGGGCGTAGGTGCCGAGCATAATTCGCCGCTTGACCTCCGGCCCAAAGCCGGCGTCGCGGGTCTGGCGGATGGTTGCCCACATGTCGCCGCCGTCCACACGCAGCCCATACCTGACCCCGTCGTAGCGGGCCAGGTTGGCCGACGCCTCGGCGGGGGCGATGAGATAATAGACCGGGATGCCGTATTGGGTGTTGGGCAGCGATACCTCGACAATTTCCGCGCCCAACCCGGTCAGTTGGTTGATAGCAGCCCGCACGGCTGACTCAACCCCGGGATCAAGCCCCTCGATAAAGTACTCTTGGGGGACGCCGACTCGAAGCCCCCGCAAATCATCACCCCGTTTCATCTCGGCGACATAATCGGGTACGGGGACATTGAGGCTGGTCGAGTCAAGCGGGTCATGGCCGGCAATCCCGTTCAGCAAAATCGCCGCATCTTCGACATCTTTGGTCAGCGGGCCAATCTGGTCCAGCGACGAGCCAAAAGCGATGAGGCCGTAGCGGCTGACCCGGCCGTAAGTCGGCTTCAGGCCGACCACGCCGCAGTAAGCAGCAGGCAGGCGGACGCTTCCTCCGGTGTCCGTGCCCAGCGCGGCCAGGGCTTCATCGGCGGCGACGGCTGCCGCGCTGCCGCCGCTGCTGCCGCCGGGAACCCGGCTTAAATCCCAGGGATTCCGGGTGACCTGGTAGGCCGAGTATTCGGTCGAAGACCCCATCGCAAACTCGTCCATGTTGGTCTTGCCGACAAAGACCGCCCCGGCCGTTCGCAGTTTGGTGATACTTGTCGCGTCGAAGGGGGGAACAAATCCTTCCAGAATTTTCGAGGCAGCCGTGGTCGGGACACCGTAAGCAATCAGGACGTCCTTAATGCCGAGAGGAATGCCTAACAGAGGGTTATCCTCGCCAGTGGCGCGCCGCTCGTCGGCCAGGCGGGCCATGTCCAGGGCCAGGTCGGCCTGCACGCTGAGATACGCCTGAGTTTTATCCTCGACGGCTTCAATCCGCTCCAAAACACTCTCGGTCAGCTCAACCGAGGTGATCTCGCCGTAGCGCAGTTTGTCCTGAGCTTCGTGGATGGTGAGAGAGTAGAGTTCCAAAGTAATTCTCCGTGATGAGTAATGCGTGATGCGTGAAGTATTACTTTTTTTATGTATCACGTATCACGCATCACGTTTTATTCCAATACCGCCCGCACTTTGAAGTAACCGTCTTCGGCTTCCGGGGCGTTGAAGAGAGCCTCTTCGTTAGAGAGGCTGAGGCCGGTTTCGTCGGGCCGCATGACGTTGCTCAGAGGCAGGGCGCTGGCGGTGGGGGGGATGCCGCTCGTATCAACCTGTTGCAGCATTTCGGCGTAATCCAAAATTGCCGAGAGCTGTTCTTGAAAGGTGACTTTTTCGGCCTCGGTCAGAGTGAGTTTGGCCAGTTCGGCAATCGTTTCGACTTCGGCCAGAGTGAGTTTGCTCATGCTATATTCTCCAGATTTGGGGTCCACAGATACACCCAGATGAACACAGATAAACTCTTATTTCTTATTTCTTTTTTTCATCTGAGTGTATCTGTGTCCATCTGTGGACCACTTTTCTTCGGCTGCGGTTTAGGAGGATAACGCCGTTGCCAGGGCCTTTTCAAACTTCTCCAGGCCCTCATTGATTTGGGCCTCGCTGGCAACCAGGGGCGGAATCCAGCGGATGACGTTGCCGTACATACCGCAGGTCAGCAGCAGCAGGCGGCCCTCCTGCATGGCGTGGGCGGCGACTTTTTTGGTCAACACGTCGTCGGACTGGCCGGTGTTAGGGTTGGTAAACTCGCAGCCGACCATCAAGCCCAGGCCGCGCACATCGCCCAGGGCCGGGAAACGGCTCTGGATTTCGGCCAGGCCGTCCATGAGCTGCCGCCCCCGCGCCGCCGCGTTTTCGACCAGCCCTTCTTCCCGGATAACCTTGATCGTCGCTTCCGCCGCGGCGCAGCCCATCACGTTGCCGCCATAGGTGCCGCCGTGCGTGCCGACCTGCCATTTGCTCATAATTTCTCGGCTGGCGGCAATGGCGGAAATGGGGAAACCGCTGGCCAGGCCCTTAGCCATGACCATGATATCGGCGGTGATACCGGCGTGTTCGAGAGCAAACATTTTGCCGGTGCGGCCAAAACCTGTCTGGACTTCGTCAGCGACGAGCAAAATGCCGTGCTCGTCGCAGATGCGGCGCAGCCCCTGCAAAAATTGGGGCGGAGCGGGCACGTAGCCGCCTTCGCCCAGCACCGGCTCGATGACCATCGCCGCCGTTTCCTGCGGCGCGGATTGGGTATGCAAAATCATATCCAGTTCGCGCAGGGCAAACTCGCTCACCTGCTCATCCGTCATCCGATAGCGGTAGGCGTAAGGAAAAGGAGCGACGAAGATACCGCCCGGCAGGGGCTGGTAGTCCACCCGGTAAACGGTTTTGGCGGTGGTCATAGCCATCGTTTGGGCGGTCCGCCCGTGAAAGCCGCCTTGAAAGACAATGACGTTGGTCCGCCCGGTGGCGTGGCGAACCAATTTGACCGCGCCTTCGATGGCTTCCGCGCCGGAATTGGAGAAGAAAAAGGTGTCCAGGTTAGGCGGCGTGACCTCATTTAAGGCGTGGCTGAGCCGGACCAGCGGCGGGTGCAGGTAAATATTGACCTGGGCATGGAGCATCTTGGCCGCCTGCTCCTGAATCGCCTTGACCACGGCCGGGTGGCTGTGGCCAGTATTGGTCACGCCAATGCCGCTGGTAAAATCGAGATACTGCTCGCCGTCAGTCGTATAAACGTGACATCCTTCTCCCCGCTCAATCATTAAATGAGTAATCCGGCTCCAGACAGGCGAAATATGAGATACATCGGACAACATGCTTAACTCCTTGAAAATGGTTATCAGTAATCAGTGAGCAGTTGAACACTGATTACCGATAACTGATTACTTTTCATTACTGGCGGCGTGTCCCAGGCTCGCGAACATCCCTTAAACGGTCCACAATGGCAGAGTCACCGGCTGATAAGTCGTTTGTTTCATCGAACTTGGCGACTCAAAATATCCTTTTGATGTGGGGCAAGGATCGCTGTTTTACAGGAGAGGAAATAGGAATTTTGGATAAAGACAAGCGAAGTATATCATAATCGGCAAAAGCTGCCAAAAGTGTCAATTTGGCTGTTTCAGGACAGTGCGGCCAAAATGGCTAATGCCTCCGGCTTGCCGCCGCGACCCTCCTCGCCGCCGGGGCCGACACAGGAAGGGCAGCCATCAGGGCAGGGACAGGCAGCGACCAGCTCGTGGGCATGGGCGATAAGTTGATCGTGCAGCTCAAACAGCCGCTCGCTGAAGCCGATGCCGCCGGGAATGACCTCGTAGATGACCACAGTCGGTTGCCCGTTGGTTAGGAGTGATTTAGGATCGTGATGGACAGCCACGTCATTGCGGTCGCACATCAAGAACAAAGGGGCCAGGTGGCCGAGGGCAAAGGCCAGCCCACCCAGGCCGCTGCGGACGCGCACGGCGGTTTCGGCGCGGCGGTGGCAGGGGTGGCAGAGGGTAATCAGGTTCGCCAGTTGGTTGGCCTGCTCATAAGAGGCAAAGGTGCGGAAGGGAATTTTGTGGTGAACGTCATGTTCACGGCCCTGTTCGGGCACGCCGCACATCTGGCAGCGGTAGCCATCGCGGGCGCGGGCCAGCCGGCGCTGCTTTGACCAGTTAGGACCGTAATTGTTGGGATCATTGCTCCACAAGCCCTGCGCCCGCAACCCTTCGACGGTTGTCTCGGCCAGGGCCAGCCAATAGCCGCTCGTATGCAGTTCCGTGGGTGGCAGGGTAACTTCGCCTTCGCCGAGCCGCTCCTGGCTGAACCAGCGCAGTTGCTGATAACCAACCACCTGGGTCGTCACCAGGATGTCGCCGGTGGCTTTCGCCGCCCCGCGGACTTCTGCTTCATTCGATTTGGCGATCAACTGCACCGTCGTCTCGCGTTTGGGTTCGGTATAATAATCGGTATCTGACGGGCGCAGCCGGGCCAGATTTTGGTCCAAATCCAGCGCTTCGACATGGTAAGCCTGACCTTCATGCAAATAGATCGCCTGCGGGTGGACCATCCAGGGGGCGCTGGCCCCATCTACCTCGCCGATGGTCTGCCAGCCCTCGTCTCCCTCTACCTGAAGCAAGACTCGCTCGGGTGAAGCGCTCCGCAGCGAGACGCGTTCGGCTGGATACTGATCGGCCATCCAGAAGAAGGTCTGACCGGAGAGGTGCAGTTCGCCGGCCTCGCGCAAAAATTGCAGGAACTCGCTGACCTGTTCCGGGGCAACGCGGCCAAAGCCCTGGCCTTGATGGAAAGGCAGTTCAAAAGCAGCGCAGCGCAGGTGCTGGAGCAGCACGAGCAGATTGTCGGGGTTGATGAGGGCCTGCTCCGGCGAGCGCTCAAAGAAATAGTCGGGGTGATGGGCCAGAAACTGGTCCAGCGGGTTGGCCGAGGTAATCAGAACCGCCAAGGATGCCTCGCTCTGGCGGCCGGCCCGGCCGGCCTGCTGCCAGGTTCCGGCAATCGTGCCCGGATAGCCGGCCAGTATCGCTGCCCCCAGCCCGCCGATGTCAATGCCCAGTTCCAGCGCGGTGGTGGCGACCACCGCCTGCACTTGCCCCTCGCGCAGCCCCCGCTCGATCTCGCGCCGCTGGCGGGGCAGGTAGCCGCTGCGGTAGGCCCTTACTTTGAAGGACGAACCCCCTGTCGGGGCCAGGTGATGGGGGACTGCCAAGCGCGGAGCGCCTGGCGAGGATGAAAAGTTCTCTTTTTCTTCATCCTTCCGTCTTCCGCCTTCATCCTTTAAATGTTTCAGCATCATCTCCACCGACCGCCGCGCCCGGCCAAAAACAATTGTTTGGACTTCATTTGCCAGCAGTTCTTGAGTCAGGCGGACAGTCTCTTGCAGCGTACTCCGCCGCAAGCCCAGTTCGTGGTCCACGATGGGCGGATTATAGATCAAGAAGTGTTTGGCCCCTCTGGCGGCCCCGTCGTTGTCCACCAGAGTCACCGGCGCCTCGATCAGGCGTTCGGCCAGTTCGCCGGGGTTAGCGATGGTCGCCGAGGTCAGGATGAATCGGGGCGCTGCCCCGTAAAAAAGGGCGACCCGCTGCAAACGGCGCAGGACATTGGCCACGTGCGAGCCAAAGATGCCGCGATAGCTGTGCATCTCGTCAATGACGACAAAACGGAGGCGGCGAAAAAAGTCGGCCCAACGCGTGTGGTGGGGTAAAATGCCGGCGTGCAGCATATCGGGGTTGGTGATGACCAGGCGAGCATGCTGCCGGATAGCAGGGCGGGCGGAGGTAGGGGTGTCACCGTCGTAGGTGGAAATGTTTAACGTTGAACGTTCAACGTTAAACGTTGAAACGATTTGACGCAGCGCCTCGGCCTGATCCTGGGCCAAAGCCTTCGTGGGGAAAAGGTAGAGGGCGCGGGCATCTGAGTCGCGAAGTAAAAGGTCAAGAATGGGCAGGTTATAGCAGAGGCTTTTGCCGCTGGCCGTGCCGGTGACGATGACAGGATGCTCGCCGCTTTGAAGATGCTGCCAGGCAGCGGCCTGGTGGGTGTAGAGCGCTTCAATCCCGCGAGCATGCAAAGCTTCAGCCAGCGCAGGATGAAGGCCGGCCGGGAAGGAGACGAACTCGCCGGGCCGGGCGGGCAAGGTTCTCCAGGCGGCGATGTTGCCGGCAATGCCGGGGGTGTCGCGCCAAACACTTAGAAGAGCAGAAAGAGACAACCGTTTTTACCTCTGGGAGTGCAAAAGCTTTGCTTTTGCACTCCTCAGCCATATTTAGCCAGGTAACTCCGCACATCCTCCATTGTAACCGCCGAGAGAGGTTCGGGCAGCGCAGCCAGGGAAAACCAGCCGATAGCGGTACATTTGGTTGGTTCGACAATGCGGGGCGTGCCGCTGACCACGCGGGCGATAAAGGTCGGCGAAACCCAATGCTGGCGTTCCTCGGGCAAGATGTGGTCGGCGACGTGCAGCAGTTCGACCACCTCGATCTCCAGCTCGTACTCTTCGCGGAATTCGCGAGTAATCGCCGCTACCAGCGTTTCGCCGTATTCGACGCTGCCGCCGGGAAATTCCCAGCAGCCCCGTTCATTCTTAGACTCGGGACCTCGCTGCGACAGAAAAACTTTCCCATCAGCGTTGAAGACCATTGCTCCGACACCGACGCCGATGTAATCGCGCCCGGCTATCATGCGCTGAATTCTCCTTGCTGTTGAACCTTTAGGCCCAGGTGTTCATCACCTGCCGCAAAATGGCGAATTCGCCGATGTGGTAGGAGTTGTGGTTGGCGACGACCATGATTTCCCGGAAAATGGTGTAGGGTAGACCCTGGGGCAGGGGGGCAAAGAGATCGGTCTCGGGATGGGTGACGATGTCTTCCAGGGCTTTGAGGTCGGTCCGAAAGGCGGCAATAGTTTGCTGCCATTGGGCCGCATCGGCCTGCGCTTCCGCCGGGGGCCAGTAGCCGGCAGGCCAATCGGGCGAAATGTGAGCGGGATTGCGGATGAATTCCAGGATGTCCCATTGGGCGAGGCGGAGGTGTTCCAGCAGATGCCAGGGGCTATAGGGAACGTTGGGTGGTTTACGATTAATGGCGTCCAATGGAAACTCGGCCACGGCAGCGTCAAACGTCATATGGGCGTGGCCGCCATGCAGCAGGGCCAACAGTTGCTCGCGCATAATCTGCTCAGAACCCATTGTTCAACCTCCTCTGAAAATAGTAGTCAGTCGTCAGAATAACGTTTTCATCATGGGTGGTGTGCCGTCAGGCTCGTGACGACCCCTTTCCATTTCATCGGTCAGGCAGATTATACTCTAGTCCTGGCGCTGCACAATGTCAAACGAACAGGCGTTCGTTTACTCCTGCTTTTGCCGCTGCTTTACCGCTAATTCAAATGATTGCCGCAACAGACCAATAGCCCGCTCGATATCGGCCGGTTCGCGCAGGTAGAAACTGATCCAGCCGCTGTCAGGGAGGATGTGATGCGGTTCGGCCCGCCCGGCGGCAACGATTTCATCCCGCACTTTTTTGGGAAAAGGGATGTCTACCAGATAGTCGCCGTGAACGTGCCCGATTTCACGCCGGCCCAGGCGGTACTCGGTGCCGCCAAAGCGGTGGAGATGAGCGGTGACACCTTCCCAGGCTAAGACTGCCTGCTTGATCTGTTCTCTGGCCCCGTGCATGGCTGCATCCTTTCTAAGCAGTGAGACTGCCTGATTTCCGGCGAAGCGGATTAAAGAGTAAAGCGCATTGCGCCAGCGATAATACTCACGTGGTAAATTTGTTCGTGATGCGAGGTTATTTTTCACGGATGCAGCTACCAACTCACGGCGGCGTAAATCTCCCGCAAAAAGCGGCTGGGTACAGTCGCCAGGAGTTGGGTTTGGGTAAAACCACTCTCACGGGCGAGATTTGTCCAGCTTTGATAAGAGAGCGGGTACGGAACCCAGGTATTGCCCTGATCCACATTGTACTCGACCAAAATGAAGCGCCCACCGGGACGGAGATAGCTCTTGAGCTGTTGAATGACCCGCCCCTGCGCGGGGTACTTTTGAAAATGAAGCGCATTGGCCAGCACGATGCCATCCAACGGGGGCAGTGTGAGCGGCTGGGTAAAATCGGCCGCCAGGTAATGCACCACCGTCTGTGGAAATTCGGCCTGCATCGTTCGCTCCTGGGCGCGCAGCGCTCCCCGGTCCTGGTCCACCGAGTAGATTTCGCCGCCCGGCCCCAGCAGCTCGGCCAGGGCCAGGGTGAACGCGCCGGTGCCGGAGCCAACATCGGCCCAGACTCCGCTGCCTGGCACCCCGCCACGCAGGAGGTTGACATGATCGGCGTGGTTCATGTCTCCGTCCAAACAATTTTCTTCGGCGTAAATTTGCCTTCCCGGTAGTCTTCACGCGCCTCGATACCAAAACTCCACGATACGGTCGGGGTGATGGCCAAATACTCTTTTTGCCCGAACCGCCCGGCCCGCTCCATAATTTCTGCCAGGCCATGAACTTTGATTTGGCGCGGCTTCCAGGGCTGAACTGATTCCAGATCATCAATGATGAGTGATACTTTGTGATTACCGCTGGCTACATTTTTATATTTGCGCGTAGATGGCAAGTCCAGGCCACCGATGTAAAAGCGTTTCCCATCAAACTCAAAGCCGACGGCGTCCACCGTAGGTTGGCCCTGATCTGAAACGGTAGCCAGCCGGGCCAAATATTGCGTTTTAAGATAGGCAGTTTCTGCTTCGGAAAACATAGATCCCTCCTTTAATTACAGGCGTAGTTACCGTAAGTTTAGCAAAAGAAGGCCGCTTCTTCATCAGGTAAAAGGCCAGGGAGGGCCACCGGTCAGGAGGTCAGGGGTAAACTGTTCGGATGGACAGGTTGGAAAACGAGAACGGAGCGAGGAATAAACTTTGCCAGAAAGGGGAGAATTGAAAACTATCGTAACCGGCTAAAGGTGATTGGTACTGGCCCATCACTTGAGTATTAAGAACATTCTTTTTTGCCCAGCTTCCGGCAGAGAGCGCCTAATATTTTCTGCTCTTCGGGGGTAAGACAGCTCAATTCCTCGGTAATCGCCGCAACGTGCTGGGGCAATAGTCGGCCGATCAAATCACGGCCGGCCGGGGTCAGCGAAACGATGATCATGCGCCGGTCCTCGGGATCACGCTCCCGCTGGACCAGACCTTGTTTTTCCAGGTTATCAATCACCAGGGTGATGTTGCCGCCGCTTTTAAGCAGCTTCGTGGAGAGGTCGCCGGGGGAGAGGGGGCCGAGATGATAAAGGGTTTCCAGCACGCCAAACTGGCTGACCGTCAAATTCAGCATGGTTCCCCGGTGACTCAAACGAGCCATCAGGGCATCGCTGGCCCGACTCAATTTTATGAATGTATCTAAGGCCAAGACTTCTTGATCAGTTCCGCGATAGTGGGTCGGCATAAATAATTTAACGTCAAATGATTTAATGTTAAAATAATATCCCCGCTTGTTGATTCTGTCAAGAAGGAATCAGAGCTTTTAGGGCTGCTGCAAAATTGGAGTGCTGAACATCGCTCCAGTGGGGAAAGGGGGGAGATTAGTAGCTGCGAATTTGTGACAAATATCACTACTTTAGACGGCCCTGGTATGATATATTAGCATCTAAACACCTATTTACGATTTAATTACTGCTAATCGTAAATGGGACACCCATATCAACTGTAACAGCTTATAAACAAAGCGAGAACTCCTATGCGATTCCCTGTTTTCGATACCCTCCGGCTCGCCCTCTTCTTAGCCGCTCTGTTCGGTCTCGCCGCCTGGCTGTGGCTGACTCCAGCCCTCCCCGCCCTGGCTCAGGGACCGAGTGATACTCCCCGGCAAAATCTATGGATAACCAATGGCCCGGTCTATGATGTGGAGCAGGTTGGCAATACTATTTACCTGGCCGGCAATTTTACCTACGTGGGACCGGCCACCGGCAACGGTGTGCCACTTGACAGAGGCAGTGCCCTGCCCCTACCCAACTTTCCCCAGGTAAATGGACAGCTCAACGCAGCTATCCCGGATGGAATGGGCGGCTGGTATATCGGCGGTTATTTTAGCCGTGTCGGAAGTGCTCCTCGGAACAACATTGCCCATATCCGGGCCGATTATACAGTAGACCCGGCCTGGAACCCCAATGCTAATAGTGACGTCGTGACCATAGCCATGAGCGGCAGCACCGTTTACGCCGGAGGACTATTTACCACCATCGGCGGTCAGAACCGCAGTTATATCGCCGCTCTCGATGCAGTAAGCGGCGCCGTCACCCCCTGGAACCCCAACGCCGGTAATGCGGTCTGGACTATAGCTATAAGTGGTAGTACCGTTTATGCTGGGGGAAACTTTATCACCATCGGTGGGCAGAGCCGCAGTTATATCGCCGCTCTTGACGCAGTGAGCGGCGCCGTCACCGCCTGGAACCCCAATGCTAATAGTGACGTCGTGACCATAGCCATGAGCGGCAGCACCGTTTACGCCGGAGGACTATTTACCACCATCGGCGGTCAGAGCCGCAGACGTATCGCCGCCCTTGAGGAAGTGAGCGGCGCCGTCACCGCCTGGAATCCTAATGCCAATGGTACGGTCTACACTATAGCCGTAAGTGGGAGCACTGTTTATGCCGGGGGGAGCTTTGGCTCCATCGGCGGGCAGAGCCGCTATGGTATCGCCGCTCTCGGTGCAGTAAGCGGCGCCGCCACCGCCTGGAATCCTAATGCCAATGACGTAGTCGGGACTATAGCCGTGAGCGGCAGTACCGTTTACGCTGGGGGGGACTTTACCAGCATCGGCGGGCAGAACCGCAATCATATCGCCGCTCTCGACGCCGTGAGCAGCATCGCCACCGCCTGGAATCCTAACACTAGTGATTTAGTCAGGACTATAGCGCTGAGCGGCAGCACCATTTACGCTGGGGGGGATTTTACCAGCATCGGCGGGCAGAACCGCAATCATATCGCCGCTCTCGACGCCGTGAGCAGCATCGCCACCGCCTGGAATCCTAATGCCAATGATGTAGTCAGGACTATAGCAGTGAGCGGCAGTACCATTTACGCGGGAGGGAATTTCACCACCATCGGCGGGCAGAACCGCAACCGTATTGCCGCTCTCAATGCAGCGAGCGGCGCTGCCACCTCTTGGAACCCGAACGCCAGTAGTTTGGTCTGGACTATAGCCGTAAGTGGCAGCACCGTTTATGCAGGGGGAGACTTTATCACTATCGGCGGGCAGAGCCGTAATCGCATCACCGCTCTTGACGCAGCAAGCGGTGCCGCCACCGCCTGGGACCCCAACGCCAGTAACACGGTCAGGACTATAGCCGTGAGCGGCAGCACGGTTTACGCCGGGGGGGCCTTTACCACCATCGGCGGGCAAAGCCGCAACTACATCGCCGCTCTCGACGCAGATAGCGGCCTCGCCACCGCCTGGAACCCCAACGCTAATAATCCAGTCTACACTATAGCCGTGAGCGGCAGCACCGTTTATGCCGGAGGAAACTTTATCACCATCGGCGGGCAGAGCCGCGTTTATATCGCCGCTCTCGACGTGGTGAGCGGTGCCATCACCCCCTGGAACCCCAACCCTAATAATATAGTTTACACTATAGTCGTGAGCGGCAGCACCGTTTACGCCGGGGGGGGCTTTTCCACTATCGGCGGGCAGAATCGCAATTGTATCGCCGCGCTCGACGCAGTAAGTGGCGCCGCCACCCCCTGGAATCCCAACGGCAGTGATGTGGTCAGGACTATAGCCGTGAATGGCAGCACCGTTTACGCCGGGGGAGACTTTACCACCATCGGCGGGCAAAACCGCAGCTACCTGGCAGCCTTTGTCGATTCAACCCCTGAAATGGCTGTGCTGGGCGGCAGCCCCTTGACCGCTATCGTCGCTGGCGATACTACGCCCGATACCGCCGACGACACCAATTTTGGCAGCGTCGCCCTGGGCGGGGCTATCACCCATACCTTCACCATTAGTAACAGCGGTGATGGGGATTTGACCCTCAGCAATCTCAGCCTGAGTGGGGCTGCTGCCGGCGATTTCAGCCTGACCAGTATTGCCACCCCAATAACAGTGATCTCTGCCAACACAGCCACCTTCCAGGTGCGCTTCAACCCGTCCATAAGCGGCACGCGCGCGGCGATTGTGACCATCGCCAACAACGACGGCGATGAGAACCCCTACGATTTCGCCATCCAGGGGACAGGCATCAATAATGCCGCCCCGGTCATTGCCGAAGGTGACAGTATCCCCGTGACCATGAGCGAAGACGGCTCGCCCACCCCCTTTGCCCTGACCCTCAGTGCCAACGATCTCGATGGCGATACCCTGACCTGGGGCATCCAGAGCCAGGCGACCAACGGCACAGCCTTAGCCTCCGGCATGGGTACCAGCAAAACCATCGGCTACACCCCCACTACCGACTATAACGGCAGCGACAGTTTTGTGGTCAAAGTGACCGACGGAAACGGTGGCCAGGACATGATCACCGTCACTGTAACCATTCAGCCGGTCAACGATGCGCCTCAGTTTGTTACCAGCGAGCTGCCTGCCTTTGCCCTCAAATGGGGCAGCAACGGCAATGGCGATGGCCAGTTCCAAGAGCCAATCGGCATAGCCGTGGATAGTAGCGGCAATGTCTTTGTCGCCGATACTAATAACCACCGCATCCAAAAATTTGACAGCAGCGGTACAGTCCTGAGTAAGTGGGGCAGCAGTGGCAGTGGCGACGGCCAGTTCAGTAACGCAGTTGGCGTGGCCGTAGATGGCAGCGACAATGTCTATGTCGTCGATATCGTCAACAACCGCATCCAGAAATTCGACAGCAGCGGCGCGTTCCTGGCAGACTGGGGGGGCAGCGGCCAGTTTCATGGCCCATCTAGCGTGGCCGTAGATGGCAGCGGCAATGTTTATGTCGCCAATATCGGCAGCCCCCACATCCAGAAATTCGACGGCAGCGGCACGCTCCTGAGCCAGTGGGGCAGCAGCGGCAGCGGCGACGGCCAGTTCGGTGGCCCCTATGGAGTGGCCGTAGATAGCAGTGGCAATGTCTATGTCGTTGATACTTACAACCACCGCATTCAGAAGTTCGACAGCAGCGGTGCGTTCCTGCTAAAGTGGGGCAGTTATGGCAGCGGCGACGGCCAGTTCGATGGCCCAGTTGGCGTGGCCGTAGATGGCAGCGGCAATGTCTATATCGCCGATACTAATAACAACCGCATTCAGAAATTCAACAGCAGCGGCGCGTTCCTGGCAAAGTGGGGGGACAGCGGCAGCGGCGACGGCCAGTTCAGCGGCCCATTCGGCGTTGCCGTGGATGGCAGCGGCAATATCTACGTCGCCGATACTGGAAACCACCGCATCCAGAAGTTCAGCCTGGCTAATGGTACAGTAACGGTGACCATGAGCGAAGACAGTTCGCCCACCCCCTTCGCCCTGACCCTAACCGCCGAAGATATAGACGGCGATACGCTGACCTGGAGTATCAAAAGCCAGGCCGGCTATGGCACGGCCTCGGTCTCCGGCACGGGCACAGGCAAAGCCATCAGCTACACGCCCAGCGCCAACTATAACGGCTCCGATAGCTTTGTGGTCAAAGTAGCCGATGGCAATGGCGGCGAGGACGCGATCACCGTCAACGTCACTATCCAGGCGGTCAACGATATCCCGGCAGCGGACGCCGGCAGCGACCAGAATGTGGGTGTCGGAGTATCTGTCACCCTCGATGGCAGCGGCAGCAGTGACCCCGATGGTCACACCCCACTCAGCTATGGCTGGACCCAAACCGGTGGCCCGGTAGTGACCTTGAGCGATCCGGCTACCAGCCAGCCGACCTTCATCGCGCCCGGTTTGCCCACCGTGCTCACCTTCAGCTTAACCGTGAGCGACAGCTTTGACCTAGCCGACCCGACGCCGGATGAGGTCGTCGTCACCATCGCCAATCAAGCTCCTATCGCTGACGCGGGCAGTGATCAGAATGTGACCGCTGGAAATCTGGTTACCCTAAACGGCAGTGGCAGTAGTGACCCAGAGAATAACCTGCCTTTGCGTTATGGTTGGACACAGACGAGTGGCCCGACTGTGACCTTGAACAATGCGACTTCCATCCAGCCGACTTTTACTGCACCCGGTCTGTCCACTGTGCTCATCTTCAGCTTAACCGTAACCGACAGCTTCGGCTTGGCCGACCCGACGCCGGATGAGGTAGTGGTTACCGTTCATACGCTGAATTTGTACCTGCCTCTTATCTTAAAAGGCTTCATCTCTACTGAACAGACACCGCTAAATCACTAACCAGCCCGGATTTTGGAAAAGGGACTGTCCCCTTACATTCCTCATTTGACAACTTGACTGTTTTACTATATCCTGTAAGCGCTTTCTGTAAGCGCTTACATACTCTTATGTCAGTATAGACGTATTGGGTCTCATGGTCGAGCCAAAAATGCTTCTTCGTCCTACTATTGCCGATGTTGCCGGGCGGGCCGGCGTTTCCATCGCCACGGTGAGCCGGGTCATTAATCAAACCGGCCCGGTGGCCGAAGAAACCGCTGCCCAGGTTCGGGCGGCGATCGCCGAGTTGAAGTACGTCCCGCATGCGGCTGCCCGGGGTTTAGCCAGCCGCCGCACTCAGACCCTGGGGCTGTTATTACCCGGAATTAGTGATCAATTTTCGGCGGCGATGCTGCGCGGCATCGAAATGGGGGCCAGGGAGGGGGGCTATGACCTGTTAATCCACTCCACCCATAGTGAGGGCGGCTCCGGTCCATCTTCACGCCGGCGGTTGGGCGAGCACAACACCGATGGCCTCCTGGTCTTTATTGACAGTTTGGATGAAGCCGAGCTGACCCGCCTCTATCACCTCGGTTTCCCGATGGTTCTCTTGCACCGTTCCGCCCCCGCCTCGCTCAATATCCCCTGTGTTACCTTTGAAAATAAATCCGGTTCCCGCAAACTGGTGGACCACCTGATTGAAGTTCATAGCCGGCGGCGTATTGCTTTCCTGAGGGGGCCGGAGGGTAATGAAGACTCGTACTGGCGGGAGATGGGCTATCGCGAAGCCCTGGCCGCCCATGATCTGCCCTTCGACCCGGCCTTGATCGCCCTGGGCGGCTTCGATCAGGAGCAGGCTCGCTGCTCGGTCGAAAATTGGCTGGCCCAGGGCCTGGAGATTGACGCCATTTTTAGCGGCGACGACGAAGCCGGAATTGGCGCCCTGGCCGCACTCCAGCGAGCCGGTAAGCGTGTCCCCCAGGACATCGCCCTGGTTGGTTTTGACGATGTTGACGTATCCCGTTATCTCACCCCTCCTTTGACCACTGTCCGCGCTCCTATCGAACAGGCAGGGCGCGAAGCCGCCCGGAAACTGGTTCAGCTCATTAAGACCGGGCAAACTGCCCCGCTGGTTTTACTGCCCACCGAACTGGTCATTCGCCGCTCATGCGGCTGTGGTTGAAGCTATCGTTGCCTGAGAAAGGAGGTGATCATTACGACCGCGGACCATTGACTGCTGACCGCCGATCAGCCCAATGTCATTTCGAGGCCATAGGCCGAGAAATCCCTGAAGCGACACACAGCCCTTTGGGATTTCTCCTTTATGCCCTCTGGGTACTTCAGTCGAAATGACATACCTGAACAGTTACATTATTTCAATAAATTGCGGCGGTCGTTGGTCGGCCAGGGGCGGTCATAAAGCGTATTAAGCGAGATTGGTAAACAGTGACCTAAAAATTGTGTTTTTAGCATATTCAAGGAGGAACTATGTTTGTGAAAAGTATAAGGTCTATGCTGGTTCTAACCCTTGTGCTGGGCTTGTTGGCCGCTTGTGGAGGACAGGCAGCTCCCACCCCCGCGCCCGTCGAACAAGAACAACCGGCCGCCGAGCAGCCCGCCGCCACCGAAGAAATGGCGGCCGAGGAGCCAGCCGCGACTGAGGAAGCAGCCGCGGAAGCGCCCGCAGAACCGGGCACGCTCCAGGTTTGGGTCGCCTGGGGCGATAATCCGGCCCAGTTACAGGAACTCTTCAATAAGTACGGCGAGGCGAACAACGTTAAGGTCCAGGTGAACGCGCCGGTCCCCGAGGATAAAATTATTGCCGGCCTCTCCGGCTCCCAGCCGCCGCATGTCTTGGTCTTAGGGGGTCCCGATAACGTGCCTGGCTGGACGAACGAAGGTCTGCTGGCCCCGCTCGACGAGATTATCAGCGCCAGTAACATTGACAAGGCTGATATTCTCCCGGCGGTCCTGTCTCAATGCGCTTATAAGGGCGATCATTACTGCCTGCCCTGGGGCACCGACACCTATGCTTTTTACTGGAACAAGGATTTGTTTGAAGAAGCCGGATTAGACCCGGAGAAGCCGCCCCAGACCCTGGAAGAGCTGGCCGAGTACGCCGACAAACTGACCAAAGTTGACGCTAACGGCGAGATTACCCAGATTGGCTTTATCCCCGATTTCTCCTGGCCCCACTACGAGCAGTATATCCCTATGTTTGGGGGCTTTTGGATCAACGACGAAGGGACCAAAATCCAGCTCGACTCGCAGCCGGTGATTGATGCCCTCAAGTGGGAGCAGCAGTTTTACAGCAAGTACGGCGCGGATAAAGTGCTCAAATTTACCTCTTCCCTGGGCGAGTACGGCTCGCCGCAGCACGGCTTTATGGATAGTAAAGTGGCCATGATGGTGGATGGGGAATGGATGACCGGGCCTAACTTTATCCAGGGCTTAAAACCGGACCTTTATTATGGCGTCGCGCCTTTACCCCCGCCCGCCGACCATCCAGAGCGAGCCGGCACGAACACCCTTCAAGGCAGCGTGGCCGTGATTCCCAGCGGCGTGGCCGATAAAGCAGCAGCCGGTAAACTGCTGGCCTGGATGATGTCGCCGGAGATTGTAGCCGAGGAAATGGTGGCTAACTTTAACCTACCATCCAGCGCCAAAGCAGCTCAAGACCCCCGCTTTCAGGAGAACGAGAAGTTCAAAGCCTTCCTTGAGTTGAGCAAATCGCCCAATACCCGCAGTATCGTCTTAAATGCGGTCCACAGCGACATCCTGACCGAACTGACCCGCATTCACGAGCAGGTGGTGCATGGCGGCCAGGACCCGGAACCGCTTTTGAAGGAAATGCAAGCGAAGCTTCAGGCTGAGCTGGACAAAGCCTTGAGCGAGAAGTAAAGTAACAGGCAGAAAGGTTGCAGGTAGCAGGTTGCAAAGTTACAGGTTGCTGAATTAATGACCTGTAACCTGTAACCTGCACCTTGTAACCTGTACCCGGAGGTGAGTTGATGGAAGCTAAACTAGAGAGTGTGCCCGTGCCGTCCGCTCATACAACCCCGCGTCGAGGCTGGAGCGCCCGGACCCGCCGTGATCTTATCACCGGCCTGCTCTTTATTTCGCCCTGGATTATAGGGTTCTTGCTTTTTATTCTCTATCCTATGCTGGCCTCTCTGTATAACAGTTTTACCGAGTATCATTTTAGAGCGCCATCGGAATGGGTCGGTCTGGCGAATTATATCAATTTGTTTGAGGATGACCGTTTCTGGATTGCACTGTACAACACCGCTTATATGGTCGTCTTGGCCGTCCCGCTGACCCTGTTGTGTTCCTTTTGCTGTGCCGTTTTGCTCAATTTAAAACTGCCGGGCCAATCTATCTACCGCGTTATTTATTTTTTGCCGTCCATTGTGCCGCTGGTGGCCGCCACCATGCTCTGGGTCTGGATTTACAATACCAACAACGGGCTTATGAACACTTTTTTGAGCTACCTGGGGCTGCCCGGTCCTAACTGGATCAGCGACCCGCGCTGGTCCAAACTGGCCTTGATTATCCTGGGCCTGTGGGGAATGGGCAATACGATTGTGATTTATCTCTCCGGCTTGCAGGATGTACCGACCTCCTTGCTGGAAGCGGCTGAACTGGATGGAGCGTCGTGGCTGCAGCGGCTCTGGCATATCACGATCCCCTATGTTTCTCCGATTACCCTGTTTAACCTGGTTTTGGGCGTGATTGCCATGTTTCAGTACTTTACCCAGGCGCTCATCTTTGCCGAGGCTCAAACCAATTACGGGGGCACGGCCCGGACGCTGGGCGCTCCCCTCGACTCCACCCTTTTCTACAGCATCTACCTGTACGATAAGGCTTTCATTGACCTCAAAATCGGCTATGCTTCGGCCATGGCCTGGATTTTGTTCATTATTATCATGCTCTGTACCATCGTCATCCTGCGCCTGTCGGAACGCTGGACCTATTACGGAGATATGGGGTAAAGCTATGGCTCAAATTACCATTGATGCACTCAACTCAAGGCAGCGGGCAAAGCCGATTAAATGGCGAAAAGTGGGTTATAGCCTCCTGGGCCACGCCGCCATTATTGCCGTCGGCGTCTTTTTTATGGTCCCGATTGTGTGGATGTTTTTTACTGCCTTTAAATCCGACGAGGATGTCTTTAGCATCCCGCCGACCCTGCTGCCGCGAGCCAACCTGCAGGCCACGGTCAACGGCCAGGAATTGCCGGTCTACGATGTGACGATCGAGGAGGGACAGGTCCGCCGGATGGCCCTGCTTAAAGTGGCCGAAGGCCAGGGCGAATTTGTGGACCCGGCTAACCCCAGCGCTGAACCGATCAAAGTCCGCATCAAGAAATTCGCCACGCCGGTGCTGGTCACCGAGTTTCAGTGGCACAATTTTGCCGACGCCATGAATCGCGGGGTCAGGCCGGGCTTGAACGTCAACTTCTGGACCTACTTTAAGAACAGCACGATTGTCGCAGTTTTTACCATTATTGGCACACTCCTTTCTTGTGCGCCGGTGGCTTACGGCTTTGCCCGCCTCCGCTGGCCGGGACGCGATTTGATTTTCATCCTGGTTCTGAGCACCATGATGCTGCCCTTTCAAGTGACCATGATCCCGCTTTTCCTCTTCTTCACCGAAACGCTCCACTGGGGCGATACCTTTTTGCCGCTCATTGTGCCCAATTTTTTTGCCAATGCCTTTGACATTTTCCTGCTGCGCCAATTCTTTCGCACCATTCCCGAAGAACTTCTGGATGCGGCCCGGGTAGATGGGGCCTCGGAACTGCGCATTTTCCTGAGCATTGTGCTGCCTTTATCCCGGCCAATCCTGGCCACCATCACCGTTTTTACCTTTCTGTGGTCCTGGAACCTCTTCCTGGAGCCGCTGCTTTACCTGACCAACCCGGAGAATTTTACCCTGGCTTTGGGTTTGCAGGATTTTCAAGCCCAGCATAAAGTCATCTGGAACCAGATGATGGCGGCCTCGGTTGTTTTTACTATCCCGGTCGTGATTGCCTTTTTCTTCGCCCAACGAACTTTCATCGAGGGTATTAAACTGACCGGGTCGAAAGGCTAAAATGACCATTTTTGCCGCCTGGAAACAACAGGCCAGACGACTCAAACTGGAAACCTACGCCATTTACCTGGCCTATCGTGACCCCCGCGTGCCCTGGTATGCCCGGCTGTTTGCTGCCGGCGTGGTCGCCTATGCCTTCAGCCCGATTGACCTCATTCCCGACCCTATTCCAATCCTGGGTTACCTGGACGATCTGGTTTTGGTGCCGCTGGGCCTGGCTCTGGCTCTGAAAATGATCCCGCCAGAGGTCATGGCTGAGTGCCGTCAAAAAGCCCACAAAAGGCTGAGTGAAGGCCAGCCGGCCAATTGGGTCGCCGCCGGGGTCATCATTGCTGTTTGGCTCTTTTTGGCCGCTTTGGCTATCATTGGCCTGTTCAATATTTTCCAGAGCTAGGGGAGAATAAACAATGACCCTTAAAATCGGCTTTACCGGCACCGGCTACATTTCCAAGATTCATGCGGCTGCGGCCCGGGTTCAGCCGGATACGGAACTGGTAGCTGTTGTCAATCACCGGCCCGAATCAATGGCAGACTTTGCCGTCGAGTACGGTATCCAGCGCCAATATTCTGCTGTGACTGAGCTGCTGCAGGATGGCGGTATTGACGCCCTGGTTATCAGCACGCCCAACTACCTGCACGCCCCGGAAACCATTGCCGCACTCGAGGCCGGGGTGCATGTGCTGGTCGAGAAGCCGATGGCCATGAACGCCGCCGAAGCCGGGACCATGCTGGAAGCCAGCCGGAAATCCGGCGCGCTGTTGATGGTGGCTCACTGCTGGCGTTTCGACCCGGAGGTGCTCTGGCTGAAAGAGCAGGTGGACCGCGGCCACCTGGGTAAAATTATCCGTACTAAAGGATACGGGGTGCATGCCAATTGGGGGCCGGGCGGCTGGTTCACCCAGAAAAAATTTGCCGGCGGCGGCGCGCTGGCCGATATGGGCATTCACGCCCTCGATACCGCCCGCTTTCTGCTTGGCGACCCGCAGCCGGTCAGCGTTTATGCCCGTATTGGCACGCATTACAGGGATTTTGATGTGGACGATACCGGCGTCATCTGGGTCAACTGGGATAACGGGGCCATGTCTTACCTGGAGTCGGGCTGGTGGCAGCCGCATATGGATGGCCCTGAAGCCGCCACCCAGCTTTACGGCACGACCGGCTTTGGGCAGATTTTCCCCACTCGTCTGCTGCTGCCTCAAGCAGAACAAAATAAAGTCGAGCAAGTTGATCCCGGTTTCCCCTCGGTGCGCGACCCCCACTGCCCGCAGAGTATGTACGACACCCAAATGGCTTACTTTTTGGAGTGCATTCGCACCAGCCGCGCGCCAAGCCCGGGTGCAGCCGAAGGGCTGCTCAACATGCAGGTGGTAGATGCTGCTTACCGGAGCGCCGAAACAGGCGAGGTTGTTAAATTATGAGGAGGAAATATGAAAGTTGCCGTCATCGGGGGTGGGTCTACCTATACCCCCGAACTGATTAATGGTTTCCTGGAGCGGGTCCAGAGCTTCCCCCTGACCGAATTATGGTTGATGGATATTTCCCAGGAACGATTGGACATTGTCGGCCGCTTTGCCCAGCGCATGGTAGAGGCTAAAGGCGCGCCCTTTGCCGTTCACCTGACCACCGACCAGCGCGAGGCGGTTCGTGGGGCGAATTATGTCACCACCCAACTGCGGGTCGGCGGCATGCATGCCCGGCGCGAGGACGAATATCTGGGCCACCGGCACGGCTTGATCGGCCAGGAGACGACCGGCGTGGGCGGCATGGCCAAAGCTCTGCGGACCATCCCGGTTATCCTTAAGATTGCCAGCGATATGGCCGAACTGGCCCCAGGCGCGCTGCTGGTCAACTTTACCAATCCGGCCGGGCTGGTCACCGAGGCGCTCAACCACTACGCGCCGGATGTGCCTGCCGTGGGTGTATGTAACGTGCCCATCCACACGAAAATGGAAATTCTGGAAGAATTGGAAAAGGAGCAGGGCCAGCCGATTGACCCGGCGCGGGCTGAGCTGAATACGCTGGGGCTGAACCATCTCTCCTGGCATCGCGGCTTCACCCTGGACGGCGAGGAAATCTGGCCGCAGGTGCTAACCGGCTACCTGGCCGGTCTCGAAACGCGGGCTGAAGCGGAGTATTCGCCGGATTTTGACCAGGCCACGGTCGAATCGCTGCGCATGATTCCCAACTATTACCTGCGCTACTTCTACTACACGGAGCGCAAACTGGCCGAGCAGCAAAAGTGGCCGCCTTCGCGGGCCGAAGCGGTGATGGCGATTGAAGAAGAGTTATTGCAGCAGTACGGCGAGCCGGAGCGCACCGAGCCGCCGGAGGGCCTCATGCAGCGCGGCGGCGCTTATTATTCTACGGTCGCCACCCAACTGCTGAATGCCCATTACAACAATTTGGGCGAAACCCACGTGGTCAACGTGCGCCACAACGGGGCCGTGCCTGGCTGGCCGGCCGATTGGGTGCTGGAAATGCCGGCGCAGGTCGGCTCCGCCGGGATTCATCCCCTTCCGGCCGAGCCGCTGCCGCCCGCTTGTTTCGGCCTGCTGGCCCAGATAAAGATGTACGAACTGCTGACTGTCGAGGCGGCCGTTCATGGCGACCGCGATGCAGCCTACCAGGCCCTGCTGACTCACCCCCTCGGCCCTTCGGCTGACCAGGTGCAAACCGTGCTGGACGATATGTTAGTGACCAATCGAGCTTATTTGCCGCAATTTTGGAGTTAAACATGTTGCGTGTTGCGTAAAATAAACGGAAGACGGAACACGCAACACGCTCCTACTTAGAGAAACATGACTCACTACTTTCTTGGCATTGACACCGGCGCGACCAAAAGCCACGCTTTGATTGCCGACGAGTCGGGCCGGGCGCTGGGTTTTGGCGTGGGCGGCTCCGGCAACCCCGACTCGGTGGGGCACGACGGGCTGGCCGAGGTCTTACGGAGCATTGTCCACCAGGCGCTGGCAGCGGCGGGAATTTCTGCCAGGCAGCTTGCCGGGGCGGGCTGTGGCATTGCCGGGTATGACTGGCCCTCGCAGCGGCCGCCCATCCTGCAAACCCTGCAAGCAGCCCTGGAGTTGGGCCAAACGCCGCTGGAACTGGTCAACGATGCGCTCATTGGCTTGCTGGCCGGAGCAGCGGAAGGATGGGGCGTGGCCGTGGTCGCCGGCACCAGTTGCAACTGCTGGGGCTGGGACCGCCAGCGGCGGGTCGGCCGGATGACCGGCTACAGCCACCTATTTGGCGAGGCCGCCGGCGGGTATGAATTGGCCGCCAAAGCCATCCACGCCGTAGCGGCGGAGTGGACCCGGCGCGGCCCGGCGACCCGCCTGACGCCGGCCTTGATCGAATGGGCTGGAGCAAGAGGTCTTGAGGATTTGCTGGAAGGCCTGAGCCAGTGCCGGTATCGTCTCTCCGCAGCGGCAGCGCCGGTAGTTTTTCGGGTGGCCGCAGGGAGCGACCCGGTTGCCATTGACCTCGTGCGCTGGGCCGGGCGCGAGCTAGGCGGCATGGCCCTTGGCGTGATTCGCCAGCTTGGCTTCGAGGCGTTAACTTTCGACGTGGTGTTGGCCGGCAGCTTTTACAACGGCAGTCCGCTGATTGCTGAAATGATGGGTGAGACTATCCATGCCGTCGCCCCTGGCGCTCGGTTAGTACGCCTGACCGTGCCGCCGGTCGTCGGCGGGGTGCTGCTGGGCATGGAGCAGGCCGGGTTGGACCCGCTGCCGGTGCGGGAAATGTTAATCCGGTCAACCAGTGAGTTGCTGCGAGGGGCAGGTTTTAATGGGACCAATTGACACAGATCAATGAAAATGCTTGTTAAAGTTTATTGGGAAAAAAATCAAGGTCTGGTGTCATTCCGAGTGGAGCGGAGCGGAACGAGGAATCCCTGGAAACTATACTAAAAAGTGACACCACAGGGATTTCTCGCTCCCGCATAGCGGATTGCTCGAAATGACACGTTCTGAGCTTAATCCAAATAAGGAGAGAATATCATGGCCAAACTAGCCCTTCACGGGGGCGAACCCGTCCGCAAAGAACCCTATCCGGCCTGGCCGGTCCATGACGAGCGTGACATTGAAGCGGTGACGGCCGTCATCAAATCGGGGCGGTGGGGCGGCTACCCCTACCCCGGCCCGCAAACCGCCGAATTTGCCCGGCGCTTTGCCGAGATGCAGGGCGGCGGCTATGCCGTGCCCATGGCTAACGGCACGGTGACGATGGAAGTCGCCCTGCGCGCCGCCGGCATCGGCTGGGGTGATGAGGTCATTGTCCCGGCCTACACCTTCCAGGCAACCGCCGCCGCGCCGATGGCCGCCGGGGCTATCCCGGTCATCGTGGATATTGACC
This sequence comes from Anaerolineae bacterium, assembly GCA_023382535.1. The sequence continues at coordinate 134,018 of JAHDWA010000013.1, read as the reverse complement.
CGGAAACCTACTGTATGGATCCGAAAGCCGTCGAGGCGGCGATCACGCCAAAGACCAAAGCCATTATTCCGGTCCACCTGGGGGCGCAGATGGCCGATATGGACGCCATTATGGACATCGCTGAGCGGCACAATTTAATCGTGATCGAAGACTGCGCCCATGCGCATGGAGCCAGATGGCGCGGGCGCGGGGCGGGGACCATCGGCCATTTTGGTTCCTTCAGCCTGCAATCCTCCAAAATTCTGAGCACCGGCGAAGGCGGCGTGCTGCTGTGCCGCACTCCCGAACTCGCCACGCGCGTTGCCAGCATTATTGACTGCGGCCGCCCCCACGACGAAGCCGAACAGATGTTTACCATGGGCGCTAACTTCCGCATGGCCGAAATTCAGGCTGCCCTGGGCAATGTCGCCGTGGAGCGCTTCCCCGAACAGACCCGGCAACGGGAAGAGATGGCGGCTTACATGGACGAGGCGCTGAGCGATATTCCGGGGGTGCGTGTCCTCAAACGCGACCCGCGCCACACCACCCGCGCGGTCTATCGCTACATCTTCGCTATTGACCCGGCTGTCTTTGGCGCGGAGCATGGCCCGGTCTGTGCTGCTCTAACCGCCGAAGGTATTCCCTGCTGGGAAGGCTATGAAGCGATGCATCACTATGAGCTATTCCAGCCGCACCTGTCCAAATTGCCCGTGCCCAGTGCCTTCCCCGAAAGGTTTCAATTCGAGCGGATGGACTTACCCGAAGCGGAGCGGGCCTGCGAGCACGAAGCCGTCTGGCTCGACGAGTCAGTTTTCCGGGCCGGGCCAAAAGGGGTTGATGATGCGGTGGCAGCTATCCGCAGGATTCAGGAACATGCGGCGGAGTTGAGGTAGGAAAAGTCTCCCTGACGAATTTTTTACCGAAAACGTGTTGCGTGTTGCGTAAAATAAACGGAACACGCGACACGTCTCTTCTGGAGAATTAGCTGTGGAAAAAGCATCAATTCTGGAACAGGAAATCAACGAGCAGCCGGAAGCCGTTCGCCGGCTGCTCGACCAGGAGATAGGACCGGTCCGGCAACTGGCCGCTTCACTTCAGGGCCGGTTCGATTACGTGTTGATTGCCGCCCGCGGGACCTCTGATAACGCGGCTCGCTACGCCCAGTATACCTTTGGCGCGTACAATCGCCAGCAAGTGGCTTTGGCGACACCTTCGCTGTTTACGCTGTACGAGCGCCCGCCGCTGTTGACCGGAGCCTTGGTCATCGGGATTTCGCAGTCGGGCCAGTCGCCGGATATCGGGGCAGTTGTGGCCGAAGGGCGGCGGCAGGGGCGGCCCACAATCGCCATCACCAACGACCCGGCCTCACCCCTGGCCCAGGCCGCCGAGTATGTTATTCCTATCCACGCCGGGCCGGAGCGAGCCATCGCCGCTACCAAAACTTACACCACCTCATTGGCCGCCCTGGCTCTTTTTTCGGCGGCTCTGACCGGAGATCAAGAACGGATAGTCCAGCTTCAGCACCTGCCGGAGTTGATGCAGCAAACGTTAGCCGACCTCACGTCCGTGATGACCCGGGCAGAGCGTTACCGGTATATGGGTCACTGCGCGGTCATTGGGCGCGGCTATAACTTTGCCACTGCCTTTGAGATTGCCCTCAAAATCAAGGAACTGACCCGTATCGTGGCCGAACCCTACTCCTCCGCCGACTTTCGCCACGGCCCGATTGCCATGGTGGGACAGGGGTTTCCGGTACTGGTCGTTGCCCCCAGCGATACCGTCTCGGATGATATTCGCGGCTTGGTCGGCGATCTCGAGGAATTAGGGGCAGAGTTGCTGCTCATTTCGGAGGATGAGGCAGTGCTGCGTCAGGCCCGATTACCGCTCTCTCTCCCACCCAACATCCCCGAATGGCTAACACCGCTGGTCGCAGTCCTGCCGGGGCAGCTTTTTAGCCTGGCCCTGGCCCAGGCCAAAGGGCTGAACCCTGACCAGCCGGCGGGTCTCAAAAAAATAACCGCAACATTGTAAACAAGCCTTTAACCCTCCTTTGGTAAAACACGCAGTGAGTGCTATTATTACTACTGCACAGCAGCATTGCCTGTATTTGAGGCGACGCTAATGGAGGTAGCCTGTGAGCCAAACCCTGCGTATTCTATTGATTGACGATAACCCGGATGACCGGACCCTGGCCACACGTGAACTAAAACGCAGTTTTACCGATATTGATATTGTCCAGGTGGCCGATGCCGAGGGTTTGGCTCAAGCCTTACAAGAAGGCGGATTCGACCTGGTTATTACCGACTACCAACTGCGTTGGACCGACGGCTTGACTGTATTAAGAACTATTAAAGGGCGTTGGCCCAACTGCCCGGTGGTGATGTTTACGGCAACCGGGAGCGAAGAGGTCGCTGTGGAAGCGATGAAGGCCGGCCTGAATGATTATGTTCTCAAATCGCCCAAACATTTTCCCCGCCTGACGGCGGCAGTTCGCCTGGCCCTGGAGCAAGCGGAGCAGCGGCGGGCGCTCAAAGAGGCCGAAACGCGCTATCGCAGCTTGTTCGACGGTGTGCCAATTGGGTTATACCGGGCTACGCCGGCTGGACAACTCCTGGATGCTAACCCGGCCCTGGTCAAAATGTTGGGGTATCCTAACCGGGACTCCCTGCTGGCAGTCAACCTGGCGCACCTCTATGCCAACCCGGAAGAGCGCCAGCAGTGGCTGCTATTGATGGAACGCAGTGGGCTGGTGCAGAACTTTGAGGTGCAAATGCGCCGGTTAGATGGAACCATTATCTGGGTCCGGAACAACGCCAGTGCCGTGCGGGATGAGCAAAATCAGGTGCTTTACTACGAGGGTGCGGTCGTGGCTTGATAAGGGGGATGGGCAGCAAGGAGCAGGAAGCCGGCCCCCTTTATTCCTTACCTCTTGCTCCCCTTTATTCGAGATTAGGACTTTAATAGTACTTGACGTGCCCTCTTTTTCCCCTTATACTTTAGTTGATGTTAAATTAACATCGGTTCCAGGCTGACCATCCCCGCTAACTTAACGGGGAACTTGTTATTACTCCACTCCTAATGCTGCATCCATCTTATACCTAACCTGGTCTCTCGGAAGAAAGTATTTAGATCACATGGAGGTCTCCATATGACCCAATCAATGTCCAGACCTCAGCAGAGTTGGATCGGACATACTATTGGTGGCCGCTATAAAATTGAAGCGCTGCTTGGCCATGGAGGTATGTCTACGGTGTACCAGGCCGCCGATCCTAATTTGCGCCGCACCGTCGCCGTCAAATTGATCCATCCCCATCTCTCTAACGATCCCCAATTTGTCCGGCGCTTTGAACAGGAAGCCGCTGCTGTAGCCCAACTTCGCCACCCCAATATTATTCAGGTGTTTGACTTTGCTCACGATGATGGGGTCTATTATATGGTCCTGGAGTATGTGCCGGGCGAAACGCTGCAAGCCAGGCTCACTACCCTCAATGCCTCCGGCCAACGTTTACCCCTGGGTGAGACAATTCAAATTATGGGTTCGGTCTGCGATGCGGTGGCCTACGCCCACCAGCGCGGCATGATTCACCGGGATCTGAAGCCAGCCAATGTGATGCTCAATCCCCAGGGCCAGCCCATTCTGATGGATTTCGGGGTAGCCAAGATGCTGGGTGATGTGCAGCATACAGCTACCGGCGCTGTGGTTGGCACAGCTCTTTACATGTCACCGGAACAGGCCCGCGGCGAACGTCCCACCGAGCGCTCCGATATTTATTCATTAGGGGTCATGCTGTATGAGATGATCACCGGGGTGCCTCCTTTCAAGGCCGACTCGGCCGTCAGCCTGATGATGCAGCATGTGACTCAGCCAATACCCGATGTTCGCCAACTGAATCAACATGTTCCCGACCTGTTGGCCGCGGTGATCAGAAAGGCCCTGGCCAAAGAGCCGGGAGACCGTTATCGTACCGCCTCCGATATGGCCGTGGCTCTGCGGGCAATTGATTTGTCGGGGCGAGCCGCAGCGACCATACCAGTCAAAGACGCTTCGGACTACAACCCAACTGTTGTCGAGTCAGCCCAGGCAGGTCCAAAATCCACGTCTGCATCCGGTGTTACCCAACCGGCCCGCAAGGGTAATCCACTCCTGTGGGGGCTTGGGGCAATAGCTGCTTTAGTGATCTTGGTCCTTGCTTTGGGTCTATTCTATTTCTTCTCGCGTTCCGGCACTCAAACAGAGCAGGCGGTCGCTATAGCCAGTGAAGCCGAACTGCCCTCGTCGGAGAAGATGACCAAAATTACGGCGGGAACTTACGCCGTAGGCCGCGATGCGCCCGGCCAGAATTACGTCCCCCCGCAGGATATCAAACTGGCTGAGTTCTGGATTGACCAGTACGAAGTCTCTAACACCCAGTATGCTCAATTTTTGGCTGAAACCAATACCACGCCCCCGGCAGATTGGGTGGATGGGAAAATTCCGGCTGACCAGGAGAATTTTCCGGTTCAGGGCGTCACCTGGGATCAGGCCGCTGCGTACTGCCAGTGGGCTAAAAAACGTCTGCCCAGCGAAGCCGAATGGGAAGTGGCGGCTCGTGGACCGGAAGGCCGGCTGTATCCCTGGGGAGACGATCCCAAGGCGGTTGAACTGCCCCGCAGCGGCGTGTATAAAGTCGGCGGCAAGCCGACCAATCAAAGCGCCTTTGGGGTATTTGACATGGCCGGCAACGTCTGGGAGTGGGTCGGCAACCCTTACGCTCCGGTAGCCAAAGAGGGCGATCAAGTTCTACGCGGAGGCGAAAACGGCCTGCTCAAGGATATGGCCTACCGGCTGGAAGGCCCGCCTGATCAGGAGTCCATTATCAAAGCGGCCGGGATGCGCTGCGCCGCCGACAAAGTGAATGTGATCCAAACCGAAATTGCCAAAGTCGAAGGCGTTTTGGAAGATGATAAATTTGCCGATCCCGGCAGCGGCTGGCCCATTTTGAGCGAGGGAACCTATCTCTACGGTTATCACCCGCCCGACTATTATCACGTCGAAGTAGGCCAGCCGGACTCACATACTGTTGTTTCCCGCGCGCCGGATTTTGACAATGTGACAGTGGAAACTGATGTGCTGGTAGATCACACCGATACGGAAAAGGGGAATTATCGTTATGGTTTGGCTTTGCGGCGTTCGGAAGACAATTACTACGCTTTTGCAGTGTCGTCGCGCACAGGCACATGGCAGGTGCTCAAAAGTTCGTCCGGCCAGCTTGAGGTTTTGGCCGAAGGATCGGTCGAGTCGCTGCAAGGCTTTGCTCCACCGGGTTTCACCCCCGATAAAACCGACAGCTTACGTGTGGATGCTAATGGGGCCAATTTCACGTTTTACATCAACGGCCAGGCAGTCACAGAAGTCAGCGACGCCGACTACTCCAGTGGTCAGGTGGGCTTCTTTGTTGAGACTTTTGATGAAACCCTGACCCACGTTCACTACGACGAGTTGGTAGTACGGCAAGTTGAAGAGGGAGCAGTCGCCAGTGCGCCGGCGGAAGGTATTCTGGAGCAAGATGATTTTACCGACCCCAACAGCGGCTGGCCGGCTTCGAGCGATGACAAACACGTGCTGGGCTACCATCCGCCCGATTATTATCACGTTCAAGTGAGCATCCCTAATGATTGGGCTGTAGCCTCCAAAGCGCCGGATTTTACGGATGCGACCGTCGAAACTGAGGTACTGGTGGACCATACCGATACCGAAAAAGGCGACTTTCGCTACGGCCTGGCCCTGCGCCGTTCCGGGGATGATAAATTCTACGCCTTTGCCGTTTCCTCACGGAGCGGGACGTGGCAGGCGCTGAAACGTACGGCGGCGGGTTTCGAGACGCTGGCCGAGGGCAAGGTAGAGACGCTGCAAGGCTTTGCCCCGCCGGGTTTCACCCCCGATAAAACCGACACGCTGCGGGTAGACGCCCAAGGCGCCGACTTCGTTTTTCGGATTAACGGCCAGCCAATGGCCCAGGTGCATGATGAGGATTACCCCGCCGGACAGGTCGGCTTCTTTGTCGAGACCTTTGACGAAGCTTTAGCCCATGTTCATTACGAAGCCTTGACGGTGCGGGAAGTCGAATTTGAGGCTGTCGCTGCCGCGCCGGAAACTACCCCCACCGCACCGACTGCTGAAGTACCGGCCACTGCCGAACCAACTGCTGAGACACCGGCTGAAGAAACACCGACTGAGGAAGCGTCAGCTTTTGCAGGGCCGACTGAGGAAGCATCCCCTGCGGCAGCGCCGACTTCTGAAGAATCAACCTCAGATGTCATTGCTACGGCTACCGCAACGGTCCCGCCGCCGACGCCAACCCCTGAACCTGAGCCGACAGCCACCCCGGAGCCGCCGACGGCTACCGCCGTGCCAAAGCCGGAGGGCATGGTGCTCATCCCGGCCGGTTCTTTTCTCATGGGTTCGGCTTCCGGTCAGGCCAACGAAGCACCGGTGCATGAAGTAGCTTTGGACGCTTTTTATATGGATACGTTTGAGGTTAGCAACGCCCAGTATCGGGCCTGCGTTAACGGCGGCGGCTGCACGCCGGGTAACAAGGTGGACTCCTTTACCTACAAAGGCTACCGCGACAACCCGGCCTATGATAATTATCCGGTTATCGGCATAACCTGGGACCAGGCCGAGGCTTACTGCCGCTGGGCCGGCAAGCGACTGCCGAGCGAGGCTGAGTGGGAGTATACGGCGCGAGGCCCTGAAAATTTGACCTGGCCCTGGGGCAATACGTTTGATCCCACCCTGTCGGCGGCCAGCGCACCCGACATCCAGCCGGTGGACAGCTATCCGGGCGGAGTCAGCCCGTTTGGGGTATACAATCTGGCCGGCAATGTGGGCGAGTGGGTGGCCGATGTTTACGACGAGACATTTTACGCCAACTCACCTGCCAAGAATCCCCTGAGCACGGGTGATGGCGCGGGCCGCATCTTTCGTGGCGGCAGCTTTGCCAACCCTGACGGCGCTTTTTACACCGCCAGCCGCCGCTATGGCAATGCGCGGAGCTTCAACGATGTGGATGTGGGCTTCCGCTGCGCCAAAAACGCCTCCTGATTATTTTCCTTTTTGCGCTTTTATTCGAGCCACTTCCTTACGTAACGCGGTCTCAATATCAATCATACGGGTTTGACCCAGATAAGTGGTCGGCTGAGCGTCGGTTGTCTGCTGCAATACCCGCATTACCGCCGCAATCAAATCGGCGCTGTCCTGGCTGTCGCGGACCATTTTTGCCAGAGCAGCTTGCTGGGGTAGTTCCTTTCGCAGGGCCTCCTGGAGCAGAGCCAGATTACCACTCAAAACCATCAAGTGGTTATTGATATAGTGGGACAGGGTCACCGCTGTTTGACGAACCGTTTCTGAAGCAATCAAATTGCGCGTCAGTTCTTCCCGCTCGCGTACGAGCCGGCTCTCTTGCAAGGCTCGATCCACCGCCTGCTGTACGTCCTCAACTGTGAAAGGTTTAGCCAGGTAATCGCGCACACCCAGGCGAAAAACCTCAACCACCGTACTTTCAGAACCGTGCATCGTCATAAAGATAACGGGAGCCTGACAGCCAGCCTGGCGCAGGCTCTTCAGCACCTCGAGACCATCCATAAAAGGCAGTTGCATATCCAACAGAATCAAATCTGGCTGGCGCGAGACAGCTAGTTTCAGGCCGCTGCGGCCATCGGCAGCGCTAATTACCTGATATCCCAACGGGGTTAACATGTACTCCTTAAGGACACGTACAATCTCGGCGCTATCGTCCACGACCAGAATTGTTTCGTTGGACATGGGATTACTCTCCCCAAGAGGATCGGCGGTTAAAGATTTATGATTAAATACCCGACGCTTGGTTTAGTCAATTTTGAAATCTGGTTCGGTTTCCTCTTGACATCTGGGAGAGATTATAGTAGAATGAGGTGGATAATGCACACGTGTGCATAACCTTAGCAACTTTTGCTGGAGAAGTCGGGTGCCGGTAACGATTAAAGATATCGCTAAAGCTGCCGGAGTTTCTCACACTACTGTCTCTCGCGCCCTCAATTCCAATCCTGCTATCAGTCCTGAAACAACTGAACGTGTCCAGCAATTGGCGCGGCAAATGGGTTACGTGCCCAGCGCTGTTGCTCAAAGTCTGTTGTCGCGCCGCACCCAAACCATCGGCATGGTCGTCACCACCATCGCCGACCCTTTCATTGTTAAGGTGGTTGAAGGCGCGGAACAGATTGCTCGGGCAGCGGGTTACAGCATTTTCTTGACCACCTCCCATAACAAACCTGAGCACGAAATGGCAGTGGTGGAGACTTTTCAGCGCCGCCGCGTAGATGCCATTATTGTTACCTCCTCACGGGTAGGTAGTTTGTATAGCACGCAGTTGGACCAGATCCGGGTTCCGATTGTCCTGATTAATAATCAAGAAGAAGGCGAGTTTTTGCACTCCGTAACGGTAGACGATTTACAAGGAGCGCAGTTAGCCGTAGCTCACCTCCTGGCCCTGGGCCACCGTCGCATTGGTTACATTGGCGCCGCCGACCGCCCCAAGTCAAATGGACGGCGCCTGGCCGGATACGTTGCCGCCTTAAAGCAGGCTGGTGTCACTCCTGATCCACCGTTAATGATATCACCCGCAGCAACCGGTGACCTGGAACGGGGCCGGGCCGGGCTGGAGATGCTGTGGGCTGCGGGTGCAACGGCTGCTTTTTGCTACAATGATTTGATTGCGATTGGGTTGCTGCTGGCCTGCCGCCAGCGGGGTATTAGCGTGCCGGCGATGATGAGTGTAGTCGGTTTTGACGATATTGAGCCAGCCTTGTATACTAATCCTCCCCTAACTACCGTTCATCAACCTCGCTTGGAACTTGGTCAACTGGCTATGACGATGACGCTTGATTTACTCAATGGACAGGAGGCGCAAGATCGGATACTATCCTGTGAGCTTGTGGTGCGTGAGTCAACGAGTCAACAAATCAGCGAGTCAGCGAAGGGCGAATACCCTATCAAGCTTAGATGAACAAGTGCTGACTGACAATTCCACGCCCGTTGGACGGGCAGTCTAAAATCCAAAATCCAAAATCTAACCGTGGAGTCACAGATGACAACAAAAATCAATGTTGGAATCATTGGCGCGGGCCGGATTGGCCGGGTCCATGCCGAGAGTCTTGCTTACCGTATTCCTCAAGCCCGGGTTCTGGCCGTTTCTGACGTTTTTCTGGAGGCTGCCGAAAAGTGTGCGGCTGATTTTCAGATTCCGGACGCCTTTAAAGACCACCGGGCTATCCTGGAAAATAAGGACATCGAAGCGGTGATTATCTGCTCCAGCACCGATACCCACGCCCAATTCATCGCTGAGGCGGCGGCCGCCGGGAAGCATATCTTTTGCGAGAAGCCAATAGCCCTGGACCTGGCCAAAATTGATGAGGCTCTGGCAATGGTTGAACGGCATCAAGTTAAGCTGCAAATCGGCTTTAACCGCCGTTTTGACCCTAATTTCAAACAAGCGCGTGATCAGGTTGCTGCCGGCAAGATCGGGACACCCCACATCTTGCGCATTACCAGCCGTGACCCCGCCCCGCCGCCGCTTGACTATGTTAAAGTTTCGGGAGGCATTTTCCTCGATATGACCATCCACGATTTTGATATGGCCCGCTACTTGATGGGCAGCGAGGTCGAGGAAGTTTACGCCGCCGGGGCGATCCTGGTTGATCCGGCTATTGGCGCGGCAGGTGATGTTGATACTGCGCTGATTACGTTACGCTTTGCCAACGGGGCGATTGGCGCTATTGATAATAGCCGGCGGGCTGTTTACGGCTACGACCAGCGGGTCGAGGTTTTCGGCTCAGAAGGGGTGGTGGTTGTCGCCAATAATACGCCGCACCAGGCCGTTTTGAGCAATGCCGAGGGAGTCCACGCGGCTCTGCCGCTCTACTTCTTCCTGGAACGTTACATGGACGCCTACGTGGCCGAAATGAAAGCCTTCATTGAGGCTATCCAGCGACATACGCCACCTCCTGTTACCGGCCTTGATGGCCGGATTCCGGTCGTGATCGGCCTGGCCGCCTGGAAATCTTACCGGGAAAATCGGCCGGTGAAATTAAGCGAAATTGATGGGTGAATTAACAGTGGCGGCCGTCGGCAGACATAGAAAAGATGTCTGCTGGCTAAAGTTGACTGTTTTTCAATAACTCGATCTGAAAGGAGGGATCGCCCCAGCCAAACTGCTATCTGGATTTAGACGGTGTATTTTTGGTAGCAGAGATCTCCAAATTGAGCCACACTGGAGCAGTCTCAAAGTAAGCTATAAAAATCAATCAGCAAATTTTAATGTGGAGGAGATTTTTAACGATGAAAAAAGTATTTCTGATGTTGGTCTTGTTTAGCCTTTTTGCTCTTGTAGTAGCCCAATGGGGCGCTATGGCTGGCACTGTTTCGGCTGCCCCACCGCAGCAGGATGCAACTGCCGAAGCGACCGAGGAAGCTATGGCGGAAGAAGGGGCGGCAGCGGACATGCGCGACATCCGCATCGTGGTTGTCAGCCACGGCCAGGCCTCTGACCCGTTCTGGTCGGTGGTCAAGAATGGGGTGGATCAGGCGGCCAAGGATATGCGCGTGACCGTCGAGTACCAGGCCCCCGGCACCTTCGATATGGTCGCCATGGCCCAGCTTATTGATGCCGCGGTTGCTACTGAACCGGATGGGCTGGTCGTCTCCATTCCCGATGCCGACGCTTTGGGCGACTCGATCACAGCGGCCATTGACGCCGGTATTCCGGTCATCTCCATGAACTCCGGCAGCGATGTGGCCAAGGAACTGGGGATTCTGACCCACGTTGGCCAGACTGAATATGAAGCCGGTTTTGGCGGCGGCGAACGCATGGCCGAGGCTGGCGTGACCAATGCGCTCTGCGTTAACCAAGAAGTTGGTAACGCGGCGCTTGACCTGCGCTGCGAGGGTTTCACCGCGGCCATGGAAGAAGCTGGCGGCACGGTTGAGGTGCTGGCCGTTGATCTGGCCGACCCGACCGAATCCCAAGAAAGAGTTGCCGCTGCTATCGCCGCGAACCCCGACGTTGACGGCATCCTGACCCTGGGACCGACCGGTTCTGCCCCGGCCCTGGCCGCCCTGGAAGCCGAAGGACTGTTGGGCGAGATCCCCCTGGCGACCTTTGACCTCTCCCCGGAAGTCCTTGAAGCCGTTCGCGACGGTAACATGCTGTTTGCCATTGACCAACAGCAGTATATTCAGGGCTACCTGCCCATCGTGCTGCTGACCCTCTACAACGAAAACCTGAACACCATTGCCAACGATGTGCTTATGACCGGCCCTGGTTTTGTGACCCAGGAGACGGCCGAGCGCGTCATCGAATTGGCCAAGGCGGGTACCCGCTAATTACGTCAAAAGGCCGGGGTTGAACTTCGACCCCGGCCTTTCTACACCCCTGTCTACCCTTTACTGTTTTCAAGGAGTGTTCACGATCTGTGGCACGCCACTGGGGATGAAAATATTTGTAGTGACGACTTCAGTCGTCCAAGCCTATAAGCGACTGAAGTCGCTACTACAAACAAGCTATTTACGTAAGGAGGGAAAATGGCAACGACAACAGCCACTAAAAGAGATGAACGCCTGGTTGAAGCAGGCTTGCTGAAACGCCTGTTCACCCGGCCGGAGTTCGGCGCCGCTGCCGGAGCTGTTATTGTCTGGTTATTCTTTGCTATTGTCGCCCCTACGGGTTTTCTCAGTCTCAGAGGGACGGCCAGCTACCTGGAGGTTTCGGCCCAAATCGGTATTTTGGCGGTCGCCGTGGCCTTACTGATGATTGGCGGAGAATTTGACTTATCGGTTGGTTCGGTGATTGGGGGGGTTGGGGTCACTATCGCCATCCTGGGGACCGAATTGGGTATCCCCTTACCCGTGGCGGCGCTGGTCGCCCTGGTCTTGGCCCTGATCATCGGTTTTCTGAATGGCTACATGGTTGTAAAAACTCAATTACCCTCCTTTATTATCACCCTGGGCGCCTTGTTTATTGTCCGGGGGGCGACCATCGGCTTTACCCGCCTCATTACGGGCCGGACCCAGGTAGGCGGCCTTGACGATGTGGCCGGCTACGACCTGCTCAAAATCCTCTTTGCCAGCGACATCCCCATCGGCAGAGCCAATTTTAATATCGCTATTGTCTGGTGGTTTATCGTAGCCGTTATCGCTACCTGGATTCTCATGCGGACCCAAATTGGCAACTGGATTTTTGGGATTGGCGGGTCGGCCCTGGCGGCCCGCAATGTCGGGGTGCCGGTCAACCGCTTAAAGATTGGTCTATTTATGACGACGGCCTTTGCAGCCTGGTTGGTGGCGACCATCCAGATTGCCAACGTAAAATCAGCCGATGTCTTGCGGGGGACGCAGCAAGAGTTTGTGGCCATTATCGCTACGGTCATTGGCGGCACGTTGCTCACCGGTGGTTACGGTTCAGTCATTGGCGCCTTACTGGGGGCGCTTATTTTTGGCATGGTCCGCCAGGGAATAGTTTTTGCCGGAGTTGACTCCGACTGGTACCAGGTGTTTATGGGGGCGATGCTGGTCATCGCCGTGTTGATTAACAACTATATCAGGAAGCGGGCGGAGGCATCGAGAAAATGAGTCAAAATAGTTCACCTCTGATTGAGATGCGTAGTATCTCCAAATATTTTGGCAGCGTCATTGCGCTCCAGGATGTTTCGATGGAGGTCAATGCCGGCGAAGTGATGTGTTTGCTGGGCGATAACGGCGCGGGCAAATCTACCCTGATCAAAACGCTGGCCGGCGTTCACCTGCCCGACGAAGGGCACTACTTTGTTGAAGGAAAAGAGGTTCACTTTAACTCGCCCCGCGACGCCCTGGACCATGGCATTGCCACCGTTTATCAAGACCTGGCCATGATCCCCTTGATGAGCATTTCCCGGAACTTCTTTCTGGGTTCAGAACCAACGACAGGTTGGGGCGTTTTTAAGCGCTTTAATATTGGCTTCGCCGATCGCGTGGCTCGGGAAGAAATGGGCAAGATGGGCATTGATATCCGCGACCCGGCCCAGCCGGTCGGCACGCTCTCCGGCGGTGAGCGCCAGTGCGTGGCGATTGCCCGGGCGGTCTACTTTGGGGCCAAGGTGTTAATTCTGGACGAGCCAACCGCTGCGCTGGGAGTCAAACAGGCCGGGGTGGTGCTGCGTTACGTGGCCCAGGCCAGGGCGCGCAATTTGGGAGTCATCCTGATTACCCACAACCCTCACCATGCCTATGCCGTTGGCGATAGATTTACCATCCTGAAACGGGGCCGGACCTTTGGGACCTTTACCAAAACAGAGCTGGCGCGGGAAGAGATGGTCAGGATGATGTCTGGAGCCGATGAGCTGGATGCTTTGAGCCACGAACTGGCAGAATTCGCTCGCACCGATGCGATGGCAGGAGGAGAAGCGGGTGAAGCCGACCGGCAACTGGCGCAAGCCCTGGAGGAAAGCGAAGAAGTATTCTCCCAGGGCCTGGAAGAGTGAGGGGTAAACAGTCATGGCTGAACTAAGCTCGTCACAAGTTTATGATTTGCTTAACCGGCCCCGGCCGCTCTGGCTGGCCGGCTGCGACCTGAGCGGCGCTTATTTGAAAGGCGCCAATTTGAGCGGCGCTGATCTCACTGAGGCTAACCTGAGTCAAGCTAACCTGACCGGGGCCAACCTGACCGGGGCCAACCTGACCGGGGCCAACCTGACCGGAGCCGACTTGTCCGGAGCCAACCTGAGCGAGGCCGATCTGAGTTACGCCAACCTGAGCCATGCCAACCTGCTAAAAGCCAACTTGCGCCAGGGCCGGCTCAATTATGCCAATTTTGAAGAAGCCAACCTGTTTGAAGTTAACCTGCGCGAAGCATACCTGACCGAAACTAATCTGACCCGGACAAATTTGGGCGATGCTATCTTGCTCAAAGCGGTCCTTAAGAGTGCTAATCTGGCCAATGCCAATCTGGAAGGGGCGCACCTGCGGGGGGCCAACTTATTCGAGGCCAACCTGGATGGGACCAATTTGACCAATGCTCACATGCGCGGGGCAATGAAACCTAATGGCGATATTTATGATTAGAGTGACCGCCGACGGAAGACCGCTGGCAGTCGCAGTCGTCGGCGGTCAGCAGTCGGCGATCATCTATAGAGGAAAACTGTTATGAAGGCAAAGCTACCCGTCGGCGTTATTGGCTTGGGACGGATGGGCCAGGTTTATGCACGTCACTTGGCAACCCGAGTGACTCAGGCTCGCATTATCGCCGTGGCCGATGCTATGCAGGAACGGGTGCAGGCCTTTGCCGACGAATTCGGCATCGCAGCCTGGTCTACAGATTACCGTGATGTTCTGGCCGATCAGGAGATCAAGGCTGTTTTTGTTATTTCCCCAACCAGCACCCACCGTGAGGTAGTCATTGCCGCGGCAGAGGCAGGCAAAGCCATTTTCTGTGAGAAACCCGTGGCCTTGACCCTGGCCGATACCGATGCCATGCTGGCTGCCATCGAGAAAAAAGGAGTAATGTTCCAGGCGGGTTTTATGCGCCGCTTTGACGCTGGTTATGTGGCCGCTAAAAAACAGATCGAGGCTGGAGCCGTGGGCCAGCCGACTACCTTCAAATCCATCGGGCGCGACCCTTTCTGTCCAGACGTGGCTTATGCCGACCCGCACGTCAGCGGCGGCTTGATCCTGGATATGGCCATCCACGATTTTGATCTGGGCCGCTGGCTCATGGGCGCTGAAGTTAAGCGCGTCTATACCGAAGGAGGGTTGCTGGCCTGTCCTCAACTTAAGGCGGTGGGGGATATTGACAACGCCGTGGTCAACATGCTTTTCCAGGGAGGAGCGCTGGGCAACGTCGAAGTTAGCCGCAACGCCTTCTACGGCTACGATATTCGCACCGAAGTTCTCGGGACCGACGGTTGTCTGCAAATCGGCACCTATCGCCAAACGCCCCTGCTGCTTTTGAATCGCCAGGGTATCAGCCATGATATGGTTCCTTACCTCATGGAGCGCTTCGGCGAAGCCTACCTGGCTCAAACTCTGGATTTTGTCGAGCGAGTTCTGGCTGACCGGCTCCCGGCCGTGGGTGGCTTCGATGCCCGGGCGGCCCTGGAAATTGCCCTGGCCGCCACCCAATCCTATGCCGCAGCCAGGCCGGTGGACCTGCCGTTGAGCGGGGGCCTCTAACTTGGTTCGGGCAAAGACTATCGTGTTTGGTCCTCATATCCGTTCATCTTGTCTCTAAACCCTGTTCTGCCCCCAGAGGATCTTTGGCTTAGCGAAGCCGAAGGATCAGATCAGTTCGGGAAAGGGATTGCCCAAATAATTTAAGCCACAATCATTCACTTGAATATTGACGTAGCCATTGACCTGTGTTATACTGGCTTATGCACACGTGTGCGTAAGCCAATTGAAACCAATCAACTATTTTATTAACCAATGGAGGTTCAACAATGAAAGGTCTATTATTAAATGCTACCTGGAGTCCCCGGCCCGACTACCATGTCTCGGACTGGGAAGAAGAAACCGGCAAAGCCATCACCGGCAGCAGCATTTGGCGCTATCCCAAACTGGAAGTCACCGACCGGCCCGACCCCAAAATTACCCCCGACCAAATTTTGCTGGAAGTGAAGGCTTGCGGCGTGTGTGGTTCCGACCTGCATTTCTATGAAACCGACTCCGACGGCTACATGCTTTACCCCGGCCTGACCAAATTCCCCGCCATCACCGGCCACGAACTGTCCGGTAAAGTGGTTGAGGTGGGCAAAGAAGTCAAAGATCTGAAAGTGGGCGACATGGTTACCGTGGAAGAGATGATCTGGTGCGGCCACTGCACCCCCTGCCGCAACGGCTTCCCCAACCACTGCTCCAACCTGGAAGAAATCGGCTTCACCACCGACGGCGGCTTTGCCAACTACCTGGCCATTGGGGCCAAATATGCCTGGAAGATCAACGCCATTGCCGAGCGCTTTGGCGACGAAAAGAAAGCCTACGAAGTGGCGGCGATGACTGAGCCGACCTGCGTTTCCTACAATGCCATGTTCTCGCGGGCCGGCGGCTTTAAGCCGGGGCACTACGCGGCCATCTTTGGGGCTGGCCCGATTGGCCTGGCGGCTATCGGCCTGGCCAAAGCTGCCGGCGCAGGCATCATTGCCGCTTTTGAAGTGATGCCGGAACGCCGTGAACTGGCCAAAAAGATTGGGGCAGATTTTGTCTACGACCCGCGCGAGGTTCGCGCTCACGAGGCGCTGCTGGAATTGAGCAAGGGTGAGGGCTTTAACTTCTTCGTCGAGGCCGCCGGTGCGCCGCACCTGGCCGTGCCCGAAATGGTCAAAAGCCTGGCTGTCAATGCCAAAATCGTGCAAATTGGCCGGGCCGCCCAGGATGTGCCGCTCTACCTGGAAACCTTCCAGGTTCGCCGCTCCCAGTTCTTTGGGGCGCAGGGCCACTCCGGCGACGAGAACTTCCCCAACGTCATCCGCATGGTCGCTTCGGGCCGCCTGGACCTCAGCCCGATGGTTACCGCCCGCTTCCCGCTCAAAGATGCGGTGAAAGCTATTGAGCAGGGCACCAAACGCACGGATGGCAAGGTGATGGTATTCCCCAACTAAAACCTAATGCGTGATACGTGATGCGTGAGACCTAATTACGCATCACGTATCACGTATCAATTACTTAATTAATTTTGATAGAAAAGGAGAGACCCATGCCAAATACAAATGGAAAAACGGCGGTACCGGAAGGACTGCTGGCGACCAATCAGCCCGATTTGTTTTTTGAAGATAACGCCGTTGGCCGCATGAAAAAGGAAATCTGGGAGGCCAGCGACGCAGAGATTGACGCAATTCTGGCCGAATACGGCATGCCCGCTCCGGTCGAGTGGGGCAAAGCCGGCTCCTACATCCAAACGACGGTACGCTGGAAAGTGGTCGAGGAGCGCCGCAAAAACGACGTCATTTTCCTGCCCATCGGTTGCACCGAAAATCATGGCCTGCACCTGCCCACCGCCACCGACACCCTCTTTGTCAGCCAGATCATCGAGGGTGTGCGCCGCTTTACCGCCAAGCGCGGCGCGCCCTGTGCCCTGTCACTGCCGCCGTTGAACTTTGGCACGCACCCCTTCCACCATATGGGTATGTCCGCCACCTGCATCGTCCGTGAAGACGTTGCCCGCGAGATGTTGATTGACGCCATGCTGGGTCTGTGGAACGATGGCTGGCGCAAGCAAATCCTCATCAACAACCACGGCCAGCTCTGGATGTTAGAATCGGCCGTTCAGGAACTCCAGAAACGCTACCAACTGCCCGGCATCTTCCGCGTCCTTGACTGGCACCGGGCCGTGCGCGAATTCTTCCGCGAGAAGAAATTCGGCGGGGAGTACGGCACCACCTTTGTTCACGCCTGCGAAGCCGAAACCTCCCTCGGCCTGTACCTCTTCCCCGACATGGTGGATATGGAGTACGCCGTCAATACCCAGGGCAAATCCTATCTGCCGGAAGGTCACTTCGACAAGTCGGTTGACCCCTACCGCCGGCCCAGCCGCTGGTCCGAGGGCGAAGGCCACTTTGCCATCGAAATCGCCGCAACGCCGGAAGGCGTGGTTGGGAACGCCGCCGATGCGACTGTTCAAAAAGCCAAGCGCCCGCTGGCGGCCATCCTGCGCTACCTGACCCTCCTGCACGACGACATCCTGAACGCCTTTCCGGCCGGCAAAGTCCCGCCGGTTGAGGAAATCACCCTGCGCACCGCCGAGGAAATGGAACCCTTCCTGCGCGAGCCGCAAAGCCCCGGCTGGAAGTCGGTCTACGCCCTGCCGATGATTGGGCAGCGCTCGACATTCTAAACTTTTGCCCGTATAACAAAAACCGGGGAGTTACCAGTGACTCCCCGGTTTTGTTGCTTAACTGCTTTAACTACGTCTGGTTAAAGGCTGAATTTTGCCGGGCCAGTTTCTCCAGATAAGCTTCACTGGGTAAAAGCCAGGCCAGGGCAATGGTTGCTGTAACCAGGATGACCTGCAACTGAATAGCCGCTTGAAAGCCAAAGGCATCGGCCAAGGCCCCCGTAATCGGCACACCGATAGCGCCGGTGACAAAACCAACACCCAGAATCAACCCTGAAGCCACCCCGGCGCGTTTAGCCATTAATTGTTGGGCCATGACCAGCATCAGCGGGCCGGTCGAGGCCGCGCTAAAACCGATTAGAATAGCCGTGACAAAGGCGATCGGGCCGGTGAATTGGGCAAAAAGCAGCAGGGCGGGAATGGTCAGCACCAGTGAGCCAACGATAACCGAGCGCCGTCCAAACCGGTCGGCCAGGGAACCGGAGCCGACCGTGCCAAAGGCGCTGGCCAGGACCAGGATGGTCGCTAATGGGCCGTAAAAAGACTCGGAGTAGCCGAGTGAAGCGTACCAGGTGGGCACAAACGCTTCCAGGCTGTGGATGGTCCAGACCCGCGACATCATGACCCCGATCACGGCCAGGAGGGGGATAAGCGGCACTGGAGCCGATGGAACCTGATCTCCCCTGACCCCGGCTGGAGGCCGGCTGGCAAAAGGGCGCATCTCCAGGAGCAGCCAGCCAGCAATAATAAGACCGGGCAGAAGCATCACGGCGGTCCCGTGGCTGCCAAAGCTGGTGAACAACCAAGCCCCCAGCAGCGGACCAAGCGCCACGCCTAAAGTCCCGCCGGTCACGTAGATTGACATCGCCGTGTTGCGCTGCCGGTCCTCGATGACCGCGCTGGCATTGAGCGCACCCAAAGGGTGGTACATGCCCGAACCAATCCCGGCGGCAGCGGTGAGCGCCAGGAGCACCGGAAAAGAAGGGGCAAAACCAACAGTGGCAAAAAGCACAGCGGTCCAGATGAGCGCCAGGCCAATGAAACGGGTCCCGTAACGATCTGCTACCCATCCAAAAAAGGGTTGGGCCAGAGAAGCGGCGCCGGTATAAGCCAGCGACACCAGTCCCACCGTTTTGAAGTCCAGGTCAAACCGGTCAATCAACAGCGGGTAAAGCATGGGCAGCAAACCGATATAAGCGTCTACGGTTAAATGTCCCAGCATCAGGGTTATTAGCGGGCGATTCCGAAAAACCGCGAAGCGCGGCGAACGAGCCAGATTGAGTTCCATTCCCCCTCGTCGTTTCGGTCCAAAGTTTGGTAATAAACGATAGTGTATGGAGTATTCGATTATGAGCAAACAAAAGCATTGGCAAGACCTGACAAGCCCCCAGAAAACAGCCATTATTCTTTTGAGTTTCTTCCAGTTTGCTTTGTTGGTCGCTGCATTGTGGGACATCCGCCAGCGTTCAGCGGAGCAAATCAACGGGAGCAAACGTCTCTGGACCCTGGCAGCCTTTGTCAATTTTGTGGGGCCATTGGCCTATTTTATCTTTGGTCGTAAATGATAATCAACAGGATGCGTCTTTTCAAGGAGGAAATTATGCACACCGTCAAAGTGGAAGAACTGAGTGTTGAAAAATTTCTAGCGTTTGGCGCCTACGCCAACTACCTCAATCCCCAGGCTGAAAAAATTGGGGCTGCGCCCATTGAATTTTTTCGGGATATGGTCCAGCAGCCCCTCGGCTCAACCTCGATCGCTTCTTTTTCCACCTGCCGGGTAGAAAAGCGTGAGGCGATCATTGACGTGACCGAATACCACACCACCAGCGGCGAGGTCATGCTGCCTTTGGACAACGACGTACTGATCCATGTCGGTCCGGCCACGCCGCCCAACGCCGGCGTACCCCTCGACAAAATCCGGGTGTTTCGGGTGCCGCGGGGAACGCTCGTGAGCCTGCGGCCCGGGGTGTGGCACCACGCCCCGTTTACCTTGAGCGACGATCCGGCCAATGTACTGATTGTGCTGCCGGAGCGGCTCTATGCCAATGACTGCACCGTAGTGGAACTTGCCCCGGATGACCGGATCAGGATTGATTAAGGTAAAACATGATGAAACTTTCGATTGTTCTATCTACCCATGCCGCTCAATTTCAGGCGGTCGCCTTTAAGGGGGACTTTGAAACCAATATTGCCAAAATTGCCGGATACGGCTACGAAGGCGTAGAATTAGCTATCCGCGACCCGAAGCTGGTCAAGCCGGACGAGTTGGAAACGGTTGTCCACCAGCACAATCTGGTTGTCCCGGCCATCGGCACCGGCCAGGCCTGGGGCGAGGAGCGTCTCTCCTTCACCAACGCCGACCCAGCCGTGCGCCGGGCCGCGATCGAGCGCATCAAAAGCCATATTCCTGTGGCGGCGCGTTTCAATGCTGTCGTTATTCTGGGACTGATCCGGGGTATCACCCCGGCGGGGCAAACCCACGAGCAGTCTATGGCTTATCTGGTCGAAGCTTTGCAGGAATGTTCAGCCGCCGCTGCTCCCCACGGCGTGCGCTACGCCCTGGAGCCGCTCAATCGTTACGAAACCGATTTGATTCACACTGTCGCCGACGGGCTGGAGTTGATTGAGCGGGTCGGGGCCGATAACTTTGGGCTGCTGCTGGACACCTTTCACATGAATATCGAGGAGCCGTCGGTCGAGGAGAGCATTCGCGCCTGCGGGCAGCGCATCTTCCACTTCCATGTAGCCGACTCCAACCGCTGGTATCCGGGTGCAGGCCATATTAACTTCGAGAGTATTTTGACCACCCTGTTTGCCACCGGCTACAGCGGCTTTGTCTCCGGCGAATTTATGCCCAAACCCGATGCGGATACCGGGGCCAGGCGAGCGATGGAGTATTTGCGAAGCCTTAAAATATAAGCAGTGAAACCGCACATCTTGCGTGTTGCGTGTTCCGTTTGTTTACGGAACACGCATTACGAGACCACTTCGCCGACCACCTGCCGGCCATCTTCGATGACCGAATCGCGCAGGATGACCGCGTCTTTGATCAGCACATCGGCGCCAATGCGGCAGTTGCGCTCGATGTAAACACGCGGCCCGATGACGCAGCCGGGGCCAATGATCGTGCCTTCTTCGATCCGCAGCGGGGTAATCAGGTGGGTATGCTGGCCGACACTTTGCGGCGCGAGCTGGGGAGTGTTGCCGCCGGTGGTCAAGTAATGGCGATTGAGGGCCAGCAGGTCGGTGGCGTTGGTCAACTGCAAGCGGCTGGGAGTCAGCACGCCGGTCACATGGCCGTCGTGGTCAATTAACATTTGCAGTGCATCCTGCAGCTCATACTCGCCGCGAGGAGAAAGTTTTACCTGCGGCAGATAGGTCAGCAGTTTGGGCGAGAAAACATACAGGGGCAGGCTGGCAATGTTAGAAGGCGCTTCGGCCGGGGAAGGTTTCTCGATAATGCGGGAAATTTGCCCATCGCGCCACTCGATGATGCCGGTGCGGCTGGCCAGGGTTCGGTCAATTTCCATCAAGCTCAGGGTGGCATTGGCCGCCTGCTGCTGGTGCGTCTTTAACAATTCGGCCACATGTTCGGCTGGGGTGAGATTGTCGCAGGCCGAGAGGATGAAGGTATCATGGATGTAGGGCGCGGCCAGGCCGAGAGCATTGGCCATGCCCAGGCGTTCCGGCTGGACCACAAATTGCAGTTTCACTTTCAGGGCTGATTGTTCGCGGAAGTAGCGGCCCACCTCGCCATCTTCCCGGCTAACAACGAGGATGAAGTCGTGAATGCCGTTCTGCACCAGTCCTTCCATCACCCGCTCGACGATGGGCTTGCCCAGAATAGGGACCATGGCTTTGGTCCGGTTCAAGGTGATAGGGTTGAGGCGCGATCCTTTACCGGCGGCTAAAATGACGGCTTGCATGGCTCAACTCTCCACGCAGATCTGCGCCTGCCCATCGGGCTGGCAGAAGTGGATGCTGTAGGCGGACGCCTCGTCGGGGTGGGCGGCCGGATAGCGGCGATGGATGGCTTCGGCAATGGTCTCACGAGCGGAGGGGTCAATCAAGGCCAGGCAATTGCCCCGAAACCCTGCGCCGCTGAAGCGCGTGCCGTAGACACCAGGCGTTTCACGCAGAGTTTCATAGAGGGTGATAAGTTGGGGACTGCCGCACTCATAGTTATTGATGGAGCTGTGGCCTGACTCCGACATGAGCGCCCCAAAGCGGCTCAGGTCGCCGTCGCGCCAGGCCGTGATGCCATCTTGCACGCGCTGCATTTCGCCAAAGTAGTGGCTGGCCCGGCGCTTGAGATTGAGCGGCAGGCGCTGGCCCTCGGCTATAAAAGTGTCCGCCTGGACGTGGCGCAGACGGGCATCTGCCTGGTTGGGCTGCCCATTATGGCTAAGGAGCAGGCGAGCTGCCTCTTGACATTCAGCCACCCGGTTGTTGTAGTCGGTGCCAACCAGCACCCGGGTGACGCCGGAATAGACAACCAAAATTTCAAAAGTTCCGTTGGGTTGAGGCCCAGGAATCCGGTCAACCTGGAGCGTCTGGCAGTCAATGGAGGTGAGATGCTCATGCTCACTGAACAGGATCACCGACTGGTCGAGGATACCGTTGTTAAGCCCGATGTACTGGTTCTCGGTAAAGCGGACCAGGGCCACATTGTTCTCCGGCGGCTCCTCCAGGTGATTGACTGCTTCGAGTGCCAGCAGGTAGGCAATAGTCACCGCCGCCGAGGAACTGAGGCCGCCGATAGGCATTTCACCGTCAATAACGCCGACCAGCCCGTGTTGCAGCCGGTGTGTCTGCTGCAAAGCCAGCACCGCGCCACGGATATAGTTGCCCCAATCACGGGGAGCGTAGGCCGGCACGTGATCCAGGCTGAAGGCGACGGCCGGTTCAAAGTTGAAACTTTCAACATAAACCGAGGCATCGCTAGTGGGGGCAAAGGCCAGCAGAATGGACTGGTCAATGGTCATGCCGGTGACCAGGCCCAGTTGGTGGTCAATGTGCGCCCCCAAAGGGCAGATGCGCAGCGGCGCTCGAACCACGCCGATTTTGGCCGGGTCTACTTGAGGATGGCGCTTGAGCCGTGAAATCAAGCTCGCCACGCGTTCGGCTTCAGGCCGGGTGGTGCGGATAGGGGGAGCGGGGTGCGAGACAACGTGAAACATAAAACCTCCAGGGCTATTTTGGACATTGCCCTGATTATAGTATCTTTCTACTAGCAGACAAAAAGGAATTTAAAGCTATGACGACACTTTTAGCCTATCTCCATACCAATGAAGTAGCTCCCGCCTTGGCGGAGGGTGAAGCCCAAAGCCTGGCCGCCGAGCTGGAGTCCTTGAGCGGCTTGCAGGTTTATCCCCGCTCTATCGTGGCTGCATCAAAGTCAATTTTATTTCTGGCCCGGCAAGGAGTCGAAAAATATTTGGGAATAGTGGCGGAGGGGAACGGCAGGGCTGGCTTTACCGGCCAGGCAAAAACAGTCGCCGTGAGCAGCTCTGACCTGACCTTGACGATTTGCCCAACCGACCCCACCAACGCGGCGGCGCTGCGAACGGTCCTGCCTTTTTTAGTCGCCCGGCCGCTGGGCCTGCGTAAATCCGCTGGCTGCGGCGACCGGCTGGGCCTGGCCACGCCAGGCCACGTTCATGCCATTCGCCGTTCGAGCATGGCTCCCATCCTGGCCCAACAATCCATGCGCGAAAATGCCCGCACCGGGCGCACCCCGCAGCAAGTAATGGATGAGGCCATGTGGGGCATCTTTCAGGAAGGCTGGCGCGGTGGTTTTGGAGCTGACGCCGACCACTTGAAGACAACCCGTGATATTGACATCTGCGTCGCCGCCGGATACACCTTTTACACCATTGACCCCGGCGAGTATGTTGACAACAGCGCCAACACCGCTACGATGGCTGAGTTGCAGCCAAAGCTCACAGCCCTGCCCTGGGCGGCGCTGGACAGCAACCCCGCCGACCTCGAACAGCGCCTGGCCGAAAAGCCGCTGGACCTGGGTGATTTCAGCCTGACCATCAGCCGGGAAGAGCTGTGGCGGGCGGCGGCCAAGTATGGCCGGGCGGTGGCCCACACCGTTAGCATGTACCGCCACCTGGCCGAGGCGATGGGCGAGCGGCCCTTCGAGCTGGAAATGAGCGTGGACGAAACGGAAACCATTACCACCCTGGCCGAACATGTTTACATTGTCCACGAACTCAAGCGGTTGGGAGTCAAGTGGGTCAGCCTGGCTCCGCGCTACGTCGGCGAGTTTGAGAAGGGTGTGGATTACAAGGGCGACCTGGCCGAATTCGAGCGTTCTTTCGCCCGCCATTTTGCCGTGGCGCAAGCTTATGGTCCTTACAAACTCAGCCTCCACTCCGGCTCCGACAAGTTCAGCATCTATCCTATTGCCGCCAAAGTGGCCGGGGAGTTGGTGCATCTCAAAACCGCCGGGACAAGTTACCTGGAAGCGCTGCGGGCCATTGCCGTCCTCAACCCGGCCCTCTTCCGCGAGATCGTCGCCTTTAGCCTGGAACGCTACCCCACCGACCGCGCGACCTACCATGTGTCTGCCGAGGTGGCTAAAGTGCCGGATGTAACAAAATGGCCGGATGACAAACTGACGGCCCTGCTGGACGATTTTCACGGGCGGGAAGTGCTGCACGTCACCTTTGGCTCGGTGCTGAATCATCCCCCCTTCCGCGAACCCTTCTTTGCTGCCCTGCGCGGCGATGAGGAAACCTATTACCAGATGTTGGAAAGGCACTTTGCCAAACATTTTAGCCCGTTTGGTCAATAAGCAGGGATCAGTGGACAGTAATCAATTAGCGGTAGTCGAGAGTCAAATATCTGGCTACTGATTACTGACTACTATTTCCGAGGAGAATTAAAATGGACTTTGCCGAATTATCCCAAATGTATAACTTTACCGGGCGCTCCATAGTTATTACAGGCGGGGCCGGGATTTTGGGGGGGGAGATAGCCTGCGCGCTGGTCGGCTGTGGGGCCAGTGTGGCCCTCATGGATCGCGATCCGGCTCTGGCCGAGCGCCTCATGCACCGCTTTGAAACCAGCATTGGCGAGGCTATCGTCGTTTATGGCGATGTACTCAAGCCGGAAACCCTGCAAGTAGCAGCCGAGACGGTGATAAAATCCTTTGGACGGATTGACAGCCTGATCAATGGCGCCGGGGGCAATAATCCTCGCGCTACCACCAACCCCGACCAATCTTTCTTTGACCTGCCGCCGGACGCGCTGCGCTTTGTTTTTGACTTGAACCTGCTGGGGACCATTTTACCCAGCCAGATTTTTGGTAAATATATGGTTGAGCAGGGTGAAGGGATTATCCTCAATGTTTCCTCGATGAATGCTTTTCGCCCCTTGACCCGGATTCCGGCCTACTCTGCGGCGAAGGCCGGGGTCAGTAATTTTACCCAGTGGCTGGCGGTGCACATGGCCCAGGAATATTCGCCGCGCATCCGGGTCAACGCCGTCGCTCCCGGCTTCTTTTTAACCGAGCAGAATCGTTTTTTGCTGACCGACCAGGAAACCGGCGCGCTGACAACTCGCGGCCAGAGTATTATCGGCCACACCCCTATGGGGCGCTTCGGCACTCCCGAGGACCTGTTAGGTACGGTTATGTGGCTGCTCTCACCGGCCTCGGCCTTTGTGACCGGGGTCGTTGTACCGGTAGATGGCGGTTTTTCAGCATTCAGCGGGGTCTGAGGCAAGAGAGTAATATAGAGAAAGGTTTGTCAATCCAGGGTAGCAGGGCAGCAAAGTCGCAGAGAGCAAAATTTCCCCGTCCAGAGCCGAAGGCTCGTGGGGCTGTCTGCCGTCTACCGTCTACTTTCCTTGAAGGAGGTTATAATGCTTATTGGCAAAGGTAATGAAGACAGGTATTTAGCGGAGGCTGAAATCCGGGAGCTGACGGCGGCGGCCCTGGCCAACGCCAAACTGGATGGGAAACGGGTGCTCATTATCATCCCCGACAGCACCCGCACCGCGCCCATTCCCTTGATGTTTCGCCTTTTCTACGAGTACCTGGGCAATACGGTAGCGGCGCTGGATTATCTGGTTGCCCTGGGAACGCACCAGGCGATGAGCGAGGCTGCCCTCAACAAGCTGGTCGGCGTGACCTCAGAGGAACGGGCGGGCAAGTATGCCAAAGTCAACGTTTTTAACCACCGCTGGGACCTGTCGGAAACCTTTGTCACTCTCGGCCAGATTACCCCGGCGGAAATCGAAACGATCACCGGCGGGCTGATGAGCCAGGCGGTGGACGTCCGCCTCAACAAAATGGTCTTTGATTATGACCAACTCATCATCTGCGGACCAACTTTCCCGCATGAAGTGGTCGGCTTTTCCGGCGGCAACAAATACTTTTTCCCCGGCATCGGCGGGCCGGAGGTGATCAATTTCTCACACTGGCTGGGAGCGGTCATCACCAGCTACGATGTCATCGGCACCAAGCAGACGCCGGTGCGCCGGGTGATTGACAAAGCCGCCGCCTTTATTGACAAGCCCAAGCTGTGCTTCAGTATGGTCGTCAAAGGGGAGGATTTGGCCGGGCTGTATGTCGGCCCTCCGGAGGAAGCTTACGATGCGGCGGCTGACCTGTCGGCCAAATTGCACATCACCTGGATCGAGCGGCCCTATCGGCGGGTGTTATCGGTCATGCCAAAAATGTACGATGACATCTGGACCGCGGCCAAGGGCATGTACAAAATGGAGCCGGCCATCGCCGACGGCGGTGAGGTGGTGATTTACGCTCCCCACATTGACGAGATCAGCTACACCCACGGTAAGCTGCTCGATGAGATTGGCTACCACGTGCGGGACTATTTCCTCAAGCAGTGGGACAGGTTCAAGCATTATCCGGGTGGGGTCCTGGCCCACAGCACCCACCTGCGCGGCATCGGCGAGTATGATGCCGCCAGCGGCATTGAGTCGCCGCGGATCAATGTCACCCTGGCGACCCGCATCCCGGAGAAACGCTGTCGCAAACTCTGCCTGGGTTATCTGGACCCGGACAGCATTAATCTTGAGGAGTGGCGCGGCCGGGAGGCGGAAGGAGTCTTGTTGGTGCCAAAAGCAGGGGAGTTGTTGTACCGGCTCAAACAAAATGGGAATGGGAAGTAACTGACGTCGAGGCCGGAGTCCAAAGTGCATTTTGGACTCCTCTTTTCAAAACAGATACGGCAAAAAAGGGGAGGGAATGTGACTGGCCAAGAGAGATGGATTGACATCGGTCTGCAACTGCATATCCGTGAATGGCCGGGCGACAAAGTGCCTTTTGTGTTGCTGCACGGCCTCTCCAGCAACTGCCGCACCTGGGAGATGGTGGCGGCCCGACTCGCCGCAGCCGGCCACTATGTGGTAACGGTGGACCAGCGGGGTCACGGCCTGAGCGACAAACCCGCCACTGGCTTCGATTTTGCCACCGTTACCGCAGACCTGGCGAGATTGTTATTAGCCCTGCAATTGGAGCAGCCGATCGTGGTCGGCCAATCCTGGGGCGGCAACGTGGTGCTTGAGTTTGGGGTGCGTTATCCTGATCTGGCCCGCGGGCTGGGTTTTGTGGACGGCGGCTTTCTTGATCACCAGGCCCGGCCCAATCCCTCCTGGGAGGCCGTTTCCACCGAGTTAAGGCCGCCCGACCTGGATGGCCTGCCCCGCGAGTCCTTGAAACGCCGGATACAGGAGGCTCACCCTGACTGGAGCGAGGCAGGCATTGAAGCGACCCTGGCCAATTTTGAAACGCTGCCCGATGGCACAATCCGCCGCTGGCTCGACATTCCCTACCACATGTTGATCTTGCGGGCCATGTGGGAGCAGCGGCCCCCCGCCCTCTATCCCCAGGTTACGAAGCCGGTGCTCATCTGCGTGGCCGACAGCGGGGATGCCTGGACTGAACACAAACGTAAGCTGGTGGCGGCGGCCGAGGCCGGCCTGCCGCGCCGCGAGGTTCACTGGTTTCCCGCCACCGATCACGATATCCACATTCATCGTCCTGATGAGTTGGCTCAGTTGTTTTTGCAGGCGGTGGAGGGTGAGATTTGGGGGGGATAAGTAATTTCGTTACTGACGAACCTTATTGGTCTGAGTTTGGTGCTATTCTGGCAAAATAGTAATTTGCTTCATCACCTAACTTCCGAAGTAATCCCGAAAATTTGACTCTTTTAGCTCGCACATTCATTTTTTGTTGTATTTGCGCTTCATTTTCTTCTGCAGGTGCCATTGCATCCATCCAAGTCTTGGCTGCCAATTCATAATATCTCGAGAAAAGCTCTTGATCTTCTTCTAATTTTGCACGTGCCTGACTAAGATAACCTTGCATACGTTCATACTCTTTGGATGTATCCTCTTCCCGTTCTGATATATCTATGTTTAACGTGCCACATAATGCAAGTATACTAACAAAACACCTATAAGGTAGACTTTCCTCTCTTGAGCTATAGTATCGCTTGAATAATTTGGTAGAGGTGGAATGTTTAAATATGTTCTCTACCCTCTGTAATCCTACTTGCGAAGCATTTTGAAGTAAAAATAAGACTTCAATTGTTTCTTGCCCATAAGGATCTTCCTCGTAGAACTTGTCGATCAAATCATATCGGAGTTCCGTATAATTAGTGGCAATTACGTTATTCGGTGTTTTACTAAAAAGGCCGATATACAGACGGCGTGTTTCTTCATAAGTAACTCGGCGGTTGTAAATTCTATTCATGAGTTGAAATACTGATACCTCACTCCGGTCAACTCCAATGCCGGAAATAGCGCCTGTTCTTTGCACAAGTTGTGGCCTTAATGTGCGGGCAATTCTAAGATCAATAAGTCTAATGCTATTTTGGTAATTTGCAGCTTGTGTGATTTCCCAAGAAGCTTTTGGATCGGTAATCTCAACTACTTTCACCGGAACGTAGCATGTTTCTTCGGTATAATCAACCAAGCACTTTGTCGTTTGACAACCGTTTACTATACTTCCGCCACTCAATATCAGTTGATTGTCAGTGTCGCCCTGTTCTACCCTATCAGCCTTAAAGACAATACCATTATTTCTTTCAAGCATTTTATCAGGATATTGTGTGATAGTCTTAACAATTTCTTTATTAGGAGATGTTCTACCCTGCCGATCTTCTCCTAACCCTTGAAAATCTCTAACATTTTCAAAGAAAAGAGCATTGCCAAACTCGGTATGCAATTCTTTTAGCATTGTACTTGAAATAATTCCCAAAAAAACATTATTTTTACGGACTGGTATACCTTCCAAAGTTAAAGCAAGTTTTGTGGATGGTAAAATTGGTTTGTAATTTTTGATATGATCAGCCCGCAAAATGTTCCAGATAGAGTTCCCATCTAGAAGTGTAACTGACGGTTATTACGTTTCTGAAAATAGAAATCTCTATTGCCAAAATACTTTTGCTCATACTCTTTGATGAGACTTTGCAAAGGCGAGAGAGTGATTAATATAAAATGAATTGCGATATCATCATCTGACTCAAATAGTTTTAACTGAGACACTCCGTGATGCTTGACAAGATAATCTTGAAACTTGCTAAGAACTGAGTCGATCTCTATTGTTTCATCAACCCATCGTTTTGCCTGAACGTATAAGATTGAATGACCATCTTTACCATCAGCAACTAGATCAATACCACCGTCACGAGATTTCCTTGTTACTCTTGCTGGCCCAAAATCTGAACCTACGTCTGTCTCTGGAATCAGCTCACTAACAAAACGTTCAAACTTATCTTCTTCTTCTTTACCTATACTCTTGAGTTCTGCTCTAAGCTTTTGCTGAAGAGTATCATAATGTTTTAGATAGTCAGGAAGGCCATGATCATCGGCTATGTTATGAATCATCTGACGTCCCATGTCCTAACTCCTTTATCTTTATATGAAACCTTTGCAAATGAGCTTTTGTGGTTTTGCAGAGCCTAGTATATCATGCTTAGAGTTAGGTGACAATCACCCAAATTAGGCCGTGAAAGTTTAAGAGATGCTAACCGAAAAAGATCGTCAAATTGCTCAGGAATTTCAGCGCCGTTTGGAGATAGTGGTGGCAACCCTCGACCTACGGGTCTTTGGCTCGCGGGCCAGGGGCAATGCAGCGCCCGATTCCGACTTGGATATATTCATCGAGGTTGAAACCCTCACGCCGGAACTGCGCCAACAAATTAGCGAGATTGCTTGGGAGGTGGGGTTTGAGTTTGATCGAGTGATTTCCACCATTGTGGCCACTCGTGACCAACTTGAGCATGGAGCGATGGGAGCCAATCCCCTAGTCCTCAACATCGAACGAGAAGGAGTTCGTCCGTGAAGCCGGGGCAGCTTGAAGAGTTGCTTCGCTACAGGATGGAGCAGGCCCACGAAACCTTGCGGGAGAGCGAAATCCTGCTTGGCGAAGCTGCTTTTCGGGGAACTATCAATCGGGCCTAATACGCCATGTTTTACACGGTGTTAGCTCTTCTTGCCACCAAGCAACTTGGCGCATCGAAACACAGTAGCGTGATTAGCCTCTTTGATCGGGAGTTTATTAAGGCTGGCATATTTCCTCGTGAACTTTCGCGTTCGCTTCACTTGGCGTTTGATCGCCGTCAAATGCATGATTACGGTGAATTGGTCACCATTGATGTTCAAATAGCCGAAGAATCCCTGACAAATGCTAAAATTTTTGTGGCGGCCATTGAGGCTCATCTTCACTCGTCAGGATATTTGACTACTAAAAAGTAACCTCAGCTAAAAAATCCTTATTATCTGCCCGATTTCTGCTGCAAAATCTACCTCTTTTGGAGTTCTGGGGTTATGAACAAACTCACACCTACTGCTACCACAACGACCTCTCCTTTTGGGCTTAGTCATCACCGGCTGGCTGTCGGCCTCTACCTCATCATCGCTTTTCTCTATTGGGCCTCGCTCTATCTGTACATCCCTACCCTGCCGACTTACGTCCAGGGCAAAGTGAACGACCTGGCCCTGGTTGGGGTGATCCTCTCCATGTACGGCCTGTGGCAGGCGGTTATCCGGCTGCCGCTGGGCATTGCCGCCGATTGGCTGGGCTGGCGCAAGCCGTTCATTATTTTCTGCCTGGCCCTGTCCGGCCTGGGGGCCTGGCTGATTGCCCAGGCCGGCAGCCCGGCCCAATTGCTGGTCGGGCGGGCCATCACCGGCCTGGCCGCCGGGACATGGGTGCCGCTGGTGGCCGTCTTTAGCAGCCAATTTCCCGCCCATGAAACTGTACGAGCAACGGCCATCCTGACCCTGGTCAGTTCACTGGGCCGGATGTCGGCGACCGGCCTGACCGGGTCGCTCAACAACTGGGGGGGTTACTCCCTGGCCTTTTTTCTGGCCACGGGTGTAGCTGGAGTGGCTATCCTGCTGGTACTGCCTGCTTACGAGCAGCGACGCCCGGCAGTGCGCCCCTCCCTGGGCAGCACCGGTCGCTTGATTACCCGCCGGGATGTCCTGTTACCGGCTGTACTCGCGGCCGTGGGCCAATATGCCGATTGGGGCATCACCTTTGGTTTTATGCCTATTCTGGCGAAGCAGGTGGGGGGAACCGGCGCTACTCAGAGTCTGATGGTCAGCATGCATTTGGGGGTTATTGCCCTGGGCAATCTGGCCGCGTCGGCCCTGGTAAACCGGGTTAGCTCCCAGCGTTTGGTCTATTTCGGTTTTGGACTGGTAGCTTTGGGAATTGGACTGGCGGCGCTGGCGCCTTCTTTAGCCATGTTGTTTGTAGCCCAACTTTGCCTGGGGTTAGGTCAGGGTATGAATGCTCCGGTTTTACTGGGGCTGAGCATTCGCTACGTGGCCGATGCCGAGCGGACGACAGCCGTGGGCTTACACCAGTCTGTCTATGCCGTTGGCATGTTTGCCGGACCGTGGTTGAGCGGCATCCTGGCCGAAGCCGTGGGTCTCCGGCCTATGTTTGGAGTGACCGCCTGCGTCTGCCTGTTGGCGGGCCTGTTCATCGCCTCGCGGCTGGCGGCGCGAGGAGGAAATCAGCCAGTCTAAACGAGGAACTTAGAGGAACTGAGGGAACTTATGAAAAAAGTTCCTTCAGTTTCTACCCTCTATCTTCTAATTCAGCCAGCCACTGTTGAACGTAGTCGGCGCTGGGGGAACGGATTTTTTCAAAAATGGCCAGGGCTTGTTTGAGATACTGCTTGGCCCGCTCCGTCTGGCCCAGGTCACGGTAGGCCAGCCCCAGGTTGCCCAAACTATTGCCTTCGCTGTGCCGGTCGCCGGTTTGACGGGCGGTGGTCAGGGCCTGTTCAAAATGCTCAATGGCCCACCGGGCATGGCCCATGGTGCGGTAAGTATCGCCGAGGTTGCCCAACCAGTCGCCTTCATTAGGCCGGCCCAACTGCCAGGCCGCCATCAAGCCAACCTCGTTGGCAATGACTCGCTCGGCCCAATACCCCTGGCGGTCCAAGTAATCCTCAACTGCTGCCGCCAGACCATAGGCCGCTTCCCAATCTCCCAATTCCACACAATCGGTTAAAATCTGCATTAAATGGGGCCGGTCGGCTTCCAGGCGGGCGTAACCCTCGCGGCCCAGTGCGCTCTGCTCCCAGGCCAGGGCCATGTAGCAGGTGGCTAATCGCCGCACCGTATTGGCAGGCGAAGTGAGCTGCTGGCGAGCATACTTGTGAATGAGAGGGTGACTGACTTCATACCGCTGCCCATTTTGTCGCAGCAAGCCGTAATCAACCAGCTTATCCAGCGCCCGGCGCACATCAGGAGTGGACTCTTCAACTTTTTGTTTGAAAAGCTTACGGACTGAGGCCAGGACTCCTTGATTAGGTTCAATAGTTAGTGTTTTGACCACCATTTCCGGATCAAACGGGGCCAGGGCCAATAATCCGACAACCGCCAATGCCTGTTGAGCGGTTTCGCTGACCTGGCTCAGGCTGCGCTCCAACAGCAGGGTGACACTTTCCTGCTGGCGCTGGTCGGGTGGCAGGCCAGCCAGCGCTGTACTTTCCAACCAGGCCAGAAGTTCGGCGGCGCTCGCTTTCTGGGCAGACAGGTACTGCCCGGCCAGCCGAACGGTCAGGGGCAGTCCGCCGAGCAGTTCGCAGATACGCCCGGTGATAGATTTATCGGTGGCTCGCCAGCCGCCGCAGGATTGCAGCAGGGCCATTGCTTCCGGTGGGGGAAGTGGACCTACTTCCCGGCAGATCGTCACCCCGGCGTGAGTTTGGCGGCTGGTCAATAAAATGCTGCAATCGCCGGGCAGGGCCAACAGCCCCGGCAGGTCGTCGGCATGTTCCGCCCCATCAAACACGAGCAAGGCTTGCCGTTTAGCCAGGGCGCGCTGGACCGCTTCATAGGGGCTGGGTGTTGGCGTTTCATTTAAGGTGCGGGCAATATATTCCAGGGCAATATCCACCCGCGCCTGGTTGTAAAAATTGTGATAAAAGACGCCGTCGGGGAAAGCTGCCGGGGGATTTTGGCCGGGGGCTAACTTCCCGACCACAGCAGCAGCCAAAGCACTTTTGCCGATGCCCGCGGGTCCACACAGGGCCACCACCCGGCCCGGCTGGAGATCGGCCAGGAGTTGGGCCAGTTCAGCCTCGCGGCCGGTGAAAGACTCGGCTTGCCTGGGCCGCTGTAAAGGCGCTGTACTCCCCGTCGGATGGGATACCGGATTGCTGGGCGTCGTTTTGATCTTGTCCAGCAAACTCTGGGCCAGGACACGCAGGGCGGGGTCTTGCTCAGCCTTACCCGCAGCCAGTTCCTCTTTCAGCACCGTTTGCCGCCCGGTCGAAGCTGGCTGCTTTTCCAGCATCTCCAGCGCCCCGATCACATCACTGCCTGTCCCATACTTCCGGCGCAGAGCGAACTTGAGCGTTTCGTAAGCTTCCAGAGCCAGCTTACGGTTTCCTGTTGAATCAGCCGTCAGAACGGTGACAATGGCCGTAGTGATGGTATCCATAGGGTGTCTCCTTTAACGATGATGGGATCAGTATATCATAGTCGGGGAGGCACTGACAATGACTCAATTCCGTACTTTATACCCTCTCCTTAAGAGAGGGGAGGAGGGCGAGTATTCAAAAAGTGATCTCTCGCGTCAAGGCGTTATTCTGCGTGGTCAACTCCTCGTAGCGATTAATATCGTCCACAATAGCGGTGATGGTTTGCCGGCCCCGGAGGGGCAAAGCTTTGACCGCGTGGATAAGCTGCGAGGTACTGGGAGCCATCGGCGGGGTGATGCCGTAGGTGGCGTATTGGCCGTTGACAAAGAAGGCCACACCGACGACATCGGGGGTGGGGACGCCGCCAATGTTAGAGACGGTGGCAGTCAGGATGACCTGGCCGGAGGGGTCGCGCTCAAAACCAATGGCATCGAGGGTAGAGTCGGGCAGTGTGGTCGTTGGCTGGGGGAAGACCTGGAACTCCAGGTCAAGCGAATTATTGGTTTCGGAAAGTTCGGGGTAGCGGTTGACATCGTCCACCACGCCGGTCAGCCGGTGACGGCCGGCCACGGCCCGCCAGGGAGTGACAGCGCGGACGGTGCGGGTCTCACCGGCGGCAAGGGCTGTGGTAGTGCCAAACGTGAGCTGCTGGCCGTTGATCAGAAAGGCCACGCCGACAACATCCCCTGTCGGCGCTGTGCCAATATTGCGCACCAGGGCTTCAAAGGTCAGCATGTCACCCTCATTGAAGCGGCCCTGGCCCAGGTTAAGGCTGAGGATGAGCGTGTCGGCCAGGGGGGCAGGGCCTGGCTCGCCGAAATTGATTTGCTTGACCAGGATATTGTTCTGCTCGTTTTGCTCCGGGTAGCGGTTGATATCGTCCACAATGGCCGTGATTTTGCGCACGCCGGTCAGGTTAAGAGCCTGTTGGGCGCGGACAGGCTTGGCTTCGCCGGGGGGCAGCGGCGAGATAAGACCAAAGGTAGTGTATTTATCGTCAACAAAAAAGGCTACCCCCACCTGGGCGGCGGTTTCGGCAGTACCCGTATTGGCGACCAGGGCGGCCAGCCGCACCTGGCCGCCTTCCAGCCGCTCAAAGGCGATATCGCGGATGATCGTATCGGCCAGGCCAGGAGCCGGTTTGCGTTCCACCTGGAACTTTAGGGCCAGGGTGTTGTTGGTTTCCGAGGCTTCGGGGTAGCGGTTAATGTCGTCCACGATGGCGGTCAGGGTGTGTTCCCCGGCGACGGCGGTCCACGGAGCCACAGCTTTGATGACCCGGCTGGCGCCCGCTGCCAAAGCCGGCGATGTGCCAAAGGTGATATAGGCTCCATCCACCAGAAATGCAACCCCAACCGTGCCGCCGGTTATCGCCCCGCCGATGTTGCGCACCGTCGCTTCAAAGGTAATCACGTCGCCCTCGACGAGGGCAGGTTTGCCAAAGCCAGCAGCGGCGACAACAGTATCGGCCAGTTGGCCGGGCGGCGTGCCCACCTCTTTGAACAAAAAGGCGCGGCGGCGGCGGATCCAGTCTTTGAGCCGGTCGCGCTCCTGCTCAAACTGCTCGTTTGTGGGCCACTTTTTGGGATCTTGATAAACCAGGGCGCGGATGTCGTTATAATAGGCGTCAATTTTCGGGAAGAGTTTTTCTTCGGTAAATTCGCTGTTCAACAGGGTGGTCAGCCTGGCCAATAAGCGGGGGTAATACGTGGGGTTGTTGAGGACACGCTGGCTCAAACTGTTGCTCATCTGGTTCGAGCCTTTGATCGAAGTGCCTTCGGACAGGTCGTCGCACAGGCCGTCGCAAAAATCGTTCCAGTTACGGCCCCAGGTCAGGTCGTAATCCCAGGGCATAATTTCCCGCTTGCCGTCACCGGGGCGGCGATGCACATAGTAGTTTTTGTGGTAGGTGTCGTTACTCTGAACCAGGGTGTTGACCGCCAGCCAGTCGAGGTAGGCGTCAACGTCCAGAATTTGGTCGAGAAACTGGGCAATGGTGGCCGCGTCCCAACTGTTGACAGTCCGGATGAAGGCGTCGAGATCGCTAAAATCGTCGTCTTCGGGGTGGTCTTTTTCGTACAGCAAGGGCAGCACTTCCGGCGGCTGCGGGCTAAGGGTAGCCCCCACGTAGACGCCGTTGATGACTCCACCATTGGCCTGAAACAGGCTGCCAATCTCGCGCTGGTGGTTGCGGAAGAAATATTCGTCAATATGTTCCAGGCCGGTGTAGACTCCCCGCTCCAGAACCTGTCCCTCCCGGCTGCGGATCGTGTAATCCACATGCCATGCTTTGGAAGCTGGCGTCCTGGTTTTGGCAAACAGGTCGAAGGAGAGGCGCTCGCGGATGAGGCTTTTATCGGAGTAGCTGCCGCTCAGATCAATCCGGCGGGTGTTGCCCTGGTAGAGCTGCTTTTTGGGGAATTTGATTTTGAACCCCTTTTTGGGGAAGTTGAGCGAGGTCGTGCCGCGATAACTGATTTCCCCCTGGCGGTGTAATGCGCCATCCACGCGAATGTCGGCGTCAATCTCTAATTTTTGGGCGGGGTTGCGGACCATATTATCATAGTCGGCTTTGTTGACAATAGCGGTTAAGGTCATCAGGCCGGGCTGGCGGTCGGGGGGGGCGGCGGTGGCTAAGGTACGAAAGGTTTGATAGGCCGGCTTGGGTGAACCGTTGGCGTCGAGCAAGCCAAAGGACGGAACCATCCCGTCGCTGTAACAGAACCAGAAGACGCGCTCTACCGAGCCGCTGAACTGGTTGGCAATGGTGCGGTAAAAGCGCCACAGAAATTCGGCCTGCTGGGGCGGGTCAAGGTGCTGCTCGCCCATTTCACTGATGACGATAGGCAGGCTGGTGACGCGCTGGTAGTTGAGAATGAGATTGCCGGCGTAGCCAAAACCCCAGGTGGAACTGGGCCAGGTAGGTTCGGGGCGCTGGCCGTAGGGATGGAGGGCGACGGCATCGGCGGGCAGCGTGCTTTTTTGACTGCTAATCACGCTGGCCAGCCAATTCCAGTTGCCGGAGCCCAGCCCGGCGGCGATGACCCGCGTCGTGGGGGCGGCGGCTTTGATCGCATCATAGGTGCGGCGCAGCATGCGCCCAAAAACGGCTTCGGGCATGGTGCGAATGTATTCGGGGTGGGGCGGCAAATCCGGCTCGTTCCAGACCTGAAAGGTGGGCCGCAGCGGGGCCAGAGTCTGGGCGAGTTGGCCGGCTCGCTGGGCAAAGGAATTGATATAATTATCCCAGACCTGGTCAGAAGCCGGGTGGATGGGCGCGCCGGGGTAGGTTTCGTAGGTGAGAATGATCAGGGCGTCAATATTGGCCTGACTCAGCCCCTGCAAATGGTCGGTATAGAAACGCAGCCGCTGCGGATCGAGCTGGCTGCCGCCGCTGGCATCTTTGTAGGAATAGCGCACGGCTTTGACGCCAAGACTGCGCAGTTCCGCAATTGTGGGATTGCCTTTAGGGTTGGCCGGGTCAACATTGAGTCCGTACATCAGGTAGTCCTTTCGGCTGAAGGAAATAAAGAAACTCTGAGGAACTGAGGGAACTCATAGGAACTTAGGCCCTTGAGTTCCTACCGCTTTTATA
This sequence comes from Anaerolineae bacterium, assembly GCA_023382535.1. The sequence goes on along the minus strand of JAHDWA010000013.1, from coordinate 96,642 downwards.
GCCACTTCTTTCTTCTGAAATAAACCAGCATGCCGATACCAATTAAAAGCATCACCAGTAAAATTACCGGGTAGCCCCAGGGCCACTGCACTTCGGGGATGTAAAAATTCATACCGTAAATGCTGGCAATGAAGCTGAGGGGAATAAAGATGGTGGCAATGATCGTTAAAACCTTCATGACTTCATTCATCTTATTACTCATACTGGAGAGATACAGCTCCAGCATGCCGGCCAGCATTTCACGATAAGTTTCGATGGTTTCGATGACCTGGATCGTGTGGTCATAAACGTCACGCAGGTGGGTACGGGTAATGGGCGCGATCAGGGCCACCTCCTCGCGGCTCAGAGCGGTGATGACTTCTCGCAGAGGCCAGACTGAAGTGCGCAGATAAATCATTTCGCGCTTGAGATGGTGGATTTTCCGCACGGTTTTGGGGGTGGAGTCGCTCAGCAGCTCATCTTCAACCGCGGCAATCTGCTCACCCAACATTTCCAGAATGAGGAAGTAGTTGTCAACGATGGTATCCAGCAAAGCATAGGCCAGGTAATCCGGCCCGTTTTTGCGGAGCTGACTTTTGCTGTTATGGATACGCTGGCGCACCGGGTCGAAAACATCACCCTCGCGTTCTTGAAACGAGAGAACATAATTGGAGCCCAGGATCAGGCTGGTCTGTTCGATGAGAATGCCCTGGTGACGATTATTGCATGAGAGCATTTTGAGGACAATGTAAAGATTGTCACCAAAATCCTCCATTTTGGGCCGCTGGCCGGTGTTGAGAATATCCTCCAACACCAGGGGCGGGACGCCGAAACAGTCGCCCAACTGCGCAATAACGCCGGCATGCAGGCCATCTACATTAATCCAGTTAACCCTTTGTTTATCCCTGAAGGCAAAACATTCCTCCAGGTGTTCGACTTCTTTTTCTTGCACTTCGGTTTCGTCGTAGTGAATAACGGTGATCCTGGCGGCTTCGGCAGGGTTATCGCCGATGTACATGGGTGTGCCGGGCGGCAGGCCGGTTTTGTGAGATCGTTTGGGGATGCGTTTGGACACAGCCGTTCTCTCGTTTCTGGGCCGGGCTTGCAGTTAGAGTCAGGTCCTCAGGATTTCTGCCAGTAGTTCGACAATTTGAGACGCATACTGCCCGTCGGGGTCGAGCGTGGGATTGTAGATGGTCACATCCAGCCCGACAAGCATAGGAGTCATATTAGTCTCATTTTTCCCAGGGTCAAAAATCCAGCCCTCCAGCCTTCCTATTTTTTATGTAGCTCTACCGTCACTTCATTAGCGGAAGCAACTCCCTGCTCAAAGTCGCTGATATTCGCCAGCGTTACTTCGGCGATGCGTTCGAGGGCGTTGCGGGTGAAGAACGCCTGGTGGCCGGTGATGATAACGTTGGGGAACGTCAGCAGCCGGGCGAACACATCATCTTGAATGACCCGGCCGGACAAATCTTCAAAGAAGAGGTCGCTTTCCTCCTCGTAGACATCCAGGCCCAGGTAGCCAACCTGGCCGGATTTCAGGGCCTCGATGACGGCCAGGGTGTCAATCAGCGCCCCCCGGCTGGTGTTGACAAGCATGACGCCGGGTTTCATCTGGCTGAGGGTATCGGCGTTGATGAGGTGGTAATTTTCGGGGGTTAGGGGGCAGTGGAGGGTAATGATGTCGGCCTGGCCGAAAAGTTCGGGTAAGGTGACATACTGCACACCCAGGGCTTTGGCCTCGGCGCTGGGGTAAAGATCGTAAGCCAGGAGATGGCAGCCAAAGCCGCCCATAATTTTGGCCACAAGCTGGCCAATTTTGCCGGTGCCAATAATGCCGACGGTCCGGCCATGCAGGTCAAACCCCAGCAGGCCTTCCAGGGCGAAATTACCCTCGCGAACGCGGTTGTAGGCGCGATAGACTTTGCGATTGAGCGATAACATCAGGGCAACTGTATGTTCGGCCACAGCGTAGGGGGAATAGGCGGGCACGCGCAGAACGGTCAATCTTAATTTTTTGGCTGCCGCCAGGTCCACATTATTGAAGCCGGCACTGCGCAGAGCAACCAAACACGTGTCTTGCCTGGCCAACGCTGCCAGCACCGAGGCATTCAGTTCATCGTTGACAAAGGCGCAGATTGCCTGAAATCCAGCCGCGAGAGGCGTGGTTTCAAGAGTCAGGCGGGGTTCAAAAAATATCAGTTCGTGACCAAAAGCTTGGTTGGCAGCTTCAAAAAATTGGCGATCATAAGATTTTGTACTGAAAAAAGCGGCTTTCATGGTATTTCCCCCTGGCCATGTCACCCCGAGCGCCAGTGAGGCATCCCGCAAGAGCAACATTAGGATTCTTCGGCGGCGCCTCAGAATGACTACAATTATGAGATTATTCTCGGTGAGCGGCCGGCCCTTGCCAGCGCTGGAACAGGTCTGCCGGCAGTTCGATGTCGAACAGATCCAGCACGCGGTTGACAGTTTGGTTGATGATGTCGTCAAGGGTTTTGGGGCGGTGGTAGAAGGCGGGCATGGGCGGCATGAGGATGGCCCCCATCTCGATGACCTGGGCCATGAGCCGGACGTGGCCGAGGTGCAGTGGGGTTTCGCGCAGTACCAGCACCAGGCGGCGCTGGTCTTTTAGCACCACATCGGCGGCGCGGAGGATGAGGTTATCGTTGTAGGAGTTGGCAATGCCGGATAGCGTTTTGATGGCGCAGGGAATGATCACCATGCCGATTGTTTTATAGGAGCCGGAGGAAATTGAAGCGGCAATGTCGTTAAAGTTGTAAACTTTGTCGGCCAGGTTCTGAATTTGGTCAATGGTGTAATCAGTTTCCAGCAGAGCCGTACGTTTGGCCGCACTGCTGATAATGAGATGGGTTTCAAGGTTATCCATCTCACGCAGAACCTCTAACAGGCGGATGCCGTAAATAATACCGCTCGCGCCGGAAATACCGACAATGAGCCGTTGTTTCAAAATGTCTCCCGCCTGGGTGAAAATTCACTATCCATCAAAGGCCATAAAAAACCAACTACACCCCAACCAAAGATAATGCCGGTGGCTAGCCGCAATACCGAGTTGAGCGAGGCAAAATGATCGCCGGCATAAAAGCTGGCTGGTAATAAGTGGCCGGTCAGAATAGCGGCCCACTCGTTGGTCTGGCGGAAATCGGCCCGCAGGACATCGTTGATCAGATGGGTTGTCCCATCGAGACCCATCGGCACCATGAAGAGGACAAAGAGCCACCAGGGCATCGCCTGGAGGCGCAGGCCGCGCTGGCGCAACACGGCGTACAGCAGGCCAAACAGAAAAATGCTGCCATACATAGCAATCATCCGGTCCGACCAGGCCACTTTCCAACCCAGCTCCGGTGTGCCGATAAACTGGCGGCGAATGAGTTCATTGCTGATGCTCTCCAGCGGCCGGCCCCAGGCCGCCGCAATTTGGGCCTGGCTGTAGGAAAAGCTTGGCCCAAAGAGGAACCAGGAGCGCTCCGGCAGTTGGTGGCAGAAAAAATTATAGATAAAGTAGACCGCCCGGCCTGGCCAGGTCAGGCCCATGACCATAAAGAGGGGAGCCAGCCAGGGCAGCGTAACGAACACCCCCCAGGCGGTGTTAAATGTCACCAGCCAATGACGCTCAAACCAACGGCTAATCCGAAAAGCCAGCGATGGTTTAGCCTGAATTGCAGCGGGCGGCGTCGCCAGTGGGGCCGGTTCTGATTTTTGCGCACCGATATTCATACGATTATCCTTTGAGAATTTTAATAGGGATAATCATACCGGGAACAGGGAGTGGTGTCAACAAAGAAGTGAATGAGCGAATCTGTGAAGGGCGAACCATTATCATTCACCATTCCCCATTCGTTCATTCACTCCGAGTACCCTTCTTCATACAGAGCGGCCAAATCAGCCTCGACCATCAGCTCGACCAATTCCCTGAAGGTGACAGTCGGCTCCCAGCCTAATTTAGCGTGGGCTTTGCGGGGGTCGCCGATGAGCAGATCCACTTCGGCGGGCCGGTAAAATTTCTCGTCTACGACGACATGCTCCTCCCAGTTGAGACCGACACAATCAAAGGCAACCTGGCACAGCTCGCGAACGGAGTGAGTTTCACCGGTGGCGACGACATAATCATCCGGCTCGTCTTGTTGCAGCATCAGCCACATGGCCTGCACGTAATCGCCCGCGTAGCCCCAATCGCGGCGGGCGTCAAGGTTACCCAGGTGGACCTTATCTTGCAGCCCCAATTTTATCCGGGCGGCGGCATAGGTAACTTTGTGGGTGACAAATTCCAGCCCTCGCCGGGGCGACTCGTGGTTGAATAAAATCCCGGAGCAGGCGTACAGATTATAGCTTTCACGGTAATTAACCGTGATCCAGTGGCCGTAAACTTTGGCCACACCATAGGGACTGCGCGGATAAAAAGGCGTTGATTCTTTTTGAGGCACTTCTACTACCTTACCAAACATCTCGCTGGACGAAGCCTGGTAAAAGCGGGTTGCCGGGTTGACAATCCGAATCGCGTCCAGCACACGCGTGACCCCAAGCGCGGTAAACTCGCCGGTAAGGACCGGCTGTCGCCACGAAGTTGGTACAAAGGATTGGGCAGCCAGGTTGTAAACTTCGTCGGGCCGGAACTCACGCAAAATATCAATAAGCGACATCTGGTCGAGCAGGTCGCCCTGAACAATTTCCAGAGCCTCCATTTCCTGCAGGTGGGCAATCCGATCATAATTGACCGTACTGCTGCGACGGACCATCCCGATCACGCGATAATCTTTTTCCAGTAGAAATTCGGCCAGATAAGAACCATCTTGGCCGGTAATCCCTGTGATCAGGGCTGTTTTCTGGCTCATAGAAATTCTCCTGTTGACAAGTGGCATGTAGCAAGTTGCAGATCAATTGATTTCTGCAACTCTGCCACCTGCTACCCTGCTACTTTGCTCCCCTGTTTTTTACATCTTCGCGCCAATAGTCAAGCACCTGGAGCAGGCTGTCCTCAAAATTGTAAGTGGGCGTCCAGCCGGTTTTGGCCCGCAGTTTTCTGTTGTCGGCGTAAATTACCGGCACATCCGAGGGACGCATCCGGCTGGGATCAGGTTCAACCTTGATGTTAACGTCGGTATAGCTCAGCAAGATATTCAGTAATGACTGAATGGAGTGAGCCTCGCCGGTGCCGACGTTGTAAGCTTCGCCCGGGTCACCGTGCAAAACCAGCAGCACATAGGCTTGCATGACATCTCGAACATCGGTGAAATCTCGCTTGGCTTCCAGGTTGCCCACATAGAGGGTGGGTTCAATCAGGCCCGCTTCAATTTCGGCGATCTGTTTAGCAAAGGAGGCGGCCACAAAATAGGGGCTTTGGCGCGGCCCGATATGGTTAAAGGCGCGCACGCGCAGTACATCCACCCCGTGACTCAAAAAATATTGCAGCCCCAGAACATCCTGGGCCACTTTGCTGACCCCATAAGGGTTGCTGGGGCGTAAGGAGGTATCTTCTTTGACGGGTAATTCATGGCTCTGGACGCGCCCGTAAACCTCATTCGAGGCCACAATCAACAACCGGGCTTTAGACTGCTGCCTGACCATTGCTTCCAGAATGTTCAGTTGCGGGTGGATATTATTTTCCAGGGTCATCCAGGGGTCGGCCCAGGCGGTAGGGACAAAGGCCTGAGCGGCGAGATGGTAAATCGCCTCTGGCTGGATCTCACGGAGCAGATTGTCTATCACCTGGGGATCGCGCATATCAACGATAGTGGGCTTTAACTCCTGGCTCAGATGGCCAAGGCCCTGACCCAAGTCGCGGGCCACCCCAAAAACTTCATCACCACGGTCCAGCAAAGCTTGGGCCAGATGACCGCCAGCAAAACCGGTAATACCGGTAATCAAAGCTCGCACAAGTGGGCAACTCCTTCCAAAAAAAAAGGGGCAGCGGTACGGCATTGCTGCCCACCTCCCCCAAGGCGGCTATATTATAGTCCACTTTAGATTCAGCCGCAAAGTAAGGAGAAGGCAGGGATCTATATTGCCAGAAAGTTATACTGCCTTAATTAGGCATGACAAATTAGTCCAACCTTAAAAAACCACGAGTGGACTAGACACGTGGGACAAAGTGGGTTATAATGTGGGGTGTAATGGGGAAAAGTGGGGTAAAGTGGGTATAGAACACCTGTTCTATACCCCCAAGTGGGGGAAAATGACCCACCATCCCTAATAAGGGTCCTGCCACATGTTTTTGGGTGAGTACAGTCACACTATTGATGACAAAGGCCGCTTAACCATTCCGGCCAAATTCCGCGACGAGCTTGAAAGCGGGGTGGTGATTACTCGCGGACTGGATGGCTGTCTCTGGGCCTACAGCCGCTCGGAATGGGATACGTTGGCCGATAAAATCGGCCAATTGCCTACCACCAACCAGGCGGCGCGAAACTTCTCCCGGTTTATGTTTTCCAGTGCCTTTGACTCGATTCCCGACCGGCAGGGGCGGATCCTGTTACCCCAAAAATTACGCGATTATGCAGGTATTCAGGCTGAAACCGTCATCATCGGCGTAAAAAACAAGCTCGAAATCTGGAATCCGGCCACGTGGGCCGACGTCGTGGCCAATGTCGAACAGGGCACCGAAGAAATCGTGGCCCAATTGCAAGACTTAGGAATTTAACCAGGTGCAGGTAGCAAGTCGCAGATGGCAGGTCGCAGATGGCAAATAGTAGAAAGAAAACTTTTAACCTACAACTTGTAACCTGTTAACATGCACCGGTCTGTTCTTTTACAAGAAATAATTACTGCCTTACAGCCCCACCCCGGCAGCGTCCACATAGATGGGACGGTCGGAGCGGGCGGGCATGCGGCTGCGCTGCTGGAAGCGTCGGCGCCGGATGGTCAATTATTCGGGCTTGATCGGGATCAAAGCGCATTGGAAGTGGCCAGGCATCAATTAGATCAGTTTGGTCATCGGGTTCACCTCTTTCATGCAAATTTTGACCAGTTGGTGCAGGTGGCTCAGACGCAAGGCATCCCCAAGGCTGACGGCCTTTTGCTTGATTTAGGGGTTTCGTCCATGCATCTGGACCAGCCGGAGCGCGGCTTCTCGTTTCAAGCCGACGGCCCGCTGGACATGCGGATGGACCCCACGACAGGCCCAACCGCCGCCGACCTGGTTAACAGCTTGCCGGAAGAAGAACTGGCCAACCTGATTTACCGGTATGGCGAAGAGCGTCACAGCCGGCGCATTGCCCGGGCAATTGTCAAGGCACGACCCTTGCGGCGCACACTGGAACTGGCCCAGGTTGTGACCAGGGCCAGTGGCGGCAGGCAGCCAGACCGGACCAAAATTCATCCGGCCACGCGCACCTTTCAAGCCTTACGCATCGCCGTTAACGATGAGCTGGGTGCGCTGGAGCGGGCGCTGCCGCAAGCTCTGGCGTGCCTCAAACCCGGCGGGCGGCTGGCGGTGATTAGCTTTCACTCATTAGAAGACCGGATTGTTAAGCAGTACTTCAAACAAGAGTCGCAAGATTGTATCTGTCCTCCTGAACAACCCGTCTGCACCTGTAGACATAAAGCGACCATAGATATTATAACCAAAAGGCCGATAACGGCTAGTTTGGCAGAAATAGACGCAAATCCAAGGGCCCGCAGCGCAAAGCTGCGGGTCGTTGAATTAAAAGGGATATAATATTATGTCAAGTAATATTCTGATTAGCCTGAGGCCGGAAAATGTCATCCGCCAACTGCCGTGGCGTATGGACAGCAAAGCTGCCCTGGGATTTTTGCTGCTCCTGGCCACGTTCAGTTTGGTCGGCTGGCTGTATCTGACTCAGGCGAGTGCGGTTACGGCTACCAGCTATCGTATGGACCAATTACGGCTGGAACTTGACCAAATCAAAAATCAGAATGCTGCTCTGACCCTGGAAATTGCCCGGCTCGAAGCGCTGGATCGGATTGAGACCCGCGCCCGTGAGTTGGGTTTTGCACCCACCACCAACGTGCGTTATCTGCCAGTTGCTAATTACCCGCTGCCGTTAGAGCCGGAGGAGCCGGCCTGGGGCGCTGGGCCGCTCCGCAGTGACCTGGAGGAATCTCAAGCCGAATTTGATCCGGCGGCGTGGTGGATGGATACGCTTGACAGTTTTGCCGCCTGGTTGGAAGGGCGGGAGTGAATTGATGTGGGGTGTCAAAGCTGCGCTTTGTTACTTCTTTAATTAGCCCGGTTTTGCGATGAAAACAGCAGAAGGTTCAAACTACAGAATTATTATGGTGATGGCGGTGATGTCAGCGGCAGGACTGGTGCTGGTGGGCCAATTGATCCGCTGGCAGGTGCTTGAACATCACCGCTTTGCTCAACTGGCCGAAGCCGAGCACCAGAATGAGTTGGTTATTCCCCCCCACCGGGGCGAAATTCACGACCGGAATGGGCATATTCTGGCTGCGGATGTGATTGAGTATGATATTTCGGCCAGCCCCAAAATAATCAGCGATCCGTATGCTACGGCAGACCGGCTGTATCGCCTGTTGAACGTATCTCGTGATGAATTGTTAAAAAGTTTGACCAGCGACAGCGCCTGGGTGCCGTTAGCCAAAAGTGCGCCGCAAAGCGTGGGCGAAACGATTATCGAATGGGACATCGTCGGCTTATTGGCCGAGCCGCGCAGCAAGCGGGTCTACCCGGAAGGCGACATGGGGGCGCACCTGTTGGGCTTTGTCAATACCAACGGCAATGGTTTTTATGGGGTCGAAGGATTTTATGACGACATGCTGCGGGGCAAAGCGGGCTTGCAAACCGGCGAGCGCAGCCCCTTTGGCGAAATCATCCCGCTCGGAGCCAGCCATTACGTGCCGCCTATCAGCGGGGCGGCCCTGTACCTGACGGTGGATCGCAGCGTGCAGCATTTGATCGAACGCGAACTGCGCAGCGCGGTAAAAGAATACGGCGCTCAGGGAGGCTCGGTGGTGGTTTTAGAGCCAAAAACCGGAGCCATTCTGGGGATGACCAGTTACCCGGCCTATGACCCTAATAAATACGGGGCGAGTGACGAAGACCTCTACTTCGACCCGGTCGTAAGCCGCCAGTATGAGCCGGGGTCAGTGTTTAAGGTGGTGACAATGGCAGCCGGGTTGGATGCCGGCGCGATTGGGCCAATGGGAACTATTTACGATGGCGGTTCAATTGAGATTGGCGGCCGGGTAATTTACAACTGGGATCGGCAGGCTCACGAAACAGTGGATATGACTGAAGTGCTGGCGCAAAGTCTGAATGTGGGGATTGCGCAGGTGGCGGTAGCCCTGGGTAAAGATCGCTTTTACACGTACGTCAAACGATTTGGCTTTGGCCGGCTGACCGAAGTTGACCTGAGCAGCGAAGGCCCCGGCACGATGAAGACGCCCAAAGATGCCAACTGGCACGAAAGCGACCTGGGCACCAACTCATTTGGGCAAGGTATTGCCGTCACGCCGCTCCAGATTGCCCTGGCCGTGGGCGCGGTAGCCAACGACGGCCTGCTGATGAAACCTCATATTGTCAGCCGGATTATAGACAGCGAGCGTGAGGTTGAGGTTAAGCCCATGGTTGTGCGCCGGGCGGTATCACAGGAGACAGCCCGAACATTGACCAACATGCTGGTCGAGGCGCTGCAGCGAGCCAACTCCGAGGCCCTGGTCCCCGGTTATAAGGTTGCTGGAAAATCCGGTACGGCTGAAATTCCGGTCCCGGGCGGCTACCATCCCACCTTGACCCTGGCTTCTTTTGCCGGTTACCTGCCTGCCGACGATCCCCAGGTGCTGGTTTTAGTAATCATTGACCGCCCCACTGCGTCGCGCTGGGGCAATACGACCGCCGGCCCTACCTTCAGACGTATCGCCGAGCAGCTCGTGGTTCTGCTCAACATCCCGCCAGATAACGCCCGCCAAGAAGTGGCTAGTAAGTAAGAGGGAGTAAGAGATTTGCCAATGCGTTTGACGTTGGCCGACGTGATTGAGGGCCTGACCGGAAATCAAATAGCCGCACCGCAGGTGGTTGAGCAAGTGGTGATTGACTCACGCGAGGCCGGGCCGGGGTCGCTGTTTGTGGCTTTGCCGGGCCAGCAACACGATGGTCACCAGTTTGTGGCCCAGGCTTTTCAACACGGCGCGATTGCAGCGATCGTGCACCAGCCAGTCGAGATGGAGCAGCCGGTCCAGGTTGTCAAAGTAGGGAGTGATCCCGCTGAGCCGGTGACCACGCCTGTTTGCATCCAGGTCAAGGACAGCCTGACCGGATTGCAGCAACTGGCTGCCTTTTGGCGCGGCAAATTCAACGTGCGGGTGATTGGCATCACCGGCAGCGTTGGCAAAAGCACCACCAAAGAATTGGTTGGGGCAGTGCTTTCAACCCGCTACGAGACACTTAAGAGCGAAGGCAATTTTAACAACGAAATTGGCTTGCCGTTGACCCTTTTGAAGCTTAGCGATGTCCATGAACGTGTCGTCTTGGAGATGGGTATGTATACCCTGGGCGAAATTGCCCTGCTGTGTGAAATCGCGCGGCCCCAGGTGGGGGTGGTGACAAATGTTGGCCCAACCCATCTGGAACGGCTGGGAACCATTGAGCGAATTGCCCAGGCTAAGACGGAACTGGTGCAGGCTTTGCCCCCGGCGGCAGAAGGCGGACTGGCCCTGTTGAATTACGATGATCCCCTGGTAATGCCTATGGCCCAACAAACTCAGGCGCGCATTCTCACCTACGGCCTGTCGCCGGAGGCTGATTTGTGGGTCAGTGAGGTAAGCAGCGCCGGCCTGGAAGGAATTCGCTTTGTCTTTCATTATGAAGGCCAGGCCATCCATGCCCGTATTCCTTTGCTGGGGCGGCATAGCGTCCATACGGCGCTGCGAGCAGCCCTGGTCGGTCTGGCCGAAGGGCTGGATTGGGAAGAAATCATCACCGGCTTGCAGGTGCTGCCCTCCAGCGCCCAACTGCGCCTCGTGGCGGCGCCCGGCCCAAATGGTTCGACCCTGCTGGATGACACCTACAACGCCAGCCCTGCTTCGACTATCGCCGCTCTGAATTTGCTGGATGACCTGACCGGAGCCAGAAAAGTTGCAGTGCTGGGGGACATGTTGGAATTGGGCAGCTTTGAGGAAGAGGGGCATCGTAAGGTAGGGGGTCGCGCCGCCGCTGTGGTGAACTTGCTGATTGTGATTGGCAGGCGGGCCAAGTGGATTGCTGCTGAGGCTCGCGCCTGCGGTCTTGATCCGGCGGCGATCCTGGAAATGGAAAATAATCAGGCAGCTATCACTTATCTGGAAAAGAATTTGCAGGCGGAAGATATTGCCTTGATTAAAGGCTCAAATTCGCAACGATTGGATGAAATTGTTTCAGCTTTGACGGCAGAACGGGCAACGTTCAATGTTGAACGTTAAACACTTATGGCTTACTCGCTAACATTGGGGGCGATTGCATTTTTACTGGCGGTTATTTGGGGGCGTCCTTTGATTAACCTGTTGCGGCAGTTGAGCATTGGCAAAGGCATTCGGATTGAAGGGCCAAGCAGCCACCAGGTGAAAACAGGCACACCGACCATGGGTGGTTTGATGATCCTGATCCCGGTTTTGGTGATCACCAGTGTGCTCAATGTGGCTAATGTGCTGGGCTACAACCTCATTGGCCGCTCTATCCTGGTGCCGATGGGGGTCATGATTGCTTTTGGCGCCTTGGGCGCAGTGGACGACCTGATGGGGGTCAAAGTGATTACGACAGGCTTGCTGGGGCGTTACAAGCTGTTATGGCAACTGATTTTTGCTTTGTTTACCGCTCTCTTTTTGCATTACGCTCTTGATTTGCGCAGCATCGCCATTCCGGGGATTGCCCAAAGAATTGATATTGGCTGGCTGTATATCCCGGTAGCAATGTTCATTATTGTGGGGACTTCAAACGCGGTCAATCTAACCGACGGCCTGGACGGTTTGGCCGGCAGCATCGCTGCCGTTACGTTTGCGGCTTACGGCGTGATTGCCTTTTTGCAGGGCCAGATCTGGCTGGTGGCCTTTGTGTTCACCGTGGTCGGAGCGCTGCTGGCCTTTCTCTGGTACAACGCCCATCCGGCGGAACTGTTTATGGGCGATACCGGCTCGCTGGCTATCGGCGCCACCCTGGCCGTGGTCGCCCTGATGACCGGCCAGTGGCTGCTGCTGCCGGTGGTGGCCTTCGTTTTCATGGCCGAAGCCGCCTCGGTAATTCTGCAAGTGGCCTACTTTAAGCTGACCGGCGGCAAACGCCTGTTTAGGATGAGTCCCTTGCATCATCATTTTGAACTGCTGGGCTGGTCGGAAACCCATGTGACACAGCGCTTCTGGCTCATTGGAATTTTATCGGCCATGCTGGGTATCGCATTGGCCCTGATTTAGGTAGGCGGAAGGCTGAAGGTGGAAGGTGGAAAAAACAACCTTTCATCCTTCATCCCTCATCCTTCATCCTTGTTGAGACCGCCGGATACGGCGCTCATATAAAATTAGTTGGCAATTTAGTTGAAGGAGGATTCAGCAAAATGGAACACCCGCAAACTCAAACGCGCCATAGCGGTCGTAATGGTCGGTACACGACGCCGCGAGCTTATCCCGAGTTGGTCAAAACCCCGACGGCGGCGGAGCGAGAAGCGACCTATCAGGCGGCGCTCAAGCTGGTGGCGCGCATTGACGAGGATTTGACCCGGGGCATTCGTCACTACCGCAACAAAGCCGGGGTTCTGTTGACGACTCTGGACGAAGTGGTGCGGGCTATTCTCGACAACGATTTGCTGCTGCCGGAAGAACAAGGGGTTGAAATGATTTGGGTACCCGCACAGGAGTTGGCCGCCTGAGTATAATACCATTCAACTTAAACTGTTGAATGGAGAAGTTGAACTATGGCAAACATCAGCGCGCTAGCGGGGCTGCGGGTGGTGATTGTTGGCCTGGGACAAGAAGGAACCGCTCTGGCCACCTATCTAACCCGGCATGGCTTTACCGTAACGGCCACCGACTCGCAACCAGCCGAAAAATTGGGCACAGTCCCGGCCGCTTTAGCCGGGGCGGGAGTTTCGCTTGTCTTGGGGGAGCATCCGTTATCTCTCCTGGATGAGGCTGATTTGATTTTTGTCAGCCCCGGCGTGCCCCTGGAGACACCGTTTCTGGAAGCAGCCCGATCCCGAAACATCCCCCTCAGTACCGAAAGCCGGCTGTTTTGTTACCTTTGCCCCGCGCCAATTTTAGCCATCACCGGTTCCAGCGGCAAAACCACCACGACAACCCTGCTCGGCAAAATTATGGAGGCCAGTGGTCGAAAAACCTGGGTCGGGGGCAACATCGGCCAGCCGCTGATTGAAATCGTTGATCAGGTTAGCCCGACGGATGTCGTGGTCATGGAGTTGAGCAGCTTTCAACTGGAGTACTTCCACGCCAGGCTCAACCAGGGAGTCCAGGCGGAAAATCCCGGTCTGGCCGGCCTGCTGGCAAGCTGGAGTCCGCCCATCAGCGCCATTTTGAACATCACCCCCAACCACCTCGACCGCCATCCTTCAATGAAGCACTATGTCCGGGCCAAGCGGGCCCTGATTGATTATCAGGGGCCGGAGGGGGTCATCATCATGAGCCTGGATAACGATATGACCCGGACCATCGGCTATCAATTTCGGGGGAAAGTGCGCTGGTTCAGCCTTGAAGCACAAATGCCCCGGGGGGCCTCCGTAGTCGAAAACGATTTGGTCTTGCTTGATCAAAACAGTATGCCGCACTTTCTGGCTACCCGGCAGGAAATCAAGCTGCGCGGAACGCATAACCTGAGCAATATTTTAGCTGCCTGCTTGATGGCTCGAGAAGCAGGCGCGTCTATAGAAGCGATGCGCAGCGTGATAACCACGTTTACGGGGGTGGCTCACCGCCTGGAATTTGTGCGCGAAAATAAGGGCGTCAGTTACTTTAACGATAGTGTCGCTACCAGTCCGGGCCGGTTGGTAGCGGCACTGCACTCTTTTAGTGAGCCGATAGTTTTGCTGGCAGGGGGCCGCGATAAAAATCTGCCCTGGGAAGATGCAGCCCGCTTGATCCTCCATAAGACCCGTGGTGTGATTCTGTTTGGCGAGGCCGCCGAGTTGATTGCCAAAACCATCGAGAAAGTGCGCCACGAAGTAAGTACAACGCAGACAGGGGTGCATCGCTGCGCTAATTTGGAAGAGGCCGTCAACCTGGCGGTACAATTGGCCCGGCCGGGTGATGTGGTCCTACTCTCTCCCGGCTGCGCCAGCTTTGATGCCTTTCATAACTATGCCGAACGAGGCGAACGGTTTAAAGAGTTGGTCCAAAAGTTATAGGGATCTATTTGCCAGTGATCAGTGACCAGTTATCTGTAATTACCAGCCATTGCTTACTAACTACTGACTACTGATTACTGTCTACTAACCATGATAATGCCGCCGTCAAAAACGGATGATCCACATAAATATGATTATTTGTTGATTATCACCATTGCTGCCCTGCTCATCGTCGGCCTGATGATGATTTACAGCGCCACCTTTGCCCTGGGGTATCAATTGTATGATCAGCCGACCTATTACTTTATTCGCCAACTGTTATGGATGGGGGTTGGGCTGCTGGTGATGATTATCTTTGCCCGGGTGGAGTACCACACCTGGCGGCGCTTCTCCATTCTGCTGATGACCCTCACCCTGCTTTTGTTGGGCGTGGTCCTGCTGATCGGCCAGGAGCGTTTTGGCGGGCAGCGCTGGCTGTTTAACGGCTCAATCCAGCCCTCCGAGTTCAGTAAGCTGGCCATTATGATCTATATCGCCGATTGGCTTTCGTCCAAAGGGGAGCGGATTCGCAGGGTAAGTTATGGCCTCATTCCGTTTGCTATTTTGTTGGGCTTGATTACCGGCCTGATTGTGCTGCAACGCAGCCTGAGCACTGCCGTCCTGATTGCCCTCACCGCCCTGGCAATGTTCTTTATTGCCGGAGGCAATTTGTGGCAAATCATTGTCAGCGCGATTTTAGGCGGCGGGACCATTGCTTTTTTGACCACGCAGTCGGCTTATCGTTTGAATCGGGTGGCTACTTTTCTGGACCCGCTTAATGCCGACCCGCTGAACGGCGGTTACCAGATTCGCCAGATCCTCATCGCTTTGGGGTCGGGGGGCCTGTTAGGCCTGGGGTTGGGGGCCAGCCGGCAAAAGTTTGGCTACATTCCGGCCTCCCATACCGACGGCATTTTTGCAATTCTGGGCGAGGAGTTGGGCCTGGTTGGTTCCCTGGCCGTGTTGGGCCTGTTCGCTTTTCTGGCCTATCGCGGCTTTCGGGTGGCCATGCTGGCTCCCGACGCCTTTGGACGGGTGCTGGCTTCGGGCATTACCTGCGGCCTTATTTTTCAAGCCATTGTCAATGTGGGGGTGGTGACGGCCAGCATCCCCTTTACCGGCGTTACCCTGCCCTTTATCAGTTTTGGCGGCTCATCGCTGGTTGTCAGCATGGCCAGCGCCGGGCTGCTGCTGGCCGTATCGCGCCGGACCATGCCGGAAGATCCGCAGGAAAAAGAGGAGCGTCGTGAGGTTGATCATCTCCGGCGGCGGAACCGGGGGACACGTCTACCCGGCCCTGGCCGTCGTGCCAAAACTAAGGCAGCAGTGCGCTGAACTGGATCTGTTATGGATTGGCAGCAGCGGCGGCATGGAACAGGCCCTGGTCGAACGGGCGGGTTTAACATTTGAAGCGATTGCGGCGTTGGGACTGCGGGGCAAAAATCCCTTTGCGGCGGCGCAGGGCTTGTGGGCGCTCAGCCAGGGTTATCGCCAGAGCCGCCAGATCATGCGCCGTTTCCGGCCTGATATACTCTTTGTGACCGGCGGCTACGTCTGTGTCCCGGTCACGCTGGCAGCGCGGCAGGCAGGCGTGCCGGCGATCATTTATTTACCTGACATCGAGCCGGGCCTGGCGATCAAATTTCTGGCCCGCTTTGCCGATAAGGTGGCCGTGACGGCGCCGGAGGCCCAGCAGTTCTTTAAACCCGGCCTGACGGTTGTCACCGGCTATCCGGTGCGTGACAACCTCTTCTCCCCCTCCTTGAAAGGAGGGGGCTGGGGGGAGGTCAAAGCCGCAGCCTGCCGCGAATTAGGCTTGCGCGATGACCTGCCCGTGTTAATGATTTTTGGCGGCAGCCGGGGCGCGCGCAGCATCAATCAGGCTGTGGCGGAGGATATGGAAAGTTACCTGCAAGTCTGCCAGGTGGTGCATGTGACCGGGGCGCTGGATGAAGCCTGGGTGCTGGCTCGCCGGGCGGAATTATCGCCCGACCTGCAGACACGCTACCGTGTGTCGGCTTATCTGCACGACGAGATGGTCACGGCTCTGCTGGCGGCGGACCTGGTGATTTCGCGAGCGGGGGCGAGCGTCTTAGGGGAGTTCCCGGCAGCGGCCTTGCCGGCGATTCTCGTCCCCTATCCTTATGCCGGGGCGCACCAGAACCGGAATGCGGCGTACCTGGCGCGCCATCAAGCGGCCGTGGTTATCAATGACGCGGAGTTGAGTCAAAGATTAAAGGGAACAGTGCTTGAGTTGATCACGGATCAAGATAAGCTGCGGGCGATGAGTGACGCCAGCGCCCACCTGGCCCAACCAGAAGCCGCAACTCGTTTAGCTCAAGTCATTGTGGAGGTGAGAGACCGTGGAAATTAATTGGACCCTTCTAACCTATCTGGTGGTCGGTCTGTTTGCTTTCTCCGGGTTCTTAAGAGGCTGGTGGAAAGAGGCCATTACCACTTTTTTTCTGGCAGTCCTGGTTTTCTTATTAAGAGTGCCTGGGGTTGCTCAAGCTTTGATTGATCTCATTAATACGGCTCTGGCCCTTATCTGGGAAATTTTGCCCGACTCCGTCCGCACATTTTTGGCCGATTTCTTTCAAGGAGCCCTGGGGATTAGCACGACGGGCGGTGTAATCCAGGCCGATCCTGGCAGCGGGCAGACCTGGCTGGTCCTGATGATTGTCCTTCTGGTCATTGCCAGCCTGATTGGCTGGTTGACTCTGCCGAATCGAGTGGGTCCGGGAAAAGGGATTGGATATGTACCCACTCCACTCGGAAGTATTTTAGGGGGATTAATTGGTGGTTTTAACGGCCTGTTGATTATTAACCTGGTTAGAGAATATTTGGAAGGACGCAACCTGCCAGGGGGCGGCAGTTCGCTGCCCTCACAAATAACAGCAGCAGGCGGAGATACGGCTGGTGTAGCTTCCTCGGGCGTCTCCTTACAAGCGACCCAGCTACCCGGCTTTACCGTTCTAGATAGTTTTCTACCCTGGATTGTTATTTTTATTGGGGTTCTGTTTTTCCTGGCCATCCTCAGAAACAGGTTCGTTCTTAAAACCGATAAGGATAAATTCAGAAGAGTTGACGTTATATCCCCCTTTGGTTACAGAAGAGTGGATTATACTTCATCCCCCCCGCCCAAGTAATATAGACCTTAGAAAGGGAGCCATATTGTATCCTGGTGAGACAAGCAGACATTGAAGGTAAGAGATTATGCAAATTGATTGGACGATCTTAAGTTACATCGTTATTGGCTTCTTTGCCGTGCTTGGATTTTTTAGAGGCTGGTGGAAAGAGGCGATAACTGCCTTTTTGTTGGCAATGCTGGTCTTACTACTTCAGAACCCGGATTGGGCGCAAACGATCATTGATTGGCTAAACAGAGTAATTGTAGCAGCCGCCACATTTCTAAATACCCTTGTTGGCTTCCCGGATGATCCACAGACTTTTTTCCAACTTGATGCCAGCCGTCCCGGGACCTGGCTTGGTATTCTTGTTTTTATGTTGGGCCTTTCTGCCCTCATTAGTTGGTTATTTCTGCCCGGAGCAGCGAGTAAGAGACCCTCAATATTTTACACAGTCACACTTATAGGTAGAGTGTTAGGGGTGTTAATGGGGGGAATAAACGGCTTTCTGATCATCAGTTTAGTGAGAGAATATTTAGATGGACGGAGCCTGCCGGGTAATACCGCTCTAGAAACCGAGATAACAGCACAGGGCAGCAGTTCCTTTGGACCAGCCTTATCAACTATCACGATTCAAGCGGTAAATTTACCGAGCACAACGATTTTAGATAGTTATATTCCCTGGCTCATTGTTGTCGGCGGTTTTTTGATTTTAGCAATAGCTTTGTGGAGCAGGGTTAAATGGGTAACCAGAGCCGGAGCGGGATCAAGGGTTGAGTACACACCTCCCTATGGATATAAACCGGTAGAACTTGCGAGACCAACTCCACCCCGACCACCGCGAGAGGTAAGAATGATTCAGTAAGATTAGGCTTAGCAGTAAATCTTTGAGCACACCCGTAACATTATGTCACGTATTCATTTAATCGGCATTGGCGGCGCAGGATTATCCGCTATCGCCACCGTACTTTTACAACAAGGATATGACGTGTCCGGCTCAGACCGGGAAGCCTCGGCGGCGACGGCCCGGCTGGCCCAACAAGGCGCGACGGTTTTCATCGGCCACAAGGCGGAAAACCTGGCCGGCCCGATTGACACAGTGGTCATCTCCTCGGCCATCCCTGCCGATAACCCGGAACTGGTCGGGGCCAGGCGGCGCGGCCTGCCGGTGGTCAAGCGGGCCGAATGGCTGGGGCAAATGATGCAGGCCAAGGTCGGCCTGGCGGTGGCCGGCACGCATGGTAAAACGACGACAACGGCCATGCTTGCCTTTATCTTGCAGCAGGCGGGGCAAGACCCCAGCTTCATCGTCGGCGGTTTCATCCCGCAGCTAGAGACCAACGCCGCCGCGGGCCGGGGAAACACCTTTGTGATTGAGGCTGACGAGTACGACTATATGTTCCTGGGCCTGCGCCCGGAAATCGCCGTAGTGACTATCGTCGAGTGGGATCATCCCGATATGTTTCCTTCACCCCAGGTCCTGACTCAAGCCTTTGAGGAGTTTGTGCAACTCGTGCCCCCTCATGGCCTGGTTATTGGCTGTGGTGATGATCGAGGTGCACTGCAAGTGCTGACCAGGGCAACTGCTCCAACCATTACCTACGGCCTGCGCCCTGACAACGCGTGGCAAGCGGTAGACATCCGGCCTAATCAACACGGCGGTCACGACTTCAAGATTGTGAGGCAAGATGACATCTTGCCCTACATCACCGTGTCGCTGGCGGTGCCGGGTTTGCACAACGTCTACAATGCGCTGGCGGCGTTGATTGCCGCCGAGCGGGCCGGGGTTGAACGGACCCAGGCGGCTGAGATTATGGGCCAGTTCAAGGGCGTGGGCCGCCGTTTTGAGCTAAAAGGCGAGATCAACGGCATAACAGTGATTGACGATTACGCCCATCACCCCACGGAAATCAGGGCGACGTTGGCTGCGGCCCAGTCGCGCTTTGCCGGCCGGCCGATCTGGGCGGCTTTTCAACCGCATACCTTTAGCCGCACCCTGGCCCTCCTCGACGACTTTGCCCTGGCCTTCGCCGATGCCGATCACGTTATCCTGGTAGATATTTTTGCCTCTCGTGAAACCGACCAGGGCCTGGTCAAAAGCAGCGATATCCTGGCTCGTATGCGTCACCCCGACGCCCATTACCTCGGCTCGCTCAGCGCAGCCGCCGGCTATCTCGCGGCCCATCTCACTCCCCCGGCGGTACTGATAACGATGGGGGCCGGGGATAGTTATTTGATCGGAGAGAATGTGCTAAAAAAGTTGGGGCATTCACTGTATAGAAATTAGAAGTAAGAATTGAGAAACGGGTCGGACAGCTTTCTAATTTCTAATTTTTATTTTCTTATTTGAAATTTAGGAGTAAACAATGGCTGAAGCTAAACTGAAGTTAATCAAGAATCAAAGTACCTTTTCCGGTAAACGGGCTGCCTCCAAAACACGCGCCCCCCGGATCGTTTCTGCGCCCGTTCTCACCCCGGAAGAACACGCCGAAGCGGTTCGTTTCAAAGCCTTGACTGCCGCCAAAGCGGCCCGCCAGGCGATGCTGCACCGGATCATGAGCGAGCTGCAAGAAGTGGATGAAATCGAGCCTGCTGCCTGAAAATAACGTTTCAACGTTTATGGCAACCCTGGCGGCTTTTTTTGGGGATAGACCGCGCCGGGATGAACCTCTCGCCGGACATACCACGCTCCGGCTGGGCGGTCCCGCCGAGGTGTGGCTGGCGGTGGAAAGTGCGGCTGAGTTGGTGACTGCCGTTGCCCTGGCCCGGCAGCATCACGTGCCCATCTTTATGCTCGGCGGTGGTGCAAATTTGCTCATTAGCGATGCCGGCATTCGCGGGCTGGTCATCGAAAACCGGGCCAATCGGGTCGAATTTCCCTCTTTGGAAAAAGAAAAGAGGGATGAGGTTAAGCTCATCGCTGAGAGTGGGGCAGCCCTGCCTAACCTGGCTCGCCGGTGTGCCAAGCGGGGCTTGAGTGGATTGGAGTGGGCAGTAGGTGTGCCGGGCACTATTGGCGGGGCTGTGGTCAATAATGCCGGCGCTTACGGCAGCGATATAGCCCACAATCTCAGCCGCGCCGAACTGCTCGCTCCCACGGGCGAGCGGGTCTGGCAGCCGGTGGAATGGTTTAAGTATGGTTACCGCACTTCAAGATTGAAGAAGAAGCCAGTAGTCAGTGGTCAGATGTCAGTAGCCAGTAGCCAGAAAGCAGAAAGCGGTCCGCGTGAAGGTTGGATTGTTTTGCAGGCAGAGTTACACCTGACCCCCGCTCCTGCAGTAGAGGTCAAAGCGCGGATGGATGAATTCAACCGCCGGCGCAGGGCCACACAGCCGCCTGGCGCAACGATTGGCAGTATGTTTAAAAATCCGCCGGGCGATTATGCCGGCCGGCTGATCGAAGCGGCGGGATTAAAGGGGTACAGAATAGGCCAGGCCCAGATTTCGCCCCTTCACGCCAATTTTTTCCAAAACCTGGGCGGGGCCACGGCGACAGAGGTCATGGGGTTAATCCAAACAGCCCAGGAAACAGTTGAGGCCAAGTTTGGGGTGAAATTGGAGTTGGAAATCGAGGTTGTTGGAGAAGAAGAAAGGAACTAAGGCAGTTCCAGGATTTAAATTAGTCAAACGGAGTGATACGTGATACGTGATGATCTACGACCTCATCATTCATGCATCACGCATCACGTATCGAGAGGTTTTTGTGAGTTCTTCCGAGAAACGTCGAAAACTTCGCGTCGGGGTGCTCTTTGGCGGGCAGAGCGGTGAGCACGAGGTCAGCCTGACCTCCGCTAAGGGCATTATGGAGGCGATGGACAAGAAAAAATACGAAGTCGTGCCCATCGGCATTACTAAAAGCGGGCAGTGGTTGACCGGCGGGGATATTCACCAGCAGTTGCTCGATGCCGCCGCCGGGCATCCGGTGATCGAAGCCGGGGCCAAAGCGGAATCCGGCCAAACCACCCCGGTGGAGAACGCGCTGGCCTTGCCCATTTCTGCCACCGGCCCGCTGGACGTGATTTTTCCCGTACTGCACGGTCCTTTTGGTGAGGATGGCACGGTGCAGGGTTTTTTGGAACTGGTCGGTATTCCCTACGTGGGTGCGGGAGTTCTCGGCAGTGCAGCCGGAATGGACAAGGCCGTCTGCAAAGATATTTTTCGGGCGCATGGGCTGCCGATAGTGATCCACCGGACCTTTTTGCGGAAACAATGGCAGCAAGATCCCCAGGCGGTGATTGACGAATGCGAGGCCGCTATTCCTTACCCCATGTTTGTCAAACCGGCCAACCTGGGCAGCAGCGTGGGCATCCATAAAGCCAGAAATCGCGAGGATTTGTGGATCGGGCTGGAAGATGCGGCCCGTTATGACCGCAAGCTGATTGTCGAGCAGGGGTTGGATGCGCGTGAGATCGAAGTCAGCGTGTTGGGCAACGATGATCCGATTGCCTCGCTGCCCGGTGAGATCATTCCTTCGCGCGAATTTTACAGTTACGCCGCCAAATATATTGACGGGACGTCGGAGCTGCTCATTCCGGCCCCCTTAAGCCAGGAACATACGGAGTTGGTCCAGCAACTGGCCATTATGAGCTTCAAGGCCCTGGACTGCGCCGGCCTGGCCCGCTGCGACATGCTCCTGGAAAAAGCTACCGGCGAAGTCTTTATTAACGAGATCAATACCATGCCGGGCTTTACTCCGATCAGCATGTATCCCAAATTATGGGCTGCCAGCGGCCTATCCTACAGCGAGTTGATTGACCGCCTGATCGAGCTGGCCTTGGAACGTCATGCGGACAAGCAGCAGTCGCAAACAACGTTTGATGTGAGGCAGGCAGAGTAGCAGGGTAGCAGGTAGCAAGTATCAGGTTACAGGTTGTAAAATACTCCCTACTCCTGATCGAAGGAACTATGTTTAAGGTCAAAAAGCAGCGACGCCGCCGATCTGAGGTGCGGTTGGGGAGGCAAGCGGTTAGCTACGAAGCGACCGCTTTCCAGCCGCGCTTCACCATCACCCCCGTGCTGAATTTTTGGCAGACCCGGGGAGTGAAACTGAGCAGCCTGTTAATTTTGGCGCTGCTGGGGTGGGTGCTCTATGTACTCTTTACCCGACCCATATTTTTCGTTCGTACGGCTGAAATACAGGGGAATGTGGCGGTGTCGGCTCGCGAAATCTATACTATGAGCGGCATTGATCGCCAGAGCATTTTTTGGGTCAACCCGGGCGAAGTGGTTAAAAGGATTACCAGTCTGCCCAATATTAAATCGGCGGCCGTATCGCTCGCGCTGCCGGCCCAGGTAGTGATCGAAGTGAGCGAACGCCGGCCCGAATTGGTCTGGCAGACAGGCCAAACGCTGTGGTGGATTGACCAGGAAGGCACCGTCGTGCCCCCCAAAGAGGATTTGACCGGTATGCTGCGGGTTATCGATGACGACCGCCAGCCCCTCGAGCCAGGTTACCAGATTGATACCAACATCGTCGAGGGGGCGCAAACGCTGCGGGTGCTGGCCCCGGATGTGTCGGTCATCCGCTACTCGCGCCTGCGCGGACTCACCGTTGCTACCCCGGAAGGCTGGCCGGTCTACATGGGCAGTGGCAGCGAAATCAAGGCCAAGTTGGTCGTGCTGACGGCGGTGCTGGCCGATTTGAAAGAGCGCAATATCACGCCGGCTTACATTGACATGCGTGACCCGCTGCGGCCCTTCTATAAACCGGCCTCGGTTATCCAGATTGGACAGCCGGGGGCAAATCCACCCAAAACAGCGCCGCCCCGCCCCGCGCCACAGCCTCAGTACGGAGGCGGTCGCGGACTGGCCCAGTGAGCAGTTCGGAGTCAACCAGAGCATGCAGCACCGGGGGTAAGTTCAAGAATTTTAAGGAATATACACAAGATGTTGTGGGTAAATCTATTGCAAAATACTACATATTGTGGTAAACTAAATTTTGCATCTTACCGGCTTTATTTGCCGATTGTGACAATTAGGGGCGAGGAGGCCTAGGGTGGACCGGACAGTTGTGGCCTTGGATATAGGCACTACCAAAATCTGCACCCTTGTGGCTGAAGTTAGCCCGCCTCCTGAGAATGCCATGCGTATCGTCGGCGTTGGGGTGGTCCCGTCGAAGGGCATCCGCAAGGGCGTGGTGGTCAATGTTGGCGAGGTAACGGCGGCGATTACAGAGTCAATTCACCGGGCTGAGCGGACATCGGGTTATGCCATCGCCAGTGCTTATGTCGGTTTAGCCGGGGCGCATATTAGCTCAATTAATAGCCGTGGGGTGATTGCCATCAGCCGGGGCGAGCGGGGCATTCGCCCGGTGGATGTCGAGCGGGTCCTGGAGCAGGCACGGGCTATTGACATTCCACACAACCGGGAGATCTTGCACATTATCCCGCGCGGCTTTACCGTAGACGGCGACGACGGGGTGCGCGATCCGCTCGGCATGCAGGCCTACCGGCTGGAAGTCGAGGCCCATATTGTGACCGGCTCGACCTCCTCCATCCGCAACCTGATCAAGTGTGTCCAGAACGCCGGCATTCAAATTGACGCCCTGGTGCTGGAACCTTTGGCCTCCGGTGAGGCCGCCCTGACCGACATCGAGCGGGAAATGGGCGTGGTGCTGGTGGATATCGGCGGCGGCACCACCGATATTGCCATCTTCATCGAGGGCAGCATCTGGCACACCGTGGTTTTGCCCACCGGCGGCGAGCAGGTGACCAATGATATCGCTGTAGGGCTGCGCACGCCGTTTAGCACCGCCGAGGAGCTTAAAATCAAGTACGGTCATGCCCTCCCCCACACCCTCATGCCCGAAGAGACCGTTAGAGTCAATATGTTTGGCGAGGACGGCCAGCAGAATATTTCGCGCCAATTTTTGTCGGAGATTATCGAAGCCCGGGCCGAAGAAATTCTGGAGATGGTACTGAAAGAGATCAAGCGGAGCGGTTACGACGGACTGCTCCCGGCGGGCCTGGTTTTATGCGGCGGCACCGCCGACCTGGCCGGATTACGCGACTTGGCTCGTGACATTATGGGCTTACCCGCCCGCATCGGCGAGCCGCAGAATTTACGCGGCCTGGTGGACACGCTGCAAAGCCCGGCTTTTACCACCGGCGTGGGGCTGCTGGAATGGGGCATCAAGCACGACCTGCCCCAGCGAGCGAATCACCAGCCCAGCGGTAGTTCATTAAAGATGCCAGGCTGGTTGAAAGTGTTCTTACCGGGGTAGACAGGTAGCAGGTAACAAGTTGCAGGTGGCAAGGAGTCACCTTATTAGTTTGTGGCGGTCGGCGGTCAGCCGTCGGCGGTCTAGCTTCATAGGAGGAAATCATGTCCAAAAATGGAAGTTATGCAGTTCAACCTGAGAACTTTGCCCAAATCAAAGTTATCGGCGTGGGCGGCGGTGGCAGCAACGCCGTCAACCGCATGATCGCCGAAGGTCTGCGCGGAGTTGATTTTATTTGCGTCAATACCGATGCCCAGGCGCTGCTCATGAGCGACGCGCCGCAGCGCATCCGCATCGGCGACAAGCTGACCCGCGGCCTGGGAGCCGGCGGCAACCCCGAAGTGGGGGCCAAGGCGGCGGAAGAGTCGTCCCAGGATTTGGAAGAAGTGCTGCGGGGCGCTGACATGGTCTTTGTTACCTGCGGTATGGGCGGCGGCACCGGCACCGGCGCTGCGCCGGTCATTGCCGAGCTGTCCCGCAAGAGCGGCGCCCTGACCATCGGCGTGGTGACCCGACCCTTTGGTTTTGAAGGCAGCCGCCGCCAGAATTTGGCCATGGAAGGCATCGAAGCGCTTAAGGAGCGGGTAGACACCTTGATCGTGATTCCCAACGACCGGCTGCTGGAAATTGTGGACAAACGCGCCAGCATGACCCAGGCCTTCCGCACCGCCGACGACGTGCTACGCCAGGGTATCCAGGGTATTTCAGAACTCATTACCGTGCCCGGCCTGATCAACCTCGACTTTGCCGACGTGCGGGCGATTATGAGCGGCGGCGGTGCATCGCTCATGGCGGTCGGCATTGCCTCCGGCGAAAATCGGGCCGTTGATGCCGCCGAGAGCGCGGTTTCCTCGTCGCTGCTGGATGTGACTATTGACGGCGCTCAGGGCATTCTCTTCAATATTACCAGCGGCCCCAACCTCAGCCTGTATGAGGTCAACGAGGCCGCCGAAATCATCAAGCGCAAGGCTCACCCCGACGCCAACATCATCTTTGGCGCGGTCATTGATGAGGGCTTGGCCGACGAACTGCGCATTACCTTGATTGCCACCGGCTTCGACAGCGTCGCCCAGCGCAAACCTTACGTTGCCGGCAAGCGCAAGGAAGAGCCCATCAGCTCAACCAAGACGATTGCCTTCCCGCAGCCTCCCAAAGCCAGAGAACCCGCTTTCAGCCGGGAAGAAGCATCTCGCCGCGAGACTAACTACGACCCCGAAGATTTAGAAGTTCCCACCTTCCTGCGCAAGCGCATGCAGAACCGGCGAGTCTCGTAACCTGTTAAACGTTCTAACGTTTAACGTTCAACATTGACATCCAGTACCCTCCTATGGCCTGAGTGTGGCAGGCAAAAACCACACACCGCATCCCCACTGCGCCCCTGGTCTCTCTCAACCAGGGGCGCTCTTTTTTCGACCGCAGACGGCGGACCGCTGCAAAAATCAAAAGGCGTTGACGCTGAGCGACAGCCTAGTCAGCGAATCATAACCCCAAACACAACACGCAACACGTATCATTTTTGTCTTTTGTCTGCTTGTGCTACAATTCAAATCCTCATGGTGGGAGCCTTCTTTTCACCCCTGGCGCCGGCAGTGGTTTTGCTGTTGGGCGCTTTCATTTTGCCGCTGGTGGTTTTGCAGTTTTCCGCCCGCTGGCAGAAGCAATCCGGGCTGCGGTATCTGGCTGCGCCTGTCCTGGTTGGGCTGGCGGCGGCGGCGGTGCTGGGCGTCCGGCTCACCTTTGGCGCAGATGTCGCCGGCGAGGGCCTGGAACTGCTCTCCGGCTGGGATTTCTCGACCCCTGAAACGGTTACTACCCTGACTATCCGCGCCGATACACTAAGCCTGCCCTTTTTGCTGCTGACCGTGCTGATTTTGCTGGCAGTCACCTTAGCCACCCCGCTGGTGATCCCCACTCCCCCCAAACGTGAAGAAAATGTCAGCGACCTGGCGATCTGGCTGGCTTTGGGGGCGGGCGCAGCTTTCCTGTTTGTGTCGGCCAATGGGCTGACCCTGGTTTACGCCGTGCTTGGCTTTGACGTACTGACCATGTTTTACTGGCTGCAGCGCGGCCAGCGCGAGTTAAGCATTGCCCGCCTCTTGTTAGGCGTGTTCAGCGTTGTCGCCTTAATGCTGGCCAGCCTGGCCCCGGCTCAAGCAGCCGGGTCGGGGAGCCTGTGGGTAGGGCTGGCCCTCTGGTTGAGGTTGGGCCTGTATCCTTTTATCGAGGCTAACGCCCATACCCGCTGGCAAGATTACGGGGGGCTGGCTTATTTAGGGCTGTCGTTGATGGTCGGTATTTACCTGGCGGCTCGGGTTATGCCCGCTCCGCTAACGGGGATAATCTCCTGGGCGGTTGTCATCTTCTTACTGCTCAATGGCCTGCTGGCGTGGCTGGCGGATGAGCATCCCATGGTGTTGATCCGGTTGATGTTGGTTGAGGCGGCTATCCCGCTGCTGGTCACACCATTGAGCCAAGAAGCGGTCACAGCCTCCACGGTGGGATTAATTCTGAGCGTGGTCGTTCTCTGGATTACCCCACGCCTGGGACAGCCCCGCCTCAGCGAAGGGGCCTGGTCGTGGCCTTATCTCCCGGCCATAGCCGCGACCCTCACCTTAATTGGGCTGCCCTTCTCGCTGGGCTGGCTGGCGCGAACTACTGTCTACCAGGCGCTTCTGTTGAGAGAGAATACGGCCTTACTGCTGGCAGTCGTTCTGGCCGAGGGTCTGGTCTTGAGCGGGCTGGTGCGCTATTGGCTGAGGTTGTGGCAAGGGGATGAACACAGCGAGCGGCGGTCAATCGTGGCCATTGTCGTTATGGTCCCTTTCCTTATTCCTGGACTGGCCCCCTTGATTCTTTCGGCTCTCACCCGGACAAATTTACCGCCGGCCAGCTTCGCACAGCCGGCCGGTGTTTTCGGCGCGCTGGGCGTAACCCTTATTGGCGCGTTTGGGCTGGGCTATTTTAGACCCCAGCTTATCCCCCGGCTCAGAATCAACCCGGCCGGCCTGGCCGAGTTTGCCGGGCTGGGGTGGTTATTACCCTGGTGGGCGGCTTTACTCAACTGGCTGGGAAAATTTATCTTGCTCATACGCATCATTTTGGAAGGTCAGCATTACATGGGGTGGGCGCTGTTCGCTGCTCTGATCGGTATTTTAATTATTTTACTGGGGGCCTGAGGTTTTATTTACTTTCTATGCCAACCTTACCGGAGATTTTAGCTCGTCTACAATTTTTAACACAAGAGTGGGCTTTGCTGGGCCTGTTTATCACCGCCGGAATTATCCTGGTTGCGCGCGACTGGCGGACATTGATTTTGGCCCTGCTGGCTCAGTATATTTTGGCCGGGCTGATCCTATCCCGCCTGGTTCGGCCCGATATCGCCGCCTTAAAGGTAATGATTGGGGCCTTTATCTGCCCCATTCTCTTTTTATCAGCCCGCCAGGTTTCAACCCGCCTCTCTCTTTTTTCGCCCTTTACCGAAAAAGGCCAGGGGTTCAGCCACTGGTGGCAAAACTTCTCCTTGACCTCGCTCCTGCTGGGGCGAGACCGGCGTCGAGGCCCGGCGGCAACGGGCTTCACCTTTAGAGTCTTAGCCGTGGTGCTGATGATTATCGTGACGACGACCCTGAGCAGCACTTTTGCTCTGCCGAATTTATCGCTCAATGTAACCACCTCTGTCTACTGGCTGGTTTTGGCCGGACTGGTCACGCTGATCCTGACCGAAGACCCGATGCGGGTAGGGCATGGCCTGTTTACCGTTTTAACTGGCTTCGATTTATATTACACCACCCTGGAAAAAAGCCTGATGATGACCGGGCTGTGGGGCGCGGTCAATCTCCTGATTGCGCTGGCAATTGGCTACTTGATCATTGCTAAAGGGGCCAGACCGGAGGAGGAACTGTGATCCCTCAGGCACTTTGGCTGATTGCCCTGCCGATTGGGGCTGTGCCCGTTGTCTACCTGCTGCGACGGGTAGGGACAGGGGCGATTCTGGCGGCTCTGGTAGCGCTGCTTTCGGCCTGGTGGGTGACCCGCCTGCCGACCGGCATCATCTTCAATTTTTTGGGACGCAACGTTGAATTAGACCATCTCTCTCAAATCACACTCTCGCTGCTCTTTGCCACCACCGCTCTGCTTTTTTTAATACCGGCGTTCTTACCCAAAGTGCGCCCAAAGAACAGAAGCGGCGTTCCCGCCGCCGGGGTTAGCTGGAGCGACAACCGCACCTTTTATCCTGTCGGGTTGGCTATTTTAGGGCTTTTTGGGGCGGCCAGTCTCTCCCGCCATGTGGGTATTATTGCGATCCTCATCGAAGTGGCGGTCATTTTAACGGTCTTTGTGATTCAGGGCACGCGGGTAGACTCCACTCGCGCCGCTTTACGATTTTTGGTGCTCCTATCCCTGGCGACGCCCCTGTTTTTGCTGGCAGCCTGGCGGATTGATTTTTATCAACTGAGCGGCGGCTTACAAACCAACGGCAACCTGGAGCAAACAACTCTGCTCATTGGCTTTGGTTTTGCCCTGTGGTTGGCTGTCGTCCCGTTTTATAGCTGGTTGACGACCACCTCGGCGGAGGCGGCCCCCGCGACAGCCGCCTTTGTCTTTATTGCTTTCCCCATTATTGCCTTCACTACCATGATTCACCTGCTAACCGATTTTCCGTGGCTGGTTGACTCGCCCCAGGCGGTCCAGGCAATCATCATGGGGGGATTGGCTACCGCTCTCCTGAGTGGAATCCTGGCCGGGGTGCAGCGCGGCTTTAGCGAGTTGATGGGCTACGCCGCTCTTTACGATTTGGGATGTACCCTGGTAGCATTGGGCCTGGGGGGACCGGCCGGAGTGATTACCATTCTGGTCAGTTTAATCGTGCGGGCCCTGGCCCTGACCCTGATTGCCGCCAGCGCTTCGGCGATCCGCGTGCGGGCCGGCAGTGATGGCTTTGCCGAGCTGCGAGAAGTGGCTCAACAGATGCCTATCGCCACGGCTGGTCTCATTTTGGGTGGGTTGACCCTGGCCGGCGTTCCTTTTACGGCTGGTTTTGCGCCCCACTGGCAGTTGCTGCGTTTGCTGGCCGAGGTTGAGCCGCGCGGCTCAGTTTTGGTGGCCCTGGCCGGGTTAGGTGTAGCCCTGGGTTATCTGCGTGGATTTCGATCCACCTTGTTGCCTCGTCGTTTTGCCAAAAGCACGCTTAAATCAAGTGTCAGGTCCGCGGTTGTTTTTACCGTCCAGGAACCGCCGCTGCTGTTAGGCTTGATTATTCTGCTGTCGGCAACTACGATTTTGCTGGGCCTGTTCCCGGCGGTGCTCATCGAGCCGGTCCAGGTGTTGGCGGGGGGAATTTCTATTCCCATTCGATAAAAAGTAGAACTACACCGGCGGGAAGGGTATATTGCGCCCTGGATGCAGCTCCGGCAGACGACCGGCGGCAATTAAGCGGTCAATCCGCTTCTTAAAGGCTTGAACCTCTCGCAGGCTGATAAACTGAGCCAGAATTTGGCATAGTTTTGATGATTCCCCCAGATGACTCTGGAGCTGCTCCAAATCCTTCAACAAAGGCATTGGAATATCTTCGTCACAATACTCCCAGATAACCGTGCGTAGCTTAAAGTCGGTGTGAAAAGTCAGCCCGTGGTCAATGACCCACAGCCGGCCATCTTTGGCCTTAAGACAATGCCCCCCTTTGCGGTCAGCATTGTTGACGATAAAATCAAACAGAGCTACTCGCCGGAACTCTTCGTTGAGCGTCGAATTATCCCGCATGTTAAAATAATGCGCCTCATATTCGGCATCAATAAAAAGCTGCACCGATCCCATGCCGTGCGGGCCATCTCGTAAAACGGTGGTCGGAATGTTGGGCCAACCTAACGCCTGACTGACCAGATAGCTAGCAAATTCACGCTGACAGAGCGTTCGATCTGGAAAATCCCACAGCGGCCGCTCGCCCTGGCAAGGTTTGTAAATGCCAAGCAGGTTGGTTTGCTCTTTAGTCTGCTTCAAGCTGACCAGAAAGGTATAATTGGAACTCCAAGGCATTAACCCCTGGAGTTCCATCTGACCTTTTAGCAAATTGGACAGAATCTGCTCGCTCTCCTGAAGAGAGGAATATAGCTCGGCGCCAGCCCGCTTTAGACTGCGAACTTCTTTAATCTGAGCCAGGATGTTCTCTGGCCCGGTCATTCTCTTTACGACCATAACGGTTTTTCGTGCCCATTACTCCTGGGACAGAAGTGACCTTCGGGGTCCATCGGAGAGTCGCACAGGGGACAAATAGGCCGTCCCTTACTGGCTACCTCCAGGGTATGGTCGCTGAGGGCCTGAATTTGAGCGCGGGTGGTCCAAAAGCGAGCTGTTGCCGGCTTTTCCAGGCCCTCAAACTCAATCTCCTGCACCACTAATACTACCAAATCTTGCTCTTGATCATAACCCAGGCCGATCTGGCCAATCACAAAGGCTGGCTCCATTGGCTCGCGCAGCATTAAATCGGAGGTAAGGGGTTTATCAAATTTGGATTGGACCCGGGGGTACTTTTCGTCCAGCTCTTCGAGCAGCTCAATAACGCTAGAAGCCAGAACCATCGCCTGTTCTTTTTCTAACTTCAGGGTAATCATTGCCGTGCCCTGATTTGCTTGTAATAAAAAGACCCGTTGTCCAGGCGGTCCAACACTCCCAATTGTAATACGTGAAACCGGATTGAAATCCACGAGTTCACCTGCCATGATTAATTATTTCCCTTTTTGTTTACCGGCCTTCTTGCTTTGCGATTCCGGGCGGGGCGGGTTATGGCTGGTATCATTGACGACTAAAACCCGCGGCCCCATCAGCCCAAAGCTGATGGCCGTAATAGAAGCCGTGCTAATCACAATGCGCTGAAATAAATCAAAGTGTGTGCCCAGGTAATGGGCTACGGCGGCTTTGATCAAGTCAGCATGCCCCACCAGGGCCATAGTTTCCCCAGGATGGCAGGCCACCAAACGATTGACCTCTTGAATGCAGCGCGCCTGCATGGCAAACATGGTTTCCCCGCCCGGAAAACTGGCTCCGGTAGGATAAGCTTGGATCACTGGCCAGGCTTTGGTTTTGGCCAGTCCTTTAAGGGGTTCGCCGGTCCACTCCCCATAATCCACTTCAATCAAGCCCGGATACGCTTTAACCTCTAAGTGGGGGTGATGCTGGGCGATAGCTTGCGCTGTTTCCATGGTTCGTTCCAGCGGACTGGCATAAATGGCGCTCAACTTAGTTTCAGCCAAGCGCCTGCCCAGCGCTTCGGCCTGCTGCCGGCCATATTCATTTAAGTGGACTCCGGGAGTGCGCCCGGCCAATTTATGACTCTCGGTCCATTCATTTTCGCCGTGGCGAATAAACAAAACGGTGGTTGCTTGTTCGCGCTTTTTAGATTTCTTAGAGCCGTTGTCCGAGTTTTGGGCCATTCATCTCCTCTAGCGTAGTCAGGGTAGTGAGTAATATAGCTTAGCTGGAGCTTGCCGTCAAGCATTTTGTTGAGCCGAGGGCGGTCAACTTTTAGGAGACCGCAAAGGTATGCTTCGTGAAACCCTCCGCAGCCTTATATTCAAGGCTGGTTTTCCGGAGCCTCTGCTTGACTTTTTTCACTGGCCGGCAGCTTGGACCGGCTGCTCAATACTTTTTGTATGTTAGCCAGCAGCGTTCTAAGTTGCTCTCGCGTTGATGGCCTGGGTGACGTAATCTCGACAGGCTGGGGCGGAAAAGGATCCCGTCCCAACATTTTGGCCCACAAATAACTTAAAACTTCACGGGTTGAAGCAATCACAGGGGCGGCCAGCAGCGCTCCTATAATCCCGGCCACACTTGCTCCAATAAAAACTCCAATCATCACCACCAGAGGCGGCAGTTCAACCGCCTCACCCAACACCCGGGGCACAATCAAATTGTTTTCCGTCACCTGCACAGCCCAATAAAAACCAATAACCATCAACGCAAAATAAAAATTATTCAGATCAAAATTGGTAGAGCCTTGAATTAAGGCCACAATGACTGCCGGCACTGCCGCCAAAAAGGGTCCCAGATTAGGGATAAGTTCCATGACCCCGGCGATAAAAGCCAGGGCAAACGCGCCCGGCAGGCCGAGGATCGTATTACCCACCCAGGTCAGCAGACCGATGCTTATCATCAGGATTAACTGCCCTCTAAAATAGGCCCGCCAGATGCGGCGCAGCCGCTCGAGCAACTGGGCCAGCTCCGGGCGATAAGGGTCAGGCACAAGGCTTAGGAACCAGGGCCGAAATTTATGAGAGTCAATGCTCATATAAATGGCGAAAAAGAGGGTAAAAATAATGCTGATTGCCCCGGTCACCACGGTTCCCGCCACGCTGGTGGCCACGCCGTAGGTGATCGTCGCGGCTGAACTTAGAGGGTCCATGAGGCTTTGCAGCGAAGGCAATTTCAACGCAGTAGGGCTAGTCGCTTGGAGATTTTGCAAAGCTGGGTTGACGATCCCGGACAGGTCTATAGGAATGCCAAAAATGTGGACGTCGGCGGTGCTGAGATAAAGAAGCGTACTTTCAACCCAGTTCAACGCCTGATCAAGCAAAATCTGGTAATCAATGCCGGCCAGCACTCGAAAACCATCAATAATCGGTGGCAACAAGACCAGCGGTGTTAGCAAGAACAACAGAATAAGAAACAGGTAAGCCAGGAGCACAGCCAGCCCTCGCGGCAGCTTGAGGTCCAAATGCATAAAGTTAATCAGCGGCGTCAGCAAAAAAGCGATGAGCGCCGCCAGAATGAGCAGGGTGAGCGTATCCTGGCTTAAATAAAGCACGTACAGTCCAAACAAGGTTAAGCCCACACCTACGATGTATTTGGTTGGTTTGCTCCACTCGGTGCTCATCGGCCTGCTCCTGGGGAAGATAGATAAATTATAGCATCCTCAACCAAAACGCAAAAGTGTCTCTCACCATGTATCACTGCGTTTCTCGCCACGCGCGCAGCACTTCAGCCACACTCCAGGCCCGGCTCGGACAGCCACGGGGGTTATAAGGCGGGTCGCCATCAAATGTTTCGCTGATAGAGCCTAGACCGGCTTCGGTCAGATGCGGTTCCATCCCGCTCAAAAAAGAGCGGGCCAGCTCCGGCTGGCCGTAAACCCGATGATGAGCCGTGACAAAAGGACCCAGCATCCAGGCCCAGACCGTGCCCTGGTGGATGGCGCTGTCTCGTTGCAGAGCATCGCCCTTGCAGCGCCGGGTATAAGCGGGATCTTCAGCAGCCAGCGTGCGCAGGCCGTTGGAGGTGACGAGATGCAGCGCACAGATATCCACCACTGCCTTAGCCTGGACTTCATTTAATAATGGGAACGGCAGTGAGACAGCCAGAATTTGGTTGGGACGCAGGCTATCATCATACCGTTTGCCGTCAGGGCCGAGTTCTCCCACCGGCCCATCAATAACATCATAAAGATACTCTCCTGCCTCAAACCAGAAGCGTCGCCGAAATTGGGTTGCCACAAAGTCAGCCCGCCTGGAATAATCATCGGCCGCCTTCGGCTGACCCAACCGTTGGGAAAGGTCGGCCATGACCCGCAGGGCATTATGCCATAAGGCGTTGATCTCGACAGGCTTGCCGATACGCGGCGTGACCACCCAATTGCCCACTTTGGCATCCATCCAGGTGAGCTGCAAACCTGGCTCGCCGGCATAGAGCAGCCCATCCAGCGGGTCAACGTAGATGTTGTAACGCGTTCCTTGCCGGTACCGCTCAATAATTTCAGCCAGGAGAGAAAATAGTTCTTGGGCCAGGGCCAGGTCGTGGGTGCAGCGCAGATATTGGTGGAGAGCGTAAAAGTACCACAAGGTGGCATCAACGGCGTTATAATCCGGCAGGGGACTGGTATCGGGAAAGCGATTGGGCAGCATGCCATGGCTAACATAGCGGGCAAAGGTACGCAGAATATCGGCTGCAAGCGCGGGTCGCCCGGTAACGAGGGTCAGCCCGGGCAGAGCAACCATCGTATCGCGGCCCCAATCACCAAACCAGGGATAACCGGCAATCACAGTGGTGCCTGTCTCCGGAGGTGAGGTATCTACAGAAAGCGCCGTGCGTGAGGAGGTCGGCCAGCGTTGAACAATGAATTGGTCGGCGACCAGGGCCAGGTGACTAATCCAGGCCGGCTCACCGGTGGGACAGTTTTGCTGCAAGGCAGCCTGGCGCTGCCGCTCCTGTTCCAGCGCTTCAACGCCGGCATGCGGCTCGACCGGCTCCGTGGAGCAAATTACGGTCAGAGTCTCACCAGGATAAAGTGTAACATTAAAATAGCCCGGCATGTACAAATCCTCGACCTCATCCAGACCACGCTGTTTTTCTTCCCGGTGCCGGAAATTCCAATACCACTCGCCGTTGAGGCCCACCCGCCCCCGGTCGGCCACAATCCGGTAAGGTTGGGCGTCGGCGGAAGCTCGGATTTCAAAGCCGCCCTTGATGCCAAGGACTTCCGGCTGCCAGCCGCCCCGCTGGTGGCTGTGATAATCTCGATATGTGCAAAAAGGGGTTAGTTTTAGCCACAGGCTGTCGCTGGCCCGGACCAGGGTGTAAGTCAGATAAGTCGTATTGTGACCGTGGGCCATCCAGACCCGCTGCTCCAGCCGGGCGTCGGCCAGGGCATAGACCCAGACCGGGATCAATCCTTCCAGGTGAAACGACTCGATGTGGCGGTAACCGCGAGGATCAATGGTATTGCTGGTATATTCATTGGTAGCCAGGGAATAGACTTTGCCGTCGCCATCATAGTGCGCCAGGGCATCAATTTTGGCTACCATCACGGTTCGTTCCAGAGGAGGACGCAAAGCCGCCACCAGCAGTCCATGATAGCGACGGGTGTTGGCTCCGCTGACCGTGCCCGAGGCATAACCGCCCAGCCCGTTTGTCACCAGCCACTCTCTCTGCGCCGCGCAGTCAAAGTGCCCGCACTCGGCCCGTCCCAAAGTAAGGTTGAACATGGAATTTCCTTTCACGTCCTGGTGTCAGGTATGAGTTTGGATACGGATAGTATAACATAAAATAGTGAGTTGTGGGGGATTATCTTAGAATTTTTAGAAGCAACGTTGCGTAGATTGACATAAGTGATTATAATGGAGAGGTCATCAACACTTTGAAATTACCTCTCTCTATGCGCGGTGGGGATGACGGGCGCGACGAGGCGAGGAGGCAGTTAACCGCTTCCTCGCCTCATCATTTTTGTTCAGGCCAGGGCTTTCACCAGCTTAGGGATGATAAACCAGTGGAGCACGCCATCGCCGGGCTGCAGTTCGGCCCAGTCGGTTATCTCAAAATTCAGACAAACCAGCCCGGCAGTAGGAATTTTAATGGCCCACCCCTCGCCTTCCGCACCCTCCACAGCGCATAGAGCCGCGACCGTATCCTCCAGAACAGGATTGTGTCCGATTAACAGCACCCGCTCCACGGTCGGGGAAAGTTGCTGTAAAGCAGCGATCAAATCAGGGCTGTCTCCTTCGTAGAAAGGACTTTCCCATTGAATAGCTTTGTGATAGCCGCAGGCTTTAGCCACCAGTTCGGCTGTCTGTTTGGCCCGCTGCGCCGGTGACGAAAGAATCTTATCTGGCACACAGGCGAAGCGGATGAGGACTTCGCCCATCCGCGGTGCATCCTCCAAACCTCGTTTAGCCAGGGGCCGATCAAAGTCTGCTTGGCCCGCCGTGCCCCAGTCTGATTTAGCGTGGCGTAGTATCAGGACGGTTTTCATAAGCTGCTCCTCTGAAAATAGTAAACAGTAAACGGTAGACGGTAGGCAGGGGTAACACCTCCCTGCAACCTCACCCCTTCGGGTGCGCCGAAGGGCGTGCTACTCTCCTACCTGTTCATTGTTGTTGGTGTGCCACAGGCTTTGACGACTCCCGGAAAATAACAGCCAGCAGGTTACTCTAAAATTTGCTCATTTCTGCTGATGCTCTTATGCTCATTTCGATGAGCTACCTGGTTATCTTTATCATCGCTTTTAGCTTGACTTTGGTGATGACCCCACTCAGCGCCAGGCTGGGCCTCCGGCTGCGGCTAACCGACCGTCCCGGTGGGCGGCGAGCGCATCAGGGCGAAGTGCCGCGTGCCGGGGGAATAGCCTTGTTTGCCGGCTTTGTAGGGGCAGGACTGCTGGTCTTTGCTTTGAGTGCCTTCAGCATTTGGCCGCCTATCGGGGCGGAAGACCGCAAGTTGTTAACGGGCGTGCTTACCGGCGCTGTTTTTGTTTTTCTGTTTGGCCTCTGGGATGATTGGCGCGAACTGCCGGCCTGGCCCCAATTTGCCGCGCAATTTGGCGCGGCCTTGATTGCCATTAGCTTTGATATTATTGTCGAACGAGTGACTCTACCCATCCGCGGCTATACAGTTTTCCCGCTCTGGATCACTTATCCCCTGACCGTTTTTTGGATAATGGGCATGATTAACACGGTCAACTGGCTGGATGGCCTGGACGGTCTGGCCGCCGGCGTAGCCGCTATTGCCAGCCTGCTTTTTGCCATTCATGCCTACAGCTTGGGCCAAACAACTGTCGCCCTATTTCCCCTCGCCCTGGCGGCGGCCTGCCTGGGCTTTTTACCCTTCAACTTCCAGCCAGCTCGTATTTTCATGGGCAGCAGCGGCAGTATGCTGCTAGGTTTTGCCCTGGCTTCGCTTTCTATTCTGGCGCCGGCTAAAGTAGCGACGGCCTTACTGGTGCTGGGCATCCCCATTCTGGATGTCTTCTGGTTGATTATTCAACGCTGGCGGCTGCGGGGCAATCCGGCCCTGGCCGGGCGCGACCATCTGCATTATCGTCTGCTCAATCTGGGTTTTAGCCAGCGCCAAATCGTGCTGCTCTACTATTCCTTCTGCGCGGCCTTTGGCCTGTTGGCCCTGCTCATCGAAGATCGTCTCTTCAAATTGGTGGCCCTGGCCGTGCTGGCTGGCCTGACCCTGGCTCTCCTGGGGTGGCTGGCGAAGACCGATAGCAAGTAACAGGTAAGGGGTACAGGGTAACTTGAGCTGATATTTGCGACCTGCTGCCCTGCTACCCTGCTACACGTAGCCAATTGAATGATACCACTCCAGCGTGCGCTGCGCTCCTTCGGTAAAGGAAGAAGGAACAAACCCTAACTCGCGCTGGGCTTTGCTAAAGTCAACAATCCAATCGTTAAAAACGTAGGGTTCCAGATTTTTGGGGTAGAAAGGTTCGCGCTTGGTAAAGAAAGCGACCAATTCCAGAAACTTGGAAAACTCAATCATCATCCACCCCGGAAAGTTGACCCGCCAACTGCTCCGATGAGCCAGGCAGCTCACAATAAAATTAGCCTCCTTATGCGAAATGCTTTGGTTGGAAATATTATAAATTTGGCCCACCCGGCCCCGTTTCAAGGCGGCTTCGATCGCCTTAGCTGCATCCCCGACATAGCAGGGAAAGATAAAATGCCGGCCTTGATGCACCTGCACCCGCCAGTTACGGAGAAATTCCTCAAAAAAGAGGCGATTGAAAGCATAATGGCCGTGCGGTCCATAAAGCGCCCCCAGACGCAACGTCACCACCGGCAGCCCTTTATGGCCGTAAGCATGGACCAGCCGCTCCCCATGAAATTTGGTTTTAGCGTAGTTGTCGGTGGGATAGGGCAGGCAGGGCGTTTCTTCGGTAATAATCACCCCTGGCTGCTGCGGCCCAACCACAATAATGGTGCTGATATGAATAAATTTTTCAACCCCGGCCGCCAGGGCCGCGGCTAAAACGTGGCGTGTCCCTTCCACGTTGGTTTTGACAAAAAGATCAGGCGGTCCCCACAAACGAAAATGAGCGGCGGCATGGATAACGTATTGGCAGCCCTGCATCGCAGCTTTTACAGAGGCCGCGTCGGTCACATCCCCTCGGGCGATTTCAATTCCCAATGCTTCTAGAAAAGAAGTTTCACTGGTTGGGCGGGCCAGTGCTCGCAGCCGATAACCCTGGCTGGCTAAATACTCGCACAAGTTTCGCCCTAAAAAACCTGTCGCCCCGGTAATTAGAATCAAGTATCAGGTCCCTGTGACAGCAGTCAGAAGTCAGTAATCAGAGGTCAGTAGTCAGTAGTGAAGATCTCCTCGTCTACCGTCTACCTACCTACCAATCCACATTTTTACCCTGGTAGGCATACAAAAAGAGGTTGCGGATATCCTCACTGCTGGGCGAGCGTAGGGCAGTGACAATTTGAGTGTCGCTTTCGGCATTTTCCACCAATTTACCCAGACTTTCTTCCCATTCAGGGGGTGAAATTTCGGCAGCCTGCCGGATAGACAGCGGCTGTTCAATCTTCGTCGCCAGCCGGCGGATAGCCTCCACCAGACTATCTGCGCCTTGTCGAGGAGTAGCTGCCGGCAAGCCCAAAAAAGCGGCAATCTCATGATAGCGCGGCTGTTCATCACCACGGCTGTTAAACTGGATCGTATAGGGTAAAAATAGACCAACCGTGCGCCCGTGCGGCAAATTGTAAACAGCACCCAAACTGTGGCCCAGGGCGTGCGCCAGGGAACACATCGAATTGATAAAGCCCAGACCGGCAATAGCCGCCGCGTTATGCATCTTTTCGCGGGCTTCCGCATCGGTTCCATCACCCACGGCGCGCGGCAGGTATTCAAAGATAAGTTGAACAGCCTTCAAACACAGGCCATCGGCAAAGTCATTGTTCCAGGTGGAGGTATAACCCTCAATGGCGTGGGTCAGCGCGTCCATGCCCGTATCGGCGGTGAGCCGGGGCGGCATACTGACCGCCAGGGAGGGGTCAACAATGGCAATATCGGGGGTATTCTCCGGCGAGCCGACCGCCACCTTGCGCTGGTCCTCAGGATCGGTTAACACAATTCCCCAAGTTACTTCGGCTCCGGTGCCGCTGGTGGCGCTGATGGCAATCATTTTAGCTTTTTGGCGCAGGCAAAGCGGCTCCAGCGGATTAACCGCCAAAATATTGATCTGCGGGTTCTCGTACAATATCCACATCGCTTTGGCCGCATCCAGCGCCGAACCCCCGCCCAGCCCGACCACCCAATCCGGCTGGTAGGCCGTCATTGCCGCCGCGCCGCGCTGGATGGTGGTAATGGCCGGCTCGGCCTCCACCTCGCTGAAAACTTCACTGGTGATACCTGCTGCTTTAAGTTTCTCCTCGACTCGCTGCGCCAGACCCAATTTGACCAGTATAGCATCGGTGACAATAAAAGCCCGCTGGCCGGTTATTTGGCTTAAATGATCGAGCGCATCCGGTCCAAAAACGATTTCAGGGCTGCGAAAGTACCACAATTTAGCCTCCTCCCGCCACGGCATTCAGAGCTTCGGCGGCGGGGGTAAAGTTAGGATTGTATTCTAAGGCCTCCTGAAATTCCTGCTCGGCGCCAGGTTGGCCGGTCGCTTGCAAAGCCAGGCCGCGATAGTAATAAGCTTCCTCCAGGCCGCCCGAACCCTTGATCGTAGCCTCGGTCAGATCCAGAACATCCTGATAACGCCCGGCGGCATAGTAAGCTTCAAACGGCGTAAATTGATACCACAACCGCCGCCAATGCAGGCCCAGTTGCCGCGCCCGGTCAAAAGCGACAACTGCTTCCTGAAAGCGCCCCAGAAAAGTCAGAGCATCCCCTTGATTAAAATAGGCAATGGGATCGTCCGGCTTAGTTTTAACCTCAGCCTCCGCCTGGCCCAAGAGGCGCTCGTACATCGCCTTGTCGTCCATATCCGGGCCAATGATCGCCGTCACCTTGTCGGCTTGTTCCGGCGGATAGACAACGATGTAGGTCCGATTGAAGACGCGCCAGTCCGCATCAAACTGCTCATAACCGACTTTAACATCCGGGCCATTGAGCGAGTCGAAGGCGCTAAACTGGCCGGTCGTATCGTCATAGCCGGTAAAGAGGCGATAGTGGCCCAAGCCGTCGCCATCATGCACCAGCCAGGTTTCAACTAAAACGGGCAGGTTGTTGCTCAAGAGAAGTTTGAGTTGATCTGTGGTACCGCCGCGGCGGACCATCGCCTCCAGGCCGGTCGTGCGGGCGTAAGCGGCCAGCTCCTCCGGGCTGACGTTTTTGTCATCCCGGTTGGGCTTGAGGAATTTAGCCGCTTCCACCTGGGTTTCGGGGCGGCCAAAGTAACTCATGTTCATGGTTATGGTGGCCGGACCACAATTATTCCAGGTTTGCCACTGGTGGGTAAAGCCGTTCAGTTGAATTTTTGGACTGACCGATTGCAGCGGGACGGTGGGGGTTGGCGTTGGCGGCACAGGGGTAGGAGAAGGAGACGCCGGCAGCACAGGCATAGTGGTTGAAATCACCTGGGTTGGTACAGCCGTAGGCGGGAGCGGGGTGGCTGTCGGAGTAGGTTGAACTTGCTCTACCTTAACCGTTGTCGCTGTTGCCGCAGCAGCGACAACGGGGGCGGTCGGCGCCGGTGTGGGCAGATATTCCGGATGAGGCATCATTTTGCGGTAGTAGCTGCGGGCGCGGTAAATCATATTATCGAGACGAGGGCTGAGGGTTGGCATCGCCAGAGCTACGCCGAGGGCCAGAATGGCCAGCAAAGCGCCCAGGCCCAGGCCAAAAACCAAAGCGCCCCGCCTGGTTATCATCTTTTTATCGTAAGGTCGTCGAACACGAGTCTGCATTAACTTCACATTCCTCTTTCTATTAACAAGACACTCTTACTGATACCGTTTCACGGTGAAACGATAAAGTTCGGCCGGTTCCTGCGGCAAGAGACCGGCTTTACGCCGTACAAGTTCTAATTGGCGGGGAACGCTGTCAACAGAAGGGATATCCGGCAGCAGCAGCGCCCGGCGGTAGCCGGCTTGAATAAATACCCCGTAGACTTTTTCGTCCAACTGCTCGATGTCGGCCACCGGCTCCATAGGACTGAGCACATCTACCTTAACCTGCAAACCGGGTAATTCCGCGGGAGTCATGGGGGGGAAGCGAGGGTCGTCGGTGGCCGAGGCAATAGCGGTGTGGATAATAGCTTCAGCCAGAGTGGGCTGGGTAGGGGTGATGGTCCCGCGGCAGCCGCGCAGCCGGCCATCGGCTGAATGCAGCGAGACAAAGACCGCGCCCGGTTCAACCATATTGGGCGGCAGCGGTGTTGGTAAAGCCATAACTTGGCCGGCGGTGAGATAGGTTTCGATGGCCTGGTAGGCCACGATTACAAAGGGATGCATTCTTTCCTCAGTATACCTTTAATTTGGTAGGACTTATCACCTACGCAAGCAAGTTGTTTTGAGGATGGCTATCTGGTATAATGACAGCGATATCGAGATTTTAAGATTTATCTGGAATGAGGGGGCCCTTTGTCCATGGGAGGCCAGGGAGTGGGACAGAGGGTCTGTTAATGTTCTGATGATAAATCTTTTATGACCTGAATAGGGGAAACTATGTCAGTCTCGCCGGATAAACCCATGCCACAACAACCACAACCGTCAGCCCAGCAGCGGCCCCTTCAACCGCTGCAACCGCGGTCCCAGCCAACACCACAGGCCCCCGCCTCGCCGTCGGCCCCGGAACAACCTGCCTCCCCGCGGGTGCCTCGCGGGGCAGCTCAACGCCGGACTGGCGGTCCTGCCCCCCGTAGTTTAAGCCAAGTTTTAAAGGAAGCTGACCGCATGGTGGTGCAGGGTGAGCTTGACGAGTACCTGCCTGTGCCCACCGGCTTTGATCAGCTTGACCGCTTGATTGGGGGCGGTCTGCGCCGCACCGAGCTGGTTTTACTGGGCGGCGCTCAAGGTATCGGCAAAACCATCACCGCCCTACAAATGGCCCGTAATTTGGCCTTAAATGAAGCAACCTATGCTTTTTACATCTCCTATGAACACAGTGAAGTCCACCTGTTAAATCGCCTCATTTGCCAGGAAAGTATTGACCCAACCATGAGCGATGCCAGTGCCGGGATTCGCTTAAAAGACTTGCACAACATTGTGGTCAGTAAGCGAGCGCGGGAATGGGTGCGCAACGACGGCAACGTTGGCTTACAACAGATTCTATCACAGCATCCCAAGACTGCCAAAGCCATGGAAACAATTAACCGCTATGCCGACCGGCTCATTCTGATGAAGGCCAGCCCGGCGGTCACAACGCTTAACAGCATCAGGGATATGACCCGGCAAATTGTCGAAGCGACCGGCGGCAAATTGGTGCTGTTTCTGGATTACCTGCAAAAAATAGCTATTTACCCGGAACGCGCTTCCGACGAGAACGATAAAGTGACGATTATCGTCGAAGGATTGAAAGACATTGCCATGACTCTCAACATTCCGGTCGTGGCCATCGTCGCCGCCGACCGGGAAGGACTGCGCAGCAAGCGGATGCACCTGTACCACCTGCGCGGCAGTTCCGCGCTCGACTACGAGTGCGACATTGCCATTATTATGAACAACAAGTTCCACATCCTTTCCAAAGACCACGTTTCTTTTAACCCCTACAAGAGTGACAGCTACCGCGATTGGGTCGTCTTTACCCTGGAGAAAAACCGGGCAGGCCGGGCCATGATTGACGTCGAGTTCCAGATGCGGCCGCAGCACTTCTGTTTTAATCCCAAAGGCAACCTGGTTGAGCAGAAATTGATTGATGAGAAGATCATTGTAGAGTAAAGATTATTACTTGCTTGTTTTTTCTCGCACCCAAACCGGGTTTGGGCGCGAGAATTTAAGTTTAGAGGGAGCGGCTGTATCAGCCGCTCCTTTTTTTGTCGGACGTTAAATACACCTTTTGTGGGATGACATGCTAGTTAATCGTTGTTATACTGGGCAATGTTGTAGAGAAAAGAGGATAGACGCATGCATACAGCACAGGAAAACCAACCTACCGTGAAAGAAGTTATAGTATTTAACCCGCACCGTGCGCGGCGAGTCATTATGCTGCTGGCCGCGAGTGTCGGCTTGATGATGACCGGCTATGGCATCGTCATGCCTGTCTTTGCCAAACGGCTGGGTGAGTTTGGTTCCGGGGTCGAGGCGCTGGGCTTTATGACCATGGCCTTTGCCATTGCTCAATTTCTGTTAGCGCCCTTTATGGGTACGCTGGCCGACCGCTTTGGCCGCCGACCGCTGATACTGGTCGGCCTGGCCGGGGTGGTGGCGGCGAACCTGGCCTATTTGCTGGTCGAATCAACCGGCGCCTACATTGCCGTACGTTTCTTTCAGGGCGCAATTACCGCCGGCCTGCTGCCGGCAGCCATGGGTGTCGTCGCCGATATTGTACCTGAACAGCAGCGCGCCCAGTGGGTCGGGACACTCATGGGCAGTTACAGTGCCGGGTTTATCTTTGGGCCGGCTTTAGGTGGGTTTCTGTACGATCATTGGGGCTTTGCCGCCCCCTTCAGCCTGTCGGCGGGCCTGGCCTTGCTGGGCCTGCTCATGGCTTTGGTGATGGTACCGGAAACCCGGCCGGCGGCGGTTCGCCAAGCCGCTGCGTCCCGCCAGCGGGCGGCTGCGCCTGATAGTCTGCTTGAGTCCTTACCCCGGCCGCTTTATATCCTGGCGACGCTGCTGCTGCTCGACTTTATGGCCGTCTTTGCCTTTGCCTTTATCGAGCCGCAGATGGTCTTTTACTTCTACGATCAATTGGCCTACTCGACTACCCAGTTTGGCCTGATCGTGGGCGGCTACGGGCTGGCGATGGTTTTTGGCCAGACCATGTTGGGCCGCCTGAGCGATCGTTTTGGCCGCCGGCCGATCATGGCCCTGGGTTTTGGCTTAAATCTACTCTTTTACCTGAGCCTGGTGTTGTTTGAACAATTCAGCCTGGTG
Organism: Anaerolineae bacterium; assembly: GCA_023382535.1. The sequence goes on along the minus strand of JAHDWA010000013.1, from coordinate 52,259 downwards.
TTCGCGGGGGCCGTGATTGCTGGCCTGGGCGGCGCACTGCTTTCGCCGGCGCTCAGCGCCTTTTATCTCGACATTACCGCCGAACAGCATCGCTCGCGGGTGATGGGTCTCAAGGAATCGGCGGCAGCGCTGGGGGGCGTGATCGGCCCGCTGCTGGTCGCCGTAGCAAGCTACTGGCTGACTGCGGAAAATATCTTCCTCACCTCCGCCCTGGTCACGCTGACGGCGGCCGGTTTAACCCTGGTAGTTTTGCAGGCTCAGCGGCGAGCGCCATCCCCAATTCGACCTGTCCCGGCTGGTAGAGAGGTAACATCGGCTACCGGCCCGGCCTCCTCCCCCGGTTGAGGCGAAAAGTAACCTGTAAGTAGCCTCTACCGGGAAAAAACCAGGTGACAGGCACTTTTAAACAATGAGTAGTCCGATACGTGCCTGTCCCCTTAAGCCCAATAAAGTTTAGTAACAGGGAGTCCAAAGCAAGCTTTGGACTCCTTTTTATTCAAACCTTAGGATATAAGGGCTATTTTAAAAGTTGTGTATCGGGTCAAGATACGTTATGATGCTGAGTCAGGGGGTATGTTTTTCCTCAGTGGATTATGACTCAGTCTAGTAACAAGTTAATATCCTAAAAACCATTCAAAAGGAGACCCGGTATGAAAAAACAGTTGCTTCTCACCCTGTTCTTATTACTGCTCTTGTTTGGGGTCAGGCCAGCCCTGGCTCAGGATCAAACGACGGTGACCCTGCTTCACTTTTCCGATTACCACGCCCACGCCGTTCCCTTCTACGGTGAAGGCGAGGCGGATACCGCCGGTATTGCCCGCCTCATCGCCTATCTCAAACCCCTGGCCAATGATCCCAACGTGCTGGTCTTTAGCGGCGGCGACACTATGAACCTTGGCTCTCCCGCCTGGTCCGACAAGTACCAGTGCGCCGAGTGGAGCTGGCTGAACGGGCTGGTGGACGCCATGGCTTTTGGCAACCATGATGCTGATTATGGCCCTGATGTATTTGCCCAATGCCGCTCCCAAATCAATTATCCCATTCTGGGCGCGAATGTTCTCGCCGCCGACGGCCAGCCGCTTTTCCAATATGACGGTAAAACTTACCGGGTGTTTGACGCCAACGGTCACAAAATTGGCGTGTTCGCTCTGGCCGGTCCCGATTTTGTCCGTTTGATCAAACCGGAAACCATGCCGGCCCCCGGCGTGACCTTTGCCGACCGGGTGGCGACTGCGCAGCAGGTGGTCAAAGCTTTACGTGAGCAGGAGCAGGTAGCTGCGGTTGTTCTGATTGGTCACGCTCTCTATGAAGATGATGTGGCTCTGGCTCAGGCCGTGCCCGGGATTGACCTGATCTTAGGGACGCACAGCCATCGCAATCAGGCATTAATGCAAATTCCCAATACCAACACCTACTACATTTCCCCTTTCCAGTACGTCACCTACCTCAGCCAGGTTGACCTGACCTTCAGCGGCAGTGACCTGACGGCGGTCAACGGCCAGCTTGTTCGCTTGAGCAATAACCTGCCGGAAGACCCGGACGTTGCTCAGCGGGTAGCCCAAATGCAGGCCGACCTGCAAGCCGACCCCCAGTACGCGCCGCTCTTCCAGCCCGTCGGTGAGGCGGCGGTTGAATTATCTACCGCCGGGCAATTTACAGGCGAGTCTGTGCTGGGCAACCTGGTCATGGATATTTTCCGCTCGGCTGCCAGGTCTCATCTGGCCCTGTCTACCTCCAGCAGTTTCCGCGAACCAATTCCGCCGGGCACGATTCTTGAAGAAACGCTGCGGACATCTATGCCCTATACCAATCGCATTCTGGTGTTTGACATGACCGGGGCACAGGTCCAGGAGTTGCTCAACTACAGCGTCTCACGCAGCGGCAGCGATTTCTTCTCCCAGGTTTCCGGCGTTCGTTTCAATATTGCGGACGGTCAGGCTAACAATCTTCAGATACTGGCCGACCCGGCCGACCCGGCCGCTGGCTATGCTCCCCTGGACCCAGCCGCCAGCTATAAAGTGGCGACCACCGATTTCCAGGGCCTGATTGCAGGGGGCTATAAGGATATTTTTGCCCCGGCCAGCTATGTGGACACCGGCCTCGACGTGCGCACGGAAGTGCGTAATTATCTCCAGAGCCATAGCCCGGTCACCGCTCAATTGGATGGCCGCACCACCTCCGGGGCCGCAGTCCCGGCTGAGTTACCGACCAGCGGCGGCGTCCTGGCCGATCCTGCGGCGATCGTGCTGCTCGGATTGGCCGTACTTTCCCTTGGCCTGCTGCTCCGCCGCCAGGCTGTTTACGCCTTGCCTAACACTGCCGCCAGAAGGGCCATGCGAATATACATACCGTTTTTCACCTGGCGGAAATAGGCTGCCCGCGGGTCGGAGTCAACCGCATAGTGGATTTCGCCTACGCGCGGGAGCGGATGCATCACGATCATCTTTGACTTGGCTTTGGCCATGAGTTCAGGGGTGATCTCGTACTGATCCTTCACCTCTTCGTACTGGGCCAGGTCGGTGAAGCGTTCTTTTTGGACACGGGTGACATACAAAACATCGGCGTTCTCGATGACATCGGCCACATCGTGGGTCTCCCGCACCTCAAGCCCGGCATCAATCACCTCGTTCATGAGGGTCAAGGGCAGCCGCAAAATTTCGGGTGAGACAAAGCGCAGGCTGACCTTGTACTGCAGCAGCAGGCGGGTCAGCGAGTGGACCGTCCGCCCGTAGCGCAAATCGCCAACCATGGCGATTTTGAGACCATCCAGCCGCCCCAACTCCTCTTTAATGGTGAACAGGTCCAGCAGGGCCTGGGTCGGATGCTCGCCCGCGCCATCGCCGGCGTTGATAACCGGCACGTTGGCGTAATCGGCAGCGACCTGGGCCGAGCCAATCTCCGGGTGGCGCAGCACGATGACGTCGGCGTACTGCTCCAGGGTGCGGATGGTATCGGCCAGGGTTTCGCCCTTGCTGACCGAACTGAACTGCACCCCCTGGGTGATCGGGATAACCGCTCCGCCGAGCCGTTCCATCGCCGCAATAAACGAGGCGCTGGTGCGGGTACTCGGCTCGTAAAAAAGACAGGCCAGTACGCGGCCCTTCAACAGGTCCACCGCACCCACCCGCTCGACCATCTCCCGCATTTCATGAGCGCGGGCAAAGATGTAATCCAGCCTGGCCGTATCAAACTGCGACACCGAAATAATATCCTGGTGGGTCAAGCCGTTGCCGATATAGACCGGCTTTGGCAGCGTCTCGAAATCAAACAGGGGTTGAATTTTTTCTAATAACATTTGGAGACTCCTTCCACTAGCAAGCTTGATAATATTTAGAGTCGCCTAGAGTTGAAACTCTAGGCTGGTACGGGAAGTCGGTTATAAACCGACTAAAAATTATCGGTTGAAACTAACTATGGCTTAAGCAGTCCGTTTTGAACGGACTTTTTATAGCAGCCTGAACTTCAGTTCAAGGCTTATGGTATCACCTGTCCACTCCCCGGCTGGGCCATTATCCTGCCGTCTATGTAAACCTCCCTTCCGCGCAAAACTACCCGCCGCACTCGTCCCCTTACAGGCATTCCCGAAAAAGGACTCCAGCCGCACTTGGTCTGGAGTCCTTCGTTGGACAGAATATAGCTGGCCTGGGGGTCTACCTCAACCCAGGTGTCGGGCTGAGGCGGCAATTTGAAAATGCGCCGGGGATTTGTAGCCATCAGCTCAACCAGCCGCTCCAGCGAGAGACGTTTTTCGGCGACGGCGGTCAGCAGCAGCGGCAGCGATGTTTCCAGGCCGGGCACTCCGGGCGGCGGATGGGCCGATTGTTTTTCGGCCAGGGTATGCGGGGCGTGGTCGGTGGCGATGCAGTCAATCGTCGCATCCAGATGACTCCACAATGCCTCGACATCCGCCTGAGTTGCCAGTTTAGGACGCATATCGGCCAGCGGCCCCAAGCGAGCTGCATCCGTTTCGGTCAGAAAGAGGTGGTGGGGCGTCACTTCGCATGTGACCGGCAGCCGGCGCCGTTTGGCGGCGGCAATCAGCTCGATCTCGGCGCGGCGGCTGATGTGGCAAAAATGCACGGGCCGCCGGTAAGCCGCCGCCAGGCCCACGCCGACGGCCACACTTGGCCCTTCGGCGTGCATGGCGATGACTTTGCGGCGCGGCCAAAGCTGAAAACAGGCCAGCAGGGCCGGCAGGTCTTCCACCCGGAGCGGGCCAAAGGTCTCGTTGAGATAAATTTTTAGGGCCACCGCCGGCCGGCTAAGCTGAGGCAGCAGCTCAATTTCCAGGGGGCTGGCCCCAGCAAAAAGCCCAACATCGCACAAGATGGCGCGTTGGGCCTTTTGACGAGTCTGCCTCAAAATGTCCGGCTTAGTCAGGGGCGGCGTGGTGTTGGGCATGGCCAGAAGGGTGGTAATGCCTCCGGCCAGCGCCGCCGCCGTGCCGCTGCTAAAATCTTCTTTATGTTCTCCCCCCGGAACCCGCAAGTGGGTATGCACATCGGCCAGGCCCGGCAGTCTTAGATAAGGCATAACCCCTCCACAGACCTGACAGGTCTTTTTGCATAAAAAAGGCCCGACTCCTCAGGAATCAGGCCGTTGCTTGTGCTATGAATGAAATTGATTTTCCAGGCAAAAACTGAAGTCACTTGTCCCCCACTTCTAGTTGCTCTGGGATTTGGATGATACTACATCTAGGGGGTCTAGGCAAATTCACACGGCTCTCTTGTGGATTTGCCCCAGCCCCTGCTCAAGTGTACAATGGGAGCAGATGTGAGGGCACGCTCAACGAAGAGATCTTACCTATCGCTGATAGCGGCTGGTAGGGGTAGTTCTTTTTCAAGGAGGTGACCATGCAGTTTGCGGACCTGTTAGGTTCCGAAGCACTGACCTTTGACGATGTCCTATTAGTGCCCGGTTATGCGGAGGTCCTCCCGGCAGAGGTGGACGTCAGCAGCCGTTTGCACGAAAAACTGGCCCTTAAAATCCCTCTTCTTTCAGCAGCGATGGACACGGTCAGCGAAGCCCGGCTGGCCATCGCCCTGGCCCGGCAAGGCGGTCTGGGCGTTATCCACCGCAACTTTAGCCCCGCCGAACAGGCGGCTGAGGTGGACAAGGTCAAACGTTCTGAAGCCGGGATGATTGTAGACCCCATCACCCTCTCCCCCGAGGCCACCCTGGCCGACGCCGAAGCCATTATGTCCCGCTACCACATTTCAGGCGTCCCGATTACCGACAGCGGCCGCCTGGTAGGCATCCTGACCAATCGGGACGTTCGTTTTGCCACCGAGCTGGCCGCCCCGGTGCGCGACTTCATGACCTCCGAAAATTTGATTACCGCCCCTGTCGGCACCTCGCTGGCCGAGGCCAAGGCCATCCTCCACCAACATCGCATCGAGAAACTGCCCCTGGTAGACCACCAATTTAATCTGCGCGGCCTCATTACCTACAAGGACATCCTCAAGAAGCGTGACTTTCCCAACCAGGCGACGGACGAGCGGGGCCGGCTGCTGGTGGCGGCAGCGGTGGGCGTCGGCCAGGAACTGGATGACCGGCTGGAAACTTTGCTGGATGCCGGGGTAGACGCGGTCGCGGTTGACACGGCTCACGGCCACTCGGTGGGGGTGCTGCAAGCGATTCGCCGGATCAAGCTGATCGCACCCGACCTGCCGGTGCTGGCCGGTAATGTCGTCACTGCTGCCGGGACCGAGGCTTTGATTGAAGCCGGCGCTGATGCTGTCAAGGTCGGGGTGGGGGCCGGCTCGATTTGCACCACCCGGATTATTTCGGGCATTGGCCTGCCCCAGATGACCGCCATCGCCGCGTGCGCCCAGGCCGCCCGGCCCAAAGGGGTGCCGATCATCGCCGACGGCGGCATCAAATATTCCGGCGATATTGTCAAGGCGCTGGCGGCTGGAGCCAGCGCGGTCATGCTGGGGTCGCTGCTGGCCGGCCTGGAAGAGTCGCCGGGCGACTTGATTATTCACGAAGGCCGGCGCTTCAAGGAGTATCGGGGCATGGGCTCGCTGGGGGCGATGAAAGGCCGGGCCAGGGATCGTTACGCCTCGAGCCAGGGGGAAGGCGGCGGTAAAACCGTCCCCGAGGGCATCGAGGGCCAGGTGCCCTACAAAGGCCCGCTGGCCGACTATGTCTTTCAACTCATCGGCGGCCTGCGTTCGGGCATGGGCTATGTTGGCGCGACCAGCCTGGCCAGCCTGCATCAAAAAGCCCGCTTTGTGCGCATCACCAATGCCGGTTTGATCGAGAGCCACCCGCACAGCGTTGTTATCACCAAGGAAGCACCCAACTACCAGGCCAACCCGCGCTAATGACTCCCTGGTAGGAAGGGGGGCAGGGGAGAGGGATGATTTACCGCGTTGAAGTTTCCACCAAGCCGGAATTTCGAGATGCCCGCGGCGAACACATCCGGCAGCAGGCCGAAGCCCTGGGCGTGACCGGCCTGCAAGCGGTCACTGTAACAGACCTTTATTTCCTCCGGGGCAGCCTCGACGAGAACACCGTCCGGTCTCTGGTCAACACCCTCCTGTGCGACCCCGTAATCGAGCAAGCCACCTGGCAAATTCTAGACTCCTTGGATAAGAACCCGACCCCCAATCCCCGGCCCCCGGCCCCTACCTGGCAAATCGAAGTTACTCTCCTGCCCGGCGTCACCGACAGCGTGGCCGAGAGTCTCCTGGAAGGGGCGCAGATGGCCGGACTGCCCGGGCTGGAACAGGCGGCGACCGGCCACCGTTACACCCTCACCGGGGCTATCGAAGCGCAGGCCGCGCAGCGAATTGCCACCCGCCTGCTCGCCAACGAGGTCATCCAGACCTACCGGATCAACCAGCCCGTCGCTCCTCCTTTTGTGCCGGCTTTATCCTCGTCTCCCTCGAAAAACGATAATGTTGAGCTGATCCCGCTGACTGAGGCCGACGAGGCCGAACTGGCCCGCATCAGCCAGGCGCGGCGGCTCTCTCTGGACCGGGCCGAGATGCAGGCCATCCAGGCTTACTATCGCCGCGAGCGCCGCGAACCGACCGATGTCGAACTGGAAATGATCGCCCAGACCTGGTCGGAGCACTGCGTCCACAAAACCTTCAAGGCGGTCATCACCTACGCAGTAAAGGATGAAGGCGGAGGGATGAAGGATGAAGCGAAGAATTTTCATCCTTCATCCTGCATCCCTCATCCTTTAGAAATTGACGGTATTCTCAAAACCTACATCCGCGCCGCCACCGAGCGGGTCAACAAACCCTGGGTGCGCTCGGCCTTTGTGGACAACGCCGGCATCATCGCCTTCGACGAGCAGTTCGACCTGGCTTTTAAGGTCGAGACGCACAACCACCCCTCGGCCCTGGAACCGTTTGGCGGGGCCAATACCGGCGTTGGCGGGGTGGTGCGCGACATTATCGGCGTCAGCGCCCGGCCCATCGCCAACACCGATGTGCTCTGCTTTGGCCCGCCGGACACGCCTTTTGATAGGCTGCACGGCGGGGTGCTGCACCCCCGCCGCATCGCCGCCGGGGTCACCGCCGGCATCGAGGATTACGGCAACAAGATGGGCATTCCCACGGTGAACGGGGCCATTCTTTACGACGAAGGCTACACGGCCAATCCGCTGGTTTTTTGCGGCTGCCTGGGCCTGCTGCCGCGCGGCTCGCACGTGACCCAACCCCACAGCGGCGATTTGGTCATTGTCATCGGGGGACGGACCGGGCGTGACGGCCTGCGCGGGGCGACCTTCTCCTCGATGGAGATGACCCACGAAACCGGGGACATCGCCGGCAGCGCCGTGCAAATCGGCCACCCCATCCACGAAAAACAGGTGTTGGAAGCGGTGCTGCTGGCCCGCGCTGAAAGCCTTTACACCGCCATCACCGACTGCGGCGCGGGCGGGCTGTCCTCGGCGGTGGGTGAGATGGCGGCGGAACTGGGGGCGGTGATTCACCTGGAGCGCGTCCCGCTGAAATATCCCGGCCTCAGTCCCTGGGAAATCTGGCTGAGCGAGGCCCAGGAGCGCATGGTCCTGGCCGTCCCGCCCGCCTCCTGGCCGCGCCTGCAGCAAATTTGCCGCATCTTAGACGTGCCGGCCACCGAACTGGGGGTCTTCAGCGGCGACGGCTGTCTGCGCCTGTATGACGGCGAGCGGCTGGTCGGCCAACTGGCCACCAAGTTTCTGCACGAGGGCATCCCGCAGCGCCGGCTGACTGCGGTGTGGACGCCTCCTGTGCCTGCTGAACCTGACTGGCCCTGCCCGCCCGACCTGACCGGCGACCTGCTGGCCCTGCTGGCCCTGCCCGAGACCCGCAGCAAAGAAGATATAGTCCGCCGCTACGACCACGAAGTGCAGGGGGGCAGCGTGGTCAAACCGTTGGTTGGGCCAAAAGAGCTTGGCCCCAGCGATGCGGCGGTTTTAGCTCCGTTGGATGCGCTCCGAGTCACTCAGACCTCAAAGGTCTTAGAGACCTTTGAGGTCTTACCCCAAAAGGGTGTAGCCCTTTCTGTTGGTATCAACCCAGCCTACGGCCTGCTCGACCCGTATGCCATGGCCTGGGCCGCCGTTGACGAGGCCGTGCGCAACTGCGTCGCCGTGGGGGCCGACCCCGACCGCCTGGCCCTGCTGGACAATTTCTGCTGGGGCAATCCCACCCTGCCGGACCGGCTGGGCAGCCTGGTGCGCTGCGCCCAGGGCTGCTACGATGCGGCGGTGGCCTACGGCGCGCCCTTTATCTCCGGCAAAGACAGCCTCAACAACGAGTACACCGGCGCCGACGGTCAGAAGCACGCCATCCCCGGCACCCTGCTGATTTCGGCGGTGGGGCTTGTGCCGGACGTGACCCGGACCTTCACTTCGGATTTGAAGCAGCCCGGCAACTTGCTGTATGTGGTCGGACTGACGAAGCATGAATTGGGCGGCTCGACCTACTACCGCCGGCACGAAGTGGCCGGGGGACAGGTCCCGCAGCCGCCACAGCAGGGCCTTGACATCTTCCGGGCGCTGCATCGCGCGATGGCCGAAGGGCTGGTCCGCGCCTGCCACGACTGTTCCGAAGGCGGGCTGGCCGTCGCCGCGGCGGAGATGGCTTTGGGGGGCGGCTTGGGGCTTGAGGTAAACTTAGGGAATGTGCCTCATGCGCCCGATGTGGACCGGGCCGATACGCTGGCCTTCAGCGAGTCGCTGGCCCGCTTCATTGTCGAGGTGAAGCCGGATGACGCGCCTGCATTTGAGGCGATGATGGCCGGTTTGCCGGTGGCTCAGGTCGGGTCGGTGCGGGGGGATGAGCGGGTGGTTTTCAATGACTTGGATGGTCAATCGGTGATTGAGACTAACTTGAAAGCTTTGGAACACGCTTGGCGGGGACACTTGTAATAGAAAGGTTTTGTTATGGTTGAATTAGGCCAACTTGCTTTCGATTTGATCCTAAACCTTTTGGCCGGTGTAATACAAGAGGGTGCTAATTACAAAGTATTGCCATATTTTGAGCGCCGAAGAATTGAAAGACGGATTGAGGATGCGACAGCAGAAGTAGTTGAACCCTTGTTGCCATTTCTCACCCAAGAAAAAATTCCCCAGGACAAGCAATACCGGCTGATCCAGACTTGCGTGGATGAATTGCGTCCGCTTACACAAAACCCAGAACGACTGTTCCAAGGTTCTCTCGATGGACAAAAAATATTTGAGGAATTGTATGCCAATCGTGACTTGCCACAGGTGGTCATTGAAGATGGCTTGAAGGATGTTTATACATTATTGTGTCCCCGTATTGCCACTCTGCTCTGCAAGATTCCCGCAGCGGTAAAAGATTGGGAAAACGAAGCGTGGTCTGAGAACTATAGACGACTCGATGAAGTAACAACTCAATTACGTGCGCTTTTCAGCATTGTGGATGAATTAGCAGCATCGCCGTCGAGACAAGCTGATGAGACACTTTCGATAGTACGTCGCTCACTTGCGCAAAAGGTTAGACTCGAACTGGACCTGACTGGCTTGAGAGCAGATCGTCCTATTATCGGTAAGTTTGATGACTTTTTTGTACATCCAGAAATAAAAGAGGATACAAAGGACGAGAAAAAACAGCCGCAGGTGATCGGAACACCGGACGACAGCTTCACCCTGTTTACACATCCTTACCGTCAAGCCGTGGTGGTTGGGCCTGCTGGCGCTGGAAAATCCACTTGGGCAAATTGGTTGCAGCGGGAAACATTGACCATCCGTTGGACTGGCATCAGTGTTCGAGTCGAATTGCGCCGTTTTTCAACCGAGCCGCTCTTATCATTGCATGAGCTTGTTCGGGAGATAGCAGGTAAGCACTTGGCAGAAGATCTCACGGCAGAGCGCATTGGTCACTGGCTCAACGCCAAGCAAGTGATCTTTATTCTTGATGGCTTTGATGAAATCCGCCCCAGTGATCGAGACAAGGTTTATGACTGGATTGTAGATTTGAGTTCAGCCGCTTGGGGCTGTCCCTTCGTCTTGACTTCTCGCCCTTTAACCACCGATCATCTGGAACGCCTAATTGTTGCTAAATGGCAGGGATGGACGGTCGAACCCTTTGATGAATCTCGAATCGTTGACTATATTCAGCGATGGTATGCCCATACGCCGCTGCTTCCAGACGATAATCGGGCTATTGACGCTGAGAGGCTGGCTACTGATTGGGGTAATGATCCGACTATTGAGCCGCTTACCGGGAATCCCTTGCTTCTTTCGACCCTACTGATGGTCCATCATTTAGATGGCAGTCTCCCCAGCGGTCGTTCGCAACTCTATCGGCGCTATGTCGAGGGGATGTTAGGATTATGGGATGACCGCCGCCAGGTATCAGCAGCCACTGTTCAACTCGTGCGGGAACAAAAACGACAAATTACGCGGGGGTTTGCCCTGAAACTATTTTTCGAGGAACAAGACCAACTAGACGAGCCTGCTACACTGGAATGGTTGCAGGAATTTCTTCAAAAAATGAATGTCTCGTTACCAGTGTCGGAAGTTCTCACCATGCTTCGAGAGCGTTCAGGTTTGATTGTAGGGCCTGGAATCTATAGCTTTGCTCACAAAAGTATTGCAGAATACCTGGTTGCCGAGGCAGTCCTCCAAGGAGATCAGCGAGATGCCTCCGGAACTAGAATTGATCGCTTTTCCCTCTTCGAGCATCGTGACGATGATCGGTGGAATACCGTAACTTTTCTTTGGGCAGGACTAGCCCCGGTTGTCGACGTTGAAGCCTTTATCGAGGAATGTGTGGAAGCCAAGAACTGGATGTTAGCGTATGGAATACTTTACGATCAGTACGATCGAATTCCAATAGATATCCGCCGGCGACTACTTCTACAATCAATAACTGCCAAACACTCTGGAGAAAGATCGGGGATAACTAGGCGGGGTATTTCCCCCTTCGTTCAAACTATAAACAAAATCTTAATCGCTAAAGAAAGATCGAGCGTAACTAGGTGGGGTGTTTCCCAGCCTAGCACTGCCCGAATGAACTTAATAATCCCGACCTTTGAGTTGCGTGGCCTTGTACCATACTCGAGGTTTCACCGTGTTATTGACAGAGCGACGACGGATGGCACAATTGCGTGGTCAGATCACCTTTATGTTAAAGGAGAGTGGCGAGACCTTTTGTGGATGTGCTTTGCCCGACGGCCGGATGATATTGATGTGTGGAAGGCTTGTTTAGCATCACCATGTCCTGCGAGCGCATCACCAATAGAGTGGCTGTACTGGGTTGCTGAGTATGCCTTCAGGAGAGCCATAACCCAAGAGACAATAGATGTTGAAATTGTGTTAGCGACCTACCAAGAAACATGTCCTCAAGCCCGAGGGTTGGTACCAATAGCACTGATGTCTAATGGGCTTCATCTAATCCTGCAGGAGAATCCACAGGTGGACCACTTAACTTACGAAAGGGTTAACAAGCTTCTAAAAGTTCTGCCGAATAGTGATAAAGGCAAAGTGATTCCAGAGTGGTTATTGGGGACTCGTGACTGGATTTTAAGTGGGGGTGAGAGAATACAGGATCTTTTGGCAGTTTTTGTTGAGCAAATGAAAATGTTAGTTAAGCAGGGCCATATTGAACGAAATGAAACGTATGAAAGTGCTATTAAATTTGTTCGGGAGTTACATAACCGTAGAGAGGCTCTCGATGTCTCAACGTCTACTCGCCGGTTGAATCCCGGTCGTGGCAGGAGGAAGGGTCAGGCCGCCACGTAGCAAGCAACCAGTGTTGTCGGGCGATTGGCTGTACTGAAGTGCTATAAACTCCTGAGAAAGGGGGACAAAACGTTAATCTCATGATGAAACCCAAAATTCTCATTCTCCATGCCACCGGCTCCAACCGCGACCGTGAAGCTGCCTGGGCCTGCGAGCTGGTCGGCGGCCTGCCCGAAATCGTTCACATCAATCAACTGGGTGCCGGGGAGCGCCGCCTGAGCGATTACCAGATGCTCGTATTGCCCGGCGGCTTTTCCTACGGCGACGACCTGGGCGCGGGCAAATTGTGGGCCGTGGCCCTGCGCCACCGCCTGGCCGACGAGCTGGCGGCTTTTGTTGAGGCCGGGCGGCCGGTTCTGGGCATTTGCAACGGTTTTCAGGCGTTGGTCAAGGCGGGGCTGCTGCCGGGAGACAGCGCTGGCAGTTCGGCGCAAACGGCCACCCTCACCCGCAACGACTCGGCCCAGTTCGAGTGCCGCTGGGTTTACTTGCAGCCCCAGCCGGAGAGTCCGTGCATTTTCACCCGGGGCCTGACCGACCCCATTTACTGCCCGGTCGCTCACGGCGAGGGCAAATTTGTGACCGGCGATGCCGCCGCGTTAGCCGGGTTGGAGGCCAGAGGCGGAGTCGCTCTGCGCTACGTGGATGGCGAAGGCCGCCCGGCTGGTTATCCCTGGAATCCCAACGGCTCGGCGGCCAATGTCGCCGGGATTTGCAATCCTGCCGGAACCATTCTGGGCCTGATGCCTCACCCGGAAGACCATCTTATCCCAGCCCAGCACCCTCAGTTTCATCGCGGCCAACGGGGATGGTTGGGGCTGCCGTTGTTTCAGAATGGGGTGCGTTATGCGGCGGAGGTGTAAAGATAAACTGGCCACCGCCCGGAAATGAATTTCCGGGCTACAATATAACGCCGGGTGAACCCGGTTAAGCCCCGTGAACGAGGCGCTGTTCCATAGCTCGGCGATTAATCGCCGAGCGGCCAGGCTGTACTGAGTCTCACTATTTTTAGGGAGCTAAACTGTGCTTTCAACTGACGAACTTATCGCCGCTGTCCCGCACGCCCTCCTCAAAGTTAACCTGCCGGAGCTGGGGCCGCGCCTGGAAGGCAAGGTCCGCGACAGTTACCGCCTGGGCCAGCGGCGGCTGCTGATCACCACCGACCGGGTGTCGGCCTTTGATCGCGTCCTGGGCGCGATTCCCTTTAAGGGCCAGGTGCTGAACCAGCTCAGCGCCTGGTGGTTCGAGCAGCTCAAAGGGGTGGTCGCCAACCATGTGCTGTCAATCCCCGACCCGAACGTGACCCTGGCCCGCGAAGCCGAGCCGCTGCCGGTGGAGGTGGTGGTGCGCGGCTACATCACTGGCATCACTTCGACCTCGCTCTGGACGCTGTACCGCCAGGGCGTCGAGCGGCCCTACGGCCTGGATCTGCCGCCCGGCCTGGCCAAAAATGACCCGTTGCCCGAGCCGGTCATCACCCCGACGACCAAAGCCACCGCCGGCGCACACGACGAGCGCCTGACCGCCGCCGAAGTCGTCGAACGCGGGCTGGTCGCGCCCGGCTTGTGGGCCGAGGTTCAGCAAGCGGCCCTGGCCGTTTTCAAACACGGCCAGGTGGTCGCCCGGCAGGCCGGCCTGATTTTGGTGGACACCAAGTATGAATTCGGCCTGATTGACGGCCGTCCGGCTTTGATTGACGAAGTCCACACCCCCGACTCCAGTCGCTACTGGCTGGCGGAGAATTACGAAGCGGTCCGGGGCAGCGAGGCCGAGCCGGAAAATTTCGATAAGGAGTTTCTGCGGCTGTGGTTTGTCCGCCAGGGCTATCGCGGCGAGGGCCAGCCGCCGGCCATGCCGACCGATTTTGTCGCCCAGGTGGCCCGGCGCTACATCTCCGCCTACGAGCGCCTGACCGGGCAGCCTTTTGTGCCGGGCGCCCAACCCGCCGCCGAACGGATTAAAACGGCGATAGGCCACATATTGTAGAGGTTGGTTGGCCGGGATTAGGGGATTTGGGGATGGAAATATTTTGATAAAATCCCCTAATCTCCCAATCCCGGCAAATAGAAGTATGTAAAGGTTTGGTGAAATGGTAGACTCAGGGTGGGATTTTTTGGACGACGAGCTAGACCGGCCCCGCGAAGCGTGCGGCGTGTTCGGCATCTACGCGCCCGGCGCAGATGTGGCCCGGTTGACCTTTTTTGCCCTGTACGCCTTACAGCATCGCGGCCAGGAGAGCGCCGGTATTGCCACCAGCGATGGCCGGGCCGCCTACATCCACAAGGGTATGGGGCTGGTCGCCCAGGTGTTCGACGAGGAGAATTTAGCCCCCCTGAAAGGCCACCTGGCGATTGGCCAGAACCGCTACTCCACGACCGGTTCAACCCACATCCGTAACGCGCAGCCCTATTTGATTGAAACCATTTATGGCCCGCTGGGGGTGGGTCACAACGGCAACCTGACCAACGCCCTGACCCTGCGCCGCAAGCTGCTGGAACGGGGCGTCGGCCTGACCTCCTCCAGCGATACGGAGGTGATTGTCCAGATGCTGGCCGCGCCGCCGCCGGGCCGCAAAGCGGGCCAGCCGGACTGGGAAGATCGCCTGGGGGCGTTGATGGCCGAGGCCGAAGGGGCCTACTCCCTGGTAATTCTGACCCGCGATGCCGTTTTTGCCGTGCGTGACCCCCTGGGGCTGCGCCCGCTCTGCCTGGGCGAATTCCCCGGCGGGGGCGGCTTCGCCGTCGCCTCGGAGTCGTGCGCCTTGGGGACGATTGGGGCGCACTATCTGCGGGAGGTCCATCCCGGCGAGATCATTCGCCTGGACGGGCATGGCCTGCACAGTTTTCAGGGGCGGGCTGCGGCGACAACGCCGGCCTTGTGCGTATTTGAGTATGTCTATTTTGCCCGGCCCGACAGCATGCTGGAAAATCAGGTCATCCACCGGGTGCGCCAGCAATTGGGGGCGGAACTGGCCCGTGAAGCTCCGGCCGAGGCCGATGTGGTCATTGGTGTGCCCGACTCGGCGACCCCGGCGGCGATTGGCTTCGCCCAGGCGTCCGGCATCCCCTACAGCGAGGGCCTGATCAAGAATCGTTACATTGGGCGGACCTTCATCCAGCCCAACGATCAACTGCGGCGCTCGGGCATCCATTTGAAATATAACCCGCTCACGGCCAACCTGGCGGGCAAACGGGTGGTCCTGGTGGACGACTCGATTGTGCGCGGCAATACGGCCGGGCCGCTGGTGCGGCTGATCCGGGAAGGGGGGGCGACGGAGGTTCATCTGCGGGTATCGTCGCCGCCGGTGCAGCACCCCTGCTTTATGGGCGTGGATATGGCCACCCACGAAGAGTTGATCGCCCACCACAAATCTGTTGAAGAAATCCGGGCCCATGTTGAGGCCGACAGCCTGGCCTATCTGTCGCACAAAGGGATGATGCGGGCAGTTCGGCAAGCTCACCAGGAAGCCAAAACTGGTGAGTCTAATACCGGGCAGGGTTATTGCAGCGCCTGTTTCACCGGCAGCTACCCGGTCCATCTGGACGAGTGGTGGCTGCAAAAAGATCACGAGAAGCTGGTTTTTGAAGGAATTTGGGGAGAATGACTGAACCGATCAACGTGTTGATAATCGGCCGGGGGGGACGGGAGCATGCCCTGGCCTGGAAGCTGGCCCAATCGCCGCGGGCGGCGCGGGTGTGGGTCGCACCGGGGAACGGCGGCGCTGCCGGATCAGGCTCCATCGCCAATGTGCCCCTGGCCGAAGATAACGTGACCGGGCTGATTGAGTTCGCCCGGCGGGAGGCCGTCGGACTGACGGTGGTTGGGCCGGAAGCGCCGTTGGCAGCGGGTATTGTGGATGCGTTTCAGGCCGCCGGACTGCCCTGTTTTGGCCCCAGCCAGGCGGCGGCGCAACTGGAAGCGTCGAAAGCCTTTGCCAAGGCGTTTATGGTTCGTCATGGCGTCCCCACCGGGCGCTACGCGGCCTTCAGCGATTACCAGGCCGCGCTGGCTCATCTGCGGCAGGTGGATTATCCGGTGGTCATCAAGGCCTCGGGCCTGGCCGCAGGCAAGGGGGTCATCCTGCCGGACTCGCCGGCCGGGGCGGAAACGGCCCTGCGGCAGATGATGGCCGAACGGGTGTTTGGCGCAGCCGGCGATGAGGTGGTCATTGAAGAGCGGCTGGCCGGGCCGGAGGCGTCGGTGCTGGCCTTTTGCGACGGGTATTCTGCGGCGCTCATGCCAGTGGCTCAGGATCACAAACGGGTCTTTGACGGCGACGCCGGGCCGAATACGGGCGGCATGGGCGCGTATGCCCCGGCCCCGCTGGTCACACCGGCCCTGCTGGAAGAACTGCTCCAGACCGTTTTTCAGCCAGCGCTGGCCGGGCTGCGGGCCGAAGGCAAGCCTTATACCGGCATTCTCTACGCCGGATTGATGCTGACCGGGGCCGGGCCGCGGGTATTGGAGTTCAACTGCCGCTTCGGCGACCCGGAAACCCAGGTGATTCTGCCTTTGTTGGCGAGTGACCTGGTGGCGATCTTCCAGGCCTGCTTGAACGGCACGCTTGACGAGATGCAGGTATCGTGGAATACTGGGGCTGCGGCAACGGTAGTGGTGGCAGCGGAGGGGTATCCGGGCGATTATCCGAAGGGCTGCGAAATTTCCGGCGTGGCCGAGGCCGAAGCTCTACCCCAGGTGCTGGTTTTTCAGGCCGGAACGCGCTACACCAGCGAAGGCCGGCTGGTAACTGACGGCGGGCGGGTTCTGGCCGTCACCGGCTTGGGCGAGACGCTGCCCCTGGCCATCGAGCGGGCCTATGTCGGGATGGCGCGCATTCATTTTCAGGGGATGCATTACCGGCGGGATATTGGGGCTAAGGCGGTTATTCAGTAAACATTTTCGGGATTAAGGTGGCAGGCACTTATCAGACTACTTCAAAAGTGCCTGTCACCTAGTTTTCTAAAGATGAAACCTATCACTTATCGGGATGCCGGGGTTGATATTGAGGCCGGCGCGCGGGCGGTCGAGCTGATGAAAGAGGCTGTCGGGGCCACTTACGGGCCGGAGGTGCTGGCCGGTATCGGCGCGTTTGGCGGGTTGTTTGACATTTCCGCCTTGAAGGAGATGCAAGCGCCGGTGCTGGTCGCCTCGACGGATGGGGTCGGAACCAAAACCAAAATCGCGGCGGCGCTAGGCCGGTTTGAGACGATTGGCTTTGATATTGTCAACCATTGCGTCAATGATATTCTGGTGCAGGGCGCGCGCCCGCTCTTTTTTCTCGATTACATCGCCGCGAGCCGCTTGCAGCCGGAGCGGGTCGCTACGGTAGTGCGGAGCATTGCCGCGGCCTGCCAGGCGGTCGGCTGCGCCCTGCTGGGCGGCGAAACGGCCGAAATGCCGGGAGTCTATGAGCCAAATGAGTTTGATCTGGTCGGCACGGTGGTGGGGGTCGTGGAGAGGAGCCGGATCATTGACGGGCGCACTATCAGGCCGGGCGATCAGGTCATCGGTCTGGCGGCGACGGGACTGCATACCAACGGCTATTCGCTGGCGCGGCGTGTTTTTGAGGGCTGGGACCTAAAGGCGGAGGTGCCGGAGTTAGGGCAGCCGCTGGGCGAGGCACTGCTGGCCCCCCATCGCCTCTATTTGGCCGAGGTCCAGCGCTTACAGGCAGCCAACATCACCCTCAAGGGGCTGGCGCACACCACCGGCGGTGGGCTGGTGGATAACCCCCCCCGAATTTTGCCGCCGGGAACGGCGCTTCACCTCCGGCGGGGAAGCTGGCCCATCCCGCCGATTTTTCAACTCATTCAACAGGCGGGCCAGATTGGCGAGACGGAGATGGCCCGGACCTTCAATCTTGGGCTGGGAATGCTGGCGGTGGTTCCGGCGGGGCAGCTTGACCAAGCCCTGGCTGTTTTGGGGGACCAGGCCTGGGCGGTGGGAGAGATTGTCTCAGAGAAGTAGGAGTAAATAAGCAGTATGAAACGGCTGGCCGTCTTTATCTCCGGCAGCGGCTCAAATTTGCAGGCGTTGATTGATGCCATCCGGGCCGGCGAGCTGGAGGCCAGGATTGCCGTGGTGGTGTCCAATCGCGCCGATGCTTATGGCCTGGTTCGCGCCGAAAAAGCGCATCTGCCAACGCTCTATTTTCCTTTGAAAGCTTATCGGGAAGCGGACCAGTCACGGGAGGCGTATGATGCCGACCTGGCCGAGATGACGCTGGCCTACCAACCTGACCTGGTGGTGCTGGCCGGGTGGATGCACGTGCTCAGCCCGGCTTTTTTGGACCGTTTTCCGGGGCGAGTTTTGAACCTGCACCCGGCTCTGCCCGGCCAATTCGCCGGGACGCAGGCGATCCAGCGGGCCTACGAGGCGTTTCAGCGGGGCGAAATTGACCGCACCGGAGTGATGGTCCACTGGGTCATCCCCGAAGTAGACGCCGGGCCGGTCATTGCCACGGCTGAAGTGCCGCTTCAAGCGGGCGACACTCTGGTGGACCTGGAGGCGCGGGTTCATGTCACGGAGCACCGGCTGTTGGTTGAGGCGATACGGAGTGTAAATCCTGTCGAAAAGTATAAATTCCAAATTGAGTAAGCTTACCCACGAAAGGAGACAGACATGGCAGCTTTTTTTGGTTGTTTTTTTGGCTTTATTGCCTGGTTCGTCGTCCGTTACATTTTGGCGGGGTTGTATACCGTCAATCAGAATGAGCGGGCGGTGAAGACAATTTTCGGGCGAGCGGAGCGGATCAAGGGGGCGACTACCCTGGACGACCCGATTACCGAGTATCTGCGGCCCGAAGAGCGGGAACGGTACCGGTATCCGCAGGTGCGGGTCATCCAGCCGGGGGGGCCGTATTTCAAGTGGCCCTGGGAGAAAATCTACAAGGTCTCGGTGGCCACCCAGACGGTTAATATGGCCTTTGACCCGCTTGACCTAAACGCCAACAAGCAGGGCACGGTCCTGGAAGCGGTCACCAAAGACCAGCTTAATACCGGTTTGCAGGGCCAGATTCGCTACCGGGTGTCGGAACGGAATTTGTACGCCTACCTATTTGGGGTTAAACAGCCCATCGTGCATATTATGGGCTACTTTGTCTCCATTCTGCGCGAGCGCATCGCCAATTATGAAGCGCCCAACAGCAGCCTGGCCGACACCAATCCGGCTGACCCCAGCATCATGGCCGGCGTATCCATCAACGATCTGCGCAAAAATCTGCGCGACCTCAACGAACACATGGACCAGGAGTCCCTTTCCTCCACAGCCCGCTATGGAATTGTGTTGGATGCCTCGCTGATTACCGAGATTGACCCGCCCCAGGAGGTCGAGTCAGCCCTGGCGGCGATCAATACCGCTCATAACCAAGTCTCGTCGGATATCAGCCTGGCCCAGGCTGGCGCCGACCAGAAAATCGTTCAATCGAAGCGGGCGGTGGAAATTGAAACGCTCAAGGCCCAGGCCGAAGTCGAGCCGCTGAAAGCTTTGGCGGCGCAGTTGACCGAACTGAAAAAGAGCGGCCCTGGTGTGCTGAAAGCTTACCTGCGGAACGTCCGCCTGCGGCTTTACAGCCAAGCCCAACAAGTCATCCTGGAGGAGCAGAAATAATGCAAGGACTGGCAACTTTTATCATCGTGTTTATCGTCACCTTTCTTGGCCTGTTTATCGCCATCCCGCTTTTGATGCTGTTCGCCCGGCTGCTGGGGTTGTACGCCATTGTCGAGGAGGGCCGCTGCCACGTTTACGTGCTCTTTGGCAAGGTTGTGGCGGTGTTAAAAGAGCCGGGCTTGAACTTTTTGTGGCTCAAACTTGGCCCGCAGGCATTGATCGTCAGGTGGCTGGGCCGCTGCCATGTGCTGGATATGCGGCTTGACCAGCAGTACCTGCGCAGCCAGCCGGTCAACTCCGAGGAAGGCGCGCCAATGGGTATCGGCATCTGGTACGAGATGGTCATCAGCGACCCGGTGGCCTACTTGTTCAAAAACGCCGACCCACAAGGCTCGCTGGCGGCAAATGTGAGCAACGCGACGGTGCGGACCCTGAGCAATATGCCGCTGGCCGATATGCTGCAAAATCGCCATCCGATGAGCCAGGCAGTGCGGGCCGAGGTGTCGCCCAAATCCGAAGAGTGGGGCTACAAACTAGGCTCGGTTTACATCCGCAAGGTCCATCTCCGGGATGCGGGCATGATCCGGCAGATCGAGGAGAAGGTGGTCAACCGGCTACGCCAGGTGACGTCGGCGATCCGGCAGGATGGGGCCAACCAGGTCAGCATCATCACCAGCACCGCCGAGCGCCAGGCGGCGATTGAGTTTGCCCGGGCCAACGCCATGCGCCCCAAGATTGTCGGGGCGGCGCTGCAAGAAATTTGCGCTGACCCGGACGTAGCCGGGGCTATGTTTGAGATTTTGGAAACGGAAAAGATTTTGGAGGGGAAGGCCGGTCTAACCTTGCTGCCTCAAAACGGCCACAACTTGTTGGCCCAGCTTGTCGCCGCGGATGCCGCCAGGCCAGAGCCGCTGAAAATGCCCTCAAAGAGCAGGTAAGGGTATTTCGGTAGTGGTTGCAAAGTAAGTGATGGAGTCCAAAGCTCTGCTTTGGGACTCCTAAACCGTCACTTGCAATTTAACCACGACCGGGTATTTCAAATAGGGGCCGGGATTGGGGGATTTGGGGAAAAAGATGAACAAAAAAATCCCCTCATCTCCTAATCCCGGCAAATGCAGTTGATTTATTTGAACATCAACGGATTTACCGCCTGCGGCTTAGGTTTAAAGCCGAACAGTTGGGCCAGCCGGGTCAGTGAACGGGGCGGAGCTTCTTGCTGCTCCAAATCTTCAATGACCTGTTCATCGGGAATCTGGCCCAGGGTGTCCAGCTCGGCTTCACACGCGGCCCGGCGGAGAACCAGCCACAGGTAAACATCGCTCTCGGTGCGGCCCGGAAAGTATTGGAGGATAGCTCGCTCGCGAATCAGCCCGATGAGCGGCAGGTAGACGTGGTCGTACCAACTGCCGACCGCTTCGGTATAGGAGATTTCGCAGTTACACTCCATTTCCCGCAGAAATTTGTGAAAAGCGATGTGCTCCTTGGCTAACTCGTAGCCTTCCGGCTCAGTAAAGAGGACAGCCTGCTCCGGCCGAATCTCGTCCAAGCGCGTCTCGCGCAAAAACTGGGCGTGTTTTGCTTTGAGTGACACTTCTTCCAGGTTCAGCCGGTCCTGGAAAAACCCGAGTAGTTGCGCCAGGGGATTAGCTTTTTCCCTTTCCAGAGCGTCCATAACTTGTTCATTGGAAACCTGGCCCAGGGCGTCCAGCTCCGCCTCCAGGACCGCCCGGTGCAAAATCAGCCAGGCGTACAGGTCGGCTTCGGTCCGGCCCGGAAAATATCGCAGCACTCCCCGGTGGTGGATCAATTCTACCAGGGGCAGGTAAACGGTATCATACCAACTGGCGACCGCCTCTTCATTTGAAATCTCACAGCCGCAGGCGATTTCGCGCAGGTACTTGTGAATGATAATATGCTCTTCGATCAGCCGGTAGCGGCCCGGTTCGGTGAAGACCACGTTTTGGTTGGGGCGAAGCTGATCCAGATGAGTTTCCTTAAGGAAGTGGGCGTGTTCCATCCTGAGTAGAATCTGATCGAGGTCGTCGTCCGGGCCAACTGGCACCGGTGTTTTGTACTCTATCACGTAAGCCTCGATGGTCTTGGCCCCGTGAGCGCGGGCCACCGAGACCCGGTGATTGCCGTCGCGGACAAAGTAGACGTCGCCGACCTGGTACACTTCAATAGGGGGAAAGCCCTCTCCAGAGTGGGCGACGGCGTCCACTCGCCGCCAGCGGTCCTCGGTGGTGCTGTTTTTAGGCAGAAAGGTGCGGGTAAAATCGCGGTAGCGGCCGGTGCTGCCGACAATTTTATCCAGTTCGATTTCCTGCAAGCCTTTATAAGCCGCATCCTGCAACTGCAAACTTTGTTTGATTTCTTCAAAAGGCAGCAGGTTGTTCGAGCGACCTCTGAAGAAGTTCAGCCATTCCTCGACGAAGGCGCGTTGTCGTGCTCTGGAAAATTCTTCATTTGATTCTGGAGTTAACATGATTGACCTCCTGTTCGAGTCAGTCAAAAGGAGCACTGCCTTGTATCCGCTCTTACTTTGAGCATTGCCATTCACCAGGCTGCCCCTTTAAAATAGGGAAGGCGCTTTTCATGCTGAAAAGCGCCTTCGCTGAAAGTAGATGAGCCTGTTGATTATTAAACGGATGATGATTATCAAGCTTGATAATTGGGAGTCATTATACCGTTATTTGTACTTTAAGCAAAAAGCTCCGATTTTTGAGATTAGATAGCCGGCAGCGGCCCGGTACCCGGTTTAAGCGTACCCCGCGGCAGCACCGACATTTCCCAGGGGTAGACGAGGTAGCGGTCGGTGATAGCGCCGTAATAATCGGGGCCGGTATCGGGGAACAGATTAGAGCGAATGCGATAGTGCAATACGGCTGTTTCCGCCTCACAGCCAACCGCGGCTAAACGGCCAACCACCATCATGATCGCCCGGCCGTTGGCCCAGATGTCGTCCACAATCAGGATGCGCCGGTCGGTCAGCAGGGTATCGGGCGGAAACTGCATAAAGGTGGG
This sequence comes from Anaerolineae bacterium, assembly GCA_023382535.1. Next base: position 29,413 of record JAHDWA010000013.1, on the reverse strand, counting down.
CCAGGCCAGCTTTTGATCCACTTCGTCGGGAAAATAGACCGAAGCGGTCAGCACATCTTTGATGCCCAGGGCTTCGCTTAAAAGCCCGCCGGGCACCAGGCCGCCCTTGGTAATCATCAACAGGCCATCAAATGTGCCTCTAAATTGAGGGATGAGATGGTCTATCAATTTGTCAATGTCGTTCCAACTTAGAATCTCGCGCTGGAACTCCTCTTCGGGCGGACCTTCAAATGGGTACATGGCTTTGCTCTGGTAGGTTAAAATAGACAATAATCAAGCGGGTATTGTACGCCTGTTTCGGTCCTGTGTCAATGCCTGGATTCCCATTGCCACCTTCAAACCAAATTCAAATCTTGCGGTGTTATAATAACTTGTGAAAAATGTAACGTTCTTCTCGATATTTCCTCATCTCACCAGGAGTAATCACCCTCATGAAAACCCCCTCCATTGGTATCGCTCTTATCCTCGGCCTTAGCATGAGTTTAACCTTGGCGACGATCACCAGAGCCGACGGCCCTGGCGACCTTGATCCGACCTTTGGCAACGGCGGCAAGGTGCTTACCGACCTCGGCGGCAACAATAGCAGTATTAGCGCGATGGTTCTTCAGCCCGACGGTAAAATTGTGGCTGCGGGCCGCAGTTTTAATGGAAGTTATGAAGACACAACGCTGGCTCGTTACAACAGTAATGGCAGTCTCGATCCTACCTTTGGCAGTGGGGGTGTTGTGATCACTTCCTTAAACAGCGCCGATGATCAAGCTTATGCCATCGCTCGTCAGTCTGATGGCAAAATTATTGTGGCCGGTTCTCAAACGAATGGTTATGGTACAGATTTTGTTTTAGCCCGCTATAACAGCAACGGCAGTCTCGACCCGAGTTTTGGCAGTGGCGGTATCGTCGGTACCCACCTGGGAGACTATGATGAAGCTTACGGCATGGTTGTTCAGCCTGACGGAAAGATTATTATCGTTGGTTTAACGGGTCCCGAATTATCTACCGATTTTGTGGTTGTCCGTTACAACAGCAACGGCACGCTCGATTCATCATTTGATACGGATGGGGTGGTGATCACCGATGTGGGCGGCTATTATGACCGCGCCAGGGCTGTCCTTTTGCAACCCGACGGCAAAATTGTAGTGGCTGGAACTGATGGTTTTCAATTTATTGTGACCCGTTACACCAGTAATGGCAGTCTTGATGCTTCATTCGGTGCAGACGGAATTGTTGTGACTACTATCTCTAGCCTAGAGAGCGGGATTTCAGATATTGTCCTCCAACCCGATGGCAAAATTGTGGCCGCAGGTTATAGTCAATCTGAATTTAGCTTCTACTATGAATTTGCTCTGGCTCGCTATAACGCCAATGGTAGCCTTGACATCTCGTTTGACAGCGATGGAATCGTTACGACAGCTACGGGGCCGAATGAAAGTACTGCTTACGGGCTACGGCTTCAAACGGACGGCAAAATTGTGGTAGCAGGCTCCGCATTAATCCGCTACAACAGTAACGGCAGTCTGGACACCTCATTTGGCACGAATGGGATAGCTCCGACCTCTTTTGGCAGCGCCGGAGCACTTACTGTGCAAAGTGATGGCAAATTTGTGGCCGCTGGTCAAGGGAATTTTACTTTTGCTTTGGGGCGCTATCAACCCAGTGGCAGCCTCGACCTCACCTTCGATGCCGATGGCCAGGTTTTTACCAACCTCGGTCACGGTGAGGACCGAGCCTCTGCTATGGCTCTGCAATCTGATGGTAAAATTGTGGTGGTCGGGTCCAGGTGGCGCACCTATTTTACCAACATGGTGGCCGTGGCTCGCCACCATAGTAATGGCAGCCTCGATCCTACCTTTGGCAATGGCGGCATTGTAGGCACTCCCGTCAGTCCCGACGACTCTGCCTACGATGTGGCCGTCCAGGACGATGGCAAAATCGTGGTCGTGGGCCGGGCCTCCTCTGAGAATCTCTTTGGCACAAAGGTTATCGTGATTCGTTATAATATTGATGGGACCCTTGATCCGACCTTTGATACCGATGGGATTGTTAGTAACGAGGGTCTCGGCGAGAGTGCTGCGGCTACAGCCGTCGGTATTCAGCCAGATGGCAAGATCGTGGTCGCCGGTTACAGTGGCGTCTATGGTGAAGAAGATTTCACCCTCGTTCGTTACAATCCTAATGGCACCCTTGATCCCTCTTTTGCCGGCGATGGCATAACGACGACTCCGATAGGTCTAGATACGCTTGATCAGGTACACGACTTGGTTATCCAATCCAATGGTAAGATCGTCGTAGTCGGTTGGAGTGGCTACTACGGTCAAGAAAATTTTACCCTGGCTCGCTATAACAGCAATGGCAGTCTGGATACTTCGTTTGGTGGAGATGGAATTGTCACAACACCGATTGGCAGCAACGCTTACGCTGAAGCAGTTGCCTTGCAAGGTAATGACAAAATTGTCGTCGTAGGAGGGGCTCACTATGACGGGAGCGATTATCCAGATTTTGTTATCGTCCGTTATAACAGCAATGGCAGCTTGGATACTACCTTTAGCGGTGATGGTCTAGAAATCACCGACATTAGTGGTATCGGGGATGTGGCTTATGCAGTAGCTGTCCAATCCAATAATAAGATTGTGGTAGCCGGCAATTCTAATAGCAGCGACTTTGATTGGATCCCTGTAGACTTCACCGTCGTCCGTTACAATAATGATGGCAGCCTCGATACTTCATTCGATACGGATGGAATTGTCATTACCGCGTTTGATTCGGATTACGGCGAAGCTCTGGCTGTGGCCCTTCAACCTGACGGCAAAATTGTGGTCGCTGGTGTAAACATAAACGATGTTGCCCTGGCCCGTTACCAGGGCGACCCCAGCCCCAATACCCCGGCGATTACTGTGACCAAAACAGCCAACGTGAGCGCGGCTCAAGTGGGCCAGACCATCACTTATACCTACCGCGTCACCAATACCGGCAGTGTTACCCTGACCGGAATAGTAGCCAATGACAACAAGCTGGGTCCTGTCACCTTGCCAACCACCAGCCTCGCGCCTAATATCGGAACCGAAGGAACGCTAACGTACACCGTATTAGCGGGCAACTTCCCTGGCCCGCTCACCAATACCGTAGGTGTCACCGGCACACCCGCCAGCGGCCCCCAAGTGACGGCCGCGGCGGTGGCTACAGTGACAGTGCAATCCGGGCCAGACACCCAAGCGCCCACCTTTCCCAATCCTGCCCTCTTGACCCCCACACTCGGCATAATCCTCAACACCTCCCGGCCCGTTTTCGATTGGGCCGACGCTACCGACAACGTAGGGGTGATCGGTTACACGTTGGTGGTAACAAATAGCGGCGGTAATTTGACCTTGCAAGGCCGAGCCAGCATGACAACCACCCAATCTAATTTTACGCCCCTGGTTGACCTGCCTGATAACAGTTACACCTGGACGGTACGGGCATACGACGCCGCCGGCAATATAGCCACCGTATCTCCTCCGGCCACCTTTGTCATCCAAGCGGCTGAGGAAACTGGATTTGACAATTACTTACCCAGCATCATCAAACAGTAGCAGATTCTCAGTCCCCAATCAGCCTCCCGCGGTTTGAAGGTTAGCGGGAGGCTGATTCTTTTCACTCAAAGCTCTCCGCCGCCAGTCCTAAACCGCTCGATCGTAAATCCGATTGCATAGACCAACATCAACAGCCTACTCATCACCAGAGCCTGAACTCTGAGGGATATGAGATGGGTCAGGTAAGATGTCGGGGGAAAGGGCGTCTTATTTTTAAAGAAAGTGAGGTTTGAGTTATGAGTCATAGTTCCATTGATCCTGCTACAAGCATTGGCTCCGTTCATTTGTCCGTGGCCAATCTTGACCGCTCGCTGGCTTTTTACCAGGATAAGCTGGGCTTTCAACTCCGCCAGCGCGAGGGCCAGACCGCTTACCTGGGCGCGGGCGGCCCTGATTTGCTGCTGCTGACTGAAAAACCCGGCGCGCGGCCCGTCTCCGGCGTAACCGGCCTGTATCACTTCGCCATTTTGACCCCGTCTCGCCTGGCCCTGGCTCAATCGCTGCGCCGCTTAGCCGAGACGCGCACCCCGGTGCAGGGGTTTGCCGACCATTGGGTCAGCGAGGCGATCTACCTGGCCGATCCTGACGGCAATGGCATCGAAATCTATCGCGACCGCCCCCGGAACGAATGGCCCCGTCAAAATGGGCAGTTGCAGATGGCGACGGATCCCCTGGATATAAAGGAGATTTTGGCTGAACTGGAGGCGCAGCCTGAACCCTGGGCCGGACTGGAAGCGGCGACGACCATTGGCCATGTTCATCTGCACGTTGCCACTATCCCGTCCGCCGAGGCTTTTTATGTGGATATCCTGGGTTTCGATCTCATCCTGCGCTACGGCCCCAGCGCCAGCTTTGTTTCTGCTGGGGGTTATCACCATCATCTTGGCCTCAATACCTGGGCCGGGGTCAATGCGCCGCCCCCTCCGCCTGATGCCGCCGGGCTGCGCTATTTCACCATTAATCTACCTGATGAACCCGCGTTGGCTGCGGTCATCGAGCGCATTGAAGCGGCTGGGGTTACTTTCCAGGCAAAAGATGGGATCGTTTTTCTGCGCGACCCGGCCCAGAATGGCGTCGTTTTAAGCGCCGGGCAGGAAGTGGAGACGGTAACGGCCAGAGTGACAGAGATAGGTGGTTAGCTGTTTCTTAACATCAGATAATCGTTTGAATTGCGTTCTATCGTATTCGTGCTAAACTGTAGGGCTTGGGTATACTATCCTAAATTCAGGCGTCGAAATTACGCAACGATGAGAAAACAGCGAACATTAATCTTTAATCACACTATCTGGTCAATCTTAATAGCCCTGGCGGTTTTGGGGGCAGTTCAGTTTAGCAGCGCCGTAGCTGCACCGGTGTGGCAGACTCAAGATTTAGCCGTTATCAATGATCCGGCCAGCAATGCCGTGGTGCAGGGCCAGGTACAGATCGTTGGCAGTTCTGATCATCCTTCATTTCAGTTTTATGCCATTGAATTCTCACCGGAGCCGGTGACAGGCGATCAGTGGCAAATTATTGGGGCAACCCATAACACACCGGTAATCAGCGGCGTTCTGGAGACCTGGGACACTACCCTGGTCCCTGACGGGAGCTACACCCTGCGGCTGCGGACCGTGCGGCTGGATGGCAACTATACTGAGGCTTTTTCTCAGCAGGTGGTGGTGGCCAATACGCAGCCCCTTCCGACCGATACACCGGCGGTTGTGGTTACAACGGAAGCGGAAGCAGTCCCGGCGATCCCCACGGAGACACCGACCCCGCTGCCGCCAACGCCCACAGTATCTATCGAGCAGCCAATTGTGGATACCCCGACCCCTCGCCCTGTCGAAACCAGCGCCCCGCTGCAAGACCCCGAGGAGGTTACCTCCTTCATTCCCACAGTCACCGGCTTTTCACTCAGCCCCTTAAGAGATGCGTGTTTGTATGGAGCCAGCATCATGCTCAGCGTCTTTTTGCTTTTTGGCTTCCTGGCCGCGCTGCGCACCTTTATTATGGGCTTTATCCACCGGATGAGGCGCAGAACGTGATTTTCGTGGCGCTCGGTTCAATAATCTTTTGAGTCATGCCGGTTTCATTTCCCCTGTTTGGGCGCAGTTCCAAAGAAAAAGCGGCGGGTCCGGTTGAGTGGTTTGTTGTCGGGCTGGGTAATCCGGGACAAAAATACATGGACACCCGCCACAACGCAGGCTGGCATCTTTTGGACACCATTGTCCGAGACCAGCCTCATTTTCGTTTTAACGAAAATCGTAATAAAGCCCTCATTGCCCGCGGTGAATTGGCCGGGGTAAGGGTTGCCCTGGTTAAGCCCCAAACGTTTATGAATCTAAGCGGCGAGGCGGTGGCTCCCCTGGCTCGTTTTTATCGGGTAGCGCCGGAGCATATTTTGGTGGCTTTTGACGATGTTGACTTACCCCCAGCGACACTGCGACTGCGGCCAAAAGGAGGCGCCGGGGGACACAAGGGGATGCGTAGTCTTATTCAACACCTGGGCAGCGAGGAGTTTCCGAGGCTGCGGCTGGGTATTGGCCGTCCCGCCGGCCAAATACCGGTGGAGGCTTACGTTCTGCAAAAATTTAAACCGGATGAATGGGAAGCAATGCGGGTCACTTACGAACGGGGCGTCGAGGCGGTTAAGGCTGTGCTAACCATGGGTCTCGATTATGCCATGAATCAATTCAATGGGAAGGAATAATTACAGAGAAGCGCTTTTGTTCGGCGCCCTCTGAGTCTACTCAATCATTGCTCCAATCTTTTTCACTAAAGCAATAGGGCTAAAGGGTTTGATGAAATAATCATCAGCCCCGGCTGCCAGCCCTGCTTCAAGGTCGCTCCGCTGCCCTCCCGCTGTTAGTAGAACAACCGGTATATTCTGAGTAGCCGGATCTTTTTTAAGATAACGGCAGACTTCCAGGCCATTCAGGTCGCTTCCATATAACATCACATCTAGCAAGATTAGATCGGGGTGTTCAGTTTGAGCGATCTCAAGGGCCTGCTGTCCATTTTCAGCAAAGAGAACCTGATAATTATCTTGAAGGGTTACTGCTACCAATTCGAGGAGTTGAGGTTGGTCGTCTACAACTAAGATTTTCTTCAAAGAAGTTTCTCCTCACCCCTCCTTACCAGGAACAATCTAACTTTAAACTTGGCCAGCCGCCAGGGAATTCCTCTTTTTTTTGGCGGTTGCCTGAAAAATAAATTGAGCCGTACCGGCAACTAACAGAATATCACCCACACTGACAGCATTTCGGCGCCAGGGTAAAGTAACGGGGATTATGTCGGACAAAATCCACAGGTTGGTTTCAGAGCGGGGCAAGATAATATTTTTGCTGATGCCTGGCCTGACCTGTTCGACAACCGGACGGTCGGGGTGAACAAAATGAGTCATTTCGGGAGTTACCGGCATCCAGCCGCCGTTGACGACCATAACCAGGACATTCAGGGCAATGCCAAGCGCAAACAGCTTTGCCCCAGGAATTTGATGGTTTAAGAGGAAGAGCGCAATCAAGGCAATCTGTGACAAATTTAGGATGATCATTTGCCAGAGGGATTGCCCAGGCACATAAGTCACCAGTCCTGCCTGCAAAATAAATAAGCCCATTACCCCACCGACAAATATCCAGCCGCCCCGGTAGGAAATCTGTCCAAGGGCGCTCAAATCGCGCCGGAACAATATCGCCAGGATAATTAGAACTATTATTGCATAGGCAAGAATCATTTACTTCCTCTTGAGGATAACCTTGAACTTTGGTAAAAAACTAAACCCTAAAGTGATCCCTGAAGATTTAACACCCCATTCGGGTCGCCATCATTCTCATCCTTGCTAAACACATCCTCAGGCCAGACCGAGCATTGAGCCAAGCTGGCCTGTTCGATGAACTGCTGGATTTTTCGGATTTGCGACTCCCAATAGGGCTGCCAGATCTTATCAGATCGCTTTAACTCTTTGCGGACCAACGCAAGAATTTGTAAAGTATCATGTTCACTCAGTTCAAGGGTTATTTTTCTACCATCCTTACTTTCCATTTTCATCTTCGATTCCCCAACTATCACTGTTAATTCCACCAGTCTCCAGAAGAATAATGCCCCCTTATTTCCGTTATCCTCTTCATCGGTTACAAATCTAGAATTCCAAAAACAATTCCTAAAGTTGATGAGCCATCAATCTCAATTTAACCTGGCGGGCATACTCTGGCAGCGTAAGCGCTTGAACATTGGCCAGAATCTCGGCATCCTCCGGCGGCACATTCAGTTCTGCCAGAGCAAGCTCAGGGCTGGCCAACAGCTTAGCTCGAAAAGCGATGTTGGCGCTGGCTTTGATCAATACATTTGAGATAGCAGGACGGTTAGGCACTGGTTTCATCATCATCAGCTTTCTTTACTCAAACAAAAAATTTAGCGAAGAATATATCATCAACCACCTCCATCGTGAGGAGCACTGCCAGCTATAGCAGCAATCAACAACGTGCTTAAGACCAAGACAGCTCGCATATTATTGGAGTTGCTGAGGAATTGGGCTACCACTAGTTTGTGTTTCTGTAACATGATTGACATCCTTTGCATAAAAGTTTTGTATAGAATGTCATTACTTTACCAGATTGACTCTTACAGTTTTCAGCAGAACTATACGAAGGCAAAAATATGTTGGTATAGCCCAAGATTGCTAACTCAAATGCAAGGTTGCCAGTTCTACAAACTCAATTTAGTTTTATAGCTGAGCTATCAGTTACGCCTAAAGTGGAAGAGAGGATTTTCAGGAGCGATTGATTAGAGGTAAAACAACATTATCAGGCCGGTGTTGGTAATATACTTTGTCTGGTAGCAATCAGCCGCTGGTAGAGCTGCTGAGTTTCCCACTCTGGCGGCGCGCCGAGTTCCTCTTTAAAGGCAGCACACAACTCGCTATAATGTGCCGCCAAATGGTCGTATAGGCCCAGGCGGGCATAGGTATTCAGGGCGCTCCGGTGTAGGTCTTCCCGAAAATTATCCACTGCCAGCCCTTTGTGAATCACGGTCAGAGCTTCCTGAGGGGCATTCGTCTTAAGCAGTTGCTCGCCGGCCAGCTTGACTACCTGTAAGAACCTGGCTTCGCAGGAGGCTCGATACGTGTTGCCCCACTCGCCCAGTTCAAAGCCAGCCAGCAATTCACCCCGATACAGGGCGATCAATTCAAGTTGCAGGGGTAAAGCTGCCTCCGGGCTAACCCTGGTAGTTTGCTCAAATAGACTTTCAAAAGCCAGTACATCACACCATTCCAGATAAGCCGGATTAACCTGGTAATAATCGTCCCGCCGGATGATGAAATCAGGCGCTTCAAAAATAACATCGCGCAGTCTTTTTAGGCTTTGGTGGAAAAATCGTGAAGCTCTCTCCGCTTCTACGTCAGGCCATATAGCGGTGCTCACGTCGCTCCAGCGGCAGCCTCCCTCCTGCCCTTGTACCAGCAGATAAAGCAAAAACTCTGGGGCTTTGGACAAGCCTCCCCGCTGGGTAAAGCGCCGGCGCCTGCCGCTGACAACGAGCAGGGGCGCGCCAAAGGCAAAGACCTGCAGGCTGGGCCTCGATAGGTCTATCGGTTTTTGGCTTTGGGCTAACAACAAATGAATGCTATCCCGCATACTGGCCGGAGTATCTTCACGGTGTAAGAAGTGAAGCAACAACTGTTGTGTCTCCGCCACGGTTGGCCCCAGTCCTTGTCTGGCCTCACCCATGGCCAGGACCAAGCGGACTGCTTCCTGTAATTGCTCCACGGCTGCGGTGGCTCGTAAATCAAGCAGCAGGCTGTAGCCCCACCATAACCTGGCTTTGGCCTGCTCAACCACGTCGTTATCAATCAAACAGGCCACGGCTGTTGTAAAAAGGTCAAAACTGGCGGCATACTCCGCCCGGCGCACATATATTTTACCCTGGAGAGCACAGGCCAGACCCTGTTCAAAAACCAGGCCGGTTTCGGTGGCGATGGCTCTGGCTTGGTTGGCCAAACTGAGAGCTTGAACCAGGTTATACTGCTGATAAAAACATTCGCCCCTCTTAACCAAGTTGTAAACTTCCAGCCCCCGCGCTCCTGCTTCACGGGCTAATTTAGTTGACACCTCGTAAATTTCGAGCGCATGGTCATACTCTTGACGCGCTAAATAAATATCCCCAATGCCTGCCTGGGCAAAAGCAGCCCGGCGGGTTGCGCCAATTTGGAGGGCGATATCCAAGCTATCGTGGAACTGTTTAAGCGCCTCGTCATAACGACCAACGGCATAAAGGGATACTCCCAGGCTGTTGAGAGTGTTGGCCAGGTCATTGGCATTGCCTAAAGCTTCCCAAATTCGCAGAGCCTGTCTAAAATGATAGCCAGCACCATTTATATCTCCTTGCCGGTCTAAGATAAAACCCATATCCTGATGGCATAGACCTACACTGTAGGTATCATTCAGGGTCTCAAACAAGGTCAAAGCTCGGCGCAAGTCTACTAAGGCTTCGGCAGTGTTACCTAGATATAAGTGAACCATGCCGTGATGTCGAGTCGCCCAGGCAACAAGACGGTTGTCCGCTTTTAAGGTCTTCAACTGGTCAAGGCCATTGGCCACCAAGACCGAGCCTTCTTTGGCCCGTCCGGTCATCCGCAGTGCAGAGGCCCGCCAAACCTGGGCTTCGGCAGCGCCAATAAAATCTTCCTGATGGCGGAAATAGGCCTCCGCTTGTTCATAATAAGACATGGCCAGCGTGGGTTCACCCAGGTCATTATTCAGTATTTGCCCTCGCAACAGAAGAAGACGGGGGTATTGAACTAACTTTTGCTCAGGCATCTGGACCAGCCAGTGATTCAAGGTCAAAGCCCGGCCTGTATCGTAAAAGAACTTGCCTTTAGTTTCAAGCAGGGTCGCGGCCTCATCCCAGGCTTGCACCGCCAAATAGAGGTTGATGGCCTCTTCAAAGCGTGACTGAGTGGCTAATAGGTCCGCCGCTCGCAATGATACCTGACAGTAGACTGAGTTAGACTCAGCCAATTTACTGCGCAAAAACTCAGCGAAAAGATCGTGATATTTAAAGCCGCCGCCAATTTGGGCGATGAATAAATCCCGCCGGATCAGTTCGTCGAGGTAAACTTGAGCGTCGTTTATATCTAATAACTTATTGCTCAACTCGGCCGTCATCTCTGGCAAAACCGAGCTATGAAGCATAAAACGCTGCAATTGCGGCGGCTGCTTATCGAACACTTCGCCCGCCAGGTAGCTGTAGATGGCCTCACGATCATCACCCAGCCGCTGCTTCAGGTGGCCAATCAGCCCTCCTGCATGTAAGCTCTGGGTATGTCCAGCCAGTAAAATCTGGGCAATATTTCCATCGGTGGAGCGGGCAATTTCTTCGGCGGTTTGCAGATCAATCTGGCGGCCAAAACGCTTGCGCATAACCCGCTGCAATTCCTCGCCGGTGAAGCGTAGTTCCTCCTCCGACAAGCCAGTGGCCCGCTCGGTGATGAGCAGTTCCAAGATTTGACCTGTCTCCAGGTTCATCTCGCCGCGGGCCGCCACGATCATGGTGCTGGCCAAGGGGAGTTGTTCTAATAACCGGTTAAGGGCGAGGGTCATCCCGGCGCTGACGGCTTTGTGGTAATCGTCAATGATGATCAGGTGCGGGCCAACCGTGGCCAACAAATCGGCAATACGCCGAATACTGGCCTGGGTGTCGCCGCGCTGCACCAGTTTAAATAATGGCTCAGGTTGAATCTCGTGGAAGCGGTCGGTAATGCTGTGGGTAAGCAATGTTAAAAATGAGGTGGGGTCACGGTCAGTCGGCTCAAGCGAACACCAACAGACCGGCAGATCGGTCATTTGAGCAAAATCGGCCAGTAAAATAGATTTACCATAACCGCCAGGAGCATAAATGGTGATGAGCCGCTGTCCTGTCTCAACAAACTCGGTTAACATGTTAAGCAGGCGCGAACGGCGATGGATTAAGTTGAGCGCGGGTAGGCGAATACGGTCTTCAAAAGCCATCCGAGGCCACCCTTTATAAATAAATGTCCCCCACGTTTTGTCTTTTCCTGGCTGGAAATGCAGAACAAGGGGGTACCGAAGTAAGATTTAACGATTTTTCTTTTGATTGTAATAGTTTTTAAGGTTTATGCAACAGAGCAAATAGTCCCAGTGAGGATAAATTCTCTAATCTTCATTTAATCTTTGCTTCATCTTTCTTTAATCTTGGAATTTTATGATTAGGGCAACACTACAGTTAATCATAGTGTGAACCCTCCCTCCTAATGAAAGACCCGCGTCGTGGCAGCGCGGGTCTTTCCCTTTTAAAACCTGGGAAGAATGGGAACAAGCGAATTTTTCAATTTCTATCTGGCCTACATTCGATCTATCCAGACATCAGTGCTCAGGTGATGCGTTTTACCTGGGGTGACGGCTTAAGAAGGTCAACGGAGCTGACCGGCTGGACTCTCCGGGCAAAAGCCGCTGCCGCAAAGAGCACCAGGGCAATCCAGAGCGCATCAGAGAGCAGCAAGTGCCAAAGCTGCAGCCAGATAGGGGCCAGTAACACCACATTCAGCGCACCACTGGCAAGCTGCACAAAGTATAGCACCGCAAAAACACGGCCAAGGTAGCGGGCCAAAGGGTCAGCCAGCCGGGTATTAACCAGGCCAATAACCACAATGACATAAGCGCCGACGGCAATAGCAATCAGGGGATGCCACAGCCGCAACCGGACCAAAAAATGAGCGGTGGGCGAAAACTTCTGCTGCAGACCCTCAGCCAGGGAGGTAGCGGGAAAGAGGGTATCTCCCAGGGCAGTGACCGCGCCGCTAGCCCCCAGCAGCAGCATCGCCAGAAAAGCGAGGCCCATCATCCAACCCAGCCCGCTTTGTCCCTTGAACTGCACCGGCTTCCCCCCCGACGCCCACCAGGCTGTCAAGACCAGGGACGCCAGCAGCAAGAAGGTATTAATCAAATGAAGCGCAATTACCAGAGCGCGGGCCGTAGAGGTGTCATAAGCTACCAGTTCAAACAGAACCAGCCCGGCCCCAACCAGCGCCTCAGTTATCATAAAAAACATGGAGAGTCCTGCTCCCAAGCGCACCGCGTGCCCTGGGGGGTACCGCCGAAAGGCCCAAATGATCAAGCCGACTACCAGCAGCAAGGCCAGGCCGCTGCTGAGGCGATGGGCAAATTCAATCATGGTAGCCACTTGAGGCGTTTGCGGAATGACTTCCCCGTTGCACAAGGGCCAATGGCTGCCACAGCCAGCCCCGGAACCTGAGGCTCGCACATAGGCTCCCCACAAAATCACGGCCAAATTGTAGATCAAAACACCCCAGGCAAACTTAGCAAATCTATCCAGTTTCATAATTTAGCTCCAGCAGAGTGCCGAATGGTTTGGCGGTCTAAAATAGCCGCGCCTGCTGCGGCAGTTGCGGGCTAACTTTAGGCAATCCGGCAATCGTTTTAAAGCGGTTGCAGCTACCCGGCGAGTAGCCAGCGTAATCGTTGTTGAAAAAACCATAAATGGCCTGCACGTGCCCCAGGTGAGGCTGAATATACTCCCACCACCAGGTCAACTCCGGGCTGGCGTCTACTTGCTCGTGATTTTTCCGCTCAAAGCGGCCATGTTCCCCCAGCCAGCGGATGTAAAGAAAGTCGGTAGTCAGCCCGATTTGTTTGGGCAAATCCAGGTAGTCAAGCGACACCCAGGCCATGCGCTGCGCCTTGAGCAGCTCAGCCGTTTCGGAAACGTACCAGGAGGGATGGCGAAACTCAACGGCATAGCGGAGGTCGGTTGGCAGATCGTTTAAAAAAGTTGCTATGATATCAAATTGGGCAGCGGTAAAGCTGGGCGGCAACTGGATCAATATAGGGCCAAGTTTACTACCGAGGTGACGCATAGCGTCCAAAAAGGCAAGCATGGGCGGTCTGGCTCCGCTCAAACGTAAATCGTGGGTAATCTCCCGTGGGGTTTTGGGACAGAATTTGAAATCCGCCGGAGCAGTTTGGGCCCACTGCCGCACTCGTTCTCCCGGCGGTGTCCCGTAGAAGGTTGAGTCCAATTCGACGGCATTAAAAATCTGACTGTAGTGCGCCAGGTAGCTCCGTTGGGACATTCCCAGCGGATAGAAAACTCCATCCCACTCTTTATAACTGAAGCCAACCGTACCCAGATACCACTCAACCATCATCATTCTCTCAACCAATTGCCGGCTCCGGCTAAGCCAAAAGCAGCCGCTTGACTTCGGCAATCACGATGAGTCTTTACTCGTATAATCCGGTAACTACCGCTATTCACTCTACCACAAGATGGCTGAGAAAGAAAACAGGCCAACAGCAAATTTTCTCTTAATTTGCAGATCACTTTTGTCTGCCAGAGATTTAAGGTTTTACTTGCATTTTCCTTTATGTTGATGTAAACTAGGTCAATTGCAGTTGTTTGAAAAATGGGCATTTGGCTTAAAATTAGGGGGATTTACTTCACTTCGAGTCCCCCTTTTTATTCTTGTTTCCAAGCTGAGTTTGAGAACGGGAATAACAGGACCAAAAATTACTTCTCTCCGGTAGTGTGAAAAATAGGAAATCATTATGGCAGTGGATAACGGACAGGTTAAGGCTTTAGAAACTGTCCTGGTCAATTTAAAGAAGCGTTTTGGCGAAGGTACGATTATGAAGTTGGGTGAGGCCCAACACATGCAAGTTGAGTCTATTCCCACCGGTTCGCTGGCGTTGGATATTGCCCTCGGCGTGGGCGGCGTGCCAAAGGGCCGGGTGGTCGAGGTTTATGGGCCGGAAAGCTCCGGGAAAACCACCTTGTGCCAGCACATTATTGCCGAAGCTCAAAAAATGGGGGGGATTGCTGCCTTTGTGGATGTTGAGCATGCCCTTGACCCCGTTTATGCCCAGAAGTGCGGGGTCAATATCAATGAGTTATATGTATCACAGCCTGATACGGGCGAACAAGCCCTGGAGATTACCGAGGCGCTGGTGCGCTCCGGGGTGTTGTCCGTTGTCGTGGTCGACTCGGTGGCGGCTTTGGTGCCCCGGGCTGAAATTGAAGGCGACATGGGCGACTCGCATATGGGGCTGCAGGCGCGGCTGATGAGCCAGGCCCTGCGCAAACTGGCGGGAGCGATTAAATCCACCAACACGGTGGTCATTTTTACCAACCAGCTCCGCCAGAAAATCGGGGTGATGTTTGGTAACCCGGAAACAACTACGGGCGGGATGGCGCTGCGTTTTTATGCCTCGGTGCGGCTCGACATCCGCCGGATTGAGGCCGTGAAGGCCGGCGGTGATGTAATTGGCAGCCGCACCCGGGTCACCGTTAAAAAGAACAAAGTGGCCCCGCCTTTTAAAGTGGCTGAATTTGATATTATGTATAATCAAGGTATTTCCAAAGTGGGTGATATTCTGGATATTGCCGTGGTCGAAGGCATTGTCGAAAAACGCGGCGCCTTTTTCTCTTATGGCGACACCCGCCTGGCTCAGGGCCGCGAAAACGCCAAAACCTTTTTAATGACCAATCCGGATTTGACCTTTGACGTTGAAAACAAAATCAGAGCTAAATTTGGCCTGCCCTTGCGCGACCGGGCCACCATTGATTATGGCCCCGTTGTGCCAGCAGGGGGAATGGCCGAAGAGACGGTAGAACAGATCGAAGAGTAAACCAGTAACGCGACAATAAACCTGTCACAGTTTTTGACAATTTGATGATTTGAAACAAATGTCGGACTTACTTTAACATTTAACAAGTTCGATGTGGGTGCAAGACCCACTGAAAATTATCTCTCATTGCAACTGGAAATATAGCTGTTAATCAACATGCTCTCATTAATCCGGCCTAGCCGCAGATGTTTAGGTAAGCAATTGATACTTTTGAACCAGCCTGTGCTCCATCAATCTGATTGGAGCGATCGGCTGGGGCAGGCCGGGTTAGCGCAGAGCCAGGGCTGGCCCCTATATTTTGCATATGACCGTTTAACTTGCCTTAGAGCCTAACGAGGTACTGCACCGAGTCCAAATCACTTTGGGCCTGTTGCTTTTTAGCTCCGTTAGTCTTTTTAGGTTAAAAAGTAACTATCATTATCATTTACCTGTTGCTTCCGAGATAAGTTACCCTTTTGTTTCAATAGTTAAATCGCCTGCCAGCAAAGCTGTGACGTATTGCGCCACAGCTTTTTCTTTTTGGGAGTAATCTATGGCCGGGACTATTACGGCCTTGCAGATTCAAAAACGGAATAAAGAACGGGTCAACGTTTTTATAGACGGCCAATTTGCCCTGGCGATAACCGCACTGGTCGCAGTGAGCTTAAAAAAAGGTCAGTACCTCAGCGACGGCGACATTGAGCGGCTTAAAGATGACGATGAAGTGGATAAGGCTTACAACCAGGCCATCCGCTTTTTGGGCTTTCGCCCGCGCAGCCAAACGGAAATTGAGCGATATTTGCACGATAAAGGATACGCTCCTGAAGTTGTCAGCCACATAGTAGAGCGTTTGCGTCAGGAACAGTACCTGGATGATGAAGCCTTTGCCCGCTTTTGGCTGGAAAATCGAGAGCGGTTTCGGCCACGCGGGCGGCAGGCGCTGCGTTATGAGTTAAAACAGAAAGGTCTTGATCCCGAAGTCATCGAGACAACCCTGGCCGATGTGGACGAAGAGGAGTCGGCCTGGGCGGCTATAGAAGGTAAAATTTACCGCTGGAAAAATTTGGAAGAACAAGAATTTAAGCAGAAGGCGATGGCTTTTTTAAGCCGGCGCGGTTTTAACTATGAAGTCGCCGGCCAGGCCGCCAACCGGGCCTGGGCCTCGCTGGATGTGTCTGAATAGTCAAACGAATTAGAGGAAAATATCTAATGGATATTGCGCTGATACTTATTGAGAGTGTTGTTAGTTTAATCATCGGGTTTGCGGCCGGCTACTACTACTGCCGCAATCTCGGCAACCGTAAAATCAAAGACGCTGAAGCTCAGGCCGAAGATATCGTAGCCAAAGCCGAAGCCAGAAGCAAAGAGATGGAGGTCCAGGCCAAAGAGCAGGCCTTGCGCGCCCGTAATGAGGCTGAAAAGGAATTTCAGCGTAAACGGCAGGAATTGGAACGGCAAGAGGAGCGGGTACAAAAACGGCACGAGAGCCTGGATGTCCGCCTGGAAAACCTTGATCGCAAAGAGCGCAATCTTAACAAGCGCCAGAGTCAAGTTGACAAACGGGCCAACGAGCTGGAAAAACTCAACGAAGAGCGCCTGGCCGAGTTGGAGCGAGTATCCAGTATGAGCCAGGAAGAAGCCAAACAAGAGCTGGTGAAAGCCGTCGAGATGGAAGCCCGGCAGGATATGGCCCGGGTCATCCGCCAGGTTGAGGCTGACATCAAAGAGGAAGCCGACCGGAAAGCGCGGAATATTATTACCCTGGCCATGCAGCGGATTGCTTCGGAGCAGGTCTCCGAAACCACAGTTTCCGCTGTGCCGCTGCCCAGCGACGATATGAAGGGCCGTATTATTGGCCGCCAGGGACGCAACATTCGTGCCTTTGAAAACGCCACCGGCGTGGACGTAATTGTGGACGATACGCCGGAGGCCATTATTCTGACCGGCTTCGATCCGGTCCGGCGGGAGGTGGCGCGCATTGCCATGAGCCAGCTCATCACCGATGGCCGTATCCACCCGGCCCGAATAGAGAAGTTGGTCGAAAAAGCCCGCGAGCAGGTCAACAAAACGATTCAAGAAGAAGGCGAGCGGGCCGCTTACGAGGCAGGGGTGCATCGCCTCCATCCAGACCTGATTAAATTGCTGGGCCGCTTAAAATATCGTACCAGCTACGGCCAAAACCAGCACGGCCACGCCATCGAAGCCTCACGTCTGGCGGTCATTATCGCCAACGAGGTTGGAGCGGACGTGTCAATTGTGCGGGAGGGTGCGCTGCTGCACGATATCGGCAAGGCGGTTGACCACGAAGTTGAGGGACCGCATGCTATCATTGGCGCGGATATTGCCAAACGCTGCGGGGTTAATCCCAAAGTTATCAATTGTATTGCCTCCCATCACCATGAGGTGGAGCAGGAGTCGCTTGAGGCGGTTATTGTGGAGGTAGCGGATGCCATTTCCGGGGCCAGGCCCGGCGCGCGCCGCGAGAGCCTGGAAAATTACGTCAAGCGGCTCAAGGCCCTGGAAGATATTGCCAACTCCTTCCCCGGCGTGGAAGAAACCTTTGCCATTCAAGCCGGCCGCGAAATCCGCATTCTGGTCCGCCCCGAAGAGGTAGATGATTACGCCGCCATCAAGATGTCTAAGGACATCGCCCGCCAGGTCGAAGAAAGCCTGGAGTACCCCGGCCAGATCAAAGTAACCGTCATCCGGGAGACGCGAGCGGTGGATTATGCCAAGTAAGAACGGATAATAGACCTCAAAGGTTTTCGTGAAGCGTACCCTTGAGGTTTGGATTGAAACCTCCGGCAGCATTCCCCGATCCCGGAGGTTTTATTTTTGGAATGAGACTACAGAAGTTTTTGCTCAGTCTGCCTAAAATCCGAGCTAGACCCTGGCTTAAAACCGCTAGATAAAAATCCCGTTTTGTGCTATATTAGAGCCATCTGGCTTCATCTCCTTTTGATTCACAGCCTCTTCATAGTCCTGCCAGGAATCTTTCAGTAACTTTAAAATTCGGCAGCAGGGGGTAAGGCCATGGAAGATCTCACTGGCAGACAATTCGGTCCGTATCAGGTGGTGGCACCGTTGGGCGAGGGGGGCATGGCCGCCGTTTACAAAGCCTACCAGCCCGGTATGGAGCGGTACGTTGCCCTCAAAATTCTGCCCCGCCACTTTGCCAGCGACCCCTTGTTTGTGGGCCGCTTTGAGCAGGAAGCCAAAGTTCTGGCCAAACTTCAGCATCCCCACATTTTGCCGGTGTTCGATTTCGGCCAGGCGGATGGCTATACCTACATTGTGATGCCCTTTTTGCAAAGCGGCGACTTGACCGACCTGCTGCGCGGTCCCGCGCTTTCCCTGGCCCAGATTCGCCGGATTATCTCCCAGGTGGGCGATGCCCTGGATTACGCGCATGCCCACGGCCTGATTCACCGCGATGTCAAACCCAGCAACGTTTTGCTCGACGAGCGGGGCAACTGCCTGTTAACCGACTTTGGCATTGCCAAAATGCTTGAAAGCAGCAGCAAGTTGACCGCAACCGGCGGCATTATCGGCACGCCGGCCTACATGTCGCCGGAACAAGGCCTGGGCGAGAAAGTTGACGGGCGCAGCGATATTTACGCCCTGGGGATCATGCTGTACGAGATGGCGACCGGACGCGTTCCGTACCAGGCTGAAACGCCTATGGCTATCATGATCAAACACCTCAACGACCCACTGCCGCCGCCCCGCCGCTTGAACCCAGCCTTGCCCGAAGCCATCGAGCGGGTCATCCTCAAGGCGCTGGCCAAACAACCCCAGGATCGCTACGCTACCGCCGGGGAAATGGTGCGGGCGCTGCAAGCGGCCATTCCTGAAACAATCGAGGTGCCGCCTGTTCCAATTGAAGGTGATGCCACCCAGATTTCAGCCGCCGGGGCGACGCTGGCAGCGCAGCGTCAGGAAACCAAAACCAGGCGGAAGGGCAAGAAGTGGCTGTGGGGGGTGGTGGGCCTGGTGCTGCTGGCGCTTGTTTTAGCCAGAGTGGTAGTCTTTGTTCGTAGAGGGGCTGACAGGCTGTCGGACAGGGCAACATCGGTTGCTGCGACGGCAGCGCCGGCAGAAAAAGCAACCGCCGGATCAACACCAACTGAACCGGTTCTCGCCCAGGCCGGGACTGAAGCTGCGCCGCCGGTCGGAACGCCTTCCACCGATACGTCTCTGCCCACTAACGGCCTTTATGATAACTTTGATGACCCGGCCTTTGATGGAGCGTGGAATGCAGCTTTGTGGGAAGCGGATTCGGACGAGCCATGTGAAGTAGCCCAGCAAGAGGGGGCCATCAGTTTTAAAGTGCCGTCTCAACCGGAAGAAATTAGCTGCGCGCTCCGGATCAACCAACCGGGCCTGGTTTCGGCGGAGCAGTTGGGCGTCGTCGAGGCCCGGCTGAAAATTGCCGGCGATCTCAGCGGTGAGTATGTCAATCAAGGCATTGGCATTGGCACAGAGGATTTGCCGGAGGGCAACTGGTTTGCCTTTTGCGGCCTGACCGCCCACCCTGACGAGGTTGAAGCGTATTTTGAAGTGGCTAATTATGGCGGCCGCTCAGCCCCCGATATTTCCCAGGGCATTCCCGCCGCTTACGACCGCTGGCACACTTTTCGCATGGAAGTCAAGCCTGACCCGCTCACCTTTGCCTGTTTTGTTGACGACGCCCTCATCGGCTCACTCACCCCCGCCGATGCCCCGGCCCTGCGCCAGGCTCGTTTTCACCGGACGCTGGACACCTACCGGGAGGCCGGGTCAACCGCAACCACTTACGCCGATGATGTCCGCCTGCTAAGCAGCAACGAAGTTAGCCCCGCGCCGTATGACGATTTTGATGATCCGGCCTTCGAGGGGCAGTTCAATCCCGAATTATGGGAGCCGTGGGACGATATAGATAAGTGCGAAGCAGTCCAAGAGGATGGCGTTCTACGCTTTGCTTGTACCGAGTCTGATGGCTCCGGCCTCAACGCCCTGCATTACCAGGGGGCCGAGTTCGGGCAGATCGGTTTTGTCGAGGCCAGGCTAAAACTGGACAGCGACTTACCAGCGGGCCGGGGTTCAGTGTCGGTGCTTTTAACCAATTCGTTGGATAGCTGGGCCGGCTGCAGTCTCGCCGGGGACGCTGAACTTGAGCAGGCCCAATTATCCTGCGGCGTGGCTTCTGACCGCAATGGAGTATTCAGCGAGGAGTACCATGCGGACGGCCCGGCCGTGGCTTACGATACCTGGCATATCGTCAGGATTGAAATGAAGCCTAACTCCGGCGAATTGACCTTCTTTGTAGACGGCCAGCCAATCGGTACACACACCCCGGCGGAAATCGAGCGCCTGAAAAGCGCCCGGTTTAGTGCTGAACTGCAGCTCTACCTGGAAGATGGCTCGCTTGTTACCGGCTACTTTGACAACATCCGCATCGGCCAGGCCAAGTAGCAACACACCGTTTACATCCGTCCCCGTAAACTCTCATAATAGCCGGTCAGCTCTACATAGCCGTAGCCGGTCTGGCTGCCCTCTACCCGGACGGCCCCTTCCCAGTAGGTAAATGAGACCCGCAATTCCTGGTCGCTGATCAGCGGGGTAATGTGCAAATCAATCCCTGCGCTGGGAATGGCCAAGTTCCACTCGGCGGGATAGACCGCGCCGCTGTGAGGACTGGTCCAGGTGCTCAGGGTAGTGATTTTGATGTCCTCCAGCAAAATCCGGCGGGTGCTGCCATCGGGATTAATGAGAATCCCGGCAGAGACTGGTTCAGCGCTGCCATCCTTGCGGCGAATGGAGTAAAAGGTGACTTCCCGCTGATCGTCCAACTGCAACGAGAACCAATCCCACCCGACCGCGTCCTCACCCAAATCAGACGTGCTCCATTCCCGGTCCATCCAGGAACTGCCGGTCACCTCAAACGTGCCCCGCGCCGTCGTGACCGTGCCGCGCGTGGGATTGTTGGTGAGCGAGTAGTAATAGCTGGCGTTGCCCGGCTCGTCGCTTTTGGCGCTCAAGCCGCGGTCGCCTTGCAGAGCAGCGGGCTTGGCTTGCTCCAAAATGAAATCAATCCCAATGTTGCCATCGTTGGCTTTGAGCCGAACTTTGCCCGGTGCGATCTCCTGAGCAGACCAATTATCCAGCCAAACGTGATAGGTGGGCAGCCCTTGCGCCCCGGCCAGATTGGGACTGGCCCGGCTAAAACGCTCGTGAAATTCAAAGACATTACCGCTTACATCGGTGACGGTAAAGTGGGCAAAGTAAATCTGCTGAGTGGCCCACTCCGATGCCCGCTCCGGCTCGCCGGGGACAATGCCCCGCCGGAAGATCGTAAACTGATAGCCAAAGCGATTGCCCTGGGTGTCGGCCAGATTGCCGGTGTAATACCACCACTCGGCCCGATAATCCGGGTGCGGACCGTGGTCCCTGGGAAACTCAAAAGGAACGATATCGTAAACTTTGCGGAATCCCTCGCCCTGGTACTCCTCCGATACGAGATTTTCTACGTTGGCGCTGATTTCGCCCGTGTTGAGGTCCATCCGGTCGTAGCGAGTAACGACAAAGCCGGAAATTAAAAGCAAAGCGATAATGGCTAGGACGAGTTTCATAATTATTACCCTCCGTACGGTTATTCCTCTCTTACGGCCACAGCAATTTGCATATTCTTCAGCCTGACCACCGGGTAAATGCCAGCCAGTAAGGCTGCTAGCAAAGCTACAGCCAGAGCGATTCCAAAAATATCGAGGTTGGCATGCATTTGCAGCGACCAGCCAAAGGAGCGCAGATTGATAAAGTGTACCAGGATGTAAGCCAGCGCCCAGCCAATCGGCAGGGCCATCAGCCCGGCGGTGAGGCCCATCAGCGCGGTTTCCAACAGGGTTTTGCCCCACAGTTGTCGAAGACTCATGCCGTTAGCCCGCAGCGTGCCCAGTTCGCGGGTGCGCTCCAGTTGCAGCGACATAATCGCGCTCAACACGCCGATGAAAGCCACGACGGTTGCCAGCAACCGCAGAGCAGCGGTGATGGTAAAGGTGCGGTCAAAAACTTCCAGGGCGTTCTCCTTGATGCCCCGGTTTGAAGTGACGGACAGAAAATATTTGGCGGCAAACTGGTTGGTGATTTGCTGGGCCAGCTTATCGGCCTGAGCGGTGAAATTGGGTTTGAGGAAGAGAGCGATGTTGGAAATGCGGGTATCGCTGGGCCAATAGGTGCGATAGACGGACAGGCGGATCAAGACATAGCCTTTGTCCGGCACCGCATAATCATAGAAAATCCCTACAACCTTGAATGGCTGCGGTCCGCGCTCAGTCCTCAAAGTAATAGTCGAGGGCTGATTGAGCGGCAGCTTGTGCGTCCTGGCAAAGACCTCGGAAACTAACACCCCGCCTGCCTCCCTGGCTGCCTCCAATTGAGCCGCGTCCCCACTCGCCCACAACATGGGACGGCGGTTCTCCAGCGGCTCCGGCGACAGCGCGTGCAGCTCCACTTCCTCATAGGTTTCAGAAAAGACGATCACGCTCCGCAGCAGGCTGACAGCCTCAACTCCCTCAATGTGCCGGGCCTGCTCGATAAACTCCGGGCTGATCTCCCCCTCAATGCGCAAATTCTGCCCGGCCGGGCTGATGTAAATATCGGCGGCCAGAATGGTGTCCAGCCAGGTGGCGACGGTATTGCGGAAGGAGTCGATCATAATACTGACCCCGATAATCACTGTGACCGCCAGCATCAGCGCGGCGATGGTGACGGAGGTGCGGCTGAGGGACCGGACGATATCACGGGGGGCCATCAGGCCGATGATCCCAAAGAGGCGCGGGGTGACGCGCTGGAGCAGTCCCATCAGCAGCCGGGTCAGCAGCGGAGTGAGCAGGGCCGAACCGATTAAAATAACAAAGAGAGCCGTGAAGCTGAGGCCAAGCGATTGGCTGGCGGCATTGAGCAGCAACCAGCCCGCCAGCATCATGACGACGCTGGCAACGCCTAACCCGGGAACGAGGCGCTGCACCCGAGCCTCGCCGACCGAGCGTTTGAGAGCGCTGTTGGGAGGCACGGTGGTTGCTTCCAGGGCCGGGACAAAGGCTGCTAGCAAACCCGCCGCCAGGCCCGCCAGTAACCCTTTGTAGAGAGTCAGCGGCGAGAGAGAAACGCTCTGTACGGTCAGGGTGAAAAAGAGGTCGTTGATCGTCTGCGTGACCAGCCCGACCAGGCCGCGGCCCAGGATAATCCCCAGGCCCAGGCCAATAAGAGCGCCCAGCGTGCTCAAGACCAGCGCCTCGGTCAGCACCAGGCCAAAGATCTCCAGCCGGGTGACGCCCAGGCAGCGCAGCGTGCCCAGCATTGGCCGCCGCTGGACCACCGAAAAGCTGATGGTGTTGTAAATGAGGAACATGCCGACGATGAGGGCCAGCAGGCTCAGCGCCGAGAGATTCAGTTCAAAAGCGGCCGTCATCTGGGTGAGAGTTTCGTTGCGCAGGGCCGCCGGCTGCAAGCGCGCATTGGCCGGCAGTAACTCCAGGATAGGCTGCGGGTCGGCCTGCGGAGCGAGGATCAGGTCAATGTGGCTGAGGCGGCCAAGCATGTTCAGCAATTCCTGGGCGGTGCTGATGTCGCACAAAATCAGGCCGTTGAGGGCGCGCTGGCTCAATTCGTCGCTGGGCTGGAGCAGACCGGCCAGTTTGACCGTTTTGGTTTGGCCGCCGGCCAGCAGGGTCAGAGTATCACCGGGGACCAAGTTACGTGGGTCGGCCAGGGTTTTGGGCAGAAGGACCGTATCAGGCTCGATCAGCAGGCTCAGCAGCGCCTCAAAGGAAACCTCGCCGCTGCCGTTACCGAGGTAAGTTCTGAACGGTCCTTCGGCGAAAGGATCAACCCCCAGGAGCTGCAAGGGCAGGTCGTTGGCGTCTTTCAGCAAAACCAGCCCGGTCACAACCGGGGCAACATCGGTCAGTCCCAACTCGACCCGCAACTGCTCATAGAGCGAAGTGGGCAAATCACCGGGGGCGGCGACAATCTGGTGGGTCGCTTTGCCAGCGATGCTGTCGGTCGAGAGGGCAAAGGCCTGGCTGGCGCTGCCATTGGCCAGGTCAATGGCGACAATCATGGCCACCCCCAGCGCCACCCCCAAAATAAGCAGCAAACTTTGGATAGGGTGCCGGGTGCTGTGGCGCAAAATCAGAAGAGTGAAAGGTGAAAGTTTTTTCATAGCAAGGTAGCAAGTGCAAGGTAGCAAGTAGCAGGATAATAGAATCTGCTACTTTGTTACCCTGCTACTCTGTTAATATCAACTCCCCGTGTTTAATCCGGTACACTTTATCCGCCAGCGGAATGATGTCAGGGTTGTGGGTGGCCATAATCAGGGTTTTGTTGGCCTGGCGGGTCAACTCTAACAGGAGCTGCATAATGGTCCGGCCGGTATCTTCGTCCAGGTTGCCGGTTGGCTCGTCGGCCAGGAGCAAGGTGGGATTGTGAGCGATGGCCCGCAAAATGGCGACCCGCTGCTGCTCCCCACCGGACAGCCGGTCGGGGAAGGCGTCCTGGCGGTGGCTCAAGCCGACCCGCTCCAGCAGACTTTTGACCTCTTTCTCCTTAGCCGTGGTGAGGCCACCGTTAAGGTGCATGGCAAGCGTCACATTTTCAAAAACGGTCAAGGTCGGAATCAGGTTGAAAAATTGAAAGATAAAGCCAATATGCTCCCGGCGGAACAGGGTCCGCTGGCGCTCGCCCAGGCGGTTAATGGCGACTCCATTGACCAGGATATCCCCGCTGTCGGGCGCGTCAATCCCACTGATGAGGTTAAGCAAGGTGCTTTTGCCGGAGCCGCTGTGGCCAAGCAAGAGAATAAATTCTCCTCGCTTGAAGGCTGCACTGATATTCGCCAGAATGATATGGCTCTCTTTACCTTCGGTATAACTTTTGGTCAGATTTTTTAATTGAACAATGGGTGTATCCGTCATAAAACATCGCTTTATTAATAAATTTTAGTAATCGTGAATTATACCACGAAGAAACAAAAATGGACTCGAAAACTCTTCAAATGGAAACATTGTTAACAATTGACCGTTGACAATTAACCCGGCATGGTTAATAATGATGACAGGAGGTAACTATGGCCAAAATTGATCCTAAATTGGAGCAGCGGCTGGAAGATATGCCCAATCGAGTGGTTGATTTGATCGTGCGGACCGACGGTGACCCCACGCCTTACTTGGAGTGGCTGGCTAACCATAACATTGAAGTCCGGCAGATTTTTAAATTGTCGCCGGGCGTGGCAGTCTCGGCCCCTGGCCGGGATGCGCGGAATTTGGCAGCGCAGGAGTGGGTCGTTTCCGTTGAATGGGATGAGGCGATGCGAACGATGTAACAGGAAGAAAGGAAAATATTATGCCCGCGACAATTTCTCCCACCTTGCAGCAGAAAATGAACACCCAGGCGAACGATGAGCCTATTCCGGTGATTATTCGTCACAAAGAGGGGACCTTCAGCGCCCGCGCTGCCACCCGGAGTTTCGTTCGCGCTCCTCTGGAGCCAAGCTTTAGCTTGTTTCCCGGAGAAGCGTTAAAGCTGACGCCAGGTGACATCGAGGCGTTGAGCAAAGAAGAGGATGTGGATCATGTCTGGCTCGACTTACCGGTCCACACCTGCCTCAACACCTCAGTTCCCAAAATTAGTGCGCCGAGAGTCTGGTCGGAAACCGGCCTGCGGGGACAGGGGATTAAAGTGGCCGTAGTGGATACCGGCATTGACGACTCCCATCCTGATTTTGCCGAGCGAATTGTGGCCATGAAGAGCTTTGTCAGCGACAGCGCCCGCGACGACAACGGTCACGGCACCCATGTGGCCGGAACAGTTGCCGGTAACGGGGCTAAATCGGGCGGCAAGTATGTGGGGGTAGCGCCCGAAGCGAGCTTGTACATTGCCAAAGTGCTGCGAGCCAACGGCAGCGGCTCGATGAGCACGGTCATGGCCGGGATCGAGTGGGCGGTGCTGGAGCAGCGTGTCCAGATCATCAACCTCTCCCTGGGCGGCAGCGTGTCGTGCGACGGCACGGATGCGCTCTCGACGCTGGTGGATGAAGCGGTACGGCAGGCCGGGGTCGTTGTCTGCGTGGCCGCCGGCAACGAGGGGCCGGAAGCCAGAACGATTGGCTCACCGGGCTGCGCCCGCTACGTTATCACCGTCGGAGCCATCACCGACAACGACCAAATCGCCCGCTTTTCTTCGCGCGGCCCCACCGCCGACGGCCGCACCAAGCCGGACCTGGTCTTTCCCGGCGTGGGAATTATTGCCCCCCAGGCAGCCGGGACGCGCCTGGGTACCATCATCGAAGAAGGCTACGTGGCCAGCGACGGCACCAGCATGGCTACACCTCATGCCAGCGGCGTCGCCGCGCTGATGCTCCAGGCGAACCCCCAGCTCACTGCGGAGCAGGTCAAAACGCTCATGATGGCCGGCGCGGTCAACATTGGCGCCCTGCCCAACGAGCAGGGTGTGGGCCGGGGCGACGCTTACCTGGCCTATCAAAAAGCAATAGGGGCAGCCACGCCTACGCCCCAACCTCAACCACAGCCACAGCCCGAACCCCAACCCCAGCCTCAACCCCAACCACAGCCTACGCCACCGCCTTCGCAGCCATCGGGCTGCCTGGCCGGGTTGTTTGCGCGACGAAAGTAACTGGGTGACTTGTCGTTTAACATTGCTCGCTCGGAAACGAATTTCCGAGCTACTCAACGGCGTCGGATGAATCCGGCTAATCTCTAATTCGCAGTATTCAATACCATGCCCTATTGTCAACTGTTTTATCATTTGGTCTGGTCAACCAAAAATCGGCAAACTCTGCTTACCCCAAAAGTAGAAGAGGCTGTTCACAAATTTCTACGGGTCAAAGCTATTGGATTAGGCACTACTGTCTTTGCCCTGAATGGAATAGAGGATCATGTGCACATAGTTGTTTCTATTCCACCCAGTATTGCCGTAGCTAAATTTGTCGGGCAGATTAAGGCCGTCGCTTCGACGAAATTCAACAAAGCTCATCCTGACTCCCCGCCTTTCTTTTGGCAAGAAGAGTACGGCGCATTTTCTTTCGACGCCAAGCGTTTGCCCAATTATGTGGCTTACGTCAACCGCCAAAAGGGACATCACGCTAAAGGCACAATAATTCCAGTTTTAGAACGGACTGACCCTGATTTCCCCAGGCTCATGCACGAAGAAGTTGTAACTTATGCGGTTGAAACTGATGAGTGGCGACGAGAGTTAATGGCTTTGGAGTCCGCCCGGCGATGAATTCGCCGGGCTAGTGTACTGCGCCCCATGAATGGGGCTGATGGCCTTAGCCGGATTCATCCGGCGCGGTTTTGTAGCCCGGAGATGAATCTCCGGGCGGCTTGCCCGGGGAGAGTTAGCAACAGAGAAAGGATTGTCCCCTTGACCCTTGAGTCCATCACCGGTACAGCCGGAGCGTGGCTGTGGGATAAGTACGGCAAAGAAGTAGCCAATCAAGCCATCGGCGCGGCCAAAGAGCGCTGGGCCAAATTCAACTGGGGCAATGCTGCCGAGAAGTACCGCCAGCGAGTCAAGGAGCTTTACGGCACGACCCGCATCTTGGGCAATCCTCGCCCGGTCTCGCTGGAAGGCATTTTCACCGATGCCTATCTGCTGGACAAACCAACCGCCTTACGCCGCTTTGACTTGGAACAACTGCGCACGATAGCCGGCGAGCGGGACTCGCTCCAACCGCCCGGCGAGCGCCGCAGCGCCCTGCGCCTGGCCCTGGAAGAAAAGCGGCTGTTCATTTTGGGCAAGCCAGGCGCAGGCAAAACTACCTTCCTCAAATATGTCGCCCTGCAAGCCACCACTGGCAAGATCAACAAAATTCCTATTTTTGTTTCCCTCAAAGAGTGGGCCGACTCGGGCCTGGACTTGATGCCCTTCCTGGTCAAACAGTTTGAAATCTGCGCCTTTCCGGAGGCGCAAGCCTTTATCGAGCATATTTTAGAAGCCGGACAGGCGATTATCCTGTTCGACGGGCTGGACGAAGTTAACCGGGAGGACGAACAGAGAGCAAAAATTACACCCACCATCAACAATTTTAGCGATCAGTACCGGGCCAGCCAATGCCTTATCACCTGCCGCATTGCCGCCACCGGCTATACCTTTGAGCCTTTCACCTATGTCGAAATGGCCGACTTTGACGATGAGCAAATTCGCACCTTTGTCGGCAAATGGTTCAAGGATAATCCAGTCAAACGGGATAAATTTCTGGCTGAGTTTGAGGGAGAGGATCACCGAGGACTGCGAGAATTGGCTCAAATTCCCCTGTTGCTGACGTTGCTTTGCCTGGCCTTTGAAGAAACGATGAGCTTCCCTCAGCGCCGGGTAGAGTTGTACGAAGAAGCGCTGGATGCTCTGCTCAAAAAGTGGGACAGTTCGCGCAACATCAAACGCGATGAGATTTACCGTAAGCTGTCGCTTGGGCGTAAGCGGCAAATGTTGGCCAGGATTGCCGCCGAAACGTTTGAGCAGGGTGAATATTTCTTCCGCCAGGCCGATCTGACCAAGCGGATCGCCCGCTATTTGCAAAAGCTGCCCCCCGCCGACTTTGATGAAGATATTGATGGCGAAGCGGTCTTGAAAGCGATTGAAGCCCAACATGGCTTGCTGATTGAACGCGCCCATAGGATTTACTCTTTTTCCCACTTGACCTTTCAGGAATACTTCACTGCCAAATACATCGCCGAAGACGGCTCCGAGGCCACCCTGGCGCGGGTGATTGAGCAGCATTTGACCGATGCTCGGTGGCGAGAGATTTTTCTACTTATTGCTAGTCTGCTACCAGAGGCCGACACCTTTTTTGCCTTAATGCAGGAAGCAATTCATGATTTGGCACGGCGAGATAAGAATTTAGCAGAGAGGATAGATCGAGCCGCTAAGAAAATAAAAGTGGATTATGGCTTTTTAGGACACCAAGGTCGCGCCTTAGCTTTCAGTATTGTTCATCGTCCTTTTCTCGGGCTTGCCCATGTTAGTAATTTTAAGCTTACCACTGCTCCTTATCTTAATCTCGATATATTTCTTACTTTGGAGCTTGATCGTGCCTTTACCTTCGCCGATGGAGATATACATTCCGGTGCTTCTACTCTTGATCTTGCATTAAAGCTGAGCCAAAAACTAAATTTATCACCTTGTTTTTGCGCAAACAGAGCAGGTTTCTATTTTTTAGTGCAAACAGAGCCA
>JAHDWA010000012.1:221948-235393 GCA_023382535.1 Anaerolineae bacterium | reverse complement strand
AAACAGCCGGGCCAGCACCGCCCGGTTCCAGTACAGCCCGACCAGCACCGGAAAATTGTGCCCTTTGACCCGCTCGCACAGCACTACCTCCCGGCCCTCAAAATGATAGGCCACCCCGGCCAGCTCGTGAACCGGGTCCACCTCGCTCCGCACCCGGACCAGATCGCCGGTGGCGGCCAGGCGCTCGATACAGGCATTTAAGTCAACCAGGTGTTTGCGTGGCATCATTGCCCCCTTCGACTACCGACGATACAATCGGTAGAGTTAAGCCGCCTTTGCTAGCTGTTTTTCGTTCTTAATCATCACCATAGGATCAGGATTAGGAGCAGGCAATGGCAGGCGCATCTCTTTCATTACTTCCAAATGTTCAATCATTCCCCACTTCGCTTTATAAATACAATCTTCTGTAGAGTGACCTACGCCGCTAAAGCCTTCAGGTCGGGGGAATAAAAACCAAAGAAGTTAGGATCCTGAGTTGCTTCAATCACCAGTGAGTCCTTCAGGTCAATCATTTTTTATCCTTACAAGTATCCTACTCTCTCGTCCAAAACCCCTGCGGATCGAACAGGCGCAGCATGGTCAACTCGGCCTCGGTGGGCGCAGGAGTTTCCGTTACCTCTGAGGCGACCCGCAGCGGCCAGCCGGTGTTAGCCAGGACCTCCGCCACCATTACCCCCGGATGGGTCGAGGTCAGGACCATCTCCCGTGTTTCGCCATCAAACCGCAGCACGCCCAATGTCGTGATCACCGTGGCCGGCCCGCCGCGCGGCAGGCCAACTCGCTCCCGCCAGCCGGCTCCCTCACCATAGCCCGGTGAAGTGATAAAATCTACTTTGGGCACAAAGCGCCGTTTCTCATGAGCCATAATGATGATGTGCCGATTGGCCAGACTGGCCAGGTCGCACGCTCCGCCGCTGCCCGGCAGCCGCGTTTCGATCTGCTCGACGCCGCCGATGTAGGTGGTGTTGAGATTGCCAAAGCGGTCCACCTGCGCCCCGCCGATAAAGCTGGCATCCACCCGGCCCTGCTGGAGCAAGCCCATCAGGTCGGCGGTGTCGGCCAGCCATTGGGCACGGTAGAGGTTGGGCAGGTCGCCCATGGTCAGGATAGGAGCCGGAGCGACGGTTTCACGAATCACGCCCAGCTCGTACACGCCGACCGCATGCGGAGCATGGGTGCTTTTGGCCAGTAAGAAACCGAGCAGCGGCAGCCGCATGCCCACAAAGATAACCTCGCCATCGGCAATCTCGCGGGCGGCGGCAGTGACCATGAGTTGGGGGAGAGTATAATTAGATTTATCCATCATCTTTTTCCACTCGTAGTACGTGGTGCGTAGCGCGTTTATTTTACGGACGACGCACCACGTACTACGATTTCAATACCCGTAATCCACTGCCTCGGACCAGACATGGGTTTTCAGCGCAAGTTCCGCCTGCCGCTCTGGACCGAGCAAAGCCTGGTAATCCTGGCTGCTGTGGATGCCATCTACCCATTGAGCCTGCCACTCAGCGAAGCGTCCAGGCGTTCTGCTGCTTTGCTGGTAATCAATAAAAGCCGGGTGGTCGCGGTTGTAATAGCCCGGCACCGGCGACGGGTGCGCCCCCCACGGCGCATGCACCACCGCGCTGACTCGAAAACCGGGAGTAATGACCCGGTTGGGGTCGCTGTTGATCACCTCCGGGGCAACAATCTCTTCAGCGGTGATGATGATGTGGCGGCTGGCCAGGCAGGCTTCGCGGGTGATGCCGAAATTGCCCCAGGCATGCGCACTGCCATTTTCATCAGCCCGCTGCACGTGAATGATCGCTACATCCGGGTTGATGGCCGCCACCGCGGTCAAGGTGTCGCCGGTGAAAGGACAGATCACAGTTTTCAGGCTGGGATTGGTTTTGTATAGGTCGCTGCCCAGGGCGGTCCGCGCGGGCATGAAAGGCACGCCCATCGCTCCGGCGCGAAGGGCCATAGCCAGGGTCAGGTTGGAGTGGTCTTCCATCTCAATAGCCCCGCTCTCGACCGCCTGGCGAAAGTTGTAGCTGGAACCGGTAATCACATTGCCAACCCAGGCCGCGCGAATTTTGCGCACGCAGCCGGCCCCAATAAGCTGGTCAAACAAGATGTCGGAGATGGGGCCGATCAAGGTCAAATCCCGTTTGCGCTGGCGGATCAATTCGTGGCCGGCGGCGAAAGGAATCATCGTTTCCTGGGCCAGGCCCAGGGCCACGGCGCTGCCATCGGGTACAAAACGGGCGATGGCTTCGGAGAGGGTCAATAGTTTCATGCTTTGGGTTTGATCCCCAGCCGCTCGTGCTCCGTGCGGATGCACTTGTCCGAAACGACGTGGAGTCCGGCGGCATGCGCATTTTGCTCCGGCGTATCATCCAGCCCCACCACGCCAAGCTGCGTCCAGATGGTTTTTGCTTTGACGGCAATGGCCTCTTCAATAATTTCGGGCAAAAACTCCGGGCTGCGGAAAACGTCTACAATATCAATAGGCTCAGGGACGTCTTTGAGCGCGGGATAGCTTTTGTCGCCATCCACCTCGTCAATGGTTGGGTTGACCGGATAAACGGTATAGCCCATCTCTTTCAGGTACTGGGCTACCTGGTAGCTGGTATAGTAATGGTCGTTTGACTCGCCCACAACGGCGATAACCTGCGCTTCTTCCAGGATTTGGCGTATTTTATCGTCACTAATATCTAAATAATCCCACACGATTTCTCTCCTTTACGACTTCACTTGACTCTCTCCCCCAGTTACAACCTCTACGGGCCTGTTCAGCGGGGTTGGATTGGAGCCGGGGCTAAGGTGTTCCTCATAAGCCTGGACGGCCTGCCACAGCCGGTCCGGGATAGGCTGCGGCGCAAAGGTGTCTTTGTGAGTGGTGACGGCGACAATATGGCCGGTGGCGACCAGCCGGCCATCGGCCTCGGCCCTGACCTCAAACTCAAAGCGGAGACTGCGCCGGCCAAGGTGGCCCACCCGAACGTAAACGGCCAGCCACTCAGGCCATTTAGCGGAAGATTTGTAGGCACAGTGAGACTCGGCAAAGAGCAGGTCGGTGTTATCGGCCTGCATAGCCTGGTGATCATAGCCGATGGCCTCGAAGTAATGGGTGATGCTCTCGTCAAAGTAGAAGTAATACTGGGCGAAATTGACATGCCCCTGGAGGTCGGTCTCATTGAAACGGACGCGGAGACGATTGTAAAACTTAAACGGTTGGCTCATAATCCCTTATAGAAAAAAGTAGACAGTAGACAGGGAGTTGAAATACTCCTGCGACTCTGCCACTTTTTTACCTTTTTATCCCTGCTGGCGCATCATCGCCTCGTAAACGTCCCTGACATTCTTCAAAGTCAAATGCGGCGTGCCGACAATAACTCAACCGTAGATTGAATCAAGGTTTCCCGCACAGCCGGTGCATCTAATCCGGCCTGTTCCATACCCAGCAGTACGCCCCCGACCACCGGCGGGACGTTGAGCGGCACAAAGCGAGCGCCCGGCGCCACGGTATGAATGGTCTGGCGCATGGCCTCGACCAGCAGCGGACTGCCCTGGTAAAGGCTGCCGACCAGCACCGCGTCAAACGCCAACGCCTCGAAGTTTAGCTGGCGAATCACCCCGACGGCCAGGCTGCCCAGCTCGCGCCCCGCCCAGAGGATGGTTTCAATAGCGACTAAATCACCCTCTGCGGCAGTCCGAAACACCAGCGGCGCAGCGGTGGCATCCAATTGAAGCCGCTCCAGGCTGAGTCCTTCGAGCAAATCTTCGATATCGCGTGCCCCGGTAAATTCAATAAAGGCCTGGGTCAGGCGGGTGGCCGGACCGCGCCGGGTCCACTCCAGAGCCACCGCCTGGACGGCCTTGCCGACCAGTTCGAGTCCGCCCGCTACTTCGGCCATGCGCCAGCCGTAGCCGGTCAGGCGGCCTATCCTCCGCTGCCGGTCCCAGCCCCAGCAGTTGGCCCGGGTTCCGGCGACGATAGCAATCCCCCAGCCGGAAGGGGCGCCGGCCAGCAAACCAATAATGGTATCGTTGACCAGTTCCAGGCGAGCCTGGTCCAGTTGCAGGGGGCGGATGGCGGCCAGGTGAGCCTCGCGCTGGGAGGGCCAATCATACCCGGCAATCCCAAAGCCAGCCCCTCCAATCTGGTCCCCGGTAATTCCGGCATCCGTCAGGGTGCGCTGAGTCACCAGGGCCAGGGTGGCGGCCAGCCCCTCATAGCCGACATCTTCGTAGTTGCCAGGCCCGGCTTCGCCAAAACCGACTGCCCGGCCGGAGGCGTCGGCCAGCAAGGCGTGACTCTTGGTTCCGCCGATGTCTACACCAAGAAAGTAAGCGGCCATAGCTTGCCTTTAAAAACTGTTATTGAGGTGTTATTCCAGCATCGCCACAGCATCCGCCACGCTCGCCTCCTCGTGAACCAGGGCGCTGACCGCGCGGATCATCTTCGCCGGATTTTCCGCCCCCCATAAATTGCGGCCCATGGCCACGCCAACGGCTCCGGCGGCCATGATATCCCGCGTCATCTGGAAGGTGGCCTCCACGGTCTTCTGGCTGCCCCCGGCCACTACCAGCGGAGCCGGGCAGCTTTCGACCACCCGAACCAGGTCGGTCCGGCTGCCCGGCCAGGCGGTCTTGACGATCGTCGCCCCCAGTTCGGCCCCCGCTCGGGCCGCCCGACGGATGGCCTCCACCTTGCCCACTTGATCAACAAATCGTTCAGTAGGATACATCATCAGGAGCGATGGCATGTTCCATTCCTCGCACGCATCCAGCACCGGCGCGGCCTGCTCGATCATCTGGCCCTCGGTTTCTGCACCGACTAAAACTTCAAGGGCAACGGCGTCGGCGGCCCATTTGACCGCGCGGAGCACGCTGCCGAAAAGGGCAGCATGCTCCACGGTGCAGCTATTGGTCAACATGTGGATGGTCGGAATTTTGGTATTGTATTCAAAAAACAAAATACCGGCCAATCCCTGGTTGAAAATGACGGCATTCGCGCCGCCGGCCACAGCCCAGCGGACAGTCTGGCGGGGATCGGTAATGCCGGGGAGGGGACCAAAGGGTAGGCCGTGATCGAAGGGCAGCAAAACAGTTTTGCCGGTTTGAGGGTTAACGAGGCGGTCATAGCGAGTCTTCAACCCTGGATGCATGCTTTATTAATTCCTTTCACAGAAATTGTAGAAAATATTTTTGGCAAGTCAATCCGCTACCCTCAAGAACTTAGGGGGGGCGCGGCCGTTGATTGGCGGACAAGTAAGGTTGGGCGCAGGATTACGTCGTCAACCTCGGAACTCGTCTGGTTCTGCTCAATCATATCCAGCAACAGGTTGGCCGCGGTTCGTCCCATCTCAAGGCCTGACTGGCTGATTGTCGTTAAGGGGGGGATGGTGAAGGGGGTAATATCAAGGTTGTCGAAGCCGACGATAGACACCTGCGCCGGGACGCTCATGCCGGTCTGAAAAGCGGCTTGCAGCAGCCCAATGGCGATGGCATCGGAAGCAGCAAAGATGGCTGTGGGCCGGCCCGGTGCGTTAAAATCGGCAAATATTTCCCGGCCCATCTGATAGCTGGGTTCGAGGTCCTGTGAGGTTAAACAAACTCGCACCTTATCCCCGGCTCCATGGTCTTGCATAAATTGCCGGTAGACGTCTGCCCGCAGCGAGCCGTCTTCAATGTCGGGGTAGGAAACACAGATAATGTTTCGGTGTCCCAGGTTCCAGAGATGATCCAGGGCCAAGCGGGTTCCGAGCACATTATCAATATAGACCCCGGGAAACTGGCGGCGGGCAATCCGGTCGGTGGCGCCGACAATATAACGGTGCTGCGCCATCAAAACCTCGATGACCGCTTCATCGCCTTCGATATCGCCGATGACGATAATACCATCGGCGTGCGATTGCTCGAACATGGAGGCATAGGCAATGGCTACATCGGATTGATAATCTACATGGCCCAGAAACAGGCGATAGCTTCGCTTGGCCGCCGCGTCGTTAATTCCGCGGAGCACCTTGATATGGAACGGGTCCGAAATATCCCGGGCGATCACGCCGATCAACGAACTGTTGCTGCCGCGCAGTCCTCGCGCCAGCAGGTTGGGCTTGTAGCCCAGTTCGGCTGCTGTCGTCAGAACTCTCTGCCGGGTCTGCTCACGAATGGGAAGACCTGACTCGCGGTTATTGAGAATGCGTGAGGCGGTGGTAATAGAGACTCCAGATTTTTCGGCGACATCTTTCAAGGTCACTGCCGTCGGTAAGCTTTTCATGGGTCGTCGTCCTCCACTCTTTCGAGGTCTATGATAATTTAGTTTAGGCTATGCGTCCAATTCCGTAATATTTCATACTTGACAAACTTATAAAATTAGTATACTATCTGTTTATGAAAACGTCAAGCGTTATCGTTAAGCGCAATGCTTGAGCGTTATCGTTAAGCCTCACTCTTTCATTAGATGCTGCCTGAGGTCTTCTTCGCCAAGGTCTCGCTAACTCAAACACTTTAGCTAAAAGTAAACCCTATATTTGTCTGTCAAGGAGTGACAATGAATGGATTTCCTCGTTTTGACCTGAACGGTCAAGTGGCCCTGGTAACAGGGGCGGCGCGTGGCCTGGGCCGGGCTATTTCGCTGGCTTTGGCGCATGCCGGCGCAGATGTAGCCCTGGGTTTACGGGAGGTAAACACAGGCCGAGAGCTGGCCCAAGAGATTGAAGCCATGGGCCGGCGGGCCTTGCCCCTGCAAATGGACGTCACCCATCTCGATCAAATCCGTCAAGCGGTGGACCGTACAGTTGCCCATTTTGACCGGCTGGATATTTTGGTCAACAACGTGGGGGTGGGTCCCGAAAACCCGGCCGAGGATGTCCGTGAGGAGGACTTTGACTACACCGTGGCGGTCAACCTAAAGGGCACGTTCTTTACCAGCCAGGCAGCGGGCAGGGTGATGATCAAACAAAAATATGGGCGCATCATTAACCTGGGTTCGCAAGCCGGCCTGGTGGCCCTGCCGACCGAGTCGGTTTACTGCATGACCAAAGCGGCTGTCTCGCATCTCACCAAATGCCTGGCCGTCGAATGGGGCCAATACAACATCACCGTAAACGCCGTCGCGCCGACGTTCATCGCCACCCCTGGCACGGAAGCCGCCCTGGCCGATCCTATCTTTCGGGCCGATGTCATCGAGCGCATTGCCGGGCTGCACCGCGTTGGCGAGCCAATGGATGTGGCCGGAGCAGTGGTATTTTTAGCCTCGCCGGCAGCCTCGCTGATTACCGGCGATACCATCCTCATTGACGGCGGCTGGACAGCGAGATAAATAACTACCCAGATGGTACGGGAGAGGTCTAAGATGGAGTCAACGGCGCCTCAAAATGATCAGGCGATGAACCGCTCTAAAGGTTTTTTGAGCAATCTGCTCGGCGGCGAAGGGCGAGCCTGGCGGCTGGTGCGGGAGTCGGGCATCCTGGGCGCGCTGATTATTCTCATTGTCGTAGGGGCGATTATCTCGCCGCACTTTCTTAAGCCAACCAACCTGGTCAACGTGATCCGGCAAATTGCGATTGTGGGCATTCTCGGTATTGGCATGACCTTTGTTATCCTGACCTCCGGGATTGATCTGTCGGTGGGCTCCATCGTCGGCTTTGTCGCCGTATTGAGCGCCAGTATGCTGCGGGCCGACGTACCCTGGGTGATGGTTATTCCCCTGGGCCTGGCCGCCGGCGGCGTTGTCGGCGCGCTGAACGGCTTTGGTATCACCAAAGGCAACTTACAGCCGTTTATCATGACCCTGGGGATGATGGTCATCGCCCGCGGCGTTACCATGACTTACTCGGAGGGCCAGCCAATCAGTATTGGCGAGGCAGCGGAATCGTTTAGCTGGTTAGGCGCAGGCGATTGGCTGGGTATCCCCGTTCCGGTGTGGCTTTTGCTAACTGCTGCTATTCTGGCGGGTTTAACGCTGAGCCATACGCCCTTTGGCCGCCATATCTACGCCGTGGGCGACAACGCCGAGGCAGCCCGCCTTTCCGGGATCAACACCGACTTGGTCACATTTGGGGTCTATGTTATTAGTGGGGTAATGGCAGCGCTCTCCGCGCTGATCCTGGTCTCGCGTTTAACAACAGGGGAACCACTACAAGGGACCGGTTTTGAATTGGACGCGATCGCCATTGTTGTCATCGGTGGAACCAGTCTCTTCGGCGGCGAAGGGGGTGTTCGCGGTACCCTCATCGGAGCGGCGATTGTGGCCGTTCTGGCCAACTTGCTCAATCTGGTGGGCGTCTCGCCGTTTTCGCAGCAAATCGTTAAGGGACTGATCATCATTAGTGCCGTGCTGCTGGAACGGCGCAGAGCGATGGTAATGGAAAGGAGGTGATCGAGCGGGGTTGGGGTTAGGGTGAAACGCCCCCTGCTTTACGAGAGTCCGAGGGCGTCCCACCACGTCACCTTACGGTTAATTATCCCTCTACGGCTGGACTGTGTCAAGCCAGTAGGCCTGAAGCCTTATCACCCGTCAAGGTTTTTATATCTACCCTGACTGCCCCACTGTTTCCAAATTAATTCAACTTAACCCATGCCGGACTTTGTAAAGGCCATGCTTTGAGTTAGAAGCTGGCTGGGTTCGGCCTCAACCAAATTTCAGACAAGCAGAAAATTCAGGAGGATAATTGGCCATGACAAACATGAAGAGATTGATCATCTTAGGGGTGGTGGCGGCATTTCTGGTCGCTTGCGCTGCGGCCAGCCAACCGGCTACTGCGCCCCAGCCCGCCCAAAATGAGGCCCAGGCCGCTGAGGCCAAACCGGCTGAGAGCGAAGCCCAGGCCGCAGCGCCTAAAGAGAAATACCTGTTTGGCTTTTCACAGGCGCACAACGGCCACCCCTGGCGGGTGAACCAGACGGCCAATGTGCGCGACTATTGGGCCGCGAGTCTGACCGACGAAGTTAACATGATCTTCACTGATGGGCAGAACAAGCCGGAAAAGCAGACAGCCGATGTCGAAGACCTGATTTCGCAGGGCATAGATGTCCTCATCCTCAC
The DNA here is from genome assembly GCA_023382535.1 of Anaerolineae bacterium. The sequence goes on along the minus strand of JAHDWA010000012.1, from coordinate 226,359 downwards.
CCCGGTAACGGCTGATGCGATGACTCCAGTGACGAAGAAAGCGATAGAGGGCGGTATCAAAGTGATCACCCTCGACCGTGAGGTTAATATGCCGGTCACACTGCATATTGGAGCCGATAATAAGCAGATTGGCCGGGCCGCCGCCAGGTACATTGCTGAGGAGCTGCTCAAGGGCAAGGGCAACATCATCGAGATCCAGGGGACGCTGGGCGCTTCGGCCACCATTGATCGCAACGTCGAATTTATGGAAGGGCTGAAGGAGTACCCGGATGTTAAAGTCATTGCCAGCCAGACGGCGGATTATTCGCGCGAGCCGGCGTTAAAATACATGGAAGACATGCTGCAGCGTTTTGGACCGGGCGAGTTCCAGGTAGTTTATGCCCACAACGATGAAATGGCGCTGGGCGCGATCCAGGCGCTTAAGACAGCCGGGCGGCTGAAAGATGTTTATGTTGTCGGCATTGACGGCCAGAATGAGGCCTTCGACGCCATCAAGGCTGGCGAGATGACGGCCACGTTCACCTATCCTAACGGCGGTAAGGAGGGGGTCGAGTATGCGTTTAAGCTCATGCAGGGCGAGAAAATCACCAGTCCTCTTGTTCTGGACAGTGTGAAGGTGGATAAATCTAACATTGACGAATGGGTTGGTAAGGGATTTTAGGATTGACCCAGAGTGAGGCGTGAAAAAGTATACTTTTTCACGCCTCACTTTTCACTCACAATTGTAAAATTTTTTGCTGCCGTAAATGAGGCGTGCATGATCGAAACAGGTGAACTCACAACCGCACCGGCCCACGATTTTGTCCTCGAAATGCGCGGGATTGATAAATCGTTCCCCGGTGTCCATGCGCTCCGGTCGGTCAACCTGACGGTGAGGCGGGGCGAAGTGTTGGGGCTGGTCGGCGAAAATGGGGCAGGCAAATCTACCCTTATTAAAATCCTGTCGGGGGCCTACACCCGCGACCAGGGCGAAGTACGAATTGGGGGACAGGCGGTTGAGACAGCTAATCCCCATGAGATGATTGAACGGGGCGTAGCGGTGATTTACCAGGAGCCTTCGCTGGCGCCTCATCTCACCACCGCCGAAAATATCTTTATGGGCCGGCTGCCGAAAACGAAGTTTGGCTTAATTGACTGGCCCAAACTGGAACATGATACGATGGTCGTGGGGTTAAAACTTGGTTTGAAACTCAGGCCGCACGCCCGGATCCAATATTTGAGTGTAGCGCAGCGCCAGATGGTCGAGATTGCCAAGGCTCTCTCGCGTGACGCTCGCCTGATTGTGCTGGATGAACCTTCGGCGGTGCTGGGCGAGGCCGAGCTGGAGGGGTTGTTTGCCCTCATCCGCCGCCTGGCCGAGCAAGGGGTGGCCTTTATCTACATCTCGCACCGGCTCAATGAAGTCTTTGAGATTGCCGACCGGGTGACGGTCATGAAAGATGGCCAGGTGGTTGGCACCGATGCCGTCCAGAAGCTGACTCCAGCCCACCTGATCAAACTCATGGTTGGGCGGGAGCTAAGCGAAATCTATCCCCAACGTAGTCCCATTTTTGGACACGAAGCCCTGGCGGTGCGCGGTCTCACCCGGCGCGGCATATTACGTGAGGTAAGTCTGAGCGTGCGTGAGGGTGAAATCTTGGGGATTGCCGGGCTGGCCGGCTCAGGCCGCACCGAAATCCTGCGGGCCATTTTGGGGGCTGACCCGATTGACAGCGGGCAGATTGAAATCTTTGGCCGGCCGGTGCAGATCAAATCGCCGCAACAGGCCATCGAACTGGGGCTTGGCCTGCTGCCTGAAGACCGCAAAACCGAAGGGCTACTGCTGCGGCAAACGGTGGGGTTCAATGTGACGATTGCCCGGCTCAAACAATTTGCGCCGCAAGGGGTGCTACGGCTGGCAGCAGAACGAAAAAAGGTACAGGATTACGTTGATCGTTTGAATGTGCGTACACCCGGAATCAACGCCCCGATTCGCGGCTTAAGCGGCGGCAATCAACAAAAGTGTGTCTTCGCCAAGTGGTTAAACGCCGACTGCCGTATTCTTCTGGCTGACGAGCCTACCCGCGGCGTGGATGTGGGCGCGAAGCGTGAAATCTACCAACTTTTGGCCGATTTAGCGGCGCGCGGAGTAGCCATTGTCATGGTTTCGTCGGAGCTGCCAGAAATCCTCGGCTTGAGCGACCGGGTTATGGTGCTGCGCGAAGGGCGCGTAAGGGCCAATTTGAACCGCAGTGAGGCAGCCGAAGAGCAAATCATGTACTACGCTACGGGACACGAAATTACTTAAGGATGAGGTTCCATCTTATTGCTCATATTATTGACAAATGAGCAAATACGTGCTAACATTGCCACAAATTAAGCAGCAGTCGCTCCACACCGGGTAAAATCTGCCCCTTCCTCAATCTATAACAACCTGATGGGTCAAAGATGACAACCGCGCGCCAGTTGAAAATCTTGCAGCATCTCACACAGCATAACCGCCTGGAGGTAGTCCGCCTGAGCGAGTTGCTGGATGTTTCCCCTTCAACCGTCCGGCGCGACCTGCGCGCGCTGCAGAAAAGCGGCCTGTTACAGCGCACCCACGGCACAGCCCAGATCCCCACGCCCATTCGATATGAGCTACCTTATGAAAATCGAGCAGCGCAGCATGTCGAAGCCAAACGCAAGATTGCAGCGGTGGCCAGGCAACTGATTGAACCAGAGCTGGTTATCGGCCTCAGTGGAGGCTCCACTTGCACCGAATTGGCTCGCCAGTTGCGGGCTATGGAACATGTCACGGTTGTCACCAATGCAGTCAATATTGCCCTGGAATTGCAGGGCCAGTTAGGCAAACGGGTCATCGTTACCGGCGGCCTCTTAAATCAGGACTCTTACGAGTTGGTCGGCAATCTGGTAACTCAAAGTCTGCAAAATATGCATCTTAACCTGGCTTTCCTGGGCGCAAGTGGGGTGGACCTGGACTTTGGTTTCTCAATGGCTGACGAGCCTGAAACAGTGGCGAGCCGGGCGTTTATGGCTGCTGCCGAGCAGACGATTATCCTGGCCGATCACTCCAAGCTGGGCAAGACTACGTTTGCCCGGCTTTGCCCTTTGAGAGAGGTAGATTTACTCATTACCGATCATGGGATCAACCATGAGCAGCACCTGGCCCTGCAAAATGCTGGCTTGAAAGTGCTGGTGGCTGAGGGGTAGCAGGCGGCAGACGAAGCGGCAATGTCACCAGTTTGAACAAACTTATCTGACTACTGACTACTGACATCTGTCTACTTTGCGGAAGGAGAACTTTTATGCCCGGACCTGGGTTTGATATTATCGGCGAAGAAGAAATCGCCGAGGTGGTTGATGTTTTACGCGGGGGCTGGATTTATCGCTACGGCCAGGAGGACAACCCCAATTTTAAGGCTAAAGTCTGGAGTTTCGAGAAGGCTATGGCCGAACAGGCGGGCGGTGGCTATGCCGTTGCCGTCAATTCCGGCTCGACGGCGCTGTGGATTGCGCTGATCGGCCTGGGCATTGGCCCCGGCGACGAGGTAATCGTGCCCGGCTTTACCTTTATCGCCAGTATCTCGGCCATTATCTACGCCCGCGCCGTGCCGGTCCTGGCCGAAATTGACCGGACCTTCAACCTCGACCCCGCCGACGTGGAGCGGAAAATTACGCCGCGCACCAAAGCGATTATGGCCGTGCATTTGATGGGCAACCTGGCTCGCCTGGACGAGCTCAAAGCCATCGCCGAGCGGCACGGGCTGCTTTTACTGGAGGATTGCGCCCAGGCTTTTGGCGCGTCGTACAAAGGGCGGCCGGCCGGCAGTGTCGGTCATGCCGGTGCGTTTAGCTTTAATTACGCCAAAGTGATTACTGCCGGCGAGGGTGGGGCGATTACAACCAACGATGAAACCCTTTACAAACGCTTCTTTGCCCTGCACGACCAGGGCCATGCCCCGCTGCGCAAAGGTCGCGAAGTTGGCCAGCGGCCTTTTGTCGGTCTGGATTTCCGCATGACCGAACTGCAAGGGGCGGTGCTATTGGCTCAATTCCGCAAACTCGGTTATATTAGAGAGCATCTCCATACCAACAAAAAGTTGTTCAAAGCTCTTATCAACGACATCCCCGGCCTGGAATTTCGGGAGCTGCCCGACCCTGAAGGAGAGTGCGCCACGCTGCTGACCGTGATTTTCCCCTCGGCGGAGATTGCTCACCGGGTGACCGCCGAGTTGGGCGGCAAGCGACTCTGCGACTCCGGCTGGCACGTCTACAGCAATATGGAACCTTTGCTGGAAAAACGGGTGCCGATTGAGCGTGGCTGTCCTTTCCATAGTACAGGGGTTTATGCCTCGGAGGTCAATTATTATGCCGGCATGCTGCCTCAAACCGACGACCTGCTGGCCCGTTCATTTAACATTGGCATTGG
>JAHDWA010000012.1:0-221848 GCA_023382535.1 Anaerolineae bacterium | reverse complement strand
GCATGCTGCCTCAAACCGACGACCTGCTGGCCCGTTCATTTAACATTGGCATTGGTATGCAAGACAGGGGCCTGGCGACGTATGGCCTGACCATCCATGCTACGGCTGAAGATGTCGAAGTCAAAGCCGCTGAATTTCGGCGGGTGGCGGAGAAGCACCTTCAATAAAAAACTGGAACACACAGGGCATAGAGTTACACCGAGATTTTGGAAACTTTGTGTTCCCAAACCTATATTTTGAAGGAGGATAATGAAAAAACTGTAGGGTAAAGGCCGAAAATGTTGAGAAAGTAATTTAAAGTCACCGGCTAATTTTATAGTTAGTGGAGGAGAACAATGAAAAAAGCAAACCATCTTATCAGTCTGCTGGCGCTGCTGGCGCTTATCTTGACCCTGGCGCCTGCCCCCGTGTTGGCCCAAAATGAGGTTGCCTGTGAGTCAGATGTGGTTGTCCAGGCGGATGACTGGCTGTCGAAGCTGGCCGACAAATTTTACGGCGACCCGCTGGCCTTTCAGGCTATTGCCGATGCCACCAACGCCAAGAATGCCGCCGACAGCAGCTATGCCAAGATTGATAATGTCAACGTCATTGAAGTGGGCTGGAAGCTGTGCATTCCCACCGCCGAGGGCGCCCAAGCCGCACTGGGTGCGGAACGGCCCGTTCAGGTTTCGATTCTGAACCAGGAAATGACTAAAGAAGAAATCGCGGCGGCTATCCAGGCCGAGGGCAGCGTGGTCGTGGGCAATTGGACTTACACTGCCAACGACACTCTGGTCCAGCAGTTTCAGCAGTATGTCAAAGACACCTATGGAGTGGATGTCACCCTGACCTACGAAGGCAGCCAATCTCCCAGCACCTACCTGACCAATCTCTACGCCGCCCAAAGGGCTGGCAATCCCGCCCCTTATGATGTGCTGGCGATTGAGGAAAATTACTGGGCCGACGCGATGAAACAGGATGCTGTCGCCGAATTTCTGCCGTCCGGGTTGGTGCCGAACCAGGCCCTGGTTTCGCAGAAATTCCAGCGCGTGCCCACGGCCATCGCCTTCCAGGCCACGGCTTTCCCGGCAATTATCTACAGCAAGAGCCGCGCCGGTGAGCTGACCAAAATCGCCGACCTGGCCGACCCGCGCTTCCAGGGCAGGATCACCCTGCCGCTGCCGGGTGACATCACTGCCGGCGGCTTTTTAGTGACCGTCGCGACCGAAATGGGCAAGGATTACAAAGACCCGCAGCAGATGGTTGAAGTGGTAGATTGGGTGGTGGATAACCTGGGGCCAAACGTGCTCAAGTACACCAGCGACAGCTCCGAGATGCAGCAACTGTTGCGTTCCGGTGCGGTTGACGCCGTCGGCTTCTGGAACTCGCTGGCCCGCCTGGAATACCTCAGTGGCAATGACGATACGGCCATGCTGATCCCGCCGACCGGGGTTTACCCGGCCAACGGCTACCTCTGGATTGCCAAGGGCGCACCCCATCCGGTCCTGGCTCAAATCTTCATCAACTGGCGCATCAGCCCCGAAGTCCAATTCCCCAACAATTGGGGCATAGAGAATGGCCCCTGGGCCGAACTGCAAGAAGGTTTCCTGGGGCCGGGCTATGGTGAGGAGCTAATTCCCGACTTTATGGCGGATAATTACTATGATTTCTATCCCACCTCCGAGCAGATTGAGCAGCTCTTTTTACCCCTGGATTGGGAAGCCTACAACGCAGGTTTTGATACCTGGATGAATCATTACGCCGAACGGTTAGGACAGTAAAACAGCAAGAAAGGGGGGCAAGGGAGCAGAGGAGAAAATTCTCCCCTGCACCCCTGCTCCCCTGCACCCTCATTTGAAGGAGAAAGTCTCATGGCCCAAGACCTTGCCCCGGCCATTCCCGATGTTCCCATCACCGATACTGCTGAGCGACGCTGGCAGCTAAAACCGGCGCTGTTGTTACTGCCTGCCATTCTGATTACACTGCTGTTCCTCTTCTATCCGCTGGCGTTTATTGTGTTGATGAGTTTCACCGAGAAAGACAGCTTCCTTTCACTGGCTGGGCCTACTTATACCTTAAAAAACTATGCCGATATGGTCGGCCGCTACGCCCCCAATGTCGGCGTGACCATTCAATTGGCCGGGCTGGCCACGCTGGTGGACCTGATTTTGGGTTTTCCTTTTGCCTACATTCTGGTGCGTAAGGTGCGCTATCGTGACCTTGTGCGCGGCTTTATGGTTTTTCCGATGTTTGGCGCGCTGTATATTGCCTTTGGACTGCGTTTTATTCTCCTGCCCGGCGGCTGGCTGTCACCCCTGCTGGATTTATTGGGCTTGCAGGGGACACAGCTTCTCTACGGCCTGCCCTCGGTTGTTTTTGCCATGGCTATCTTCACCTTCCCCTTCATGGTCATGAACGTCGGCGCGGCCTTGAGCAATGTGGACCCAACCCTGGAAGAGGCTTCGGTTTGCCTGGGCGCTAAACCCTGGCAGACCTTTTGGCGAGTGGTGCTGCCGCTGACCCGCTCCGGCCTGATTGCCGGGATGCTGATGTGCTTTGGTTGGAATGTCGGTGCTTTTGCCGAACCCCTGTTATTGGGTTCATTGAACGAGCAGCGCACCCTGGCCTGGACGCTTTACCAGCGCGGCGTGATCCAGCTTGACTACGGTCTGTCCACAACTATGGGCGTCGTCCTGATGATTCTCGCCTTTACCGTTAACTATGCCTCGCTGCGCTACTCGCGGGGGGCCTTGGTACAATAACGTTCAACATTGAACGTTGGAGGTTTATCATGACAACTACAACGTTACACCCAACTTCAGAGAAGCGTAGCTCCTGGCTTTCCGCACGGCGGATGGGCGATATTTTGAGCCATGTCTATATCTGGCTGTGTTTGTTTATCTTTGTGGCCCCGTTTCTGGCTCTGTTCAATTATTCTTTGCAAAGAGGCACGACGGGTGTCTATACCCTGAGCAATTACAGTTATATTTTCGGCAGCTTCGTTGACAATTTGCTTACCAGCCTGAGGGTGTCGGCCTTGGCCATCGGTTTGAATTTGCTGATCACGCTGCCGGCAGCCTATGCCCTGGTCCGCTTTGAGTTTCCGGGTAAACGCGTGATTTTGTCGGCTTTGACCTTACCCCTGTACACGCCGGCGCCGGTCCTCGGCCTGGGCCTGGTTTTGGCCTACAACTTTACCTATCGTTTGACCAACTCGATCTGGGGATTGGTCTTTGCGATGGTCGTCGGCACCTTCCCGTTGATGCTCATTCCGATTGTGGTGGCTATGAAGGACCTGCCGCTGGTGTTTGAGGAAGCAGCCCAATGCCTGGGCGCGACCCGCCTGCAGACCTACTTCCGCATTGTCCTGCCGTTGATCGGGCCGGGTATCAGCGCCGGCATCCTGCTCTCCTTTATTATTGTTTTCAACGAGTACCTGGTCACCCTCTTTGTCGCCGCGCCCGATGTGACCACTGCCCCGCTGCGGGTGTTCAACCTGGTCCGCACCGCCGGTATCCAGAATACCACAGCCGCCCTGGCGGCTTTTATGCAAATCGTCTCCTTCACTGCGGTTATTCTTTTCTTCCGTCTTTTTGGCTCGCGCTATTTGAAGGGGACGTACTTAATCTAATCTCATGTCCTCAAAATTTGGGATGTGTTGCATGTTGCGTAAAACAAACGGAACACGCACCACCAGTCACAGTAAAGATTTATCAAACTCATCTATCCTACCTTTAGGGAAACGCCAATGTCTCGTGTTCGTCTGGTAAATATTAGTAAGCATTACGGACCCACGGTTGCCGTTGAGCATGTCAACCTGGATGTAGCCGAGGGGGAGTTTGTCACGCTGCTGGGGCCATCCGGCTGCGGCAAAACGACCACGCTGCGGATGATTGCCGGGCTGATTGAACCAACCGCCGGGCGGGTCTACTTTGACGATCAGGATGTGACCAATCTGCCGCCTAACGCCCGGAATATCGGCTTTGTCTTTCAATCGCCGGCCCTGTTCCCCCATATGAGCGTCGCCGACAATATCGGCTTTGGCCTGTCGGTGAAAGGCCGGTCCAAAACAGAGATTAAAGACAGGATTGCCGAAATGCTCAAGCTGGTGGATCTGCTTGGCTACGGCGACCGGCTGCCCCGCCAGCTTTCCGGCGGCCAGCAGCAGCGTGTCGCCCTGGCCCGCGTTCTGGCCACCGACCCCCGCGTGCTCCTCTTCGACGAACCGCTTTCAGCCCTGGACCGCAACTTGCGCGAAACCCTGAAGTATAATATTTTGGAGCTGCAGCGCCGCACCGGCAAGACAGCCATCTACGTCACCCACGACCAATCGGAGGCCTTTGCCATCTCTGACCGGATTGCCGTCATGAATCGAGGCTTGATTGATCAGATCGGCACGCAGACCGAAATTTATCTCCACCCCCAGAGTGATTTTGTGGCCGAATTTATTGGGGCCAACAACCGTCTCGAAGGCCAGATTACGGCGTTAAACAGCGAGGTTACAACGGTACAGACTTCTTCCCTGGCGGTGCAGTGTCCCACCCGGGTGGGTTTAAAAATTGGCGATGCCGTCGTGGCTTATGTCCGGCCAGAGGACATCAAAGTACTCCCCAACGGCGACAGCAGCACGTATCGCAACGTCGTCGAAGGTACAGTTGACCAAATTATCTTCGAAGGCGCCACTGCCCAGCTTCGAGTGGGAGTGGGAAATGAAGTGTTCCGGGTTGACGTGGCCGGCGCCGAGCGGCTAAAACTGCTGGATCATCGCGGCCACATCCGCCTCGGCTTCAACGAAGTTACGCTCATTCCCGCCAGTGCTTAGGCTTACGGGCTGGTTGACCTCAACCTTCTGATTCATGTCACTTCGAGCGATAGCGAGAAATCACCTGTACCTTGTCTTATGACCAACGTTCAAAGGGATTTCTCCCCGCTTCGCCGATCGAAATGACATACAAACATTAAAACGTAAGTTGCCCGCCATCAATCACTAACTGGTGGCCGGTGATAAAACCGGAATCGGCCGAGGCCAGGTAGGCCACTGCGGCAGCAACCTCTTCCGGCTCGCCAAAGCGATTAAGCGGGATTTTTTTGAGATATTCGGACGATGCGGCCGGGTCAGCCCACAACGGCTGGCTCAGACGGGTCTTGATCAGGCCGGGGCAGACACTGTTCACCCGGATGTTGTAGGGCGCCAGATCAATGGCCATGGTCATGGTCAACCCGACCACCCCAAATTTGGAGGCATTGTAAGCGGCGTAATCCCCTTCGCCGACCAGCCCATTGGTCGAGGCCATGTTGACAATCCGCCCGGCAATCCCCCGCTCGACCATGTGCCGGGCCACAATTTGGGAGCACAGAAAAACGCCGGTCAGATTGATATTCAAGACCCGCTGCCAGCCTTCATCGGTCAGGCGCAGAAAATGCTCCGCGAAGCCGGTCCCGGCAATATTGGCCAGCACGTCCACGTGATCGTATCTTTCCAGAGCAGCGGCTAACATCTTTTCGATGTCTGCGCGGGAGGTCACATTCACCGGCACGGCCAGGGCCTCGCCCTGCGCCGCTCGAATAGACTCGGCAACTTCTTCCGCCGGTCCCCGGTCAATATCGGCGACGACCACCGCCGCCCCTTCACTCCCCAACCGGCGGGCCGTAGCCGCGCCGATGCCCCGGCCGCCGCCGGTCACAATTGCTATCTGATTCTCAAAACGTCGCATGTCCTTCTCCTATTTTGAATATAGCATCCCAGATTATAATCCCACGCTCATAATTCAACCAACCTCTTGACAAAATTCAAATTTAGTCGTACCATATAGAAGTTGTCATACAACCATACGACATTACCTTTTTCATTGTGCTAAAACGCAGCCCATCTTTAACTGAACAGGCCAAAGCTTACCTCAAGCAGCGCATCCTTAACGCTGAATTTGAAGACGGCCGGATTCCCTCCGAAACCGACCTGGCCAACGAGCTAGGCGTCAGCCGGACCACCATCCGTGATGCGTTGAGCCGGCTGGAATTGGAAGGGGTGATCTATCGCAAGCAAGGTGCGGGAACCTTTGTTAACGAAGCCGGTTTGCAGCTCAAATCCCGACTGGAAGAAATCTGGGGCTATGAAGCAATGCTGGAAGCCCACGGTTATACCCCTACCACTCGGATTATCAGGGTGGACCAGCAGCCCGCCGATCCTAAAATCGCTCAGGAACTCAACCTGCCGCCCGGCGCTTCCCTCCTCATCATCCAAAAGCTCTTTCTGGCCGATGATCAGCCGGTTATTTTTACCATCAATCACCTGCCCGTTGACCTGATCAAGCTGCCCCACACCCGTGCCGATTTCAACCTGCCGATGTACCACTTTCTGCCCGAATTTTGCCAGCAGCACCTGACCTACTACCTGAGCGAAATTGTGCCGCTGAACGCCTCGGCTGAGCTGGCCCAGATGCTGCATCTGCAGCCCAACAAGGCTTTGCTGTGTTTTGAAGAAATCGGCTATAACCAGGACAACCTGCCCATCCTCAAAGCCTATTCCTATTTTAGAGATGATTTACTGCGCCTGCGCCTGATCCGGCGAGAAACGTAAATAGGTAGTAGGAAGTAGGTAGTAGGGAGTAAGGGTGCATCCCCCTACTACCTACTCCTTACTCCCTACTCCCTTATTATTGAAAGGATAAAATTTTATGATTAACTCTTCCCTCACCCAAAAATTACACGACGAAGTCGAAAAACGGCGTGAAACCATCATCCAGTTTTTGCGCGACATCTGCGCCATCCCCAGCATGGACAGCCAGATTGGCCCGGTCGGCGAGCGAATAGCCGAGGAGATGCGCAAACTTGGTTTTGACGAGGTTCGCTTCGACAAGATGGGCAATATCTTTGGCCGGGTGGGCCACGGCTCTACGATCATCGTCTACGACAGCCATATTGATACCGTCGGCGTGGGCGACCCGGCCGCCTGGCAGTGGGACCCGTTCCAGGGTAAAATTGAGGACGGCATCTTCTACGCCCGTGGGGCGTGCGACGAAAAAGGCTCGACCCCCGGTATGGTCTATGGCATCGCCCTGGCCCGCGACCTGGGTCTCTTTTCTCCCGACGAATACACCCTCTACTACTTCGGCAACATGGAAGAATGGTGCGACGGCATTGCCCCCCACAGCTTTGCCGAGGCCGATCCCAAGGTCAAGCCCGATTTCGTCGTCATCGGCGAGCCAACCCGGATGCAGGTCTATCGCGGTCACAAGGGCCGGCTGGAGATGAAAATTACGGCCAAAGGCAAAAGCGCCCACGCCGCCTCCAACCACCTCGGCGATAACGCAATCTACAAAATGCTGCCGATCATCGAGGCTATCAGCAAGCTGGAGCCGGAGTTGGGCGACCACGAATTTTTGGGCCACGGCAAAATTACCGTCAGCGATATGAAGGTTAGCACGCCTTCCATCAACGCCGTGCCGGATGAATGTACTATCTTTATTGACCGGCGCATGACCTTTGGCGAGAGCAAGGAGAGCGTCAAAGCCCAACTGGAAGCCCTCATTCCCGCCGACCAGAAAGACAAGATCAAGCTGGAAGAGCTGTTCTACGATGAGCCAAGTTACACCGGCTTTGTTTTCCCCGTAGACAAATATTTCCCGGCCTGGGCTTTTGAGGAAAGCCATCCGCTCGTCGTCGCCGGGCAAAAGACCCGCCAGGTCATCGGCCTGCCCGAAACCCCCAGCGGCAAGTGGAACTTCAGCACCAATGGCATTTACTGGGCCGGTAAAGCCGGGATTCCCTCCATCGGCTTTGGCCCCGGCGACGAAGTCACCGCCCACACCACCGAAGACAGTGTCTCGCTGGAGGATGTGGTCAAGGCCACGGAGTTCTATGCCCTGCTGCCGGCGATGTTGAAAGGCTGAGGCGAAGAAGCGAGGAGGCGAAGAGGCGAAAAGATTTTTGCTCCTCCTCGCTTCCCTAGTCATCACCTCTAAAAGATAGCTAAACCATCAAAATAATTAGACATAAAGAAGGAGACCTAACTATGCAAACGCATCTACGCGGTCGCGACCTGATCACGACCCAGGAATGGACCCGCGACGAAGTGGACACGATTATGGATTTGGCGTTGGAACTTAAACGGGCCCGCGCTGTCGGTCGTGACCACGCTTACCTGCGCGACAAAGCCCTGGCCATGCTCTTTTTCTTCAGCAGCACCCGCACCCGGGCCAGCTTCGAGGCCGGTATTGCCCAGTTGGGCGGCCACGGCGCGTTTATTGACAGCGACACCACCCAGATCAGCCATGGCGACACGGCCAAAGAAATCGGCGAGATTTTTGGCCGCTACTTCGACGGCATTGCCATCCGCCAGTGCGACTGGGGCTTTGGCAATAAGTACATCCGTGAAGTCGCCGAAGCCAGCCGAGTGCCGGTGCTGAACATGCAGTGCGACGTTTACCATCCCTTCCAAATCCTGGCCGATCTGATGACTATTATCGAGAAAAAGGGCGACCCGCGCGGCAAAACCATCGCCGTCAGCTATGCCTATGCCAGCAGTTACCAAAAACCGCTCAGCGTGCCGCAAAGCCTGATCCTGCTGATGACCCGCTACGGGATGAATGTCCGCCTGGTCCACCCGCCGGAGTTCAAACTGATGCCTGACATCGTCCAGCAGGCCAAGGATAACGCCCGCAAACACAACGGCAGCTTTGAGGTGATGGACGACATGGACGCCGGCTTCAAAGACGCCGACGTGGTTTATCCCAAGAGCTGGGGCTGCTGGATGACGACCGAGGACGTGCAAGAGAGTGTCGAAATTGGTCGAAAATACTCAAGCTGGATCACCGACGAGCGCCGCATGGCCCTGGCCAAACCCGACGCCATCTACATGCACTGCCTGCCCGCCGACCGCAACATCGAAGTGACCGATGGGGTAATTGACGGCCCGAATTCGGTGGTCTATGATGAAGCCGAAAACCGCCTGCACGTGCAAAAAGCCGTCATGGCGCTTACCATGAGCTAAGAAGTAAGGAGTAAGGAGTAGGAAATAGGGGAAGAGGATAGAGGATTGAAGATAGTTTCTTGCTACACTTCGCGTCTATCTTCTATCTACCATCTTCTTTCTTCCTACTCCCTACTGCCTACTATCTAAAGGGAGAAATTAATGACCAGCAAAGTCGCCGTTATTGCTATTGGGGGCAATTCACTCATTAAAGATGAGCAGCACCGCAGCGTCGAAGACCAGTATCAGGCCGCTAAAGAAACCTGCGCCCACATCGCTGCGATGATAAAAGATGGTTGGAACGTGGTGATTGGGCATGGCAACGGACCGCAGGTCGGTTTTATCCTGCGCCGCTCCGAACTGTCTGCCCACGAACTGCACGAAATACCGCTGGATGTCTGCGGGGCTGACAGCCAGGGCGCGATTGGCTATGCCCTGCAGCAAAATTTATACAACTTCCTCCACCAGATGGGGATCAGCAAGCAAGTCGCTACCATTGTCACCCAGGTAGAGGTCAGCCGGGATGATCCTGCCTTCCAAAATCCCACCAAACCCATCGGCTCCTTTATGGACCCGGCCCAGGCCGAGCGCCGCCGCCAGGAGGGCTGGGATGTGGTCGAGGATGCCGGGCGGGGTTGGCGGCGGGTTGTGCCTTCTCCCCTGCCGATGCGCATTGTGGAAGAAGCGGTGATCAAACAATTGATTGCGGCAGGTGTGATTGTCGTTGCCGTGGGCGGCGGCGGTATCCCGGTCGTAGCCGACGAGAACGGTAACTTGAAAGGCATTGCCGCCGTGATTGACAAGGACTATGCCTCCTCTTTGCTCGCCAGCAGTATTGGCGCAGATTTGTTTATCATTAGCACGGCCGTCGAAAAAGTAGCCCTCAATTACGGCAAACCCAACCAGCAGTGGCTCGATCACCTGACCCTGGCCCAGGCCAAGGAATATCTGGCCGCCGGTGGTCACTTTGCCAAAGGCAGCATGGCTCCCAAAATTCAGGCGGTCGTCAACTTCCTGGAGCGCGGCGGCAAGGAAGCCATCATCACCAACCCCGAAAATCTGGAAAGAGCGCTGGCCGGGGAGACGGGTACCCGGATTACGACATAAATGTGAAGCGTGTTACGTATTGCGTAAAACGGAAGACGCAACACGCAACACACTTGATAAAACTCCTGAGTGGTAATATTTATGGCCCACATTCTCCACCTTAAATGTCTGATCTGCGGTAAAACTTACCGCGCCAATGAAATTGATTACGTCTGCCCCGATCACGGCGACGAGGGCATTGTTGACGTACAGTACAACTATGAGCGCATCGGCCAGCGGTTCAGCCGGGACGACCTGCGCCGCTCGACCGACACCACCATCTGGCGTTACAAACCCCTCCTGCCGATTGAACCTGACGCGGCTGTGCCCCCGCTTACCGTCGGCTGGACCCCGCTCTACCAGACTGACCGCCTGGCCGCCGAATTGGGCCTGAAACACCTGTGGGTTAAAGACGATGGCCGCCTGCCGACGGCCTCCTTCAAGGACCGGGCCAGCGCTATTGCCGTGGTCAAGGCGCAGGAGAAGGGGGCGGAGGTGATCACCACCGCTAGCACCGGCAACGCGGCGGCGGCGTTGAGTGGCCTGTGCGCCAGCGTCAAGCAGGCCAACGTCATCTTTGTGCCCGAGACTGCCCCCCAGGCCAAGGTTGCCCAATTGCTGACCTTTGGCTCGACGGTGATGCTGGTCAAAGGCACCTATGACGACGCTTTTGAATTGTGTATGCAAGCGGCCCGTGCTTACGGTTGGTACAATCGCAACACCGGCTACAACCCTTACATGAGCGAGGGCAAGAAAACGGTCAGCTTTGAAATCTGCGAGCAGTTGGGCTGGCAAGCGCCCGACCGGATTTTTGTCAGCGTCGGCGATGGCTGTATCATCGGCGGGGTGCATAAAGGGCTAAAAGATTTGCTGGCCCTGGGCTGGATTGACCGCATGCCCAAATTGATGGGTATTCAGGCCGAGGGCAGCGCCTACCTGTACCAGGCCTGGCGCAGCGGCGAAGACGTTCTCACCAAGCCGCCTATCGCCGCCCAAACCATCGCCGACAGCATTAGCGCCGGCCTGCCCCGCGACCGGATCAAAGCCCTGGCTGCCGTAACCGAGACGAACGGGGCTTATCTGACCGTGACCGACGAGGAAATTCTGGCCGCCATTCCGGCCCTGGCTCGCGGCTGCGGCGTCTTTGCCGAACCGGCCGGGGCCGCGGCCTTCGCCGGGCTGGTTAAGGCAATCAACCAAGGGCTAGTCGCCCCCGACGAGCGGGTTGTGGTCATCAACACCGGCAGTGGCCTGAAAGATATCGTCAGCGCCATGAAAGCGGTGAACTTGGTGGGTACGCAGCCCTACCGTGTCGGGCCAAGCCTGGACGAGGTGCAGCAAGTTATGGCTTCTATCCCAACCCCGTTACTATGAACGCAGCAGAGGCGGAACGCTATCACGTGGTTATCGCGGCGGCCCGCACCTATTTTGATACGCTGGCCCCGCCCTTGCGAGCCGTAACCCGGCCCTGGTTTGACCGGCTGGCGCAGAGCGAATTTAGCCGCATTGTCGTCTTGTTACCCGACCTGCTGGCCGACCTGCTGCCCGTTTCGGCGGAGGTGAGCCGGCAGTTGAGCCTGGCCCACTTCTACTTTTGGTGGTACTACTTTGTTCAAGATGAACTATTGGACGGCGACGCTTCACCCGCCGCCCTGTTGAGCGGTCACCTGGCCCTGCTCAAAATGATCGAAACTTACACCAGCCTGGGGGTCACTGGCACTCCCTATTGGCCGGACTACCTGCAACTGGCGCAGCGTTCCGCCGAGGCGCATGCCCAGGAATGGCAAACCCGTTTCGCCCGGCTGGACGAGGTAACCCCTGACCGGCTTGAACGCTTCACCCTTGATTTTATCGGCGACCGGGCGCTCCCCTTCTCTTTCAATACCACTGCCCAACTCCATCTGGCCCAGACCCAGCCCGGCGACTCGCGCTGGCGTGACCTGCCCGCCGCCCTGCACTGCTTTATCCTGGCCCGGCAGATTGGCGACGATGCCACTGATTGGCTGGCCGACCTGCAAGCAGGTCGGCTGAATTACGTGTCGGCCCACCTGTTGCAGCAATTTTTCCAACATCATGAATCTCTTGACCTGGAGCGACTGACCGGCTGGCAACTGGCGCAGGAGGCTTTTTGGGCCGGGGTTGAGCAGACCGCCCAGACCCTCCACCGGCAGGCTCTGGATCACTTGGCTCCCTATGGCAATTGTCGCCTGCAGGCGCTGATCGAAGAGCAAATGGCCCAGCACGCCGCCTGGGCCGCCGAGCGGGCCAACCGGGCCAACCTGCGCCGACTCTTTGGGATGGCTGAGGCGAAAACATAACATGTCAACTGCCTCGCCCCTCCCCTTTGACGCGCTGCGCCCCTTCAAAAGCAGGCCGGAGGAATTTACTCCGAGGGATACCCTGCCCTGGGTGGCCCAGGCAGAGCAACTACTGCGCTGCCGCAGCGTCGCAGGGTTTTGGCCTTTTAGTCCAGCCCGCGTGATCGAGCCGCGAGTAGACTGGCTGGCGGAAAACTTGGGGCTGCCGTCCGGCGCGGCCATTCTGGATATTGGCTGCGGGCCGGGGCTGTACAGCAACCGCCTGGCAGCGCGGGGGTTTCGCGTGACCGGTATTGATATTGCCCCGCCATTTCTGGATTACGCCCAAGGCGAGGCCGACCGGCAGGGGTTGGCCTGCGTTTACCGGCATCTGTCCCTGTTTGACCTGGTCTTTGAGGCCGAATTTGAGGCTGTTTTGTTAATTAATGCCGTCACTGACCGGCTGAGTCTGGCCGAGCTGCCGTCTGTGCTGGCTAAAATCTGGGCCGCGCTCAAACCTGGCGGCCACCTTATCGCCGAATTTGCCGTTCAACCGGCCAACTTCAGCGCCGCCGGACCTGCCGTAACCGAATCGCTCCATTTCCTGGCCCGCTCCCCCTGGAGCGACCAGCCTCACGCCTGGCTGGTGCGGGAGCTAACCTTCCCGGCCAGCAGTGAGCATGTCACTCATCACCTGATTTTGGCGGCAGATGGTCAGCCCAGAGAGTATTGGTCGCGCTTTGCGCTGCATCCTCTCCCGGAGCTAACCGCTTTACTGGCCCGGTGCGGCCTGCAGACGTTGCAGGTTTTTGGCCCGGCGTTGGGTCAATTGCACCGGCCAACGGACGAAACCTGTTTTATCTGGGCGCAGCGTTCGTGAGTCACGCCAAATAACGCCCGACAATTGATGGCTATGGTCTTTATCCGCCATTCTTGATCTATCCGTTGGACCTTGTTCCTTAACAATTGAATCATTCCGCCCAAATTTTTGACAAAGCAACCGTTTTGATTTAACTTACAACAAATTTAGCTTTCCAAGTACTTGAAGTCAGAGAGGAGGGTACCACGATGAGTCCTGATTTGGAACGTTTGGTAGGTCGGGCTGTGATGGATAAGGCCTTCCGTGACAAGTTGCTGGCCGATCCCGAAGGAGCGGTAAAAGAGGCCGGTTTTAAGCTGACCCCGGAAGAGATGAGTAATCTCAAGGCCGGAGTTGAGCAGATTAAACATGAAGCCGCCTCCAAATATTTTGACCAGCAGCTTGTAGACACCCTAAAGGGTTGGTAACCAGGCTGACTCTTTAAGCTCAACCAAATTCTGTTCACGAGCCTCATCCAGTGGTGAGGCTCTTCTAATTATCCGGTACTGTTAATACCGCATTTTTAGCCCATGCAGCCTGAACTCGATAGCTCCATCGCCCAAATAGGCTTCAAGACCGATCAGCGGCGCAAAGCCAGCTTTCTAAACTGGCTGGTCCTTGGTATTCTGGCGTTGCATCTCGCTGCCCTGCTCATTATTCTGCTGGTAGAGCCGCTTTTTCTTTTTTGGAGCACAGTGGGGGCGAGTTTAGGCTTGAATATCATCGTCTATATTCTGAATCGACGCGGTGCGACTCAACTGGCAGCCCATATTTTTTGCTACACTTTTAACTTACTGATCACCTTCTATATCTTTGAAAATCTGTTTTTGGAGAACGACGTACAAAACGCAGCGGCGATGAGCTACCTTTTGTCGCTGAGTGTTTTATTGGCGGGACTGCTGGTCAGTCCCAGAGCAACCTTCTATTTTGCGGCGATTGATGCGCTCCTGATATTGGTCCCATTTACGCTCTACCTGAAACAGTTTAGTGAGGCCCTGCTTATAGCCTTTCCGATCATAGTCTTTATGTGCCTGATTGCCATTGTCTCCTGGCTGTATCAGACCACCTTGAATCGCGCTTTTGCCCGGGCCAGCGCAGCCCAGCAGCAATTGTTGCAAGCACAACTGGCCCAACGGGAGTTAGAAATCGCCCAGGATTTACAGCAGCGGCTCTACCCGGCGCCGCCGCTTATTGGTCCGCATATTCAAATTGCCTCCCGCGCCAAATCGGCTCTGGAAACCAGCGGTGATTTTTACGATTTCATCCCGCTCGGTCCAGATGAGTGGGGCGTGGTGGTGGCCGACGTGACGGGCAAAAGTGTGGCTGCCGCCCTGGTGATGGCCATGACCCGCAGCACCCTGCGCAGTATGGCCGGCCGCTTCCGGTCGCCGGCGGCGGTGCTGACCCAGGCCAACCAGATTCTTTCGGCGGATACTTCGGTTGATCAGCTCATTACCACCTTTTACGGAATTCTGAACAGCCGTACTCTGACCCTGCACTTTGCCAATGCCGGTCATTTACCGCCCAATCTTAAGCGTGATAGCCAGGTTGAGGATTTGGAGTTACCCGGCTTGCCCCTGAAAGCAATGCCCAACACCCAGTACCGGGAACAGCAGGTTCAACTCTGCCCCGGCGATCAGCTCATTTTATCCACGGATGGGATTGTCGAGGCGATGAATCCCAACCGGGAGATGTTTGGCTTTGAGCGGCTGGCCGAAACTATTCGCCGGGTGAACGCCAGCCACCCCCAACAGATTTTGCAGGAAATCTGGCAGACTGTCGAAACCTTTCGCGGCGAAGCCCAGCAGGAAGACGATATGGCCTTGATTATTATTTGCGTAGGTGATAAGGCCGCCCCCCTAGTTGAAGATAGTTAGAATCAAAAAAGTAGAAAAGGACAAAATTATGATAGATTTAACCATCCACCCCGACCGTCTTGCCCGGACCATCCAGCGAGCGCGAGAGCAAAAAATTATTATTCCCACCCTTAAACAGCAGCGCAATCCGAAATTGATTCCGCCAGCCATCACGGCCCAGTTGAAAAAAGTGGGACTGTGGGATCTCAACCCGCTGAACCTGTTCCGTATCACCTGGCACAACGAGCCAACCCCCAGCGGTGGTAGCTTTGGCCCGGTCAATTTTATCGAATTTCCCCAAGCTCTGACCGGCGTCGAGGCCCGGATTCTGGCCCCTGTCGGTAAATGGTTTCCAACCGGCGCGCACAAAGTCGGCGCGGCCTTTGGCTGCCTCGTCCCGCGCCTGGTGACGGGCCAATTTGACCCGACCACCCAAAAAGCAGTCTGGCCCTCGACCGGCAACTACTGCCGGGGCGGCGCGTACGATTCGGCCCTGCTGGCCTGCGAGTCCATCGCCATTCTGCCCGAAGGGATGAGCCAGGAGCGGTTTAACTGGCTGGCTTCGGTAGCCGGGGAGATCATCAAAACGCCCGGCAGCGAAAGCAACGTCAAAGAGATTTTTGACAAATGCTGGGAGCTGCGCCAATCCGGCCAGGATTTGATGATTTTTAACCAGTTCGACGAGTTCGGCAACTACCTCTGGCACCATGAGGTGACCGGCCCGGCCCTGCTCGAAATGTTAGAACAGGTGATGGGACCCAAAGACAACTATCGCGGTTTCATATCAGCAACCGGCTCCGCCGGAACCATTGCCAGCGGCGACTTTTTGAAAAGCCGCTTCCCGGCCAGCAAAATTATCGCCAGCGAGGCTGTGCAATGCCCCACCCTACTCAACAACGGCTTCGGGGCGCACCGCATCGAGGGCATCGGCGATAAACACGTCCCCTGGATTCACAACGTCAAAAATACCGACATGGTCGTAGCCATTGACGACGAGGCGACCATCAGCCTGATCCGCCTGTTTAATGAACCGGCAGGTAAAAAGTATCTGGCCGGCCGGGGAGTCGCCAAAAGTTTAATAGACCAGCTTTCCTGGGCCGGCATCTCCGGGGTAGGCAACTTGCTCTCGGCCATCAAGTTTGCCAAGTATTATGAGTTGGGCGAGCATGACATCGTTTTGACCGTTTTGACCGACTCAATGGAAATGTACGGGAGCCGCTTGCAAGAACTGGCCCAGGAGCGCGGCGAATTTACCGAACTGGATGCCGCTGCCGCCTACCACCAATACCTGATGGGCGTGACCCTTGATTACATGCAAGAACTGACCTACTACGAGCGCAAGCGGGTCCACAACCTGAAATACTACACCTGGGTTGAGCAGCAGGGTAAAACTTTCGAGGAAATTCAGGCCCAGTGGTACGATGACAACTATTGGAGCGACATCCCCACTCACGCCGAGCAGATTGACGCCCTGATCGAAGAGTTCAACGCCGAAACCGGACTTCTCAAGGAGCTATAGACGAAGCGCTTTACCTTCCCTGGAACCTCACAATGAGTCCCCACAAGATTTGGAAGGATGGAAGATTCATCATCTCCAGCCTTCCAAATCTTCCATCCTTCCAACCTATCCCCTGCATCTTTGTGTTTAAATGATTTGCGCGATTGGGCCAAGTATGGCAGAGTTACGCGCTATGAGATACTCATTTTGCCCCAAATGCGGCGGTCGGCTGGCAATGCAACTTGTGGACCAGCACGAACGGCTTGTCTGTAATGATTGCAGTTTTGTCTTTTATCAAAATTCCAAACCATGCGCCGGGGTCTTGATCATAGAAAAAGACAAGTTACTGTTGATCAAACGAGCTATAGAGCCATTTAAAGGTTACTGGGACATCCCCGGCGGTTTCCTGGAGCCGGGCGAACACCCGGAGATCGGGGCGGTACGCGAAATTCTTGAAGAGACCGGCCTCCACGTTCAATTGGGCGAACTGCTCGGCATTTTTATGGATGTCTACGAAACTACCGGCGATCCGACCCTTAATCTCTTCTACACCGCCACCATCGCCGGTGGTGAAGCTCGCGCTGGCAGCGATGCGGCGCATTTACACTGGTTCGACCTCGACGCTCTGCCGCAGCAGATTGCTTTTAAGTCTGCTCATAAGGTTCTGGCGCTGCTACGGAATGGATATAAGCAAGTCTAAAGGACGGACCGGATTGTTTCTTGGAAATGTTGAATATGCTGCCGCATCAGCTCCTCCGCGTCATCGGCTGACCGAGCCTTAATGGCCTGCAAAATCAGGAAATGCCGGTTAGTATCCAGGTCTATGGGTTTTATTTTGGCCAGCGCTAGATGCCACAAACGCAAAGACAGATTATAAAAATGCTCGATCTCGCCGGTGATAAACCGATTGTTGGCTGCCCCGGCTAACAAGTGATGGAAGTAGCGATCCATTAAGATAAGCGCCCGCGTTTCCAGAGTCTCCGGCTGAGCCATTTGCCGGCAGAAAGTCTCCATTTCAACAATCTGTTCAGCCGTGGCTCGTTCAGCCGCCAGCCGGGCACAAAGTCCTTCAAGATAGCGCCTGATCTCATAAATCTGTTGCAAGTCGGTAATCTGCACCTCGGCCACAAACGTCCCCCGGTGCGGTGCGGCGACCACCAGTCTGTCAGCCTCCAATTGCTTTAACGCCTCACGAATAGGTGTCCGCCCCAGACCAAGTTGGGTCATCAATTGGCTCTCTTGAATGAGGGAGCCAGGCGGCATCTCGACGGTGATTATTTTTTCTTTGATCAGTTGGTAAGCAACTTCGGCATTCGTTAAGGCCATAATTCTTTTTATCTTTCTCCGCTGAATCATTTTATCATAGTTGCCCAAGGTTGACAATTTTTCAAAGTAGTGATATATTAGGAATATATTTAGGATATATAAATCTTTCCGAAAGACGTAAGAGGGGGTAAACGGTCTGACTCGAAAAGAAAAGTTATAGATTCTACGATCTATTCATAGGTCTGCAATGATGCAGTCGAAAAAAGCTAATAACGTTTTAGTATTCTATGACCCCACTCATCAGTGTTGGCATACCAATATTGATTTACCGTTTAATCTGGGAGATTTGACTGAATAAAAGCCGCCGAGGTACGGGTGCGTTGGTGCACCGGCCTCGGCGGTTTTATTTAATCCAGAAGATTATCAGGGTGAATAAATAATGACTATCCGTAGTAATGATTGCTTTTTTAGCAGCACCCAATTCCGGCGGCTGTCGGACGAGCAGTGCCATAAGCTTTACTGGGCCTGCCTGGAGATTTTGGAACGGACGGGCATACGTCTTTACAGCCAGGAAGCGTTAGACTTACTCAAAAAGGCGGGGGTGTCTGCCTCCGACGGGAACCGGGTTCGGATTCCGGCGGGGCTGGTCGAAAAAGCCCTGGCCACTGTCCCCAAGCGAGTTACCCTGTGTGACCGGCATGGACGCCGGGTAATGCCGGTCGAGGGCTATCGTACCTTTTTTGGCCCCGGCTCCGACTGTTTGAATATCATTGATCATCGCAGCGGCAAACGTCGTAAAGCAGTGTTGCAAGATATCGTCGAAGCCATGACCGTGGCCGACGCTTTACCGCACATTGATTTCGTTATGTGCATGTTCCTGCCGGAGGATGTGCCGCAACCTGTGGTTGACCGCTACCAGATGGAGGTGATGCTCACCACCACCACCAAGCCGATTATCTTTGTGACCACCGATTTTTCCGGCTGTGTGGACGCCGTGGAGATGGCCGAAGCGGTTGCCGGCGGGCCTGAAGCCCTCCAGCGAAATCCCCTGGCGGCGCCCTATATCAACGTAACAACCGGGCTGGTCCATAACGAGGAAGCAGTGCAAAAATTGCTGTATATGGCCGGCAAGGGGCTTCCGGCTATCTATGTTCCCTCCACCCAGGGCGGGGCGACGGCCCCGGTGACACCGGCCGGTGCTCTGGCGATGGCCCAGGCAGGCGCGCTGGTCGGCGTCGTGCTGTCCCAACTCAAGCGAGAAGGCGCTCCTCTCATTATGCCCGGCTGGGGTGGTAACATGCTGGATATGCGAACGACCGTCCAGCCTTACGCCGACCCTGACAAGCGCACTCTGGCCGCTGATTATGTTCACTCCCTGGGGCTGCCCATGTTTGCCCTGGCCGGCTGCAGCGAGTCGAAAGTGGTTGACCAGCAGGCCGGGATCGAGGCGGCGCTGACGCTGATGACCGACGCCCTGGCCGGGGCCAACATCGTTCATGATTTGGGTTACCTGGAGTCGGGCTTAACCGGCTCCCTGGCCCAACTGGTCATTTGTGATGAGATTGTGAGCTGGCTGGAGCACTTTGTGGCCGGGGTTGAGATCAACGACGAGACGCTGGCGCTGGATTTGATTGATGAGATCGGTCCCGACGGCCATTTTCTCGACACGGATCACACCTTTAAGCACTTCCGCGAGCGCTGGTATCCCAATCTGTTCGAGCGGGACAACTACGAAGGCTGGCTGGCCAGCGGCGGTCAAACCCTGGGGGAGCGGGCTGCCATGCGAGTCACTACAATCCTGGCCGAGCACAAGCCGGAGCCACTGCCCGACGACGTCGCTCAAAACATCCGGGCCATTGTTCGCCGGGCCGAAGTAGGACAAGCTGTTAGCTTGTCCTAACCCCGGACAAACTAACAGTTTGTCCTACATGTTTATTTTCAAAGGAGAAATCAACCATGAGTGAAATACTATCAAAACTCTCCACCGCCGTCATCGAGGGCAATTTTAAGGATATAACGAAATTGACTCAAGAGGCCATAGATGGCGGCCTGGACGCTCAACAAATCCTCAACGAGGGTTTAATGCCAGGGATGGATCATATCGGGGTCCAATTCCGGGCCGGCAACGTCTTTGTGCCGGAAGTCTTGCGTTCGGCCCGGGCCATGCAAACCGCGATGGACCTGCTCAAGCCGCTGCTGATCGAAAGTGGGGTTAAGATGCGGGGCAAGGTTCTGCTGGGTACAGTCAAGGGCGATCTGCACGACATCGGCAAGAATCTGGTCGGCATGATGTGTGAGGGCGCCGGCTTCGAGGTCAAAGACCTGGGCAAAGATATCGCGCCCGAGGACTTTGTCAAGGCCGTCAAGGAGTTTGAACCCGATGTGGTCGGGATGTCGGCCCTGCTCACCACGACGATGCGGTCCATGGAACAGACGATCAAGGCGCTGCAAGAAGCCGGCGTGCGCGACCGGGTGAAAATCATCATCGGCGGTGCGCCTGTAACCGGGTCATTTGCGGAGCAAATTGGCGCTGACGGCTATGCCTCGAACGCCGCCGCCGCCGTGGAAATGGTCAAGAAATTTGTAGGCGTAGTATAGCAGGTAGCAGATGCAATAGCAGATAGGAGGTAACAACCATCAGCTATCGGCCATCCGCTATGCAGAAAGGAGGTCTCTTGATGAGGACAAACTATCGCATTAATTCCGGCGTGCGTTTTCAGATGCTGTCCAACGACCAGTTACAAGAATTGTTTGAGGGGGTGCTTCACCTCCTGGAGTATACCGGCCTGGAAGTGCATCATGACGAAGCGCGCGACATTTTGAAACAGGCCGGGGCCTGGGTAGACGGTTTGCGGGTGCAGCTCCCCTCCTACCTGGTCAAACGCTCGCTGGCCCTGGCCCCGCGCAGCTTTACCCTCTTTGCCCGCGACGGCAATCCTAAACACAACATTCATATTGGCCCAGGGCGGGCGCATTTTGGCCCTGGCCCCACCTGTCCGAACTTCATTGACGTCGAGACGATGGAACGGCGGCCCTATGTCAGGGCAGATGTGCCTCTCGTCGCCAGGGTGGTGGATGCGCTGCCCAATATTGACTTCTGCGAGTCACTGGGCACGGTCGGCGACGTGCATTACAGCTTGGGCGCTACTTACGAGTTTGCCGGCATGTTCCCCAACACCAGCAAACCGATTGTGGCCTGGTCTTATGACCGCTTCGATTCGGCGGACATTCACAAAATCGCTGTAACCGAAGCCGGGGGGCCGGCCGCCTTTGAAAAACGCCCCAATTACGTCCATTACTGCGAGCCGCTGTCGCCGCTGGTCAGCACCTTTGAGGCCATAGACAAGCTCATCTTCGCCGCCCGGCAGCGCGTCCCGCTGGTCTTTACGCCCTGTCCGATTGCCGGCGGGACTGCCCCTGTGACCGCTGCCGGGATCATTACGCAGGCCGCCGCTGAGTCGTGGATGGGTCTGACCCTGGCCCAGGCGATCCAGCCCGGTCTCCCCTTCATCATGGGCGGCGTCTTGTCGGTGATGGATATGAGCGCCATGATCCTTTCCTACGGCGCGCCGGAACTGTCGCTGATGATGGCCGGCCTGACCGAGCTGGCCCATTACGCCGGCCTGCCCCTCTGGCAAACCGGCGGCTGCACCGACTCCAAAACCTTCGACGAGCAGGCCGCCATCGAAGGTTCGCTGTCCTGCTTCTTCTCCGCCCTTACCGGCGGCGATCTCTGCCACGATGTCGGCTACACCGAGAGCGCCATGACCGGCTCGGTCTTTCAATTGGCCATGATGGACGAGGCCATCGGCTACTCGCGCCGCATCACTCGCGGCATTGAGGTGAACGAGGACACTCTGGCGGTGGACGTTATCCATCACGTCGGCCCCAACGGCCATTACCTGCGCGAGCCGCACACCCGCCGCTACTTCAAGTCTGAATTTTGGTATCCCAAGCTGTGCGACCGGCGCAACTTTGAGGAGTGGGAGATGATGGGCCGGACGACCATGCGGGATCGCGCCATTGGCCGCGTTCACGACATTCTGGCCAGCCATCAGCCCTCGCCCCTCAAGCCGGAAACGGAAAGAGTCATCCGGGAAGTTTTGGCAGCGGCCGAGGAGCGGGTTAGAGAAACGGCTTAAATCAGTAATCAGTGATCAGTAATCAGTAGTCAGTAATCAATCACTGACAACTGGCACACTGATAACTGTTTACTATATTTTAGGAGAAACACCATGAGCGAAATATACGCGCAGCTAGCTACCGCTGTTCTGGAAGGGAATAAAGAGCGGACCCCTCCCCTGGTTCAAAAAGCCCTGGACCAGGGGCTAGCTCCCAAAGACATTCTGGATAACGGCATGGTGGCGGGCATGAACGAAGTGGGCGCCCGTTTTAAGCGGGGCGACATGTTTGTGCCCGAAGTGCTGATGTCGGCGGAGGCGATGCAGGCCGGATTAAGCGTGCTGCGCCCTCATTTGACCGCCAGCGGGGCCAAACTTGTTGGCAAAATTGTCATCGCTACGGTCAAGGGCGACCTGCACGATATCGGCAAGAATCTGGTTGGGATGCTCTGTGAAGGCGCCGGCTTTGAAGTCATTGACCTGGGCTTTAACATTGCCCCGGAGAAATTTGTGGCGGCGATCAAGGAGTACCAACCCGATATTGTGGGTCTGTCGGCCTTGCTCACGACCACGATGCGCTCGATGGGCTACACGATCAAAGCCCTCGAAGAAGCCGGCCTGCGGGACAAGGTCAAGGTTATGGTCGGCGGCGCGCCGGTAGATGCGGAATTCGCCAAGCGCATTGGCGCCGATGGCTATGGCTCCAACGCGCCTGCAGGCGCTGAGTTAGCCAAGCGATTTGCCGGGGCGGCATAGCAGTAGTCAGTGGTCCGTTATCAGTTTACTGTTTACTGATCACTGGGTACGGAGGAATAATTGTGTCGTCAGCGGAAAATGTACCGATTGTGGTCATCGCCTGCCGGGTGCTGCAGAGCATGCTGGAACAGCTCTTGCCCCCGGACCTGGCCAGCCAGGTGACTTTTTTGGATTACGGCCTCCATCGTGTCCCCAGTAAGTTAACCTGGACCTTGCAGGAGGCGATTGACAGCATCGAGCGGCCGAGCCTGGTGGTCCTGGGTTACGGGCTGTGCGGCAACGGCCTGAACGGGATCAAAGCGGGCCGGCACACGCTGTTGGTGCCCCGCACGGACGACTGCATCGCCATTTTGCTTGGCTCTCGCCGGGACTACATGCGCGAGTTTGAGACTGAACCCGGCACCTACTATCTGACCAAAGGCTGGCTCGAGTCGGGCAGCAATCCGCTCAAGGAGTACGAGGAGTATGTACCCAAGTATGGGGCCGAAGACGCCATGTGGATTATGGACCAACAATACCGGCATTACCAGCGCCTGGCGCTGGTCGCCCACAGCCAGGAGGACCTGGAAAAGTATCGTCCCCAGGCCCAGGAGATCGCCCGCTTTTGCGAACGTTGGGGCATGCGCTACGAAGAGGTCCTCGGCTCCGATCATCTGGTGCGCCGGCTGGTTGCAATAGCGGCGGCGCTCGACCAGGCTGACGACGACTTTGTGCTTGTCCCACCCGGCGGCGAAATCAGGCAGGAAGCGTTTATGAGATAATACAGACAGCAGGTAGCAGATATGGCTATCAGCCATCCGCCATCTGCTATCGGCTATCGGCTAAAAGGAGTCTACAATGCAGGTTAGAAAAACTAATTACCAGGTCAACGCAACACCCACCTTGCAGGTGCTCAGCGAAGATGAAGTTGAAGCCATCTACTATGCTGCCCTGCGGGTGTTATCCGAGACCGGCGTCCGGGTGTACGACAAAGAAGGGGTAGAAGTAGCCTACTCCGGCGGGGCTATCGTCGAAGATACCAGCGAGGACAGCAACCTGGTGAAGATGCCGCCCTGGATGGTAGACCGGGCGCGGGCGACTCTGCCGCGCAAGGTAGATGTGGTGGGTCCCGACCGGAGCTATCGGATGGAACTCTACAAAAACCAGATTTACTTCGGGTCCGGCTCCGACACCCCCTTCACCCTCGACCCTTATACCGGCGAACGGCGGCGCTCGACTTACAAGGATGTCAAGAATTTCGCGCGGCTGGCCGAAGCGCTGCCCAATATTGATTTTCATATGTCCCTGGGCATCACCCAGGATACTGCCGTTGGCACCTATGACCGCTGGCAGTATCTGGCCATGCTCGAAGGCACCAACAAGCCGATCAACATCACCGCCGTAGACCTGGAAGGCGTCCGCGACCAACTGGAAATGGCCTATATCCGTCTCGGCGGCAAAGAGGAGTGGCGCAAAGGGCCGTGTTTCTCGCTGTACATCGAGCCGGTCTCACCGCTGAGTCACTCGGTCGAGGTGGTGCAGAAGCTCATCTTCGCCTCGGACCACGACATCCCCTTCGTCTACACTCCATGCCCCATGGCTGGCGGCACCGCCCCGACGACACTGGCCGGCTTGCTGGTCCAGGCCCTGACCGAGAGTCTGTTTGGCATTGTCCTGAGCCAGTTGCGCCGGCCTGGCGCCCAGCTCATCATCGGCGGGCTGCTGTCGAACATGGATATGGCGACCACGATTATGGCTTACGGGTCGCCGGAGATGGCCCTGCTCAGCGCCGGTTACACTGACATCACCAAATGGCTGGATGTGCCGATGTATGAAACGGCCGGCTGCTCCGACGCCAAAATTTTTGACGAGCAAGCGGCGATGGAAGCTACCATCAACATTGCCACGGCGGCTCTCATCGGCGGCAACATGATCCACGACGTGGGTTACATCGAGTCCGGCCTGACCAGCTCGATGGAGATGATGGTTGCCTCTGACGAGATCATTGATATGGTCAAGCGTATTCTGCGCGGTATCCCCGTCACCGACGAGAGCAAGGCCCTGGATGTGCTGGACAGTGTCGGTCCCGGCGGTCACTTCCTCGACCATGATCACACCTATGAGCGCTTCAAGACCGAAATCTGGCGGCCCCGGCTGCTTGACCGCCAGAATTGGGAAAACTGGACTTTGAGCGGCAGCAAACGCTTTAACGAGCGCGTCCACGAGCGGGTCATCGAGATACTGGAGACCGAGACCGAACCGCTGTTGGACGAGGCGATGTATCGCGAACTCCGCCGCGTCTGTGAGCTGGCCGATGCCCGGCACAAGGACGAAGAGCTGGACGTGAGAATGTTTGTGTAAAAAGGAGTAGGGAGTAAGGAGTAGGAAGTAGGGATTTGATTACTCCTTACTCCCTACTTCCTACTCCCCAGAGTAGCAGACGCCTTGACCCCTCATGACAATCCCCTCAACGCCCTGGTCCTCGGTATTGACACCGGCGGCACCTACACCGATGGCGTGCTGCTGGAATATCACTCCCGGCAAGTCCTGGCTTCTCACAAAAGCCTGACCACCAAGCGCGACTTCTCCATTGGCATCGAAAAGGTCATCGAGGGCATCCGCATTGAGGACCCGGCGGCCATTAAAATGGTTTCCATCTCGACCACCCTGGCCACTAACGCCATCGCCGAAGGTAAGGGCAAGCGGGTGGCCCTTTTCCTGATCGGCTATGACCCCGACCTGATTGCCTCCTTCAAAATGGAAGGTCGCTTTGCCACCCCCACTTACTCCTACTTTGCCGGCGGACACGACCTGTATGGCCGGGAACAGGCCGCGCTCGATTTACCGGGCATCCTGGCCAAAGCCGGCCAGATCAAAGACCAGGTAGACGCCATCGCCGTCTCCAGCTACTTTAGCCCTCTCAACCCGGAGCATGAAAACCGGGTCTATCAGGCGGTCTCCCGCATATGCGACCTGCCCATCGTTTTGGGGCACCAGCTTTCGACCAAGCTCGGCTCGGTGGAACGCGCCACGACCGCTGCGCTCAACGCCTCGCTGCTGGCCGTGCTGCAAGATTTTGTTATCGCGGTGCGGCGGGCGATGGAACGCCGCGGGATTGACGCGCCGCTTATGGTCGTCCGGGGTGACGGTACGTTGATGAGTGATGAATTTGCCGCTCGGACCCCGGTCGAGACGATTCACTCCGGCCCGGCGGCCAGCGCCATCGGGGGACGTTTCCTCTCCAACCTGGACGACGCCCTGGTGGTAGATATTGGCGGCACGACGACCGATATTGCCCTGGTTCAGCACGGACAGGTGGCAATCAGCGAAGAAGGGGCCAGC
Source organism: Anaerolineae bacterium (assembly GCA_023382535.1). The sequence continues at coordinate 195,841 of JAHDWA010000012.1, read as the reverse complement.
GTGGGCAGCTACAAAACTGCGGTCAAGGCAGCCAACCTGCTCTCCATTGCCCTGGGCGGCGACAGTCACCTGGCCCTCAGCCGCGAAAAGGAGCTGGCGATTGGCCCGGAGCGGGTCGCGCCGCTGGCTTACCTGGCCTGGCAGTACCCGCAAATTAAGCAACGACTCAACGCCCTGTCGCGACGAACCTGGGAGCAGGCCAGCCCGGATTGGCTGGAGTACTGGTACCTGCTGCGTGAACCGCAGAATGAGGGTCTGGTCAAAACGGCCCAGGAAAGAGAACTGGTTAATATTTTGCGGGATGGCCCCCAACCACTGCCGGAAATTCTCAAGCGGCTCAACTTGCTGCACGTCGCCCAACTTGGCGGCCGTGAACTGCTGCGCCAGGAAGTCATTGGCAAGGCGGGCCTGACCCCGACCGACCTGCTGCACCTCGAGGGTAAATATACGCCCTGGGAGGTTGAAACGGCGGCAGTAGCTGCAGATATATTTTGCCTCTTCCTCTTCCGCGACCTGGCTGAACTGCGCCGGCAGGTCTGGTCACAGATGACCGGGATGATCGTCCACGCTATTGTCACTTTTCTCAGCGGCAAAACCCTGCACCCGCCAACCCTACCTAAGGATAGTGACCTGGGCCGCTGGTTCTTTGACAACAGCCTGCGCCCGACCCACCCCCACCTGGAGACGCAGTTCCGACTGCGCCAGCCGATCATCGGCATCGGGGCGCCGGCCAATATTTTTTTGCCGGCGGTAGCCGAAGTCCTCCACACCGATTTGATTTTGCCTGAATACCACCAAGTAGCCAACGCGGTCGGGGCGGTGGCCGGAAGTGTCATGGTCACGGAAGAGGCGCTGGTGTACCCGCGCCTGTCGAGTTCAGGGCTGGAGGTAATTGGCTATTACGTGCAAACGGGTGAGAGCCGGTCCAAGTTCGAGGAAGCCAGCGCCGCCCTGGCTTACGCCCGCGCTTTGAGCCAGGAGCATGCCCTCGGTGCAGCCCTTCGCGCCGGGGCCGACAATCCCCAGGTTGTGATTGAAGAATTAACTGATGGCCTGGACACTTACCGCATCCGGGCCAAGGCGATGGGCAATCCGCGTTTGATGAAGTAGAATAAGAAATGCTGCACCCCCCTTTTTGAAAAGTCGGACAAAAGGTCATGTATTGCGTCCTCGTAATGATGATGGTAGACTACTCCCTTGTTGGTTCATGATTTCTTGGTAGAGGATTACAGCTATTAATTCGGCGCACAGCAGAAAAATCCTGCTGGTATCCCGCTGATCTTTTGGAATAATTATGAGTGATTATACGAAATTCGATCCTGGCAGCCCTCCTCCCCCTTTAATGACCGGCGAACCCGGCTCGTTTGCCCACCACACAATGACCACGCGCTTTCCAGTCATTATTCAAAATGTGTTGGACGACCACGCCGGGCAGTATCCAGAGGGCATTGTTCAAGCGATTCAAAGCCTGTACAATGAACTTGTCTTCAATCATCCTGTTCGTCCCTTGGAAACGGTGGCCCCGGATGGTCCCAGTTGGACCGCAGCCTGGAAACCTTATCAAGGCCGAACCTGGTTGGATATTCCCTGGTATTTTGCCGAGGCCTTCATCTATCGCCGATTGGTCGAAGCGGCCGGTTATTTTGGAGGAAATGAGGAGAGAGGCGAGGCGAGGCGCTGCATTGGCATTGATCCTTTCCTGCCGCGCAAACAGGCAGAACTGCAAAACCGGGCCACCTGGCAGGTGCTGGCGGCCGCTCTTAACCACGCCCCCGATAATTCCGCAGACAGTCTCGGCGCGCTGCTGCACCACTGCCTATGGGGCAATCGCGCCGATTTGAGTTATACCAAAGTGGCCGAGGTGGCCGGAGGGCAGATTGTCATCATTACTGAACAGGAGAATTTGCTGGTAGACGATACGGAGGCGGTGCTTACACACTTGCAGGGGAGCAGCGGTCAGCAGTCAACGGTCGGCGGTCGGGTTGATTTCATCTGCGACAACGCCGGCACGGAGCTCCTGATGGATTTGGCCCTGGTTGACTTTTTGCTGCGATATAATTGGGCCGGGCAAATTACCCTGCACGTAAAAGCCCATCCCACCTTTGTCTCCGATACAACGCTGCCTGACGTCGAATTGACCCTGGCGGCAATCAAAGCCCAGGGAGATCCCGAATTCAGCGTCCTGGCCGAGCGTTTGGAAAGCTATCAGGTCCAAGAGCGCCTGCACATCCGGCCCGATTTGTTCTGGAACAGCAGCCGCTTTTTCTGGGAAATTCCTCCAGAGCTGCAGGCCGAGTTGAGTCGAGCCTGGCTGGTCATCATCAAGGGCGACGCCAACTACCGGCGGCTGCTGGGGGACAGCCGTTGGCCGACAACAGTACCGATCACAGCCGCCATTCCTTATTTTCCCGTGCCGTTTGTGGCCCTGCGCACCCTCAAATCTGACCCCATCGTCGGCCTGCCGCCCGGCCTGGCCGAACAATTGGATCAGGCGGACGCTGAATGGCGGGTCAACGGCAAACGGGGGATGATTCAAGCCATCCTGAAAAAACAGGAGGGGCAGGTCTGAGACCTGCCCCTCCAAACTGTCGTTATTCCCTACTGTATTAGACCCAAAAACCGTTGGTAAGCATCGCTCCAGGCCGCTGTTTCCTGGGGTTGGTAAGTTTCGACCGGGAAGGATTGGCGCACCAGCGCCCGGCCCTCCGCCAGCGAGCCAATCTGGCCCACCGCCAGCATTTGCATCAAAATATTGCCAATAGCCGTTGCCTCAACCGGCCCGGCGACGACAGGACGGCCGGTCGCATTGGCCGCAAACTGGTTGAGCAGCCGGTTCTGGCTGCCACCGCCAACGATGTGGACGGTCGTAATCGGCCGGCCGATTAACTCCTCAGCCCGGTCAATGACCCAGCGATATTTGAGAGCCAGGCTTTCCAGGACGCTACGCACCAAGGCGCCCTTGCTGTCTGGCGGAGTCTGACTGGTACGGATGCAGAAGTCGCGGATCCGAGCCGGCATATCGCCGGGCGGGAGGAACAAGGGGTCATCGGCGTTAATTAGTGCGGCAAAAGGCGCAGCCTGCTCGGCCAGGCGGGTTAGGTCAGCATAGCTTATTTCCTCGCCTCCCTGCGCCCAGGTGCGGCGGCACTCCTGCACCGGCCACATGCCGGTCACGTTCTTCAGCAGCCGGATTGTGTTAGCCACACCCCCCTCGTTCGTGAAGTTATAGGCCAAACTTTGAGCGTTAATGACCGGCTCATTCGTTTCTACCCCGACCAGGGACCAGGTTCCTGAACTGATATAGGCTGAATTTAGTTCCGCCCCTTCAGCCATCGGCACCGCCGCCACCGCACTTGCCGTATCGTGGCAGCCGGGAGCGATAACCGAAATCTTGGGGCTGACCCCCACTTCATCGGCCACATCAGGCAGCAGGTAGCCCAACTCGGTGCCGGGCTGGACAATAGCAGGGAAGATGTGGGTGGGCAGGTTCAACTTTTCCAGCAAGGGGTAGGCCCAGTTGCCCCGGCGCGGGTCGAAGCACTGGCTGGTCGTGGCATCCGTATATTCACACACCCGCCGGCCGGTCAGCCAGTAATTAAACAGGTCAGGCATCATCAGCAGGGTTGCCGCAACCTCTAATTTGGGTGACTTGTGCAGCGACATAGACAGCAGTTGGTAAAGGCCATTGATCTGCATAAACTGGATGCCGGTCTGTTCAAAAATTTCCTCGCGGGGGACGATGGCAAAGGCTTTTTCCAGCATGCCATCGTTGCGACTGTCGCGATAATGATGCGGATTTCCAATAAGATGACCGGCCCGGTCGAGCAGGGCAAAGTCTACACCCCAGGTATCCAGACCCAACGAGGTCAACTGGCCGCCGCTTTCCAGGGATGTTTTAGCCAAGCCGCGTTTCATTTCGGTGTAGAGACTCAGCACATTCCAGTACAGGCCGGGCGGCAACCGCACCGGACCATTGGGGAAGCGGTGCGTTTCGCTCAACGACAACTGCTCCCCATCAAAACGACCCAACACGGCCCGGCCACTCTCTGCCCCAAGATCAAAAGCCAGAAAGTTTGTTGTTTTGGTCATTGGTAAATCCTTTCACTTGGCGAATGGCAAAAAGATTTTATTCGCCATTCGCCAATTCGCTTAGTATTTTCCATACAGCGGCCCAAAATTGGCGCAGGCCCGGAAATCGGCGCCTTCCAAATCCCGCGTCCCGAAAGCGGCCCAGGTGCTCGGTCTAAAAATACGTTCTTCGGCCACATTGTGCATGTAGACCGGGATACGCAGCATAGAAGCCAGAGTGATTAGGTCCGCCCCGATATGGCCGTAGCTGATGGAGCCGTGATTCGCACCCCAGTTATTCATGACCGTATAAACATCTCGGAACGGCCCGCTGCCGGTGACAATGGGGACAAACCAGGTCGTCGGCCAGGTAGGGTTGGTCCGCTCGTCTAACACTTCGTGGACTTCACGAGGCAGGTCAACCGTATGGCCCTCGGCGATTTGCAGACCGGGGCCAAGACCCTTGATTAAATTGACCCGGCACATAGTAACCGGCATATCGCCTCGAGTCAAGAAACGGGTGGACCAGCCGCCGCCTCGGAAATATTCGACCATCGAAGTATGCCAGGTAGTCGCATCAAGGCAGGCTGCCGCTTCCTCCGGCGTAATCTCCCAAAATGGTTTCATCACAGCTTGGCCGTCTTTTGACTGTTGACCGGTACCGTCCAGGGCTGCTGGACCTGAGTTGATCAAATGCAGGATACCACCCTCGGCCCGGCCGGTCAACTGGTAGCCCGTAACCCGCTTGACCGACTCCGCGCTCCAGTAGGTCCGCACATCGGCAAAAATCTGGGCCGTGCCGCTGAGCAGGTGGCCCAAGAGCATGGAGATGCCGTTGAGATGGTCATTCTCGGTCGCCACAACGAAGGGCTGACGGATACCGTTCCAATCGAACGAGGAACACAGAATCGCTTCCATAAAGTCGCCGTTGGGGAAGTGGTCGGTCCACTGGCGCTGTCCCTGAAAGCCGCTGGCAATCGCGTTGTGGCCCAGGGCCTCCTCGCCAAAACCCAATTCGGCCAGGCGCGGGTTGCCAATCATCAGGTCACGAGCAATTAGAGCCATTTTGACCGAGGTTTCCCACGATTTATCCTTTTGCTCGCGGCTGTGCTGCTTATCGGGCGGGTTGTAATCCTTGCCCTCCTGGCAGTTTTCCTTAACCCAGGCCAGTGCCCGTTGGTACTCTTCGGGATCGTAAATATTCTCTTCCATGCGGCGGGTGAACTCGCTCATGTCCACGCTCTCGGAGCGCATGCCCAGGTAGGCTTCCAAAAAAGCCGGGTCAACAATAGAACCGGCAATGCCCATTGAAGTGCCGCCCATGGCCAGGTAGGATTTGCCGCGCATGGTCGCCACCGCTAACCCGGCCCGGGCAAATTGGAGCAGTTTCTCGGCCACATCCGCCGGGATAGAACTATCACCCGCATCCTGGACGTCTCGCCCGTAGATGCTGAAGGCGGGCAGCCCCTTCTGGCTGTGCCCGGCCAGCACCGCGGCGAGGTAGACCGCGCCGGGGCGCTCGGTGCCGTTGAAGCCCCAGACCGCCCTGGGGATGAGCGGGTCGGTATCCATGGTTTCCGCGCCGTAGCACCAGCAGGGTGTAACGGTGATAGACAGGCCGACGCCCTCTTTTTTGAACTTCTCGGCGCAGCGGGCCGCCTCGGCCACCCGGCCAATGGTACTGTCGGCGATGACACACTCGACCGGCAGGCCGTTAGGATGGCGCAGATTCTCGCTGATGAGGCGGGCCACTCCCCTGGCCATGGCCATGGTCTGTTCTTCCAGGGATTCGCGGACACCCCCCAGCCGGCCGTCAATGGCCGGACGGATGCCCACCTTGGGCACATCGCCGACGAGGCGATTGGTGGGGGGAGTCATAGTAAGATTGGTTAGGTTTGCCATAATTTTTCTCCTTGCGTAGGGTTACAGACAAATTGTGAATTGTGAGTTGTGAATAAAGAATGGCGAATATTTTGGGTAGTTAATAATTCATCATTGACCATTCACAATTCACAATTATTTAGCTCGCCGTCCAGCCGCCGTCAATCAACAGCGTGGCTCCGGTAATTAACGAGGCGGCAGGAGAGGCCAGAAATACCACCGCTCCGGCCACGTCTACCGGCTCACCCACACGACCGAGCGGAATCCGGGCAATGACACTGGCCTTAAAATCCGGATCGTCGAGCCATTTTTCGGTCCCCGGCGTTTTGATAAAGGTAGGAGCGACCGCGTTGACGGTAATATTGTAGGGCGCCCACTCGACGGCGAGACACTTGGTCAGGTGGTTGATCGCCGCCTTGGTCATACAGTAGACCGACTCGGTCGGCAGAGCGACAAAGCCGGCCTGGGAACTCATGTTGATGATGCGCCCGTACTTTTGAGCAATCATCTGCCGGCCCACGGCCTGGCTGGCAAAGTACGTCCCTTTGAGGTTGACGCCGAGGGTGAAATCAAAGTCCTCCTCGCGGACCTGCTCCGCCGGGTTGGATGGTCCAACCCCGGCGTTGTTGAGCAGAATATCAATCCGCCCAAAGTGGGCCACGGCCTGCTCCACCGCCCGGCGAATTTGGTCGAGGCGGGTCATGTCCATCTGCACGCGTAACACCCGCCGGCCCAGCGCCTCGATTTCGGCGACCAGGTCAGCGGCGGTATTGACATCCCGCAGCCCCAAAGCAATATCGGCCCCGGCGTAAGCTAAAGCCAGGGCGCAGCCTCGGCCCAATCCCCGGCCTGCACCGGTGACCAGGGCAACCTGCCCATCCAGGCTAAAATTTGGATAGTCGTTACTCATAGTGACCTTCCTCCAAATCAATCAATATTTTGGTAAATTGACCGGGCGCTGCATCCCAATCATGAAAAGCATGGGCTGCCTGGGAAAAAGGATAAACCCGGGTGATCAGGTCGTCAAAGGGAAACTGGCGCTTCTCCATCATTTTGATCACCGCCGGAAAAACATGCAGGGCATTGCGCGAGCCTAGCACGTCCAGTTCTTTGCGCACAAACAGACTGGTATCGTAGCTGACTTCCTTTTTGGCGTAGCCGATATAGACAACCCGCCCGGCAAAAGCAGCAGCTTCGACCGCCAGGCGGAAGGTATCCGGCAAACCCACCGCTTCGATGGCCACGTTCACACCTTCACCATCGGTCAGGTCGTGGACCGCGGCCAGTACGTCCTGTTGGGTTGAATTAACCGTAAATTGAGCGCCGAATTTCCGGGCTGTCGCCAGCTTGGCGTCGTCAATATCGGCCACGATGACGGTCGCACCTTTACGGGCAGCCGCAGCAATCACGCCAATGCCGACCGCGCCGCAGCCGATGACCAGCACCGTATCTACTTCGGATACCCGGCCTCGATTGGCGGCGTGATAACCCACGCTCAACGGTTCGACCAGCGCCAGTTCCCGCAGGGAGAGGTCCTGGGTAGCAAAAACCTTGCTGTAATGGATGGCAAAACGGCGGGTCAGCGCGCCATCTCGCTGGACGCCCAAGGTTTGGTTGAACTGGCAGCAGTTAAAGCGTCCCACCCGGCAGGCCGGACAGAGGCCGCAGTGAGTATAGGGCGACAGCATGACCGTGTCGCCCTCACGAATGGCCGGGGGAACCTGCGCTCCTTTAGCGACCACCGTCCCGCTGATCTCGTGACCGGGAACACGCGGATAAGTGACCAGGGGCATCAAGCCCCGGTAACTGTTCAGGTCGGTGCCGCACAGGCCCACATAACGGACATCAATCGTTACTTCCTCCGGGCCAAGCGAGGGCGAGGGGATGTCTACCATTTCGATGTGTCGAGGCGTAGTCAGGCAGGCAGCTTCCTGCTTGGAATTATGGATCATGATTGTTTCTCCACCGCGCCGGGATCATAGTTTTCCGGGCGGCCCTCCCGCCAGGCAACGTTAGCCACCGGCTTAATCAAGGCCAGCACTTCGGCCAGCAGTTCGGGATCGGGCGCAGTGCCGACCGTTTTGAGGTTTTGGTCCACATGTTTGGTCTTGCTCATGCCGACCAGAGTCGTCGCCACGACGGGATGCTGCAGCACAAACTGCATGGCCAGGTCGGCAATATCCACGCCCCGGCTGCGGCAAAAAGCCGCCACCTGCCGGCCCGCTTCGACGACGCGCCTGGGGGCAGGATGCCACTCCGGCGCGCCCTGCTCGGTGAGGACGCGCATGTGCAGCGGCGAGGCATTGATCAAACCAATCCCTTTTTCACGGGCGAGTGGGGTCAATACATCATCCATTGACATGTCCATAAGGTTGTAACGGCAGTACGAGAGGATGGTATCAACCTCGGCTACCTCGGCGATTTCTTTGAGGGGATAAACAGGATAACCGGTGATGCCGACAAAACGGACTTTCCCAGCTTGCTTCAGTTGCTGCATGGTCGGCAGCGTTTCATTGATAATCTGCTCCCGGTGACCAAACTCGATATCGTGAATCTGAAAGACGTCAATGTAATCAGTCTGCAAGCGGGCCAGGCTTTCATCCACCGATTTGAGAATACGCTGGGCAGAGAAATCGAAGCCAGTAGCCAGCTCTTTATCGTAGCGGCCGGCCTTGGTCGCCAGGATGACCTTATCCCGGTAACCAAGCAGGGCTTCACCCAGGCGAGTTTCGGCCAAAGTACGTCCGTAGTAAGGGGCGACGTCGAAATAATTGATCCCGCGCTCGACGGCGTAATGCACCGCTCTTTTCCCTTCGGCCGGGTCAATGACGCCAAATTCCTGGCCCAGAGGAGAAGCCCCAAAGCCAATGATCGAAACTTTCAAACCGGTTTTGCCTAAAACCCGGTAAATCATTTCAGACATTCTGTTCGTCCTCCACTAAAGTCTAACCCGCCACTATTTGGTTGATTTTTTCTTCCACCGCTTTAGCCTCACCCGGTGTCAAGGCCCCCACTTCCAGATCGAAGTGGAACTCGCCGCCGGGCGGCAGAACTTTGACATTACCTTTCGCCTTCTCGGCGGTGTATCCTTCCGGCTCGGCGGTGGCAGGCAGAATAATCCCCAGGCAGTCTTGATCGGCAGTACGGCTGATCCAGCGCACGCCATGATCCAATTCAGCCGGGCGGTGGCTGATGAAGTCGGCGGAGCCATCCGGGTGGACCTGCATGCTGTGCGCCCAACCGGACGTGTCGGACTGGTAGTCAATAAAAAAGACCACTTCCGGGTCAAAGGCTAGCTCCGGGCTGAGGAGATTATGTTTTTCAGGGTGGGCCTCCAGCTCCTGCAAAAACTCGCGGTAGCCAGGGGCGGGGCGGATGTGGGAGGGAATACTGCTTCGCACCCGGACGTGCTGCGGGTCGCAGGGCGCACTGTAAACCAGCCGGCCCCCATCCACCGGGCGAAAATTGACATGCGCCAGGTACATCAACTCCATCGGCGAGCGTTTCAGATTTTTAATCGTCAGCGAGATGGACACTTTGCTGGAGTCCGCGTACAGCTTGACCACCGGTTGGGCGACATAGTTGTGATTGAAGGCAACGGTGTATTGGTACGTTCCGGTCAAGCCGAGATAGGAACCGCGCTCGTCCTGGCCGATCAGCAACTGGGCCGTTTGGTAGAGGGCATTGGGCAGCTCACCATGCAGCGGATGGCTGTCTTTTTCAGTCGGCACGCCCATCGCCGTTGCCCCACAGTGGATCAAAAAACCACCATAAGTGTTCAGATAAACTTGGGTAGGGTAAGGCTGGTCAAACATGGATTTCATCGTCAGCGTTCGTCCGTAAAATTCAGCCTGCCAGATTTGCTGGCCCTGAAAAGGCAGCAGCGTGATTTGGCCCACTTGATTGACCAGGCGCAAGGCGCAAACGCCGCTCTCGTAAAGAAAGGTCGAGGCGGTGAGACCGGCAAATTCTGCCAGTTTTTTCTCAGCCTCGCGAAAGAAATAAGGTTGAAGATTAATTTGTGTTTCCCAGCACATATTTCCTCGTGTGAGGCTAAGGCGAAGATTAAATCTCCTCAGTCTTAGCCTTATGGATTTGTAATTTTAACTTTCCACGCCGTTGTGATTTACACCTCACGAACAGCCAGGTACTCGGCCACATTTTGCCCAACGAGCCGGTCAATAACAACGTCATCAATGCCTTCAGCCCGCATTCTGGGGATAAGTTGGTCGGGCAGAACAACCAGCCCCGGCTGGCCGCCATAGTGCCGCCACATCGAACTGGAAGACATATCCAGGCCGACAGCTACATGTCGCCCCAGCCCCTGAACAACCATCTCTTTGAGCAAAGGCCAGACGCCACGCTCCGGCTTATACTTGGACCGGACAAAGGTGTCGTAGCCCAGCAGGATACCGGCCTGGGCCAATTCCCGATGCAGGCCGAAGTCGGGCCGTTTATCCATATGACAAAAGTACAGGCGCCGGCAGGCAACCGCGCGATCCTCAAAAAAGAGCGGCAGAACCTCGACATTTTGGCCCTGTTCGGTATGGAACAATACCGCTGCGCCGGTCTGGCGGGCAGCTTCGGCGGCAGCTTCCAGCAGCACCCGGTTCTGCTCCTTCATTGTACCGTCATAACCAACCTTAATGGTCGTGGCCGGCACGGCTCCGTCCGTCTCCCGCATGCCGGTGGTCAGTTCTTCGATAAAATAAGCCGCAGCCTCTTCCTCGGTGGCGGACCAGAGCCAATAGCCAGAGGGATAATAGCGTGGTAAATGGAAGCCGGTGGTGGCGGTAATGTACAACTGTGTTGCTTCGGCCAGTTTGACCAGCATGCGAGCGTCGCGTCCACAGCCGCCGGGCATGCAGTCCACCATCGTATCGCCGCCCGCCGAGCGAAAATCTTTCAACTCGGCTTCGATGAGCCTGGGATTATCCAGGTCCAGGCGAGCTTCAGGGTGGACTCCCTCCGGTGGGCTGATCCAGGCATGACTATGCCCGTCGGCAATTTTTATGTTTTCAAGCGGAACCAAGCCTGTGACCGTTTGGATTTGCATTTTATAACAGTCCACCGATGCACACAGATTGGCCCAGAGGCTCTTAACAATTTACTTATCTGAGTGCATCTGTACCATCTGGGGACCCCCTCCTCACACGAACTCAAATACCGGCCTCGGCCAGCATGTCGTAGATAGGGGTTAGAGCGTGATAAGTGGCTTCAAAAATAGGATAGAGCTTCTCATAAGTCAGCCGGGTCGTTGGGTCAGGCTCAATGACCTCGACCACTTCATTCATCGTTTTGGCCATCGAGAAATCCGGGTACAGACCAACGCCGACCCCACCCGCCAGCGCCGCACCCATCGAAGTGGCTTCCTCCAAAATCGCCAGGCGATGGACCGGCAGGCCATACACGTCGGCCATTATTTTGTTCCAAAATCGGCCTCTCGCCCCGCCGCCAATAACCCGCATCGCCTCTATATGAGCGCCCTGGCCGGTAAAGGCGTCGAGAATGACTCGCAGATTCAGGGTGATGCCTTCCAGGGTGGCCCGGACCATGTCCGCCCGGCGGTGGCGGACCGTCAAGCCAACAAAACCGCCGCGCGCGCGTGGATTCCAGCGCGGGCTTCGCTCGCCCAGCAGATAGGGCAGGAATAATAAACCCCTGGCTCCCGCCGGCGACTGCTCGGCGCTGAGATTCATCAATTCATACGGGCTGAGGCCCAAGGCTGCCGCCGCTTGCGTTTCAGCCGAGCAAAGTTGGTCGCGAGTCCATTGGTAGGAAGCACCCGCGGCCTGCATGGTCCCACACGGGCTGAACATACCGGGCACTAAATGGGCGAAACTAAAAGTTTTATATTCCGGGTCGTAGATAGGCTTTTGGGTGGCCAGGGCAATCCATGAAGAACTGCCAACATAATTAAAGGCATCACCTTCGGCGACGACACCTGCCCCGGCGGCCGCACACAGGCCATCGCCTGCTCCCATAACTACCGGCGTCCCGGGAGCCAGGCCTACTTCATCAGCCACCTCGGTCCGCACCTGGCCGACCACGTCAATCGAGCGGCGCAGGGCCGGTAGCTGGTCTGGACCAAGTTGGGTCGCTTCCAAAATCCGCCCCGACCAATCACCCCCCTCCAAATGATAAAGGTTGGTACTGGACGCATCGGAGTGATCGGTTACAAATTCACCGGTCAGGCGGGCTACCAGGGCATCCTTGGCCTGGACAAATTTGTAAGTGGCTCGATAAATATCCGGCTGGTGATCACGCAGCCAGAGAATTTTGCAGACAGTATAGGAGGCGCTAAGGCGGTGGCCGGTAATCCGGTACATTTCAGCAGGAGTGACTCGCTCGCTCAGCCAGCGTTCCTGGGCTACGGCGCGCTGGTCGGCCCAGATAATGGCGTTGCGCAGGGGCCGGGCCGACTTGTCCAGCGGCACACAACCCATCATTTGCCCGCTAAAAACCAGGCAGGCGATATCTGCCGGGCCGACTCGTGCTTGTTGGAGGAGCTTTTGGGTGGAGATACAGACTGCCTGCCACCAATCTTCAGGATTTTGCTCGGCCCAGCCGGAGTGAGCATACTCCACCCCATAACCGGCAAAGGCGCTGCTCACCAACCGCCCCTCAGTATTGTAGAGGGTAGCCTTGTTGCCGGTTGTACCCAGATCGTGGGCCAGAATAAAATGCTTTTGTGACACACGCGCTCCCACTTTAGATTTTGGTTTTTGGCTGCCTTCTGACGGGCGTGGACAAAAATTGCAGATCCAAAATCAGTCAGGAGGTTGCATCCAAAAGGGGCTGTCCTTTTTCGGTAGGACAGCCCCTCTCTTGTCCCATGCTTGGACGATTCTTGATTAATCGTACAGGAGAGGCTTCATCTCTTCGGAGTCGACGTTGGATTTGTCATACCATTTGAAGCCGGTGTCAATATTTTTCTCCACCGCTTCGCCCTTGATGGCTTTGACTGCGGCTTCCACACACTTGTAGCCAATACCAACCGGGTCCTGGGTGATGGCCCCGGCGACGGTCCCGGCGCGGATTTCATCCTTCAACTGCTTGCCGGCGTCGTAGCCAATCATCACGATCTGGCCTTCCTTGCCCATCTCTTTGACGCCGTTCATGACACCCTTCATCGAGCCTTCGTTTGCCCCAAAGTAACCTTTGAGGTTGGGATGGGCGGCGATAACGGCCTTAACGATGTCAGTAGACTTTTGGGGGTCGCCAGCGCCATACTGGGTGTCAACAATGGTGATGTTGGGATATTTTGCTTTAATCTGGTCGGTGAAACCTTTAACCCGGTCAATCCCGGTGCGGCTGGTCTGGTCGTGGGCAATGATCGCTACTTCACCTTCGCCAACCAACTCGGCCATCTTGTCGGCAGCATAAGCGGCAGCAGCGATATTGTCGGTGGCGGCGGTAGCGACAGGAATATCACTGTCTACGCCGGAGTCAAAACCGACCACCGGGATATTGGCCGCCTTGGCCTTCTCTAACAGCGGAACGGCCGCTTTACTGTCGAGCGCGGCAAAGCAAATCGCGGCGGGTTTCTTATCGAGCGCGGTTTGCAGCATTTCAATCTGCTTGTCAACCTCTGACTCGCTGCCGGGGCCTTCGAAGGTAATATCTACATTAAGGTCCTTGGCCGCCTGCTCCGAACCCTGCTTAACCGCTTGCCAGAATTGGTGCTGGAAGCCCTTGGAAATCACCGGAATGTAGGGCTTGGCTCCCGCGGCGCTTTCGCCGCCCGCTGATTGCTCGGGAGCGGCCGCCGGTTGAGCGCCACAGGCGGCGACCAGCGCTACCACAAGCAGCAGTCCTAAAAGAACGAACAACTTTTTGGATTTCATTACTAAATCTCCTCTTCTTAAAAAAATTAATTTTTTTATTGTTAAGCTCCAAATGGAGCGATTAACCAAATCGGGAAAAGTGGAATACCATAATTATTTTTGACGGCGGCGGATGATATCCAGATACACCGCCAGGATCAGGATGACGCCGGTAATAACAATCTGCCACTCTTGCGGCACAGACAAGATACGCAGCCCATTATTCAGGGTACTGATGATAAACGCGCCAATAATCGTCCCCAAAATAGTGCCCTCACCGCCGCTCAGAGAGGTGCCGCCAATTACCGCCGCTGCGATAGCGTCCAGCTCATAGCCTTGACCCAATGAAGGCTGGGCCGAGTTAATGCGAGCCGAAACAACAACGCCGGCCAGGCCCGCAAACAGACCACCGAGCGTGTAGACGATAATCTTCCAGGTGCCGGTATTAACCCCGGAGAGACGGGTCGCCTCCTCATTGCTGCCCAGAGCAAAGGTATAGCGGCCCAAAACCGTCTGGGTGAGAATCAGGCTGGCAATGATGGCAGCGCCGAATAAAACCAGGACCGCGTTGGGAATCTCAATGCCGGGAACGATCGAACCCATGGCAATCGTCCGGTAAGCGGGCGTTTCATCGAAATAGATGGGTTTCAGGCCGGAAATGACCAGGGAAAGCCCCTTGGCTACATATAACATGCCCAGTGTGGCCACAAAAGGCGGCATATTCAGCTTGGCAATAATCACCCCATTGGTTAAGCCGCACAGCGCACCGGTAGCTAGCCCGGCCAACACGCCCAGGGGCACCGGTAGCCCCCAAAAGGTGATAAAGACCCCGGCCATAACCGAAGCCAGCGTCATCACCGTTCCAATAGACAAGTCAATTCCACCGGTAATAATAACAAATGTGACCCCCAGGGCCAGCAGCCCATTAACCGCCGTGGCCAGGAAGATGCCAATGACGTTGTCAAAAGTAAAAAAGTACGGCGAAGCTATCGAAAACACAACGAACAAGAGAATTAAGGCTCCAAATGCCAGCAGCCGCTGCATGGCATCCGAGCGAAGCATAGATCTTTTCGGGGCGACAGTAGTTTCCATAGTTAGGCACTCCCTAATGCCGTAGTTAGAGTGGACTCACCACGTTGGGTGGCATAGGTCATAATTTTTTCCTGGGTGGCCTCAGCACTGCTTAGTTCGCCGGTAATGCGGCCTTCGCACATCACAATAATCCGGTGGCTCATGCGCAGAATTTCCGGCAGTTCCGAAGAAATCATAATGATTGACTTGCCCTGCTGGGCCAGGTCATTGAGCAGCCGGTAAATTTCGCTCTTGGCCCCCACATCAATCCCGCGCGTTGGTTCGTCAAAGATCAGTATGTTGCAGTTACGGGTTAACCACTTGCCAATGACAACCTTCTGTTGGTTGCCGCCGGAAAGGTTCTTGACTCTCTGCTGCAATCCCGGTGTTTTGATGGCGAGCGCGCTGACAAAGTGCTCAGCTGTCGTGCGCGTCTCCCCTTGATTCACCCAACCCAGAAATCCCAGGAACTTTTTCAGGGTCGCCAGCACGATATTGGTTTCCACATCCAAACCCAAGGCCAGGCCGTAACGCTTCCGGTCTTCAGAAAGATAGCCAATACCATATTTCACTGCATCAGTCGGACTCTTAATGCGAACCCTATGACCCTCAACATAAATTTCGCCCGAATCAACACTATCCGCGCCAAAAATAGCCCGCGCCACTTCGGTGCGCCCGGCCCCCACCAGCCCCGAAAAGCCGAGGATTTCGCCCTTTTTCAGATTAAAGCTGACATTTTTGATGGCGTGACCCCGGTTAAGATTTTTTACCTCCAACACCGCTTCCTGGCTGGGATTTTCCGGGACTTCGGGAGCGGACTCGTAAATTGTCCGGCCAACCATCATGCTGATGATCCGGTCAATGCTGACCTCCTGAGTTTGCACCGTATCAATATAGCGCCCATCGCGCATCACCGTGATCCGGTCGGAAATCTGCTTGAGTTCTTCGAGACGGTGGGAGATGTGAATAATGCCTACTCCCTTATCGCGGAGCTGGCGGATAATGCGGAAGAGTTCTTCTATTTCAGTATCAGTTAACGCCGCTGTTGGCTCATCCATGATCAGCACCTCGGCATTGAAAGACAGGGCCTTGGCGATTTCTACCATCTGCTGCATCGCCACCGTCAGATCCGCCACCTTGCTGCGCGGGTTCAGTTTCAGATGCATCATATCGAGCAACTGCTGGGTCTTTTCGTTGATGGCTTTTTCATCCAACAGAAAATTGCCTTTGCGCGGTTCACGCCCGATGAAAATATTCTGGGCCACCGTCAGGTGAGGCATCAGGTTAAGTTCCTGATGGATCATACTGATGCCCAGGTGCAGTCCCGCTCTGGGGTTAGGAATTTCGACTTCCTTGCCCTTATAATAGATGTGACCAGCATCTTTGAGGTAGATACCGGTGAGCACTTTCATCAGCGTAGATTTGCCGGCTCCGTTTTCACCGACCAGGGCATGGACTTCGCCAGGACGGAGATCAAAGTGGCATTGACTGAGCGCATGAACGCCGGGAAAACTCTTTTCTATCCCTTCCATCAAAACCAAGGTTTCAGGCATAGGTTATCTTCCACCTCCCAAAAATAATTCACCCTTCATGCGGCCACTTTTAAGGGAGCATGAGCTAATCCTGGCCATTTAGCACAGGACTCTCTGATTATTAACTCAACCGGTAAGGGAGAAGGATTATCAGCTTCCTGGTGGTTGATCATTTTCAGCAACAGCTTGGCGGCCGTTTGCCCGAGTTGATAAGTTGGCTGGCGGACCACAGTTAAGGGCGGCGCAAATAGGGGCGCCCAGTCATGGTCGTCGAAACTAACCAGCGAGATATCCTCAGGGCAATGAAGTTTTCTCTCCTTAAAGGCGTGCAACGTTCCCAGGGTCATTTGGTTGTTTGTTACAAATAGGGCTGTGGGCCGGTCCGGCAAATCAAGTAATTTTTGCAGCGCCAGAAAGGCGTTCGGCGTCATCTGCAAATTGGTGATAGACCCCCACAGGAGCGAGTCGCTTGGATAGAGCTGGTTTTTGTGAAAGCGAGGATCAGCCCGGATAATCAAATCTTCATCAACCGGGATGTCTGCCTCTTGCAAAGCCCGCCGGTAGCCGCTGACCCGCATCCCGAGGGTGGAGATGGTTTCCATGCCGGTGAGAATACCGATGCGGCGGTGGCCCAACTCAATGAGATAGCGGGTGGCTTGATAAGCACCTCCTTCGTTGTCCACATGAACCAGGGGAGCCGTAATACCGGGCGCGGCCCGGTCCAACAGGACAATCGGTATCTCAGCTTCGGCGATCCGTAATAGGCGGTCTGAATGGACACCGGTAGGGGCAATAATTAAACCATCAATTTGGTGGGCAAAAAGCAGGCGGAGGTATTCATCCTCGCGGGCGGGGTCTTCGTCAGTGTTGCAGAAGATGGTGTGGTAGCCGAACTGGTTAAATTCATCCTCAACACCACGAGCCACCGCCGTAAAAAAGGGGTTCGTGATGTCTGAGATTATCAGGCCAATTGTTTGAGTGGTATTTGTGGCCAGCCCACGGGCAATGGTGCTGGGATGGTAATTGAGGGCTTCAACCGCTTCCAACACTTTTCGTCGTGTTTCTTCGCGGACAAAACGGGTTTGATTGATAACATGCGAGACGGTGGCTGTGGAAACTCCGGCCCGGTCGGCTACATCTCGAATATTTACTCTAGCCATGGAGAGACTACATCCTTGTAGTATTTTCTTAAACGTTTAATAGCTGGAGGACGCCGGTTAATGTTGCGCAACCGCTTACGTAAGCGGTTGCGCAAAAGATAACACAAAAGTTTTACCTTGTCAAGAATTTAGTATTCAGGTTGAAGTCATTCAAGCCTTAAAAACTTACCAAATTAAAAATTGCTATTGCTGATGACCATCAACCCCACCATCAGTGATCGTTCCAGTGGTCATGGGATGTCAGGGCAACATCAACCGTAAAAATTCCTGCTCCGCCTCAAGGGTCCATTCCCGGCCTTTATTCAATTTAGCATAAACGGTGGGCAGGCTGTCATTCAACCGGGTTAAAGGAGTCAACGGAAATTCTTTGATATGGGGAAAAATAACGACTTTCCCCGGAAAGGTGGCCTGTCGTACCGCCTCATACCCGGCTCGCGCCGCTTCAAGCGAACCCACTGCCGCCACCGTGTGATTGGGCGATAACCGGCCGCTTTCTACATGTTCCAGCATCAAACGCATATCGGGAATGGTTGAACCGGAATGACCGATAACGCGAATATCGCGCTGGCAAACTAAATTTAAATCAAGCGTGACCATCGTGCCCCGCTTGAGGCCGGCAAAGACATTCATGACCCCGCCTGGGGCCAGGTAGGCGGCAGCATCCGCCACAGCCTCAGCGGAGGGGGCCAGAACAATAATGTCGTCAAAGCCGTCTCCAGCTATCTCGGACAGTCGCTCCCGGTAAGCTCCATCGTCGGCGCTGAGACAGGTGAAATTTACATTCTCGGTCCTGGCTCTGGCCCAAAATTCACTTTCGATGGTTTGCAGGCGGTGCCAGGTGAGGGCTGTGCAGAGCAGAGCCGCCGGCGGCCGGTCCAATTGCAGCGCCCACTGGACGTGCATGTGACCCATCGGTCCTCCGGCGCCAACCAGCCAGGTTTTGCCGCCCGCTTTTAAGTGGGCCCGGACGGGCTGGCGGCGATAGACCTGGGCAATATCGGGGCCGGAACCGCCGATATAAAGCGAGCGGTGATAGTGAACCTGGCCAATATCCACCTGCACCGGCCGGGGCAGCGGCGTGTCGGCCATGATAGCGACAATACCAAAGTGGGCCAGGTGCGGGCTGACCGCCTCGATGATATCGGGGTCGGGGCCGAGGATAATGATGTCGTCAAAACCGGGCGGCAGTGGATCAAAATGTATCACCTCAGCTTCGTGGCGCAGCCGCTCATCGTAACTCTTTTGCCGTTCCAGCGGCAGCTCCACCACTTCGATGGACAGCCGGGCCGCCTGCTCGCGCAGCCGGTCGGCAAAAACGGGCGGTACGTTGCTCATGACCAACCGGGCCGGGTGGTTCGCCTCGTCCAGGCCGGCGCTGAAAAAGTAATCTTCCCTGGCCTGCGGCGTGCCGATGATCCAGGTGACGCCGCCCGGCTTCAACCCGGTCCGATAAGTCTGGTTATAAGTGGCCACCACACAGGCCCATGGCTCAACCAGGGCGCTTTCGGCATAACCGGTCTGCGGCTGCACCGGGATAAGGTAATTGCCCTCGTCGCCGTGCAGCACCCGCTCGCCAATGACACTGTACTGGGACATGCCGCCCTGGATCATATAGCCGTAGGCATAATTGATTCCACCATAATAAACATCGGCCTGGACAATGAAACGATCCCCAACTTTGTACTGGCTGGTAAGACTTTCGCCCACGCCGACGATGGTCAGGGTTACTTCGTGACCCAATACCACCGGCTCTTTTTTCATATCGCGAAAGATACGCGGATGCTGCTCCCCGGCGTTGATAACTTTGATATCGGAAAAGCAAATACCGCAGGCGTCGTGCCGGACCAACAGTTCGTCCGGCCCGTAGCTGGGTATATCTACCGTAATCGGCCGGCCACTGCGGCCCAGGTTTTCAAAACCGGCGCCATAGAGCGGCCATAAGCGATTCTCGCTGCTCTGGATCGTGGCCCGGCGGTAGAGTTCTAATTTATCTCCCATACATTTGATTCCCTTTTGTGAAGATTATCGAGCCGGGGAGCAAGAGATTTCCTCAAAATCACTCTTTAGCCCAGATTCGAGGGATTCC
Organism: Anaerolineae bacterium; assembly: GCA_023382535.1. Next base: position 176,217 of record JAHDWA010000012.1, on the reverse strand, counting down.
TCGTTCCACTCGAATGACATAAGAACTCTGAGTTAACGGCAGTGGTCCGCGGTCGAGTTAGCGCATTTCCTGGCCACCGGTGACATTGATCGCCTGGCCGGTCATGTAGCTGGACTGGTCGGAGGCCAGGAAGACAACCACATTACAGACATCTTCATAGGTACAGCCGCGTTTCATCGGCACCTGGTCAATGTATTTCTGGCGCACCTCGGCTTCAGTAATACCCCATTTTTTGGCATATTGACTGTACAGAGAGTTTACCCACAGCGGCGAGTCGAGCAAATTGCCGGGGCAGACGGCATTAACCCGCACCCCAAACTCGGCCAGATCCAGGGCAATACTCTGGGTCAGGCCGATACCGCCAAATTTGCTGGCGGCGTAAGCCGAATTTTTGAAACTCCCCTTTTTACCCGATTTGGAGTTGATTTGAATAATTGCCCCGCTTTTTTGGGCCTTCATCGGCCGGGCGACATGTTTGGCGATCAGGAAATAGCCGAATAAATTAACGTTCATCACCGCCCGCCACTTTTCCGCCGGAAATTCGGTGATTTCTTCGGCAATGAGAATCCCGGCGTTAGACACGGCAATATCCAGGCGTCCGAACTTGGCCAGAATTTGGGCGACCATGGTTTCAACTTGGGCCTCGTCGGTCACATCTACCTTAACACCCATGGTTTGCCGGTCTGTCACAGTGGCAATTTCGGCCGCTGTAGCGATAACCGCTTCCCCGTTCAGATCCGCCACAACCACATGGCAGCCTTCAGCGGCCAAACGCTGGCAAAGCGCCTGGCCCAACCCCTGCGCTCCGCCGGTAACGAGGGCAATCCGATCTTGTAGTAGTTTTGTCATTTTTCTCTATCTCCACGCAGAGGAGCAGGGGGGCAGGGGTGATAAATTCGCCCCCACTCCCCTGCTCAAACTAAGGCAGCATCAACTCCAAAAATTCTTTCTCCGCTTCAATTGTCCATTCATGGCCGTCTTTTAGCTTGGCGTAGACGGTCGGCAGCTTCTCTTTCAATTCCGGCAGGGCGGTCAAGGGAAATTCCTTGATATGGGGGAAGATAACTATCTTGCCGGGGAATTTGGCATCCCGCACGGCCAGATAACCCTCTTTCGCCGCTGAGAGCGACCCGATTGCAGCCACCGAGCGATTGGGCGAAAGATGCCCTGTTTCAGTTTCACGCAGCATCAGGCGCAAATCTTCGATGGTTGAGGCGGTGTGGCCGATGAATCGCTTGTTTTCCAGATATACGGCGCTCAAATCAAGCGTGACCATCGTGCCGCGTTTAACCCCGGCAAAAACATTCATCACGCCTTCTGGGGCCAGATAAGCCGCCGATTCGCTGATCACGGGCGGCACCGGCACCAAGCCGATAATATCGTCAAAGCCGGCGCCGGCCAGCTCGGCCAGCCGCTGCCGATAGTCTGCCTCCTGGGCCGATAAACAGACAAAATTGATCCCTTTGGCGCGCGCTTCCGTACCGAGCATGTCGTCCAACGCCTGCAGGCGCTCCTGGACCAGATCGGTACAGAGAATGAGCGCGGGTGGCTGCAATAATTGAACGGCTCGCTGGGCATGCATCTGGCCCATCGGCCCGCCCGCGCCGACAAACCAGGTTTTGCCGCCCGGTTTCAGTTCCGCCCGGATGCGATGGTCGCTGTAAGCACGGGCAATATCCGGCCCCGGTCCGCCCACATAAGTCCAGCGATTATAATGCACCCGGCCCATATCCACCTGGACCGGCCGGGGCAAGGGTTTGTCGGCCACGAGAGCGACAATGCCAAAGTCAGCCAGGTAGGGACTGGCAGTTTCAATTACGTCGGGGTCAGGGCCGAGAATGATGATATCGTCAAACAACATTTGACCGTTAGAGGCAGACGGCTGACCGTCGAGGGGTATATCTATAACCTCGACTTTCAGGCGAACAGCCTGTTCGCGGAGGCGAGCCGCGAACGCCGCGGGGACATTGGTGAGAGCCAGTTGGCGGGGGTGAGCTTCCTCATCGAAACCAGCGCCAAAATAATAGTCGTCCCTGGCTGCGGCAGTACCGATGATCCAGGTAACGCCGTCGGGTTTGAGGCTGGTGCGGTAACGCAGATGGTAAGCAGCAATCACGCAGGCCCAAGGCTCGGCCAGGGCGCTTTCGGCATAACCGGTCTGCGGTTGGACGGAAATGAGATAATTTCCATCATCGCCGTTGAGCACACGCTGGTCAATGACGCCATAGTGAGACATGCCGCCCTGGATCATATAGCCGTAGGCGTAGTTGATTCCCTTTGACCAGATATCGGCCTGGATAATCAAGCGATCACCAATTTTATACTGGTCACGCAGTTTCTCGCCCACGCCGACCACGGTCATAGCAACTTCGTGGCCCAAGACAACCGGCTCTTTCTGCATATTCCGGAAGATACGCGGATGCTGCTCGCCGGCATTGATAACTTTGATATCGGAAAAGCAGATACCGCAGGCATCATGCCGGACCAGTAATTCATCCGGGCCATAGGGGGGGAGATCTACGATGATCGGTTGGTCACTGCGGCCCAGATTTTCAAAGCCGGCGCCGTACAGCGGCCAGAGGCGGTTTTCTTTGGAAATTTCTTTAGCCTGGCAATAGCGGCTTAATTTATCAGACATGCTCATTCAATCCTTTACAACTCGGTTAGCAGAATCTTTCACTGATTAAATTTTCCCCCTTCAAATATAGGAGTCCAAAGTGTCTTTGGACTCCTGTACTAACTTTCAACCTTCAAGGCACTGATTATTTGCTTCAGCCGGATCTGGTCTTGCGCTCCCGGCTCGACTTTCCGGCCCAATTCGGTATAAAACGCGTTCCGTTCACGACGGCCAGGCAGATGGGTCTTAGCCCAATCACTTTGATAACCCCGCCCCAGCGCCCGCTGGGCCACAGTATGGCCGTAAATAAAGTAGGCTCCATCCATAAAGGCAGTTCGAACCGGAGCCAACTCCGGCGCATCGAAGTCGTCCACCAACTTTTGACCGTAAGCATTCATCTCGGTCCCAACATTGAGCGGCAAATCCAGCTTTTGGGCCAGTTCGACGACTTCGTAGAGCTTTTGCGCTTTCAGTCGTTTTTGGTCGGGGTCAGCGATGTTCCAGTTGCGGTCGGGCACGATGTTCAGCACGACCACTCCCTTACCGATCAAAAGCTCCAACAGTTCCTCAATGGCCTGCTCACCCGCCGACAGGCCATCCAGCCAGGCGGCGCAGGGCAGCGCCCCGCAGGCAATAATGAAGCGGTGAAATTCCTCGACGGTTGGGAAAGTGTCCGGGCTGGGCTGGACATAGCCAACCCCACCTTTTTTCATCAATTTGGCACGCACCAGGTTTTGGAACCGGGGGCCGTCGCTCATGAGGGCGGCTATCTGCCCTGGCTCCTGGCCCAACTTGTCAGCCCAAAGAGCTGCCGGGTCTGAAACCGCCTGTTCCGCCGCCTGGACAAAAGCTTGCAGCATATGCCGCTCGGTGGCGTTCCCCCGAGGAGTCAAGGGCAAGACATCTCGCTCGTAATCCACCGTCACCGGCGCTAAATAATCATTAATACGAGCCAGCATATCACGGTTACGTTCAGAGGCCCGGCGGCGCATATCGGCCAGGATAGGGACAACGCCAGCCGGAGCCTGACTGGAAGTGAAGCCGATGCCCATATGATAATATACGCCCGGTTCACCGGGAGAGTTGATTTCGCGGGTGGCAAATTCCGGGATGAAGACACGCGTCTCAATCCCGGCGCTGCCGCGCACGCCGACCGCCTCGCAAGCAGCCAGAAATTCATCCACCGCATCCAGCACATCAAAGTCAACCATCCCGATCAATTTAAAACCCCGCCGCCGGGCCAGCCAGGCCAGCCCCGTGGGTGAATAACCATAACCGTTGAAGGAGAAGAAGGTGTGGCAGTGCATGTTGGCTATATCGGCGGCAGGCGGGAGATCTATGTGGCCCTCTTGAACTAAAGCCAGCAATTCTTGCAAAGCTTCGGCGCGGATAGTCGAGTTAAAATTGTTTAATTTTGATTCAAGGACTATAACTTTTTGATTTGTTTGCATCATCTATCATCGTGAGGTGAGGAATCGTGCCAAAGGGAGCCTGGTACTGAGGCAAAAAGGCGAAAGGGTTGCTCATACTTCCGCATCCCCGCGTCCTCGTTTCTTCGCCTCATCCTTTCCCGATGACCCGCTGCCGGTAATGTTCATCGGGGCGGGTGTGAATCCGGGCAACGGCCTGGGAAGTCATAAAACAGGGACCCCCCAGCGCATAAGTGCCGACCAAAATGCGGGCCGCTTTGACCGCCATGGCGGTGATATTTTCAACCTGTTGGGCGGTGGGAGCCAGGGCGATAAAGCCGTGATTCTGCATGTAGATAGTCCGGGGCCGCTCACTGTGGGTATCAATATAAGTTTTGATCCGGTGATAAACCTCACGGGCCAGGGGCAGACCCGGATCAACATAGGGGATCAGCAGCGGGGCCGAGCCACACAGCACAATTTCGTCCGGGAAAAGACGGCCGCTCAAGGCCGCTTCAAAAGCGGTCGAACAGGTGATCATGTTGATCGCCGAAGGGTGCGTGTGACCCACAAAGTTGACCCCGGCCAACTTGAGACACATGGCGTGCAGGGCCGTTTCAACCGAGGGATGGCCTTTGGCCTGCGGGTCTACTTTGGCGGCCACGAGAGTCTGTTTGACCGCCTCATCGCTCAAATCAGGGCCGTGGAGCATAGCTAAAATTGGCTCAAAATAAACCTGTACAAACCCTTCGGGGCCAACGGTGCGCAATTCCGTCCCGCTGGCTTTGACCCAAAAAGTTTCATCGTCAACTTTAACAGAGGTGTTACCCTCTCCTAAAATAACATAATCGTTGGTAGGATCACCAAGGTTATTGGACAGGGTAATAAGCTGGGCAAGTAGTTCATTCGTCATTTTTAATGGTTAACTGTAATGCGGCTAATTGGTTTTACTTTTATAAAAGGGTGTGGCGCACAGGTGAATTGTACGCCACACCACGTTTTAGATCGAAAATTTAGAATTGGAAATTGTCAATGTTGCTGGGATCAAAAACGAAAGGCGGCCCAAGTAAAACTTCGCCGTTTTCGTCAATGGTGTACGAGCCGAGCTTGCCGGCATCAAAAGTGTCGCCAGGCTTGCCTTCGATCTGGCCACTCGCAATTGCATTCAAGGTGTAGATAGCCAGGTAGCCCAGGTCTTCCGGATTCCATAGAGCAAAAGCCGGACAAGCGCCACTCTTGACATACTCACGCATCTGGCTGGGCAATCCCAAACCGGTAACCGCAACTTTACCAACCATGCCTTGATCCTGAACCGCGCGAGCCGAAGCGGCGATACCGACGGTCGTTGGGGCGATAATAGCCTTCAGGTCAGGATAGGTCTTCATTAGGCCCAGGGCCTCATTATAGCTCTTCTCATCGTCGTCATCGCCGTAGACGGTAGCCACCAGCTTAACGTTAGCGTACTCGGGCTTGGTCAGTTCATCATTCATCCATTTGATCCACTCATTTTGGTTGGGCGCGGTAGAAGTAGCGCTGAGGATTGCAATTTCGCCCTCGCCGCCGATAAGCTCGGAGACTAACTCGATCTGACCCCGACCAATGCCTTCCGCGGTAGCTTGGTTGATGTGAACGGTCCGGCCACCGGGAGCAATCGCTGCATCCCAGCTAACGACAGGGATACCCGCTTCAATGGCAGATTTACCTACCGGCACTAACGCGTCGGAATCATTGGCCGAAACAGCCAAGCCATCCACTTTTTGGGCAATCAGTGAGTTGAGTAATTGAATCTCCTCGGTAGCATCAGCGGTAGCGGACCCTTGATAGGTCACGGTTACACCCAATTCCGCAGCAGCGGCCTGAGCGCCAACATTGGCTGCGTCAAAATAGGGGTTGCCCAGGTTTTTGGGAACCAAAACGTAGCTTTTGCCACCACCAGCCGCCGGGGCCGCTGCCGGAGCTTCGGCAGGGGCTGCGCCGCCCATCATTGCCTGGGCATCTTCCGCGCTGGGGATGCACAATTTCCAACCGGGTTCGATCAGGTCGGCGTTGGCAATCGTCGCGTAGCTGCTGTCACTCTTGGCGGCAGCATTGGTGGCGTCGAAGATGGCCGGGTAGGCCAGTACGTCGCCATAGAACTTATCGGCCAGCTTGCTCAGCCAGTCGTCCGCCTGGACGCTGTAATCCTGGTCACAAGCCACGGCTTCTTGGGCCAGCACAGCGGTTGCTGAGGGAACCAACAAAGTCAGCAAAAGAACAACGGCCATTACTTTGGTTAAACTTTTAAGCATTTTAGATTCTCCTCAATTTAATTCTGGATTTTGGATTTTAGATTTTGGGCATTGTGCCCTTTGGGTAATTTGATTTTTAGCACAGGTACTCCTTAGCAATAGGCAATCCTCCTTGTTTCAGACTTTTATAGATCGCCGGCCATCGACCGTTGCGAGGGATCGCGGCGCGGCAGGCGGCCGGTCGTCAGCAGTGATACTACCTCACACAGCGGAAGCCCAGATCATCGTTGGCCGAGTCGGGCGCCGCGGCAGAACGATTGGCCGAGCGCGCCTGCGGCTCCTCGTCAAACCAACCACCACCACGTGTCACTCGAAGCTGGTCGCTGTAAAATTTATCCTGATAAGTACTGTTGGGATAAGGCTGATAAGGATCAGCCGTCCATTCCCAGACATTCCCGGCCATATCCTCAACTCCATAGGCGCTGGCCCCGGCCGGAAAGCTGCCAACCGCTACGGTGCCACGGATGCCACTGGCTTTCAAGTTAGCCTTGCTGGCATCAAAGGTATTGCCCCAGGGGAAAAGATTGCCCTGATCTCCGCGAGCCGCCTTCTCCCATTCTGGCTCAGTGGGCAGCCGCTTGCCCAGCCACTCGCAGAAGACCTGGGCATCATTCCACGTGACCCTGACCACGGGATGACTGCCCTTACCTTCGACATCACTGCGCCATGTTTTCTTGGCCTCTTTCTTTTCGGCTTCAGTTTGGTAGCCTGTAGCGTTAACAAACAGCATAAAATCATCATTGGTCACTTCAAAGTGATCAATCTGGTAGGCCGGTAAATCAATGGGCTGGGCCGGGCCTTCGTTGGGTTCCCCGGCGTCATCGCCTAACGTGAAGGGGCCAGCCGGAATTTCGATCATATCCTCAACCGGTTTGGGCGGTTCGGTTGGGGTTGGAGTCGGGGTCGGCATGGCCGTGGCGGCTTCAACTTGTTTCTGTACTGCCGCAGCGGTATTTGTGGGAGCGGGCGTTGGCGTTAAGGTCGGGGTAGGGCTGGGACGCGGGGTTGGGGTGGGCGGCAGCTTGACCGGGGTCGGCGTTGGTTTCAAAACCACGGCCGGCAGCGGCGTGGCCGTTGGCGGCCGGGGCGTCGGCTCCGGTGTCACCAGCACCAGGTTGCGGGACCAGGCAAAAAAGTTGCCAAACATGACAACGACAAGGCCAACCGCCACGACTCCTCCCAGCGCGCCGCGAGTCAATTTGAGGCCACCGCCCGATACCAACCGGCCCAGGCGGGGCAGCAAAATCGCCAAAATGAGCAGCAGGCCGATAATGATGCCCTGCACCTGGCCCTGGATATTGACCAGGCTCATGCCAAAGCGCAGCACACCGATGAGGATCAGCGACAAAACGGCGCCAACCATCGTGCCGGTGCCGCCGGCAATGTCCACCCCGCCCAGGACGGTAGCGGTGATGACATCCAATTCCAGGCCCAGCCCAATATCCGGGCGAGTGCTGCCAAAACGAGCCGCCAGGACAATACCCGCCAGGGCGGCCATGAAGCCAGACAGGGTAAAGATAACGAGCTTAATCCGGTCAACCGCTACCCCGGAGTAGCGGCATGCTTCTTCGTTGCTGCCAATAGCGTACAACATGCGTCCGAAGGTGGTTTTGTGCAGGACCAGGCCAAAAATAAGGGCCATCACCCCAAACAGCAGCATCGAGAAAGGAACCGGCGTGTTGCCCAACTTGCCCTGCCCCAAATAGGTGAAAGCCTCGGGATAGCCCCGCGCCGCTTCATCGCCGAGCAGGACATAAGCAATGCCCCGGTAAAGAGCGTAAGTCGCCAGGGTCACAACCAGCACCGGCAGTTTAATCCGGGTAATAAGCAAGCCATTGGCTAATCCCGCCAGCGATCCCAGCACCAGGGCGGCGGCGGCGGCGGCCCAGATATTCCAGCCGTTATTAAATAGCCAGCCCATAAATGAAGCGCACATGCCCAGGTTTGAAGCCACCCCCAGGTCAACGCTGCCCGTAGCGATGATAATAAAGGCCATGGGCAGCATCATCAACCCCAATTCCATAAAGTCCGAGGCGGTTCTAAACAGGTTGTTAGCCTCCAGGAAAAAAGGAGAGAGCCGGGTATTGATCAGGCTGGTCAGGATGATCAGCAGGACCAGGAACCACTCCCAGCGCATAAAAATTGAGGCCAGCGAGCGCGGTGGAGTAGACCAGACCCCTTCAGTTTTGGCTGCCCCGGTTGTAACCGATACGTTAGATTCGGATGGCATCGTCATGCTAGTTTCCTCACCGTCAGGGTTCGCTGTAAGCGGCGCAAAATCAAGGAGTCAACCACAACAGCCAGCAAAATCAACAACCCTTGGGCCGCCAACTGCCAGAAGGGTGAAATCCGCACCAGGGTTAAGGCATTGTTGATGATCCCCAGCAGGAAAGCTCCCAACAGTACCCCGGTGACTGTCCCACTGCCGCCAAAAATATTGACTCCACCCACCACCGAGGCCGCCACGGTCTGTAACTCAAAGCCCAGGGCGGTATTCGTCTGGGCCGATTCAAAGCGTGAGACCCACAGCACGCCGGCCAGGCCGCACAACAGGCCGCATATTAAATAAACGCTAAAGATGATCCGTTTCACCCGGATACCGGCTACTTCGGCCGCGGCAGGGTTGCTGCCGACGGTATAAATATCCCGCCCCATGCGGGTGTAGTTGAGAAAATAGTAGATAATGACCGCCACAATCAGGGCAAAGATGACCAGATTGGGCAGCCCCAAGGGGGTGCCTTTAGCCAGCACTTTAATGCTCTGTGGCAGCTCAAAGGCATTAATCCAGGTACCTTCGCTGTAAAGAAAAACGGCCCCGCGGTAGATGCTCAACGTGCCTAACGTGGCAATAATCGGCGGTACCTTGCCGACGGTAATCAGCAGCCCATTGAAACTGCCCAGCACACAGCCCAGGGCCATCCCCAGCAGCAGCGCCAAAACCGGCGAAAGTTCGGGATTGGCCTTGATCACAAAGGCGACCATCATCGCTACCAATCCGATCATCGAACTCACCGAGAGGTCAATGCCTCGCGTGATAATGACCATGGTTTGGCCCAGGGCTACAATCGCCAGGATCGAGATATTCAGCAAAATATCGCGAAAATTTTCCAGACTCAAAAAGGCCGAGCCGCTGCGCAGGCTAACTAGGATAACCAACAGGATAATAAAAACAATGATCCCGGTTTCACGCAGGGTAGCTAACGTGAATAACACATTTTGCTTAGGCGCTTCTGCCGCTTTTATGGTCACAACCCAATTTCCTTCTCTATGATATTTGGCAAGCTACATGGCCATTGTCGCAGCCAGCATCACTTTTTCCTGGGTGGCCTCACTCCGGCTGAGTTCACCGGTCAGCCGGCCTTCCCGCATCACCAAAATGCGGTCGCTCATGCCCAGGACTTCCGGCAGTTCGGAAGAAATCATGATGATGGCCATGCCTTGCGCCGCCAGTTGGCTCATCAGCCCGTGCACGGCTGCCTTGGTTCCGACATCAATCCCGCGTGTTGGCTCGTCCAGAATGAGGATGCGGGGCTTGGTGGTCAGCCACTTGGCCAGCACCACCTTCTGCTGGTTGCCCCCCGACAGCTCCCGCGCTTTCTGCCACAACCCGGCCGCCCTGACCTCCATCTGAGTCGCAGCCTGGCGGGCCGTCTGCTGCTCACCCTGGCCGTTCAGCCAGCCCATCCGGGCAAATTCTGACAGAATGGGTAAGGTGATATTTTGCGAGATCGGCAGCGGCAAAATTAAGCCGTGGTGCTGCCGGTCTTCAGGGACGTAAGCCAGCCCCAAGCGCATGGCCTGTTCCGGGCTGGTAATTTTGACCGGTTGGTCATCAATCTTTATCACGCCACTGGTAGCGGGGTCTATCCCAAAGATAGCCCGGGCCACGTCGGTGCGGCCGGCTCCGACCAAGCCAGCCATGCCCAGGATTTCCCCCTGGCGCAGCTCAAACGAGACATCCCGGAACAAGCCTTCCCGGCCCAGCCCCTCGACCTGTAACACAACCTTGCCGGCCTCCACGTCGAGTTTGGGGAACATGTCGGCCAGAGTGCGGCCCACCATCATCTGAATCAGGCTGTCGGTCGTGACCTCGCCGATAGTTCTGGTGCCGACATAGGCCCCATCGCGCAGGACAGTCACCCGGTCGGCCAGTTGAAAGAGTTCTTCCAGGCGGTGAGAGATAAAGACAATGGCCGTGCCGGCCTCACGCAGTTGGCGGACAATGCGAAACAGATCGTCTACCTCGGCCAGGGTCAGCGAAGAGGTCGGCTCATCCATAATCAAAATCTTGGCATGAACAGACAGGGCGCGGGCAATCTCAACCATCTGCTGCTGGGCCACGCTCAGGTTGCGCGCTTTTGTTTTTGGCTCAAGCTCCACACCCAGCGAATCAAGCAAAGCAGCGGCATCCTGGTGCATCCGGCCCCAGGCAATTTGGCCAGCGCCGCGGGTCGGCTGGCGGCCGACAAATATATTCTCGGCAATGTCTAAATCCGGAAAAAGACTCGGCTCTTGATAAATGGCCGCAATCCCATGCTGGCGTGACTCCAGCGGGTTATGAAAGACCACCGGTTGACCATAAAGCCGGATTTCACCCCCGTCGGGCTGGTGGACGCCGGTAATGACTTTGATCAGGGTGGACTTACCCGCCCCGTTCTCACCCAGCAGGGCATGGACTTCGCCGGGCCGCAGGTCAAAGGATACATCTCGCAGGGCATGGACCCCCGCAAAGCTTTTACTAATATGCTGCATTTCGAGGATGGTGTTACTGGTCATAGTCACACATTACACCTTTAGCATCATTAAACGAGCAAAACTTCAACGCCGCGCTGCCGCATCTCTTTTACCATCTCGGTGGGCGCATCGGAGTCGGTAATAAGCAGGTGAATTTGCTCCGCCGTAGCGAAGGTGGCCGTAGCAACATTGCCCCATTTACGGGCATCAATGACCCCAACTACCCGGCGGCAGCATTCAACCATCGCTCGTTTCATCGTCACTTCACTCAGGTTGACATCGGTCAGACCTTCACCGGGGGTAACTCCACGCGCGCCAAAAAAACCAAGCTGGACGTTGATGCCTTCCAGGGAATTATCCGGCGGCTGGCCTACCACCGAAATGGACTCACGCCGCAGATGACCGCCCGGCAAAATTACGTGAATCTGGGGTGAGTCGAGCAGACTCAGGGCCACTTTGAGGCTGTTGGTGATGACAGTCAATTCGGATAAAGATTTGAGGTAAGGGATCATGGCCTGGGCGGTGGTGCTGGCGTCGAGGAAGATCGTATCACCATGAGTAACTAACGCCGCCGCGGCCTGGCCGATGCGCCGCTTTTGGGCGGCCTGCTGCTGCTGGCGCACATCAAAGGAAAATTCGGGCATAACGGTGGTGGCAAAAGCCCGGCCTCGTGTGCGCAGTAACAAGCCCTGGTTGCTTAAAGCCTGCAAATCCTGGCGGATCGTCACTTCCGATACGTCAAAGCGAATACTCATATCTTCTACGGAGAGTTCGCCGGCCTCTTCGAGGGCGGCCAGGATATTTTGCCTACGTTCCGCCAGACGGTGTTCTTTGCCCAAGTGGCCACCTCTTCGTAGCTTTCGGAATAAATCACAGAGGGGATATTTCGTAAGAAATCGAAACTATTATAGGATCAAAAAAATTTCCTGTCAAATACAAATGTAGGACAAACTTAAGTTTGTCCTACATTTCCTCCCGTTGATGAATGCAGTCAGGGCTAGTCCGGCAGACCGAGTACCCCTTCTTCCAAACCACAGAGATTTTAGAAACCTCTACGGTATCCTTATTACGCTATCTGCTTCTCCTTCAACTCCGCCAGCAATTGCTTAGCTAGCCGCACGCACGAGCTGGCATCGGGGGCGTAGCCGTCCGCGCCGACCACGTCGCAGTACTCCTGCGTCACCGGCGCGCCGCCAACCATGATTTTGACCTTATCCCGGAGACCGGCCTCTTTGAAGGCTTCGATATTCTTTTTGAACATGGGCATGGTTGTGGTCAAAAAGGCGCTCATGCCCACCAATTCGGCTTTGTGTTCAACGACTGCGGCCACATATTTCTCCGGCGGGCAGTTGACCCCCAGGTCCACCACCTTGAACCCCGCTCCTTCGAGCATGATGTTGCACAAATTTTTGCCGATGTCGTGAATATCGCCCTTCACGGTTGCCATCACATACGTCCCAATTTGAATATTGGCATTGGAAAGCAGCAGCGGCTTGAGGATGTCCATCGCCCCCTGCATGGCGCGGGCGGCAATGAGCATTTCGGGCACAAAATATTCACCCTGCTCAAACAGGCGGCCCACCTCCTCCAAAGCCGGGATCAGCGCGTCGAAGAGCATGCTTATCGGCTCGATGCCGAGTTCCAAGCCCTCCTTGACCAGCTCCTTGACCGGCTCCGCTTCCCCATCCAGGGTATGTTCATACAATCCATCTAAAATTTCTTCACGGCGACTCATAAGATGTTATTTGACTCCTTAAGAATTAAGAATGAAGAAACGAGAAATAAGAATTCGGGTATCGGTAGGCGAATAATTAATTTCTTATTTCTTTTGAGTGTACCACGTTTCCCTCCCGAATAGCAGTTGACGAGATATCCATGCGAAAACCCGGAATTTCTTCAAACAATTCGCGATACCCCTGCGGCAAGTCCAAATCTTGCAGGGTCAGAAAATGATTGCCTCGCAGCCGGCCTGCTACCAGAAAGCGACAGCCGGCCGTGCGAATAGTTTTGAACGAGGCCAACATTTCGGCCAGGTCGTTATGATAAAAGCGCGGCTGGATCAACCGTTCGACGGTATCAATCCCTAAGACAAAAACGCTGTGCGGAAAAAGCTGGGCCTTCTGGCTAAACAGGGGGGCGCGAGTCAGAATGACCGTGCCCAAACCGGCAAACTGGGCGACCCGCCGCTGGGCTTCTTCCAGGCTGATCGGCGCTTTGTCGGCGTTAACCAGGGCCAACTCAAAATAAACCTCTTGCGCCAGCATCTCTGCCGCCGTCTCGGCCAGCCGCCGATGAGCCTCGTGGAGAGGATTAAAAGCGCCTGACAGCAGGACGATATGGGGCAGGGTTTCGCCGGCGCTTAATTGGCCATCCGGGGCTACGGCAACCCATTCAACCTCCTCAGCCAGCAGACGCGAGATCAAATCAACCGGCTCAAAATGCTCGACAAGGGCCTCACCGCCAACCAGGGTAGGTGCCGGCAACTCCTTGACCCCACAGACATCGGCCACCGCCCGGAGAATGAGCAGGCTGACCAGATACTCTTCCTGCTGGCGCGTCCGCAAGCCCTTGGTCAGGGTCAAGGCGTAAGAGGTTACACCGCGGGCATCACAGACCGCCAGGCAGCAGCGATGGTCGCCGCGCTTAGTCCGATCGGTAGCGATAGTCGCCGTAGAACCGACCCCGGCGACCGGCGTTCCTGGTTCAGCTAACTGTCTGGCCCGGATGTAAGCCTTCGTCGCCATCGTCCGGGCTACTTGGGGCGAGGTAAATTGAACCGGTTCAGAACCCAGCAAACTGACCAGCGAATTCGCCGCATAACGGTCGGTTGCTTCCAGCACGGTCCGTGATGAGCCGGGCACATTGTGCAGCCAGGCCAGCGCCTGCGCCCCGGCCCCGGCAAATTCTATCACCACCATGGGTGGGGCCGCATGGATCGCCCGGATCGGTTTTTCCAGGTCTGCAAGAGAAATATCCAAAATCGAGGCTCACTTCTCCGACTTGGCTTCCCTCTCAGCCCGAGCCTCAGCCTTGGCCTCGGCCTTCTTTTGTTCGTAGTCGGCCACCATCGCCTGGATTTCGTCGCCCACACTGTCCAGCTCAGCCTGCATCTGGCTGACCGAAACTTTATTGATAGCCCGGCAGGCCGGACAGACCGCCTGGTAATAGCTGGGCTTCTTCTTGTTCAGCTTGCTCAGTTCAAACCCGACAAAGACAGGGTCTAATTCAAAGCGCCGTTTGCACTTGAAACAGGTATGATTAATCAAAGTAACCTCCTCATTATTGACATGCACGTTCGAAGTAAAACGTTACACATCTGCGGAGGATTGTACCGCACCCGTGCTGTCTCGTCAATTGCATTTTAATGCTTAATTTTGACAAGCCCCCAGCCCCTGTCTATAATAGCATTCTCCCCCTTAACAGGGCTGCCTTGGGGATATCTCAATCCAATACCCTTTGGGTACTCCTTCCAGTCGTCTCAATCAACACCTCAACTGCGTCAATTTTAGCTTAAAAACATTTTTATTATAAAAAGGAGAGTTTAGCTATGGCTTTTGAACTACCGGCTCTGCCCTATGCTTCTAATGCGTTAGAACCACATATTGATGCCCGGACGATGGAGATCCATCACGGCAAGCATCATCAGGCTTATGTCAATAATCTGAATGCAGCCCTGGAAGGCCAGGCGGATCTGCAAAGCAAAAGTATTGAGGATTTGATCAAAGGTATCAGCGCTGTGCCCGAAAATATCCGCACGGCTGTCCGCAACAATGGCGGCGGGCATTTGAACCACTCGATGTTCTGGCTGCTGATGGGCCCCAACCGCGGCGGCGAGCCAAGCGGCAGTCTGGCTGCGGACATTAACTCAACCTTTGGCTCTTTTGCCAGCTTCAAAGAGCAGTTTGCCAAAGCAGGCGTGGGGCGTTTCGGAAGTGGTTGGGCCTGGCTGGTGGTCAATGGGGGCAAGCTTGAGATCTGCTCTACGGCCAACCAGGACAATCCTCTCATGGGCAAGGCCATCGCCGGCTGCGAAGGCACACCGATCCTGGGAATTGATGTTTGGGAGCACGCTTATTATCTCAACTATCAAAACCGTCGCCCCGACTACATTGCCGCCTGGTGGAATGTGGTCAACTGGGATCAGGTGGCTAAAAACTACGCCGCAGCTAAATAAGCGGCTCTGATAAGACAATAGAAGGTTTTATAACCGGGTCAGCGCTGACCCGGTTATTTTTTGTTTCAAATTAGGCTTAAAGGCTGTTGACATTTTTTTTCGATGGGACTACAATGGCCTTGTGAAATTTGTACCCAATAAATTATGAGCGAGCGCGTTAAAGTTGCCCAAACTGACCAACTCCCTCCCGGCAAAAGCAAGCTGGTCAAAGCCAAAGGGCATGAAATTGCGCTATTTAATGTGGCTGGCTCGTTCTACGCTATCAGCAACATTTGCCCGCACAGTACGGGTCCCCTGGCCGAAGGACGCCTGTACGGAAAAATTGTCACCTGTCCCTGGCACGGCGCCCAATTTGATGTGACCACAGGCCAGTATTGTGGCGGTCAGGCAGTTAGGCCAGTCACTACTTACCCGGTCCATATTGAAGGTTGCTTCATTTTTATCGAAATAACTTAGCTCCAACCCTTTAACAACTTTCAAACAATTTTAGGAGGATTTTAATGACCCACACAATCACTGCACTTTGCACTCGCGAGGGCGACTGCGTTGAAGTTTGCCCTGTAGACTGCATCATTCCCGGCCCCAAGGGCGATCCCACCTGGGGCGATCTCTTCTTTATTGACCCCGACACCTGCATTGACTGCGGCGCATGCGTCCCGGTCTGCCCGCCCGAAGCCATTTTCCCAGAGGAAGATGTCCCGGCCGAGTATGAGTCGGATACTGCCCGCAATGCCGCTTACTTCTCTGAAGGCCCCGGCTACTGGGATTATGACCTGGATGAACAACGCCATTGAGAATTAAGCCACTCTAGCCTAATAGATAACAAAAAGCGGACTGCGCTGCCTGAGCGAGCCGCTTTTTATTTCTCTGAAACCGAGGTGATACGTTGACTCCACCTATTCCCGGCCGGGTCATGGTCATCATGGCCCATCCTGATGACCCCGAATTTTTCAGCGGGGGAACTATTGCTCAGTGGTGCGCCGCGGGCGCAGAAATTATTTATCTTATTTTGACCAACGGCAACAAGGGCAGTGATGACCCTGCGATGACTCCTGAAAAATTGGTCGTGATTCGCCGGGAGGAACAGCAGGCTGCGGCCGATGTACTGGGGGTCAAGCAGGTCATCTTTTTTGAGGAGCCGGACGGCGAACTGCAATCCACCCTCAATTTACGTCAGCGCGTAGTAGCCGAAATTCGCCGCTTTAAGCCCGACGCGATTATTACCCTCGACCCAACCCGTTATTTTTACCAGGGCATGTACATTAATCACGCCGACCACCGCGCCGCCGGCGAGGTCGCCGTTGACGCCGTTTTTCCCGCTGCCCGCAACCGCATGTACCACCCCGAGCTATTGTACGATGGCCTGGAGCCGCACGCCGTGAAAGAAGTCTACCTGGCCGGTACCATGCAGGCGAACCGCTGGGTGGATATTACCGACGTGTTAGAGACCAAACTGAACGCCATTCGCTGCCACGCCAGCCAGATCAAGGACATGGAAGCCGTGACGAAACGAGTCATGGAACGCAGCCAGGCGGTAGACATGTATGGCCGCCAGATTTATCGCGAAGAGTTTTATGTAATTACGCTAGGATAGCAGGAGGTAATATGACAAACTATCGCATCGAAACCGACACAATGGGCGAAATTCAGGTACCCGCCGATAAATATTACGGCGCGCAAACGGCCCGCTCATTGATCCATTTCAAGATTGGGCACGACCGCTTTCCGCGCGAAATGATCCGGGCGATGGGCATTCTCAAAAAAGCGGCGGCCCTGACCAACAAAGAGCTGTATCCCAATTTCACCGAAAAAGCTGACCTGATTATCCGGGCCGCCGACGAAGTCATCGAAGGCAAACTGGACGAACATTTTCCGCTCTCCATCTGGCAAACCGGCAGCGGCACCCAGACCAATATGAACGCCAATGAGGTCATCTCCAACCGGGCCATCGAACTGGCCGGGGGCGTCATGGGCAGCAAAAAGCCCATCCACCCCAACGATGACGTCAACAAAGCCCAATCCTCCAACGATACCTTCCCGACGGCCATGCACATCGCCGCCGCCGAGGAAATGAACCGCCGCTTGCTGCCGATGGTCAAACAGTTGCGCGAGACGCTGGCAGCCAAGTCAGAGGAGTTCAAAGACACCATCAAAATTGGCCGGACCCACCTGATGGACGCCGTCCCGCTGACCCTGGGCCAGGAGTTTTCCGGCTATGTCCAGCAGCTCGACAACGACCTGAAGCGAATTGAATTTGCCCTGGATGGTCTGTACGAACTGGCTCTGGGCGGCACCGCCGTTGGCACGGGGCTAAACACCGATCCCGACTTTGCGGTCAAAGCCGCCGCCCACATCGCCCACATTACCGGCCTGCCCTTCCGCACCGCCCCCAACAAGTTCGAGTCCTTGGCCGGCCACGATGCGGTCGTTTTTGCCAGCGGGGCCATGAAAACCCTGGCCGCCTCGCTGAACAAAATCGCTAATGACGTGCGCTGGCTGGCTTCCGGCCCTCGCTGCGGCATCGGCGAACTCATCATCCCCGAAAACGAACCCGGTAGCTCGATTATGCCCGGCAAGGTCAACCCGACCCAATCCGAAGCCATGACTATGGTCTGCGCCCAGGTGATGGGCAACGATGTGGCTGTCAATATCGGCGGCATGTCCGGCAATTTTGAGTTGAACGTCTTCAAGCCGGTCATGATTTTCAACCTGCTCAACTCCATCCGCCTGCTGGCCGACGCTTGCGAGTCGTTCAATGAACACTGCGCCGTCGGCATCGAGGCCAACGCCACGGTAATTCAGGGCTATCTCAACAACTCGCTCATGCTGGTTACCGCTCTCAACCCTCATATCGGCTATGACAACGCGGCCAAAGTGGCCAAAAAGGCCCACGCCGAGAATAAGACGCTGCGTGAAACGGCCATCGAGCTGGGTTTGTTGACCGGCGAAAAATTTGACGAGGTTGTCCGCCCCGAAAAAATGCTGGGGCCGAAGTAACAGCCGCCCCAAGTAAGACTGGACCGAGAAGGGGGCCTTAACATTAATACCGCGCGAATTAAAACCGAGTTTCCCTATAAAATCCGGGAATTTGAAAACGTCTGGATTCCCCTGGCCGATGGCGCCCGGCTGGCGGCGCGCATCTGGCTGCCCCAGGACGCGGAACGACAGCCGGTACCGGCGCTGCTGGAATACCTGCCCTACCGCAAAAACGATCATACTTCCATACGCGACGCCCTGCGCCATCCTTACCTGGCCGGGCATGGTTATGCCTGTCTGCGGGTAGATATGCGCGGCAGCGGCGACTCCGACGGCATCCTCTCCGACGAGTATCTGGCCCAGGAGCAGGATGATGCCCTGGAGGTCATCGCCTGGATCGCCGCTCAACCCTGGTGTAACGGCAACGTCGGCATGTTCGGCATCTCCTGGGGAGGGTTCAACAGCTTGCAGGTGGCCGCGCGCCGGCCGCCGGCGCTCAAGGCGGTCATTGCCGTGGACTTTACCGACGACCGCTACGCCGACGACGTGCACTATATGGGCGGCTGCATGCTGACTGCGACCATGCTGCCCTGGGCCGCTTTTATGTTTACGCTGAACCCCTCGCCGCCCGACCCGGCCCATGTGGGCGAGCGCTGGCGGGAGATGTGGCTGGAGCGGCTGGACAAAAACACACCCTGGGTGGAACCGTGGCTGCGCCACCAATGGCGCGATGCCTACTGGCGGCATGGTTCGGTGGGCGAGGATTACGGCGCGATCACCATCCCGGTCTACATGGTCGGCGGCTGGGCCGACAGCTATAACAATTCGATCCCCCGCATGCTGGCCGGTCTGTCTGGGCCGCGTAAGGGACTGATTGGCCCCTGGGCGCATGCCTATCCCGAGCAGGGGATCCCCGGCCCGGCAATGGGTTTTTTGCAGGAGAGTCTGCGCTGGTGGGATTACTGGCTCAAGGGTATTGACACCGGCATTATGGCCGAGCCGATGCTGCGGAGTTGGATCCAAGACAGTGTCCCTCCGGCCACCTGGTACGAGACCCGGCCGGGCCGCTGGGTAGCCGACCCCGCCTGGCCTTCCCCCTCCGTGACCGGCCAGGACTACTACCTGAACAGCAGCGGCACAGCCCAAACCTTGGACATCACAGCCGGGCTGGAACACGACCTGACCTTTAAAGGACTCCAAAGTCACGGCCTGAGGTGCGGTGAATGGGGGTCGTACGGGGGGCGCGGTGAACTCGCGCCCGATCAGCGGCCGGCCGACGGGGAAGCCATGACCTTTACCAGCGCGCCGCTGGCCACAGCGGTAGAGATTTTGGGCCGGCCGGAGGTAGAGCTGACCGTGGCGGCCGACCAGCCGCTGGCCCTGCTGGGCGTGCGGCTGTGCGACGTGGCCCCGACCGGAGCCTCGACCCTGGTCACGTACGGTCTGTTGAATCTGGCTCACCGGGATGGACGCGCCAAACCCGCGCCGCTGGAACCCGGCCGGCTTTACCGGGTCAGCGTGCCCCTGAATATGATCGGCTATCGTCTCCCAGCCGGGCATCGCTGGCGGGTAGCTGTTTCCCCTACCTATGCCCGGCACGCCTGGCCCTCGCCCCGGCCGGTCACCCTGACCCTACAGACGGGGTCCGGCAGCCGGCTCCGATTGCCAGTCCGCATTCCCCAGCCCGCCGACGCCAACCTGCCCCCCTTTGCCCCCGCTGAAACCTCGATCCCGATGCCTATAGAGGAACTGCGCCCGGCCGCCCGCCGGCACACCCTCCAAACCGACCTGGTTAGCGGAACGACGGAGCTAACCATCGTCAGCGATGATGGTCATGTGCGGCGGTTGGATAACGGGCTAGAATGGGAGGGGCTAGCTACGGAAACGTTTACCATCCGCGAAGACGACCCGCTCTCTGCCGCCCAGCGGCTGCAATGTCGCCTGGCCTACCGGCGGCCGGGCTGGCAGGTTCGCCTCGAAACCGACAGCCGGTTGACCTGTGACGCCACTAACTTCTACCTGGCCCACACCCTGGCTGCTTACGAGGGCGAGAGCGAAGTGTTTAGCAAAAGCTGGCAGACAGCCATTCCTCGGGATCACCTGTAAGAGCACCACTTATCAACTAAGCGAAGGAGTGTTTATGAGCCTGGGCACGCCATCAATTATGAAAAGGTAGCAAGGTAGCAAAGTTTCAGAGATGTACTACCCCTATCTACCGTCTACTATTTTCAAAGGAGACAGACCATGATACCTCGCCCCAAAATATCCCTGCCCGAAGACCGATTCTTTGGCCCGGAGACCAGGCAAAAAGAAATTGCCCAAGATTTATACGCCAGCGTGGCCCACCTTCCTCTCATTTGTCCCCACGGCCATGTGGAGCCGCGCCTGCTTGGCGACCCTGACTACTCCTTTGGCACGCCCACCGACCTGCTGCTCATCCCCGATCATTATGTTTTCAGGATGTTGTACTCGCAGGGTATCCCGCTGGAACGGCTGGGTATTCCCCGCCGCGATGTTAATGAGTCTCAATCAAACAATGAGGTCCAGGTGGAGCAGGATCACCGCCGCATCTGGCAAATTTTTGCCGATAATTTTTACCTGTTCCGGGGAACACCCACCGGCATCTGGTTTACACACGAACTCCATGATGTCTTTGGTGTAGAGGACAAGCTGACCGGCGAGTCGGCGCAGGATATTTACGATCAGCTTGCGGCCTGTCTGGCGCAGCCGGAGTTCCGTCCGCGCCGTCTCTACGAACGCTTTAATATCGAAGTCCTGACCACCACCGATGCAGCCACCGATACCCTGGGCTATCATCATGCCATCCAGGAGTCGGGCTGGCCGGGCCGCGTTTTGCCCACCTTTCGCCCTGACAGCGTGATCAATCTCGATACGCCCGGCTGGGGCAAGCATATTGAGACCCTGGGGGCGGTCAGCGGTATCGAGGTGGTTAGCTATCAAACCTTTATCCAGGCTCTGGAAAATCGCCGCGCCTTTTTCAAAAAAATGGGCGCGACTGCCACCGACCATGCCGCTGTCACTCCCTACACCGCCGAATTATCACCGCAAGAGGCTGAAGCAATTTTTCAGCGCGCGCTCAAAGGCCAGGCCACTGCTGAGGATGCCACCCGTTTTACCGGGCATATGTTGATGGAAAGTGCCCGGATGAGTCTGGAGGACGGCCTGGTGATGCAGCTTCATCCCGGCTCCTATCGCGACCACAACACCCAGATCTACGAACGGTTTGGGATTGCGATGGGAGCGGATATACCTGTGGCGACCGAGTACACCAGAAATCTCCATCCTTTGCTGAACAAATACGGCAACGATGCCCGTCTGACCCTCATCCTGTTCACCCTCGACGAAACGACCTACTCGCGGGAATTAGCGCCGCTGGCAGGCCATTACCCGGCGCTCAAGTTAGGCCCGCCCTGGTGGTTTTACGACAGCCCCAACGGCATGGTCAGGTTTTTGGAGCAGGTTGTTGAAACCGCCGGGATTTACAATACTGCCGGCTTTAACGACGACACCCGCGCCTATCCTTCTATCCCGGCCCGGCACGATCTGTGGCGGCGGGTCACCTGCAACTGGGTGGCTGGTTTGGTGGCGCGCGGCCTCCTGGACATGGCTGATGCCGGCGAAATAGTGCTGGATTTGGCCTACCGTTTAGCCAAACGGATATATAAATTTGAATAACAGAAGCCCGGTCAGGGAAATCAAGAACCTTGCCTTACTCAGCTCTAATTCGCTTCCTTATCAGACCATGATATACTGGGGAAGCATGTTAACACTTTGTTGAGGCAAGATAGGATGACTGATCAAACTCCCTCGTCGAAGACCCGGCTGTCGTGGCCCCTGGTTGTGGTAATGATTATCCTGGTAGGAGCCTTGCTCGCCCTCGCTTATGCCTGGAACCAGGCCCGGCAAGCGGCGCTTCAGACTGAAATGGCTCTGGCCACTGCCACCGCTAACTTGGCCGCTGCCGAGGAATCTGGGGCGGCAGCCGTGGCGAGCCAAACTGCCGCCGCGGCCACTGCTCAGGCTGAGATAGCAGCAGCCCAGGTCACCGCCCAGGCTGAGATAGCAGCAGCCCAGGCGACCGCTCAAGCAGCCCTGGCCACAACCACCGCCGCCGAGGCGGCTGCCCAGGCTCGCCAGGCCGATGCCTTATCAGCCGCAGCCGGCGAAGCTGAGGTCCAGGCTCGTCAGGCCGAGACCTACCGTCAAGCCGCAGCCGCTCTGGCCAACCTGCCCGGCAACCCGAACCAAAGCCTGGTTCTGGCGACCGAGGCTGTCTCAGCCAGTCTGGCCGCCGGCAACGGAGTTCCCCCGGAAATCATCGGTGCGCTGCGCCAGGCCGTCTGGGCGAATCGCCTGGACAGCCGGCTGGCCGCCGGCCATACCGGCCCGGTGAATGATGTGGCTCTTAGCCCTGATAGTGATCGCCTGGCCACTGTTGGCGACGATGGCACGCTTAGAATTTGGGATGCCGCTTCCGGCGGCGAACTCCTGACCCTGACCCACTCCGCTGCCGGACTTCCTATCTACAGCGTCGTCTTTAGCCCGGCGGGCGACCGTGTGGCCACGGCCGGCTTCGATCAAACTGCCAAAATCTGGGACGCCGAAACAGGCCGGGAACTGCTGACCCTGACCGGCCACAAGGGTTGGGTGGTCGGCGTGGCTTTTAGCCCAACAGTGGGCCAAAACAATGAGGGGATGATTGCGACCGGCAGCCAGGATGGAACCGCCATTATCTGGGACGCGGCCAGCGGGAAGATTCTGCTAACCCTCGGCTCCTCCTCTAGCGGGACAGCCGGCTCTACTACTGCTGCCATTAATCGTCTGACTTTTAACCCTACCGGGGACCGCCTGGCCACCGCCAGCGACGATGGCCAGATCACCATCTGGGACACTGCTTCGGGCCAGGCCCTCCTGGCGCTGGAGGGCCACGCTGGGCCGGTGTATGACGTGACCTTCAACCCCAACGGCGACCGTTTGGCCTCGGCCAGTATTGACGGAACCATCAAGCTTTGGGAGAGTGACTCAGGCCGGGAAGTGCGCACGCTTCGTCACAGCCGGACCGGCTGGGCCACCAGTGTAGCCTTTAGCTCAAGCGGGGCCTGGCTGGCCTCGGCCGGGGAAGACGGCCGGGTGGTGATCTGGGATACGGCCACGGGCCGGGAGCGGTTTAACCTGCCGGGACATACCGGTGCGGTCAACGGTCTGGCGATTTCTCCCGTGGAGAGTGCGGGCAGTACCAGAGGAGACCGCCTGGCCTCAGCCAGCGCCGATGGGCAGGTCCGCTTGTGGCAGATTACCGGCAATGAAGCTTCGCTGATCCTGCCGCCCCTGGCCAACCATAGCGGATCAGTCTATGGTATCGCCATCACCCCCTCAGGGAGCCAACTGGCTACCTCCGGCGGAGAGGGCACTGTCAAAATCTGGGATATCGCCCCGGATAAAAACCGTCTGCTCGGCACCCTGGCCCCCACCGGCACGACTGGAGCGCTTTACGCCGTCACCTTCAGCCCTGATGGTGACAGTCTGGCAGCAGCCGGTGAAGAGGGCGTGGTGACGCTTTGGGAGACGACCTCGCCGGCCCCCTCTGAGAGTGAGTCCGATGCTCGTCTCAGCCTGACCGGCCATACCGGCCCGATTTACGCCCTGGCTTTTAACCCTACCGGCGACCGGCTGGCTAGCGCCGGTGAGGATGGCACGGCCCGGTTATGGGATAATACGACCGGTGAAGAAATTAGCGTCCTGCCCCCATCCTCGGCAGAGGCAGGTGGGAATGCAGGACCGATCTACGGCCTGGCCTTTAATCCAGCCGGCACTTTTCTGGCTGTGGCCGACAGGAGTGGCGCCGTCAAAATTTGGGATGTAGATTCGAGCGAACAAGTTGCCTCTCTGCCCAGCAGCGGGACGCCGGTGCGCGCCCTGGCCTTTCGCCCGGCCTTGCCCGATGCCCCTGAAGAGGAGACAGCCGACATACTGGCCATTGGCGGAGATGATGGAACGGTCCGGCTGTGGACCATCCGACAATCCCTGCGCCCGCTGCCAGGGGCCAGCGCCGCTATCCAGGCCCTGGCTTTTAGCCCCGATAATAACCGCCTGGCGGCCACTGCGGCTGATGGCACCGTGACAATCTGGAGCCTGGTTTCCGGCCAAGTCTTACTGCGGCTGGCTTCTCCCTCCGGGATAATGGCCGGTTATGGCCTGGCCTTCCTCCCCGGCGGAGAGTTCCTGGTTACTGGCAGCCAGGCAATTTCCACTGAGAGTAAAGACACTCCCGCTGAAAATGTAGAGGGAATGGCGCTGCGTTGGGATATCGGTGCGAGTGAACTGCTCGATCTGTACAGCCCGGCCCCGGTCAGGGGCTTGGCCCTGGCCGGTTCCTTCGGGAGTACAAGCGCTTCCTTCAAAGGAGACCGCCTCGCCGCAGCCGGGGAGGATGGCGCGGTCAGGCTGTGGCAAATCGAGCCGGGGGCCAGCCGGTGGTCGGCGTTGCCTTCCGGCAGTAAAGAAGGGACAGCCGGGGTGTTTCCGGCCGACGAGAGGGCCGTTCTAACAAGTGTGACAGTAGCAGGGGATTACCTGGCCGCTGGAGACGACGCCGGCTCGGTCCGCCTGTGGTCGGCCGAGTCGGGCGAGTTGCTGGCCACGCTGGCCGCTCACACCGGCCCGGTGAACAGCCTGGTTCTGGTTAGCTCCCCGGAGATCACCGGGGAGAACCGCCTGATCACGGCGGGCCAGGATGACACCGTGAAAGTATGGCCGGTTTCTCCCGCAGGTGCGATTGATGACCGGCCGCAGCTAACCCTGCGCGGCCATACCGGCGATGTCGCCGCGGTGGCGTTCAATCCAGACTCCGGGGCTGCCGGCCTGCTGGCCACGGCCAGCCATGATGGTACAGCCCGGCTGTGGGACCTGCAGGGGTCAGGCCGGGAACTTCTGACCCTCACCGGCCATATTGGCTGGCTGAATGATGTGGCTTTTAGTACGAAAGGTGACCGCCTGGCCACAGCCGGGGAGGATGGCACGGTCAGGGTGTGGGCCGTGGCTTCGGGACAGGAACTGTTTCGCCTGGCCGCTGCCGAAGGGCTGGATGGGCCAATCAAACGAGTGGCTTTTGGCGCCTCGAGCACCGGGGCTGAACAACTGGCTGCTCTGACCGGGGATGGCGCAGTATGGGTGTGGTCGCTGGAACCGGGGCAGAATGGCGGTGGTCTCTCTGTGGAACCTCTGTTCCAGTTGGCCCCTTCCTTCGATGACGGGCCGGGCAGCCTGGCCTTTGACCCCCGCGGCCGCGCCTTAATCACCGCCGGGGGCGATGGCGTGGTACGGTTTTACGCACTGGAAGTAGAGGATTTACTGAGTCTGCGCTAACGCTTACACAAATGATGACGACACAAACGTATCTTGCTCAAATCTTAGCCGAACTACAGACGACCCTTCCCCGGGTATCCGCCGAGCTAAGCGACCGCTTAATCAGCGCCATCCTGGAAGCCGATAAAATTTTTGTAGGCGGAGCGGGTAGGTCCGGTTTGGTTCTCAAAGCCTTTGCCATGCGGCTGATGCATCTGGGCTTTCAGGTGCATGTGGTGGGAGAAACAACTACGCCCGGTATCACCCCCAATGACCTACTCTTGATCGGCTCCGGCTCCGGCACAACCCACACCCTGGTAGTAATAGCCAATGAGGCGCGGAATATCGGGGCGAAGGTGGCCCTCATTACCAGCCGGGCCGAGTCACCCATTGGGCAGGTGGCCGATATTGTACTCACTATACCTGTCTCAACCCCCAAGGTAGCCAACCCTGTTTATCTTCAATCTATTCAGCCAATGGGTTCATTGTTTGAACAGGCGATGTTGTTAACGCTGGACGCGCTCATTCTGTTCTTAATGACCACCCTCAAGCGAGACTCAGAGACCATGTTTGCAAGACATGCCAATCTGGAATAAACTCTTTTCAAATTTCCCCTCAAATTGGCCAAATAATAAATTAGGAATAACCTCATATGAATGTTTATGGCAAACATTATCGAACGATTTGGATCAAGGAAGATGACCCCCAGGTGGTGCAAATTATTGAACAGCGCCTGCTGCCCCACAAGTTTGTTGTCGAAGATTTGACCACGGTGGATGAGGTTGCCCGCGCCATCAAGGAGATGCATGTGCGTGGGGCGGGCTTGATCGGCGCGACGGCCGGCTACGGGATGTACATTGCCGCCTTGAATGCGCCGCGTGACTCTATTGCCGTGTTTATGGCGGCCCTGGTCACTGCCGGTGAGAAGCTGAAAGCCACCCGACCGACCGCGGTCAACCTGGAATGGGCGGTGGAGCGCCAGCTTGAAGCGATCAAAGCCGCAGGAGATGACCTTGAAGAGAAAATTGAAACAGCTTTCAAAATGGCTCAAACCATTGCCGACGAGGACGCCGAATTTTGCCGGCGGATTGGCGAGCATGGCAAGACCATTATCAAAGAAATCAGCCGGCGCAAGCAGGGCGACACCGTCAATATTTTGACGCACTGCAACGCTGGCTGGCTGGCCTTTGTGGATTACGGCACCGCGACCGCGCCAATATATGCGGCCTTCAATGAAGGTATCAAAGTTCACGTCTGGGTGGATGAAACCCGCCCGCAGAACCAGGGCGCCCGCCTGACCGCCTGGGAGCTGAACCAGCACGGCGTGCCGCACACCGTCATTGCCGATAATGTCGGCGGTCACTTGATGCAGCACGGCCTGGTAGATATGGTTATTACCGGCACCGACCGCACCCTCTACACCGGCGATGTCGCCAACAAGATCGGCACCTATCTCAAAGCATTGGCGGCCAGGGACAACAATATTCCCTTTTATGTGGCTTTGCCCTCCTCCACCTTCGATTGGAAAATGCGGGATGGGGTGAAAGAAATCCCCATCGAGCAGCGAGACGCGACCGAAGTGAAATACATGAGCGGCTTGCATGAGGGTGAAATTAAATCGGTGCTGTTGACGCCGGAAGAAAGTCCCGCCGCCAATTATGCTTTTGATGTCACCCCGGCTCGGCTGGTTACCGGCTTGATCACCGAACGCGGCATCTGTCCGGCCTCAGAAGAGGGCATTTTGGGATTATATCCCGAAAAGAAACATGATTAAATAGTTTCGCCGGGATTGGGGGATTAAAAAGAGAAAAAATTCCCCTAACCCGTAGGGCAAGTGTCTCTTTATCCTGGCCCAATCACTTAGAAAAATTTATCTGACTGCTGGCTAGTGACGACTGACTACTATCGAAGGAGCTACTATGGCCTACCAACCTCTGGACATACACAGTGTCATTGACTATGTCAAGAATCGCCCGTCAATGGAGCAAATCTTCCCGAAAGAGGCTGTCCTTTCGGCCAAAGAAGTCGGCGACGGGAATTTAAACCTGGTCTTCATTATCGAGGATCAAAATAATTCGCAGCACGCGGCGGTGGTCAAGCAGGCTTTGCCCTATCTGCGGGTCGCCGGCGACTCCTGGCCCCTCACCCGCGAGCGGATGCGCTTTGAGACGCAAGCACTGCTTAAATACAATGAGCTGGCTCCTGGTTTGGTTCCGCTTGTTTACGACGCGGACGAGGAGATGTCGCTGGTGGTTATGGAGTACCTGGGCCGGCATGAAATCATGCGCAAGCCGTTGGTAGCCCGCCAGCGTTTCCCCAAGTTTGTTGATCATATCACTACATTCCTGGTCAACTCTCTTTTCTACACCTCTGACCTGTACCTGAGCGGCCTGGAAAAGAAAGAACTGCAAAAACAGTTCATCAACCCGCACCTGTGCAAAATTCAGGAAGACTTTGTCTACACCAACCCCTACGTGGAGTCGCCGGAAAACAAATGGAACCCCCTGGTAGACCGGGAAGTACAAGCGGTTCGAGCCAATGCCACGCTAAAGCTGGCCATCGCCGAGATGAAAGAAGCTTACATGACCCACGCCGAAGCCCTGATCCACAGCGACCTGCACACCGGCTCCATCATGCTTAACCAGGAAGAAACAAAGGTGATTGACCCGGAATTTGGCTTTTACGGGCCAATGGCCTACGATGTGGGAGCGGTCTTGCAAAACCTGATCCTGAATTACCTCTCCCACTATGCTCACACCCCGGATCGGGCAGAACGGGAAAGCTACCAGGCTTACCTGCTGGATATGGTCCGCGACATCTGGCACGAATTTGCCCGTAAGTTTGACCAAACCTGGGCCGAAAATAACCAGGGCGAGCTGGTCCCTGCCAAGTATTGGGATTTCCCCGGCGGCGACGAAGCCTTCGCCGAGTATCGCCGCCGCTACCTTTTGCGGCTGCTGCAAGAAACCGCCGGGCATGGCGGGACCAAGTTTCTGCGGCGGATGATGGGCATTGTCACCGTGTGGGATATTTCCAGCATTGCCGACCCCCAAAAACGGGCCGTGGCCGAACGTTTAGCCATTCGCATTGGGATACGTTGGGTGCTGGAACGCCGCCAGGTCAACAGGATTGAGGATTTAATCGGCATCGTTAAGGAAGAAACCAACATAATTGTGAATGAATAAAAATCATTAACCATTCACTATTTACAATTCACAATTCACTATTTTTATAAGGAGGTGATGTCTATTCCTTAATCCACCGGCTCAAGCGGGTTAGCGCAACGCTTCAGTAATTATCAAGACTAAACTATAAAAGGAGAAAGACTAAGATGGCAAACATTATACGTCGTAGAGGCGAAGGCATGAGCCGCCGCGAATTTATGATGAGCAGCTTTCTGCTCGGAGCCGGCGTGGCCGCGCCAACGGTGTTGTCGTTAATGAATGTGCGCCGCGCTCAGGCGCAGGATCAACCCTTACGCTGCGCGATGTCAAACGCGGGGCTGGCGGCCAGTTGGTGCGCGCAGGGAAAGGAGACTGCTGAGTTATGGGGCAAGTGGCTCGGCGTCGAAGTAACCTGGTTTGACGGCAAACTTGACACGGCGCTCCAGCGCGCCGCCGTTGACCAGATTGCCACCCAGGCCGACCAATGGGATTTTGTGGCCATCCAGCCGTTCAGCATTGATGCACTGGTCGAGCCGGTTCAGTCGCTCATTGATGCCGGGGTGCCGGTTATTGATATGGACACCCTCATCGCCCCGATGTCGCAAATGGAAGAAATGGGCATTCTTAGCTTTATCGCCCCCGACAACGTCTACATGTCGGAATCGGTGGTCCAGCGTCTGGTTGACCGCATGGAAGGTCAGGGCCAGATTGCCATGACCTGGGGTGCGCAGGGACATACCGGCGCCCAGGGACGCGCCCAGGGCTTCTATAATATTGTCTCCAAATATCCCGACATCGAAGTGGTAGACGACCAGCCGGCTGACTGGGATGTAAGCCGCGTGGCCTCTATTTGGGAAACGCTGCTCAATCGCTACCCGGATCTAAAAGCGGGCTTTTTGCACAACGACGACATGGCCCTGGCGGCCAAACAGGTTGTAGACAACGCTGGCCTTGGCGATCAAATCTTGATCGGAGGCATAGATGCCATGCCCCCCGCCATTGAAGGGGTGATTGATGGGAAATTGGTAGCCACCGCGCGCAACTCGGCCCCGCGCATTCACGGCGGCGCGGTATTGCTTGGCTACTACGCCGCCACGGCTGGCCTGGAGCAAGCGATGGCCGATGTTCCACGCTTTATTTTGGCCGACGGCCCCGCTATTTTCGCCGACGTGGACAGCGACCCTGAGCTGGCGGAAACGCCTTGGAAGCTGCGCGGCTACGGGCAGAGCACCGCACCCGGCCTCAAGTGGCTCCAGGAACAACTTGTCTTTTAAGGTAACTACTTAGCCAACCCTTCGATACGCTTTTCGCTTCGCCCTTCGACAAGCTGAGCCAAAGGCCCCCTATTGGGCAGGACAGGCTGAAAGCTACTCAGGGTGCGACTTTATCGCATCCTGAGTAGGCCGAAGGCCGTATCGAAGGATGCGTAGTAGGGGTCATGCTTGCGCTGTCCCTATAGTCAAACAAAATGCTTTTTACAGAGAGAGAGCCGCATTTGAATAGCACACCTATCCTTGAATTAAAAAATATCGCCAAACGCTTTCGCACCCTCCAAGCTCTCGATAACGTAGATTTTGATTTGCACCAGGGCGAAATACACGCGCTCGTGGGTGAAAACGGAGCCGGCAAGAGCACGTTGATGCGCATCCTGGCCGGTGTATATACTGGCTACGAGGGCACGTACACCCTTGACGGGCAGCCGGTTCATTTGCATTCGCCCCACGACGCTCTGGCTCGCGGTATCGGCATGATCCACCAGGAGTTGAGCGTTATCCCCGAACTCTCCCTGGCCGAAAATATGTTTCTGGGACGGCAGCCGCTCACCTCTTTGGGGACGGTGGATTGGGGCAAAATGAATGCTGTAGCCGAAGCCGAATTGGGTAAACTAGACTTCGCCCTCGATGTTCGCGCCCCGCTGGGCAAATATCCCCTCGGTATTCAGCAGGTGGTCGAAATCCTGCGGGCTATTCTGTCCGGGGCGCGCGTCCTCATCATGGACGAGCCTACGTCGGCCCTGGCTCTGGCAGAAGTCGAACGGCTGGTTGAGCTGGTCGGGACGCTGCGCCAGCAGGGCCGCAGTATCATCTACATCTCCCACTTTCTGGAAGAAGTGATGCGGGTGGCCGACCGCATCACCGTGCTGCGCGACGGGCGCAAGGTAGCCACGCTGAATCGCGACCAGACCAGCATGAATCAACTCATCTCGCTCATTCTGGGTCGCGAAATTAGCGCCTCGCTGCCGTCGGCCGTCACCGCCGACAGCAGCCGCGCCCGGCTTGAAGTTAAAGATTTAAGTGCCGATAGCTTCAGCGGGATCAACCTGGAAGTCGGGCGCAGTGAGATCGTGGGGCTGTATGGCGCGGTAGGCGCAGGCCATTTTGAACTGGCGCGCGCTATTTTTGGCCTGTACCGCTTCGACTCCGGCACGATTGCCGTAGATGGCAAAGTCTTCCCGCGCAACCATTCAGCCCAGTACGCCATCGAGCAGGGGGTCGCTTATGCGATTGAGGCGCGGCGCAAGAGCCTGTTTATGGACGAGGCTATCTACAAAAATGTGACCCTGCCCCACCTGAGCAAAATTGGCCGGTTTGCGCCCCGCCAGTCAGCCGAGTTGAGCGTGGCCACGCCGGCCATCCAGATGGTCAACGTGCAGCCGCCTGACCCTTTCAACGCCGCCGGCAAACTGAGCGGCGGCAACCAGCAGAAGGTGGCCCTGGCCCGGTGGCTGACCTACCCGCCCAGGGTTTTCATCGTCAGCGAACCCACGCGCGGCATGGATGTTGGCGCCAAGAACGAAGTCCTGAGCATTTTGCGAAATTTACGCAACGAAGGCTTTGCCGTCTTAATCGCCTCCTCCGAACCGGAGACCGTTCTGGCGGTCTCCGACCGGATTGTAGCGATGTCACGCGGGCGGATTGTGGCCCAGTTGGAAAATAAAAATCTGAATAAAGAAGATTTGATGAGGCTATTATAACCATGACCGCAGAGACTTCTCCTACGTTAGCCCGGCAGCGGGCCGAAACTTCGCGCGAAATCTGGTCACGCCGCCTGCGCACCCTCGCCCCCCTGTGGACGTGGTTGGCGCTGATGGTCGTCTTCTCCCTGGTTTCAGACACGTTTATGCGCCTGGCCGTCTTCAATAATATCCTGGCCCAGGTGTCTATCCTGGCCCTGTTTGGCACAGGCATGACCATTGTGCTGCTAACCGGACAGATTGACCTGAGCATTGCTTCGGTGGCCGCGCTGAGCGCCATGATTTCCGGCCAATTGTTTACCAACTACGAACTGCCTGAACCGCTGCCCACGCTGGCCGCCCTGGGTGTAGCCACGCTGCTGGGCCTGACCAATGGCCTGGCGACCGCTAGACTGCGCATCCCATCATTTATGTCTACCCTGGCCATGTCGCTCATCGCCTCGGGCTTGACCGTTTGGACCAGCAAAGGCCAGACTGTTTTTGAGATTTCCAACTGGGCCAAATTTATGGGCAGCGCGCCTATTGGCGGCGTCCGTTCCGGCTTCATGATTATGTTTGCCATCCTGGCCCTGTTGATTGGACACCTGGTTTTGCGCTACACCCGCTTTGGGCGCTACATTTACATGACCGGAGCCAGCCCGGTCGCAGCACGGTTGGCCGGCGTCAACACTTCCTTCATCATTATTGCTGCGCTGACGATCAGCGGTTTTATGGCCGGTGTGGCTGGCGTCATCAACATGGGCCGTCTCGGCAGCGCCCAGCCGCAGGTGATTCAGAGCTTCCTGATCGAAGGCATCGCCGTGGT
The DNA here is from genome assembly GCA_023382535.1 of Anaerolineae bacterium. The sequence goes on along the minus strand of JAHDWA010000012.1, from coordinate 143,711 downwards.
CGTGTTGGGCGGTACGTCGCTTACGGGCGGGCGCGGGAGCATTTGGCAGACAGTGCTCGGCCTGCTCATCTACGGCACGCTGCGCAATGGCCTGGACAACATCGCCCAGATTGACAGCTTTGCCAAAGAATTTATCACCGGCCTGGTCTTGTTGGTGGCGCTCATCATCAACGTCCTGCTCTCCGGCCGAGCCGAACGAGATCGAGCCTGATCTAAAGAAGTTCCCCTGTTCCAGGAGGATTTGCTATGTCTCAACCGTTTAACGAACAAAGCGTCGTTGATTATATTCGCCAAACCCATTTACTCACCAGTATTTTTGCCAGTGAAGAGACACTCCAGAGCGTGCCGATTGCCGAAGGCAATGTTAACCTGCTGTTCCGGGTGTTCAGCGCGGGTGATCCCGGCAAGTCGGTCTTGGTCAAGCAGGCGCTGCCCTACGCCTGGCGTTATCCTGATTTTAAGATGCCGGTTGACCGCCAGCGGATTGAACACGGCATTCTTGAAGTCGAAGGCCGTTACTGTCCCGACCAGGTGCCCCAGGTGTACCTGTATGACCCGGAGCAGCATGTCCTGGTCATCGAGGACCTGAACCGCCACCTGGTGATGCGCGAAGCGTTGATGAAGCAAAAACGTTACCCTCTTGTGGCCGAACACCTGGGCCTGTTTATGGCGCGCACGCTTTTCTACACCTCGGATTTGTACCTGTCGTCGGGGGATAAAAAGGCGATGGTCGCCCAGTTCATCAACCCGGTACTGGCCAAGGTTCAGGAAGATTTGGTTTTCACCGAGCCTTATCTGGATCATCCCAACAACCGCTGGACCAAATTCCTCGACCCCCAGGTCGCGCAAATCCACGCCGACGACGAACTGCGCAGCGAAATCTTTATACTCAAAGAAGCATACATGGCCCATGCCCAGGCCCTCATTCACAACGATTTACACACCGGTTCGATTATGCTCAACGAAGAGGAAACGAAGGTGATTGACCCTGAATTTGGCTTCTTCGGGCCCATCGGCCACGATGTTGGCTCTTACCTGTCGAATCTGGTCCTGGGTTATGCGGCTCAAGAGTACCATGAGCAAGACCCGGCCGAGCGGGCCGGCTATCGCCGCTGGCTGCTCGATCTCATCTGCGATACCTGGCATATTTTTGAAACCGAATTCCTCAATTTGTGGGAAAACAAAGGCAACGGCGACTGGCCTTCGCCGCTTTTCCGCCGGAAGTACATGCGGCAACTATTGCAGGATACCGCCGGGTTCGGCGCGGCGGAAATGATGCGCCGGCTCATCGGCATGGCCCACGTCCACGATTTCTGGACGATTCCCGACGATTCCATTCGGGCCACCGCCGAAAGTCTGACCCTTAATGTAGCCCAAGCCTGGCTGATGAAGCGCCATACCGTGACCGCTATAGATGAACTGGTCGAGATGGTGGCCGCTGCCAAACCGAGTTATCCTTGAATAACAGGAGTTAAGATGAGCAGTTTCAACAGCATTGAATGGAAAGAAGGCGTTCTGCGCCTGCTGGACCAGCGGTTACTGCCCCAGGAAACTCGCTACCTCGACTACACCGATCACCGGGAGGTGGCCCAGGCCATCCACGAAATGGTCACGCGGGGTGCGCCGGCTATTGGCGCGGCGGCAGCTTACGGCCTGGCCCTGACTGCCTACCACACCCAGGCTCCCGACGCCGCCGCCCTGCGCACCGAACTGGCCGAGGCGGCGGAGGTGCTGCGAAAATCTCGTCCTACGGCGGTCAACCTGTTTTGGGCGATTGAGCGGGTGATGAAACGGTTGGACGATCCCGCCCTGGACAGCGTGCCAGCCATCCGCGAGGCGGTTATAGCCGAAGCCAAGGCCATCTACGGGGAAGATATAAAGACGAACAAAGCCATTGGCTACAACGCGCTGCCGCTGGTGCCCGACCAGGCCAAGTTTCTGCACCACTGCAATACCGGCAGCCTGGCGACGGTTGATTACGGCACTGCGCTGGGTATCATCCGGATTGCCCACGAAGAGGGCAAGCAGGTCCACGCTTATCTGGATGAAACCCGGCCCCGTTTGCAGGGGGCGCGCCTGTCGGCATGGGAGCTGAAACAGTTGCACATCCCCCACACCGTCATTGTGGATGGCGCTTCGGGGCATTTGATGCGCACGGTGGGAATTGACCTGTGTGTGGTCGGCTGCGACCGGGTGGCGGCGAACGGCGATACGGCTAACAAAATTGGCACCTATAACCTGGCCCTGGCGGCCCATGCCCACGGTGTGCCCTTCTACGTAGCCGCGCCGACCAGCACCATTGATATGTCCCTAAAGACCGGCGATGAGATCCCCATTGAGGTACGCGACCCACGCGAAGTAACCCACATCGGCGACTGCCCGATTGCGCCTGATGACACGCCGGTGGCTAACTTCGCCTTTGACGTGACCCCGGCCGAATATATCACGGCCATTATTACTGAAGTCGGCATCGCTTATCCGCCTTATGAGGACAGCCTGGCCGAACTGATGGTCAGAATTGGCCCAACCAAATAGGGTTTGATTTTTGGACCATTCCATTACAACGCTAGTAACTTGTCAGTTTTGGGAGTGAAAAAGAGTACTTTTTCATTCCCTGGATAGCAGAGTCCGGTCCAGATACAATTTAAGGATAGTTCGTGGAAACGAGTCCAGCAGGTCGAAAAACCGACTGACTGGCCTTGTTTTTTATTGGCAATTGAGCCAAAATTCACTATCTCAACAGGACAATCTTGTAGTATAATAGTTTTACCAACTGCTTTTCCCCGGAAAAGAAAAAAACATGAGCCATCAAACTAATCGTGCTGGAAACAAGCCCTTAGAAAAGATGCCTACCGGCATCACCGGCTTTGACGAGATTACCGCTGGCGGGCTGCCACGCCATCGGGCCACGCTCGTTGTGGGTGGGCCGGGCAGCGGCAAAACCATCTTTGCTCTGCAGACGCTGGTCAACGGGGCGCGCTTCTGGGCCGAGCCGGGCATATTTGTCGCTTTTGAGGAAAACTCGCGGCAGATTATTACCAACGCGGCTTCCTTTGGCTGGGATTTACCGGCTCTGGAAAAGGAGAAGCTTTTCTTTTTGGATGCCCGGCCCTCGCCCGATATGGTTACCACCGGAGAGTTTGATCTGTCCGGGCTGCTGGCTGGACTGACGGCCAAAGCGAATGAACTGGGGGCCAAGCGGATTGTATTTGACTCGGTAGATGTATTGCTGTCGCTGCTGGAGCATCCCCAATCCGAACGAACCGAACTTTATCGCCTGCACGCCTGGCTGACTCAAAGCGGTCTGACCGGCCTCATCACCAGCAAGGGCCATGTGGATCAGCCGCTGGAATCTCAGCGCTATGGTTTTATGCAGTACACCGCTGACTGCCTGATTTTACTCGGCCATCGCCTGATAGACCGGGTTTCGCTGCGAGAAATGCGGGTAGCGAAATACCGAGGTTCAACCTTTGCCGAGAATGAGTTTCCCATGGTCATTGGTCCCGCCGGGATAGAGGTGGCCAGTTTTGGGGTAGCCGAGCTGGATTATCCGGTCACTACAGACAGAGTGACCAGTGGTGTACCTCTCCTGGATACCATGTTGGGCGGCGGGTATTACCGCGGCAGCAGTGTGCTTATCACCGGTGCTCCTGGCACCGCCAAATCTACCCTCGGTGGCATTTTTGCCGAAGCTTCCTGCGGTCAGGGTGAGCGGACCCTCCATGTTAGCTTTGATGAAGTATCCAGTGAAATTGTCCGTAACCTGGCCTCGGTAAATATCCGGCTTGAGCCGCACCTGGTTTCAGGACTGCTCCACATGTATTCGGCCCGGACCGAGGCCCGGAGTGCGGAAGAGCATTTAATCCGGTTAAAGGCGTTGATCGAGGCGTTCCAGCCCAAGGGCATCGTCATTGATCCGCTGTCGGCCATGTTAAAGGCCGGGGGAAGTGTCCCTGCCCTGGGGGTGGCGCAGCGCCTGCTCTATCTGACCAAATCGCAGGGCATTACCCTGGTCTGTACCAGTTTGCTCGACGATGATATCGCCCAACCGGAATCTACCCCGTTAAAGATCTCGACGGTGGCCGACACCTGGATTCACCTCTCCTATGCTGTACAGGGGGGAGAACGCAACCGCGCCCTCAGCATTATCAAGGCCCGCGGCACGGCCCATTCCAATCAGGTGCGCGAACTCATCCTCAGCCATCAGGGCATTGCTCTGGCCGATGTCTATACCGCCGGCGGGGATGTGCTGATGGGTACCCTGCGCTGGGAAAGAGAAGCCGAAGTCAAGCAGCAGCAGGAACGTACTCAAGTGGACCTGCAGCGCAAGCAGCGTGAGTTGGAACTGGCCGAGGCCGAAGCCCAGGCCCGGGCCATCGCTATTCAACGCGAGCTGGAGGCCCGGCGGGCCGAATTAAATCTCCTGCAACGAGAACAGTCAGCACTCGAAAAGCGGTGGCATACGAAGGCCGATGAGATTCGCACCTTGCGTGCCGGAGAACCGGAGAGGCCGGTTGATAAGGAGGAGACTGCTAAATGAACTTTCCCGCCGAGGATGGACAACTTTCAGCAGCCGAAAGAATTGTCCTGCGGCTTTATGTGGCCGGCAGCGGACCCAATTCGATCCGGGCCAAAGCTAATCTTAATGACATCTGCCGGCGCTATTTGCCAGACTGCCAGCTCGAAGTGATAGACATCCTGGCCAATTCGGCTTCTGCCCTGGCGGAAGGTATACTTGTCACGCCCACGCTCATCAGGGTTTCGCCGCTGCCGCTGGTCCGGGTTGTGGGTGATTTAAGCAAGACAAGCATAGTGCTCCAGGCTCTCGGCCTGGAAGAGAAAAAATGAGCCAAAGTCTAAGCAGCCAGAACCCATCTATTTCGCCCTCGCCTGATCCCGTTGAAGTACTGGTCCGGCAGTTGGCCCAAGTAGAGACCGCGCTCCAAACGCTGTTGGCGGGCCAAGTTGACGCCGTACTTGACCCAATCAGCGGAACGCCAATCCTGCTGCGACAGGCTCAGACTGCATTGCAGCGGGCCAATGAAACCCTGGAACTACAGGTGCAGCAGCGAACAGCCGAACTGGAAGCAGCTAACCAGGCCCTCCGCCAGGAAATTGCCGAGCGCCAGCGCTTGCAGGAGTCGCTGGAACGGCTCGTCGAAGAGCGAACCGCAGCCCTACGAGCCAGCGAGGAGGGCTTCCGGCTTCTGGCCGAGCATGTGCCCGATATTATCTATCGCTACCGCCTCAAGCCGGAACCCGGTTTTGAATATGTCAGCCCGGCAGCTACCTCGATTACCGGTTACACCCCCGTCGAGCATTATGCCGATCCTGAATTGGGTTTTAAGTTGGTTCATCCCGACGACCGGCCGGTGTTGGCCACGCTCGTGCAGACAAACTTCCTACCCGACCAGCCCACGGTCCTGCGCTGGGTCCACAAGGACGGTCATGTGATCTGGACCGAGCAGCGCAACGCGCCCATTTATGATCCCCAGGGCAATCTGGTGGCAATTGAGGGAGTGGCCCGTGACATTACCAAGCGGATGCAGGCAGAAGAGGCCCTCCGGCAGAGCGAGGCCAAATTACGGACGCTCTTCGAAATACTGCCCGTGGGCGTTACCATCATGGATAAGAACCGCAATATAGTTGATCTGAATCGGGCCGTGGAAAAGATTCTGGCTATTTCAAGGGAGGGGTTACTGAGAGGTAACTATAGAAACAGGCAGTATCTTCGATCCGATGGCAGCCCGATGCCGCTGGACGAATTTCCCAGCATCCGGGCGTTCGACGAGCAAAGCGTGGTATCTCATATAGAAGTTGGCGTGGTTAAGGAAGATGGGACGACCATCTGGACCGATGTTAGCGCTGCGCCGCTGCCTGCGGCTGACCTGGGGGTCGTGGTTGTTACGGCAGACATTACCGAGCGCAAACAGATGGAAATTGAAAAGGAGCAGCTTTTCCAGGAAGTCAACCAGCAGCGCGAACAACTCCAGGCCCTGGCTCAACAACTGGCCCAGGTTCAGGAAGTGGAACGGCAGCAGTTAGCCCAGGAACTGCACGATCAAATCGGGCAAAATTTAACTGCTCTCGATTTTAGCCTGAACCTGATTCGCACCCAGTTACCCACTGACCTACCGGCTGCCCCGGTTATTCAGACCCAAGTAGATTATGCCATGGATCTGGTTAAGCAAACTGCTGGCCAGGTTCGGTCGTTGATGGCCGGACTGCGGCCGCCAGTCCTCGACGACTACGGCCTGATTGCTGCCTTACAGTGGTACGGAGAAGAATTTAGCGTCTCCAGACGGCTAACGGTAAGGGTGGAGGGGCTGGAGTTAAGACCCCGGCTGCCGGTAGCGGTCGAAAACAATCTCTTTCGTATTGTCCAGGAAGCTCTGAATAATGCGGCCAAGCATGCCCAGGCCAGCCAGGTTAGAATTTCCGTGGCCGAGGAGAAGGGTTTCATCCAGCTCATTGTCGCCGATAACGGCATTGGTTTTAATATTGGAGAGCAGGCTAAATCCCTGCACCAGCAGGGGTGGGGGTTGTTAACAATGGTTGAACGGGCCAGGGCGAGCAACGGTGAATGCCGAATTGAATCCCGGCCCGGGCAGGGGACCCAGGTGATGGTGACGGTCCGGCGTTGAGTTTCGGTAAACCCAATCCAGAGATTTTTAAACAACCCATTGTCATAACTGAGGCAAAAGCGTCCGCCTGCGCCTTCCGCAATGCGGCTAATGATTTCTAGCGGGGCAGAAACAAATTTCTGAAACCGGTGGGGGAAATACCGATAATTTGCTTGAAGCGTTTGGAGAGATGAAATTCGTCAACAAAACCTAATTGCAGGGCGATTTCTTTGACCGTAAGGCTGTTGTTTAGCAGCAATTCACAGGCCCGGTCAATGCGGCGGAGCGTGTAATACTTGGCCGGAGACACACCCACATCTTTCGTGAAGCGCTTCCGAAAACCGTCGTAAGACGTGCCCAGGACTGCGGCAATATTCTCATAATCAGGCTTTGTGTGGAAGGTCGTATCCAACAATGATTTTGCTTGTGACACCCACTCATGGTCTACTTGTTCAGGGCTATGCTGCCGCTCATAAACCAGGATATCTGCCAGAAGCTGCTGCAAACGGCACAGCCTCACCAGGGCGTATTCCGGCCCGGTCTGGGGGACCGACCAGACCGCATCTTTGAAACGGGTAGTCCAGTAATCAATCGGTTCAAGATGAAGAATGGGTTTGTGGGGATCAAGCAGGGCCTTGTCCCACCACAAGTCAAACAACGGCCCCTCAAAAATGATAAAAATCTCGTTCCAGAAATCCCCCTCACCGGGGCCATAGGTATGGCCGATCCGGGGAAAGAGAAAAACCAGGTCGCCCGGCACAATTCGCTGGGAGAAACCGGAAGTATCCGCAAAATGCCCGCCGCCATCGGTAATATAAACCAAGCCGTAATAATCCAAGACCCGAATCGGCTTTTGGGGCGCGCGGCCAGGGCTGTCGCGCACAATTCCGGCGACAATCAACTGGCCCAGCGGGCTGGCAGCGCCATCGTTAAAGGTGATATGTGAGACAACGGCCATAATAATCGGCCAAATTATACAAGTTTTTGCCACAATCGCCATTCCATGTTGCCTCGATTTCTACTATACTACTAGAATCAGTAAACTAAAATTCGCTTTGAGAATAGCTCATGACCCCCGGGTTCAAGGAGGAACCATGTCAATCTTTTCACCCCCCCGTTACCAACCGCCCTTCCGTCCCATGCGCAAGGAAGAGTCATTGCCACTGGAGCTTTTCACTTCAGTGGAAAAGGCGATCAAGGGTGCGCTTTTTGGCTGCCGGATGTGCGGTAATTGTATTTTGCAGGAGACTGCTTTTGTTTGTCCGATGACCTGCCCCAAGGGCTTGCGCAATGGCTTGTGCGGCGGCGCTACTCCGGAAGCCTGCGAAGTTGACCCCTCACGCCCCTGCACCTGGTACAAAATTTACGAACGGGCCGAACGGATGGGTCGGCTTGATAAACTCCTCGAAGTCAACGCCCCTATAGACGGGCAGCGCGCCGGCCGTGAAACATGGCTGGACACCCTCCAGCTCTGGCGCAAGCGCGGCAAAGGACCGAACCCGGTTAACTTTTTTACCGACCGCGACAAGTTCAACCAGGAGTGGGAACAATTTTTCTACGAACTGCGCCAGCCTGACTGGTGGCGAGGCGATTCCAGCTACCACCCGCCGGCCTATACCGAACCTATCTCTAATCTGGAAACCAGCCTGCGCAGCGGTGCTTTTGTCATTACTGCCGAAATTGCGCCGCCGCTGGATACCTCAAGTGACAGCATCCACCAGAAAGCCGGCTGGCTCAAAGAGTATGTGGCTGCGGCCAACTTTACCGACAACGCCTCGGCCTCGCCGCGCATGAGCAGCCTGGCCGCCAGTAAAATTTGCCTGGACCTGGGGCTGGAACCGGTCATGCAGTTGCAGGCCCGCGACCGCAGCCGGGTGGTGCTAGAATCGGATGCCATTGGTGCGGCCGGGTTGGGGATTCGCAACATTCTCTGCCTCAGCGGCGACCACCAGCGCTTTGGCCCTGGCCCGATGACCAAGCCTGACCAGTTCGATATGGATGCGGTGCAGGTGCTGTGGATGCTGCGCCGGATGCGCGATGAAGGCATCTACCTGGATGGCCGCAGCATCAAGCGCCCGCCGCAGTTCTTCTTGGGCGCGGCCGGATCGCCGTTTGGGGCACCACCTAAATATGAAGCCATTCGCGCCGAAAAGAAGATTAACGCCGGGGCGCAGTTCATCCAGACCCAGCCCATTTTCGATTACGACCGTTTCACCGACTGGCTGGAAGCCCTGGATAAACGCAACCTCCTCGGCAAAGTCTACATCCTGCCGGGCCTGATTCCACTCAGGAGTGCCCGTGCGGCCCATTTTATGGCCGACGATGTGCCGGGCGTGGTTATTCCCCCTGACCTGGTGCGGCGAATGGATGAAGCCGGCGACAAACAGGGCCAGGAAGAAATGGGCGTTATCATTGCCCTGGAAATGATGGAAAAACTCAAGCGGACCCCCGGTATCCACGGCATGCACATTATGGCGGTTCACTGGGAGGTCATCGTCCCCCGATTGATTGAAGCAGCCGGACTGCGCCAACCTGCCCCTGAAAATGCGACCCCGCAGGACTCCCACTTAGTTCCAGAAGGTGCAAAATGACGCAAAATCTAACAACCCTCATCTCCTCGGCTACCCAAACCGTCGAGATCAGTCGCAGTCAGCCGACGGTGATTATCGGCGAACGGATCAACCCCACGGGCCGCAAAAACGTGCTGGCTGCCCTGCAAGCGGGCAACTTCGACGTGGTCCGCCAGGACGCGCTCGATCAGGTAGCGGCAGGGGCGCTGGTGCTCGACGTGAATGCCGGCGTGCCCGGCGCCGACGAGCCAGCCCTGCTGCAAAAGGTTCTGCAAACCGTCATGGAAGTCGCCGACGTGCCGCTGTGTATTGACACAGCCAACCCGGCTGCCCTGGAAGCGGCGCTCCAAACCTACGAGGGCAAGGCGCTGATCAATTCTACCAACGGCGAGGAAAAATCGCTCAAGGCGGTGCTGCCGCTGGCCAAAGAGTACGGCGCAGCGGTGATCGGCCTGTGCATAGACGATAACGGCATCCCGGCTACAGCCGAAGCCCGGCTAGCCGTAGCCGCCAAAATCATCGAACGGGCGGGGCGACTGGGCATTCCCCCCGCCGATGTCGTGATTGACCCGCTGACGCTGACGCTCGGCGCCGACAGCCAGGCGGCCCAGGTTACGCTGAAAACGATTGAATTGGTGGTCAAGGAGTTCGGTGTGAATATCACGGCGGGCGCCAGTAATGTCTCATTTGGTATGCCCGACCGCAAATACCTCAACGCGGCCTTTATTGCCATGGCCATCCACGCCGGGCTAACCTGCCCCATCACCAATCCCCTGGTGACAGAAGTAAAGACGGCGGTGCTGGCCGCCGACCTGGCCATGGGTCGGGACGATTACGGGATGCGCTGGATCACGGCTTACCGCCAGCGCCAGAAGGAAGGATAGCCACGGTGCCGGAACCCCAGCCACTGCCAGTCGTAATTGTGGCCTGCCAGGTCTTTCAGGATTTACTGGAGCACTTTCTTCCGCCCGAACTGGCTGGCCAGATCACTTTTCTTGATTATGGGCTGCATATCGTACCAAAAAAACTCAAGCTGACCGTCCAGGAGGTGATTGATAGGATTGACCGCCCCAGCCTGGTCGTCCTGGGCTACGGGCTGTGCGGCAACGGCTTGAACGGGATCAAAGCCGGCCAGCATACCCTGCTGATCCCCCGCACTGATGACTGCATCGCCATTCTGCTCGGCTCCTACCAGACTTACCGGCGCGAATTCAAGGAGTCGCCCGGCACGTACTGGCTGAGCAAAGGCTGGCTGAAATCAGGGACCAACCCGCTGGCTGAGTACGAGAAACTCGTCGAAACTTACGGCGAGGAAGATGCCAATTGGCTGATGGACCAGCAGTACCGGCATTATAAGCGGCTCACCCTGGTCGCCCACAATCAGGCCGACCTGGATGAGTTTCGCCCGCAGGCGCAGAAGGTAGCCGATTACTGCGGGCAGTGGGGCATGACCTACCACGAAATCCTGGGGTCAGAGGTCTATGTGCGCCGGCTGGTTGAAATTGCCGCCGGCCTCCGCCAAGCCGACGACGATTTCCTGGTTATCCCCCCCGGCGGTGAACTCAGCCAGAGCCAGTTTATACGAGGGTTGTGATGCCCACCGTAACCGTTATTTACGGCGAACAACAGCAGGTTGTGGAAGTTTCAGCGGGGACGCTGGTCGGTGAGGCTGTGGCCGCCACCGGCCTGCCCCTGGAGCAGCCCTGCGCCGGGCGAGGCACCTGCGGCAAGTGCAAGGTACTGCTGGAGACCGGCGCCGCACCGCCTGACGCAATCGAACGGGCTAACCTGACAACCGGCGAGCTGGCGGTGGGCAATCGCCTGGCCTGCCGGGCGCGGCTTAGAGGCGAGGCGCAGGTCACGCTCGCGCCCATCGTGGTCTACTCCAACAAAATCTTCCGGGCCGGCAACCGTTACAAACGCGATAAAGATGTGCCGCTGGGTCTGGCGGTTGACCTGGGTTCAACTACGGTGGCTGCTTTTCTGACGATGCTGGACAACGGCGAGGTCGTCGCCGGGGGCGGCAGCCTGAACCAGCAAACGGTCTACGGGGCGGATGTCATCTCCCGGCTGGCCGCAGCCACAAGCAGCCCCATCCACGCCGAACAGCTGCACAAATTAGCCCTGGCCTCGATCAACCAGGCGGTCGACTCGCTCAAGCTGCCGGCCAAAGTTTTGCAGCGGGTTGAACGGGTGACCATTGTCTGCAATCCGGCCATGCATCACCTGCTGGCGCAATTTCCACTGGAAACGCTGGCGGTGAAACCGTTTCAACCCTATCAAAAAGCGCCCCTCCGGAATGCTAACGGCTTGATGGGCGGTATTTTTTCCCCACAAACTCAAGTGATGCTGCCGCCGCTCATTGGCGGCTTTGTTGGCTCGGATGCGCTGGCCTGCCTGGCCTACTTTAACTTTGACCGGGCGACTGCCCCGCTGGCGGCGGTTGACCTGGGGACCAACGGCGAGGTCATGGTCACCGATGGGAAACGTATCCTGACCGGCTCGACCGCCGCCGGCCCGGCCTTTGAGGGGGTAAACATCTCCTGCGGCAGCCGGGCGGTGGATGGGGCCGTCGTCGAGGTGCAGCTCAACGGCGACGATTTTGTGTTTGAGACCATTGCTAACGAGCCGCCGGTGGGCCTGACCGGCTCGGGTTTGCTCAGCCTGACCCACCAGTTGGTAGGGGCCGGCGTCATTGAACCGAACGGACGGATTTCGCCTGAGCCGTCCCGGCTGGCCGAGCGAGTCTTGACTCATCCTAAAGGGGCGCGCTATGTCAGGCTGACCGACGACGGCCAACTGGTCCTCAAACAGTGGGACGTGCGCGAACTGCAAAAGGCCAAAGCCGCCATTCGCGCCGCCATTGATGTGTTACTGAACGAGCTTGGCTTGCAGCCAGCCGACCTGGAAAGAATCCTTCTGACCGGCTCATTTGGCGGGCAGCTTAACGTCGAGGCTGTGCTCGGAATCGGCATGATCCCGCCAGTGCGACCGGAGGTAGTGCAGCCTATAGCCAATGGGGCCGGGTTGGGCGCGGCGCTGTTCCTCTCGGACGAGGGCTTTGCCCGCGGTGAACGACTGGCGGTCCAGGCCGAGCAAGTTGACCTGGAGAAACTGCCGGAGTTTGCCGACCAGTATGTAGCGATGATGGCTTTAGACCCCACCGGATTTATCTCCTAATCTCCTAAAAATTCAAAGCCCTTGATTTGACAAGAAAAGCAACCTGCATTATTCTACGCGGGTAGACAACGCGGGTAGAATCCTCTTTTAAAAATCACATCCTTAATCCAAAACTCGGCTCAATAGGCCGAGAATTTTTCTCCCTCTCTTCTCAGTGCTTTTGAGGTAGCCGTTTTAAGTTGCCGCTTGCCGGAAATCGCCAGGGTAAATGCATGGCCGAAAGAAAACAGGTTACTCGGAAAGAAGTAGCCGAACGCGCCGGGGTGTCGGTGGCAGTCGTGTCCTACGTGGTTAACGAGGGGCCACGGCCGGTATCGCCGGAAACCCAGGCGAGGGTCAAAGAAGCGATCAGGGAATTAGGCTACTATCCCAACGAATTGGCCCGGAGCTTGAGTCGAAAACAGACGGCCACCATCGGTTTGATTATTCCCAGCCTGATCAACCCGGTCTACGCCGAAATCGCCAACAGCCTGGAAAGTGTCTGCGCGGCCGAGGGATATATGGTGATGCTGGGCGGCACGGGGCGCGATCCAAATAAAGAGAACACATTTGCCAAAATCTTACGGGCCAAGCAGGTAGACGGCGTTGTGGTTATTCCCAGCCAGGCCCCGCAAGCGGTTGTCACCCCTCTTCAGGAAGCCCATATTCCGACGGTGGTGCTGGAACACGACCTGCCGGACACGCATTGTATTGCCATTGACGATCTACAGGGCGGCCGGCTGGCCACGCAGCATCTGCTCGCCTTAGGACACCACCGTATTGGGATAATCAAGCGCGAGCCTTCGAGCGCCCTCAGCACCCTTCGATTTGTCGGCTACCGTGAAATGTTAAAAGAAGCAGGCCTTCCCTTTGATCCGGACCTGGTGATTGAGAGCAAGGCCGGGCAGGCTGCCGGCTACAACGCAATGCAGAAACTGCTGGTGCTACCCCATCCGCCTACTGCCGTGTTTACCCACAATGATGTCTTGGCCGTGGGGGCCATGCGCGCCATCTACGACGCCGGTCTGGGGGTACCCCATGATGTTTCGGTGGTGGGTTACGACGACACCATCAGTTCAGCTTACCTCAACCCGCCCTTAACCACCGTCAAGTTCCCGGTGGCCGAAATGGGCCGCCGGGCCGGACAAATCATTCTGGAATTAGCTCAAAAAAAAGGAGGTCTACCGGCGCATACTATTACCCTGCCGGTTAAACTCATTGTGCGGGCGTCAACCGCGCCCCCTAAAAAATCTTAACGAAAGGAGCATAATCAATGAGATTAGGTTTTCACGGAGCCACCTCGATGACCTCAGACCTGGAAACAGATGTGATGGCTTCCGCCCACGCCGGTTTTAAAGCCCTGGAATTATGGGGGGCCAAGATTGACAAATACCTGGCCGACCACTCCCTTGACGACCTCAAGGTACTGCTCACCGAAAGAGGTGTTGCGCCGATGTCTATCAACTCCATTGAGTTTATCACGTTTCGGGGGGACGAGTACCCGAAAATCCAGGCCAGGTGCCACGAATTGTGCCGGATTGCCCAGGCGATTGGCTGCCCCACCGTGGTGGTTGTGCCCAGCCCCACGCCATCGCGGGAAACTACCTGGGCAGAAATTGTGGACGAACATGTCAAGGTGCTGCGCGACCTGGGCAGCATTGCCGCCGAGTATGGGGTCAGGCTCTCTTTTGAGCTCCTGGGCTTTGGCTGGTGTTCGGTGCGCACCCCGCGCGGGGCCTGGGAAATTGTGCAGAAAACCGGGCGCGATAACGTGGGGCTGGTGGTTGACTGCGCCCACCTGTATGGCGGGGGCGGCCTTTTCAGCGAAATAGATAGGGTTGACCTGGCCCATGTCTTCACCTTTCACCTAGACGACCTGGAAGATATACCCAAGGAAGCCATCACCGATGCCAAACGCTTATTACCCGGCTTGGGGGTTATTCCGCTCGACGACATTTGCCGGCGGCTGCAAAAGCTTGGCTACAACGGCGACTGCTCGGTTGAATTGTTCCGCCCGGAATACTGGGAGTGGGACCCGAAAGAACTGGCGGTGCAGGTGCGGGATTCGGCCATGAAAGTTTTGTCGCCCTATTTTGAGGTGGAGTAACTCCACCAGGATCATTAACTATATAAGGGGCAGGCAACAACCGGGGGGAAGGAGGCGCCTATGAACTAAGCCCTTTTGGAGCATTTCGTCGTAGCAGTCAATTCGTCAGGTCACAAATTAATTTATGCAAACAAGGAGAAACCAAAGATGGACAGAAAGCGCATCGCTGCGATAAATATTATTTTTATCGTTCTGTTGGCTCTATTTCTGGGAGTCTATGCCTTCTTGCTAAGCCCCCAGGTAACTTCAGCCCAAGACCCGACTGAGGAAGCAACAACTGAGGCTATGGTCGAGCCCAAATACCATTTTGTTATGGTCTCGCACATTGGGACAAACGATCCGAACATGCTCTGGCTCACCTACGCTATTGACGATTTCCAGAAGCGTTTCCCGGAAGTCCAGATTGATTATGTTGGCGCCACCCAGTCTGGTATTGAAGAGCTGGTTACCCTGACCCGGCAAGCGATTGCAACCCAGCCTGATGGGATTGCCATCCCTATTCTTGCGAGTGAACCGCTTGACCCCGTTCTGAGAGAGGCCATTGATAGCGGTATTCCGGTGGTTGCCTTCAACATTAGTGACCCCCGACCGGCAGAGGAACGCATCCCCTATCTGGCTTATGTGGGCGGCGCTGAAGAGCAGGTGGGCATCATGCTGGCGAACGAGGTTCTCAAAGGTGCGGAAGCCGGGGAAATTCCCGAACCTACCGGGGCGGTTTGTGCAGATTGGGATCCGTCGCACCAGGGCCTGGCAGCCCGCTGCAAGGGCTTTAATGAAACAATGGCTGCCGCCAATGTTAAGTCGGAGACCCTGACCATCAGCCAGAACCAAGCGGACGCCGTGAACACCATGCAAGCCTACCTGCAGGGCAACCCGGATGTGAACGTCATCTTCGCGGTAACCGCAGGTTCAGGCCCCTGGGCGTATGCCGCCGCCAAGGATTTGGATCTGGCACCCGATGTTGACATGGAGGGTGTAACCATCCTGAGTGTTGACGAGAGTCCAGTCACGTTGGAAGGCATAAGAGAGGGTCATATTTTGGCAACCCACAGCCAGGGCTTCTATCTGCAAGGGTTTAGCCCATTTGAGATCCTCTACTGGAATAAAGAACTGGGGTATGTGCCATTTAACGACACGTTGACCGGTCCGATCCTCATTAATAAGGATAACATTGATAAATGGGTCCCGTTTACCCGCAATATCTTCGGCGACACGTATGACCAACTGGCGCAGGGCCAATGGCAGTAGTCTGAAGTAAATTAATCCCCTCCTCTGGTTGGTTCTAGGGGAGGGGACTCTCTTGCCAACCAAATCTTCCGTTTGCAGCGGAAACAACAAAGGCCCGCTTTCTTTCTTAACTCATTTGCAAAAAGCAATAGATTGACCCCAAATAATAGGGAGGGCATGGCTTATGCCGCCAGGAATGAGGAGATTCTTTAAACGGACCGAGGCGACCATTATCATTGGGACCGTCCTTATCTTTGTTATTTTTGCCCTGGTTGATACCAGGGGTTGGTTCAGCTTCTTTACCATTCGCAACATTACCCGCTTTACCGCCATCTTGGGGCTGGTCGCCATTGGGCAAACCCTGTTGATTTTGGTTCGAGAAATTGACCTTTCCGTCGGATCGGTGTATGGGCTGGTGGCGATTGCCTTCATCAGCTTTGAACCTGCGCTCGGCGTGCAGCTTTCTTTTGTGGCAGCGCTCTTGCTTGCCGCCGCCGTCGGGCTGCTCAATGCCCTTTTGGTGATTAAGGGCGGCCTGTCTTCGATGATTGTCACCCTGGGTGGATTGTTTTTTTACCGGGGGGTCATTTATGTGACCACCGAGGGAGCGGTGCGTTCCTTTGCCAAGGCCACCGCGCAGCAATGGTTTGTCCAATTGTTTGGGGGAAACTGGCTGTTCCGCCTGGAAAACGGCCTGGGGTGGTTTTTGCTGGCGGTTATCTTCTTCACCTATATCCTTTTTAGAACCCGCTATGGGAATCACCTGCTGGCGATTGGGGGGCATACCTTGAGCGCCGCTTCGCGAGGGGTGAAGGTCGAATTTGTTAAAACTGTGGCCTTCATCACCTGCTCAGTTTTGGCAGGTTTTGCGGGGATCATTACCGTGTGCGACCTACCCAGTACCAATGTGACCATCGGGACAGATATAGAGCTTGAAGCCATTGCTGCCGCCGTGGTGGGTGGGGTGCTTTTGACCGGCGGGCGAGGTTCTATTATTGGCGCAGCCCTGGGTGCTTTTTTCTTGACCGCCGTCCGCTCAGAATTGATTACCTTAGGCGCTCCACCTGTCTGGTACATGTCGTTTGTGGGATTCGTGCTGGTATTTGCAGCAGTGGTCAATATCTCCATTCAAAGACGTTTAGTGGCCGGAATAACTGCCTAAGAAACCGGTGTGGATCATGAATACAAGGGAAAGAAATCACATGAGCGAACCACAAAAAGCCTTGATCGAAATGAAGAATATTAATCTGAATTTTGGAACGGTTAAAGCTCTATCCGACGTGAGTGTCAATTTCTACGAGGGTGAACTGGTCGGGCTGGTGGGCGATAACGGCGCCGGCAAAACAACTCTCATTCGAATTCTATCCGGGATGTATGCGCCTACTTCGGGGGAGGTATATTTTGACGGCCAACGCATCACCCGTTTTCATCCCAAACTGGCGATTGACCTCGGCATCGAAACCATCCAGCAAACCGTGGGGCTGTGCGATAATCTTTCGGTAGCCCGCAATTATTACCTGGGGCGCGAACCGGTCAAGCGGTTGCTGGGCCTCATTCCGGTTTTAGATTTTGCCAAAATGCGGGCAGCGAGCAATAAGGTTGTTCATAACTTTGGACTGCGCGACAGCGTGAACGTTGACGATGAGACGGCGCTTTTGTCGGGGGGAGAGGCTCAATCGTTCAAGATCGGCCGGGCGGTGGATTTTCGCAACCGGGTGATCATTATGGATGAGCCGACCAATCACCTGTCGGTGCGGGAACGCGCTCATGTGAACGATATCGCCTTACAGCTCAGAGACCAGGGGCTGCTGGTTATTTACATTACCCATGATATTTTCCAGGTACATCGGCTGGCCGACCGCATTGTCATCCTGGAAAATGGGCGAAAGGTTCTTGATATTCCCAAAGCCGAAATGCCGGCTGAAGAGCTGGAGCAGATTATTCGTGACGGCGGCCACGAAATCAGCAAGAGGTAGGGTGTTATACTACAGATGATGCATATTTTGCGTAAACGTACCGAGGTCGCGGTAGCCGCCATCACCCTATTGCTCATCTTAGTCTTCACCATGACTTCCGAGGGTGTCTGGCTGTCAGAGGCTAACATGCGCGAAGTGCTGCGGGTCACTGCAATCCTGGCGATAATAGCCTTTGGTGAGGCATTGGTGATTACCACCGGCGAAATTGACATTTCTGTAGGTTCGACGTTTGGCATTGTTGGTATTCTCTATATCGCTATTGGGCCTTCTGTTGGCGCGCCCCTGGCAATTCTGATTGGGCTTGGGGTAGCTCTCATAATTGGCTGTGTGAATGGTTTTATCGTTGCTTATTACCGCATCTCTTCGCTGGTCGTTACCCTGGGGAGTTATTTTGTCTTTCGGGGATTGGCCTTAGCCGCAACTCAAACACCCTCTCACTACAATGCCGGGGCGGCGATGCGGGCTGACCCGGTCTATCAGTTCTTCGGGAGTTCCAACGTTTTGGGTTACAACAACGCCCTGGTGTGGGCCATTGTGACTTTGCTTTTTCTGCAATACATTCTTTTCTGGACGCCCATCGGCAACTGGCTTTTGGCCGTAGGCGGTAATGCCGAAAGCGCTCACTCGCGCGGGGTGAATGTCATGCGGACCAAGTGGGGCGCCTACATCGCCTGTGCTTTCCTGGCCGGCCTGGCCGGTATTCTTGAGGCAGGTGATTTAGGCTATGCGGACGGAAGCTTGGGACGGCAAAGGGAATTGCAAGCCATCGCGGCGGCCGTTTTGGGCGGCTGTGCGCTGATCGGTGGCCGTACTTCGCTGGTGGGCACATTACTGGGCGCTTTCATTCTCTCCGGGATTCAGAGCTATCTCGTTATCAAAAGCATCGAACCACAGTGGTTCATTTTGCTGCTTGGACTGATCGTGGTTCTGGTCAGTCTGGCCGATCGCGGGTTGACGCGGTTGGTATCAAGACTGGCAACATAGAAAACATTTAAGAGGACCAAAATGAATTCAAGAGAACGGGTCACCCTGGCCCTCAATCATAAAGAACCAGACCGCGTCCCCCTGGACCTGGGCGGCAGCGTAGTGACATGTATGCACGTCAGCATCGTTTATAAACTGCGGCAGGCCTTGGGCCTGGACGCCCCCGGCACGCCGGTCAAAGTGGTCGAACCCTACCAGATGCTGGGTGAAATCAAGCCTGATCTTCAGGCTGCCCTGGGGGCGGATGTGGCGACGCTGCGCAGTCCCAGAACCATGTTTGGCTTCAAAAATGAGGGCTGGAAGCCGTGGCAGATGTTCGACGGCACGCCAGTTTTGGTTCCCGCCGGCTTCAACACCGACCCTGAACCCAACGGCGACATCTTTATGTACCCGGAGGGGGATAAATCGGTGCCGCCCAGCGGTCGCATGCCGAAGAACGGCTGGTACTTCGATGCCATCATCCGCCAGGGACCCATTGACGACGACAACCTGAACCCCGAAGACAATATGGAGGAATTTAAACCCATATCGGACGAAGACCTGGCCTACTACCAGGCTGAAGTCCAACGGCTGTCTGAAGAAACCGACCAGGCTATCTTTGCCGACTTTGCCAACACCGGCTTTGGCGATATTGCCCTGGTACCGGCTCCCTGGCTCAAGCATCCCAGAGGAATCCGGGATGTGGCCGAATGGTACATGAGCACCGTCGCCCGGCAGGATTACATTTACCAGGTTTTCGAGCGCCAGTGTGAGATGGGCCTGGCCAACCTGGCCAGGCTCTATGAGGTTATCGGCAACCGGGTGACAGTCGCCCTGGTCTCGGCCACCGATTTCGGGATGCAAAGCGGGCCGCTGGTTTCGCCCCAGACTTACCGGGAGTTGTTTATGCCTTTCCACCGGCGGGTTAACGACTGGGTTCACCAGCACACCCCCTGGAAAACCTTCATTCATTCGTGCGGCTCGGTGATGGGGTTGATCGAGGATTTCATCGAGGCCGGCTTTGACATCTTGAACCCGGTGCAGTGCTCGGCGGCCCTGATGGACCCGGCCGAACTCAAACGCCGCTTTGGGGAGCGGGTCACTTTTTGGGGCGGTGGGGTGGATACACAGCACACCCTGCCAACAGGGTCGCCGGAAGAGGTCCGGGCGCAGGTTCGCGAACGCATGAAGATTTTCGGGCCGGGGGGCGGGTTTGTGTTCAACACCATCCACAACGTTCAACCCAAGACGCCCATCCAGAACGTCCTGGCGATGTATGAAACGGTGCGGGAGTCCGGCCGTTATCCCCTGAATTAGTTGCGGAGGACACCATGAATTCTCGTGAACGAGTCAAGTTGGCTCTGAATCACCAGGAAGCCGACCATGTGCCGCTGGATATAGCGGGAACCGGCGTGTCACAAATCCACATTACCGCGTACACCAATCTGCGTAAATATTTAAATTTACCGGAGCGCCAGCCACGAATTATTTTTGTGGCGGAACAGTTGGCCCGCTTTGAAAGCGATGTGGCCGACCGCCTGGAAACAGATTTTGCCTTTGTCATGCCCCAGGCCCCCTCTGACTACAAACTGGTCTTTCGGGATGAAGGGACTTACGAGGCGTTTACCGACGAGTGGGGTATCGGCTGGAAAAAGCCCAAAAAGGGCGGCTTTTACTACGACATGTACCACCATCCCCTGGCCAAAGCCGAAAGCCTGGCCGACTTTAGGGCCTACCAACTCCCCGACCCATTGAATGAGCGGCGTTATCAAAACGTGCGGTCTGACGTTGAAGCCGCCCGTCAGCGGGGCAAGGCGGTGGTGATGGCGGGGACAGGGTCCGGCATTCTGGAAATATATGCCTGGCTGAGAGGCTATGAACAATTTTATATAGACCTGGCCCTCAACCACGAGTTTGTGGCCTACATGCTGGAACGGCTGGTGGAGTTCAAACAAGCCTACTGGGAACAGGTTCTGCCAAATTTAGGGGATAGGGTGGATGTGGTTTGTGAGCATGACGATTTGGCCGGGCAGAAAGCCTTGTTGTTTTCACCCGACACCTATCGCAGTGTCGTCAAACCCTGGCACAAAAAATTGTTCCATTTCATCAAAGATCATACCCCCGCCAAGCTGTTCTATCACACCGATGGCGCGGTTCGCCCCCTCATCGGCGATTTAATTGACGCCGGTATGGATATTCTGAATCCCGTCCAGTTCACCGCGGCCAATATGGAGCTTAAATCCCTTAAACAAGAGTTTGGCCGGGATTTAGTCTTCTGGGGCGCGGGTGTTGACACCCAGGGAGTCCTGGGCAGCGGCACGCCGGAAGAGGTCAAAGCGGATGCGAAACGGAACATCGAGGCGCTCGCTCCCGGCGGTGGCTTTATCTTTGCCACGGTGCATGACATCCAGGCCAATGTGCCGCCCGAAAACATCATGGCCATGTGGGAAGCCTGGAAGCGTTACGGCGTGTATTAAAGAAAAGCCGGAGTTGACCCTAGAAGATGCTAAATCAATCAGTGACAAGGTAACAAAGTGGCAAAGTTGCAGGAATATAGTATCCTGTCTAGAGCCGACGAAGCGGCCCGTAGAGGCCAAGGCTCCCTGTGGGCTGTCTACCATCTACCATTTACTATCTACAAGGAGGATCATTAATAATGAGCTTGGAAACCATCTATGAAGCTGTCTTAAAGGGCAATGCGAAAGCTGCCGCCGCCGAAACCCAGGCGGCCCTTGAGGCCGGCGTTCCGGCCGCGGATATACTCCACCAGGCCTGCATCCCGGCGATGACGGAGGTGGGCCGCCTCTTTGAGTCCGGCGAAAAATTTGTCCCGGAAATGCTCATCGCCGCGCGGGCCATGCAAAAGGCGCTGGAAATTCTCAAGCCGCTGCTGGTTCAGGCAGAGGTCAAAACGCTGGGCAAGGTTGTCATTGGCACCGTGGCCGGGGACCTGCACGATATCGGCAAGAATCTGGTGGCGATGATGCTGGAAGGGGCCGGTTTCCAGATCATTGACCTGGGAAACGACGTGGCGCCCGAAAAGTTTGTCGAAGCGGTCCGGCAGCATGAGCCTGATTTGCTCGGTATGTCGGCTTTGTTGACCACAACGGTCGCCTCGATTAGCGACACGATTCAGGCTCTGACCGAAGCGGGGGTGCGGGATAAGGTCAAGGTGATCATCGGCGGAGCGCCGATCACCCAGGATTTTGCCAATAAAGTCGGTGCAGATGGTTTTGCGCCCGATGCCGGCAGTGTGGCCCGGATGGCCAAGAACCTGTTGGGTCTGGCCTAGGGGCAGCACCCGAGGGATTCTAAATGTATAAAGTCACCTTTTTAGATTTCGTATTTGAGAATAAAGAAGATATCCATTTGGCTGATTGTGAGTTTGAGATTTTTCCGCCTGCTACCACCGCAGCTCAAATCATCAACGCCACCCAGCAGGCCGATATTCTCTTGATGCGTGACCAGTTTGGCAAGATTACGGCAGAAGTGATGGAAGCCTGCCCCAGGCTCAAACTGATCGTCACCCGCTCGGCCGGCTATGAACACATTGATCTGGAGGCCGCCAAGAGGCGCGGGATTGTCGTTTGCCATGTACCGAACTACGGCGCGCATATGATTGCCGAACACGCTTTTGGTTTGATGCTGGCGGTGGCGCGTAACATTTGCAGAGGCCACCACCGCTACGGGCAGGTCAAGCGTTTTGATGATACCGGGCTTGGCGGGGTAGAGCTTTACGAAAAAACTCTGGGCGTGATTGGCACCGGCCGCATTGGCCGGCATAGCTGCCGGATTGGCAAAGGCTTTGGCATGCAGGTGGTCGCCTTTGACGTGACGCCAAACGAAGATCTGGCCGTTGAATTGGGGTTTCGATATCTTCCCTTAAATGAACTGCTCGCCGCCTCCGATTTTATCACGATTCATGTGCCGCTGCTGGAGAGCAGCCGTCACTTGATTAACGCAGAAACGCTGGCCCGGGTCAAGCCAGGCGCCATTCTGGTCAACACTTCCCGAGGCCCCCTGGTGGATACGGCTGCCTTAAAAGAAGCCCTGGCTTCAGGCCGGCTGCGCGGAGCGGGACTGGATGTGTTGGAGGATGAGCGGACCGTCTATCACGACTTTGGCGAGGCTAATGTCGTCATTACCCCCCACCTGGGCTGGTACACCGAAGAGGCGCGGGATCGGATTATGCAGATTACTCTTGAAAATGTGCGCATGTGGCTGGCCGGCGAACCCATCAATCGGGTGGCCTAGGAGTGTTGAGAATGATTGAAGCAAAGGGAATTGTGCTGCACGGCGGCAGAGAAGCCGCCATTATTGCCGAACCGGTGGCCGAACCGACCGGCCGGCAACTCCTCATCAAGACCCACGCGGTCGGGCTGTGCGGCTCAGATATGTCGCTGTACAGCGGCAAATATGAAGGCCCAAAGAATTACCCGATCTATTTTGGACATGAATGGTCGGGCATCGTCGAGGCGGTGGGGCCGGCAGTGACTAAAGTGAAGCCGGGCGACAAGGTGACCGGCGATTGCTCGATCTTTTGTGGGGGGTGCGAGTTTTGTGCCCGTGACAAAAATTTATGCAAGTCCATTGAAAAGTTTGGGATTACTATGAACGGAGCTTCCCGGCAGTTTTTCCTGCAGGACGAGCAATATGTTTACCGGGCGCATCCGGCGGCGGATTTGGACCTGGTCGCCCTGAGCGAACCCCTGGCGGTGGGCGCTCACGCCGTGCGGCGGGTAGCCGAGGTGAGACCAGGCCTTAAGCAGGAAAAGATTCTGGTGCTGGGCGGTGGGACGATTGGCCTGGCCTGCTTTTTTGCCTTAAAGCACATTGAGGAGTGCCGGCATGTCGAGTTGTTCGACCTGGTGCCGGCGCGGGTGGAAAAAGCTATCAGCTTGGGGGCATCAAATTTAACCGATGTCGCTGCCGGTGAGGGCGATGCCGGCAGCTACGGCGGCCTCTACTCCGGCCGCGGCTACGACGTCATTTTTGAGACATCCGGCTCGGCGGCGGCCTTTCGGCGGGCGGTTGACCTGCTGCGCCCGCTGGGTACGGTGATGGCGTTGGGGTTCATCCCCTCCATTGAATTCAGTCTCAAGACCATCACCTTTAAAGCGGCCCGCATTATGGGCAGTATGGGCGGCACCGGCCAATTTGAAACGGTGCTGAATTTTACCCTCAACCATCCAGATGTAGCCCGGCAGCTCATTACCCACAAGCTGCCGTTTGAGGCGTATGCCCAAGCCTTTGCCGTGGCCGAAGACCGCCAGCATGCGATGAAAGTATTAGTTACCTTTTAGGAGGCAAATCAAATGTCACTTCCCAAAACAATGAAAGCGGCCGTCCTTTTTGGCGAAGGCGATATGCGCCTGGTCAATGACTATCCGGTGCCGGAGCCTGGTCCCGGCGAAGTAATCATCAAGGTGGAAGCTTGCGCTATCTGCGGCACCGACCCCAAGATTTTGGCCCATGGCTGGCCCAACCACCCGCCTTACGGCGAATTTATCTTCGGTCACGAGTATGCCGGAACCATCGCTGCCCTGGGGCAGGGTGTCACCGAATTTGCCGTTGGCGACCGGGTGGCAGTGGAACCGCACAAAGGCTGCGGGGTGTGCGCTAACTGCCGCGATGGTCTTTACAATACCTGCCTGAATTACGGCAATATCGCCAAGGGGCACCGGCATTACGGCTTTAGCTTCAACGGCGGTTATGCCGAGTATGCCGTCAATCATGTTAACTCCGTCTACAAAATTCCCGACGACATGCCCATTGACGTGTCCACGCTGATTACGACTGCCGCCACTTCCCTGTATGGCATCCGGCGGATTGGCGGCATTCAGGCCGGGGAAACGGTGGTCGTTTCCGGGCCGGGGGCTATCGGGCTGATGGCGGTGGTGATGGCCCGGCTGATGGGAGCAGGGACCATTATCCTGGCCGGCACGCGGCCCGAACGCCTGGAAATGGGGCGCAGGTTGGGCGCAGATATTGGAATCAATATAAAAGAAGTGGATGTGGTTGAGCGGATTTTGTCCTTGACCAACGGCATCGGCGCCGACGCGGTGCTGGAATGCGCCGGAACCAGCCAGGCCGCCGTAGCCGCCGTTGAGTACACCAAAAAGAACGGCCGCGTGGCCCTGGTTGGTATTTACAAAGAACCGGCCCCCTTGAACGTTAACAAAATTGTTCAGTGGAACATCACCGTCGCCGGGTCCAAGGCTGAGGGAGAGCGCTCGCTGGCCCAGGCTCTGGCCCTGCTGAGCCGAGGGACGATAGACATTGCCCCATTGGTGACCCACACCTTTCCCCTCGACCAAATTCATACTGCCTTTGAAACGGTTATAGAGCGACGAGGGGGCGCCCTTAAAGTAGTGGTAAAACCATGATGTCATCTGCAATGGTTATCATCGGAGCTAACCTGGCTGGAGGCGTGGCGGCCCTCACCTTGCGCGAGGAGGGCTTTGACGGTAACGTTGTGCTTATTGGGGCAGAACCGCACCCGCCTTACGAACGACCCCCGCTGTCAAAGAAGTATTTGCAAGGCGAGAAATCGCTGGCGGAGATCACCCTCAGGCCGCTTGCTTACTACGCTGAACAGAACATCGAAACTCGCTTGGGGGTGCAGGCCAGGCGGGTTGATCCCCAGGCAAAGGTGGTCGAACTTGAGAACGGAGAGCGTATCCCTTATGACAAAGTCTTGATTGCCACCGGGGTCCGCAACCGCAGCCTGCCCGTGCCGGGGGCTAATCTTCCCGGTATTTACAGCCTGCGCGATGTGGCTGATGCGGATGTCATTCGTGAAGAGGGTATTGCCGGGCGCAAAGCGGTCCTGGTGGGCATGGGCTTTATTGGCTCCGAGGTCGCGGCGACCCTGCGCCAACTGGGGGTCGAGGTGGCGGTGGTTGAGCCTTTAAAAATGCCCCTGGCTCACATTTTGGGCGAAGAGATGGGGCGCGTTTTTGAGAGCTTTCACCGCGAGCATGGGGTGCAGATGTATTTTGAAGAATCAGCGACCGGGTTTGAGGGCGATAACCGGGTGCGGCGGGTCATCACCCGGAGCGGCCGGCAGCTTGAGTGCGATTTTGTGGTGGTCGGGGTTGGCGTTGAGCCGGTAACCGAGGTCGTCGCCGGGAGCGGGGTTAAGCTGGATAACGGCATTGTGGTTGACGAGTACTGCCAAACCAACGTTGAGGGTATTTATGCGGCTGGAGATGTGGCCCGGCACTATCACCCCCTCGTCGGGCGGTACATCCGGGTTGAGCACTATCAAAATGCCATTTCGCAGGGTCAAGCCGCTGCCCGGAATATGCTGGGCAAGCAGCAGCCCTACGCCGAGGTCCACTGGTTCTGGTCCGATCAGTATGATTATAATATCCAGTACGCCGGCTTTCACGGGGAGTGGGACCAAATTGTGGTCCGGGGTAGTTTAGAGCAACGGAACTTTGTTGGCTTTTATCTTCGGGATCAACGCATCATTGCCGCCGTGGCCATAAACCGGCCCAAAGATTTACGGCTGACCATGCTGCTCATCCAGGCCAAGACCCCGGTTGAGGTAAAAAACCTGGTAGATGAATCGGTCAAGCTGCGTTCTTTACTCTCCCAGGGATGATTTCAGAATTAATTGAAGGTATCACGCTGAGGCATTATCGCATCCTTCGATACGCCTTTCACTACGTTCAAGGCTACTCAGGATGCGATAATGAGCCGAAAATCATCCTGAGTAGGGCGGCTAGCCCGTATCGAAGGGTGATTTTCGAGCTAATTCGATTCAGGTTATTTGAAAAAGTATTGGCCTGACTTAATATTATTGAGGCCCAAAACTTTTAGCAATGGCTTCGGCCTCTTTTGGCTCGATGAAAAGCAGACTGTCAAGCTGCACGGCGACCGCCCCGGCAGTCAAAAAGAGTTGGGCATCGGCCAGGGAATGAATGCCGCCGGCGGCAATGAGCGGTAAATCAATCCAGCTTTTGACCATTTGCAGATCGCGCAAAGCCAGGCTGTGCAAGGCGGGGCCGTACAAATAGCCGGTCACGACAGGGCCATTGGGGCCGACCTGGGCGGCTCCCAGCGGCGGCGAACCGATGACCAGGGCATCGGCATTGGCGTCAGCCGCCGCCTCAACCATTTCCAGCAGGGCCCCAAGCGGCAATTTGACCAGCAAAGGCAGGGGACTCCCCTCGCGGACAGCGCGAACCCAGCGCGCAATATCGTGGGGACGCGCATAGTGCGGCAGCCCCAACTCGATGGCCGCCAATAAATTTTGGCCTTGCGGCGTTTCCAGATGGGCCAGGACGCGGGCCGTGCGCAGCAAATCGTCGGCATCGTCTGCCGGCAGATGGACAATTACCGGGACAGGAAGATGCGCCCAGCTTTTTTGATGCTGCTGGATAACTTTTTTAACCCCCGGATTTTGTTCCCCTGTATTCAGGATAAAGCCGCTCGCTACCTCGACCAAACGAGGCTGGTTCGCCCCGTGCCTGGGGCGAAGGGTAATGGGATTGGTAACTATCGCGCCAAAAACCGAGAGGTCAAGCAGGTGGTGATAAGCCTGCCCGTAGCCGCCGCAGCCAGAGGCAATCATCACCGGGTTAGTTAAACTCAGGCCAATTTTGTGCTGGGGAGCCAGTTCAATCATCTGCTTAAAGTTCCAGATTTAATTCCACCAAATCAAAAACCGGCCCGTCCACACAGGCCAGTCTGGGGCCGGTGTCCGTATTGACCGTACAACTCAAACACGCGCCCACCCCACAGGCCAGCCAAGGGTCAGCATTCAAACCATATAAGAAATCGGTTTCTGCCCGCAGCCGCACCTGCTCCATTTGCCGGCGCAGGGTGCGATACAAGGTCAGAGAGCCGGCGGCACAGGTTAGATCGGCCCAGCGAAGCAGGTCGGGTAACAGATCGGTAACCGGCCCGCGATAGCCCAACGAGCCGTCAAGGGTAGCCGCTTGAAATTCCACCACGGGCGGCAGAGCGGCAACCGGATACAGTCTTGACGCCCGGCTGGCGCCTAAAGCCAGGGTCACAGCCACTCCGGCGGCAATCGCCCGCTCCATTTGCCCCAACAGCGGGCCAATATCCGGCATATCACTCACCAGCAGCAAGTGGCGGACCCCTTTAGGTAAAGGGAAACCACTCCCCAGCGGACCCATCACATCCAGGGTATCGCCGGGCTGGCGAGCCGACAACCAGGCCAAACCGGGGTCGGGGTCGGGCCGCAGCAGCAGGCCGAAATGATTTTGATCGGCCGGGACGGGAAAAACAGGGCGGCGCAGATAGCAACTATAGCGGTCAGCGCAGCGGAGCAGCAGGAATTGGCCGGGTAGAGGCGGGGGCAGTTCGGGCGCAGTCAGAGCAAGTCGCCACCAGGCCGGGGCAACTGTTGTTTTTTCTGCAACCGTGGCTTGGGTCTGAATCATGGTTTACTCGCGTAATTCCACCTCCAGCCCACCGGTCAGCGCCGCCAGCAAGTTGTACCCCCACCCAACCAGCATAATGGTCAGGCCGACCAACAGCCCGCCGCCGAGGATCATCATCAAAATGATGAGCAGGGCCACTACCCAGCGTTGGTCGTCCAGGCGAGTCAGCAGAGCCTGAACCTCTCCCAGGTTGAGCAGGTGGATAAAATCAAGCTCGACCGGCACGCCCAAGCCCAGGGGGTCCAATTCGGCGGTTTGGGTTTCGGCCAAAAAGGTGTGCAGCAGGGCGATCACCTGAGTGCCAACCAGGGCGCAAAGAAGGCCAGGCAGCAGCATGGCCACTCCGCCCAAAAGGCAGCCAAACTTGGCCAGGGGCAATAAATTTATTTTGCGGACCGTGTAGCGATGAGTCATAGCTGAGCCACAATCTCCGGCAGGGCCGACAATGTTTCAGCGACGGCAGTAGGTTGAATGTGCTGATGCTGGCTGTTAAAGGGTGACTCATTCATGGTGACGAGAATACCAGGCATCCCGGCATTTTGCGCCCCCAAAATATCGGCGCTCAAAGTATCCCCAACCACGACCACTTCGGCGGGCGCTAAACCCCAGCGCCCGGCGATCAGTTCGAACGGTTCCGGACTGGGTTTGCGCCAGCCCCAGCCGGCTGAGCTAAACGTCGGCGACAGCCAGGGGCGCAAGCCGCCTTGGTTAACCAGGCGTTGAACCAACTTATCGTCGGTAGCGTTGGAGTATAGGCCCAACCGGTAGCTGCGGCTTTTGAGCTGCTTAAGGGTTTCGACAGCATTGGGGTAGGCCGCCCAGGCAGCCTCTTCGGGAGCAAAGTAAATCTTTATCGCCGCTTCGACCAGCGCCCCCGCTGTAGCGGGAGCAGCAATTTTTTTGAGGGCCTCGTTTAAACTCTGCTGCGCCGTCACCTCGGTCTGAGTTTCTAATGCTAGCATGCGGCCAGCGGCGCGTTCGGCCAAAAAAGCCTCGACCAGGGCCGGGCCGTCCACTTTAATATGCTTCTTTTTCAGATACCAATCGGCCATAGCCTCGGCGCCTTCCCGCTCGACAGCCGCCCCATCGCCGGTAAATTGCAGCAGTGTGCTGCCCAAATCAAAGATAATCCCCTTAATCAATCCCTGCTCCTGCCAAATGGATTTCGATTGTACTTCACCCCGCCGGTAAGCACAAGTAGAACAGGAGAACAACTTGGCGAAGGAGCGTCCCAGGATTTAGGAGACCGGCCAGGTTTTAAAAACCTGGCCGGTCTCACGCCCAAAATTTGGATAGGCCCTCGGCAGAAAGCAATTTGCTATTTGGCCGGATTGACAGTAAGATGACAAAAGAATGGTCAATGACCAACAGTTAATTGCCTACTTTTAATTGGGAAGGGTAAAATGCCTGATTTAAGACAAAAGTTAGCTGAGCCGGGGGTTATCATCCTGGATGGGGCGACCGGTACACAACTGCAACAAATGGGACTGCCGGCAGGCATGGCTCCCGAGTTATGGAATCTGCAAAATCCTACGGCGGTTAAAAAGCACTATCAAGCTTATCTTGATGCCGGCGCTGATGCTATTCTGACCAACTCCTTCGGCGGGACGCGCCCGCGCCTGGATATGGAAGGCAGCGGCCATTTGACCCATCAGATTAACGTGGCCGCCGCCGCGCTGGCTCGAGAAGTGGCCGGGGATAAAGTGCTGGTGCTGGGTTCGATGGGACCAACCGGCCTGCTGATGGAGCCAATGGGCGAACTGACCTACGAAAGAGCGGTCGAGTATTTTGCCGAACAGGCTGCCGGCCTGGCCGAAGGCGGCGCGGATGGCATCCATGTAGAAACCATGAGCGACCTGCGTGAGGCCAAAGCAGCCATCGAAGGGGCGCACCAGGCCACGAAGCTGCCGGTCACCGTGACCATGAGCTTCGATATGCACGGCCGGACGATGATGGGTGTTCGCCCGGAAGAGGCGGCGCGGGAGTTGTGGAGTATGGATGTCCTGGCCGTGGGGGTCAACTGTGGCCGGACACTGGAAGAGAACCTGGTAGCGATGACGGCCATGCGCCGGGCCTTGCCGGAGGCGACGCTCGTCGCCAAGCCCAACGCCGGTTTGCCGCATATGGAAGGCGCGATGGAGGCAGTTTACGATGTAACCCCGGAGATTATGGCCGACTATGCCTTGAAATTTGGGGCGCAGGGGGTCAAAATGCTGGGCGGCTGCTGCGGCAGCACTCCCAGTCACATTAGCGCGGTCAAAGCGGCACTCAAGGATTTTGAGCTGCCGGCTGCGGACGAATTGCTGGCTGAAAACGCAATCGCCGGCGTAAACGGCGACCCAGCCGGCCGGCGAGAGCGGCACAACGCCCGCCGCCGGGAACGGGCCTAGGTTCGACCCTTTTGATTTTTACCCACCTCACATCGAGGATTTGACAGAGGCAAGTGAAGAGGGAGGAGTTAAGTTGAAGACTCCTCCCTTTTGTCTTTTGTTTCCCCCGCTAACTGCTCTACAAAGCGCCGGGCATCTCGATCCTGCGGATTAGCCTGGACGGCTCGCCGAAACCAGTGCAGCGCCCGCTCGTTGTCCTGGCGGTCCAGGTGAACCAACCCCAGATTGTAAGCCACATTCGGCGCGGCCGGGTTCAATTCGATGGCCCGCTCAAAAGCGGCAATAGCCCGGAGTTGTTCGGCGTCTTTGGCCAAAATTGGATTGCCCAGGTAGGCCGCGCCCAGGTTGGTCCAGACCATCGGGTTGTCGGGGTCGCGCTCGCTCAACGGCTCCAGCAGGGCTAGCGCCTGGGCGAACTTTTTGGATAAGATATAAGCACCCCCCAGGTTGAGTGCGGCATCGTGATTGTCGGGGTTCAGTTGGTGCGCTCGTTCCAAAAAACGAGCCGCTTTGGCCACATCTCCCTGGTGTAGGCCCTCCGTTCCCTGGCGCAGCAAGTCAAAAAAACGGCGCTTGGCCTGTTCACTCTGGCCCGGTTGTTGTTTTTTCTGGAGTTTTTTCATTATGGTACATTCTCCAGAGACAACGCACTTTCAAAAGAGCTGCCTCCGGCCTGTTGACCCCTTTGAAAAAATAGCCTCGCTGCCTCCGTGTGGGTGGGAAAAGCCAGTTCCGCCGGTTCATTGATAACCAACCGCTCTGTGGCCTCTTCACATGAGACAAAAGGCGGCAGACTGGCCGCAGTCCGGGCCTGGGCCAGGCCAAAAATCATAATCAATCCTGCGGGCACGCTGCGCACTGCAAACTCGCGGATTTCCTGGGGGTCAATGGCCAGACCCGCTTCCTCAAAAAGTTCGCGCGCTCCGGCCTCCTGCCAGGTCTCGTCAAAATCAATGAAGCCCCCCGGCAGAGCTAACCGGCCCTGCTGCGGCGGAATCCCCCGCCGGATTACCAAAAGTCCATCATCCACCGGCAGCAAAACCACGGCTACGGGCACAGGATTGAGGAAGGTAACATGGCCGCAGTTGGCGCACATACGCGGCCAGGGTTGAGCCTCGGCAAAACGATGGCCGCAGTAGGAACAGTGAGAATTTTTTGTCAAGGTCACCATATTTTCCTCTGAAAGAAATTGCCGCGTCTGCAAGATAAGTATTATACCACAAAATGGATACCAAAACGGACCAATAAAAACGAGGAGTCCAAAATGCATTTTGGACTCCTCACCCGCCCTAAAATAGCGGATTATGCTCCTACCCCTGCTTTACTTTATCGGCTCAAAGCGGGCCTGGAAGAAGCGCAGATATTTGGGTTCATAGACCATGCGCAGGCCGCGCGTCCGCTCGCGAGCCTCATAGACAGCCTTGACGGCTTCGGCGGTGACATCCATGTGGGCTTGAGTGTAGACCCGGCGCGGGATGGTCAGGCGGACCAGTTCCAGGGCCGGGTAACGGTGGTCGCCGGTCTCAGGATCGCGCCCGGCGCTGACAATGCCGCGCTCCATCGCCCGAATGCCGGAGTCAAGGTAGAGTTCGGCGGCCAGGGTTTGGGCCGGGAATTGATTTTGGGGCAGGTGCGGATAGAAGCGTTTGGCGTCCACAAAAATGGCATGGCCGCCTACCGGCTGCACAATGGGGATGTCCCAATCGGCCAGCAGTTCACCCAGGTAGCGTACCTGACCGATGCGGGAGCGGATATGGTCATCTTGCACCGCTTCGGTGATACCGATAGCCAAAGCTTCCATATCGCGCCCGGCCATGCCGCCGTAGGTATGCAAACCCTCATAGACCACCACCAGGTTGCTGGCAATCTCAAAGACATCCTGGTGATTCACCGCGAGCCAGCCGCCAATATTGACCAGGTGATCTTTTTTGGCGCTCATCCAGGCGCCGTCGGTATAGCTGCAAAACTCCTTCAAAATAGCCGCAATAGACATGTCAGCGTAACCGGTTTCGCGCTCCTGGATAAAAAAGGCGTTTTCGACCATGCGGGTGGCATCCAGATAAAGGCGAAGACCGTAGCGGTCGCACAATTCCCGCAGCGCCCGCACGTTGGCCATGCTGACCGGCTGGCCGCCGGCCATGTTGACCGTCCCGGCCAGGCTGACATAGGGGATCTTTTCCGGGCCGACCCGCTTGATGACCCGCTCCAGTTTGTCCAGATCAACATTACCTTTGAAAGGATACAAATTGGCCGGGTCGTGGGCCTCGTCAACAATCACATCAACAAACACGCCGCCGGCCAATTCCTGATGCAGGCGGGTGGTGGTGAAATACATGTTGCCGGGGATCGTATCGCCCGGCTTAATCAGGGCCTTGCTGATGAGGTGTTCGGCTCCCCGGCCCTGGTGGGTGGGAACCACATAGCGATAGCCGTAATAGTCGCGCACCGCTTCTTCCAGGTGATAGAAGTTGCGGCTGCCGGCGTAGGCTTCGTCGCCCAGCATCATGCCGGCCCATTGGCGGTCGCTCATAGCGCTGGTGCCGCTGTCGGTCAGCAGGTCAATGTAAACGTCGTCGGAACGAAGCAGAAAAGTGTTGTAACCGGCGACGGCTATAGCCTGCTCGCGCTCGGCCCGGCTGATCATGCGCAGCGGCTCGACCATTTTGATTTTCCAGGGTTCGGCCCAGGAACGGCGGCCAAACTGCTGGCCCATGGTTTGGGGAATTGGGTGCGTCATTGTTAGCTCCTAAAAATAGTAGACAGTTAAGTAGTCAGTAATCAGTAACCAGACTGATTACTGTTTACTGGTGACTGTTTTCGTTAAAGTTGACAAGATGAAAGTTAAGTAACCGGCAGAGCCGTAGTAGATTTTATCTCGGAGAGAGTTAAACTGGTGTGGATACGGGCCAGGCCGGGAATAGGGGTTAGCCGGTTAACTACGAAGTGTTCCAAATCTTTGCGGTTGCGAATGACCACTTTCAACAAATAATCATACTCGCCGGTTACATGGTGACATTCCAACACCTCAGGCATCTGTTGGATAACCCGGCGAAAATTCTCCACCTGCTCCGGTTGGTGCAACTGCAAACTCACCTCGATAAAACAGAGCATATCATAGCCCACCTTTTCCCGGTCTAACAGGGCCACGAACTGGCGGATATAACCGCGCTGCTCCAGACGTTTCAGCCGGGCGTGAACAGCCGGCGGTGAAAGATTGACCCGGTTTGCCAAGTCCACGTTACTGATACGTCCATCATTTTGCAGTTGCTGCAAAATAGCCCTATCTAAATGATCTAACTGCCCATCCAATAATGAAGATTGTATCATAATACTATTCCTGTTGTCAATGATTATTTCGTATTGTACGGAGAAGTCAAAATAAATAAAATTTAACCGGGCAACTTTACGAATATAGTTTTGATTTTGCTTCAAAAAGGAGCATCTTTCTGGGTAAAGTTCAGTGCGCGCTATCGGTCGAGAAAAAGCGGCCTTGCGGGCAATTTTTAACCTCAGTTAAAATTTAGGGTAATCTAACTTAGAATTTAGCGTGACAAAATTCTCTTGGTTTTGTGATAAATGTCACTGCTGTAGGCTGTATATTTGTGCTAAGATGAGGCCATCCGATTAGCTGAAAAGGAAGCTGTTAATGTCTTCACTTAGCCAAAATCACAACGCACACCTCATCGTACCCCTGAGCAGCCTTAGCCCCGGCCAACAGGGAACCATTGTCCGCGTGGGGGGGCACGCCAGCTTACGCCGCCGTCTGCTGGAAATGGGTCTGGTGCGCGGCGAAACTATTGGCGTAGAACGGGTGGCTCCTCTGGGCGACCCCATCGAATTTACCGTTAAAGGCTATCATCTCTCGCTGCGGCGGGGTGATGCCGCTAATATTGAAGTTCAGCCTAATCAGCATGGTTAGGAGAGGAAGATAATGACAAACCTGACGATTGCCCTGGCCGGCAACCCTAACGCCGGCAAAAGCACTCTCTTTAATGCCCTCACCGGCGCTCGCCAACATGTTGGCAACTGGCCAGGCAAAACCGTGGAAAAAAAGGAGGGTTTCTTCGAATACCAAGGTCTGACCTGGCGCGTGGTGGACCTGCCCGGCGCCTACAGCCTCAGCGCCTACTCGCCCGAAGAGATTATCACCCGCGATTATTTAATCGGCGAGCAGCCGGATGTGGTCATCAACGTGGTAGACGCCAGCAACCTGGAGCGCAACTTGTATCTGACGGTGCAACTGCTGGAGCTGGGCGCGCCCCTCATTATCGCGCTCAACGTAATAGACCTGGCCCGCGCTCGTGGCATTCGCATTGACCAGACCAAGCTGTCAACTCTGCTGAACAATGTGCCGGTGATTGAAACTGTAGGCAACAGAAATCAGGGAATTGATCGCTTGCTTGAGACTATTGCCGGAATGGCCAAATGTGAGCGGCCTTATGTTGGTCTGTGCCAGTGCGCGACCGGCCAAACCGGTTCCCGCTCCGCTCGCCGCCGCTCGTGTCACTAACCAGGGGGATTATTATGACTATTATTAACTTTCCAACCCGGGGCCAGTTCCCCGCCAACCTGCCCTCGCCACGCTTTACCCTCAACTACGGTTCCGATATTGAAACTGAGATTACCCGCCTGATTACCCTCATGAAAGCCCAATTCCCGGCGTTACAGCAGGAGAATTTTCGCTGGCTGGCGATAAAACTTCTGGAAAATGAAGCCGACGTTGTCGCCCGGGTGCAGGCTTTACCGGCCAGTCGAGGCGTCATCGAACAGGCCCATGCCGGCCGCCGCCGGATTACCCAAATCTACGGCGACGAGGCCGACATTGCTATTGCCGATGCCCGCTATGGCTACATCAACGGCCTCACCCGTCAAGTCCTGGACACCAGCCAGATGGATCGCTACACTTTGACCGACCGCATTGACCGAATTGTGACCCACCGCATCCTGGGGCTGCCGATTTTTTTACTGGTCATGTATGTCATCTTCAAACTGGTGGTTGACGTTTCGACACCCTTTACCGATTGGATTGATTCTACCATCAGCGGGCCGATAAGTCGTTGGCTGGTCAGCCTGCTCGCCCTGGTTAGCGCTCCGGAATGGGTGCAGTCTTTGATGATAGACGGGGTCATCGCCGGAGTGGGCGGGGTGCTGGTCTTTCTACCCAGCTTGTTTGTGCTGTACTTTTTCCTGACGCTGCTGGAAGATTCCGGCTACATGGCTCGCGCTGCTTTTGTGATGGATAGAGTGATGAGTTTTTTGGGCCTGCACGGCAAAAGTTTTATCCCTTTGATTTTAGGCTTTGGCTGCGCCGTGCCGGCCATTTACGCTACCCGCACCCTGGAAAATCGGCGCGACCGGCTGGCAACCGGCCTGCTGGTGCCGCTGATGTCCTGCTCGGCCCGGCTGCCGGTTTACGTCGTCTTTGGCCTGGCCTTCTTCCCCCGCCAGGCCGACCTGCTCATCGCGGTCATGTATGCCCTGGGGCTGGTTGTTGCGAGCCTGGCCGGCTGGGTTTTCGCCCGCACGCTGTTTAAAAACAGCGGCGAAGCCGCTTTTGTGCTGGAACTCCCCCCGTACCGGCTGCCCGCCTGGCGCGGCCTGCTAACCCATACCTGGGAAAAGAGCAAAGAGTTTGTGCAGAAGGCCGGCACCGTTATCCTGAGCATGACCATTGTGCTCTGGTTTTTAATGAATCTGCCCTGGGGAGTAGCCAACCAGCGCGACAGCTACTTTGGCCAGGCCAGCGCGACCATTGCCCCGTTGTTCAAACCGGCCGGCTTTGACGATTGGGAAGCGGCGGGAGCGCTGGTCGCCGGCTCGGTGGCCAAAGAGGTGGTAGTCAGCACCTTATCGCAGATTTATGTGGGGGATGAGATGGCCACAGCCCCCCCAACGACAACATTCGGCCAGGATTTGGGGCAAATTATCCTCGGCTTGGGTCAGGCCGTACTAGATGCTGGCAAAACATTGCTCAGTTTGATCCCCGGCCTCAACTTTGCCGAAGCAGAAAGAACCAGCGAAGATACGGCGCTCAGTGGGGCGCTCCGCTCGACTTTTACCCCGCTGGCAGCGCTGGCGTTCGTGGTGTTTGTATTAATCTATACCCCTTGTGTGGCCACCCTGGGCGCCATTAAGGCCGAATACGGCTGGCGTTGGGTGTGGGTGTCGGCTTTTTATCAGTTGGCGCTGGCCTGGCTGGTCGCCGTGCTCGTTTTTCAGGGCGGGCGTTTTTTAGGATGGGGATAGAAGCGTAAAGCCTAAAACGCTATACCTGACAGTTATTTTCCAGAGAAGTTGATGCTCAAACAAATTTTGGCCGAATTTGAACAGAATCCAACCACGCTCTGCCTGGATGAGTTAAGCCACAAATTGGCGATCACGCCCAGCGCGCTCGAAGGGATGTTAGACACACTGGTAAGGAAAGGGCGTTTGCTGGAAGTCAGCGCCACGCATAACGCTTGTAATAGTTGTCCGGCCAGGGCCGGCTGCGTCATCATTAGCAGCTCTGCCCGGAGTTACCTGCTGGCTCCCCCCCATTCACCTCGCTCATAACAAAAGAGCCGGGGAGAGATACCCTGGCTCTTTTACTTCAAATCACCTCTTGTTACCTTGGTTCCATCGAGGCCAGCACAAAGGCGCCAATAATGCCCGGTATCCAACCCATAATGGTTAACAAAGTGACCACAATCACCGCACCGCACCCTTTATCCAACACGGCCAGGGGCGGCAGTAAAATGGCCAGGATCAACCTGCCACAACCCATTGCTTATACCCTACTTTCTGTCTCTGCTAACGGCGAGAGAAGATTTGTCTCGCTCAATTTACTACTCAGGTGATTGGCACTTTTCTCCCTTGGCAAGACGGTTGAAACCAACAAGGCTTAGGGCTAGCCAAGTACCAGTCACCTGGCTGAGCAGTTACGGCTCAATAAACATTACGCAAATCACCACAGAAAGTTGCAGGTATCAGGCGGAAGATTGGGCAAATCTATTCCTTGTGCCACTCCTGGACGACCATGCGGAAGATGTCTGACTCGGTGATGATGCCAATCACGTGCTGTTTTTCGTCAACCACGGGCAAGCCGCTCACCTTTTTTTCCAACATGAGGCGCGCTGCCTGGCCGATGGTTTCTTCGGCGGAGATCGTGATGGGCTTGGGGGTCATAATCTCACCAATTTTTAGTTTGGCCAGCAAATAATTGACTTCCCAAATGCTGAGCGAGGTGGCGCTTGAAGGCTCAGCCTCCCGGACATCACCTAACGTCACAATTCCCACCAGGCGACCCTTGTCCAGTACCGGCAAACGGCGAATTTTATGATCGGTCATAAGCCGGTGGGCCTCCGGTAAAGTCATATCCGGATTAATGGTAATAACCTCGCGAGACATCCAATCTTTAACCAGCTCTTTTTTCATTGTTCACCTCCTGAGTTCTTAGCCGTAGTTAGCCGGCTTAACGTTTGGGTTCTACCCCAATTTTAACCCAATCTTCCTGATTTTTGAAGTGGAAAATGTCATGATTCTTGATGATGTACGTCACTCCTCTCAGAGGATCTGCTGGAGCGCGGAGACCCGTGCATGTCAGACGAAACCTGCTTGACAAAGTAATGATTTGCACTTACCATAAAGTATGGCCGCCGAATTTTCCGCCTGAAAGGAAATCTATCATGACCAAACTGTACAAATTAGTAGTAACCGGCGCTTTTAATGCCGGTAAAACTACGTTTGTTAAGACCCTTTCGGAGATAGAGCCGGTCAATACGGATAAAGCGACCCACAGTCAGGGTGAGAAAAAGATCAAAGCGACGACGACCGTGGCGCTGGATTACGGCAAAGTCCGCATCAATCACGGCAGCGCGGTCCATTTGTTTGGCACTCCCGGCCAGGCTCGGTTCGATTTTATGCGGGATATTTTGGCCGAGGAGATGCATGGCTTTATCTTTTTGATAGACTCGACCGACCGCCACCGCCTGAACCAGGCCGCCGAGCTGCTGGCCGCTTTCAAGAAGCACAAAAATGTTCCGTACGTGCTGGCCGCCAATAAGGCGGACCGCCAGAGATTGAGCAGCGACGAGATCAGGCAGGCGTTCAAACTGCCGGCCAGGCAGCCTCTCGTGGCCTGTGTCGCCACTGATAAAGCCTCCGCCCGAGCTGTGGTGGAGCAATTAATCTCGCTCATCGAGGCCGGGTAGCCGGCTTCCTTTGCTGAAAACCTTTATGAACCGTGACGAAGTTATCCAAAAAATCGAAGCTGCCCGGCGAGCAGGCAAACGGCCCGACCTGCGCCGGCTGGAGCTGAATGCGCTCGATCTGGCCCGGGTCAATTTGAGCGAGGCGGAGCTGCTCGAGGCCAACCTGAACCGGACCAATCTTGACCAGGCCAATCTGCGCCAGGTCAATTTGGTTTTTGCGAACCTGATCAAAGCCACGCTGCGGGGGGCCAATCTGCAAGGAGCTAACCTGGTCTTTGCCAATTTCCGGCTGGCTGATTTAAGCGGGGCCGATTTGAGCGAAGCCAACCTGAGCGCCGCCGATATGTTTGGGGCCAACCTGAGCCAGGCTAAACTGGTGGGGGCCAAGCTGCAAGAGGCCCATCTGGCCGAAGTCAATTTGAGCGGGGCCAATCTGAGCGGGGCCGACCTGCACGAAGCCGACCTGAGCGAGGCCGATTTGCGCCAGGCCGACCTGAGCGGGGCCAATTTGCGGGAGACCAACCTGAGCCAGGCCAAGCTCGACCAGGCGCGGTACAACCAACAGACGCAGTGGGCCGTTCAATTCGATCCCGCCAGCGCCGGGGCGGTAAAGAAGCGGAAGTGGGGGTTGTTTTGATCAGCCAAAAAGGGTTTGAACGTTTATGACTGAACGATTCCGCCGATAAACTTCTTCTAACTCAAGATTGATCAGGCAGAAATACCGGACGAAGGCCGGTCAATTCTGAACTGTACCCCTTACTGGGGTAAAAACGGCTCCAGGGCTGGGTGATTTCAGCTCCCTGGCCGTTAATTGTCACTCCCTAACCCCTAAATTATCTCCCACCTGTCACAAATCATCCTGTTCATTCGTCTCATGTTTGTAGCATTTTTAATCAAGCAGAGACTGAGTTCATTGTGACAATCTTAAGGAGGTAATACCATGAAAATCTTTATCGCTGGCGCAACCGGAGCCATCGGACGCCACTTGCTGCCCCGTTTAACGCAAGCAGGGCATGAAGTAACCGCCATCACTCGCTCTGACGACCGGGTCAAACAAATCCGCGCGGCTGGAGCCAAGCCCATCGTCTGCGATGTATTCGATCAGGACAAACTGAAGCAAGCGGTCCTCGCCGCCGAGCCGGAGGTTATGATTCACCAACTGACAAGCCTGCCTGAGCGTATTGACCCTCGCCGCATCAAGCAGGCGCTGGCACAGACCAACAGACTGCGAACCGAAGGAACCCAAATTTTGATGGATGCGGCCAGATCCGCCGGGGTGCGCCGCTTTATTGCCCAGAGTGTTTCTTTTTATTATGCGCCGAGCAGCACCTTGCCGGCAACCGAAGATGAACCGCTCTACAATGATGCACCGGCAGCCTTTGCTGACGTCGTCTACGCAGTTGACAACCTTGAGCACACGGTCTTGAATACACCTGGCCTTGATGGTATTATCCTGCGATACGGCTACTTCTATGGGCCGGGGACAGGCTTTGCTGCGGATGGCGCCTTCGCTGAAGACGTTCGCCAGCGACATGTCCCCATTATCGGCGACGGTGGGGGAGTCTTTTCTTTTATTCACGTTGAAGATGCTGCTGCCGCCACTGTTTTAGCGCTCGACCATGGCCAACCAGGCCGCTACAACATCGTTGATGATGAGCCTGTCCCGCTGCAGGAGTGGCTGCCTGTCTACGCCGAGCTGCTCGATGCCCCACGGCCGTTGCGTCTGCCCAAATTTATCGGGCGGCTGGCTGCGGGTCGCTTTGGCGTCTACTTTATGACGGAACAACGAGGGGCTTCCAATCAAAAGGCAAAACAACAGCTCCGTTGGCGGCCTGTCTATGCGAGTTGGCGGGATGGCTTTCAGGCGGAGTTAGCCCCTCAGGTCCAACTCGGTTTTGGATAACAAGATGCGCACTCAAGAAACAAAGCAAGTAAAAACCTTTGAACTATACCGCCCCTTATTGTTCTCGATTGCTTACCGGATGCTCGGCAGCGTGATGGAAGCAGAGGACATGGTCCAGGAAACCTACTTGCGTTATAGCAACGCCTCCACCCCCATTGAGTCGCCCAAGGCTTTCCTGACTACCATTACCACTCGTCTTTGTCTGGACCGCCTTAAATCAGCCAAAAGGCGGCGGGAAGAATATATTGGTCCCTGGCTGCCGGAACCGCTTAGAACCGACGAAGCTGCGCTAACCCCGCTTGATAAATACGAAATGATTTCGATGGCGGCGCTGGTGCTGTTAGAAAATCTCTCGCCCCTGGAACGGGCTGTATTTTTACTGCGCGAGGTGTTTGATTACGATTATACCGAAATTGCCGGCATAGTGGAGAAAAGCGAAACCAACTGCCGCCAAATCTATCATCGAGCCAAGCAGTATTTGCAGCAGCACCGGCCTCGATTTAAGCCAT
Source organism: Anaerolineae bacterium (assembly GCA_023382535.1). The sequence continues at coordinate 102,676 of JAHDWA010000012.1, read as the reverse complement.
CACCGGCAGCCCAACATAAGTTGGCCACAGGCTTTTTACAGGCCATCCAAACCGGTGATGTTGAGGGCCTCACCGCATTACTGACTAAAGATGCAACCTTGTGGTCAGATGGGGGCGGCAAAGCCAGCGCCGCTCGTCATCCCGTGGTGGGCAAGGAGCGTATCGCCCGATTGCTGCTGGTTTCCTACCGCAAGCGGCCGGATAACGCAGACATCGAACTGGCTGAAGTGAACGGTGTCCTCTCAATTTTGTATCGGGTTGCAGATCAGGTCATCGGGGTGATGAGTTTCGGGGGTAACGAAACAGGCATTACGGACATTTGGACGGTGTGGAATCCCGATAAACTTCAGCACCTGCAGTAGAGAAAGGAAAACTTATTATGGATAGTAACAGCCAGATTGAAGTACCCCTGGCCTGCGATTTAAAGGCGATTGCGCCGGACAAGCGAGCCGGCCATCAAGCCCTGACACAGCAGTTGTTCGCCGCTGTTCAGGAACGGCAAGAACTCCCCGACGGCTATGTCTTTCGCTTTGCCGCTGAGCCAGACCTGCTGCTCAAGCTGGCTGAATTTATCTCCCTGGAGCGCCTCTGCTGCCCGTTCCTCCAATTTAACCTGGTCGCAGAGCCGGATGGTAGGCCATTTTGGCTCCGCTTAACCGGCCCAGCAGGGGTCAAGCAGTTTCTATTGGCTGAATTCGGCGAAATCTTGCCGTAGGTTGGGGCATGTTTTTTCATTTGTCTGCTTAATAAGCGAGAGTTAATCTTGGTCAGGGAATTACATCCACACCTCTGGCTCGCAATTGTTCAACTACAGGTGGTGGCTGTGTGAAATTATTGCGGGCTATTCGAAGTCGTTTTAACTTTGTCAACTGGCTAATTTCAGGTGGGAGTGTAGTCAACCTATTGTCTCGCAAAGTAAGTTCTTCTAAATTCGTCAACTGCCCAATTTGGGGCGGGAGCGTAGTTAGGATATTCCGTTCTATATCGAGTATCCTTAACTTCTTTAACTGATCAATTTCAGGGGGAAGGGTGGTCAAGTGATTACGACCTACCTCAAGTGTTTCCAGGTTGGTCAACCGTCCAATTTCTGCCGGCAGTATTCTTAAATTGTTCCCCCCTAAACCCAGTACCTGCAAATTGCTTAACTGTCCAATTTCTGGAGGCAGTGTAGTTAAATGATTATTGTACAGCGTAAGACCACGCAGATTCTTTAGCTGTCCAATCTCCGGCGGCAACATGGTTAGGTTATTGCTGGACAGGGCTAGACTTTCCAGGTTGGTTAAATTTCCAATTTCGGGAGGTAGAGTAGTTAAAGAACTTTCTGACAGTGCAAGTCTCTTTAACTCAGTTAGTTGCCCAATTTCGGATGGCAGGGTTTCTTGATCTTTGATTTTACAAGCAGTAGATAGATTAACAAATCGAAAAAAATATCTTTCGAGAGAACTATCCCAACGCCTCGGACAAGTAATGCTGGTGACACGACCTTGACTGTCGTATTCCGCCTTGGCATTAGAGCCAAAGTACTTGTCCACAAATTCTTGATCGGTTAAGGGCCTGGCACTCCAGGGCGGGCGGCAGCTTACCAGCAACAGGCCCAGGCCAAGCGCCAACAAAGTCCACCAGGATTTCATCACTTATTTCCCTTTTCTTGTTGCGGCACCATGTTTGCACTTTTCATAACCGGCTAAAAACGCACACAGATAACGCAGATTCAACTGATTTTCGCTGATTTTTTCTAAATTTCTCTGCGCAAATCTGCGTTTATCAGCGTTAATCTGCGTTCTATTTAAAAAGTGCAAAGGTAGTGATTGCGTCTTTTAGCTTACAAAAGCCCCGGAAATCGCCTTGAACGAATGGTCATACCGGAACTGAGTATCCCGGTGCCCGCCGTCGAACTCCTCATAAACATAGGGGATGTTGAGGCCGGCCAGGCGCTGGCAGAAGATGCGCGCGCCGTAGTGGAGGGCGTACTCGTCGCGGCTGCCGCAGTCGAGATAGATCAGCTTCATCCGGCGCAGGGCTTCGACGGGCCGGGTCTCTTGCAGCAGCGTAATGGGATCGTGAGCCAGCCAGCGCTGCCACACCTCGGGGCGCAGCTCGCCGGTAACCGGGTCGAAGGGCAGGTCAAAGCCGCAGGGGGCCGCCGGGTTCGGCGAGTAGCAGGCCGACATGGCGGCGATGTGGATGACGTCGAAAAAGTTGGCCGGTTTGGGAAACATTTTGGGCGAGAAATCGGCCAGGAACTGGGCCAGCGCCTGCGGCGTTTGCAGCGAGAGCCGGCCGGTGGTGTTGAGAAACTTCACAAAGTCGGGCTTGTAGCAGTAGTCAAAATACATGTCCCCGCTGTGGCAGGCCAGCGCCCCAAAAATGTCGGGGTGGCGCATGGCCTGGACCAGCGCCCCATACCCCCCGGACGATTTGCCGGCGACAGCCCGGTAGCCGGCTTCGGCGCGGGTGCGGTAGCGCCGGTCAATGAAAGGAACCAACTCCTCGATCAAATAATCCTCGTAGGGACCGGTGGCGCTGGAATTGAGATACTGGCTGCCGCCGTAGCGGGTAAAGCAGTCGGGCATGACCACAATGAGGGGCTGGACCTCGCCGGCCAGGATCAGCCGGTCAAGCCGCTCTTGAATCGTCTCGTCAAAGGCGGAGTCATTCAGCAGGAGGGTGCCGCGCCCGGTAAAGCCGGTCAGCAGGTAGACGACAGGATAATGAGCGTCGCTATCATCATAGCCGGGCGGCAGGTAGACCGGCACGCGGCGGTCGGGCGGGTCGCCCAGGGGATTGTGGCGCAGCAGTTTGCCGGCATGGTTTTCGATGATAATTTTACTCCCGATTGGCATGGGTATTCTCCTTCGAAAATAGTAGAGGGTAGACAGTAGACGGTAGACAGGGGGATTACACGAATCTGCTACCTTGCTACCTTGCTACCTTTTCATAACTGGTGGTGTACTGCAGGTTCGTGACGACTCCTTCATAAATAGACCGCCGACCGCTGAAAGACATTTTCGTTGATCTGGAACTGACCTCCCAACAAAGTGGCTCAATGATTTTTTTTGTGGTAAGATAACCAAAGCGTTGGAAACGCTCAAGGTACGAGCTGTTATCCACTGGGAGTTTGAGTTGGACATTCGCGTTATCATACCCACTTACAACGAAAAAGACAACATCACCGATTTGGTCAAGCAAATTTTAGCGCTGCCGATCAATACCCAGGTCATTGTCGTAGACGACAATTCGCCCGACGGCACCGGCCAGATAGCCCAGAAGCTGGCCGCGCAAGATACTCGAGTCGGAGTTATTCATCGAGCCGGGAAATTGGGTCTGGGGACGGCTTATATCGCCGGGTTCAAAAAGGGCCTGGCCGAGGGTGCTGACCGGCTGATTACGATGGACGCCGATTTTTCGCATGATCCGGCTTACATTCCGGCCCTGGTAAGCCTGGCCAATTATTACCATATCACCATCGGTTCCCGGTACATCCCCCAAGGGGGCGTCGTCAACTGGGAATGGCAGCGGCGATTTTTGAGTTGGGGCGCTAATGCTTTTGCCCGGACGATGCTCGGCCTCAAGGCAAATGACTGCACCGCCGGTTTTCGCTGTTATCATCGTGAAGTTTTGTTGAATATTGACCTGGATAAAATCTTCTCTAACGGCTATTCTTTTCTGGTTGAGATGTTGTTCAAGTGCCAGCGCCAGGGCTATCAGGTGGGCGAGATTCCGATTACCTTTGCCAACCGCACCCATGGGCAATCTAAAATATCCCAACGGGAAATATATAAGGCTATGTACACGGTGCTTCGCCTGGCGGGGACCCGGCTTATTCCCCAGCGTCGTGTCCTGGTTTCCGCCCTGCCCCCTCTGCCAGCTAACTCCGACGGCTCGAAAAATCTGTTTGAGAAGCCGGCCTCTCACCCCTAATAGTTTTCAATCTTGTTCCCACGCTTCGCGTCAGTTTGGGAACAAGATTGAAATCGAGGGAACTTATCGGAACTCAATAAGGGGACATCTTCCACTCACCTGTCCTCCAAAAATTCCCCGCCTCATTCACTGCACTTTCCGTCCCTCCAACATGTGACCTATGGGCCGGATTAATTAGGACTTTTGCCTCTTTTTATGTCAGCCCTTTCTAGTGTATGCTAAAAGAGAATTCGGATACCGTGTCTAAGGGATGACCGTTTGATTATCGCCAAATTAAAAGTGCGCCCGCCCGCAACTCAAGCTAAAGATAAACCTAAAGCCTCGCCCCAGGCCGTGGCTGTTTTAATTTTGGTGGGTCTGTTATTACCCCTGTGTGCCATCGAAGCTATCGCTTATATTGCTCCAACTTTGATTCCTCAGGAAATTAAATCGGCGTTTCAAATCGAGCAGAATCAACCGTTGAAGGGGTTGAAACCCGACCAAACCTTAGGCTACCTGTATGCTCCCGGCCTGATTGATTTTCAGGTTCCTTTTGACGACGATACAGCGCCCAATACCTACCCGGTCTCGACCGTCTCGCTCGGTTATGCCGGCGCCGGCTTTCGTGATGACGGTCTGACCGGCGAGACATTTGCCGTGGTCATCGGCGACTCCTATGCCAGTTGCGCCAGCATCGAGATGAAGGCGTGTTGGGTTGAGCTGCTGGAACAGAAAACCGGCCAGGATTTCGCCAATCTCGGTGTGGTTGGCTATAGCCCCCAGCAGGAGCGGCAGATGCTGGCTCGCTATGGGCTGCCGCTGCAGCCCAAGCTGGTTTTATGGGTTTTCTTTCCCAATGATTTGAATGATGCCTGGCGTTTTGACCAGTTTGGGAGCGGGGCCAATCGTGAGGGCCGGTTTTGGCAAAATCCAGTCAAGAGTTGGCTGGCGCACCATTCGGTAGTTTACAATATCGGCGCATTTTTTTGGAATAATCGCGCCTTATTTTCCAATCTGGCCCAGGCCGACGAGTCTAATGCGCCGCGCGATTCCAACTTGGTCTGGTGGCTCACTTATACCGACCTGTCTGTCCCGGAAGTGGCCGATGGTTTTGCTCTGACTCAGCAAGAGGTGCTGAAGGCCCGCCAGGAAACGCTGGCCCAAAGCAGCACCGCCCAATTTGTAGTCGTCATCTTTCCCTACCGCGAACAAGTCTATGCTCCGGCCGCTTTGCAGCCTCGCCTCGATCAGCTTAACCAGGCCCTGGCCGATTTTTGCCGGCAGCACAGCTTAACCTGTGTTGATTTAACCTCGGCCCTGCGCGAAAAGGCCGGCCAGGAACCAGAACCGATCTACTACCGTAAAGATATTCATTTGAACCGGCGCGGCAATGAAATTGCGGCGGAACTGCTGGCCGAAACCTTGAAAGTCTACTACCAGCCTAACGAGTAACGCCATGGAACAAGAGTTGAACTTAAAAATGATCAATTGGCCGGTCCTGTGGCACAGAGTAGATGCGATCCTTTTCCCCGACCTGCCCAACCCGAAGAGGTCCATGCCCTGGTGGCAATACCTCCTTTTTGTGGCCGCAGGCATCGTTTTTTTCTCGTTCCTCGGTTCTTTTCTACCGGCCACAGGCTTCATCGGCTATGACTGGGTCTATTTTTTTAGCACGAGTGAGCAGGAATACGGGGTGTCTTACTATCCACCCTGGATAGAATATGTCGGCTACTTGACCTGGCCGGGTCTCCTGGGCTTGACTTTTACCGGCCTGGCGCTGAGTCTGTACCAGCGGCGGGCCTCGCTCCTGGTGATGGGACTGGCCTTCTTCACCCTGCCGGCCTTGTGGATCATCTTTTTGGGCCAGGTTGAAGGGCTGATCGTATTTGGCCTGGCCGGTATGCCCTGGCTGGCTCCCTTGGTAACGATTAAGCCCCAGGTAGGCTATCTGGCTTTCCTGGCTCGCAAAAAAGATTTAGCGGTTTTACTTATCTGGCTGGCCGTTTCGGTAGCAATTTGGGGTCTATGGCCGCTCAATATGCTGACCATCAACAATTTTACTGTTTTGGAGGAGCCGCACGACATCAGCCTCTGGCCCTGGTCCCTGCCGCTGGTGGCTATTTTGCTGTGGCTCTCGCGCGGCGACGAAGATATGCTGATGTTAGCCGGAATTTTCGCTCTACCCTATCTGCACTCCTACCACTATTTCGTCGTGCTGCCAGCCTTAGCCAGGTTGACCAATTGGATTGCCGTATTGGCCGTGGTGATCTCATGGCTGCCGTTGTCAGCCAACTGGCTGGGTCCCTGGGCCTGGCAGTTAGGTCATTTGTTTCCCCTCATTTTGTGGTTCAATCTCTACCTCCAGCGGCGAGCCTTATTCCATGCTGGTCAAGGTCAACCGTTATCGGCAAGCCCCTCGAGTTAAGTAGATGCACCGGAGACAAGCATGTGTGGGATCTGTGGTATTGTAAACCTTAAAACCTCACAACCTGTCAACCAAAGCACCTTACAGAAGATGAACCAGGCCATGAAACATCGAGGCCCTGATGAGCAAGGGTTCTATCACTGCGGGCCGGTTGGATTGGGGTCGCGCCGTCTCTCCATTATTGATCTGGCGGGAGGCCGGCAGCCTATTGCCAATGAAGATGAATCTATGTGGATTGTCTTTAACGGTGAAATATATAATTACCGGGAATTACGTATCTTTCTGCAAAAGAAGGGACACACCTTCCGTACTCAGACCGATACGGAAGTTATTCTGCATCTATACGAAGAATTCGGACTGGAGTGTGTACAGCATCTCAACGGCATCTTTGCTTTTGCTATCTGGGACACTCCCCGCCAGGAACTGACCCTGGCCCGTGACCGAATGGGTATCAAACCCTTATATTATACGGAAACAAATAACGGTTTTATCTTTGGCTCAGAGCTGAAAGTGGTGATGGCCCACCCCGAGGTCAAACGCGAGATTGATTTGATTTCACTGAATGAATATCTCTCGTTTGAATACGTGCCGACGCCCCGCACTATCATCCGTCATATTTATCGGCTGGAACCGGGTTGTGTCTTGCGCTACTCTGCTCAGGGAGTCCACCATCAACCTTACTGGAACATCAGCCTGGCTCGCAGCGAAAGCCGCCCGCCCGTTGACTGGCGTGATTATGCCATCGGCTTGTATGAGACCTTGAAAACCAGCGTCAAACAAGAGTTGGTGAGTGATGTACCGGTGGGCGTGCTGCTCAGCGGCGGACTAGATTCCAGCAGCATTGCTGCTTTTATGGCTGAGTTGTACCCCGGTACGGTAGATAGTTTCTCGGTTGGCTTTGAAGAAACTTCTTTTGACGAGTCGCGCTATGCCCGCCAAATCGCGCAGCATGTCGGCACCCGGCATAATGAGCTGATCCTGACCAGCCAGATGGTGGCCGAGATGGTGCCGACTATTACTGATTTTTTGGATGAACCCTTTGGCGACTCGTCGTTGATTCCTACCTATTTCTTATCGCTCTTTGCCAGGGGGCATGTCAAAGTTGTGCTGGGCGGCGACGGCGGCGACGAGCTGTTTGCCGGGTATCCCACCCTAACCGCCCACCGCCTGATTGAATATTACGAGCGGATTGTGCCCTGGCAGGTGCGCGCCTCGATCGCGCCCAAAACGCTCAATTTACTGCCGGTTTCGTTCAACAATATCAGCTTTGATTTCAAGGTGCGCCGTTTTTTGGCAGGTCGCCGGGTGCCGCTGCAAGTACGGCATCATCGCTGGCTTGGTTCGTTTTTGGACGAGGAAAAGGCCCTTTTGCTGCAAGACTGGCTCAAGCCGGTGCTGCGCGATACCTACAGCCAAGCCTACACTCACGCTCGCGAATGTGATGCCCGCCTGCCCTTAAATCAACTCCTCTACAACGATATAAAAATGTATCTTGAAGGCGACATTCTCTACAAGGTTGACCGGGCCAGTATGGCCGCTTCGCTGGAGGTACGGGTTCCTTTCTTGAATCGAGAGATGGTCCATTTTGCCACCGATTTGCCGCTTGAACTCAAGTTACGCCGGTTGACCACCAAATATCTGCTCAAAAAGAGTATGAGCCAAAAGTTACCCCGTGAGATTATCAACCGCCCCAAAAAGGGGTTCAACATGCCGGTGGCGCGCTGGCTGACCACCGAACTGCGGGATGTCGTGTTGGAGATGCTCTCAGAGGAGCGGATCAACCGGCAGGGCTTTTTTAATTACGCTTATGTCAGAGAGCTGCTTGACCAGCACTTGTCCTACCGCCAAGATAATCGCAAGGTTTTGTGGACGCTGTTCATCTTTCAACTCTGGTATAACCGGTATATTGAGTCACCCGCTTAGAAAAGCCTGCCCGGACAAGGATGAGGAACAAGACATCATGCAAGAAGAGATGTATCAGCACATCCAGAGTATTGAACAAACTCACTGGTGGTACGTGGCGCGGCGCAAAATCATTTTTGATTGGGTTTTGCGGACCTTGGCCAATTACTCCTCGCCCCAAATCTTGGATATTGGCTGCGGGACAGGCTTTAATATTGAATACTTACAGGCTCATGGCTATCGCCACCTCACGGGTCTGGATTTTTCGGCAGACGCGCTTAGTTTTGGTCGCTCTCGCTGTTTGCCTCGTTTACTTTGTAGTGATGGTACACGCCCACCCTTCCGTAGTGAATCTTTTGAGGTTATCCTCGCTCTGGATTTAATCGAGCATCTGGCCGATGATGAGCAAGCTCTGCAAGAATTAGAGCGACTGCTTAAGCCTAATGGCTGCCTTATTATCTTTACCCCGGCCTTTAATTTCTTGTGGGGACTGCAAGATGAAGTCAGCCATCACTATCGGCGCTATACTGCTGGCGAATTACGGGGAAAGTTGGCCAGGGTTGGCTTGAAGATTAAGAAACTCACTTATGCCAACACATTTTTATTTCCACTCATTTGGGCCGGACGAATTGCCCTGCGCTTGTCTGGCAACAAGATTAACGGAACCAGTGAGAACGATCTACATCCTGGCTGGAGCAATCATCTGCTCCAGACTATCTTTGCCGCAGAACGCCCTCTCCTGCATCACATGAATTTTCCACTTGGCGTGTCGCTTCTATGTATCGCTCAAAAACTATGACTAACGAACTTCCTCAACACCGAGAATTAAACAGGGTCTTTGTTAACTCACAGAAGACTCTTTTAGCCAGGCTCAAGAACTTGCAGCTCCTATCCTGGCTCAAAGATCACAAGGGTGAGCTAATCCTGCTATTTACTGTGTCCTTCTTAATTGTTCTCATTCGGCTACCCTATCTGGAGAAGCCCCTGGACGAGGATAGCGCCGCCAATGCCTACGGGGGGCGACTTATACTTCAAGGCGAACCTTTATATAGTAGTTACCATCCCGGCCACCACCTACCGGCCATTTACTACATCAACGCCCTCGCTTTTTATCTTTTTAATGATAAACCAGAGGCAATCAGATCTTTTCTGGCTCTATGGCTAATCCCAACAGTTTGGCTATTGTATTTCCTATCTCGCACCATCAGTGACAAGAAAACCAGCCATCTAGCTGTCGCCCTATTTTTGCTGCTATCTACAGATTACATCCTCGAAGGTCACACCGCCGAAATCGAACTATTCGCTAACCTGCCGCGCATGGCGGCAACCCTGCTGCTGCTCAAGCTGGTAGAACAGAAAGCACCAGCCTGGCAATTCAGCTTGATTGGGCTGATTGGAGCTGTAGCCGTACTATTTAAGGCAGTCTACATTTCGCCCCTCGCGTTAACCGGAATCATCCTTTTAACTCAATTTTGGTCGCACCGAAAAGAACAGAATTATGCTGGATACACGCTGAGATGTGTCTTGTGGATGGGAATAGGTTTCCTGCTGGGGTTGTTGCCGGTTATACTTTATTTTAGCCTGCTGGGACTGCTACCCCGCCTGGCCCTCGTCTTTACCCTGGGACAACTGCATGTCAGTTCCGGGCCAGTCAGTCCGATTTTTATTTTCCTTTATCCATTAAGTGGTTTGGCTATAGCTAATACACCCTTACTCGTCCTGGGGATAACTGGCGCTCTCCTATTAATAGTGAACAGATCGGCTACAACCCTGCCAAAAAACATTGTTCTGCTTTGGCTTTTGATGTCATTTATAGAGGCCGGGGCTAGTCGTAATCCTTTTCTGCACTATTATCAACTTATCGCCCCGCCTCTAAGTCTCCTGGCAGCTTGGAGCATTATGTATCTGTATCGGGTGGCAAAGGCGCATTCCAAAATTAAGCGGGCGGCCTGGGTTATCCCTGCCTCTCTCTTCCTGGCTATTGGCGGCTTTTATCTCTTTACCAATGGAGGCTATTTATTCCATTATCTGCGCTACAAAACGGGTCAAGAGACGTATCAAAATTTTGTCCTAAAAAGTTGGCCGCCCACAGGGCCCATGCTTGTAGCTATCCAGGATATTGCCGGCTATATCCAGTCCCATTCCAAGCCCGACGAACGTATATATTTGTGGGGCAGTGAAGTTCAACTCTATTATTTGGCCAATCGTCGTTGTGCAACCGATTTCATTTGGCCAATCTACGTGGATTTAGCCCTCCCTCCCGGTGGACCCATAGAAACGCAGCGCCAGATATTAGCTGCAACCACAAAATTTATTATCGTTGCCCAGGATAATCCACCCGCCTGGTTGGCAAACGGGTTAGCAGACCATTACAGCCTGGTCAAAACCATCAGCAATCGCAAAATTTATCAGCGCCTGGATAATTCCGAGCAGGCAGTGCAAAACTAAAATGATGAACAAGACTCAGCTAAACTCTCTCCTCTCCACTGTCTCCCTGCCCCGGTTCATTACCCGATTTATCTGTCATCCCACCAGGCTGGCCTTGCTGTTTTTTTTGTTGATTACCGCCGTTTTTCTACGCCCGCTTATCTTTCACTTCTTTGATCAGGTCAGCGGTGTAGGTGATACTTATGAATACGCTTGGCGCTTATGGTGGATTAAACATAGCCTGATTGATACGGCCCAATCCATCTGGTTTGTCCCCTATATCTATTATCCCCACGGCTACCCGTTTGCCTACAGCGAGGTTACGCCAGCCAATACCTTTTTCGGTCTCCCCTTTACCCTTGCGTTTGGCGAATTCAGCGCCCATAATGCTTTACTTTTTACCAATATCCTTCTAACGGCCTTCACTACCTTTCTTTTGGCTTATCACCTCACGGGAAACTGGTGGGCCGGCCTGCTGGCTGGAATCCTGTTTGGCTTTAGCACTTTCCGGCGCGGACAATACTTTCATCTTATTCACCTCACGTTTCAGTGGTTTCCTTTAATCTTCCTTTTTTTGGAAAGGTTTTTACGCACCGGCCGCCGCCAATATGCCTTCGCCGGAGGCGTTGCTTTTGGCCTGAATGCTTTGGCTTCCTGGTATCTCGCCCTGGCCGGCGGTTTGCTGAGTCTGATCTGGATGGCTGCTCGTGCCCGGCCCTGGTCTAATTACCTCAAACAGCGGCGATTCTGGACCGGGATGATGATCTTCACCTTCACCTCACTCATATTTATCATCCCTTTTGCCCTTCCCCTTTTAGCGGTCACGCGCGACCCCGACACTCAACCGCCGCTTGAAAATGTCAATTTCTGGTCTGCTTCACCCACTGATTATCTCATTCCCAACCCTTTTCACCCTATTTGGGGCACTTTCGTCGAAGAAAAACTAATCCCCTTAGCTACCCTGGTTGATAAAGAGTCGCCAACCCAAACCGATTTTGAAGCAGGCCGTTTCTTTCCTAATTCCAATCTCAATATCGCCACCGAATTTCTGCTGAGTCCCGGCCTGGTTGCTCTTCTTTTTGCGCTCTACAGCTTACGCTGGACCCCCTCCAAGTTAACGCGGCCCTGGCTCTATCTGATCATCGTCTCCGTTGTCCTGAGCCTTGGACCAACCCTTCACCTGGCCGGGCGGCAGCTTATCATCCCCGTCTCACCTGCGGCAGCAACGACGTACAACCAGGTGATGAATTACATCTCCTCCCACCTGGCCTTAAAACCAGAACCATTTACACTTGCCCATGAGACAGGCATCCTCATCCCTTTGCCTGCTCTTTTCTTCCGCTGGTTTGTGCCCGGCCTGGATAATGCGCGCACCTGGACCCGATTTGGCCAGTTTGCTATTTTTGGGATTGCAATTTTAGCCGCTTACGGCGCCTCGACCTGGTATCAACGTGAAATCGCTCAACCTGGCAGAAAACCAGGCCGGCACGCCGAGGGTAAAGAGTCAAAAAATCATTTTTCATCCACCTGGCCCTGGCTGGTCGTCATTGCTCTGGCTCTTTTTGAATTGTGGTGGAAACCGATGCCGACCTCTCTGCCCTCAACCGAACGGCCGGTTGATGTCTGGCTGCGCCAACAGCCAGGCCAGGAGGCGCTCATCCAATATCCGCTGGAAAGCAGCTTTAACGGGGTACAGTTTATCTACACCCGCGCCCACGGCAAACCCATCGTCCATGCTTATGGCAACCTCTTTGGCTTCATGTTCGGGCGGCGTCACCCCGAATTGCTCACTTTCCCCGCTCCGGCCAGCCTGGCCACCTTGACTCGCTGGGATGTCCGCTATATCCTGATTGAAACCCAGGGGCCAGGGACGGACACCGCTCAAACGCTGCTCCAGCAGGTTGCGACTGTGCCGTGTTTGCAGCCCACTACGATTCAAGGCACTATTCATGTGTTCGAGTTGATCGGCTGCGAGGAATAAAAAATTGTGAACGCTAATCCTTTTTTCTAACTTGCCACCATGTCATCTATCAATGCAAACCGCTCAGTAGAAGCTCAGGTTGAATACGCCAAAATGTTTTTGTGGGTGCTGATAGCCGCATATGGGCTGTTCTTTAGCTTCCTATCATTGGCCCATCACGATCACTTTTCAACGAACGCTTTTGATTTAGGCATTTTCGATTATGCCGCCTGGAACAATCTGCATGGCAATTTCTTCCCCAGTCTGCTCATTGACAAACCATCGCTCTTTGCGATTCACTTCCAGCCGATTTTGCTGCCGCTTGGCCTGGTTTATCTGGTCTGGAACGATGCCAAAGCCTTGCTGTTGGTCCAATCCCTGGTGCTGGCTGTTGGCGCTTTGCCGCTTTACTGGTTAGGACGGCAGCAGCTCAACTCCTGGGCCGGGCTGGTCTTTGCCGCAGTCTATTTGCTCTTTCCCGCTTTGCAGGGGGCCAATCTATTTGAGTTTCATCCGGTAACCCTGGCCGCAGGGATTTTACCCTTTGCCTACTGGTATTTGCGTCAAGGCAGCTTTGGCCGTTTTGTCCTCTTTAGCCTATTGGCAGCGGCCTGCCAGGAAGATGTTTTTTTGATTGTGGGTATGCTCGGTTTTTATCTATTCATTACTCAGCGCGATTGGCGAGGTTCCCTGGTCGGCCTGGGCGGCTTTGCCGGCTTTCTTTTTCTCAGCATGGTTTTTATCCCCAGTTTCTCCGGCGGTGAAACCCACTTTGGTCTGCATCGCTACCAGGCGCTGGGCCAGACCATTCCCGAAGTGCTGCAAACCCTCCTCACCCGGCCTGCCTTTGTCTGGCAGTACATCTGGTCCGATCCTGACAAAGCCCGGTATCTCACCCACCTCCTGGCCCCGGTTGCCTACCTTTCCCTGCTCGATCCGCTCACGTTGCTCATTGCCGCTCCCACTGTAGCCATCAACCTGCTTTCCAGCCTGCCGACCACCTACGCCCTGGACAGATTCCACTACTCGGCCATACTTGTCCCCTTTGTCGTCGCTTCAGCCGTTAACGGCACAGCCTTTTTGGTTAACTTGGTACACCATCAGCGCGGCTTCTCAAAAACGTTTCTGTGTGCTATCCTTACCACTATGATCCTCATCGTTACCTTAGCCTACCAGCTTAAATTCGGACACACCCCCCTGGCGCTTGCTTTTCAATGGCCTGCGGCCCAGCCAGGCTTTCAGACCGGTCAGCAGATGCTGGATTTAATTCCCGCAGATGCCGTCGTTTCGGCCCAAACCAATCTCAGCACTCACTTGACTCACCGCCCCAGCATCTATCTCTTCCCCCAACTCACCAGCGAGCGGTACGGCCCCGCTCAATACATCGCCTTGGATGTTACCGGCAACATTTATCCCATCTTCGATCCTGCCGAGTACAATCGCCGCCTCGGTGAGTTAAAAATGAGTGGCGACTATACCGTCGTATTCGAGCAGGACAATTATCTCCTGCTAAGAAGAAACTGAGATGGTCCCTTCAAATTCTCAACGCCCATCCTATGCCTCACCCGGAACCGGCTTTCCCCTGGTGTTGATCCTTTTTTTCACCAGCCGCTTAATGATGCTCATGGCCTTTCCATCGGAAAACCTCATCTTTTATGGCGACTACCAGCACTACTTCAACCTGGCCGACATGACCCGGCGCGGTTTTTATCCCTACCTCCATTACTGGTACGAGTTCCCCCCCATTTTTCCTTATTTGAACATTGCCGTCTATACCCTGGCCGGACAGCAGCTAAAAAACTACATTCTGCTCCTGGCGTTTGTCCTGCTGCTGGTCGAATGTGCCAATCTTTATCTGCTCTATAATCTGGCCCTCCGCCTTTATGGCCGGGCACCCGCTCTAACCATCGCCTGGATTTACACCACTCTCTTCATTCCCATCTTCTTCTGGCTCGGTAACTTCGACGCCCTGACCACCTTTTTTATCCTGCTGGCCCTCTATGCTCTCATCGGCAGCAAGTCTAAACTCCTAGCCCTGGCCCTGGGCCTGGGTACAATGGTTAAATACTTGCCGATCATCCTGCTGGCAACCGTCTGGCGGGCCAGAGGTTTCAAATCGGCCTGTCTTCATGGCGCAGCGACCCTGCTCATTAGCCTAATTATCTTCAGCCCCTTCCTCCTGCGCAGCCCTGCTTTCACTTTGGCCTCCCTGCGCGCCCAGGGGAGCAAATCCTCCTATGAAACCATCTGGGCGCTCGTTGACGGCAACACCACCACCGGCAATTTCGGCCCCCTGGCCGACCATTTGGACCCGGCTAAAGCGGGCGTTCCGCTCAACAACCCGGCCCGCATCCCAAGCTGGCTGACCCTCATCCTCTTTGGAGTACTGGGGTTGTTCATTTTGACGCGTCCTCGTTCCCCCGCCTCTCCTGATCTCGACTCGGTCCACTTCACCACCCTCACCTTTACCATCTTTTTTCTCTGGTCGCCGGGCTGGAGTCCCCAATGGCAAACTTTTCTGACGCCGCTGTTGCTCCTGTCCTTCCCGGCCGGCCGGGCCGTGCTGTTTATCATTGTCCTGGGCTTCGTCAACTTTTTAGAGTGGCCCGTCATCCTATCGCGCGGCCTCAATAGTTTGATCCCGATCACGATTACTGCCCGGACACTGCTCTTTATCCTGCTGGCGGTTGAATTGTACCGCCTTTTGACCCAACCAACTCCCCAGCCAAAGCCGATTTCCTTTCCAACCCCAGCCCATAGGGATTGATAATGGCTTCACCTGCGGCTAATTTACGCATCCTCATTGTCGCCGATGATCCCCTTATCCGCGCCGGGCTGGCGACGTTATTGGCCGATCAGCCCAATCTAACGGTGATAGGCCGCGTGGCCACCGAAGTTGACCTGCCGACTCAGCTCGATGTTTACCACCCGGATGTCATCGTCTTTGATCTGGGCTGGGACCCGCATCTGGCCCCCGCTCCGGCCCGATCGGGTTCAGGCTCAGTCATCGCCCGCACCAGCCTGGAAAGCCTGGCTGAACTGCGCGAAAGCAGCCTCCCCATAGTCGCCCTGCTGCCCGATGAGAGCTACACCGCTGAAGCCTGGAGTGCCGGAGCGCGGGGTCTGCTCCTGCGTAACACAGATACCGAAAAGCTCCTGGCCGCCCTGCTGGCTGTCGCACAGGGATTGGTGGTTCTTGATCCAACTCTGACGACCGCTGCTCTTCCCTCCCCAGAAACAGAGCTTCCTCGCCTGGCCGAAGCCTTAACTCCCCGCGAACTGGAAGTGCTTCAGCTCCTGGCCGAAGGACTGGCCAATAAAGCCATCGCCCGCCGCCTGGACATCAGCGATCATACCGTCAAATTCCACGTCAATGCCATCCTCAGTAAACTCGGCGCGCAAAGCCGCACCGATGCCGTTGTCCGCGCCACTCGGCTGGGACTGATCCTCCTCTGAGAATTTTCGATTTTAGGTTTTAGATTTTGGATTGCAATTTATAATCAAAAATCGTAAATCCAAAATCCAAAATTGAACGTGACCTAGCCATTTTTCCAGGTTCAGCCTCACTGGATGGTTGATGTATCAGCCCGGCAAAACTGATAAACTACAGAAAACAAAGACAGGGGACAAATCCACTCACGCCTTTCCCGTCAAAGCGGAGCGGTTGTCAATCTCCCGTCAACCATTATAGTGAAAGGGAATAACTAATGACTGATACACTAAAAAATTTATCGAATGCTTTAGCCCAAACCGTCGCCGCGGCAAGTCCCAGCATCGTGCGGGTCGAGGGCCGGCGTCGTTTAGCCGCCAGCGGAATTGTCTGGTCAGCAGACGGCCTGATTGTGACCGCCCATCATACCGTTCAAAAAGAAGAGGGCCTTCAGGTTGGCCTGCCGGACGGCCAGACTGTCGCCGCAACCCTGGTGGGTCGTGATCCCACTACCGACCTGGTCGTTCTCCGGGCTGAAGCCAGGAATCTAACTCCCCTGGCCCTTGCTGCCGAAAGCATGCAGGTCGGCCACCTGGTGCTGGCCCTGGGCCGGCCAGGCCAGACGGTTCAGGCCACCTTGGGCATTATCAGCGCCCTGGGTGAAAGCTGGCGGACCTCGGTGGGCGGTTTAATTGACCGGTATGTCCAAACCGATGTGGTCATGTATCCTGGCTTTTCCGGCGGTCCGCTGGTCAACGCGCCCGGGCAGCTCTTGGGGCTGAATACTTCGGCCCTGGTGCGGGGAATCAGTTTAACTATCCCAGCCGGAACCCTCCAACGCGTGGTTGACATGCTGGTCAAGCATGGCAAGGTTCGCCGCGGTTACCTGGGAGTCAACACCCAGCCGGTTCGTTTACCGGCCGCGCTGGAGCAGCAACTGGGCCAGGAAGCCGGCCTGCTCCTGGCTGCCGTTGAGCCGGGCAGTCCCGCTGAACAGGGCGGCCTCCTTCTGGGCGATACAATTGTCGCCGTGGAGGGTTCCGCCGTTCAGCAGCATGATGATCTCCTGGCCCTGCTCGGCTCTGACCGGGTCGGAACATCTGTTAAAATTCGGATTGTGCGCGGCGGGCAGATCCAGGAAATGAGCGTAGTTGTAGGCGAACGGAATTAGCAAAAATGTCTGATTTGTGGCAACAATTGAACGAAGATATGTCAACTATCGTGGAAAATGTTCGGCGCAGCTTGGTCCAGATCAATAATGGCCGGGGTGGGGCCGGGGCAGGCACTATCTGGCACACCGATGGTCTGATTGTGACCAACGCCCACGTTATTGCCGGGCATCAGGCCCTTAAAGTCACCCTGCCCGATGGGCGCACCCTCCCGGCCCGCGTGCTGGCCGCCGACTCTAATCGGGATCTGGCCGCGCTTTCGGTCGAGGCAAACAACTTGCCAACCATTGCCTTAGGGGAGTCGAAACAGCTTCAACCGGGGCAGTGGGTACTGGCTCTGGGCCATCCCTGGGGAGTGCTAGGAGCCGCCACCGCCGGTATCGTCATTAACACGGGAACGCCGCCGGAAATGCCGGTAGATCAGGGAGAATTTATTCAAGTGGGTCTGCATCTACGTCCTGGCCACTCGGGCGGACCGCTGGTAGATGTGCAAGGCCGGCTGGTGGGTATAAATACGATGATCACTGGCCCTGAAGTGGGGTTAGCTGTGCCTGTCCATGCGGTCAAACATTTTCTACGCCAGGCGCTTGGCTCGCCGAGTCCTGCTCCAGTCGCTCCTGAAACCGTCTTTATCTAGAAATGACTTTGAGGTGCGACGCACGGACTCGGTGCGTCGCACCTGATGAAGATGTCGTTTTTATTTTTCAGCAGCAACATTTTTGAGTAACTGCGCTCGAGTCATTTTCAAACGCTCAGAAATCACGTCGGCCACCCGCCGGATAATCTCGACTTCCAACTCTTGATCGGACAGGAACGCCTCATTTAATTGGTCAACATCAACGGCAATAGCCCAGGTAGGCTTAACCGCGCGTGCTGTAGAGGATTTAAGACGCGGCGGGAACAAGGCCGACCAACCCAGCAATTCTTGAGGTCCAAGGGTGAGGATCGTGAGCACTCCCTGACCAGCTACTTCAGCCTCGACCACAACCTGGCCTTCTTCAACAAAATAGATAGCCGTACCCTTATCGCCTACCTGAAAAATAGTCTCACCTGCGGCAAAGTTAACCTCGGCAGCCATAGCCGCTAATTTCTTAAGATGCTTCGAGGCCATGCCCTGGGTAAACGGCATGGCCCGCAAAGTAGTGAGTATCTTTAGCTCGTTTTGGGTTGTCATAAATGCACCTCCATTGTATGCATTCAGCCAACTTTAAACCAAAGACTTTTAAATTGTGAGCGTTTTTTCCTCTACCCTTGCATAGCGTTCATTTAACAGCCAGGATAACCAGGCTTGCACTCCCGCGCCCGTTCGACAAGAGAGCACAAAGAAGGGCGCACCGGGGTTGACCAGTTCCACACCCGAGCGGAAATAGTCCAGATCAAAATCGAAAATGGGCAGCAGATCAGACTTGTTTAAGACGATGGCATCAGCGCTGGCAAAGATGCCCGGATATTTGTAAGGTTTATCATGACCCTCCGGCACACTGGCGACGACGACTGCCCGGTCTGCCCCAAGCTTAAAATTGGCTGGACAGACCAAATTGCCAACGTTTTCAATAAAGAGCAAATCCAATTCAGACATAGGCAACTTGGGCAGCGCCGCCTGGATCATGGGCGCGTCCAGGTGACAGCCGCCGCCGGTGTTAATTTGCGTCACCGGCACTCCACGGGCGGCAATGGTGTCGGTATCAATACGGGAGGCCAAATCACCTTCAATAACACCGGGTCGTACCTCCAGGGGTAGCCGGTCAAGCGTAGCCAGAATAAAACTTGTTTTACCTGCGCCTGGTGAAGCCATAATATTAAGCACAAACACTCCCGTCGAGTCAAAGGTTGCCCGGTTTTTGAGAGCGACTTGATCATTTGCATTCAGAATATTCTTCACTACTGGAATCTTCATCTTTTACCTCAATACTTTCCACGTAAAATTCCCGCCCTCCACTTACCTGCAATTGCATCCTGCCACAGGCCGGACAAAAGGGAGGTAAGGGCGCACTGACTCCCCCTTGATACCCACATTCCCCACAGTAGGCAGTGGCCTGCACCCGCCGGAACCGCAGCGCCGCTCCCTCGGCCAGCGTATCTTGGCTCAGCATGTCAAAATAGAACTGTACCGAGTCATCCACGATACTGCTTAGCTCGCCAATAACGAGGTCAATGGCGGTAATCTTTTTGTCGCCGTTCTGCCGGTTGGCTTCCAAAGCGACGTCTAAAATTCCTGTGGTTACGGCTAATTCATGCATAGTGAAAAAAGAAACACCCTGGTTCTCTATGAGTATAGCCCAGGGTGTGGGGAGTTGGCAGTGACAGATGTCACCAAATCAAACGACAAAGCTCATTGGACGGCCCTTTGATTAATCCAGCGCAAAATCTGGACCAGCGCCTTGTCAACAAGAGCAGCGGTCTGGTCAGACAGCTCAATGCCATAGCCAAAACGATAGCCCCGGATTGAAACCATCAAGCCGGCGGGGACGTGACCGGACAAAGTTTCGGCCAGGGTCAAGCAACTTTCGGGGGTCAAATGATGGGTAAAGGGTGAGGCCTGGTAGCCCGGTTCAACCGGAGCCACACGGATTTCTTCTGAGTAAGCGCCGGTGTGGGCATCAATAAAACAAACTCGCTGGTATTGGGCCAAGGTTTCGGCCATCTCAGGCGTCAGTTGTAGAGCAAAAGCAAGGTGAACTGGTCGCTGAGCTAGAGCAAGCAATGACCCACTGCCCCCGTCCGTCTCTGTTTCGCCGCCGGAGTGGGTTAAATGCGCAATCAGTGCGAGTTCGTCAACCGTAGCAATCGGACTATTAAACCGGTGGGCCAATTTTTCCAGAACGTGCCAGGCAACCCCGTCATCCTCGCGGTCAGGGTTGCCATAGCCGATGATGAGCGTTTTTAGCATAACCAAGCCATACTTTAATCCAGCAGACATCTGGTTGGTAAATTGCGTTGTGGATTTTGTCTTTATTAATTTCTACTGACCATATCCCGTTCCCTCGATGTAATTTTGGAGCGATTCGATGAAGGCTTTTTGATCCGAGATAATCTCTTTGAGTACATCCCCAATCGAAATTAGGCCCACCAACTTATCTTCGACGAGCACGGGCAAATGCCGGACCCGCTTCTGAGTCATCAGGGTCATACATTCTTCCATAGATTGTTCGGGTTGGACCGAGATGACATCTGCGGTCATGATCTCGCTCACCGGGGTACTCAGAGAGGACTTTCCTTTCAAGATGACCTTCCTGGCATAATCTCGTTCTGAGATGATACCTACGAGCTTCCCTGCTTCGGTTACGGGTAAGGCCCCCACGTTTTTATCACTCATCAGTTTGAGCGCTTCATTTACTGAAGCGCCAGGGCTAACAATCCAGACGTCACTGTAACCTTTGTCTTTCAAAACTTGCTGCACAGTTATCATGATTCCCTCCTTAAAACAGAAAACATAACCAGCACAATAGTTTTTACCCATCCCGCCTGAGCGTATTGATCACCCCGCCGGCAGCATTAACCACCTCGACCATTATTGGCATCTGGCCAATGGCATGAGTGGAGCAGGACAGACAAGGATCATAGGCCCGGATGGCCGCTTCAACCCGGTTGAGTAAGCCCTCGGCAATTTTGTTACCGTTCTGGTTGTGGATGTAGGTTTTGGCCACACTATCCACGGCTTTGCTCATGGCCCAGTTGTTATGCCCGGTCGCTACAATCAGGTTAACCCGCTCCAGTTTCCCATCCGCATTCGTCCAGTAATGGTGGAAAAGTGTTCCGCGCGGCGCTTCGATAACACCAACCCCTTCTCCTTTAAACTCCTGGCGTGTGTTCAGGATGTCCTGGCTGAGAATATCAGGATCATCCAACAGCAGTTTGACTTTCTCGGCGGCGAAAAGGGCCTCGATCAAGCGGGCGTAATGGTAATAAAGCGTATTTTCAACCGGTTTGCCGTTGTTCAGCGCCTTGAACTGCTTTAGTTCTACCTCGGCCAGGGGCGTGCCCGTTTTCTGGGCTACATTCAAGCGGCCCAGCGGCCCTACCCGATAGACGCCTCCAGGCCAGCCCATCTTCTTGTAATAGGGGAACTTAAGATAAGACCAATCCTCGACGTGCTCGGCGATATAATTCAGATAGTTACGGCCCTCAAACTGTTCCAGCAGTTTTCCGGCAGAATCAATTAAGCGGCAGGGGCCGTCATACAGTTCCAAACCACCTTCGGACGTAACCAGGCCAAAGTAACCGGAAGAAAAGACCGCAAATTTATTGACATCTTCCTGGTTCTTAGCCACCCAATCTTTAATAATCGAGAGGCCAATTTGGAGCGTAGCGATGGCCTCATCCGCACCCGCCAGGATAGCATCCCGTTCAGCCGGTTTTAAGGCTTTGTTGACCCCTCCGGGAACGGCAAAATTAGGATGGACCTTGCGCCCACCAAGAGTGCGAATAACTTCCTGCCCAAATTTGCGGAGTTGGACGGCTCGAACCGCCAGATCAGGATTAGCCTGAATCAAGCCCACCACATTGCGGACAGCCGGGTCGGCGTCAAAGCCTAGCAACAGGTCAGGGCCGGCCAGTTCAAAAAAATGCATGCCGTGGCTCTGGATGATCTGGCCCATGTGCATCAATTCACGCAACAGTTGCGCCGGACGTGGCGGCAGCGCACCCGTTAACTCATCACAGGCTTTGGCCGCAGCCAGGTGATGACTCACCGGACAAATGCCGCAAATGCGTGGGGTAATCATCGGCATCTCAAAATAAACCCGCCCTTCGCAGAACTTCTCAAAACCTCTAAATTCGTTGACATGAAAGACAGCCTGATCCACCTCACCGGCCTCATCCAGGTGAACCGTCACCTTAGCGTGCCCTTCAATCCGTGTTACCGGCTCAATCGTAATCTTTTGTGCAGACATTATTGTCCTCCATTCGGAGCAGTCAGATATCAGTCGCCAGTTGTCAGAAAAGATTTCTGACCTCTGACTACTGACGGCTGGCTACTAATTAGTGCCAATGCAGCTTATCACCTTTAAGTTCCGGCTTGCGTCCCTGAGCCAGTTCGCTTAGAGCATAGAAAATTACATCGGCATCAGGCGGACAACCGGGAACACAGATATCTACGCTCACCACTTCACCCACAGCCCTCACTTCGGTGGGCACACCCAGTTCGGGACTGCTTGGAATCTTCCCTTGGCCGTCGGTACTTTCGGTTTCGATGTAGGCTCGGCGGAGCGCATCTTCCAGCTTAAAGAAATTACGCATGGCCACCACTCCGCCAAACACCGCACAATCACCCAGGGCAACCAGGGTTTTGCAGCGTTGGCGCATCCGCACCGCAACTTCTTCATTGGTAGTGGTGTTGACCGCGCCCGTCAAAATGCCGACATCTACACCGCTTTCATCCGGCTCTTTGAGATCGGTAATAGGCGTGGCCCGAATATCGGCCAGTTCCGTCAGGGCGATAATTCGTTCATCAATGTCCAACAGCGACATATGGCAGCCGGCACACGCCGCCAGCCAATCACTTGAAACTTTAGGTTTTGCCATGTCAATTCTTCCTTTCCACAAACGGGAATCTTATCTCTGACGTGTAAAGCGCAATGCGTTAATTTTTACCTCTCACGCATTACGCGACAATTACATTCATCGGAATACGTTTTCCCAATTCATCACGCCAACCTGGGTCCAGGCTGAAATCTAATTGGGCAGCAATCGCTTCCAGAATGTCCACGTGGGAACGAACCTCTTCTGGCGGGGTCAGGCCGCGATGAACTTCTTGCAGCCGGCCTTCCAGGTTGAGGTAATGCCCCTCTTGTTCGGCCCACATCTCCACCGGGAGAACGACATCGGCTATGGCGGTCGCTGGAGAAACATAGCTGGCCTGCACAATCTTAAAGGGAACTTTTTCTACTCGCCGGATGAGTCGTTCGCTGCTGTAATCATCACCGAGAGCAAGATAAATTACCTGCTGATCCTTAGCCTCAAACGTTTTATCCAACCCATATTGATAAGCTGCCAAACTGTTGGCCTCACCTTTCACACTGAGAACCATAGAATGTTCCGCATCCAGCGCCCCTACCAGACGAGCCAGATCCAACAAAGCCTTCAACACGGTTGGGAAGCCGCCCCGGGTGATACCTTTGCCATAGACAAAAGCTGGGTTCTTGGCCGAAGCCAACAATTGAGCCACCGCCTTGATCGTTTCAGCCGGGATACCGGTGGCGCGGCTAACCTCACTCGGCCTATACTTCGAGAGATCAACTGGCTGGGCTGGCTCCCCTCGCTTGACACCCAATTGGCTAATCTCGGCCATCAGCCCTAGCAATAGGTCGTAATCAGACCCTTTCTTGGGCCGCAACGAGAAATCGGCCAAATCTTGCAGGTCATTATGATTTGGATCAACAACAATCAGTTTAGTTCCTTTCGGTAGGTTGCGTTTGATAAAGAAACCGGCTACCTGATGATTGTCAATCAGGTCTGTACCAATAGCCAGCACGCAATCTGCCGTTTTCAAAGCATTAAGTTTACCTTCAAATGGCTGCGCCAGTTCCTGGGCCACAGCGCCGGCTAGAGCCGTGGTTACGCCCTCCTCAACGCTGGTAACCATCTGACCACCAATCTTCTCCCCGAAAAGCTGCTTAAACGTGTGCAGCGCTTCGACGGGCAGCCGGGTTGAGGCGACTGCCGCCACACCGTGACCATTTTGGCCAATGATTGGTTTCAATTGGCTGACCACAGCTTGCAATGCCTCGGCCCAAGTGGCTGCCTTTAAGGCGCCATTCTTGCGCACCATAGGAGTTAGCACGCGCTCGCGCTCTTCTTCGAGCGGGAGGAAGCGTCCCTTTTGGCATAAAACTCCTTCATTTACCGGAGCGTCCCAATTACCGTCAATGCGTACCAGGTGGTTATCGCGGACAATCATTTCAATACCGCAGCCAACACTACAACCGGCGCATGTACTTGTTATATGCTTAACGTCGGTCTCTCGGCCCCGATAGGCGCTAACCCTGTCAATGAGTGCGCCGGTGGGACAAACTTGTAGACACGTCCCACAAGACACACACGTGCTTTCACCCAGAGGAATATCCAAATCGGCCACCAGGACACTGGCTGCGCCGCGCTCCTGCATCCCCAGGGTAAAATTACCAACCAGTTCACCGCAGGCGCGGACGCAACGCCGGCATAAAATACAACGATTGTGATCCAAAACAAAGTGCTTATGCGAGGCGTCAACCGGATAGGGCTGCCAGTTGGGCTGCAGCGGCCAATGGGTCATCCCTTCGCCATAAGCCGCATTTTGCAGTTCGCAATCGCCGCCGCTCATCTGGCAGTACATGCAAAAGTGATTACGCTCGCTGAAAAGCAGGGTCAACACAAATTCGCGAGCCTCCCGGGTTTTGGGTGTATCGGTCCGCACCACCATACCCGAACTTACCGGCAAGGTGCAGGAGGGTTGGAGGGTTCGCACTCCCTCTACCTCTACCACACACAGCCGGCAGCCCCCATACGGGGTCAAATGGGGCTGATCGCACAATGTCGGGATGTCAATACCGGCGGTTTGGGCGGCCCGCAGCACGGTCGTTCCAGCCGGGACTTCAATTTCTTTGTCGTTGATGGTCAATTTGACACTCATATGTTTGCTCCTTCATACCACTCTGATGCGCCGGCCACTCATGGGACACGCGCCGGATGGACAAACTTTCAAGCGAATGTGGGCTTCAACTTCAGCCCGGAAATATCTGAGAATATCACGAATGGGCACACCGGCCGTCTGTCCCAAGCCGCAGTTGGATAGCTGGAACAGGTTTGCCGCCAGTTTTTCCAGGTCGTCCAGATCGCTGAATTTGCCAACACCTTCGGCCAGGTTGGTCAAAATCTGGCGGGCACGCTGGCCGCCAACCCGGCAGGGTGTACATTTACCACAACTTTCCTCGGCAAAAAAGTTCAACAAAACCCGGGCCAGATCAACCACACAGGTATCTTCATCGCAAATAAGCAACGCCCCTGACCCCAACGATACCCCGGCCCGATTGTAGGAGTCATAATCCATTGGTGTATCCTGCAAACTGGCCGGAATGATCGAGCCGCTGGAGCCGCCGGTTTGCGCCAGCTTAAGGGTAGCGCCGTTCTTCATCCCCTTGGCATAAATGGCGATCACCTCACGTAAAGTAATACCCATAGGCACTTCAATCAGACCTGTCACGTTGACATTGCCCAAAATAGTATAAACTTTAGTGCCAGGACTGCTCTTGGTTCCAAAGCTCCGGAACCAGGCCGCTCCATTGCGGATAATGGCCGGTACGTTGGCTAGCGTTTCTACATTGTTGACGACAGTGGGTTTACCCCACAAACCGGAGGTCGTCGGGTAGGGTGGCCGAGCACGCGGCTCTCCTCGCTTGCCCTCGATGGATTCAATTAAGGCAGTCTCCTCACCACAGATGTAGGCCCCCGCCCCGGGATGAACGTGAATATCGAAGCTAAAATCGCTGCCGAAAATATTTTCACCCAAAAAACCCAGTGTACGGGCCTGCTCTAGGGCTTTGGCTAGCCGGGCCTGAGCCAGTTTGTACTCTCCACGAATATAAACATACCCTTCTCTAGCGCCGACAGCATAAGCCGCCACGCTCATCGCCTCAATGATACTGTGGGGGTCCCCTTCCAACACCAGGCGATCTTTAAACGTACCAGGCTCGCTCTCGTCAGCGTTGCAAATAATATATTTAGGGTAGTTATCCACCTGGGCCACCATACGCCATTTCTGACCGGTGGGAAAACCAGCTCCACCCCGGCCTCGCAACCCTGAGTTGATAACTTCCTCAATCACTTCACCGGGCGATATCTGGGTCAGGGCTTTGCCGAGCGCCTCATAGCCATCATGCAGGATGTAATCCTCAATGTCCTCGGGGTCAATCAAGCCAGCTCGCTGCAAGACAATCCTTTGCTCTGCCGGCAGCGTCCCCTTGCGGGCCGATAACCAGGCAATCCGTCCTGATAATTCTTTGGCTGTGGCTTGCAGCCCGGCAGCTATCCGGCCTTTGTAGAGGTGCTCTTCGACCAATAGCGGTACATCGGCGGGCTTGACCGGTCCATAAATGACCGCTTCAGGATAAACAATGACGAGCGGTAGCGCGTCATGCCGGCCAACCTCGCCGGTCATCGTCACCATTACCTCGTCTTGCAGGCCAAATTTCCGGATTTGCTCCTGCAAGTTTTGATAAACTGCAGATGCTCCCCGCACCATACTCTCAGGATCACTTGAGACCAAGACCATTGATCGGATCGTCTTCATTTCAAGCCTCCTTGACTACTTCCCGATATCGGGCTAATATTTCGGGGATGCGCTCCGGCGTGACATTGCCATAGAGGTCGTCGTCCACCATCATCACTGGCCCAACACCACACAAGCCCGGACAACTGGCCGCTAGCAGAGTCCACTGCCCATCAGCACTGGTATCACCCGGATTGAGACCCAGTTCCTCACCCAGCACCCGCCAGACCCGCCGGCCGCCCATTACATGGCAGGGTGCACTTTCGCAAAACTGGATCACATGCTTGCCGCGCGGCTTGGTAGACAACATCCGATAAAAACTGGCTACTGCCACAAGTTGACTGCTTGGTAGCCGCAGCAACCGGCTGACCTCGGTCATTGCGTCAGCCGGCAGGTAACCGAGTTTTTGATTCACTTCAGTTAGGATTGGAATGAGTGCTTCAGCGGTAGCTCCATGCCGGGCCATGGCCGCTTGAACAATGGAAGGGATATTCGACCGATTTTCGTTACCCTCAACTGCCATATCTTACCTCCTTGTAAGAATTTTCGACGTATTTGAGCCGGGTCGTTAAAAGCCGGGCCGGTGCACCAGCTCTGCTTCCCGCATATCCCGATAGTAAAGCATAACCGGCGTGGCTACTCCCGTTATGAAGAGCGCCAGATCTGCCCAAACACCCAGTTGGAGAGCCGCAGATAAGCCGAGGATTGACCAGAGAACCGGGATGATGAGCAGATACTTGGGAATCCTTTTATCTGTCCACAATAACAGGCCAAAGGTAAAAATAGTGGTCGGACACGGCAAACCAAAGGTTGGGGTGTAAGGATAGCGATGCCCCAAAGCATAGCCTAACATAGGGTAGATTACCAGACCATAAAGAATGAACAGTGCGCCGATAATGGCGTAATTATTTGGGTGAAATCGAAACCACAACTTTTGCTTCAGGGTACCGGTGAATAAGAACAGACCTGCCTGAATGATGAACAATCCTCCAAAAACATATGCGGCCCCATTAATTGTGCTGAAATAGCTCAAGTGGTAGACCAATCCAATCCACAACCACAAAAATGCCAAAATCGTGCTGATCACTCGGTTCGAATACTTGGTTTCTCTGAGGGCCAAAACCAGGGCGGCGATGGCCAGGATGTAAATCACCACCTGCATCGGCCAAACATCCCGGTTATACTGGGCGAATATTTCGAAAAACTGTTCAATAGTAAAAGGTAATTTCATCCTTACAATGCTACTTTCTCTGCAACCTCGTTTCCAAACTGAGTTCGAAAACGAGATTGCTACCTGAGTTCTAAGCCGTTACTTTTCCGGCTGTGGGATTGGCTCGCCAATGCGCTCCAGCCATTCTAAATCACAGCGCAGGCAACGCTTGGCTTCTTCTTGAGCCATTGTCTCATCAAAACCCATCTCAATTTCGGTGAAACCGCTCCAACTACGCCACTCTGAAGGCAGTGCCCGCGGCACCGGGCGAAGAGATTGAGCGTAATTTGCAAGGTTGACATACAACGGAATATCGTGCCGCCTGGATTTGTAAACGGTTCGTTCCAACTTGCCGGTCGTCAACCACTGCTCTACCGCCAGAGCAACCTTATGGCCCTGCGCCACCGCATGGATAACTGACGCCGGCCCTAACACCGCATCACCCGCAGCAAAGACACCGGGCAGGGTCGTCTCCAGAGCTTGACCAACCTTAAAAGTAGACACCCGCACCGTCTCGATGCTGTTGTCCTGCATCCAGTCAAAATCGGTTGTTTGGCCAATGGCCGGAATAATGATGTCACAGGCCAGGTCGAACTCGGAACGGGCGATGAGCTTGGGCCGCCGCCGGCCGCTGCTATCAAACTCACCCAAAGTTTGGCGTTGCAGCCGGATACCGGTCACCGTAGCATAGCCCAGAACCGCCATGGGGTTAGTCAGGAAATGGAACTGGACACCTTCTTCTTTAGCTGCCTCGATTTCCTCACGGTGGGCTGGCATATCCGCCTCTTCACGCCGGTAAACCACATGCACTTCTGCGGCTCCCAGCCGCCAGGCTGAGCGGGCCGAGTCGATAGCTACATCACCCCCGCCGACGATCACCACCCGCTGGCCGTCCACATTGGGCGATCTGTTCATGGCAATATCCCGCAGGAACTTGACGCCGTGATAAACCCCCATTTTATCCTCGCCGGGAATAGCCAGACGCTGGCTTTTGTGCGCTCCCAAGGCCAGGATAGTCGCGACATAGCCATCTTCTTTGAGCGACTCAAGGGTAAAATCGCGTCCCAACTCCTGATTACAACGGATGTCTACCCCGGCTCGACGAATGTGATTGATCTCGGCAAAGAGCGGTTCACGCGGCAGGCGGTAGGAGGGGATGCCATAAGTCATCATGCCGCCGGGCTGAAGCATTTTCTCGAAGATGTTAACCGTATAACCCTGCCGGCTGAGGTCCAGTGCAGCGGTCAAACCGGCCGGCCCAGCCCCGACCACGGCTATCTTTTTATCCTTGGGTGGAGCCAATTGCGTTGGCGTCCATTCCTCAGCGTAAAATCGGTCGGCCATAAACCGCTTGACCAGCCGAATGGCGATGGGTTGATCAACCCGCCCCCGCCGGCATTTGTGCTCACAGAAAGCCGGACAGACTCGACCGCAGACCAGGGCAAAGGGGTTGGCTTCCCGATGGATCGCTAGACCTTCCGTATAGCGTCCCTGAGTAACCAAAGCCAGATAGGCCGGACTATCTACTCCCGCCGGACATTCATTAACACAGGGCGCTCGTACCAGCGTTTGGCAAACCCCAGCCGGGCAGCGCTTTTCATAAATGTGCGCTTCATATTCAGCCCGAAAATGTTTTAAGGTACTTTCAACAGGATTGGGCGCACCCTGCCCCAGACCACACAGGCTGGTGCTCTTAATTTGTCGGCAGAGCATCTCTAACGTTTCGATATCGCCGTCTTTGCCCTGGCCGGTACAGATACGCTCCAGAATTTCCAGGATACGCTTGGTGCCAACTCGGCAGGGCGTACACTTACCACAACTTTCATCCTGGGTAAATTCCATAAAGAAGCGGGCAATATCTACCATACAGGTATCTTCATCCATCACAATCATGCCACCCGACCCCATGATGGAGCCAGCAGCGGTTAAGGACTCGTAATCCACCGCCATGTTTAGATATTCGACCGGGAGACAGCCCCCCATCGGGCCACCTGTCTGCACCGCCTTAAAACGCTTATCGTCTTTAATTCCCCCCCCAACATCGTAAATAACCTCCCGCAGGGTGATACCGAGCGGCACCTCAATCAGGCCGCTGTATTTCACATCCCCGGCAATGGCAAAAGTTTTGGTACCCTTACTTTTCTCGGTGCCCATGCTGGCAAACCATGCCGGCCCACGTAAAATAATTTGCGGCACATTGGCGTAAGTCTCAACATTATTGATGTTAGTTGGCTTGCCCCATAACCCCTGCACGGCCGGGAAAGGAGGACGCGGACGCGGCTCACCCCGTTTACCCTCAATTGAAGCCATTAAGGCAGTTTCCTCGCCGCAGACAAAAGCTCCAGCCCCCATCCGCACTTCCAGGTCAAAGGAAAAACCGCTGCCTAGAATATTCTCCCCCAGCAAGCCAAAGGCCCGTGCCTGCTTGATGGCAATATTCAATGTCCGCACGGCCACCGGATACTCCGCCCGGCAATAGATATAGCCCTGGCTGGACCCGATAGCATAAGCCGCAATAATCATCCCCTCAATGACCGAATGAGGATCCCCTTCGAGCACCCGCCGATTCATAAAGGCCCCAGGGTCTCCTTCGTCGGCGTTACAGATGAGGTATTTGGGACTGCCTGGAGCATTCCGGCAAAACTGCCACTTTTTGCCGGTTGGGAAACCCGCGCCGCCCCGGCCCCTCAACCCAGAGGCTAAAATCTCCTCGATAACCTGCTCCGGGGTCATGCTGCTTAATGCTTTACCCAGAGCCTGGTAGCCATCTTCGGCAATGTAATCCTCGATGTTCTCCGGGTCAATCTGACCGCAGTTGCGCAGAACCACCCGCACCTCTTTAGGTTTAGGCGGCCCTAATTCCTCATCGAGTTGTTCTTGCAATGGAGCAAATAACTTGTCAACAACACGCCCTTTTAGAAAATGCTCTTTTACCAGATGGGGGATGTCATCAACAGTTAACCCGGAATAATGAACCTCATCGGGATAGACCATGATCTCCGGGCCGCTGGCGCACCCGCCAAGGCGCGAGGTTTCAAGAACCTGAATTTCCTCATTCAATCCCTGAGCTGCCAGTTCCTTTTCCAGAGCATGGCGGATAGCATGGGCGCCTTTAGTCAAACACTCGGGGTCAACGCAAACCAAAATGTGAGATCGGTAATACTTCATCGCATGTCCCTTATTGTTGGATATCTTTGTTTAAGCCGGTATTACAAATTCAGAGACAGCCATACCATCCATGACATGTTTCTTCATGATTTGTCTGGCTTTCTCCGCTGAGACTTTACCATAAGTAACCTTAGGACTCCCCCCGCTTGTTACTTCAACAATTGGCTCCCATTCGCACAGCCCAATGCAGCCTGTTTGGGTAACTATGACGTCGCTCAGTCTCTCCTCCTCGATAAAATCAAGGATAGCTTTCATCGTCTCCCTGGCTCCAGCGGCGATCCCACAAGTTCCCATCCCGACAACAATATGAGCCTGTCCGGTCGTAACTTTGGCCTTACGCTTTTCGAGGGCCGCTTCTTTTAACCGCTTCAGTTCTTCAAGTGATTTGACTTGAGTCATTGTGTTACCTCCTCCAGATCATTAGTTGGGTAAGATTAAAGGGTTTACTTCGCTTTGAGTGATGGCCTGTTGTACCCTCCTGACACCTTCTTCCAATAATTCTCTTACGAAGGCTAAAACTGAAGGATCAGTTAATGGTACATCTTCCAACTCTCGTTTTATAGGTTCATCGTCAAAGGTAAATTGTGCGCCGGCCTGGCCCACTTGAGTTTCGGCTCGGTAATGAAACATCCAGTGTACTTTTGGAAAACCGACAACAAGGATCAACCAGGTTCCTACCAGATCACCGAGAGGCATCCGGTCAATATGACTTCGTTGAAACTCGACGTCTAAACGTGTGCCCTGGCCTGGCTTTGAGGTAATAAGCAGATGGCCCCGGCACGCTTCGGCTGCCGCTTTGAGAAGAGGTAGACCTAAACCAACTTTACGAGTGGTTCGGCTGGTTACAAACGGATCAGTGACTCGCGCCAGCAGTTGGTCATCCATCCCCTGCCCATTGTCCTCAACTGCTACTTTGAGGCGATCATTCGGCAAGTCCTCTTCAACGGTGATTTCGATCAGGCTAGCCCCAGCCTTCACCCCATTTTCGGCTATATCCAGTAGATGCAGAGCTATTTCTCTCAATCTACATTACCTGCTTGTCATTGATACTTATTTAGAATTTGTGGCAATTTGTTAGGGTGCATGCGGCCGTACATATCCTTATCAATAACCATGGTGGGAGCTTGGCTGCAGGCCCCGATACAACGACACACCTCCACAGTAATTGAACCATCTTCGGTCGTTTCGCCAGGGTCAACCCCAATGAGTTGCCTGGTTTTTTCGATCAAGCCGGGCGCTCCCCCAACATAGCAAGCAGTGCCCAGACAGAACTTGAGGGTATGCTTGCCTCTGGGGGTGGTGGTAAAGAATGAGTAAAATGATACAACTCCATTGATCTCACTCATAGGGACCCGTAACTTCTGGGCCACATAACCCTGCATCGGTACGGAAATAAATCCAATCTGGCTTTGGAGTTCATTCAGCACCACCATTGTTGCACCAGGCAGGTTTTTATTCTCGTCCAAAACCTGATCAATAATGGCTCGTTGTTCGGAGATCATTAATGGGTCTGTATTGGCAATATTTTCTAGGACCTTGATCATTAGCAGCTCCAATAGGAAAAGTTATAAATTGTCCAAAAAGCCTATTGTGAATTTTATCACATCAAAATGGAAGTTGTCACGTGACATTTGTCATGGAAAGTCAAGATATTTGTCAGCTTATATTTTCAAAAGCCTTAAGAGCTTAAGGTTGAGCAAATCGCAGAGCGAATTACCAATGATCGTCCTTGTTCTTGTCTCAGAGCCAACCGAAGTTCAGCCAGGGTGGGAGCGGCCAGGCGGCATACAGTTGCACCCAGAAATTCACTAAGACGGTGGACATCTCCATTTTGAATAAGGGGAAATTGTTGGAGTTGGGGAAATTTCTCGCAGGCTTGTGCTGGGGTAAGGTGACGGGATATTTCAAGCGCTGGAAAGGGGACACCAGGGGGAACAAATCCAAGATTGGCGATTAAGCTGAAAGCAGGGCGGTTAACATGAGCCGGAATGGGCAGGCCGTCCCTTTGTAACACCTCTGCTACCGCCTCTTCCAGGGAGATGTCGGCTGAGGTTAACAGGAGTTGCGTTTCCCGGCGAACGAACTCGCCGGTTGCATCTACGACAAATTGCTCGCCAAAATATTCAATATTATTTTGTAAAGGCGGCAGGTGAGCAGTCACAAAAGTCTGCCAGGCTTCTAATTGGTCCAATGTGTCGAACAGACAAAGCAGATGAACTTCCTCACGCGTTTGCAGTTCCATTCCAGGTAAAACTGTTAAATCTGTATCTTTGGCCGCCTGCTGGACAGCGCTCACATTGGCGCTGGAGTTGTGATCGGTGATCGCAATCAAATTAATCCCCCTGGCTAGAGACTCCTGGACGATGAGCGGGGGGATCATCTCTACCTCGGCGCAGGGCGAGACCACGGTATGAACATGGAAATCAGCAATATAAGTTTTTAGCGTCCTCGTTACCTCTTCCACAAAATTCCAAGGGGTAAGATCATATCATAGACAGTAAGCAGGGCGTCTTCTTTCCCGGTTTATTGGCTACTGTTCCCATTTTTTAGCCCCAACTCCCACAACTTGCCCACCACATAATAGGTAGGTTTATCGCTACTAAGGAGGATAACCGATTCTTCATTAGCTTTGGCTATCGTATCTGCTTCGGGTTTGGCTCCTTCGGTGATGATAATGGCGCTTAAATCCAGCAAGGCAGCCACCGCCACAATATTCAAATGCGCCTGCAATGTTACCCAAACTGCTCTCCGCTGAGCGCCCGCCATAACGCAACTCAATAAATCCGCCGCATAACCGCCAGTGGGGGTGATCTGACTATAATCTTTGGCTTCGGTCAAGACTGTTAGATTTAGCTTGTCAATAATTTCTTGCAGAGTCATATCTGTTTTACCTCTTTGTAAATAAAACTACCGGGTTAGGCTTGGCCTCCCTCGCTAAAGGTTTCCTCAGGCTGGAGATAGATCTTCATTTGCAATCGGGTACCCTGACCTAGTTTTGACTCCAAGACCAACTCATTGACACACCGCTGAATATTCTTCAACCCCATCCCGGCCCCAAAACCTAATTCCCGGATTTCCGGCGGAGCAGTCGAGAAGCCAGGTTTCATGGCTAATTCAGTATCTGCTATACCCGGCCCAGTATCAACAGTTTCCATCAAAATTTGGTAGGGTTCAATTTCGATGCGTACTTCACCCCCATCAGTGGTGTGGATAATTAAATTCATTTCGGCTTCATAAATGGCAATACCGCAGCGCCGGGCAATTTGTGGATTAGCGCCCAGGCGGAGCAAAGCGCGTTTGATATGGCTGGAAGCTGTGCCGCCATGCGTAAAATCCCTGGGTCTAATTTGATAGCGCAAAATTAAGCTGGTTCGATCCGAAATGATATCCTCAAATAAGTGGCTAGCCCGATAGCGGCGGACTTCTTCGGCCTGGTAATCGAACTGGAGCGCACCCAGCAAACCTCTCGTCACATCACCTTTAGTGATGATTCCAACTAATTGGCCGGCTTCATTAACGACAACCAATCGGCCAAATCTTGTTTGGGCAAATAGTTTCAAAGCTTCGACAATCGGATCAGATGAACGAATCGTAACCACCTTCGTGCTCATGTAACGATCCACCGTTGCTTTCAGTTCGCCTCGGCCCATATCCCGCAAGGCCCGAATCAAATCCTCGATGCTGATAATTCCAACCAGTTCTCCTTCTGCGACTACCGGCGCACCGGAGATACGTGCCTCCCGAAACAGGTCCAGCACTTCCTCCATCATTATCGTGGGCGTCACCACCTTAACATCACGAGTCATAACCTCTTCAATTTTTAACTCGTAGGCCAGTTCTTCGACCCGCGTAATCAGTCCCGCAGCCCCATCCGTTATAACTCTATCACCCCGGACACGCCGTTCTGTCTCTCTATTCTCCATAGAACCGATCTATGTCCTTTCATCCGGTCAGGTGCGTTTAAACCTGTCTTTCCATCCCACAAAAAACAAAATGCGGCCAGAGTTACTCCTTTGCCGCATTACCTGTCTAATCTCAGTCCACCTCATCGTGCCGGGGAGCGGCTCTAAGGCCGGCCGCATATAACCGGCCGCATGCTTCAAACATAGTAAGTCGCGTGCCAATGAGGGGAATACCTACCCGTTGAGCTACCTCAATCGTTTCCGACAAGGGCGTTTTGCCACGCACAACTAAAATAGCGGCGGCATCCGCCATCTCCGCTGTCCGTACGATTTGAGGATTAATTAAGCCGGTGATGAGTAGCCCCTGAGCCACATTATAAACTAACACATCGCTCATTAAGTCGGCTCCAAAGCCTGTTTGGACCTCTTGTTTAAGGGCAGACTGACTGTGAAACTTGGCTGGATCGGGTGAAAAAAATTGAGCTTCGGTTATAGTCATAACCTCTTTCAGGCGCATAAAACCTCATTATTAAGGTCAGGTAAGTTATAATTTGTATTGCTTCCGATTCGATTTTAATTCTAAGCAAGTTCGTTGTTAAGTGGCGTTTATCACGCTCTGCGGTGACATTTGTCACTTAAAAGATAACGACGCCTGCTGCTTCTGTATTTGGGCCAGCAGCTCCAGCGGCAAAGCTTGGGCCGCTGCCAACGCCTGTTGAACCATATCGCTTAAACCCTCACCGTAACCAAAATCTGCCGCCGGAACTGTTACCAGCCAAGCCGGAGGTTGCCAGCCATAAAGCCAGTTGGCATAGGCCAGCAGGGTAGCCGGGTCCAAATGATGTCCCAAGCTGGGTGACTGGATATCAAAACTGAGGGGCTGCACCCGCACACGGGGATCAACTTCCCCCGCCATCACAGCCCTGGCATCCACAAAAACTACGGCAGAGACCTCTGGCCTGCCTATTTCCTCGGCCAATTCCGGTAACAGTTGGTGAACGGATAATCGTTTAACCGCTACCTGATGAATGCGCCAAGATTGTTCGATCAGGTCGGCCAAAACAAGGCCAGCCCCATCGTCCCGGCGCAAATCGTTACCATAACTAATAAGCAAAATCATACAACACTCAGGCAGGTCAGGCTGCAGCAACCTGACCTGCCTTTTTATCAATCTCTTATCACTTCGTCTATCACTTCACCGTCAGGGGCCACCAGTTGCACGTGCAGGGGCATCTGACCAACGGCGTGAGTGGAACAACTTAAGCACGGGTCAAAGGCACGAATACCATGCTCAATCCGGTTCAGGATGCCTTCGGTCAACTGCTGTCCATTGACATAAGCCTGAGCAATTTGCTTGACCGTTTTGTTCATGGCCAGGTTGTTTTGCCCGGTAGCGATGATCAAATTGACCCGCTGCAGAATGCCGTCCTCATTCACATGATATTCGTGGAAGAGGGTGCCGCGTGGGGCTTCGCTCACCCCAATGCCCACGGTTCGGTTCACCCCCGCCCGGCTGCGAATGTGAGTGCTGGTAATCTCAGGATCCTCCAGTGTTTCAGTCATTTTTTCAAGAGAAAAGAGGATCTCGATCAGACGGGCATAGTGATAGTGAAAACTGCTAATCACTGGCTGGCCGTGCGCCCCCAGACGGCGGAACTGGCGCAGTTCCCGGTCGGCTCTGGGCGTGCCGGCAAAATCACACACATTGAGTCGAGCCAGTGGCCCAACCCGATACATACCGTTTTCTAATCCGTAAGGTTTGTAGTAGGGGAACTTTAAATAGCTCCATGGCTCAACGGCCTCTTCAATGATCTCCCGATACCGTTCGGGAGCCACTCCAGGTTCCAGCACCCGGCCGGTACTATCAACCACCCGCAGCAAGCCGTCATAATGTTCCAGGCCGCCTTCAGGCGTCACCAGGCCCATAAACAGGCTGGGGAACTCGCCATAAGCCTGAATTTCCGGGGCAAATTGGTCAAAACGATCCTTTAACAAATCTAAGGCCAGTTCCACGGTATCAATACTCTCGGTCAATCCGGCCTTAATCTGGTCGCGCTTTTCGGCGGAAAGAGGCTCGCGCACACCCCCAGGCACCGACCAGGCCGGGTGAATGCTTTTGCCACCCAGGATACGGATCGTCTCTTGACCAAATTGGCGCAGGCGAATGCCTTTCCGGGCCAGGTCAGGATACTTGCTAATCAGCCCCACGACATTGCGCTGCGCGGGATCACTTTCCATACCCAGCAACAAATCCGGCCCGCTGAGATGAAAGAAGCTTAAGGCATGGCTCTGGACAAGCTGGGCCCAGTTCATCAACCGGCGCAGTTTCTGCGCCGTCGGCGGAATTTGAGAGCCTAAAATGGCGTCGCCGGCCTTAGCCGAAGCCAACAAATGGCTAACCGGGCAAATACCGCAAATACGAGCGGTGATGCCCGGCATTTCCCAAAAGCTCCGCCCTTCACAGAATTTCTCAAATCCCCTAAATTCCGTCACGTGAAAGCGGGCGTCCTCAACTTCATTCTGGCCGTTGAGATGAAGCGTGATTTTGGCATGGCCCTCAATCCGCGTGACGGGATCAATCGTGACAATACGTGACATAATAATTATTCCTCCAACAAGTTAAACGTTGAACGTTCAACGTTTTTATCCAAATTTCCGCATAGTTTCAGCCAGAGCCACCGGCTCACTTGCCAGCAGCGCCTCTACCGCCGCCCAAATGCGATCCGGGTCGGGCGGGCAGCCGGGAATGTAAGCATCTACTTCAATGACCTGGTGAAGCGGCAAGACGCGGGGCAGGAGCGCCGGCATAACCTTATCGGCTTCACCCCCGCGCGGCACCTGGCCTGGCCCAGCCTGATAAACCTGGGTCAATAGATCGTCTACTTGCAAGGTGTTACGCAGGCTGGTGACATTGCCGGTCACAGCGCAGTCGCCAAAGCTAACTACTTTCCGGCTGCGTTCGCGAATATAGTGAGCCAATTCCAGGTGATCTACATTGGCCACAGCCCCTTCGACCAGGGCTACATCCACTTTGTGCGGAAATTCTTTGGCATCGGCAATGGGGCTGTACACCAACTCCACTGCTCCAGCCAGGTCAATCAACTTTTCCCCTAAATCCAGAAAACTCATGTGGCAACCCGAACAGCCGCCCAACCAGGCGGTTGCCAGCCGGATTTTGCCATTTTTTTTCGCTGTCATAAGATTTTCCCTTCAACCCAATGATTAACAATTGATAATTGGCACCTCATCACCAGTTCCACTCTTTCTTTTCCCGGCCAGTCAATATCCAGCCCAGAAAATCAGGTTTCTTCTCCATCTCGGCCACTGTAACACCCTTCTTGGTCAAAGCGCCGGTGGGACAAACTTGCACGCACTTGCCACAACTGGTGCAGCTTTGGCTGGTGCCCCAGGTCTGGTTCAGGTCGGCAATAACCCGGCTCTCGACGCCCCGGCCCATGACATCCCAGGTATGTGCGCCTTCGACCTCATCACAAACTCGTACACAGCGGGTGCAGAGAATGCAGCGATTATGGTCCAGAACAAAGCGCTCATGGCTGGCATCCATCGGTAAATCAGGATGGAGGTAATCGTACCGGACATGGTCCACCCCCAGTACAGCCGCCTGCCATTGCAGTTCACAATGTCCATTCATCACACAAACTGCGCAAACGTGATTACGTTCAGCCAAAAATAGTTCCATGATCATCTGCCGGTACTTAACCAGCCGTTCGGTATGGGTATAAATAACCATACCTTCTTGCACCGGGGTCACACAGGCGGCCACTAACCGAGCACCGCCACGCCCATCAGGCCATTCGACCATACACAAGCGGCAACTACC
Organism: Anaerolineae bacterium; assembly: GCA_023382535.1. Next base: position 64,098 of record JAHDWA010000012.1, on the reverse strand, counting down.
ACGCTCGCTCAACCCCTCCAAATGGCAAAGGGTGGGAATGTGGTTCCCATGCTCTTTAATTACTTCCAACAGCGACTGGTCTTGCCGGGCGCTGACCATTTCATCATTAATTGTCAGGGTAACAACAGACATCACTATACCTCCACTTGGGGTTCAACAATCTGCGGTAGACTTGTCAAATTGGCAAAAGTTGACAAGTTCGAGGAAGAAACGAGGCGTATCATTGACGGCCTCCATTCTTGGCCAGCGCTAACCATGCCGCGCCTTCATTGATTTTGGCTTCGTATTCATTACGGAAGTAGCGCAGGGTACTTAAGACCGGATTCGGCGCCGATTGCCCCAGGCCGCACAGGCTGGTCTCTTTGACCATCACACACAGCTCCTCCAGCTTTTTCAAATCGGTTTGAGTGGCTGTACCGGAAGTAAAGCGATCCAAAATACGATACATCTGAACCGTACCGACACGGCATGGCAAACACTTACCACAGCTCTCGTCCATACAAAATTCCATGAAGAACTTGGCCATGTCAGGCATGCTGTTTTTATCGTCCAAAATGACCAGACCACCAGAACCCATAATCGAACCCAGCGCCTTGAGGCTTTCAAAGTCTACGGGTGTATCAAGATGCGCTGCTGGCAGGTAGCCACCGCTGGGGCCACCGGTCTGAGCTGCTTTGAAAGTGCGGCCATCAGGAATGCCCCCGCCAATGTCATAAACAATATCTCGTAACAAAATACCCATCGGCACCTCAATCAAGCCGGTCGTATTCAGGTTACCCGCCAGAGCAAAGACTTTACTCCCCTTGCTCTTCTCTGTCCCGATACTGGCGTACCAGGGGGCGCCTCGGGTAATAATCGGGGCGATATTGGCAAACGTCTCCACATTGTTGATCAGGGTGGGATAGCCCCACAAACCACTTTGAGAAGGGTAAGGCGGGCGCGGCACCGGCTGACCCCGCCGGCCCATGATCGAGGCCATCAAAGCGGTTTCCTCACCACAGACAAAGGCGCCAGCCCCAATGCGGATGTCAACCCGGAAGCTAAAGTTGCTGTCCAGAACCCGGCTGCCCAGCACACCCCGCCGTTCGGCAGTCCGAATCGCCTTCTCCAGGCGTTTGATCGCCTCCGGATACTCACCGCGAACGTAGACATAGCCCTGCTCGGCCCCGACGGCATAACCGGCAATAGCCATTCCTTCCAGCACCCGGTGCGGGTCCGATTCCATAATCGTGCGGTCCATATAAGCGCCAGGATCGCCCTCATCGCCATTAGCAACCACAAATTTTTTAGCTCCCGGCGATTTGCGGACCAAACCCCACTTTAAACCGGCAGGGTAACCAGCCCCCCCCCGCCCGCGGAGACCGCTCCGGGTTATCTCATCACAGATTTGTTCCGGAGTCATCTCGCGGAGCGCGTGGGCTAACGCGTGATAGCCACCACGCATCACATATTCTTCAAATCGTTCAGGGTCAATGAGACCGGAATTGGCCAGCACAATCTTGACCTGCCGGGTAAAGAAAGGAATTTGCTCGGAAAGCACATGTCGCTCCGTTACACTATCCTCTGCTCCATCTTGCAGGATATGCTTGGCGACAATTTTCTCAGCCACCGCCGGGGTGACTCCCTCGTAGAGAACATCAGGCTGCCCCTGGGTCTGAACTTTAACAAGCGGACCCTGGCTGCATGGACCCATACAGCCGGTTGGAACGACCTGGACTTCTTTGGTCAGTTGATTTTCTTTAATCGCCTGCTGGAAAACCTCTTGGACTGATAAAGCACCCGACGAAACACATGGGGTACTGGAACAACATAACAGCCGGCAACGAAATTGCTGCTGCCGCTCGGTTTCCTTTTCGGCTAAGGCTTGCAATTCAACTCGATTCATAAAGCTTCCGTCTCCTCTAGTTCTAAGGCATCAGCAGCAGGCTTCGGTTCAGGCAAACTAACCTGGCTGCTTAGCATGACTCTGACTCGCTCGACCGTCGAGTTGGGCATTTCGCGGCCCACCACACTGCCGTCCAACACTAACACCGGGGCTAAGCCGCAACTGCCCAGGCAGCGGGCTGTGGAAAGACTGAACTTGCCGTCCGGGGTAGTCTGGCCAGCCTCAATGCCAAACTCAGCTTCGAGCCTGGACACGATTTCGCCGGCCTGTTTAACGTAGCAGGCCGTACCCAGGCAGACAATACAGGTATGTTCGCCCAGGGGCTTTAAGGAAAAGAAGTGGTAGAAAGTCGCCACGCCATATACCCAACTGAGCGGTAGCTTTAACTGGTGAGCGGTATAAATAAGTAAGTCTTCCGAGAGGTAGCCAAACGCTTCTTGGGCTGTGTGGAGCACTTCAATCAAGGCATCCTGCTGATATTGCAGCCGCTTCAGCGCCCGGTCTACCAGCTTAAAACGAGGATCGCCGCTTGGATGTTCGGTTTCCGCAGCTTTAGTTCCGTTTGCTTTGGTGAGATTAGCCATAATACTTTCCTTTGCTCAAAGTGGAGTAGATAAAACCATCTAACAAATTAGGATTTAGCATATCATACGACCGGGGACCTCCACAGTGTTAGGTGTCATCTTTTCGATATGACTTTCATCCTAATTTGTGTATTTTTTCACAATATCATTCGATCTGCAACTCTCAGGTAGGCAGGTCCGCTACCTATTACGTTACTTTGTCTACTTTCTAATATTTCAATTATTTCAATGGGGTTTTTTGCGCTAAATGTGTTTCGGATTAGATCGAGCTAGCGGCACTGCTTACTTCGATGCTTCCATTGTATCATCACTTACAACCTACTGTAAGTGTCACCTGTCATTATTGAGGGTGACAGATGTCATCAGTGAAATGGAGGGCTTTCTTCAGCTAATAAACCACGCCGGCGCAGGGCTTGTTGTAAGAGGGGTTCAATTTGTGCTTGAATGGCTGGATTGGCGTATCCAACCCAACTAACGTTGCTCAACACGTCCAACGGCGCTAACAGGGGCCGGCCAGAGGCGTCGGTGATAATCACCCCGGCTTCACGGGCGATGAGTTCAGTAGACAAATCGTAGGGATGGCAGCAAATACCCAGGGCTAAACCTCGCTGGGCCAACAGGCTCTCCAGGAGAGGGCGGATATCGGCATTAAAACGATCCCGCCCGGTGATCAACTCGTATAACTGCCCGCCGGTACAGATATACTGGTCTTCAAAACAATGAGCTTTGCCCGGCTGCACCGGCCCCAGCGCACCCCGCACAATTTCCTCATCAATAGCAGCCAATTCCTCACGGGCGCCGGGAAAAAAGCGGGAAAGCATGGCATACCCATGAGCGATGGTGGTTGCGCGTGAGGGCTGAAAAACGAGAGGTTGTGTTTCACCGGTGAGGCGGTTGTAGCGTTCGGCGCTAACGCCCTGGCCAGCGATGGACCAGAGCGTATCCGAGAGATGTTGTTTTATGAGGGGAATTTCAGTCTGTACCGCCAGTTCAATATGGCTCAGATCAGTGCTTGGCCCTTTGTTGGGGGCCACACCTGTGAGAATCCAGGCGCTGCGTTTCTGGTACATAATGCCGCGAGTGCCGTCAATGGGATCAACAATGATTCGCCAGCGAGCTTCTTTTTCGGGAACGCCGGCCGGCAAGACCAACTGCCCCGTTTCGCCCAGCCCCTCAGCGATCAAAATAACCGGGGTGTGGCTGGCAATCTCGCGGGTAAAAAAGTCAAGCAACACTTCTTCGCTAATTTTGTCTACGACATAAATGGTATCGCCGGCCTCTTCTTTAGCGATTTGAGCCAGTTCATCCAGTGAGGTTGACTCGGCGGCGGCGACTAGACTATCACGGATCTGCTCGTGAAGCCGGCGAATGGGGGTCAGGAGGTCTGCGATGTTAGTTATCATACGCGGTACAAGTTACCTAGAATCGGGAAGCTTGGCTCACGCTACCTCCCCGGAGCCGGCAAAGAATCGATTACTTTCTCAAAGACTTCAAAGCGTTGCACCCCAACAAATGGCTGGTCATTCACTAAGAAAGCCGGGCTGCCGTTAAAACCGATTTCGAAAGCCTCATGCTGCTGGTTATTGACCTTATTCCGATAGCGGCGAGAGTCCACACACTCATTGAACTTGTCCATGTCTAATTCAACTTTAGCTGCGTAGGCCTTGAGGTCATCTTTGCTTATTGCCCCGGGATTGTCACCGTCAAGGATCAAATCATGGAACTCCCAGAATTTACCCTGCTCGTGGGCGCACTGCCCGGCTTCGGCTGCCTTGGGGGAGGCCAGGGTGACAACCGGGAAATCCTTCCAGACAAAACGCACCCGGTCGCCGTACTTGGCGCGAATGTCCTTTAGGACACCAAGCTTATGCCATGCCCAACAGGCTGGGCAGCCCAAATCGCCGTATTCAACGATGGTGACCGGTGCGGTTTCAGGGCCGAGAGAAGGATAATCGGTCATGAACGCCTCAGCCACGATCGAAGTACTTTGACTATCAAAATTCAGACGGGGCCAGGCCATCGCCCCGATAAACAACAAAACAAGCACGACACCCCCCGAAGCCAACCAATACCTGACAGCGTTCTGCTTGCTGTTATCAGAATGTGTTTGCAGTCCTTTATCTTTTTTCATATTTTTAGTTACGTTATGAGCCACTCTCTGCCATTGCCTGCATAATTTTATGCTCATCCACCTCACCGCTGAACTCATTTATCTTCTCTCGGTCACGCAGTACCACGATGCGATGGCTGGTGCGTAATACTTCCTCTAACTCCGATGAAATAAACACACATGCTTTGCCCTCTTCAGCCAACTCGAGGACCAGTTTTTGAATTTCGGCCTTGGCCCCGACATCAATACCTCGGGTGGGTTCATCCAGAATCAAAAGATCGGGGTTTGTGGCCAGCCAGCGAGCCAGAATAACCTTCTGTTGATTTCCACCGCTTAGATTTTTAACCGGTTGGTCTGCGGTAGGGGTACTAATATTGAGCAATTGAATATAATGCTCAGCAAGTTCATACTGCTTTCCCGTGCCGAGATACTTGAACCAACCTTTATTGCCCTGGATAGCCAGGATAATATTTTCTCTAACGGTTAAGTCGGGCAGCAAACCTTCTGCTCTCCTGTCTTCAGGGCAGAAGGCGATGCCTCTGGAAATTGAATCGCCGGGCGAGAAGTTTTTAACCACTTCGCCGGCGAACTTCAACGTGCCGCTATCCGGTTTGTCTATGCCAAACAGCAGCTTGGCGGTTTCTGTACGCCCTGATCCCAGCAGCCCGGCAAACCCGACCACTTCTCCGGCATGTAAATCCAGGTCAAAGGGTTTAATCGAACCGGTACGACCCAACTGCCTGGCCTGAAGCAGCGCATCTTCTTTAATATGCATACTGCTCTCTAGCTTTGTTTTACTCATATCGTTAAAATCACTGAGATTCCGACCGATCATTTTTGTAATTAACTCGATCATCGGCAAGGAATTGGTGTTGAAAGTTCCAATCAGATTTCCATTTCTGAGAACTGTTATTCTATCCGAAACTTCGTACACCTGATTAAGAAAATGAGTAATGAAGATAATACCCACACCTTCATCTCTTAATTTGCGCATCACCTGGAACAGCTTCTCGGTTTCATTGGCATCGAGACTCGAGGTAGGTTCATCCAGAATTAATATTTTGGCCGAGGAAATCTCAAGCGCCCGCACAATGGCGGCCATCTGTTGGATAGCCACTGAATATGCCTCCAGAGGCCGCGTCACATCAATATGAATATCCAGCCGGCGCAGCAGTTGGTCGGCCCTATCGTTCATTGCTTTCCAATCAATACGCCCGAATTTCCGGGGTTCCTGGCCAAGCAAGATATTTTCGGCTACCGTTAGATTAGTGCAAAGATTGACTTCTTGATAGACCGTGCTAATCCCCAGAGTTTGGGCATGTTGAGGTGATTTTATAGAGACTTCCTTTCCCTCAAGCGTGATAACGCCCTCGTCTTGTCGCTCAACACCGGTCATGATCTTGATCAGCGTAGACTTACCGGCGCCATTTTCCCCCATCAGCGCATGGATCTCGCCCCTTTGGAGCGTAAAGTCCACATTATTCAGGGCCTGCACCCCTGGAAAGTATTTATAGATACCTTTCAGTACGAGAATATCTTTATTAGACTCCGCCATAATCGCTGTGCCTCCGTCTTGGATAACGCTTCGTATCCCGTAGGGGATAAACAACCTTACATCAAATTATGAGTGTTTCTTTCTCATATAGAACAGACTTTGAATTCCGAGAAAGATCAGGGTGAGGGCGCCCACGCCGATGCGGGTCCACCATGAACTCAAAGTGCCATTAAATTGGAGGATAGAGACGATGGTGCCGTTAATTAAGACCCCAAACAGGGTGCCTATTACGTTGCCTACGCCACCCGTTAACATCGTCCCACCAATCACCGCCGAGGCAATGGCATCCAATTCCATGCCCGGAGCGTACCCGCCATAGCCTGAAAGTAAAGAAATACTGAACACAATCCCGCCCAGGGCAGAACAGAAGCCGCCGAAGGCATACACGAGGAGTTTGGTGCGGGCGACAGGAAACCCCATTAACAGAGCAGACTGCTCATTATTACCAATAGCATAGACAATGCGGCCAAATCGGGTGAAGAAACACAGGTAAATTGTCACCACTAACAACACCAGGCCGACAAAGGAAGGAATATACAGATACGCATTGTCAAATAAAGGGATATAAATTTTTGTTAAGGCCAAGTAACGATAGAAAGGATCTTTAATAGTTAAAGAAGAAAGGGTGATGATGTAGGCCATACCCCGCGCAAAAAAGAGGCCCATCAAGGTCACGATAAAAGGTTCCACTTTGAAGAAATGAATGATCCAGCCCTGGGCAAGCCCAAAGACGACCCCCATCACTAGCATCAAAGGCATCACCACCAGCGGACTCATGCCATTAGCCAGTAAAGCGGCCGATGCGGCCGTGGTCAGGGCAATTACCCCGGCTACAGAAAGATCAATTCCTTTGGTCAGGATCACCAGGGTCATGCCAATAGACACAATCAACAGGCTGGCCTGGTTAATAAACAGGTTAAAAAATACCTGCGGTTTTTGCATAGCCGGATACAGCCAGCCTCCGGTCAGGTAGAGCAGGATAAATATGACAATCGTGGTTAGCAGGGGACCGTTATCTAACAGGAAACGCTTCGTTTGTTGCATCATGTTGGATTCCTTTCCCGTTAGTAAGGAGCCATCATCTAGCAGGAGACGCTTCGTTTGTTGCATCATGTTGGATTCCTTTCCGCTCAGAGAATTTGTTCAAAATCCGGCGAGTGTAGTCAGAGTAAAGGATAATCACAACCAAGACCAGCACGGCTCGACCCGCCAGGAGGGCATTAGCAGGCACACCAAAGGTATACATGGTGATCGTGAAGGTCCAAATAATCAGGGCGCCAATCACGCTCGCCATTAAAGAAAACCGCCCACCCGACATGAGGGTGCCGCCGATGACCACGGCTAAGATTGCGTCTAACTCATACAGGAGGCCAATATTATTGGCATCAACACCGTGAATGTAAGAACCGAGGATCAGGCCGGCGACAGCGCTGCAAAAACCACAAAATGTATAAACAAACAGCTTGATATTTTTTTCGCTGATACCACTATAATAAGTAGCTTTGGCATTGATTCCAACCGATTCGATGAACAAGCCAATTGAGGTTTTACGAGCCAACAGCCAGGCCAACACAAACACAACAAGCACAATATAGATTGAAACCGGCAGCCCCAAAATAAACCCATTTCCGAACCACCAATAGGGCGTGTAATAAACCGTCATAATTTGACCGTTGGTAACGAGCTGGGCAATACCACGGCCGGCTACCATGAGGATAAGGGTGGCCACCATCGGCGAGATTTTACCTCTGGAAACCAGGAACCCATTCCACAAACCGCACAAGGTGCCGGCCACCAGATCAACCAGGACCACTATCCACAAAGGCGTATTGGTGGTATTCGCCGCCAGGATATCATTGGTGATAAGCTCATTGCCCAGGGCAGGATTGATCAACACAGTACTCACGGCCGCCGAAATAGCGATCACCGCCCCTACCGAAAGGTCAACCCCGCCCGTGGCAATCACCAGGGTCATCCCGATTGCTACCAGCATCAAGGGGGCCGCATTGTTAACCACATCAATGAGATTCCCGAATAAATGACCATCCAGTATCCCGATTTTAAAGAATCCAGGGGCAAAAATCGCATCAACAATGAAAATCAAAATCAGCGCCACAAGGGGCCAGAATAGCTGGCTTTCGCGCATGCGTTTGAATAAAGGCGTGTTATTTTTCATGAATTTCCTGCCCTTGTTTGAATAATGGTCTGACAATGATATACCGGAGGATTTAATAATTTCCTCATTGTACTGCCAATATGATGAGACTCATAACCAGGTACACTGTTTTTGGCAAGAGGTTTTGCCAATCTTTTTATAAAAAGAAGCGGCGTAGGGTAACGCCGCTTCTCAACTATTGTCTGCACGAGCGTATTAGAGATAACTCATGCGCCGCGGCCAGAACAAATTAGTACTGGCGGCTTGGCAGTAACTCGGCCGCTTGGTCAGGGAAGTAAACGGTTTCCTTGGTCAGAGTTTCTCGTTCTACAGATTCGCCGTTGGTGAGTTTCAGGGCCATTTCCAAGACCTGCGGGCCAAGCAGCGGGTTACATTCCACATCGGCTTGCACCCAGCCATCAATCATCAATTGGAAACCGCCGCGGGTACCATCCACGGAGACGATCTTGATATCGCCGGGTTTCAAACCAGCGGCCTTCATCGCTTCAACCGCGCCAATGGCCATATTGTCATTGTGGATGAACGCGCCATCAATTTCTCCGGCATATTTCTTCAGGAAGGCTTCCATAACCGGTTTGCCTTCAGCCGTGGTAAAGTTGCCGGTCTGCGAGTCCAGAATTTCAATGTTTTTGGCAAGCGTTTCGCGGAAGCCTTTAGCGCGGCCAACCGCAGCGCCAGAGCCTGTCGTGCCACTGAGTTCAACGATCTTGCCGCCCTCGGGGAGCAGTTTGTTCATTTCTTCGCCGGATTTTTTACCTTCCAAGACCATGTCCGAACCAATGTGAGCGGCATAGAGGGACGGGTCGGCGGAGACGGAGCGGTCTACGATGATGACCGGAATGCTGGCGTCCTTGGCTTCGGTGAGAACAGCATCCCAACCATCTTCAACTACCGGCGGCAGGGCAATGACATCAACACCCTGCTGGATACAGGCGCGCATGGCCGAAATCTGGTTTTCTTGCTTCTGCTGAGCATCGGAGAAGACCAGGTTAACGCCCAATTCCTTGGCAGTTTCCTTGAGTGAAGCGCTATTGGCGGTGCGCCAGTCGCTCTCGGCGCCCAGTTGAGGGTAGCAGACCGTCAAATCTTTGTATTCCTTTTTGGCCTTGGCTGGAGCTTCGGCGGCAGGTTTTTCTTCAGCGGGAGCGGCGGGGGCAACGGGGGCAGCGCCACAACCCATTACAGCAAGGATCATGGCTAAACCTGCCAGCAAAGACAGAACTTTTAAAAACTTCATTGTTTAGATTCTCCTTCTTTTCTAATTTGCTAAATTGATTTAACAGTGGATTTAGTGAAGGGCCGCATTTCTCCCGGGTTGAAATGCAGACATTTATTTGTTTCATCATACCCTTTAAAGGGAGCAACATCAATGAATTTTGATTGGGAATATGTTGAAATTTATATTTTGTTTGCTGATAAAAAAAACCCTCCAGGTGGAGGGTATGATTTTTTTCGATAAAAGTTAACTATTTTTTGACGAGTTTGGATATTCTTAATATTTACGGGTGGGCAGAATCTCCGCAGCGTTTTCAGGAAAAAAAATGCCTTCCTCAGAGGGGATCCACTTGGGAACTTGTTCGCCATTGGCTACTTTCAGGGCTAACTCAAAAAACTGCGGGCCGAGGAGTGGGTTACATTCCACCGTCGCGTTTAATTTGCCCTCAATCATAGCTTTGAAAGCGTCCCGGATGGCGTCAATTGAGACAATCTTGATGTCCTGGCCGGGCCTTAAACCATAGGCCTCAATGGCTCGGATTGCGCCGATGGCCATATCATCGTTGTGAGCGTAGAGGGCATCAATATTTTTACCGTACCTCTTTAAAAGGGCTGCCATTACTTCCTCCCCCTTGGCCCGGGTGAAATCACCGGGCGCGGAAGCAATGATCTTCATGTCCGGGTAATCTTTCAGGATTTCTCTAAAGCCCTTATAGCGGTCATTGGCCGGCGCAGAACCGACCGTGCCGACCAGTTCAACAATTTTGCCCTTGCCGTTCAATAGCTCAACCATCACCCGGGCCGCATTTTTGCCCTCTGCCAGGAAATCGGAGCCCATATAGGTTACGTAGAGGTCTGCGGGAACAGCCGCGCGGCGGTCAACCAGGATGATGGGGATACCGGCATCTTTGGCTTCCTGAAAGACCGATTCCCAACCGGTTTCCACCACCGGCGAAACGCCAATCACGTCCACCTGTTGGGCGATAAAGACTCGGATAGCTTTGATTTGATTCTCCTGCTTTTGCTGGGCATCGGAAAACTGTAGTTCCACCCCAAACTGCTCGGCCGCTTCTTTGATCGAGGCTGTATTGCCGGTTCGCCACTCGCTCTCGGCCCCGATTTGAGCAAAGCCGACAACCAGATCCGTATAGGTCTTCTTGCCCTGGCCCTGCTCTTCAAGCAGAGCAGACTGGGGTGGTTGGGGGGTCGGTTGAGTCCCGCAGGCTGCTATAACCAGGATCGCCGTTACCATCATAAACAGATTTAACATCTTCGTCGGAGGCGCTGGCATGGTTATCACTCCTCTTTTTGTGAATTCAGGCTATCTTTCAGAGGAATGGCTACGGTTATCCGGGTGCCTTCCAGATAATGGCTATCAATGGAAAGGCCATACCGTTTGCCATAAAACAGTTTGATCCGTTTATTGACGTTTTCAAGTCCAAACCCGCTTTCTGTTAGGCTAATTTCATCAGAGTCGCGATTAATCTCTTCCTGGATTTGGGCCAGTTTGTAGGGTGTAAATCCAACCCCATCATCCTGCACTTCCAGCAAAGCCATATTTTCGTCCGTTCGCTTGGCTCGCACAGTAATAGTGCCGCCATTTCTTTTGTTTTTAATGCCGTGGTAAAGGGCATTCTCAACCAACGGCTGGAGCGTTAACTTCAAGATGACACCATCGAGGATATCCTCATCAACTTCGATCTTGTAATCCAGAATGTCCCGGTAGCGCATCTTTTGAATGGTCAGGTAGCTTCTAACATGCTCAATCTCTTGATGGATGGTAATCCAATCCTGGCCTTTGCTCAAAGCGATTCTAAAGAAACTCGATAAGGCGCGCACAATCTCAATCACCTGAGCAGTCTTGTTGGCCTCGGCCAGCCAAATAATGGTATCGAGGGTGTTGTAAAGAAAATGGGGGTTGATCTGAGCCTGGAGCGCCCTGAGTTCGGCTTTTTTTAGATGTTCCTGTTCCTTGATTTTGGCCACCAGTAATTCTCTGATGCGGCCGATCATGATATTAAAACTCAGGCCCAGCTCGGTGATTTCGTCTACGTTGTCACTGGTCATCAAGGCTTGCAGGTCATTCTTGGTGATGGTCGTGGTCACATCGTGCAGCTTTTTGATGGGGATGTAAATGCTGGCCGAAATGATCCAGGCAGCCAGAATGGAAAACCCGATAACACAGGGCAGCAGGATCATATAGGTGATAGCCCAGCGAGTAAATCGGGTTTGAGTTTGTTTGTACTGCTGTTCCGCCTGGTTCACCTCAAACAGCACATAATCCTGCACGCTTTCTTCAACCACCTCAGAAACCCCCCGGATATTTTCCAGAACCTGTTCATTGTCGGCTACCCGGCTGCCCTGGGCGATTTGCGTCCCCATCTTGTCCACGTAGCGGCTGAGTGTGTTCATCGTGCGGAGAATGACTTCAAGCTTGATTCTGGATTTGTCCGATTGGGTATTGGCCATCATGGAGGTTACTTGGGAGTCGACCTGCCCGATAATTTCGTACTGGCTGCCTTCTTTGAATTCCTTCTTGCCGGCCACAATGTTCCACATTTCCGTATCAATCGCCGGTTTGATGTAGCCGTTGATACTGTTGGCCGTAGTGATATTGGTAATGATGGCATCGTACTGGCGGTTGAATCTCAGTACTTCCAAAATCAGTACAGCATTGATGGCGGCCATCAAAAAGATGACAATGAAAAACGAGAGGAGGATCTTTCGGCGAAGCGATAGATGGATGCCGGCAAAAAAGTCAATAAATTTCCCCATATACTTGGGGACAGGTTCGCTGGCGGCTAATTCGATACTCATACTTCTCTGCCTACTTCTTCCCACTTTGGGGCTGCAAACGAAATTGTTGAGGGGAGAGGCCGGTGTTTTTTCTAAAAATATGACTAAAGTAGTGCGGGTCGTTGTAACCGCTTCGATAAGCTACCTCAAAAGATTTCAGGCCGGTGGTTCGCAGCAACTCTTTGGCTCGTTCAATTCTAAGCTTGGTCAGATACTCTTTGAAGGTTTCACCTGTTTCGTGGCTGAACACCGTACTGAAATGGCTGGGACTCAGGTTGACATGGGCGGCCACTTCATTCAATGATAAATCCGGGTGCGCATAACGGCTGCCAATATAGGCTTTGGCCTGGTGAACAAGCGCTGCACGTTGGTAATGCGCTTGGCTATCCCGAAAAGCCAGGACACTGGCAAAAACTTGTCTCGCCTCTTCCTTGAGTTGGTCGAGGGTTTTAATATTCATCAATAACGTTTCAACCTTATTTATTTCAGGGATAATCTGATCAACATTCCCGCCTATCTGATGCACAAATTTTGCCGTGATTAAAACAAGATCAACAAAGAGATAATTCTTGACCAGATAGGATTGGAGCGCGGCTTGACTAAGCGGCCGAATATAAGCCTCAAAGAAATTACTGAATTCATCGTAAACCCCGTAGCGCAAGAAATTTTCCAGAGCAGATTTGTCCAGATCCAGCAGTCCCGCTTTACCGGTTTCGCTATCAGCGTTAATCCGTCTCGATCTTTCAGCTACATCTTGTTGTAAATTTGTTAAAGCTTCGGCAAAAGATGGGTAGATGTGACTTATCCGATCTTGAAAGCTGCCAACCCCAACTCTCAACGAACAGTTGGTTTTGTTTTCCACCTCAGTCCTGATCAGCTCTTTGAGAAAACTGCCCTCCTGCTGGAGATGTTCGAGAGAGTCCCCTTTAATAATTAGGACCAGTCCTTCGACACCTGTCCTCGACAAAAAAATATCGGGGTTGTTCTCGACTAAGCTTGATATGATCTGTCCAACCTGTTCGTACTCGTAATAGTTAAACTGCTCGGCTCCTCCGCAAAGTTCAAACTCGACCACCATGACCAGGTACCACTTAGCAACAAGGTCTAATCCTAACAGTTGACTTTCCTGAATTGCTTCTGGCGACGACATACCCCCTGTTACCAGCTTCAACAAGAACTTCTCCTGGCGCAAGGCCAGATCATCTTCGATTTGACTCTTTAGCCGGCGTAACTTTTCTTGTTCCACCCGCTCGTGATCAAGCTGTACGGCGATTTTGCCCAGAACATGGTGTAAATCCTGAACCCCGATCGGCTTGAGCAGGTACTCCGTCACCCCCAACTTGACCGCCTCTTGAGCGTACTGAAACTCATCATGCCCACTCAGAATAATGATCTTAAGCCCCGGCATCCGCTCCCGCAAGATTTTACAAAGCTGCAATCCATCCATAAATGGCATTCTGATGTCCGTTATCAGCACATCCGGCTGGATTTTCTCAATCAGCGGTAAGGCCATTTCCCCATCCGGCGCTTCCCCACAAAACTCAAAGCCCGCCGATTGCCAATCAACATTGTCGCGAATACCCTCTCTGGCAACAATCTCATCTTCCACCAGAAAAACTTTGTACATCATGGTTCAACTCCAGCCAGGACGGATTTCATTGCATCTATATTGACTGATAGCTTTTGGATAAGTTGACAAACGAGAGAAAGGTCTGGCAATAAAAACCCGGTTTTGGGTTGGGTCCAGACCAAAGTGGAAAGGAAATGAATGAAGGGTTGCGCGCTGAAGGTATGTCGGACCCAACGCTTTATTGTCAGTGTCCGAATTGAGGAAGTGAGTCAGCTACTTCTCCTCCGGTTGCCCGTACACATGCTTATACCGATAATGCAATTTGGCTACATCCTCCGCCGCAATTTCGTCCGGCTGCCCAATTTGCAGAGCTAACCAGACGGTCTTGGCCACATCTTCGGTCATGACCGCCGCCTTGACCGCCGCCTCGGCGGTGGGGCCAACGGTAAAAACACCGTGGTTTTTGAGCAGCACCGCCGGCGAGTCGCCGATGGCTTCCAGCACTACCTCTCCAATCGCCTCGCTGCCGATGAGAGCAAAGCCGCCGCAGGGAATCGGCCCGCCGAACTCGTCGGCCATCGCGGTGAGATAAACAGGGATCGGTTTGCCGATCGCCGCAAAAGCCGTGGCGTAAGGTGAATGGGTGTGGACAATGCCGTTCACATCGGGCCGGCGTTGATAAATATAAAGATGGCTGGCCGTATCGGATGAGGGTTTCAAATTGCCCTCGATGATCGTCCCTTCCAGGTCAACCACCACCATATGCTCCGGCTTCAGCACCTCGTACCGTATCCCCGAAGGCTTAATCACTACAAACCCCGACTCCGGGTCACGTACGCTGATATTACCCGCCGTCCAAGTGACCAGATTACTTCGGGGCAGTTCTTGATGCAACTCGCTTAAGAGTTCTCGCAAATGTTCAAGCATAGTAACTTCTCCAAAAACACCTTCAAGTCTTTGACATCTTGGCTACAAAACTAACCGCAGAGTACGCTGAGGGCGCAGAGTTTTCCATTTTGTTTTCTCAGCGTTCTCAGCGCTCTCCGCGGTAAAAATCACGTTCCCTTTTTAGAGTCACCCGGCCTTGATGCGCGCCTTCAACACTTTGAGCCGCTTCATCACGTCATTAGCTCCCCGCCCAAAGTAGTCATGCAGGGTCACGTATTCGGCGTAAAGCTGGTCGTAGACTTCCTTATTCGCCGGGTTAGGCTGGTAGGACTCAGCTCGCAGCCTGGCCATCTGCCGGGTCGCCTCGACGATCGAGTCGAAGCCGCCGGCTGCTTTGCCCGCCGCCACCGCCCCATGCATCGCCGAGCCGACAGCTCCACCCTGGACATTGCTGGCGATATACAGGGACCGGCCAGTCACGTCGGCGTAAATCTGCATGAGCAGCTTGTTCTTATTGGGCAAGCCGCCGGTCGTCACGATTTCTTTCACCGGCACACCGTTGGCCTCAAACGTTTCCACAATCATGCGGGTGCCATAGGCGGTCGCTTCGATCAGCGCCCGGTAGATCTCTTCCGGTTTGGTTGCCAGCGTCGCCCCAACCAAGACACCGGTCAGGTCCACATCCACCAGCACGCTGCGGTTGCCGTTCCACCAATCCAGAGCGACCAGGCCGCTTTCGCCGGGTTTAAGCTTGGCCGCTTTCTCTTCCAGCAGTTCGTGAATATCCAGGCCCCGTTCCGCCGCCTCTTTTTCATAGCGAGCCGGCACGCAGTTCTCCACAAACCAGGCAAAGTGATCGCCCACGCACGACTGCCCGGCTTCGTAGCCAAACAGGCCAGGGATGATGCCATCTTCAACATAGCCGCACATGCCGGGGACTAATCGTTCCTCTGTTCCCATGACCATGTGGCAGTTCGACGTACCCATGATGATCACCATCCGTCCCGGCTCGGCCACCGTAGCCGCCGGCACCGACACATGGGCATCCACGTTGGCAATGGCTACCGCCGTGCCAGGTTGCAGACTGGTCCAGGCAGCCGCCTGTTCGGTTAACCCACCCGCCTTTTCGCCCAGCGGGTAAATATCGCGCGACATTTTTTCGTCCACGATGTTTTCCAGGCGCGGGTCGAGCGCCTTAAAGAAGGCCTTGGGCGGATATCCCTCCCGTTTGGACCACATCGCTTTATAACCGGCGGTGCAGGAGTTACGCTTCTCCTGGCCGGTGAGCTGCCAGACCACCCAATCGGCAGATTCAATCAGCCGGTCCGCAGCCGCATAAACCTCCGGCGCTTCGTCCAGGATTTGCCAGGCTTTAGGGAAGAACCACTCGGAGCTGATTTTACCGCCGTAGCGGTCGAGGAACGTATAGCCCAGGTCACGGGCAATCTGATTGAGTTTGTTGGCTTCCGGCTGGGCGGCGTGATGCTTCCACAGCTTTACCCAGGTGTGGGGATTATCTCGCCATTCCGGCAAAAAACGGAGGGGAGTACCGTCGGCTTTGGTGGGCAGCATGGTACAAGCGGTAAAGTCAATTCCCAGGCCGACCACATCAGCAGGGTCTACGCCACTTTCCTTGAGCACCATCGGGACAGCTTTTTTGAACACTTCCAGGTAGTCGCCAGGGTCTTGCAAGGCCCAATCCGGCTCCAGAGGAATGCCAGAGCCGGGCAGTTTTTCATCAATCACCCCATTGGCGTACGCATGCACAGCAGTGGCGACTTCCTGCCCGTTGGAGAGGTCTACCAGGGCCACCCGCCCCGACTCGGTGCCAAAATCAATCCCGATGGCGTATTTTTTGTTGTTCATTTAAGCTCCAATTGGGAAGCCTGGAAGATTGGAAGGCTGGGGGTTGGCAAATGTCCAGTCTTCCAACCTTCCAACTTATTACAATACCCCCGGGTTATTGAGAAGATACCCAACTCTTCTACCTCAGCGCATCCACGGCGGCTCGTTCGATGATGAGTCCCTTTTTGTAGCGCTCCATGAACGCTGCAAATCCGTCCACATCCGCCGGATCGGGCGCGATGGTTGTGCCGTGTTCTCCTGCAAAGACCTTGTTGGAAAGATAGGCTTCCAGGGGTTCATTCCCTGCCTTATTGAGCATATAGGCGGCCAGCAATGCAATTCCCCATGCGCCGCCCTCGCCGGCGGTCTCCATGACGGAAACGGGGACATTCATCGCCGCGGCCATGATCTTTTGACCCACTTCCGGTGTCTTGAAGAAGCCGCCATGACCGAGAACTCGGTCAATCTTCACCTGCTCCTGTTCAAAGATGCCCAACCCAATCTTCAATGCGCCGAGCGCCGCGAACAGATGCGCCCGCATGAAGTTTGCCAGCGTGAAGCGGCTTTCGGGGGTACGGACGAACAGGGGACGCCCCGCTTCAAGGTGCGTGATATGCTCGCCCGAAAAGTAATTGTAAGCGAGCAGCCCGCCCGCGTCCGCATCGCCGGCGAGTCCCTTGGTATACAGCATTTCAAACAGCCTGGATTCGTTCATCTCCACCCCCAGCGCCTGCGTAAATTCCTGGAACAGGTCAACCCAGGCATTGAGATCGGAGGTGCAGTTGTTGCTATGGACCATAGCCACAGGCTTGCCGGCGGGCGTTGTCACCATGTCAATTTCGGGATAGAGCTTTGACAGCGGCTCTTCCAAAACGATCATGGCAAAGACCGATGTTCCGGCGGACACATTGCCCGTTCGCTCGCCCACGCTGTTCGTCGCAACCATGCCGGTGCCGGCGTCGCCCTCCGGCGGGCAGAGCGGAATCCCCGCTGGTAGCTGTCCGGTGGGGTCAAGCAGTTTTGCGCCTTCTTCGGTCAGAACACCGGCGGCCTCTCCGGCTACCAGAACTTTGGGCAGGATGTCCTGGAGCTTCCACGAAACGTTTTCTGCTTTAAGCCGTTCGTTGAACAGCTCGATCTTGCCGGCATCGTAGTCGTTGGTCTTGCTGTCAATGGGGAACATGCCCGATGCTTCGCCAATGCCCAACACCTTTTGCCCCGTCAGTTTCCAATGGACATAGCCCGCCAGCGTTGTCAGATAGCTGATATCGTTGATATGGGATTCCTTGTTCAATATCGCCTGATGGAGGTGGGCAATGCTCCAACGTTGGGGAATATTGAATTGGAACAGCTCCGTGAGTTCCTGGGCTGCCTGCCCGGTTATGGTGTTTCGCCATGTCCGAAACGGGGCGAGTAAATTTCCGCCCTTATCGAAGGCCATATAGCCGTGCATCATGCCGCTGAAACCGATCGCGCCCATGGTCTGGAGCGGGATGTTGTAATTCTTAACAACCTCGTTGTTAAGCTGCCGATAGCTTTCCTGCAAGCCTGTCCAAACATCATCGAGACTGTATGTCCAGATGCCGTTTTCGTACTGGTTTTCCCACTCATAGCTTCCCGATGCGACCGGCGCATGATCCTCACCGATCAACACCGCCTTAATGCGAGTTGAGCCGAACTCGATGCCAAGAATGGTCTTTCCGCTCTTAATTGCCTGGGGGATATCGTTTTGATTCATCGTCAACTCCTATGAAGCGAAACCGTTATTTCAAAATTAGCAGTGGTAGTAAACTTCCCAACCCAAATACTTGCCTAAAGCTTCGTTAACGGCGGCGGCGGTTTGAGACAGGTTAACGGCGGTATGATGCTCAAAGCCGTTTTCGCAGATATAACGGAGCAGTCCTTGTAGATTGGGCACCCGCACTACGCCGTAACCGCCAAAGGTTTTGAGCGGATCATTCGTCAGTTCCCCTTCGCCCACGTAGACCGTGATTTTTCCGCTGAGGTCGTCGGTGGAGACGCGGCAGTAGGTGAACGGCTCGGCGCGCATCCGGCCCACCACAGTCCCAAAGGTGTTTTCTCTGCCCACGGTCCCGGCAATAATCGCCTGATAATCCATGACTGGAATGTCGTCAGGCGAAATCAAACCGGCGTCATTCTCGTTGGTGAAGACCCCCTTCGGCAGGTTGGAGCAGTGGAAGATGACCCCCTTGTCCGGGTCGTCGCCGTAATTGTTGTTCCAATCCACCAGGGCGCTTGGTTTTTCTGAGGCCAGGGCCAGGGCGTACATGCCCACTACGCCGGCAATATCGGTTTCGCAGGCGGAGGGCGTTAATTTATTACTCATCATGCTCATAATGGTACAGGGAACCACGCCAAAATATTCTTCCATGGAAGTCCAGCACTGGATAGCCGTAGCCGCTAAATTTTGATCCCTCATCCAGCGGTCAACGACCACACCCAGCTTGGCCATTTTCAAAAGCGACTCCTGGGGAATGCCCCTGGTCGGCACGTAGGCGTTAATATCTTCCAATTTAGATCTAACACTGGAGTCATCACTATTCAGCCGGTTTATCTGGCCAAAGACTTCCGACAAATCCAATGTTTCTACCGTGATACCGCTGCGCTCCAATAATTTTTCACTGTAACGAACGGTATTGAAGGCCGCCGGCCGGGCGCCCAACGCACCAATACGGACATTGGTGAGGCCGCGCACCACCCGGCAGGTGCTCACAAAACGGCGCAAGTCGGCCTTGAAACTCTCACTTTCCGGGTCAACCGTGTGCGAGGTCGTCAGCGAGTATTTGATACCGTATTGGCGCAGGTTGTTGCAGGCCGACATTTTGCCGCAGAAAGAGTCGCGCCGGTCGGTGATGCTCATTTTGGCCGGGTCATCGGCAAAGGCGTGGATCAAGACAGGTACATTCAAATTAGCCCAGCGCAGGGCATTAGCAATGGCCCGTTCATCGCCAAAATTGGGCAGGGTCACCAAAACTCCATCTATTCTATCGCGATGCTGTTTGAACAGGTCGGCACATTTTTGGGCGTCACTCAAACTTTCAATGCTGCCAAACGGGGTATCAGCCGAAGTGAGGGCAACCGCTTCAATACCTTCTTCTGCCAGCACTTTCAAGATGGTTTGGCGTCCGATTTCACATAGGTGGTCGGGGAAAAAGCCCCGGTTACCAACAATAACTCCTAAAACTGGTTTTTTCATCCGTTAAGCTCCTCTAAAAATAGTAGATGGTAGACGGTAGACAGCCCACAGGGGCCTTGGCCTCTACGGGCCACTTCGTCGGCGCTAGATAGGGGTAATACATCCCTGCTACCTTTTTATTACTGGTGGGGGTGTGCGGTAGCTCGTGACGCATCTATATTCCTTTAGCCAGGTGATAGTACAGATCGTTCCAGCGTAACTCTTTTTTGAAGCCGGAAACGGTAGTATCCTTATCAATTAACAAAAACTCCATCCCGGCTATCTCGGCAAAGTCTTCCAGATGTTCGGCGGTCAGGGAAAAACTAAAGCCCGTATGATGCGCCCCGCCGGCCAGAATCCAGGCAGCCGCCGATGTTTTCAGATCAGGCTGCGGAATCCACAAAGCTCTGGCGACCGGCAGCTTGGGTAAAGGCTCATCCGCTGGCATCGCGTCAACCAGGTTGACCACTATTCGCAGGCGATTACCCATTTCCATAACCGCCGCATTGACGGCCGGCCCCGCCTTGGCGTCAAACACCAGCCGCACCGGGTCGGCCTTACCGCCAATGGAGAGCGGGTGAACTTCAAGCGAGGGCTTGGTGGCGGCGATGCTGGGGCAGATTTCCAGCATGTGCGCCCCCAGCACCTTCATGCCGCTTTGGCTCAGGTGATAGGTGTAATCTTCCATAAAGGATGTTCCACCGTCCAGACCGGCGCTCATGACCTTCATCGCCCGCACCAGGGCAGCCGTTTTCCAGTCGCCTTCGCCGGCAAAGCCGTAGTTTTCGGCCATCAAACGCTGGACAGCCAGGCCGGGGAGTTGGGTCATCCCATGCAAGACCTCAAAGGAAGTGGTGAAACCTTTGAAATTTCCATCTTCCAGGAAACGACGCAAACCAATTTCGATCCTGGCCCCATCCCGCAGGGATTGATGCCGATTACCCCCGGTGCGAAGCGAGGAGACTACCTCATACTGCGCCTCATATTCCTGCACCAACCGGTCAACCTCAGCATCCGCAACCTCATTGATGTAGCCAACAAGATCGCCGACACCGTAGCCATTGACGCTGTAACCCAGCCGCATCTGGGCATTGACCTTATCGCCTTCGGTTACCGCCACTTCGCGCATGTTGTCGCCAAAACGGGCAAACCTGGCTCCCTGAGCGTCGAGCCAGGCACAGGCGGCCCGCGCCCAAATTCCCAGGCTAATCTGAACCTCCTCATCCTGCCAGTGCCCGACCACAACCTTGCGCTCCAGGCGCATCCGGCTGCCTATAAACCCGAACTCGCGGTCGCCGTGAGCGGATTGGTTCAGATTCATAAAATCCATGTCAATATCCGCCCAGGGAATTTCACGGTTGTACTGGGTGTGCAAATGCGCCCACGGCTTCTGCAATGCCTGTAACCCCGCAATCCACATTTTGGCCGGGGAGAAAGTGTGCATCCACGTGATCAGCCCGACGCAATTTTTGGCCGCGTTAGCCTCCCGGCATAATTCCAGGATTGCCTCCGGCGTGACCACGACCGGCTTAAAAACAACATTAACCGGAATACTTTTTGACTGGGATAGCGCCTGGGCAATGGTTTTAGAGTGTTCGGCAACTTGCTCAAGCGTTTCAGGACCATACAGGTGTTGGCTGCCGGTTACGAACCAGACCTCGAATTGTTTGAGATCAATCATAATGAATTACTCCTTACTACTACTGCTGCTTCTAACCGAGCTTTTTCTAACGACCAATTCCGGCTGCAATAGGGTAATTTCGGCGGGGGACAGAGTGGTTTTCTTATACCTGGCCTCGATAATTTCAATCAACTTGTGTACCGCAATTTTGCCTTGATCGGTCAATTTGTGCCGAACGGTACTGAGCGGGGGATAAAAGTAGCCCGCTTCCGGGATATTATCAAAACCAATCACCCCTAAACCTTCGGGAACGCGTAAACCTAATTCGTGGGCAGCCTGCAACACTCCCAGGGCCATCTGGTCGTTGCTCACAAACACGGCATCCAGCTCAGGATACTGCCGCCGCAACTGATGAAGACCCTGCTCGCCGCTGGCGGCTGACCAATCGCCCTCAAACATTTGCCGGTTTTGGTAAGTGGTCAGCGCCTCCTGCCAGCCCAGCAGACGTTGTTGTGCCGCCACCCAGCTTAAAGGACCGGTAATAATCCCGACATGCTGATATCCCTGGGCCAACAAATGCCGGGTGGCCAGCAAACCGCCAGCCCGGTTGTCAATCGAAACGGCGTGCTCGCTGTACAAAGGCTGTTCGCAAATAAGCACTACCGGCACCGGCAACTGCGAGGCTTTTCGCTGCAGCCAGATCCGGTTATGACTAATTTCGGGAATAGCCCAAATAATGCCATCCACATGCCAGGCCAATAATTCATCGAGAATCTGGTCGCTGTTTTCCACTTCGGGCTGGTGGACCAGGCTCATGTGCAGCCGGTAGCCATAGTCCGTGGCCGCCTGTTCCATACCCAGCAGGCGGCGCATGGGGCCGTATTGGCCCAATTCGGCAATGACAACGCCCAGGGTCAGACTGCGCCGCCGAATTAAACTTCGAGCCAGAGCACTGGGCTTGTAATCAAGTTGGTCAATCACCTGCTGGACAAGCTCACGTGTCTGGGCGGCAACATCCGGGCGATTGTTCAGAACGCGAGACACAGTTTGTGTCGAAACACCTGCTCTTTCCGCTACCTGCCTGATGGTCACCTGTCTCGGTGTGGACATGGGATAACTGCCGCCTTACTCTATAGAACAACTAATTTTTAAGGTGGTCCCTTCTCTCCCTTACAAGAGAAGGGGCCCCGGATTGATTATGTTTTTGAGTAGCTACCCATCTCTCCAGGCGTTTGATAATGGCTAATTCCTCCTCTTCACTCGTGGTGGCAATCCACAAGAATAAGCCTTCCGGCTTCATCTGCTCGATAAACGGCTCAAGTTCATGTGGCTGCAAATCTACAATGACCGGCTTTTTGGCCTGAATCTTCTTAATCAGCGGAATCCACTGCAAGATGGGCTGGTCGTCCCCAACACCTTGGACCCACTGGATGGCATGGACGCCCGGCTCGCTCAAAATTATATCAAGATGTTTGGCCACACCTTTGCCATCCATGTGGTAAATATTGTGAGTGGTATGAGCAGTTTCTCGGCGCAGGGCCGGCAGGCTAAACTCGATAAAGAAATCGTTGGAAATCATCGCAGAAAAATCGCAACTGGGGATGTGCATTTTGCCAAACGAAGGGATGCCCATCCAACTCACCGAAAGTTGCCGCTTGGCTTTGAGCATACAGTCATAGTGGTCAAAAATGGTTTCAAAATCGTTGATCGCCAAATGGGCCAGCCTTTTTACTTCCTCTGGCTGATCGTAGAGGTCCAGGCAAAGCTGCTGAGAACCACGCCAGACCATCACGCAGTCCAGGCCAGGATGGAGGTCGGTGTAACCCACCATAAATTTGCCAGTACATTTTTCCAGGGCGCAGCGGGTCAGGTCGTCAATTTTTTTGGCATACGGGTTGGACAAATCCAGTTTCAAGGTGTCCGCATCGGCCCAGTCGTAAATCACTGGCGGCGACCAGGAGGTAACATCCCTGAATTCAAGTTCTGCTCCATAGAGAGCAGCGTAAAAATTGGGGCCGAGATTAGGCCAGAAAACCGGAAAAGTTTCGCCGTGAAAGGTTTTACCCTGGATGGATTTGAGAAAAGTATCTACCTGAAACTCTTCATCAAACCATCTGTCTTTAATATTCACCGAGGGATAAGCCTGGTTAATTTCATCCACAAAGGCATTGTGAGCAACAAAACGCACTGGAGGACGATCAAGCATCTCGCCCTCATACCAGGCATAGACCCGCTTCATCGCCATCTCAAAGCCGGGCATACCTTCAAGTTCTAGCGTCCACCAGTTATTTTCACTCATAGCAGTTTAGTGAATGGGAGTAAGGAGTAGGGATTATGAGGTAAGGGAAATCTCCTACTCCTTACTCCCTACTCCTTGAATAAGGTATGTTGGTGATTGTTTTGACCATGGCCCAAAAGTTTTCCAGGGGCGTGTCAAGCTGCACATGATGCGTTGGTCCCAGGATCAAGCCGCCGTTTTTACCCAGCGTTTTCAGGCGGCAAATAATTTCAGCCTCTACTTCGGCCGGACTGCCGTAGGGCAGGGTGTACTGCTCGTCAATGGACCCCCAGAAGCACAGTTTATCCCCATATCTCCGGGCTATTTCAGCCGGATCCATCGAGCGGGGCTGAATTGGATTCAGTACATCCAGACCAATTTCAATGAACTCCGGAATAACCGGAGCAATGTTGCCATCGGAGTGATAGGCCACCTTCAGGTTGGGATTGATCTTTTTTAGGGTTGAAATAAAAGTGGCCATGCGCGGTTTAAAATGCTTGCGCCAGGTTTCGGGGGAAATCAGCATCATATTCTGCGCGCCGATGTCATCACCGCACCAAATCATATCTACCCCCAATTCGACCAGTTTTTTGGCGGCGGTGAGGTGATAATGAAACGGGATATCAAAGAGGGTCTCAATCAAGTCGGGGTCAAGGGCAAAATCGAGCAGGGTTTGCTGGTAGCCGCGCAAGGCCCAGGCGGTTTCAAAAATAGTGGTCACGGTAACGCCCACAATCCAGTACTCATCTTTGTAAGTCTTGATGACCCGCTCGGCCTCGGTATAGAGTTCGGGACGGTTCGGGTCAGGCGGGCGGTAAGAGCTGATAGCCTGGTCGTCGGCCAGGGGATGGCCGATGATTTCGGTATAGTAACCCCGGCCAAATTGGGTCTGGTAGGGTGAGTTGCGCCAGGTGATACCCCACTCGTCGGTATAAGTTAGACCGTCGGTGCTATATGTTTCCGTGGCATAGTAAGAGTTGGCCCATCCGACCGAGGTCAACAGCATATCTTCATCCAGCGCCCGCTCAATAACATAAGTGTTGCCGCCCCCGTGCGGATTGTGAAAATCGGCATCGGTGAGTCCCATATCTTTCCGCAACCGCGCCGCAAATTCGGGGGTAAAACTGATTTGCATGGGGCAGCGATCAGGCTCTTCGTGCTGGAGAGCCATTAAAACACGCTCGCGGTGTTTCATAAGCTTACTCTACTCTGCGCCGCAAAATGGCATGCATTGAAACCGACAGGATAATAATCAAGCCGTAGATGAGTTCGGTCCAGAAACCGGTCAGACCAATAGCCACAATAGCCGCTTGGATGGCCCCGATGATGAAGCTGCCGATAAACGTACCCAGAATGGTACCAACCCCGCCAAAAACCGAGGTACCGCCCAGGAAGACCGCGGCCAGGGTGCTGAGCAGGTAACCTTCGCCCAGCGAAGGCCAGAAAAAGGAGACCTGCAAACTGGCCAGAATACCGGCAAACGCCGCGGCCATGCCCACCCAGGCAAACATCAACATACGGGTGCGGGCCGTGTTAACGCCCATCAATTCGGCCGTCTGCTTGTTATCACCGATGACGTAAATATTGGCCCCAAAGCGGTGCCGATTCAGCAGTATCCAGACAACAACGGCAATCACCAGCAGCCAAATCATTTGCATCGGAATCCCGGCCACTTTGCCGACCAGCAGGCTGTAAATAAAGCTACTTTTGGCCGCAACTAGGGGATAGCTTTTACCCCCCAACAATACTAAAACCGCCCCGCGCCAGAAAAACTGAGTGCCAATCGTCACCACCAGTGAGGGCAGGCCAATGCCCACAACGATCACCCCATTTAATAAGCCGGCCAGGAAACCGGCCAGGAGACCAGCCAGTAGGGCCAAAAAGACATTGCCGATAGTGTTCAAGACTGCCACAAAAGCCACCATGCCAATGGCCATAATAGAAGGAAAGGACAGGTCCATTTCGCCGGCAATAACCAGCATGGTCAGGGGTAAGGCGATAATGGCAAAGAAAGGGATGGTGGACATAAACGCCAGATAAATCTGGGGAGCCAAAAACGTTTTTGGGGCAGCAAGGATGAAGGAAAGCCACATCAACCCAAAAACGGTCAGAATTCCCACCTGGGTGCCATACCGGCGTAAAAATCTGGTCAGACTAAATTTTTCCTGAGGTCTTGGCAGCCTCTTTTCAGCCGCTGAGTCTTCAACTGTCGAGTTCATGATTTACTATCCTCTAATCAAAACTACCGGTTTCGGCCACCCGGTACATTTTATCCATCAGGTCATTCAAGCTAATAGCGCTGGTCATAAATTCACCCGCCACTCGACCCCGATCCAACACCACCACCCGGTCGGCTACTGAATAGACGTGAAAGATATTGTGGTCAATAAAAATGGCCGATTTGCCGGCTTCCTTGATACTGCGCACAAAATTGATCAGCTTGCGGGTTTCTTTTAAGGACAAGCCCATCGTTGGCTCGTCCAGGACAATAATCTCCGCATCAAAAAATAAGGCCCTGACAATGGCCACACCCTGCTTTTCGCCGCCGGAAAAAGTTTTAATGGTCGACTCGGGACTTACCGCAGTTGACGTAAAGCCCATTGACTCCAGCATCAACTGCTCGGTTTGCGCCTGCATTTCTTTAACCTTGAGAAAACCCAGCGAGTTACTTAATTCGCGGCCGATAAAGATATTTCGCCACAGGGACTGTAACTCGGCCAGCGCCCGTTCCTGGTAAACCGTCTCAATCCCTAATTCTCTAGCTCTGGGTACGGTCAAATGGTCAATTTTCTGACCGTTGCAGAAAATCTCGCCTTCATCGGGCCGGTGGTAACCAGTGATGATTTTGATCAGGGTAGACTTGCCCGCGCCGTTATCCCCCAGCAGGCCAACCACCTCATTTCGTCCTAAATGGAAGTTGACATTTTGCAGCGATTTAACTTCGCCAAACGATTTTGAGATATTTTTTAGTTCAAGCCTGTTATCGGCATTCATGGAATTCACTCCAGTCAAGATTTGGGCGACTGCTCAAGCTCCTGCCTCATTGTCCCCCTTCCCCTCTGTAGAGAAGAGAAGAGAGCATTTGGAACTCATCCGAAAACCCGGTTTCAAACCTGTCAGGTCTGAGAGACCTGACAGGTTTTTGGCTAGGCTTTTAGAGACAGCGGTGTATTTGGGCCGCTACTCTCTTAAACGGCTACCGGATTTGCTCGTTGACCAAGTCGGCCAGCAATTCCACATTATCTTTATGGGCAAAGCCGGCTCCCGTATCAATGTGCAGACCGGTGAAAGCAAAGTTGTGAGTTAGGCAGATTTGCAGAATGGGCAGATACCCTTGCAGCCACTGCTGCTGGTCAATCACCAGGTCGGTCCAGCCGCCCCGAATACCTTCAACGGTAGCCGGTGAGAGATCGAACCCGGCCGCATAAATATCATCCGGCCCTAAACCAGCAGCGGTTAACAAGGCTTCCTGGGTCCCGGTCAGGTTGCCGTGATCGGTCACAACCAGCTTGACGTCCGGGTTAGCCGAGACATAACCAACAAAGGTTGGGATACCGGCTGAAGCATCGGCGTTGGCAGCGTCGTCAATTTCCAGGTAATCCACCGTCAGCCCGGCCTCTTCCAGGGCATCAATGATACCCCTGGTCCGCTCGCCCCGGCCCGCCTGCGCCAGCAAGCCCCAAACCATAGCTTGGTCGCCGGCCTGCAGGCCAAAGCGGCTAACCGCCTCGGTGCCCAGAGAATGACCGGCCGAGTACAGTTCAGCCCCTACATACCCAAAGCCGCCAGCACTATTCTCGGCCTCGAGCTTGGGCAAGGTTGTGTTCTGGCTGGTTACAATAATTCCTTGGGCCCGGGCGTCATCAACCACAGCCTGGAAGGCCTCATCGCCGGGGTGCCCCATAATGGCAATGCCGTCGGGCTGGGTGGCTGCCGCTTCGGCAAACTGGGTCACCATCTGCTCCGGGTTCCAATCCGACCAGACGTACTCCACATTGGCCCCCAGGTCTTCCGCCGCCTGGAGGGCGCCGTTATAAACTACCGTTTCAAAGGGGCCGCCAGGCGCCCCGCCGGGGAAGAAAACAATATTAGTATTGCTGCACCATTTAGCGGCATCGGCCTCAGCGGTTGCTTCGGCTTCAGTGGTAGGAGTTTGGGCGGCTGCCGGAGCAGGAGAAACCACAATATAGGGGGATAACAGCAGCGCCAGAATGACCAGCTCCATCGTTAAAATGAACAGTTTGTTCTTTTTCATCTTTTACTCCTTTGTAAGTGGATGTTTTACACTAATCTGTATCGAGTAACGATACAACACCGACCCCCATCTCGTTGTTAAAATCACTTCACCTCCTTCCTACATAATTTAAGCGTATTCAAGCAGACTGATATTTCCGCAAACCTGGCAAACTCCCCGTCAGCCCTCGACAACACGGCAATAATACACGCACAGGTTACAGCGCACACGGTTTTCTGGCAATCGCGTATAAAGCGCCGCTTCATTCGGGATTACCATTCTCTCTACTCCACAGGACAAAGTTCGCAGTTCCTTTTCACCATATAACAAGCCCCTCCCTACAAAACGAGGAGGGGCTAACGTCAGACCGTCAATAGACCGAAGTCCGTGGTGAAGGTGATTTTCAATCTACTATCGAACTAACGAAGTCCCTGTTCGATGAGTGGCGCGATCATATCCACGTTGTTGGTGTTCACCGTGCCGACACCAGTGTCGAGGTGCAGACCCGGATAGAAATAGTTCTTCGTCAACCAGCACTGTTGCACCGGGTAGAAACCTTGCAGATAGAGTGCCTGATCGAAGCTGGCGCTGATCCAGCCCTCCTTGATAGCCGCCACTGTCTCAGGTCCCAGGTCAATGCCACCCACGATGATGTCACCGGGCTGTTTCCCGGCCTGTTCCAGTATCGTCGGCAGAATTGCGGTCATCTGACCATGCTGGGTGCCGATGGCCTTCAGGTTGGGATGCGCCTCAATGTACGCCGTCAAGATGGGGATTGCCAGCGACGCTTCGCTGTCCACCTCCTGGGAAACGTCGAGTTTATCAACCTTGAGTCCGGCTTCGGTAAGTGCATCATAGACGCCCTGGGAGCTTCTGCTGCGCAGTTCCTGGTGCCAAATGTCGTAGACCAGCGCCTCATCGCCAGCTTTCAGGCCTGCCGCAACCATCGCCTGGCCGGTCAGATAGCCCCCGGCATGAAGATCGGCGCCGGCATACCCGAAGCCCTGGTCCTTGTATTTGGCCTCAATGTTCGGCATCGGATTGTTACCGCTGGTGACGATGATACCCGCTGCTACAGCCTCCTCAACCAGCGGCATCATTGCCTCTTCGCCCGGATGCCCCATGATTTCGATGCAATCCGGTTGGGCAGCGATCGCTTCCCTGAAGGCGTCAATCATCTTCTGCTGATCCCAGCTTGAGTACTGCTCGTGCAGCTCGATCCCCAACGCTTCCGCCGCAGCCTTGGCCCCGTTTGTCCGCGCCAGCACCGAGGCAATGCCCGGATCGCCCCCCATCTGCATATACATCACAATCGGTTCCGGTTCCTGCTGTGCTTGGGTCATTGGCACGTAGAGTGCGATGACCACTATGATCACCAAAACCGCCATTAAAGAAAAGCGCTTCATTATCTATCTCCTTTTCCTGAGTGAATTTACGGTTTGTATGTAAAATTGGACTATATATTGTCTTTTACTAGGTTCAATATCATACCTCCTTTATCTGCGCACCTATGCCGTAACCCTATGAAACAGAATCATTTCATAACCTCGTCCGGTTGTCTCAGACTCTCTCTAGTTGTGTCGGCCCGGGCAGGAACACTCCACCGGCGCAGTTGCTCTGAGATCGCCGCTATGCGTCCCTCGCTAATAACGGCGTTGAGCACCACGACGACCGCCATGACCACTCCTTCCACCGCCCGCACCCAATAGCCGCTGAGGGTGGTCGCGACGACCCCGGCTTCCAGCGAACCAATGACATACATGCCGAAAAACGTGCCGACGATGGAGCCAGCGCCACCGGCAATCGAAGTCCCGCCGACAAACACACCCGCCATCACCGGCAAGAGGAAATTCCCTTGGGTCGGATAAAAGACCCCGATGTCGAGCGTCAGGATGATCCCGGCGAAGGCCGCGATCACCCCTTGAAAGGTGAACAACTGGATGCGCGTCTTCTCGACATTGATGCCCATGACCCGCGCGACGTTGGCGTTGTCGCCGATGAACGACACCGCTTCGCCGAATGTGTGCCGGTTCAGGATGAACCACATCAGGACGGCCAGCCCCAGTGCCCACAGAGATTGAACGGGCAGTCCGGAGAAATTTTGCCCCCCCACAATTTGGCCCTTAAAAAGCCTGCCTGCCAGAAGTTCATGAACGAAGGTGTCCTGAATCCCGACCAGGGCCACCTGCAGACCACCTGCCAGCAGGGTGGTAGTTCCATACCAGAAGAACTGCGTGGCCAGCGTTGCCATGATCGAAGGCACGCCGACCCGGGCGACCAGCAAACCGTTGATGTACCCTGCCAGGGCGCCAGCAAGCAGCGCCAGGACCAGGCCCGCCCCCAGCGCCCAGCCCGGGTCCAGCGTCCGATAGGCCCAGGCCAGAACAAAGCCGGAGAGGGCGATCACTGCGGGGAAGCTCAGATCAATCTCCCCTGCGGTGATAACAAAGGTAAGACCCAAACCGCAGATCAGCAACGGTGTGACCGTCTCCAGGAACGACATGTAGATTCCAGTCTTCAGGAAGACG
Source organism: Anaerolineae bacterium (assembly GCA_023382535.1). The sequence goes on along the minus strand of JAHDWA010000012.1, from coordinate 33,617 downwards.
TTTGGCGCCGAGGTGATATACGCGGCGAACAGGGCGACCAATACCAGCGCGATGGGCAGACCTTCGACCCGACCCAGAACCGCCAGAAATGAGCGCGTTTGATTCATAATTACTCTGTGCCTTTCATACCATGTGCGTACTCGAGCAGGAACTCATCCAACGCTTTCAGGCTGATGTCTTTCTTTTCGATACTCGCCACAATCTCACCGCGATCCATGACCACAAAGCGATCCGATATCTCGTACACGTCCGAAATGTTGTGGGAGATGTAGATACAGCCTTTGCCGCCTTCTTTGATCTTATGGACGAAGTTTAGTACCTTCTGCACTTCCTTCAGGGAGAGCGCCACCGTCGGTTCGTCCAGGATGATGAGTTCCGCCTCGAAGTGCATGGCCCTTCCGATAGCAACTCCCTGGCGTTCGCCACCGGACAGCTTGCTCACCGTCGAATCTACCGTGATTCCTCTGCCGCGAAATCCGATGGTATTGACCATGATTTCCTGGGCGATTTCCTTCTCCTTCTTGACGTCAATAAAACCGAAGCGGTGGGTGATCTGGCGGCCGATAAAAAAATTTCGCCAGAGGACCTGCTTCTCAGCCAGCGATTTGTCCTGGTACACGGTTTCGATGCCGAGTTCGTGCGCCCGCTTGACATTGTAACTCCCGAAATCCACACGATGTCCGGCAATGTACAGCTCGCCGCTGGTTGGTGGAAACACGCCCGTGAGGATTTTCACCATAGTGGATTTGCCGGCGCCGTTGTCGCCGATGAGTCCCACCACCTCATTGCGACCTACGGCCAGGTTGATGCTTTTGAGGGCACAGACCAGGCCGAAGTATTTCTCGATGTTGATCATCTGTAGGGCAAACGGCTGGGTTGGATTTTCAATCACGGTAGCAACTCCTTAATGGAAAGTCGGGGACTTGATTTAGCTCTTGGTAGATAGGGGCGATCCCGGCGGCCTGAGCCTGGCGCGGGTCGGTAAAGGTGACCGGTTTGCCTTTATAGATAATCTCGCCGGTATCACCAAGGTAGACACCGGAGATAATTTTCATCAAGGTGGATTTACCGGCGCCATTTTCGCCGACGAGAGCGACTACTTCCCACTGGCCCACATTAAAGTTGACATCGGAGAGGGCTAACACACCGGGGAAACGCTTGGTAATTGCCCGCATTTCCAGCAGGACCGGTCTGTCTTGCGTTGAGGAGACTACTTCGTTGGAGGATGTCACAGCATTGTAACCCTAATTATTTTTCCGTTATCGTTCACGGGAACGATAACAGTATAAGCCCAAAAAAATTTGGTGTCAAATTTAGGAGGCGAGTACTACTTTACTTGATGTGGAAGATTACTGCCGCCCAGGGTTGATGAATTTCCTGGGTCTTGGGGTTCGTCAGGGTCAGGCCGAGCAGGGTGGGGGCTGTCAAAAACTCTTGAATGAGGCGTTCCAGAGCTTCAAAGTCACGGCGGAGCTGCCAGCTCAGATCTGGCTGAGAGCGGTGGTGCAAGATAATAAAAAAGCGGTTGCCCGTATGATAGCGGCCCTGCTTTGACTGATTCTCATACTGCCACAGCGCCAGCTCATGCCGGTGCTGCCAGGCGTGCTTGAGGCTCTTGGGATAAGCTTTGGGAAAGGCGCTGATTTTAAGGTCAAAGGGAATGTCACGCAGATAAAAATCAATACTGTGGTGTTTGCGGATTTCTTCCGGCTTGACATCCGGGTGGGTGCAGAATACCTGCAAAATCTGATCGTGGGTATGGTGGTTGAACCAGCGGCGCAGGGCGTAGGCGGCAAAGGCTTCAACATTAAGTCTATGGGCTTGCGCGACCGCCCGTGCCTGGCGTTGAACCCCCTGAAGCGTTTTGACCTGGTAGACGAAGCTGCTTAACCGGTCCCACTGATCCCCCTGCGCCCGGCCCCAGGGAGGCAGAAAGTCGAGTTTATTAAGTTCGTCCCGGATAAGGTTAAACATTGTAAAACGTGTTGCGTCTTGCGTAATATTTTTACTTGGTGATTATGGAAGGGGAGGATTGTCGAGCAGCCATTTATCATTCAGCTCATTATAGCCCTCAGCAATATTCGCTCCAATGGAACCAATAGCTCGATACAACTGGTCGGTTAAACTGATGGTACGCTTATCCTGGGCCAATTTCGACACATCGTGCCAAGCAAGGTCAACGGCGAAAACAGCCAGCCGGTATACTTCCATCCGCCAAAGAGGGTCAGTCGTCAAATCCTGCGGCACAGAGGCCAGCCATTCCTCGTAGGTCATTATCATTTCCTAAACATCACCCGCAAGACGTAAGACGCAAGATATTTTACACCTTCGGCTTAAAAAACAAGATAATATACTCATGCTTAAAAATATAGTATCCCCCCGCCAGCGCCCTATAACGCCAGAGATTGGCGCTTTTGCCTTTACCCTTCTCGTTGCCCTCAATATTTTTGACGATGATCGCCTTTGTTTTGAAGCCGGCCCGGTTCATGCGCTCCATACACCAGAAACCGAGCGGAACCAGCTCCCCGTTGGCGTACTTATCGCCGATGATGAGCGCGGCGAAGCGGCCAGGGGCCAACAACTCGTAGCCATTCCGGGCGACGATTTCAAAGCCATCCAGAAATGCGGCTGTGGTCGGGGCGTTGGAGAGGTCGTCGGGACGGTCGGAAAACTTGATTATATCGGCGTAGGGTGGATGGAGAATGAGCAGGTGAGCGGCATCGGCCTGCATCGCTTGGAAAGTTTCGGTAATCCGGCCGACCGTCTCCGGCGCGGCGCTGTTGCCCTGTAACAGCCGGATACGCGACTCAAGCAAGTCCGGCCTGATCTTACCCCGCACATACTCAACCAGTTCCGGCTTCAGTTCCACCCCAAGACAACGCCGGTCCAGCCGGGCAGCCTCAACGGCGGTAGTGCCGGAACCGAGAAACATATCCAACACGATTTCGTCTTTTTTACTGTAACGGGTTAACAACTGGGTGGCAATCTGGGGAATGTAATTGCCGTGGTAGTCAAGTTTGTGCCCATCGCCGCTGGCCCGGTTGGGATAAAGCCAGAGCGAGTCGGTCTCAATCTCCTCATACTCGCGCCAACGGTTGAGATCAAGGTCGCTCCAGGAGGTATGTTTGGGCGATTTTGAGCTTTGGTTCATAGCCAGCAGATTATAGCCCAAGAGGGCTTGCTCAGAAAGTTTAAATCCGGTAAATTTGCGAAACTCTGGACAAATAAATTACCCTTATCCTATTATAAATTTAGCTAAAATTGAGTAGAATATAATAAACAGCATACTTTCTACCAGGAGATATATGATTTCCCCAATACCCCCTCCCCCTGCGAAACTACCTCTTTCAACCCGGCTGCAGCACTTGCAACGGCGTCTGCGTCTTCTCCTATCTGCCCTGTTAATTATCCCCCTGATTATCATCGGCATCACTCTCATTTACTTTTGGCTCAACCCAGGTGAGTTTGGGCTACTCCAGACCGGAGGGATAATTTTGCTGGCAATTCTGGCGGCGTGGCTAACAGGATGGAGTTTAAAGTGTTACTTCGTCCGGCCGCTGGAGGAATACCAGGCTGAGTTAGCATGGATGGAACAAAGTCCCACTGATCCAGCCGCCGAAATATGTGCAGGCAGAAAGCAGACTCGTGACCAGATGCTCGACCAGTCAAGCCAGCCAGAAGTAGACGAAAGCTTAACCGGTTTGAATGATACACCTGAGCCGGGACGCCCTCATCTCGACGAGCGCCAGGGGGCCGAACTGCAGTTGAATGAAAGCGAAGAATTTTACCGCCAGTGGGCAGAAGCGTCTCCCAATAGTATTGCTATCCATCATCAGGGTAAAATCCTCTTTGTTAACCCGGCCGGAGCTAAATTACTGGGAGCCAGCAGTCCAACCCCACTTATCGGCCAATCTATAGCCCAGTTTATCCAGCCTCATCCACGCCAGAACAGCAAGCAATCCCCGCCATTGGAAAAAGCCCACGAAAAAAGCAGCCTCACTGAACAAAAATTTATCCGGCTTGATGGAACAGAGATTGAGGTGGAAGCCCTGGAAACCCCCTTTATCTACCAGGGCAAGCTGGCTGTTCAACTGGTAGCCCGTGACCTTACCGCACATAACCGCACTCGAGCTGAGATACTCCAGCGTAACCACGAGTTGACCACCTTGCAGGCTGCCGGCATAACCATTACCTCCAGCCTGGACCTGCGCCACGTATTAGACACCGTGACTTATGAAATGACCAAACTGCTGGGGGTTGAAACTTGCATCCTCTCTGAATGGAATCCGGTTGAGCAGACGATTTCCGGCATGGCCGGGTATGATCCCGCCGGCTGGTGGGACTCGAAATCGCCGGCCGAAATTCGGCTGGCGGAATACCCGGTCACGCGAGAGGTTTTAGAAGAGCAAATCTGCGAGCAGATGACTCTCAACCAACCCAATATTGATCCCGCCGAATTTGCTTACATGAGGGGGGCAAACCTCAAGACACGGATGCTGCTGCCGATGATTTTTAAGGGCCAGGTTTTGGGTCTGGTTGAATTAGCGGACAGCCGGGTAGAACGAATTTTTACCCGCCAAGAAATTTCGCTGGCGCAACTGCTGGCTAATCAGGCGGCCGGCGCCATCGAGAATGCCCGCTTATTTGAACGCCTCGAAGAAGAACGCGGCTTGTTGGCCCAACGGGTGCAAGAACGCACCGCCGAATTGAGCCGGGCCAATGCCGAACTGGCCAAAGCAGCACGGCTTAAAGATGAATTTTTGGCCGGAATGAGCCATGAACTGCGCACCCCGTTGAACTCCATTCTCGGGTTTGCCGAGATATTACAGAACGGAACGTTTGGGCCGCTCAACGAGCGGCAGCTTAAATTTGCCAAGAATATTGAAGAAAGCGGCGCGCACCTGCTGGCTGTAATTAACGATATCCTTGACCTCTCTAAAGTTGAAGCCGGTAAAATGGAGCTGGAAATTACGCCGGTGTCCATTGAGGCGGTCTGCGAGGCCAGCCTGCGCATGATTAGACAATTGGCTCTCAAGAAACAGCTTCAAGTAGCCGAAACTGTTATTGACCAGGTCGCCGAAATACAGGCCGATGAGCGCCGCCTCAAGCAAATGCTGGTCAACCTGTTGAGTAATGCCGTCAAATTTACCCCCGAAGGAGGCCAGGTTGGGCTGGAGGTGAGGGGAGACGAAGCCGAGCAGGTCGTTCATTTTACCGTTTGGGATACCGGCATCGGCATTGCCCCGGAAGATCTAAAGCGCCTCTTCAAACCTTTTGTGCAACTGGATAGCCGTCTGTCCCGGCAGTACAGCGGCACCGGCTTGGGGTTGTCCCTGGTATTCCGGATGGCCGAATTACACGGCGGGAGCGTTTCCCTGGAAAGCCAGGTTAACCAGGGCAGCCGTTTTACTTTTTCGCTGCCCTGGACCAAGCCGGTCAGAGAGACCAGCTCAACCGAAGAGGTCAATCCAGAGATCAATCTGGCGGAGCTAGCCCTGGCTCCAAACGGACAACCTTATCGAATTTTATTAGCCGATGACAATGAGGATAATATTAGCTTGTTTCAAGATTATCTACAGGCCGTCGGCTTTCAAGTCACCGTCGTTCGTAACGGTAAAGAGGCTATTGAAAGAACGCAGGAAGAGCAACCCAACCTTATCCTGATGGATATTCAGATGCCCGTTATGGATGGATTAGAAGCAACTCGCCACCTCCGGGCTGACGGCACGCTGACCCCAATCCCGATTATCGCTGTTACTTCCCTGGCTATGCCCGGGGACCGGGAGCGCTGCCTGGAGGCTGGCGCGAATGATTATCTGAGCAAACCGGTTCATTTGGAAAAGTTGGTTAAGACGATTAAAGCCCAGCTTAGAGGAGATTTTGTATGAGCGGTACGGCTACTATCCTGATTGTTGATGATGAACGGGTCGCTCGCGATCTATTAGAAGGATTTTTATATCCAGAGGGATACAAGCTGGTCTTTGCCAGCAGCGGCGTCGAGGTTCTGACCCACATTGAGACAATCAATCCTGATGTGATTCTGCTGGATGTGATGATGCCGGTTGTAGATGGTTTTGAAGTCTGCCGGCGTCTCAAAGCCGACGAGCGCTGGCAGAACATTCCTATCATCCTGGTGACAGCCCTGGTTAACAAAGAGGATTTGGTTACCGGTTTTGCGGCCGGAGCAAATGATTTTTTACGCAAGCCGGTGAGTGAGCTTGAGCTGCGGGCGCGCGTGCGCTCGATGGTGCGGATAAAACAACAATATGACCAGTTAGAAGCGACGCTGCGTCTGCGCGAAAACCTGGCCCAGATGATTGTGCATGACGTTAGAACCCCCTTAGCCGTCATCATGGGGTTTAGCGAGTTATTACTGCTAAAGAACCCCCATACCCCTGAGAATCTGACTGGAATTAATGAAATCAAGAAACAAGCTCATCAGTTGGACTCGTTTTTAAACGATTTGTTGATGCTGACCAAAGTTGAGGCTGACCAGCCCATCTTGAACCGGTCACTTGTGGAAGTGGGCCAGCTTATCCAACAAGTGGAGAGAACGCACAAAATTATCGCCCAATCCAGAAAAATTGAACTCGTGTTCGAATTGCCGGCGGAGTCGCGCCCGGTCTGTCTTGACGCCAACATGTTCCAACGATTACTGGACAACCTGATTTCTAATGCCCTAAAATTTTCACCGGCTAATAGCCACGTCACCGTGCGAGTAGAATACCCCGAGCCTAAAAACGAGTCCTCAGACTCGCCCCAGCTACGGCTTAAGATTTTAGACGAAGGCCCCGGTATCGCTCCGGAGCATTACGAGCGTATCTTTGATAAGTTTGAAATTGTTGATCTGAAACTTCGAGGCATTCCCCAAGTAGGACTGGGGTTGGCTTTTTGTAAAATGGTCACTGAAGCGCATGGCGGTCGGATCTTTGTTGAGCCTAACCTACCAACCGGGTCTATTTTTACCGTGGAAATTTAAAAGGTGCCGGCCAAACTATTGATTATTGATGATGAAGTACTCTTTACCCGGATGCTTCAGGATAAGCTCCCCCAGGACCTGTTTGAGGTGTTTGTAGCTCACTCGGGCGCCGCCGGAATTGAGGCCGCCCGCCACTTACAGCCAGATGTGATTATGCTGGATTTGATGATGCCGGGTCTGAGCGGTTGGGAGACCTGCCGGGCTATCCGCGCCTTCAGCCAGGTTCCGATTTTAGTCGTCTCGGCGGTAATTGACTCCGCTGGAGTCGTGCAAGCCCTGGAAGCTGGCGCGGATGAGTACCTGCTCAAACCGGTTCCGATAGGAGTATTGGTTTCTCAATTAAAGAGTCTCATTCAACCCACCACTCCCCATACCGATGAGGTTACCTGATTACCTAACCCAATTCTCAGCCCCTCAAACCGGGTTCAAACCCCGGAATGTTATAATAACATGGTCATAGGCGGCGGGCAGCCATTCAATGAGAAGTTTTTCACTCGGTGATCAGCGCTCTATTTTCGAGGTAAGTTATGCCCTTCCAGGTCTTGATAGCCCAACCCCACTCAAGCTCAACCCAGCTTCTCCTCAATCTATTGAGAGAGCAGGGCCACCAAGCCAGGCACGCGCCGGCCCCGGCCGAAGCGCTCTCGCTTCTGGAACAGACCCAACCGGAATTGGTAGTGGTTGATTTACATTCAACCCGCCAGGGCTGGTCGGATTTGCTGGAACGGGTGCAGGCACACTTTCCCCAAACCAAAATCCTGTTTACCAGCGCTTACCCCGATCCCCAGCAGGAGCTGCAGGCCAAAGAACGATATGGAACGCCGCTTTTTCTGCACCCCCCCTTCACCCGCACCGAGCTGGAGCAGGCTCTCGCCACGCTGGAGCACCCGGAGCGTAAGAGTGCTCCTGTTTCAGCCGTTCCGGTCAGATTGCCCCGGGTCCGTTTCCCGGTACGGATGAAAATTACGCTGCCGTATGTTTTACTGGCGCTGGTCTTGGCTGCTGCTGTCGCTTTTGTGGTCAGCCAGGTGGTGCTGGATACCATTGAAGAACGATTTACCAACCAATTGATTGAAGCTGGAAAATTAACGAACGATTGGATGGTTAAAGAAGAAGACCGCCTGCTGGAAACGCAGCGTTTGTTAGCCCATACCCAGGGCGTACCCCCGGCGGTCATAGCGGCCGATGCCGAGAGTCTGCGCACCTTTGCCTTACCCCTGGCTATTAATTACCAGGTAGAAGCCGTTGAGATTCTCGATACTCACGGCGCCAGTGTGCTTTCACTGCGTCACCGGCAGGGCGGCGTCCTGGAAGATTACAGTGCCTCTCGAGGCGAGACGATTTTTGGCCGGTGGGACTTTGTCCAAAAAGTCTTAGGCGGGCAGGTTGACAATGGGCGCGACAAATATGCCGGCCTGGCTCAAACTTCCTGGGGCGATATCTTTTACGTGGCCGGGCCAATTGTCGCCGATGACGGGGCCTTGGTTGGGGCGATCCTGGTCGGTAAATCGCTGCCTACTTTGGTCCAGCAAGCCCGGCAAAGTACGCTGGCCCATACCACCCTATACGATTTTAACGGCCAACCCCTGGCGTCCACTTTATTGGAACAAGCCAGCCTATCCCTGGACCCGGAACTGGTCTCAGTCGTCTTAACCCGGCAGGATGAAGACAGTTTGACGCGCCCGTTAGCGGTAGCCAGTATCAATTACAGCGAACTCGTCGGCCCCTGGGAAGCGCGTGAATTTAACGTTACAGCAGATGCAGCACGCAACAACAATGACCTGGGAGTCATCGGTGTGGCTATGGCCGAAACATTTCTGGCCCGGCCCAGCCAGATTACCCGCCTGCAGATCTTTTTACTCACCACGGTCGCCCTTTTGCTCATCATTGTCCTGGGGGTCTATATGGCTAATCGGATAACCCGCCCCCTGCTGCAAGTGGTCGAGGCTTCAACCAAAGTGGCTCAAGGCGATTTGGAGGTACAAGTCGCCGCCACCGGTAATGATGAAGTGACGGTTTTGGCCCACTCTTTTAACCAGATGATTTCCGGCTTGCGCGAAGGTTCAGCCTATCGCGATTTACTGGGGCGGACCGTTTCACCGGAGGTGCGTGAGGAACTGCGGCGAGGCTTTGCTTCGGGTGAAGTACGCCTGCAAGGGCATGAAACCGTAGCCACTATATTGATCAGTGATATCCGTGGCTTTACCCGGCTCTCCGAAACCGCCGAACCCACCACCATTTTAACCTGGCTTAACGAATTTTTTGGCGAGATGGTGCCCTTGATAACCGCCCAGGGAGGTGTGGTCAACCAGATTGAGGGCGACACCATGATGGCTTTCTTTGGCGTCTTGCCGCGCCCGCGCCGGCCTCAGGAGAGCGCCTACCAGGCCTGCCAGGCAGCGCTTCAAATGCTGGAGGCGACTGCCCAACTCAATGCCCGGCGCACAGACCGGGGTGAACCGCCTTTTACCGTCGGCATCAGTATAAATACGGGGCCGGTTACCGCCGGCGGACTGGGTAGTAACGACCGCCTGCATTACACCATTATTGGCGATACCGTCAATACGACGACCCGGCTCGAAAGCCTGACCCGCCAGTTTGGCGAAGAAAGCAGCGCCTTGATCAGCCAGCACACCCTGTTTGCTTTGCGAGAGCGCCGCCACGAATTTCAATTGGAGTCCCTGGGGGCGCATGCCTTCAGAGGCAAGGCTGAACAACTCCTGGTTTACCAACTGCAGCCAGCCCTGGCCGGCATAACGGAGAAGAGTGGGTGAGCAGGCTGACCCGCCCGGCCAACCCCCGCAAACGGCGGCGTTGGGAATTTTTACTGTTGTTGTTGCCACTCCTGGGCATTCTGTGCCTGGCCGGGCTGTTTTTGATTCAAGGCGTTACCCGCCGCAACCAGGGCCCTCAATTCATTCCCGTTAATATCCACTCGGCTCTGCAAGCGGATTACCGGGCCAATCCCAATTTTGTTTTTCTCCCCGGCGTGAGGCTGGATATCATCTGGGATACCATCCGTGACCGGGAGCCAGGCGTAACAGATTTGGGCACGCGGCAGGCGGTCTTACTCAACAATTTACAAACGCCGGTTCCCTTTGTTACGCCTTCAGCCTGTCAAGGTGTTCATATTTTCTACACCGACCAGGATACCTGGGCCGACTCAGCTAACCCAACCGGCCTTCATGGAAACGATGCTATCCTGCAACTGGGGCGCAGCGAGGATAACTGGACGCGCCTGCTGCTGCACTTTACCCCCACTCATGTCATCCCGCCAGGCGCTTTTATTCACAGCGCCCGCCTGGAACTTAGCCTTGTCACCCCAGCCGTTTCTGCCACGCCTCCGATCCACCTTTTTAATCTGGCAGATCCCTTTGTAGAATCCACCACCCACTGGTCTAACCAACCTGAACTCCTGCTGCAATACCGCACTGACCCGCTGCCCCTGGCCAATGGCCATGCCTGGGATGTGACCGGCCTTGTCCATGACTGGCTGCTGGGCCGTCATCCTAATAACGGGCTGATGCTGGAGTTGCAGCCATCCACTAACTTAACCTACAGTTATTACAGCCGAGAGGCCGAGAGCCAGGGCAGCATAAATACCGGCGGCTTGAGCAACCCACTTGGCCCCCGCCTGATTATTGATTGTGGCGATACCCTGCCCCCACCCGAGACCCTTGTTGTGGCGGTTAGCCCCACCGTCTTCCCTGCTACTCCGGAACCTGCCGGACCAACTCCTACCCCTATACCGGGCGCTACGGCCACGCCGTTTGTCTTCTCTACCCCCACTCCCAGGCTGCCCCTGCCAACCTTGCCCCCACTTACGCCTACGGCGCTGCCCATTTCACCGACTCCGGCCGCACCAGCGGCTACAGTCACCCCGCTTGTACCTTCGCCTACGCCCGTGCCGGCCAGTACGTCTGCCGTCCCCACCTCAACCGGCCAGCCTACCGCCACATCCGTCTCACCCGTTGACCCCACCTCAACCAGGCGGCCTTCAGATACATCTGAACCATCGCCCGCAACTGCCACCACTGCTCCAACCCGTACTCCCACTCAAACCCCTACAGCCACGCCGACGACTACGGCTACAGCTACCCCCACAGATACGGCTACACCAACACTTACTCCACCCCCCCTGCCCAGCCTCTCCATCAACGATGTCACTGTTACCGAGGGCGACACCGGGACGGTCAACGCCGTCTTCACCATCTCCCTCTCCGCCGCCAGCGCCCAGACGGTCACGGTCAATTTCGCCACTGCCAACAACACCGCCACCGCTCCGGCCGATTACACTGCAACGGGCGGCACGCTGACCTTCGCCCCCGGCGTCACCAGCCAGCCGGTCACTGTCTTGGTGCAGGGTGACTTACTGGATGAACCCGACGAGACTTTCTTCGTCAACCTCAGCGGGGCAGTCAACGCCACCATTGCCGACAACCAGGGTCTTGGCGCCATCACCGACGACGATGCCGCTCCCAGCCTCTCCATCAACGATGTCACCGTCACTGAGGGCAACGCCGGCACGGTCAATGCCGTCTTCACCGTCTCGCTCTCGGCGGCCAGCGCTCAGACTATCACCGTCAACTTTGCCAGCGCCAACAACACGGCCACTGCTCCGGCTGACTATACTCCTGTCAGCGGCACATTGACCTTCATCCCCGGCATCACCAGCCAGTCGGTCACGGTTCTGGTACAAGGCGACACTCTCGACGAACTCGACGAAACCTTCTTTGTCAACCTCAGCGGCGCGGTCAACGCCACTATCGCCGATGGACAAGGTCTCGGCACGATCACTGATGATGATGGCGCTCCCAGTTTGTCTATTAATGACGTTACGGTGACTGAGGGCAACACCGGGACGGTCAATGCCGTCTTTACCGTCTCGCTCTCGGCGGCCAGCGCCCAGACCATCACGGTCAACTTCGCCACTGCCAACAACACGGCCACTGCTCCGGCTGATTACATCACAACTGGCGGCACAGTGACCTTCGCCCCCGGCCAGACTACCCAACCCATCACTGTCACCGTTCAGGGCGATGTTCTTGACGAGCCGGACGAGACCTTCCTGGTCAATCTCAGCGGGGCAATCAACGCTGTTATCAGCGACGGTCAAGGGGTGGGGACGATTATTGACGATGATATTCCTGCGGGGGGGTGCAGTTCGCCGGTGATCACCCTCACCGCCACGGCGGATACTTACTTCCGAAGTAACCAGCCCGACAGTAACTTTGGCTCAGATCCCGACCTGCGGACTAAACCGCCTGCCACCCCTAGAAATACGCTGATCCAATTTGACCTCAGCGGCGTTCCTGCTAACAGCGCGGTTACATGCGCTGCGTTTCTCCTCTCTCAAGCATCAGCCACGACTACCGGGCAAAGTATCCAAATCCATCGCGTTACTGCTGCTTGGGTTGAGAGCCAGGCGACCTGGAATAATCGAACCTCGGCCAATCCGTGGACAACTCCCGGTGGTGATTTTGATCCCACCGTTGCCGCGACCTTCGTTCCCAGTGCCACCATTCACGTGATTAATATCACCTCACTGGCCCAATTCTGGATGAACAATCCGGCTGTCAACTTTGGCTTACTGCTGGAGGCTCAGAATGTTGGCTCCAACGGTGAAATTCAGTACGACAGCCGCGAGACAGCCAACCCGCCCCAACTGGTGGTGGAGTATCTGCCCAGCCTGTCTATCAACGATGTCGCTGTTCTGGAAGGGGACGGCGGCACGACCAGCGCCGTCTTCACTGTCACCATGTCCAGCGCCAGCAGCCAAACTGTCAGCGTAGATTACGCCACCGCCGACAACACCGCTACCACTGCCGACAACGATTACCTTGCCGCCAGCGGCACGCTGACCTTTCCACCGGGCATTACCACCCGCCCCATCACGGTGACACTTGTTGGCGACACGAATGTTGAGGGCGATGAAGCCTTCCTGGTCAATCTCAGCAGCCCGGCTAACGCCGCCATCGCCGACGGGCAGGGCGTCGGCCTGATCCAGCAAGACCTGACCGGCTTTGCCCTGCCTCCAGCCGAACCCATCTATCTGCCGCTGATAATGAAATAGACAATACTCAGTGGCATTCCTCGTTCCGCTCTGCTCCACTCGGAATCCCTCGAGTCTATACTAAAAAGCGACGTCAGAGGGATTTCTGGCTCCCGCGCAGCGGATCGCTCGAAATGACACTGCCTGGACTTAATTCCGATAATGTCCTACCTATTCTTTTTCCACAGCCCCACAAACTCCTCCAGAGGCCGGGTATTGACGACGTTTTCTGTACTTGCCCAACCCCGGCAAGCCGTGGCGACGCCAAAGTGCAAATTATTAAAATCATCCACATGATGGGCGTCGCAGTTGATAATCAACTTGACCCCCAGCTCAATGGCCCGGCGGGCGTGGGTATCGGGCAGGTCGAGCCGCTCCGGGCTGGCGTTGATTTCGAGAAAAGTACCGGTTTCCGCCGCCACCTGGATGACCTGCTCCATGTCAAAATCGCCGCCCTCGCGCCGGGGCAGGAGCCGCCCGGTGGGATGGGCCAACTGCTTGACATACGGGTTGCGAATCGCCGCCAGCGCCCGCCGGGTGAGCGTGTCCCGGTCCTGCCGTAATCCGGTATGGACGGAGGCAACCACATAATCCAACCCGGCCAGTACCTCGTCCGGGAAGTCGAGCGCCCCGTCGGCCCGGACCTCCACCTCCGAACCCTGCCAGAGACGAATGCCGGGAACGCGAGACTGGACCTCGTCAATTTCCCGGCGCTGCTGGGCCAGGCGCTCGGCCGTGAGGCCGCCGGTCACACCGAGGCTCTGGGAGTGGTCGGTGATGGCCAGGTATTGATAGCCTCTGGCTACTGCCGCCCGCGCCATCTCTTCGATACTGTTCCGGCCATCACTCCAGGTGGAATGGCAGTGGACTTCGCCCTTGATGTCGCCGGCGGCCAGTCCAGCGGGCAGCTTATTTTTGAAAGCGGCCTCGATTTCGCCGCGATCCTCGCGCAAATAGGGCGGGATGTAAGGTAATCCGAAAAATTCATACAGGGCTGCTTCGCCGGCAAAGAACAGCGGCTCGCCGTCGCTCTCGCGGGTGAGGGCGTATTCGTTCAAACTATAGCCCCTTCGCTGGGCCAGCTCGCGTATCTTCACATTATGATTTTTGTTGCCGGTAAAATATTGCAGAGCCGCGCCCCACTGTTGCGGCGTCACGCAGCGCAGGTCAGCCTGCATGCCGTTGCTCAGGCGCAGGGAGGTTTTGGTTTCGCCGGTCAACAAGACTTCGGCGGCCAGAGGCAGCTTTTTGAAGGCCGCCATAATCGGGGCCGGCTTCTCGGTGGCAACGACAATATCCAGATCGCCGATGGTTTCCCGCATGCGGCGCAGGCTGCCGGCCGGTTCGATGTGCAGCACCTCCGGCAGTTCTTTGAGCGCGGCCACGATCTGCATCGCCAGGGGCCAGGCCACGCCCAGGTGGACCCGGCCCGTCTCACGCCGCTCCAGGGCTTCGATGCTGGCTAGAATACGGGCCGCACTTTTAGCGCCCATCCGGGGCAGGTTTTGCAGCTTGCCTTCCTGCGCCGCGGCCTTAACCTCGGCCACCGAAGTAATGCCCAGTTGGTCCCACATGGCTTTGGCCATTTTGGGACCAACATCGGGAATGGCTAAAACTTCGACCAGGGCGGGCGGAATTTCGGCGGCTAATTTGTCCCAGAAACCCAATTTGCCGGTCTTGAATTTTTCGTCAATCTTCTCCGAGATGGCCTGCCCAATCCCTTCAATCTGGCGCAAATCTCTCCCGGACTCCCAATAATCGTATAAATCAAAACTCAGGTTCTCGATATGATCGGCCGCGTTGCGATAGGCCAGCACCTTGAAACGATTCTCACCTTTGATTTCCAGCAAATCGCCGATATCGGCGAAGAGTTTGGCCGTTTGTTGATTACTAAAACGGGGCATAATAAACTCCTATAAAGGTCGGACTACAAAATACATCCAGCGCTGCCTGGTTGCCTGGCCCAGCTCGGCCAGTTGATGGGCTTCCTCCAACAGAGCCAGGCGGGTTTCGTACTCCAGGGGCGGCTCCATCCAGGCGGTAGCAACGGGAATTTGCATAAACAGGTAGCTTTCGGCGGCGGAGCGAGTCCGTTCCAGCATCTGCCTGCCCACAATTTCAAAACCGCAGTGGCGTAAAAAAACCTCAATCGAGCGCAAATCCTGCCGGCCCACGCCGTACCGTTCGGCGGCCAGTTGCTCAAAAAGAACGCTGACTTTCCTGCTGCGCGGGATCGCCTCGAACATAAAATACGGTTCCGGCGCGTTGAAAACAAAGCGGCCCTGCGGAGCCAGCACCCGGCGCAGTTCGGCCATGACCTGCGGTTTGTGGCGAAACTGCCAGAAGACCGAGTTGCAGACAACCCGCTCTACCGAGTTGTCGGCCAGGCCGGTTATAGCAACGGCGTCGGCCTGAATAAACGTTACCCGCGCCGAAGCTGCTTGCTCGCGGGCCACGGCCAGCATTGGCCCGGAAATATCCACCGCGTAAACATGGCCGCCCTCCCCCACTACTTCCAGCACGGCCCGGGTAGTAATGCCCGTACCGCAGCCCAAATCCAGCACCCGCATCCCCGGCTCTATCTCGGCCAGTTGGACCATCAGCCGGCTCAACTCCTGGTACATCGTCGTCTGTTGGGCAAACATATGATAACGTCGAGCGGTTTCAGCTTCGAGCCAGGTGGAATTGGTCATTAAAACATCCTTTGAAACGTGATGCGTGATGCGTGAGATTACTCTTCTGGAAGTTCGTAGCTAGCAGACTCTTCTTTTAAAACTCGTTGGCGTTGGTCTGGAACCATTTTCAGCAGGAGGCGAATAATCTTAACAAGCCACTCAAGGGATGATTGGTTACCGTTTCACCAAGAACGTGTCGGGCTTTGTAGTACCAATCTCGACTTTCCCTGCGCACGATAAAGCTGATCTGCCACTCCAACCGTCCGCCTGTCTTGCATCAGTTTCGTGACATCCTGCCAACCAATTTCTGCTGCAATAAAGCCAGCCGATAAACCTGTACCTTCCACAAAACATCATTTGTGATGGAGCGAGGGACAGACTGTTCCCATTCTTGATAATTCACTTTATTTTCCTTTTCTGATCCATGATGCGTGACAGTAATTTTTCACGTATCACGCATCAGTGAATATCAACGTTCCCTAACTCCACAACATCTCCCACCACCCCTCCGTTCTCCACCACGGGCAGCCGTTCCAGGGTTTGCCAATAATAAACCCCTACTTCCAGGTGATGCTCACCTGGCGGCAGGTCTGCCGGCAAAGCCAAGAGATGGCGATCCTGCAACATCTCGCCGGGCTGCCAGGTACTCGTGGGCAGGGGGACTTCCCAGGAGGGTTGGCCGTCGTGTTGGGCAACGGTCTTACCAGCGGAATCGACCAGGTGAACAAAAACCGTGTAATCCAGGGGCATCGTCGTCACAGCCTGCCAGTAGAGGATCACCGCTAGATTTGAGCCTTCCCGTTTGACATCATATCCCCGCAGTTCCATTTTGCCGTCAAAGTTTACCTGGAGGGGGCGGGTAGGTTGGAGGGAAGGTTCGGCGGGGGTAATTTCGACCAATTCCCGCCCCTGCCGTTCGAACGTAGCCAGCCGGACCCAGGTGTTGGCCTCGAAGCGGCGGAGAGGTGCAGGGGTGCAGGGGTGCAGGGGTGCAGGGGTGCAGGGGGTATCGTCTGATTCGGCGGTCTGGATAGGGAGACGCTGGCTCCAGTCCGTCCAATCGTTCCCGGCCAACACGCCAATGGCTAGACTCCAACGCTCACCCAAGACCCAGGGCATTGTCTCGGCTATGATCGTTTCGCCGGGACGCCACAACCGGGGCGGGAACCAGAGTTGGGTCAGGAGCGGGCGCTGCTCGGTTGTTTCAATCACCTGCCCCTCGGCATTGACAAAGAAGGGATAGAGGCGCAGCTCACGGTCGAGCGGGCGAAGCGCCTGCCAGTAGAGGCGGACCGATGTTTCCTGACGGCGCGGGTCGTCCAGCACGTCGAAACCCAGCAGGCGCAGCTCATCGCCAAACTCGACGTTCAACGGGTATTGAGGTTTGGGGTTGGTTATGCGGGCGAAATTGTAAAAAGCATCTGGGATTGCGGTGTCGGTGAGGCCGCGTTTCAGAAGCAAGTAACCGTCGGCAGCGTCGAGCACGCCATACTGGCCGGAGCGCAGCAGATCCTGGGCCAAGGCCCAAATATCGTTGGGATGGACCGGCCAGGTGCCGGTCGTTGCATCAAAGAAAACATAGTCAGCCTCGTGGACATCCGGCAGTTGGTAGGCAATCAGCCGGTTGCTGAGGTGCGGATATAGTTTGCCCTGGGCGGCGATGGAGGCCTCAGGCGGAATTTGGGCAATAAAACGCTGGGCCAGCCGGTCGTGAGCCGTGACCTCCCAGCGAGGCGGGTCGAGCGCCAGGGGCGAAAAGCCGCGAAAAAGCTGCCAGGTAAGGGCCACGACCAAAAGCAATGCTGCTGGCAGATGAGAAAACGTGATGCGTGATGCGTGATGCGTGATCTGGCGTAGATAAACCATTCCGTACAGGGCCGCCCAGGCCAGCCAGGGAGCCACGTCTGCGCCGTACTGTGCTCCCGTGGCGTCGTGCATGGCCGTGTTGCCGCTGAGCAGGTTGATGGCAAACGACGGCGCGCCAATGAGCAGCACCGGCAGGCCGAGCAGCGGCAAATAGGCAAAGGGAGTCAGCACGTCGAACAGATATTGCAGCCGGGTGGGTTGCAACAAGATTTTCAAGATGATGTCGGGGCGGGTCAACGTAGTGAAGACAATTTCTCCAGGCGAGTCCCCCAGTTCGGCGTAGAAGCCGATAAAGAGGTGATCGCCGGTGACACTGTTGGCCGGGATAATCCAAATCATGACGGCGAAGAAATAAATCATGGCGATGGCGATGGTAATCAGGCCCAACCGCCAATTGCGGTGCATGACAATGGCCGCCAGCCCTAAAAAAGCCACTTGCAGCGGCAGTTGCTCCTTGCACAACATAGCCAGAATAGCCCAAAACAGGAACCAGCCCCCCTTACGCTTGACCAGGCAGTAAAAAGCGGCCATAAAGAAGCCGACCGCCAGCGCCGGCGGGTGAAAATCCCACAGGTTGACAATTTGCAGGGTGGGAAAAAGCAGGTAGGCCGCCAACAAGCTTAAAGCGGCGAAGTCACTGCTTTGGAAACTAACCCCAGATTTCCCAGATTTTTCTTCTTTCATCTGCGCCATCTGCGGATTATTAGCCGGATAGCTTCCCAGTTTTTCCCGCGCCAGCCAGAACAGGGGCAGGCCGCCGAGGGCAATGGCAGTCGTCTGTAAAAAGAGCAGGGTCTCCGGGCCGCTGTGGATGAGGTAAAAAGGCGCGACCAGCAGCAGAATCGGCGAGGCGTGATTCGACAGGTGTAATAAGGGCTGGCCGGTCGTGGTGTAGAAGAAAGGCCGCCCGTGCAGCGTATTCCAGACGACTTGGTCATAGATGCCCAAATCAAAGCCGCTGGAGTCGAAGCTGGCGTGGCGCAGGACGGCCAGCCAGGTGAAAGTAACGAGGTAAAGCAAGATCATGCCCCAGGCAAGAAGATGGGGGAACTCAAGGAACTCGTGGGAACTTGAGAGAATCCGAGAGAAGGTATGAGGAGCGGTGGGAACTTGGGGGAGTTGGGGGGAACTTATGGGGTCTTTGGGTAATTCATGAGATTTCATAAGCGTGGGGCTATTTTAGCATAGAGTGAGGGTGTTGCCAATGGTAACAAGACCAAGCTTTAAATGCTTCCTGGGCGTAGGCTTTGATCTACTTTACATGCTCTAGTATCCACAGTATCCTTATCTCTAAAGGACAGGGCTAACATTAAGTGGATGCAATAAGCTTGCGTATCAAGCGGCTGATTGAATTAGCCGAAACAGCAACATCTATGGCGAGACGTTGATTATTCGCGAGGACGCAGATTATGCCGTTGAAATCCCTATCTTCGCCGATACTGCTGAAATATCGTTAGATCAAGCCCGGCGTTTTGTGCAGCGTATGTCTGAATATTTGCAGGAGAGAGGATTTCTGGGATGAAACGAGTGAATGAAATTCTGTCTGTGAACGAAGAGAAGGCGATACAAGCCTTTGAGGTAACACACTTTTTTATCGGACTATCTGTGCTGAAGGTATTCCCCTTTTCACTTCAACATACAAATTTTCTACCGTTACGTAAATAATTCGGTTTTATCTGGCACCCCAGATCATAATCAGCTCATTACAAACAGTATTGGTGATTATCGTTTTCTGCGCCGGGCATAATCAAAGGTGATCGCCGCCAGTAAAACCAGCCCAATGACAATTTTGTGCCAGAATGGGTTGATGTTGAGCATGACCATTTCATTCTGCAGCACACCAATTAACAACGACCCAACCAGGATACCAACCACACTCCCCTGGCCGCCCATCAGGCTTAATCCCCCTAAAATGCAGGCGGTGATAGCCAAAAGCTCAAAGCCTTCGCCCGCGCCGGGATGTCCCAGACTCAACCGCCCGGCCTGAATAATCCCGACCAGGCTCGCGCACAGCACCGAGATAATGTAACATAAGATAATCCGAGCATCTACATTAACCCCGGACAGGCGGGTCGCCTCGATATTACCTCCGGCAGCATAGATTTGCCGTCCAATGTAGGTGTAGCGCAGCAAATAATAGGCCAGTCCGGCCACAATCACACAGATAATCACCGGTACCGGGACCAGGTCAAAAAACAGGTAACCCTGCCCTAAAACAGTAAACTCATCCGGCGGGCCGGTAATGGGCGTGCCGTTCGTCAGCACCAGGATTGCGCCGCGAGCTACCCCCAGAGTGACCAGGGTGATCAAAAACCCATGCATATTGAGCTTGGTGACAAACAGGCCGTGGATTGAGCCAATCACTCCGCCGATTAATAGAGTCAAAGTAATCCCCAGCCAAATGGGCAGCCCCATTTTCACAATAAAATAGGTTGACAAAACCCCCCCCAGGCCGACAATAGAACCGATAGACAGATCAATACCGCCGGTGATAATGGGAAAACCCACCCCGATCGCGGCAATGGCTAAAATAGCCGTATCGCGGGTTACGATTTTTTGATTTTCAATGCCCACAAAGCGAGGGTTAACGATGGCCCCGATAAGAAACAGGACAATAACGACGAGAAACATCACAAATTCGGGCACCCTTAAAAGTCTCCCCAGGATTTCTCCCACTCCGGCGGCTGTTTGACCCATACCCGGCGTTGATTTTGTTGCAACCTTGTCCATCTACCTAATCCTCCACTTTATGAGCTACGCTTTCGCTGGCTGCTTCGGCTTCTTCAACAGTTTCACTGCCAACGCTCAGAAACTGGGTGGCGCAGGTCATAATCGCTTCTTGATCCAGCTTACCCCGCTCAAACTCACCGGTAATCCGGCCCTGGCACATCACAATCACCCGGTCGCTCATGCCAATGATTTCGGGCATTTCCGAGGAGATCATCAAGATGCCGATACCCTGTTTCGCCAGTCGGCTCATGAGGGCGTGGACCTCGGCTTTGGCGCCAATATCTATGCCCCGCGTTGGCTCATCCATAATCAGTAGTTTTGGCTCGGTACTGAGCCATTTGGCTAGAACCACTTTTTGTTGGTTGCCACCGCTCAAGTTCCGCACGGTTTGGGTTAAGCCGGGTGTTGCAATCGAGAGGGCCTGGACATAGTGGGCTGATATTCTTTTAGCTTCTGTTTGTCGCACTGCCCCCAGTAAATTTGAGATGCGCCGCAAAATCGTCATCGTGGTATTTTCTTGAACGTTCATGCCCAGAACCAGGCCGTGCAGTTTGCGGTCTTCCGGGACCCAGCCGATCCCATGCTTGACTGCATCTGCCGGTGATTTTATCCGGACGGATTTGCCCTCAATCAAAACCTCACCCTGGGTCAGGCGGTCTACCCCGCAGATGAGGCGGACCAGCTCCGTTCGACCCGCACCGATCAACCCGGCCAGACCCACAATTTCCCCTTTGCGCACGGTCAAGCTGATATTTTTGAGGCCATGCTGGCCCGATAGATGGCGTACTTCCAGCACAGGCTCGCGGATTTCCGCCGCCTCCTTGGGGAAAAGGCCCACATCGCGCCCAACCATCATGCGGATAATTTTTTCTTCGCTGGCTTCGGCGATAGGCAGCGATCCTACCCGGCGGCTGTCCCGCATAATAATCACCCGGTCCACAATCTGGCGGACCTCGTCCAACCTGTGGCTGACAAAAACAACGGCCACCTCCTTTTCCTGCAAGCGCCGCATCAAGGCAAAAAGGGCGTCCACTTCCCGGCTGGACAAGGCCGAGGTCGGCTCATCCATCAAAATCATGCTGGCCTTGTGCGAAACCGCCTTGGCAATTTCAACCATCTGTTGGGCTGCCACATTCAGTTCCCGGATGAGCTGCTTGCCCCGTATTTCGGCGCCCAGGTCATGCAAAAGTTCTTCGGCCTGATGGTTCATCTGCCGGAAATCAACCAGGCCCAAAGCCCGGCGGGGTTCATTGTTGAGGAAGATATTTTCAGCCACGCTCAAATAGGGCACCAGGGCCAATTCCTGGTGGATGGTGCTGATCCCCAGGTGTTGAGCCTCGTGGGGCGTGTGGGGATTGATCATCCGGCCGTTAAACCAAATTGTGCCCCGGTCTTTACTATAAATCCCCGATAGAATCTTGATGAGGGTTGATTTACCGGCGCCATTTTCGCCGAGAAATCCCAGAATCTCACCCGGGTAAACCTCAAAATCAACGTCATCCAGCGCCAGGACGCCGGGGAAACTTTTAGAAATATGCTCCATACGCAGCAGGGGCTGTTTTTCCATCCGTTAAGTCCTTTCAGGGTAGCAGGTAGCAATCTTAAATTTGCTACCTGCTACCCTGCGACTTTGTTACTGTGAAGCAATCCCGATGGATTCGAGATAGGCTTTATACTGCTCAAATGTATCGGCTTTGATAACGTCAATGCCGGTATTGAGGCGAATCTTGCCGTCCTCGCCAAATTCGTCCAGATAAGGATCCAAAACTTTCATCGTTTCTTCCTGGCCTAAAATGGACATGGCATTCATCACATAACCACTCAGATAGCCGTAGAAGTAGACTCGCTGCCCGATCATGGCTTGAACCACCCCTTCCTGCATACAAGCCTGGGTTTCGGGTTCGGCGTCAAAGGCAACCAGCTTGAGCGTACCGATTTTGTCGGCCTGCTTGATTGCCTGGCAGGCCGCCGGACCATCGTAGGAGTAGAAGGTGATAAATCCGGCCAGATCATCGCCATACTTCTGGATAGCGGTTTGGGCGTTGCTGAGAGCCACCTCAGGCTTGATGTCGTCTATGAGCACCTCGACCAGCTCCATCTCGGTACCTTCAAATACATCGTTAACGCCTTTAATCCGGTCCTGGGCATTCTGGGCCGTGGCAAAACCGACCAGGCCAACCACCTTACCCTGGCCGATGATCTCCAGCGCAGCTTCGGCGGCGGCGCGGCCGGCATCGTAGTCGGACATGCCGATATAAATGGCGCGCTGGCTGCCGGTAGCATCGGAGTCCATGGTCAGCATGATCGTTCCCTGCTCAACGGCTTTTTCGATAATGGGGGCGGGGGCTTCACGGTCAATGGCCGAAAACGTGACGCCGGTGTAACCGTCATTGACAAAGGTTTCCAGCATCGAAAGCTGTTGGCTGAGCAGGTCAGAGGCGGTGGGCGCCTGGAAGGCGATGGGCACGTTCAGCTCCGAGGAAGCGCGGGCCACGCCAATTTGGGCGGCCGTCCAGAAGGGGGACATGTTATTGGTCAAAAAGGCAAATTTTGCACCGGCGGGAGGACTCTTACCCTCAGTGGCCGCTTTGAGGTCTTCGGCCGCGGCAAACAGTTCGTTGGGGCGATAGGGATTGTCCTCAGGTGCAGCAGCTTCAGCTTCACCACCGGCTTCAGCTTCCTGCGTCACTACGACTTCGACGGTGACGATTTTTTCTACTTCAACCTGCTTTTCGACTTGGACTGTAACAATCTTTTCCACCTCAACCGTCTGAACAACGGTTTGGGGTGGCGATGCTGCGCCACAAGCTGTCGCGATAGCGACCAAGGCTATGACGACGACAAGTAAACCAACTGCTTTAAGCAAACTGCGCGAATGCATGGATGTTCCTCCTTTAAATCTACTTTGATTGAGTCTTCATTGATAGAAACGGAATTGTTGAATCCCCGCCAATCTGATTCTCAAACCAGGTTTGGATACCGGATTGCGGAAGTAATTTTATCTACGATAGAGCATCACCCCCTTTCTGGTTTCTTTTTTTTCGCCCGTTAGGGTGACATGCTGTATAATAAAACAGGCAGGCACATAGGGCTGTACCGAAGCAAAAACATGCTCAGGCACGCGCTACGTTCTGTCACCCTCGTGGAGATACCGCTTCCCGCCAAGTTAGCCGGTATCTCCACTTTTACTTGCCAGCCAAAGTGTTAACCCTGTTTAATAGTGGATTGTCGCACAACCAGCGTTGGTTCGATGACAATTTGGGGTTGAACTAACTCTTTCCCCGCTAAAATATCCAGTAAAAGTTGGACGCCCAAGGTAGCTAATTGAGCAAACGGTTGGCAGATCGTGGTGAGAGGCGGTGTTTGAAAGGCCGACATCTCGATATCGTCAACCCCTACAATCGAGATGTCACGGGGCACGCGTAAGCCTGCCTCATCTACGGCTCGCATCGCCCCAATCGCCATCAGATCATTGGCCGCAAAAACGGCTGTAGGGCGCGGCTGATGAGCCAATAACTGCTGCATCGCCAGATAGCCAGACAAACAGGTAAAACTGCCATCTGAAATGACACAAGCATTTGAGCCTGCTCCCCTGGCTTCGAGCGCCTGCTGGAATCCGGCGAGTCTTTCTCGGGCCAGGCGAATTTCCATGGGCCCCCCAATGTGGGCCATACGCTGATGTCCCAGGTCCAGGAGGTGTTCCCCGGCCAGGCGACCCGCCTTGAGATTGTCGAGCATGACTGCTGGGCCATCATAATCGTCAGGAATCCGGTCAATGGCGACCGAGGGAATGCCGGCGGCTTGTAAGATGTCCAAGCGACCCAGGCGGCCCATAGCCGGAATAAAGACCACACCATCCACCCACTGCTGGGCGGCTGTATTGAAGTAACTCGTTTCCCGTTCGCTATCGTTGTGGGTATTGTAAAGAATCAAGCTGTAACCAAAGGTGTGGGCCTGCGCTTCGGCGGCGCTGGCCATGGTCGCAATAGCCACACTGGCGATATTGGATACCACCAGGGCGATGCTCCGGGTTTGTCGCGTCCGCAGGCTGCGGGCAACCGAATAGGGTTGATAATGGAGCTGTTCGACAGCGGCCAGAACCCGGGCGCGAGTTTCAGAGGTAATCCCCGGTTTATTATTGACTACCGCCGATACAGTTTGGATGGAAACGCCCGTTAACTGAGCTACATCTTTCATAGTTGGTGATTTACGATTCTGTTTTAAGGACATTTTTTAACAATAAGGGTCTTGCAGCACGAAGAGGAAATTTATAAGATGAACGTTCATATGAACGTTCATATGAACGTTCATCTTTATATCATAACTTTTTTTCTTTGTCAATATTCAAGCAACTCCACGGACCCTTATCCTGGATACCAGATAATCCGGGGATCGTCCTCGGCCCGCCGGTAGTTCCAGGCAGTGTCGGTCATCTTCTTCAGATCATACTCAGGCCGCCAGCCTAGGAGGAACTTGGCTTTGTTATTATCCAGCCAGGTCGAATAAAACCCGGTCGGAATCTCGACGCTGGGCAAGCCGCGCGACTCGGCCAGGTAAGCGGCCAGCTCGCCGTAATCAAGCGGTTCATCCATGCAGATATTAAAAGTTTGCTGCCTGGCTTTGGGGTGATCCAGGGCTTTTAAAATTGCGCTGACCAGATCCTCGAGATGGACATAGTTGCGTTTCACCGGCCGGCCTTGGGGGTCGAGCATGACCGGAATTGTCCCTGTTTTGACGTACTCAGCCGCCCTTTCCGGCCCAACCAGATCCCGCCAGCACGGGCCGCCAAAAACATCCTCGCCAAAGGAAAGCTGGCTCTTGAAATCATCCTTTTCCATGATCCAGGGAGCGCGCAAGCAGCATCCGTTCAGATCGTACTGAATGTAATACTGCTCCAGCATGACCTCTTCCAGCACTTTGGACAGAGCATAACAGCCGGGATAGGCGCTGTGCTTCTGGGTCTCGGTTACGGGGATGGGGTGGGGGTAGAAGAAGTGGCCGATGCCGGCGTCGCCGCCGATGAGGATAAACTGCCGGAAGGTGGGGCTGGTCCGGCAGGCTTCCAGCAGCCAGAACATACCCTTAATAGCGACATCCATAATGGAGTCTGGCGTTTCTTTACTGGTGGCCAGGTGCAAAACATGGGTCACAGCCTGCATTGCCTCTTCAACCACCTCGCGCCGCTCGATCGAACCGCTGACCACTTCCAGGCGGGGTCCAGTCTCCAGCTTGCGATGATGGCACAAGGCCCGCACCACGAAGGTGTCAAATTGAGGCTCGGCTAAAAAACGCCGGATAAAGGTTTGACCCACTTTTCCGGTCGCGCCGGTAACTAAGATGCGTTTTGTTTCGGTCATGGATACCTCGTACCCTAAATTTTATTCCAGAGATTGAACATCACGCAAGCGGAGGGCATAAATATTAATAATGAGAGCAATCAATAAAATCACCCCACGTACCCACAAGCGCACAAAAATATCAAGTTGAAGCTGGTTCAAACCATTGTTGAGCACGCCAAAAATTAACAGGCCCATGGCCGTGTTCTTGATGCCGCCCTCGCCGCCAAAGAGGGAGGTACCCCCCAAGACCACCGCGGAGATGCTATCGAGCAGCATCACATCCAGGCCATAGCCCTGGGCGCTCCCCAGGCGGCCCGTATTCAGCATCCCGGCCATGCCGGCAGAAAAGGCCGAAATCGTCAGGCAGCCGCCGACAATATTTCTGGTGTTGATCCCGCTCAAGCGGGCCGCTTCGCGGTTGCTGCCGGTCATGTAAACATACCGGCCAAATTTGGTGTAAGTCAGCACAAAGTGTCCGCTGAACAGAGCAACGATCCCGGTCAGAATGACGACCGGCAGGCGCCAGGGGTCCTCCTGGCCAATATACTCGCCGCCCAAATACGACAGAAGCGGGGCTAACGTATAAAGAATGGAGCCTTTGGTGATATACATTGCCAAGCCAGAAGCAATTTGCATGGTGGCCAGTGTGGCTATAAAAGAGGGTAGCCCAATACGAGTGGCGCTCCAGCCATTGAGCACACCCAGGCCCGTAGCCGCTATGCCACCCAGCAGCACCGCCACAAATTGGGACATGCCCATTTCGCCGTACAGGACAGCCGCAATCACTCCGGCTAACATGGCCACCGAAGCAATACTCAGGTCAATTTCGCCGCACAAGAGCACAAAAGTGATGCCGGTCGAAACGATGGCCAAAGTGGCTATCTGTCCCAGGATATTGCGAAAATTGATGTAGTTGAAAAAGCTGTCGGTGGTCAGGCTGAAGAAAATAATGAGCGCCACCAGAGTGATAAAGGGAGCCAGGTCGCGCGCCCGACGCCTGCTCCAGGCGGCCAACACCCCGATCCGGCCCAGCTCCCTTTCCTGCTTGATAGACCTCGCCTCACTCATCAGCTACCTCACTTCCTCAAGCATGCTTCATTAAGTTTTCTTTGGTGAGGTCTCGGCCTCCAATCTCGACGGTCAGCCGGCCCTTGCTCATCACTATCGCCCGGTCGGCAATGCTCAAGATAGTTTCCGGCTCGGTGGTGATCAGCAGGATAGCCACACCCTGATCGCGCAGTCCCTTGATAATGGTCATGACCTCCTCCTTGGCGCCGACATCAATCCCCCGCGTCGGCTCGTTCAGAATCAGCAGCCGGGGCTGTTGGGTCAGCCACTTGGTCAGAACAATCTTTTGTTGATTGCCCCCGCTTAACGCGCCAGCCGGAAGAAGCGGCTTGGGGGGCCGGACCCTTAGATTTTCCATCTGGGTCTGGGCAATAGCTACCTCAGTCCGCCGGTTCAGCAGCCAGCCGAGCAAACGCCCCAGGTGGGCCAGGGTCACATTTTTGTAAATTTCCTGTTGCAGCATTAAGCTCTGACGCCGGTTCTCCGGCACATAGGCAATCCCAGCCTTCTTGGCTCCGGTGGTGTTCCTAAATTTTAGCCTTTCGCCGTCCAGCATGAGTGTGCCGGCCTCGAACGACTCGGCTCCAAACAGGCAGCGAGCTAACTGAATCTGGCCAGCCCCCATAAAGCCAAACAAGCCCAGAATCTCGCCCTTACGCAGGGTAAAAGAAATATCCTTAAACGCACCGCGTTTGGTCAGGCTGTCCACCGTTAGCATCACGTCGCCTATCTGGTGTTTTTCAACAATGTGCGTTTCTTCCTCGTACATCCGTTGGAGCAGTCTGGCCTCAGCGCCGATCATCAGCTCAACCAATTGATGCTTGTTCGTAGATACTGTTTCAAGCACAACCACTTTATGCGCATTTCTGAGGACGGTGATCCGGTCGCTAATTTCCAAAACATCTTCCAGAAAGTGAGAAATGAAGATGACGCTCTTACTCTGGGCTTTTAGCCTGACAATAAACTCAAACAAGCGCCTCGTCTCCGGCGGGGAGAGCGCCGAGGTCGGCTCATCCAGGATAATAATCCGCGCCCCACTGAAGATGACCCGCGCAATCTCGACGAGTTGCTGCACCCCTACCGGCAAATGCCCCATCATGGCCGTAACATCAATATCCAGGCCCAGTTCCCGCAAGTGAGCCTGGGCTTCACGCTTTAACCGTTGCCAATCCACCAACCCACCCCGCAGGGGTAGATGCCGGCCAAAGATATTTTCGGCCACCGTCAGGTGCTGGAAGGCGCTCAACTCCTGGTAAACCATACCGATGCCCCGGGCCTGGGCTTCGGCGGGGGAGGAAAAGCGGACTACTTCACCGTTCAGCCGTAACTCGCCGTCGTAATCGTCATACACGCCGGCCAGCAACTTCATCATGGTGCTTTTGCCTGCGCCATTCTCCCCCACCAGGCCATGCACTTCCCCGGCATGCAGGTCAAAGTCTACGTTTTCCAGGGCGATCACACCCCCGTAACGTTTAGAAACCCGATGCAATTCCAGGATAGACCATGCCGCCGCTGGTGTATTCATAACTTCCTGATCAATTTTCGGCCCACAGAAAAACAGGTTGCCGATTGAGATTACAACAGAAGCTGTTCTTCCATAAAGAATAGGCCATCCGCATTCTGAGCGGTGACAACCGGGCCATCCATCAGAATATACTTGGGGATACCCGTAACCCCGCTGGCGGCCATGGCCCCAATCACCACTGCCCCCCAGTGGATGCGGCAGGAAGGATTACGTACCGAGGTCAGCAACGTGCCGTCTTTCACCGCCGTGATGGCT
This sequence comes from Anaerolineae bacterium, assembly GCA_023382535.1. The sequence goes on along the minus strand of JAHDWA010000012.1, from coordinate 5,128 downwards.
TGAGGCATAGCGTCAATTCCTCCCAGCAAGATGTCCTTCTCCCGGCCAGCGTTCTTTATTACTTTGGCTGCGGCTAAGGCCATATCATCGTTGTGGAAGTAGCCCGCTTTGATGTCACTGAATTTCACCAGGTAATCCTCCCAGAGTTGAGCCACTTTATTAACATCCCAATCGGCCGGGTCTTGAGCAATGACTTCAATGTTGGGATACTTCCCCACCGCTTGCTCAAACCCGGTGGCTCGTTTTTGCGCCCCGGTATGGCCCAGCGCTCCCTGGGTCATAATCACTTTACCCTCGCCGCCGATAGCTTTGAAGAGCGATTCACTGACCACCTCACCCATAAAGATGTTGTCCGGCTCCAGGAAGGTTGTAATGCCAATGTCGTCTTTAGAAATGGTTGTATCCATCTGGATAATGGGTATACCTTTGTCAATCATCCGCTTCACCGGGTCAACCAGGGTATCAATGCCAAAGGCTTGAATCGCCACAAAATCCCAATCTCTGGCGGCCATGTCTTCCACAGCCTTGCGCTGGGTGTCAATGCTCAGGCCCCCATCAAACCAGGTCACTTCGACGCCCAGCCATTTGCCCCACTTATCGGCGGCCTCTTTGCCCTGAGCGCACCAGGTTGCCCCCAGGCCGGCGTTGGTAAAGGCTGCTTTCATCGCCTTGCCAAAGGGTAAATTTCCACTGCTGCTTTGTGCCGCCGGTGCAGCCTGCTCCTGTACCTGTGGTTGTTGGCCGCTAAGATCGCAGCCTGCCAACAAGCCTGCCCCGGCCGTGGCCGTAAATAACCCCTGCAAAAACCCGCGCCGGGTCATTGCTCCCCAAAGTTCCACAAATTGCACCCCGTTGTCTTGATTATCAGCCATGATTTATCTCCTTTGATTTTTGAATTCACTGGGTCCGGTTTTAGCTGACCCTACCGAGTTATCCGGCCCCGTTCTGGCTGAAGCGTTTGGGACAAACCTGTTTTATTCGCCAGTTAGGTGCACATGCGATATAATAAAAACGACCGGTGCCAGCGAGCTGCACCCGGACAAAAAACGTCTGAGTGCCCTCCTAGCATTGCGTCACTCCAGGAGATACCGCTTCCTGCCAAGTTAGCCGGTATCTCCTTTTTTTGTTTACGCTACGGTAAGGTCTTCGATCACGTCGCAATCATATCATTGTATCTACCCTGCTACGGCGGAATCTGGATAACCATAACTGCCTCCTTAAGTCCTTTAACAACAATCACTTTCTCGTTAAGAAAGGAAGTAAACCTGGAAATACTAACTTTCCGTTAAATCCCTGCACGAGGCTCGTTTGATCAGAGACGTGCTCAACAGGTAAGTTGTCGGCCGGGAGAACTTTCCAGGCGAAACAAGGCGGCGCAAAAGCAGGTCCACGGCCAACTGGGCCATTTCGTCAATGGCCACATCTACCACCGTAATCGGCGGCTGCCAAAAACTCAACCACTCGGTATCATTAAAGGTAGCAATTGAAATGTCGTCAGGTATCTTCAGCCCTGTCTGGCCCAGAACACTCAGCGCCCCCATCAAAATGCGATTGCTTCCGGTCAGGATAGCGGTGGGACGTTCGGCCAATTGCAGCAGCTCACAGGTACCTTTCTCGCCATGCTGGCGGGTAAAAGAACCGATCCGGATGAGGTCGGGATCTAGCGGCAGGCCATGATCGGTGAGCGCCCGGCGATAGCCGGTTAAGCGGTTTTTGCCGGTGGTCAGCTCAGTTTCACCCAAGACCAACCCAATCCGACGATGGCCCAACTCGATAAGATAGGTGGTTATTTGATAAGCGCCCTGGATATTATCCACCAGAACGGCATCCAATAAATCTTCTTCCCGGCGGCGATTGATTTCAATGATCGGCATGCCCTGGTTAGCCAACTGGCGGATAAAGGCCGAATTACTGCCGCCCGCAGGATAGATATAAATAAGGCCGGCCACCCGCTTTTCTTGCAGCATTTTCAAGTAGCCAAGATCAATAGCCGGATCCTCATTATTCAAACAAAGAATGAGTTCGTAATCATGCGCATGTAAGGTATTGCAGACCAACTGGATAATGGTGTTATCATAAGAGCTGGAGACATCGGGCATAATTAACCCAATCAGACGTGAAGTTTTGCCCTTTAAGCTACGGGCCATCCAGTTGGGTTGGTAATCCAGTTCGGCCACGGCTTCGTCAACCCGCCGTTGTGTTTCCTGGCTAACATACCCGCTCTTGTTGAGCGCCCGTGAAACAGTAGAGAGTGATAGACCAGCCCGCTTGGCTACATCCTTGATCGTCGCCGTCATAATCTGTGCGCTTTCTATCCTTAATTTCCATCAAAATGGTGATATTCTAGAAACGATACCACATTATATCGTCACTACAAATCCCCCTCTTGCACAAATTGTCCAGATAACAAAAGTGGCGACACCTTTTAAGATCAAAAAAAGTAATTTTTACCCACTATTTCGTGGCTCTAAGCCAGTCATATTGTCTCTTTTTTGATTTAGCTATCAAGATGCAGCTCGGGTTAGGAGGAAAGGAAAAAGCCTGATTACGGAGCAAGAAGAATAATATGGGAACGTTTCCACATTGAGTGCATTATAATGCCAGATAATTTTCCTGTCAAGATTGAGGGCAAGAATTAATAACAGTTGAAAAGGCTATCACAAAAATAGCAAAATGCGCCAGACTTTTGGCCTTGGAGGCAAAAGTCTGGCGCACCAGAGAAATGGAGTTCAAACTGAAAACTTAATCAAGGGGTTTCCGGGCCACAATCCGGGCGCTGTAGAGCCGCACATCGGCGGGCACGGTGGACCAATCTACACCCTGGGTCAGGGTCTCGCGGCTGGTCTCATCCAGCGAGTCGAGGTCTTCCAGGCCGTAGGAACTGCGGGACTCGACCCCCGCCTCGACAAACCCGGCTTCACGCATCTTTTGTAAATACACCTCCTGGTCAATCGCCCCGGTGATACAGCCGGCCCAGGCCCCCACGTTGGCTTTGAGTGGTTCCGGCCACTCGCCCGCCGTAACCATATCCGATACGGCAAAGCGGCCGCCCGGCTTCAGCACCCGAAAGGCCTCGCGGAAAACGGCGTCCTTATCGGGCGAGAGATTGATGACGCAGTTGGAGATAATCACATCCACGCTGTTACTCTCCACGGGCAAAGCCTCGATCTCCCCTTTGCGGAATTCGACGTTGGTCAGACCGAGTTTGGCTTTGTTCTGCTCGGCCAGAGCCAGCATATGGTCGGTCATATCCACCCCTATGACCCGGCCAGCCGGGCCGACGAATCGAGCCGCGATGAAGCAGTCAATGCCCCCGCCTGAGCCGAGATCGAGCACCGTTTCGCCCGGTTTTAAGCTGGCGATGGCGGTCGGGTTGCCACAGCCAAGCGAAGCCAGGGTTACGCTATCCGGCAGGCCGGTCAGTTCGGCTTCCTGATAGAGCGCCTGGGCCAGGCTGGCATCCTGGGCCGCGTCGCCGGGGCTGCAGCAGCCGCCTGCCGGCCCGCAGCAGCCGGTGTCAGCCTGGGGTCGCGTGTCGAGGAGTTGAATGGGGGCAGTTACAGCCGGATTGAGATGCTGCTCGGCAATCGCGCCGTAGCGTTCCCGCACCTGTTCTTTGAGGGTAACGTTGTTATCGGTCGTCATTATTTTTCTCCTGAAGCTACAAAAATAGTAATATTTGCTTTTTCGCCGCCACAGCATGATGAGCCGCAGCATTTTTCTTCCGTGTCTGCCACCGCCACATTTTTTAGTCCGGCAGCAATCAACCACTCTTTAATCTCCCCTCGCTTAAACCCCAGCCAGCGATCGTGCTGCTCCCGGGCCAAAAATTCAAAATTGTGCTCGTCCAGATCCGTAATCACCAGTTTGCCGCCTCGTTTAAGCGTACGGGCCATCTCTTTAATGGCCTGGGAGGGCGACTCGACGTGATGCAGGTACATGTTGGCAAAGGTATAATCTACCTCCTCGTCGGCGATAGGGAGTGAGTCTGCTTCGCCCTGGCGATAATCTACCTCAGCAGTTTGTCCAAACTTTTTGTCCATCTCCGCCAGCATGGCCTCAGATTGGTCAACCGCGATCACTTTAAGCCCTCGCGCCAGCAGCCCGGCTGTAATAAATCCGCTGCCTGCGCCAATATCCGCCGCAAGTTGACCGGCCTGCACCTTGGCCGTTGCCAAAGCCTTATCTCTAACCGTGTCGGAGAAAAAGCTCTGCTGCATCTGGTCCCACTCTGAGGCAATCTGGTCAAAATAAATTTTACTACTCATAAAATTTTCCCCTTGTACAAATATAAATATATAAATGTATCTATATATTAAAGCAAAAAAAGAGACGTTAAACGGTCTCTTTTTCTGCTTCCACAAACTCATGCAAAACAATATCGGTAGGTACAAACTTGGTAAAAAGCATCCCGCAGCATTCAACAATATTGTCTTGATTAGCGCGGTAATAAATTTGCTTGCCTTCCCGGCGGCTTGTCACCAGGTTGGCCTGCTTTAAAAAATTGAGATGATGGGAGATGGTCGGCTGGGAGACATTAAAAAGATCCACCAAATCGCTGACACACTTCTCGCCCTCGGCTTGCAGTATTTCCAAAATTCGCTGTCGTGTCTCGTCGCCCAAAGCCTTGCAAAAGGCGACCATATCAAAACCCGGCATATCTCACCTATATATAGACAATTATAAATATGTCTATATAATAGCCTCTTTTGAGATGAATGTCAAGAGGGGAAATCTTAAAAAAGAAACTCAGGTCCAACAACTTCCCTGAGTTCTCTATTTCTTAACACAAAATCCTAAAAATGCAGTTGAATATTAGGCGTTTTCAATCTTTCAGGAGAAATGAAGCCGTTGCCGTTGCTGCCTTCAGCCACCAGCGAGTTGAGCGCCACTAAAATGGACTGGATATCCCGGCCATTGACGGCGGCAACTTCACCTAACGATTGGTGCGGGTCAAACGAGCAACTGGAGCAGCCGCCAAGGTGAAAGCCGGCCAGTACCTGCTGCGCCTGGGGATGAATAGCCACGATTTCGTTCATCTTCATCTCCGGCGTTACCTTCAACTCGCCCTGGGTTTTCAACAGTTGAAACTTCAAAGCCATCAATTCCTGCTCGGCCTTTTCCTGGC